>NZ_FNKI01000001.1 GCF_900102925.1 Flagellimonas zhangzhouensis | reverse complement strand
GCACTTAAAGAAGACCTCGCGAACAAATCCACAAATGTAGCATTAGGTACTTCAGATGTGCTATACCCATCTCAAAATGCCGTTAAATCCTATGTCGATACTGTAACAGATGAAATAGCATCAGCTGCAAAAGTTCTTGCAGCCAATAATGTATTAGGTTTCCCAGGACTCTACACCATCAGTAATACTGCAGTAGAACCAAATTCAATAATTCAGTTAACCGTTGAAAATGCATCAACACCAACAATTATCCAATTATTAAGTCAAGGAGTGGAAACATTTTCAGTTCAAGTTTACACATTTTCTGGAGGATCTTTTGTAGAGTCAAACTCGAATTGGCAATACATTGTGGTGAATCCTTAATTATGAAACTCCTCCTCCAAATAACACTTGTTCTCACCACCAGCATAGCCGTGGCACAAACTGCTTTCTATAACAGTGGCAATGTACAAGTGCACAACAATGCCAATATTGGTCTGCATACCGATTTTATCAATAATGCCAACTTTGATCAAACCACGGGGACCCTTGGATTTTATGGCAACCGCGCTATTATAGTTTCAGGAAGTATTCCTCCAAGTTTGTGGGATGCTGAAATTTTTATGGATGCAAACGTTTTTTTGCAAACCCCTATCATGGTTCGGAACAATGTAAATTTTGTGGATGGGGACGTTTTAACGCCTACCAACCTTCAATCAGTATACCTCAGTTTTATGAACGAAGGTTTATATACTGGAGAAGGTGATTTTTCAAAAATCACTGGTTTTGCTGCCATTAATGATAGGAATGTGTTTATTTTTCCAGTAGGAGACCCACAACGTTTAAGACCGTTGACTTTAAATTCACAGGGCAACACGCCATTAGTCATTTGTGGCTATTTTTTCGAAAACCCTTCCAATCCATCCTCCGTGCTTAACACTTTTGACACCTTCACCAAAGTAAATGATATTGGCACTGTTTCGGACCGTGAATTTTGGATTGTACAAAGTGATGTGCCCGCCCAGGTCACTATTAGCTGGGATGACCGAAGTAATTTGGCTGCCATTCCCAATGCTACTTTCGAATCTATCATTGTTGTTGGATGGAACAAATCGGCCAATCAATGGGTGATTATTGGCAATTCAGGAATGAGCGGGGATATCAATCAAGGGTTTGTTACTTCACAAACTTTTGTTCCAAGTGATTATGCCGCCATCACTTTTGGTACCATTCCATTACCCACCGATACTTTCGCCGTGAACAATCCAACTTTGGGCAACTATTTTTTGAGTCCCAACGCAGATGGCATCAACGATGTTTTGGTTATCGATGGACTTGAAGAATCGCCCAACAACGTTGTTCGTATTTTTAACCGATATGGACAAAAAGTGTTTGAACAGGTTAATTACACCAACCAATTTCAGGGCATTGCCAATACGGGCACTTTAGTTTTGGGGCAAGAAAAAGGACTGCCAGAAGGTGTTTATTTTTATACAGCCACACTCTTTGACCTCGAATTGGAATACACAGGATTTTTGTTCTTGGACCAATAACCAATTTTGTAGCAGCCCGTTTTACTGAAAAATACTTCTTAAATTGGTCAAAAATCCAAATTGATGAAAAGAAGGAATTTCATAAAAACAGCTTCAGCTTCTAGTCTTGCCCTCAGCATACCACCTTTTTTACCTTTAGGAGAAGTTTCAGAATACTCTACCGAAGAACTAATGGGCAAAGCAGATGTTGCACTTTATGGTGAAGGAATCAATTTGAGAAAAGAAGCCTATGAATCCTTTTTGGAAATGAAAAGTGCCGCAGAAGAAGACGGCATCAACATTAAAATTGCATCAAGCTTTCGGGATTTTTACCGTCAAAAAAGTATTTGGGAACGCAAGTATACCCAATATACCCAAACCGACAATATGGAACCCATTGATGCCATAGACAAGATTATAGAATATTCTACCATTCCTGGAACCAGCAGACACCATTGGGGTACTGATATTGATATCATTGATGGCAACAAAAAAGTGGATGGCGATGTACTGGTTGCTGATAAATTTGAAGTTGGAGGACCCTATGACGAACTGAAACTTTGGATGGATATTAATTCCAAAGACTACGGGTTTCATTTGGTCTATACCGAAAATCCAAGACGAAGAGGTTTTAAATACGAACCTTGGCATTATAGTTATGCTCCTATCTCAATTCCTATGCTAACGGATTACAGAAGACTCAACGTTTTGAAGTTGCTTCAAAGGGAAGACATTCTGGGATCTGAACACTTCACAACAGGTTTTGTGAGAACCTATGTGCAGGACAATATTTTGGACATCAACCCAGAATTGTTATAAGCCTTTTTTGTACCTTCAACTTACTAGAACACTACCATTATGAGAAGAGGAAGTTGGAGGATTCGCATCCTGATCGGCTTGGCGATTGTGGCTTTTGCTTTTATTCGTCGTTGCAGCAATCAAGAGGAAAATCCATATACGGGCAGAACCCAAAACATTAACATGACAACTGCCGATGAAATTGCCATCGGCTTGCAGAGTGCCCCAGAAATGGCACAGCAACACGGAGGCCTTTATCCAGATGAACGGATGCAATCGCTGGTGGACGCCGTTGGAAATCGATTAGTGAACAATAGCATTGCACGAGAAACACCTTACCGATATGAATTCCATTTATTGGCAGATGACAGAACCATTAACGCTTTCGCACTTCCTGGTGGACAAATTTTTATCACCTACGCACTTTTTTCTCAATTGAATGAAGCCCAATTGGCAGGAGTTTTAGGTCATGAAATAGGACATGTAATCGGAAGGCATTCTGCGGAACGTATTGCCGAAAGTAGTTTCTGGCAAACCCTTGCCACTGGCGCAAGTGTTGGTGGCGACATGGGCAACCTAGTGGCTGGCATAGGTCAAAATACCTTATTGACCAATGGTAGAGATGATGAATTGGAAAGTGACGATTTAGGAGTGCTTTTCATGATTCAATCCAAATACGACCCATACGAAATGATTGAGGTAATGCAAGTTTTAAAAGCAGCTGCAGGTCCAAATCGTGTTCCTGAATTTCAAAGCACCCACCCCGACCCAGAAAACAGGATTGAACATATAAAAGAAGCCATCCAAAAATATTCAGGTCGATAGAATCGGCACTTAATCGATTAAAAAATAGAGAAGGAAATATTTCATTACCTTTGAGTCAACCCCAAATCCTACAACCGTTCTCTTAGCCGATTTTGCTATTTAAAAGAGAGAACACATGGGAACACTAGAACATTTTAAAAATCTCTATTTAGAGGCATTTAACGATTGTAAACCAAGCTTTGTGGTACTTTTATTAAAAGGGTACTCTATTTTTTGTGCGGTCATGCTTTTTATGGCTTTTTACGCATTCTTTTACAGAGCATTTAACGGTTTCGAATTTTAAGCCGAAAGAAACACTCTTTTGCAAGAACACTACATAAGTAAATGAAATGAAAAAGCCCATCCAAATTGGATGGGCTTTTTTGATGAATAAAACCCCTCTATTTTTTCATAGCAGATTCTAAAACTTCAAGCGCTTCATCGGCATGCGACAGTTCGGCATATTTCTTTGCAGTCATACCTTTGTCACATCTTTTTTTAAGGTCGGCCCCATTTTCAATAAGAACTTTAAGGACTTCCACCTTGTTGTACCTACTTGCATAATGAATGGGTGCTCTACCCAATGATTTTTGATTAACGTCTTCCCCTAATTCGATTAGCTTTTTAACTGTAACCACATCACCTTGGATGACTGCCTTACAAAAGGCACTTAGTTCGGGAGCAACATTTTCGGTAGTCGGTTGAACGGCATCGGAGCCTAGTTCGTTGGCAGAAACGCCAGTTAGTGCCACAACAAATGCAATGGCAACCGTGAAGATTGTTTTTTTCATGATGTTTTGATTTTGATTAATGAATATTAGTTATAAAAGTAGACTGATAAAAACCGAACATGTTACAGGATTAACAGTTTTATAACCAAACTTTAACAAAATCTCATGTTTCATTTAAAATAATTAACAAATTCACAAAGATAAATTTTAACAAAAACTAGTGTGTACGCCTAATTCACTTTATTTTTGAGGTACAATTTTTTACTATGAATAAAAAGGTAATTCTAATGATTCTGGATGGTTGGGGAAAATCTCCAGATCCAAAGGTTTCGGCCATTGAACAAGCAAACACCCCATTTATAGATTCACTGTACAGAAACTATCCCGATGCAGATTTACATACGGATGGAATGAATGTAGGACTGCCCGAAGGACAAATGGGAAACAGTGAGGTAGGACACATGAATCTAGGTGCTGGAAGAATCGTTTATCAAGATTTTGCCAAAATCAATAAGGCGGTTCAAGAGGATACCCTTAAGGATGAAAAAGTATTAACAGATGCCCTTGAATTTGCCAAAGAGAACAATAAACCAGTTCACTTTTTAGGTTTGTTAAGTGATGGTGGCGTACATAGTCACATCAACCACCTAAAGGCACTTATCAAAATTGCAGATGATGCTGGAGTTGAAAACTCTTATGTACACGCATTCACCGATGGGCGCGATGTGGATCCTAAAAGTGGAAAAGGCTTTTTGGAGGATTTGACTTCCTATTGTGCAGATAAAAGTACTAAACTGGCCACTGTAATTGGTCGGTACTATGCCATGGACCGTGATAAACGCTGGGAGCGTGTAAAATTAGCTTATGATGTCGTGGTAAATTCCGAGGGAGAAAAAATTCAAGATATCGGTGCAGCGATGCAAAAAAGTTATGATGAGGGCGTTACCGATGAATTTATCAAACCTTTGGTACTGACTGATGCAAATAACGAACCTCTTGCCAAAATTGCAGAAGGTGATGTGGTTATTTTCTTCAACTTTAGAACCGATAGAGGTCGGGAATTGACCCAAGCGTTGAACCAACAGGATTTCCATGAGCAAAACATGCACAAAATGGACCTGTATTACGTAACCATGACCAATTATGATGAGTCTTTTAAAGGCATCAAAGTAATTTACGATAAGGACAACATCAAGGACACACTTGGCGAAACCTTGGCTAAAAATGGGAAGAAACAGATTCGAATTGCCGAGACTGAAAAATACCCTCACGTAACCTTCTTCTTCAATGGGGGACGTGAAGAACCTTTCGAAGGTGAGCAACGAATTCTTTGTCCTTCACCAAAGGTGGCCACTTACGATTTGCAACCCGAAATGAGTGCTTATGATATTCGTGATGCCATTGTTCCTGAATTGAAAAAAGGAGAGGCTGATTTTGTTTGTCTCAACTTTGCCAATCCAGATATGGTAGGGCACACAGGAGTAATGGAAGCTGCGGTTAAAGCATGTGAATCGGTAGATGAATGCGCAAAAGACGTAATCACTACAGGTTTGGAAAATGGGTATTCCACTATTGTAATCGCCGATCACGGAAACTGCGATACCATGGTTAACCCAGATGGTACTCCGAATACCGCACACACTACCAATCCAGTGCCGTTGATTATTGTTGACAAAGACATTAAAGATGTTAAAAGTGGGGTTTTGGGTGATATTGCACCGACTATTTTAAAAATGATCGGGGTTCCGCAACCAGAACTTATGACCCAAAAACCATTGGTGTAAGGGAACAATACCACTAAATCCATAGAATCAATTTATCTTTGCGCCTATGATTCATGTAAAGACAGCAGAGGAAATAGAATTGATGCGCGAAAGTGCCTTGGTAGTATCCAAAACTTTGGGCATGCTCGCGAAAGAAATAAAACCAGGAGCCAATCCTTTAAAGTTGGACAAAATGGCCGAAGAATTTATTCGGGAACAGGGTGCTGTTCCCGGATTCTTGGGTATGTACGACTTTCCCAATACCCTAAACTGGAGTCCTAACGCACAAGTTGTTCACGGCATCCCCAGTAACGAACCTTTAAAAGAAGGAGATGTTATATCAGTGGATTGCGGAGCCGTTAAAAATGGATATCACGGGGACCATGCCTATACTTTTGAAGTTGGTGAAGTGGCTGCAGAAACTAGAAAATTACTAAAGGTTACCAAGGAATCTCTGTACATCGGAATTCGAGAGTTCAAAGAAGGAAACCGAGTTGGAGATGTGGGTTATGCCATACAAAAATATTGCGAAGATCACGGCTATGGTGTAGTTCGTGAGTTGGTTGGACATGGTTTGGGTAAAGACTTGCACGAAGATCCCCAAATGCCCAATTATGGTAAACGAGGTCGCGGGAAAAAATTTGTTAATGGAATGGTTGTGGCCATTGAGCCGATGATCAATATGGGAACCAGACGTATCAAACAATTAAATGACGGCTGGACCATATTAACTGCTGACGGAAAACCAAGTGCCCACTTTGAACATGATGTGGCCTTAGTGGACGGAAAGCCAGAATTGCTTTCTACTTTCCAATACATTTACGAAGCTTTGGGCATTACCAGTGATGAAGAGGATGAGTTCCGTGCTAAGAAGTTGGTATTATAATCCAATTCGTGATAATTCGATTAATTCGTGTCAAAAATATTCAAGTATTTCCTGAACCTAATCCCTAGGCCTTTATTAATCAGGTTAAGTTATTGGGTGCGCCCAGTGGTAGCATTATCACTGAAAGGAAACAACTTTACAGACCCGATCGACGGTAAATCATTCAAGAAATTTTTGCCTTATGGTTATGAGAATCCAAGAGAGAATGTACTCTCCCCTTCTACTCTTTCTTTAGAAAGACACCGTTTGCTTTGGTTGTATTTAAAAAACGAAACCAATTTCTTTTCCCAACCCTTAAAATTATTGCACTTTGCCCCTGAGCAAGCATTCTACAAGCGCTTCAAAAAGTTAAATAATATTGATTACACCACCACTGATTTAAATTCACCTTTGGCGGATGTAAAAGCAGATATTTGCAATCTACCTTTTGAGGAAAATTCGTTTGATGTGATTTTATGCAACCACGTTTTGGAGCACATCCCAGATGACACCAAGGCCATGCAAGAGTTGTATCGAGTATTGAAACCTGGCGGATGGGGTATCTTTCAAATTCCACAAGACTTAAAACGGGATGTCACTTTTGAGGACGATTCCATTACCGACAAAAAAGAACGAGCCAAGATCTTTGGACAGTACGACCATGTTCGAATTTATGGACGGGATTATTTTAATAAACTCCGAAGCATTGGCTTTAAGGTTGAAGAAGTGGATTACACCCATTCAATTCCAGCAGAAGAAGTTGAAAAATATAGATTGGCAAAAGGGGAAATCATCCCTTTGGTGAAGAAATAATTATTTCTGAATTAGCTTTTCAAAACCTGGAGTAAAATACTCCTTGGTCTCGCCATTTTCATCCAAATAAATAATGTAGGCCTCCAACTCACCGTGCTCTTGGATTACTTGCTTGGATTCTTCTAAATCCATTGCCATAAAGGTTGTAGCAAATGCATCAGCAACGGCACAAGTTTCAGCAACGACACTTGTTGCCAATACACTGGAATTTTTAGTATAGCCTGTTTTTGGATTTATGGTGTGTACATATTTTTCACCAGTTTCGGGATCCACCCTAAACTTTCGGTAGTTTCCAGAAGAAGCCATAGCCTGATCTTTCAAGGAAACAATCAATTTGAGTTGGCGTCCTGTTTCTACCTGAGGATCATCAATTCCAACAGACCATTGTTTTCCAGACACCAGATTGATTCCCTTGGCCAGTACCTCACCCCCTACTTCAACTAAATAGTTTTTTATGCCTTTAGCATCGAGCATGGCTCCCAATCGATCAATAGCATAACCTTTGGCAACTGCATTAAAATCAAAACGAATGGAGGGACTTGCCTTTGAAATGGTATTATCATTGTTCATGCTCACCTTTCCCCATCCCACATAGCTTAATAAACTATCCACACGCAGGCTATCAAGCTCAATTTGTTCTCCAGGCCCAAATCCCCATGCATTGGCCAAAACGCCAATAGTAGGATCAAAATAGCCGTTGGAAGCTTCATGAACTTTTGTTGAGATGTCAAATACCTCTTTAAACATATCATCCACCACAATGGTAGAGTCACCTAAATTGATTTTCGAAATATCGGAAGTTGGGATGTAGGTAGACATGGACTGGTTCAACACCTGAAATACAGAATCTATTTCTTGTTGGTAATCCAACTCTTGGTCTGCAATGTAAATGATGGAATAGGTGGTACCCAAAGCATTTCCCCAAGTTTGATTTTTAATATTTGTAGTTGGACCACATGATAAAAGCAATATTAGTACTCCTAAAACCCAGAATCGATTCATTATATTTCTATTAATCCTTGATAATCCACTATATATTCTTCATCTAAATGAACAGGCAATGTTCTATCGGATGCATTGGCCAAGCCAACACCAGCAAAGTAGGTTTTGGCCTCAAACTTTATGGCATGTTCCTTTACTGTATACATCAACTCCTCATCGTACTCTCTTGGGTCTAGAGGAAATTCCACATTTCGAACTACAATAAAATGCATTATTTTTTCCTTTAGACAGACGTATTGCGGGTTCTTTTTGAGCTTACTGTTAATGGCCATAAACTCAAATCCATCAGCTTCCAACTCACGACCCACAATATTCATGGCCAAATTGTGCAATTCTTGTTCTGTTAATGGTCTACTCATAGCAATAAAAAAAACCGATGCCTTTAGAGCATCGGTTGGTTTTATAAATACCTCTCGACAATGCTCGAGGTTAGGATTCAACTTTTAATTATCCTCCAAAGTCATCGAATCGGATATTCTCATCTGGAATACCAAAATCCTGACCCATTTTTTCCACTGCTTTATTCATCAATGGTGGTCCACAGAAATACAATTCAATATCTTCAGGAGCTTCGTGATGGTTTAGGTAGTTTTCAATTACACAGTTGTGAATGAAACCAACGAATCCATCTCCTTCTTCGTCGTTTATGTCTTTCTTTACCTTCCAGTTATCTTCTTCCATTGGTTCTGAAAGTGCCAAATAAAACTTGAAGTTAGGGAATTCTCTTTCCAATTCTTTAAAGTGCTCTAAATAGAATAACTCTCTTTTGGAACGACCTCCGTACCAGTATGTCACTTTTCTATTCGTCTTCAAAGTTTTGAACAAATGGTACAAGTGCGAACGCATCGGCGCCATACCAGCTCCACCACCAACATAAAGCATTTCTGCTTCTGATTCGTTGATGAAGAATTCACCAAACGGACCTGAAATTACTACTGGGTCACCTTCTTTTAAACTAAAAATATAAGATGATGCAACACCTGGGTTTACATCCATCCATCCATTTTTAGACCTATCCCATGGTGGGGTAGCAATTCGAACGTTTAACATAATTTCCCTTCCTTCTGCTGGGTAAGAAGCCATAGAGTATGCTCTTTCAACAGTTTCTGGGTTCTTCATGACCAATGGCCACAGGTTAAACTTATCCCATTCTGCTTTAAACTTGTCTGGAGTTTCATGCTCTTCTGGGTGAGCTGTGATGTCTATATCTGAATATTTTACTTCACATTCTGGAATCTCAATTTGGATATATCCACCAGCTTTGTAGTTCATATCCTCTGGAATCTCAACCACAAATTCTTTGATGAAAGAGGCCACGTTGTAGTTACGAACCACTTTGGCATTCCATTTTTTGATTCCGAATACTTCTTCCGGAATTGTGATTTCCATGTCTTGCTTCACCTTCACCTGACAGGCCAAACGTGCTCCATGCTGCAATTCTTTTTTGGAGAAGTGTGGAGTTTCTGTTGGCAATGCTTCACCACCACCAGAAAGTACGTGGCACTCACATTGAATACAGGTTCCACCTCCACCACATGCAGACGGCAAGAATATTTTTTGATTACCCAAAGTGGATAATAAAGAACCTCCTGAGGCTACTTCCACTTCCTTTTCACCATTTATGGTAATGGTTACGGGACCGGATGGGGATAATTTTTCTTTGGTGAACAGCAATAATGCCACCAATAATAACAACAAAACAAGAAATGCTACTACGGTAATAAGAATAGTACCCCCGGTACTTGCGGCTAATATCATCTTTATTTGTTTATGGCTTCGTTATAAGAGATGGCTTTGTCTTGATCTTCATCGTCCACAATCTCCTTTTTAATTTCTTTTTCTTCTTCAGCTTTTACCGTAGCGGTCTGGGCTTCTTCCGGTGCCTCGTTGTCACCAGTCAACATTCCACCAAAACTCTGGAAACCGATTCCCATTAAACCTGTAATGATAAAAGTAATACCCAATCCTCTTAACGGGGCAGGCACATTGGAATATCTGATTTTCTCGCGAATAGCGGCAATGGCCAATATAGCCAAGAACCATCCAATCCCTGAGCTGATTCCGTAATTGAAAGCCAATCCAATATTTGGAATCTCACGGGTTTGCATAAACAAAGACCCACCTAAGATTGCACAGTTTACCGCAATCAATGGCAAGAAAATACCCAATGAGTTATAAAGGGATGGCGAAAATTTCTCTACTACAATCTCTACCAACTGTACCATTGTGGCAATGGTAGCAATAAAAAGGATAAATGAAAGGAAGCTAAGGTCGTAATCGGCATATTCTGGGCCTAACCATACCAATGCACCATCTTTCAATAGGTATTTATCCAACAACCAGTTCATAGGTACTGTAACACCCAATACGAAGATTACAGCAGCACCCAAACCTACTGCGGTGGATACTTTTTTGGATACGGCCAAATAGGAACACATTCCCAAAAAGACCGCAAACACCATATTGTCTACGAAGATTGATCTAAAAAACAGTTCTAAATGCTCTAACATACTTCTTCAGTTTAAGCTTCTTCAATTAATTCTCTATTTCGGGAACGTTGTACCCAAATAATGATTCCCACAACAATCAATGCTGCTGGAGGAATAATCATAAATCCGTTGTTTTCGTATCCGATGGAATACAAACCAGTTTTGGTCACAGGATCACCCAACACTTTGAAACCAAATAGGGTTCCTGAGCCCAAAAGCTCTCTGAAGAATCCAACAATTACCAAAATAATTCCATATCCCAAAGCATTACCGATACCATCCAAAAATGCTTTTCCTGGTGTGTTACCCAAAGCGAAGGCCTCAAAACGACCCATGATGATACAGTTGGTAATGATCAAACCAACGAATACGGAAAGGGTTTTACTCAATTCGTAAGCGAAAGCCTTTAGCACTTGGTCCACAATAATTACCAAGGCTGCTACCACTACAAGCTGAACAATAATTCTAATTTTTGACGGGATTACGTTACGAAGCAATGAGATTACCACGTTACCCATACTCAATACAAACAATACTGAAAGGGCCATTACCACAGATGCTTTTAGCTCAGCTGTAATTGCCAGTGCAGAACAGATACCCAATACCTGAATGGTAATCGGGTTATTGTCCGCTAAGGGGTCCAATATCAGATTTGCATCCTTTTTTGAAAGTAGTCCCATATTAATTTGTTCTAATTGTTTCTAAATAAGGTTTGTACAACTTCAGACTTTCTTTGATCATGGCTGTTACCCCATTTCCTGTAATGGTTGCACCTGCAAGGGCATCCACCGCATTGTCTTCTTTGTCGTTATTCATTGGATCGTTGTTCCCTTTGGCTACGGTAATACCTTCAAAGCTATTTCCATTTAAAATGGATTCACCAATAAAGTCGTCCATAAAGAAACGTTGCTTAATGTTTGCTCCCAATCCAGGAGTTTCTCCTCTGTGATCGAAGTAAACCCCCTGAACCACCATTTTGTCATCCAAGGAAATGTATCCGGAAATAACATCCCATAATCCTTTACCACTCATTGGAATGATGTAAAATTTCTTTCCATCTTTCTCTCCAATCAATAAAGGGAGTTCTGCTTTTTCACCAGCTTTTGCTTTTACTATTTCCTTTTGCACATCAATTAAGTATGCATTTTCCTTAGCTTCGGCAGTGGAGCCATCAAGCACCAATTGTTCTGTAATGTATTTTGAAAATTCTTCTTCCACTGATGTAGTGGGAACAAAAACCACATCTCCATCACCTTCATTTTCATTTACGCCCATGGCATACAGAATGTTCTGCTGCTTTTCGAAGCGCTGATTTTCGTGAATCTTTGGTTTTAGGCCAGATGCTACAAAGGCAAGTAAAGAACCTACTACAACTACCATAACTACCGCAAAGATTACCGTGTAGCTATTTTTATCTGTACTGATTGCCATAATTAAGCTGTTTCCGTTTTTAATGAATCAACCTCATCCGAAGATTTTGGATAAATTGTGGCTGTCTTCAATCGTTTCAATCTCTTTTTAATGTTTCCTCGTACCACATAATGGTCTATGGTCGGAGCAAATACGTTCATCAATAAGATGGCCAAGAACACACCTTCTGGGTATCCTGGGTTAAATACTCGAATCATCACGGAAAGGAAACCGATCAAGAAACCGTAAATCCATTTTCCTTTATTGGTCTGTGAACCTGTTACAGGATCAGTTGCCATGAACACAATACCGAAGGCCAAACCACCTACCAATAGGTGCTGCCAGTAAGGGAAGCTCATTAACGTATAGAATTTACTGTAAGTTGGCAACCATCCTGCATCTACAACTCCATTAAAAATCAATCCCATGGCCAAAGAACCCAAAACGGCACTTACCATAATTCTCCATGATGCGATTTTTGAAAAGATCAAGAAAAGTGCTCCCAACAAAATCAACAAAGTTGATGTTTCACCCACAGAACCTGGAATGAATCCGTAGAACATATCTGCAAGCGAAAAAGTTGGTTCGCTCCCCGCTGCCAATGAACCCAAAACGGTTTCACCAGAAATGGCATCGGCAGTACCTGCTCTTTCTACAGCTTCGTGCACCCAAACTTTATCACCACTCATCCATGTTGGATAAGCGAAGAATAAGAAAGCACGAATAGTCAATGCAGGGTTAAGGATATTCATCCCTGTACCTCCAAAAACCTCTTTACCTATAACCACACCGAATGCAACGGCTATGGCCAACATCCAAAGTGGAGTATCAACTGGAATAATCAATGGCACCAACATACCTGTAACCAAATACCCCTCTTCCACTTCGTGTCCTTTAATTACAGCAAACAAGAATTCAATGGCCAAACCAACACCATAGGATACAATTACCAAAGGTAAAATGGTAGGGATACCCACCAAGAAGTTTTCCCAAGTCAAGAAGTGCTCAAAAAGAGAAAAGTTTTCTGGAAAACCGTTGATCGCCGAATAATGTTGATATCCTGCGTTGAACATTCCGAACAACAAACATGGCACCAATGCCATGATTACCGTGTTCATGGTTCTTTTTAGATCATCGGCAGAACGAACGTGTGCACCGGAGTGCGTAGTTTCGTTTGGCGTATAAAGGAAAGTATGCAGTGCATTGAAGGCAGGAGCCATTTTAGTGCCCTGATACTTTAGTTTTAACTGATGTAATTTATCTTTCATGCCCATATTATCCAAGTTCTTTTTGCAACAAATCCAATCCTTCCCTGATAATTTGTTGGTGTGGTTGTTTTGATATGCAGATGAATTCTGTCAATGAGAAATCTTCAGGAGCCACTTCATAAAGCCCCAATTGCTCCATTTCGTCCAAATCTTTAACCATACAGGCTTTCAACAACTGCAATGGGTAAATGTCCATTGGAAAAACTTGCTCATACTGCCCGGTTACCACAAAAGCTCTGTGCTCACCATTGGTATTGGTGTCCAATTTGTATTTTTTTCCTGGCAACATCCAAGAAAAGGTCATAGCCCTTGTATTGGAAATTTTATTGAAGATAGGCTTGTTCCAACCGAACAGATCGTAATCATCTCCTTCTGGAATTGCAGTAACGGTACTGTTATAAAAACCAAGATAACCCTCGGTACTTGTTTTGGTTCCGGTAAGCACATCTCCATTGATCAATCTGAAACGATCTTCAGTTACCCCACTTGCGTACAAGAAGGTAGAGATTTCAGCTCCGATTTTAGTGGTATAATATTGTGGAGTTTTCACTACAGACCCAGCTAATGCCACTTTTCTTTCGGCATTGAATTTACCGGTCAACACCAATTCTCCCAACATCAACAAATCTTGCGGAGAAAGCGTCCAAACAACTTCTCCTTTGTTTACAGGGTCAAATTGATTGATTTGCGTACCTACCAAACCTGCTGGGTGAGGCCCCTTTACCCTGTGCAACTCGATTCTTTTCATATTAAGAAATGGAGACCTGGTAGAGTCCCCAATCGAAACATGAATTTTACCAGGAGTCATTTTGCTCAAAGCATCGATACCCGCCTGAAGTTCTTGTTCTTTACCTTTAAGGATAAAATCAACATTGGCAGCCAAAGGTGCAGTATTGAAACCTGAGATAAAAATCGCTTTTGGCGTTTCGTCTGGGTTGGCAATTACGTCATAAGGTCTTTGTTTGATGAAAGGCCAACCCCCACACTGAAGTAGGTAGTTTTTAATGGCAGCTCCATCGGCCGTATCCAAATCCGGCACCTTATTTATAATATAGTTTTGTTCTTTGTCGGCAAGGATCTTAAGTGTTAAGATTCTTCTTCTTGCGCCCCTAACTACTTCCACCAACTCACCACTCACAGGAGAAACAAAGTGCATTTCTGCTTTGTTTTTATTGTAAAAGAGAGCTTCCCCTGCTTTTACCTCTTCCCCTTGTTTTACCAACATTTTTGGAGTGATTCCGTGGAAATCATCTAGGTTCAGGGCGTACACGTTACTGGTAACGGCTTTGGATGTCGTCTGCTCAGCAGCCCCGACGAGGTTGATGTTCAACCCCTTTCTAATCCGGATGTCTTTAGACATATTGTTGTAGACCTTTTGTTATCAAAATCGGTCGCAAATTTAGCACTAAAAGGATTGTTTTCATAATTATTATCCATAAAATTGGGATTATGGCGAGGTAAATTTCTTGGGCATACATTTTGCTTATCTTTACCTTAAAATCTACTGTAGATGCGTTTTTTAACCAGTCTGCTACTTATATGTTTTTCACATGTAGCGGTTTTTTCCCAAATCATGGAGGAAATTAATCCTCCAGAAAACATCAAGACCATAATTTTTAAAGGTCCTACCGATGACCAATTTCCTGTGGTTCAACTAGGAGAATCCATTAACCTTAGTTTTGATGATCTTACCGCCAGTGAGCAGGACTATTACTATAAAATTGTGCACTGCAATTACGACTGGACGCCTTCCCAAATATTGAAGTCACAATATTTATCGGGAATGGACAACCAGCGCATCATTGATTACGAAAACAGCTACACTACGCTTCAGCCCTACTCCAATTATCAGCTTACCATTCCAAATTCGAATGTGGGATTGCGATTAACTGGCAACTATGTACTGGAGGTCTACAATAGTTATAATGAAATTCAATTTTCAAGACGCTTCGTAGTATATCAAGATGCGGTTGTGGTCTCTGGGGAAATTAAACGATCACGTGATTTCAACTACATCAACACCAAACAAGCAGTTCAGTTCAGCATAAACACGGCTGCATTTCCCGTGGTTAATCCGCAAAGGGAAGTGAAAATCGTCATTCTACAAAACCATCATTGGCCCACAGCACTTTACAATATAAAACCGCAATACACTATAGGAAGGGAATTGGTGTATAAGTATTTTGACGAGACCAGTTTTTTTGGAGGCAACGAATACCTGAACTTCGACACAAAAGATCTTCGATCACCCACTTTTGCCATTTCCAGCATTGAAATGAAAGAAGTTTACCATCATTATCTTTTCACCAACGAATATCGAAATGATGAACCCTACACCTATTTTCCAGACATTAATGGGGATTTTGTGGTGCGCACCATGCAAGGTGAGGATGTCTCCCGCGAAGCCGAGTATTCGCAAGTACATTTTAGCCTGCCCTACACCAACCAAATTGGATTGGACCAGGTATTTGTCATCGGAAAGTTCAACAACTATGCACTTACTGACGAAAATAGAATGGTCTTTAACGAGGAAAATGGGAAATTTGAGACTACTCTAATGATGAAACAAGGGTTCTACAATTATAAATATGTAGTCCAAAAAGAAGATGGAAGTATTGAGCCCAATTTAGTGAGCGGTAATTTTCATTTTACAGAAAACAACTATTTGATATTGGTTTATTATCGTGATTTTGGGAATCTTTACGACAGTCTTATTGGTATTGGCTCATTGAATTCACGAAATATTAGCAATTAATTATCTTTAAAACCAAATCCTGGGGAGGCATGGGGAAAAAAGATGGCTTGATCACCAAAGGTCGCTATGAACTTAAATTTAGGGGAGTAAAATGTTTGAACTGTGGGCATCCGCTTGACATCAGCGATAAGTACTGTCCCAATTGTTCTCAAGCCAACAGCACTAAAAAACTTACGTTAAAGGATTTTTTCGATGAATTCTTTTCCAGTTTGATCAATTACGATTCCAAACTACTCAAGACTCTTTCCGCATTATTGCTCCGCCCAGGTACCATTACCAAAGATTATATAGAAGGGAAGCGAATTACCTACACCAATCCATTTAGGTTCTTGTTGAGTTTAGCTTTCCTGTATTTTTTGATGTTCACCTACAACAGTCAATTTGAAAATTGGGATCAAGCGGCCCGAAAATTTGACGGGACCATTTACGACGGCATTCCTTTTACGTTCAATACTGACACAGGTGGTTTTGAATTGGATAGTGTTGCCCTTGAAAAGCAAACCAAAGAGACACAGAATACCATTGACTCTTTAAAGAAGAACAATCCTGAAATTCTTGTTGGCTTTCACAAGATAGACTCCATAGAAGACAGCAATCCAAAACTTTCATCCACCTTGAAAAACTTGGATTCATTGGGCGTTTTCATGAATGGAATAAAAGAAAAAGAACGTCAAAAAGATTCTTTTATGAATTCCGACCCAGTCGGCTATTTCAAAACACTTGAATCTAAATCAGGAATGAATGCCTTTTCCAAAAAAGCAGAATTTTTTGGCCTTTATATTAAAAAGGACACCCTATTCAATTTTGCTGAAGCCCAGGCAAAATATCAAATTGAGCCAAGTACCACCAACAAAATGGCCTTCAATTTTTCCAACAGTGTTTGGAAAGTTGTTAGCGAACCTGGCACTTGGGTAAACGAAACCATTTCTAAGCTGCCATTCGTCGTATTTTTCTTTTTACCGGTGTTTACCTTGTTCATTTCTTTGGTTTACATCAGAAATAAATACAACTACACCGATCATCTTATCTTTAGTTTCCACAATCAGTCGCTCTTGTTTATCTTGCTCATCCTTAGCTTAACACTGGATGCTGTTTTTAAAATTAGTAGCGCTGGTATTTTTTTACTGATTTTCGGTATTTACCTTTATAAGGCAATGCGGAATTTCTATGGCCAAGGCAGGTTTAAAACAATTGTGAAATATATCTTTCTGAACACGATATTTTTGATGTTGGCTTTTTTCACCATCTTAGCAACGTTTACGGGAAGCGTCTTTACCTATTAATTAATATGTTTACACAGGTCACAAAAGGAATCAAAGTATCGGTTCGCACTTCATTTGAAGGCACCTTCTTTAAGAATTACAAAATGCACTATGCATTTGGCTACACCATTACCATTGAGAACCTCACCAAGGACAATGTACAATTAATGGCACGCCACTGGGATATTTTTGATGCTTTAAAAGACATGGAAACCATAGATGGCGAAGGCGTAATTGGCAGAAAACCTGTAATTAAACCTGGAAAATCCCACACCTATAGCTCGGGTTGTTTATTGGCATCCCCTGTTGGTGCCATGCGTGGGCATTACCAAATGGTGAATTTCACCAATGGTGAAGAATTTGAAGTAGAGATTCCTACATTTAAATTCGCCGCACCTTTTGCGATAAACTAATCCAGACCATTTTCTATTCGATATCGGTTTACTTACCTTTGGAACCATTGTAACACACTTAAAAACATTTCAATGGGAAAAGGATTTTTTCAAGTACCTACCGCAATTAACGAACCCGTAAAAAGTTATGCGCCAGGTTCTCCCGAAAGAGAAGAAGTACTTAAGCAATACAAAGCATTTTATAATAGCACCATAGACGTTCCCCTGTATATTGGTAGCGAGGAAATAAGAACAGGCAACACCAAGCCTATGTCTCCTCCACACGAACACCAACATGTTCTCGGACACTATCATTTGGCCGAAAAATCCCACGTTGAAAAAGCCATTGCAAACGGCTTGGAAGCTCGCGAAAAATGGGCCAACCTTACTTGGGAGCAACGCGCAGCGATCTTTTTAAAGGCAGCTGAATTGATTGCAGGGCCTTACCGAGCAAAAATGAATGCCGCAACCATGTTGGCTCAATCCAAAAATATTTACCAAGCTGAGATTGATGCAGCTTGTGAGATTATAGATTTCTTGCGTTTCAACGTAGAGTATATGTCTCAGATCTATGGAGAACAACCAGAATCTGCTGAAGGTATTTGGAACAGAGTAGAATATCGTCCTTTGGAAGGGTTTGTGTATGCCATTACGCCATTCAACTTTACCGCAATTGCAGGTAACCTACCAGCAAGTGCCGCGATGATGGGCAACGTTGTGATCTGGAAACCAAGTGACAGCCAAGTGTATTCCGCAAAAGTTATTGTGGATGTATTTAAAGAAGCTGGTTTGCCCGATGGGGTGATCAATGTGGTGTACGGAGATCCCGTTATGATTTCTGATACTGTTTTGGCAAGCCCTGATTTCTCTGGAATCCACTTTACTGGTTCCACACATGTATTCAAGGCATTGTGGAAACAAATCGGAAACAACATTGATAAATACAAAACCTACCCACGAATTGTAGGCGAAACAGGTGGAAAGGATTTTATAATTGCCCACCCCACTGCAAAACCACAGCAAGTAGCCACTGCAATTACTCGCGGAGCATTTGAGTTCCAAGGTCAAAAATGTAGTGCGGCATCCAGGGTGTACCTTCCAAAATCCACTGCTGATGAAATTTTGGAATTGGTAAAGGCTGATGTAGCATCTTTCAAAAAACCAGGTTCACCAGAGGACATGAGCAACTTTATCACTGCTGTGATCCACGAAGGTGCGTTTGATAAATTGGCCAGCTATATTGAACAAGCCAAAGCCGATAAAGATGCTGAAATTATTGCGGGTGGCGGATACGATAAATCTGTAGGTTATTTTATTGAGCCAACAGTAATTTTGACCAGCAATCCAAAATACGACACCATGTGTACCGAACTTTTTGGACCTGTGGTGACCATTTATATCTATGAAGATGCAGATTGGAGCGAAACGTTGAAATTGGTAGATAGTACATCCGAATATGGATTAACGGGAGCTGTGCTTTCAGCAGATCGTTACGCCATTGATGAAGCCACCAAAGCATTACAAAACTGCGCTGGAAACTTCTACATTAACGATAAACCTACAGGAGCCGTGGTTGGCCAACAACCTTTCGGCGGTGCAAGAGCATCGGGAACCAACGACAAAGCAGGTTCTATGCAAAACCTGTTGCGCTGGGTTTCTCCAAGATTGATCAAAGAAACTTTCGTAACTCCAGAGGATTACAGATATCCATTTTTGGGGTAAGCACAAGTTATAAACCTATTAAGTAAAAGGCTGTTATTTAAAATAACGGCCTTTTTTTTGTTTCACATTCGCGAGTGGAACGGTCCAAAATTGGCAAAAAACCTGCCTCAATAATCATTTCTAATATTCTCACTCATAAAATCACCTATATAATTGATTTACTGATATTTATTCGGAATATTTTTCATTAAACAGATAGTAAAAACAATATTCAATGTAAATTTAACGTTAATTAATTGTAACTTAAACGTAATAAACTTAATTTTACACCGTAAACCATTAGTTATGAAAGATAAAATGATTGCTTGGAGGAAAAAATTGGTCGCACAATACAATCGCCTATGGCAATATGCCAAAGACTATGCTAGAAAATGTAGATTGGTCTATAAAAGAATGTACAGTATTTAATTACCCCTTAAACTTTTGGGGGAGGTAGACTACCTTTTTGGTTTCAAAAAAGTCCTCTTCAAAATATTCCTGCAAGTCGAAAATTTGAACTGTCTCATAACCCTGTAGTTCTTCGGTCAAGTCACCACCTTTTAAATAGAGAATTCCATTTTTGCGTGCATGCGCAGAATCCTTTTTAATTTTCCCTTTGGTCCAATGCACAAAAGTGGGCATAGCTGCCACCGCTCTACTCACTATAAAATCAAATTGTTCAGGAATTTCTTCAACTCTTGCGTGATGGGCAGTTACATTGTCCAATTGCAAACCCTCAACCACCTCGTTCACCACTTTAATTTTTTTACCAATAGCATCCACCAAGGTAAAATTTACATTGGGAAATAAAATGGCCAATGGAATTCCAGGAAATCCTCCTCCAGTCCCAACATCTAAAATATCAGAGCCTTCATTAAAAATTTGAATCTTGGCAATTCCCAGAGAATGAAGCACATGACGCAAGTACAACTCATCGATATCTTTTCTGGAAACCACATTTATTTTTTGGTTCCAATCCTTGTAAAGTTCCTCAAGCTGAGCAAATTGCTCCTTTTGATGCTCGGTGAGTGTCGTAAAATATTTATAAATGAGGTCAGCTTTCATACACCAAAGGTTATTTTTGACAAAATTAATACTTTTAAGGACCTTAACACCGTTCTAACATAAAGCCTTATCGCAATAAGGTCTAATTGGTTATTTTTGTAAAAATTTATTTTATGGATAAGAGTACCGTCCGGTTTTCAAGAAAAGACTCTGCTCAATTTTTCAGAACTCTGAACAAGCGAGTTAACGATTACTTCAACGAAAACAACCTCAAAAAAACCGGAAACTGGAAACTTCACTTAAAAACTATAGTGATGTTCGCCCTGTTTTTGGCCCCTTACTTTTTAATCTTGACTTTGAATTTGCCTTTCTGGGCTTACCTTTTGCTTTCCATTACCATGGGAGTTGGTATGGCCGGAGTGGGAATGAATGTGATGCACGATGGTAACCACGGCGCCTATTCCAACAAAAAATGGGTAAACAAACTCATGGGAAGTAGTATTTATATCTTGGCAGGAAATGTATACAACTGGCAAGTTCAACACAATGTGCTTCACCACACCTACACCAATATTCATGAGCATGATGAAGATATGGAAGCAGGTAGAATTTTAAGATTCTCCGAGCATGCAGAATGGAAAAAGCACCACAAGTTTCAACACTACTACTCTATTTTCCTATACGGATTATTAACCTTTAACTGGGCCATTACCACCGATTTTCAGCAAATGTACCGTTACATGAAAAGAAAATTGAGCTATGGTAAATTGCCTAACCCCATAGTAAACTGGAGTACTTTGGTGATCACCAAGATCATTTACTTGACTATTTGGATCGTATTGCCTTTGATCTTTGTTGATATCGCTTGGTGGCAAGTATTATTGGGCTTCTTTATTATGCACTACGTAGCAGGTGTAATATTGAGTGTTGTTTTCCAATTGGCACACATTGTGGATCATGCCGAAACTCCACTTCCAGATGAAGAAGGAAACATGAAAAACACATGGGCCATCCACCAGTTGTTCACCACCGTGAACTTTGGCACAAAAAACAGAATAGTAAACTGGTTTACAGGAGGTTTAAACCACCAGGTAGAGCACCATATTTTCCCAAATATTAGCCACATACATTACACAAATATTTCAAAAATTGTGAAACAGACGGCTAAGGAATTTAATTTGCCTTACCACGAATACCAAACTACAAGAAAAGCTATAATTTCGCACTTCAAACACTTAAGGGAATTAGGCAAAGAGCCAGCCCTTCAATATTAGTAAAAAGAAGTATCCATGAGCAACCATTTATCTGACAGGATCAAGAACATGTCCACGTCAGCAACTTTGGCCATGGCCGCCAAAGCTCGAGAACTACGAAACGAAGGAAAGGATATTATAGGATTGAGTTTGGGTGAGCCCGACTTTAACATTCCCGACTTCATTAAAGAGTCTGCAAAGCAGGCCATCGATGAAAACTTTAGCAGCTATACCCCAGTTGACGGGTATGCTGAATTAAAAAAGGCCATCGCCCTCAAATTTAAAAGGGACAATGGATTGGATTACGGATTGAACCAAATTGTGGTTTCAACCGGTGCCAAGCAATCTTTGTACAATGTTGCCATGGTGGTTTTAAACCCTGGTGACGAAGTAATTCTTCCTGCACCATATTGGGTAAGCTATAGCGATATTGTAAAATTGGCCGAAGGTGTTCCTGTTGAAGTTTCAACTGGAATCGACACCGATTTTAAAATGACACCTGCTCAATTGGAGGCTGCCATTACCCCTAAAACCCGAATGATCTGGTTCAGCTCACCTTGTAACCCTAGTGGTTCGGTTTACAGCAAAGCGGAATTGGAAGGTTTGGCCGAAGTATTGAAAAACCATCCAGATATTTATGTGGTTTCTGATGAAATCTATGAGCACATCAACTTTGTTGGTGACCATGTTAGCATTGCTGCCATTGATGGAATGTACGACAGAACTGTTACTGTAAACGGTGTTTCCAAGGCTTTTGCCATGACAGGTTGGAGGATTGGATATATTGGCGCTCCTGAGTGGATTGCTAAAGGATGTACCAAATTGCAAGGCCAGGTGACCAGTGGGGCAAATTCCATTGCGCAACGCGCAGTTATCACTGCTTTGGAAGCTCCCGTGAACAAGATTCAATACATGATTGATGAATTCCATAAAAGAAGGGATTTGGTGCTTGGACTTTTAGGTGAAATCGAAGGTTTCAACCTTAATATTCCAGAAGGTGCCTTTTATGTGTTCCCAGACATCTCTGCTTTCTTTGGAAAGACCTTGAATGGAACCACAATCAACAATGCATCTGATTTTGCATTATATCTATTGGAAAATGCCAATGTAGCTACCGTAACAGGGGAAGCATTTGGAAATCCAAACTGCATCCGTATTTCTTACGCGGCATCAGAAAAAGAATTGAAAGAAGCTATTGCCCGAATTAAGGCGGTGCTTTAAACCATAGATTGTCATGCTGAACTTGATTCAGCATCTCATAATAAAGTTCATGTAATTAATTGAGACCCTGAAACAAGTTCAGGGTGACGAATTAAAAAGAAATTAAACCTCTTGAAATGTTTTCAGGAGGTTTTTTTATGTCTTTTTCCAGAAATATGGGGTAAGTACGATCAGAACAGTAAAAAGCTCCAGACGGCCTAACAGCATCAAGAAACTACACCACCATTTGCCTATTGGGGGTAAACTGTTGTAATTGCTCACTGGATTTAAACTTCCTAAAGCAGGACCTACATTCCCTAATGAAGAAGCAGACCCTCCTACGGCAGACACAAAGTCCAAACCTAACAGACCCAACACCAGGGAGCCTATAATGAATAGCAGCATATATAGCACGAAGAAAGCTATCACATTGTAAACAATATGCTCTGAAACTGTTTTTTGATTATAACGTACTGGAATCACCGCATTGGGATGCAGGGTACGTTTAAATTCCAAGATTCCGTTTTTAATAATAATCAAATGACGCATCACCTTGATCCCACCTGCTGTTGAACCAGCAGAGCCGCCCAAGAACATCAACCCAAAAAAGAAAACGGTTAAAAATGGGGTCCACGAGGTAAAATCAGCAGTAACAAAACCAGTTGTGGTAATCACCGCTACTACCTGGAACAAAGAATGCCTAAAGGCACTTTCCGCTTCTCCCCAAACCATGGGATGAAAATCGGAAACAGGCACCTCGGCCTTATAGTAGACGCCCAGTGTAGATAAAATGGCAAAAATCACTACGAAACCGAAGTAATATTTAAATTCTTCGTCCTTTAACACCCGTTGAATTCTTTTGGTCAAAGCAAAATAGCTCAATACAAAGTTACTTCCTGCCAAAAACATGAACAGGATAATAATATATTGAATAACAGGTTGGTCGTTCCAATAGGCCACACTAGCATTCTTGGTGGAAAATCCACCCGTGCTCATGGTTGCTAAAGCATGGTTGATGGCATCAAAAAATGACATTCCAGCAAACTTTAACAGTACAGTTTCCAAAACGGTGTATCCAAAATAAATGAACCACAAACGCTTGGCTGTATCCGTAATCCTTGGGTGCAATTTATCCCCTGCTGGACCTGGTGCCTCAGCAGCAAACAACTGCATACCTCCTATTCCTAAAAGTGGAAGGATGGCAATGGCCAAAACAATAATCCCCATACCTCCTATCCAGTGGGTAAGGCTTCGCCAAAGTAAAATACCAGAGGGAAGTCCTTCAATATCATCCAAAATGGAAGCCCCTGTCGTGGTATAACCCGACATGGTTTCAAAAAAGGCATCGGTTATAGAAGGAATGGACCCAGAAAACAAATAGGGCAACATCCCTGAAATGGACATGATAATCCATCCGAAAGTAACCACAATATAACCTTCCTTTCGCTTCACTTCCTTTTTATGACCTCTAGTGTAGAACATGGCCATAATTCCAAAAAGCATGGTCACAATGGCAGCCAACATAATATCCAAGGTGGCACCATCATTATAAATACCACTGGCTACCGCCGCTAAAAGCATAAAAGAGCCATTGCAGAGCAGCAACAACCCCATTATATGGATAATGATTCTTGTATTCAGCTTCATTATAGGAACAGCTTTTCTATCCTCGGAATGGCCTTTGGTAAACAGCAGACCACTACGCGGTCGCCTTGCATGATCCTAAAATCACCCAATGCGATGATTCCTTCACCATTTCTGATAACTCCACCGATACTGGCTTCTCTTGGAAAATTCAATTCTCGAATCAATTCCCCGTTCACCAAGGAAGAAGCTTTTACTTCAAACTCCAAGATTTCGGCATTCAAGTTGTTCAAACGGGTCAAGGCAAGTACCTCACCTTTTCGGATATATCTAAAGATGCTGTTGGCAGCCAACAGTTTTTTATTGATCAAGGTATCCACTCCAATGGAATGGGATAATTGAAAATAGTCCATGTTTTCCACCAAGGCAATCGTTTTTTTAATGCGTTTGCTTTTGGCCACCAAACAGGACATGATATTGGTTTCGGAATTTCCAGTTACCGCGATAAAGGCATCCATGGATTCCAAGCTTTCTTCATCCAACAACTCCACATTGCGTCCATCACCATTGATGACCAAGGCATGGGGCAACTCATCGGCAATATCAAAGGCCTTTTCCTTATTTTTCTCTATAAGTTTTACATTGAATTTTTTGGTACAAAGGTCACGAGCGGTTTTAAAACCAACCTTACTACCTCCAAGAATCATCACGTTTTTGATGTCTTGCTTTTGCATACCCGTAAGCTTGTACAACTCCTCTACCCCTTTATCGGAAGTAATGAAATATACCTGATCACCTTCCTTAAAAATGGTATCCCCTCTGGGAATCAAGGTGAATTGGGTACCAGTTCGCTGTAAGGCGATGGGCATAAAGTGCAGTTCAGGGAAAATTCGAGCCGCTTCTTTCACCATTTTACCTACAAAAGGTGCTGTTTTGGGCAAAATAACCCCGAACATGGTCAAAAGTCCACCTTCAAATTCATAAGTATCGTTAAACGCAGACTGATTCAGCATCAACTGGATTTCCATCGCCGCCAATCGTTCTGGAGATATGAGTTCATCGATACCAAGTTGCTCAAACTTGATCAAATCACGATTGTCCATAAACTCGGTATTGGAAATCCTGGCCATGGTCCTTTTAGACCCCAATTGCTTGGCCAATACACATAATGTAAGATTCGTTGTTTCCGACTCGGTTACTCCGATTACTAGATCGGAATCGTCTACTTGGGCATCTTGGAGCACTTGAATGGACGTGGCGTCTCCTCTTAGCACGCGAATATCCAAATGGCTATCGGCATATGCTAATTTTTCCTTGTCCGTATCGATCAATGTAATCTCTTGGGCTTCATAGGACAAAAGTTTTGCCAAATGGAAACCCACCTCACCTGCTCCTGCTATAATGATCCTCATTTATAGGAATATGATGTTTTTAAATTTTTTCAAATGTATTGGTTCTAAAAACAATTCAGTGGGTTATGGCCGGCTAAATGACATATTTTTAGTCCAATAGGCTTCAATAGTTCATTTGGTGGGCAAAATTACACAAATATTTTAGTCTCCGTCCCTTATTCCGAAGTTGTATATTTGCCAGCAAATTAAAGCCATGTCGGAAAAAGTGACCCCATATAAAGAATCCCAACTCGGTAAGAAAGAACAGGTGAAGCAAATGTTCGATAATATTTCGGGCAATTATGATGGACTGAACAGGGTGATTTCCTTTGGAACAGACATTAAATGGCGTAAAAGAATCGTTGCTTTTTTAACCGATAAATCTCCAAAAAACATTTTGGACATTGCCACTGGGACAGGTGATCTGGCCATTGCCTTGAACCAGACAGGGGCAGAAAAAATTGTTGGTTTAGATCTTTCCCCAGGCATGTTAGAGGTTGGAAAGAAAAAGGTTGCCGACAAAAAACTGGACAAAACCATTGAAATGGTGGTGGGCGATAGTGAAAATCTACCTTTTGAAGACAATTCGTTTGATGCCATCACGGTTGCTTTTGGAGTTCGAAACTTTGAAAACCTCGAAAAAGGCCTACAGGAAATTTATCGTGTGTTAAAACCAGATGGACATTTTTTGGTTTTGGAAACTTCAGTACCTACCAAAACTCCTTTTAAACAAGGGTACCGCTTTTACACCAAATACATTTTACCGAACATCGGCAGATTATTTTCAAAAGACAGATCGGCCTATGCATATTTGAGCGAATCGGCGTCTGTTTTTCCACATGGAGAGGCTTTCAACAATATTTTGGGCAAAATTGGGTTTATAGGAATAGAGAACAAACCACAAACCATGGGTGTAGCAACCATTTATGTCGCCTCAAAATAGTTTAATGAAAAATTTTCTCATTCTATTTGGACTACTTGTTTTGGCCAGTCCAACTTCAAATGCCCAATTTGGCAAAGACCCGATTTTAAATCTGCAGAACGAGGATAAATATCTTCTTAACTGGGGGTACTATCTTGGTTTTAACCAATATGATTTTCAATTTGAATACAAGGATGATATTGGCCGTGATGTTTTGGTGGATAAAACTTTTGGATTTAATGTTGGGCTGATCGGAGAGCTTCGAATCAATGAATTTTTGGATGCGCGTTTTGAACCTGGACTACTTTATACGGCCAGAACTTTAGGTTTTCCTGGTTTTTCCAATGAGAACGATGCACTTCGCGAGGTACGATCCACATACATCCGTTTTCCATTATTGTTAAAGGCCAGCACCCGAAGAATTGGCAACTGGAAGCCATTTATTATTGGTGGTGTTTATACATCCATGAACTTAGGCGCCAAGGAGGATAGTTTGGATGATAACAGTACAGGCGAATTTCGGATGAAAAAGAATGTATATGGTTACGAAATTGGTTTTGGTATCGATTTTTACACCGAATACTTTAAGTTCACCCCATCTATTCGAGGAGTTTTTGCCTTAACGGACGAGTTGGTTCCCGATAACAATCCAGATAGTCCATGGACGGGAAATATCAACGCCATGCGTACCCGAGGTATTTTCATCAACTTTACTTTCGAGTAAACTAGCTTCTTCTTATTTCATTTAAAAGAATTGCCGTTGCGGTGGCTACATTTAGACTTTCCGTAGTAGTTTCTCCAAATTGAGGAATTGAGATTCTTTTAGTGACCATTTGATTTACTTCATCGGAAACACCATTGGCCTCATTTCCCATGACCAGTATTCCACTTTGTGGAATTTCTTCGCTATACACAGATTCACCATCCATAAAAGCACCATATACGGGTTTTTCTGTTTCCTTTAAATAATCAACTAAATCCAGATAGCTGATTTGAACCCGAGCAATAGAACCCATTGTAGCTTGCAACACTTTTGGATTGTAACAATCTACAGTATCCTGCGAACAGATCAATTGTTTGATGCCGAACCAATCGCAAAGACGGATAATGGTTCCCAAATTCCCTGGGTCACGAACAGCATCCAACACTACTACCCAATCAACTTTTGAGCTATCCGAAACTTTTTCAATATAAAAAACGCCTAAAACTCCATTGGGTTGCGAAAGGCTGCTCATTTGTTTCAGCACCTTGGAATCGACCAACTCAGAACCTTCAAATCTATTGACTTTTGCAGGGTCGTCCACCAAAATAAGGTAAGGTTGAACACCTTCATGTAAAAGCTCCTTTACAACTTTTTCACCCTCAACAACAAATAGCCCATGTTGAGATCGGTACTTTTTTTGCTTTAGGCTTACAACTAGTTTAATTTGGTTTTTTGTAACCATCTAAATCGTGTATTTTTGACGTCTATGAGGGGTTCTTTAGGTCTATTGTACAACAGAGCAAAAATAGGGTTATTGTTGCTTTTGTTCGGCATATCGGGGTGCAATACCTTAAAAAAGGTGGAGGATGAAGAATTACTTCTGACCAAAAATTCCATTTTTGTTGATGAGGAAAAAGTGACCGATAGCGAAATTAAAGGACTTATAGGTCAAAAACCCAATAGCAGTGTTTTAGGTTATCCGCTGCGCTTGAACTTGTACAATCTTGCCAAAGAAAATCCCGACTCTTCTTTTAATGATTGGCTGCACAGAAAAGAAAAAAGAGAAAAACGACTTAATAATTTCCTTTCCGCAAAGCAGGTAAATCGACTTCGTGAATCTTTTTTGGTGAAAGGTTCAAGTGAATTTTTAAAACGGATCGGAGAACCTCCTGCAGTAATTGACACGGCAAAGACCAACAAGTCTGTAAAGAGATTGGAGGCCTATTACAACACCAAAGGATATTTCAACAGTGCAGCCACCTATGAAATTGTGGAAGGCAAACGTGAAAAACGAGCCGAGCTGCATTATAAGGTCAACCTTAGCAAGCCCTATATTGTAGATTCAATTCAAAAAAATATTGCATCCCCAGAATTGGATTCCATTTATAAATTGTCTGCCAAAAAAAGTTATGTTAGGGAGGGAGAACAGTTCGATTTGGAGAAGTTCACCTTGGAGCGAGAGCGATTGACTTCCTTATTTCGGAATTCGGGGGTTTACAACTTTCAGGAAAGCTCCATAAACTATGATATTTTAAGAGATACTACACTAGATGCCAATGATCAGTTGTTGGACATTCAATTGAACATCAAAAAATTCAGGAGCAGCTCCAATGGTGTTGACACCACCACGAATTACAGGGTTGCGCGCATCAAAAAAATCAACATTTACGCCGATTACGACATTTATGGTGCAGCCGATTCTTTGCAAGTGTTGGAATACGACAACTACAATATCTATTACAGCAATAAGCTTCGGTATAAACCCAAGGCCCTTACCGATGCCATATTTTTCACCAAAGACAGTATTTATCGGGATTTGGACCGTTTACGCACCTACCGCCAAATTACCAACCTGAATACGTTTAAGTATCCCAACATCGATTTTATTCCAGATTCGACCCAAACCGAACTGGTGTCCAATATTTATTTGGCTGCAAAACCGAAGTATTCGCTGAACATGAATTTTGACATCACCCACTCCAACATTCAGCAAGTGGGTACTGCTTTTAGTACTTCAGTGATCACCCGAAACGTATTCGGCGGAGCGGAAACCTTAAATGTTTCCGCCAGAGGATCTATTGGTTTGTTGAGCGACGCTTCCCTGTCCAACGAAACCTTCACTTCCGAAATTGGAGGTGATATCAATATTACATTTCCGAGAATTTGGTTTCCGTTTAAGACCGAAAAGGTTATTCCTTATTATATGTTGCCCCAAACACGATTGTTGGCAGGTACCAATTTCCAAAGGAACATAGGCTTGGACAAACAATCCTTAAATTCGGTACTTTCTTATAATTGGTCACCGACCAACCTTCATAAAAACAATTTTGAATTGTTGAATGTTGAGTTCGTGCGCAACGTAAACCCCGATAACTTTTATAATGTTTACCGAAACACCTTCTCCAATCTAGATGACATAGCTGATCAGTTTAAGGGTGATTCACAATATGATGACTACTTTGAAGTAGATGATAACGGCGACCAATTTTTAGATATTCCTAACGGGGCCAACACCTTCGCGGATGACGTATTGAATGGATCTATCCCAGTAACATCCGAGGAATACGATGAAGTTAATAGTATTGAAGAGCGAAGAGTTCGATTGACCGAAAACAACCTCATATTTGCTAGTAACTTCTCCCATACCAAGAATAGCAAAAGTGATATTAACGATCTTGATTTTTACCAGTATCGAATAAAAGTAGAAAGTGCAGGTGGCATGTTGGCACTTGTAGCCAATGTTGTGCCCTACAACAAGAACGATTCAGGACAGAATTTGGTCTTTGGAGTGCCTTTCTCCCAGTATGTAAAAACCGAGTTTGATTACATCCGCCACTGGCGCGTTGGAGAATCTCAGGTAATCGCATTTAGAAGTTTTGCCGGGATAGCTATCCCCTATGGCAATTCAAACAGCATTCCTTTTGTTCGCAGTTACTTTGCAGGTGGTTCCAACGACAACAGAGCTTGGAATGCATATGAATTGGGTCCAGGTAAAACCATGAATGTTAACGATTTTAATGAAGCTAACCTTAAATTGGCCTTCAACCTCGAATACCGTTTTCCATTGGTGGGCGATCTTAAAGGTGCCCTATTTGCCGATGCTGGAAACATTTGGAATGTCTTTGATAATGAAAATAATCCCGATGCCATTTTTAGTGGAATAGACTCTCTGGCTGACATAGCATTAGGTAACGGGTTTGGTCTACGCTACGATTTCACCTATTTCGTATTTAGGTTAGACCTGGGATTCAAGACCTTTAATCCCGGTAAAGTTGGTTCCGATCGTTGGTTCGATGGGTACAACTTTAAAAACTCCACCTTTAATATAGGTATCAATTATCCCTTCTAGAGTAAATAATTTATTACTTTTGTTTCCTAATTTTAACTCGAAACCATCTTAATTATGTCCCACAACATAAAGCCGGGTGTAGCAACCGGAGATCAAGTCCAAGAAATTTTTAAGCACGCAAAAGCCAACGGTTATGCGCTTCCAGCTGTAAACGTAATCGGTTCTGATACCGTAAATGCCGTAATGGAAACCGCTGCTGCATTGAATTCACCTGTTATCATCCAATTTTCAAATGGTGGGGCACAATTTAATGCTGGTAAAGGATTGTCCAACGACGGACAAAAAGCCGCCATTTTAGGAGCTGTAGCTGGAGCAAAACACGTACACCAATTGGCTGAAGCCTACGGGGCAACCGTAATTCTTCATACTGACCACTGTGCAAAAAAATTATTGCCTTGGATCGACGGCCTTTTGGATGCCAGCGAAGAGCATTACAAAGCCACAGGAAAATCCTTGTTCAGTTCTCACATGATCGACCTTTCAGAAGAGCCGATTGAAGAAAATATCGAAATCTGCAAAGGGTATCTTGAGCGTATGAGCAAAATGGATATGACCTTGGAGATCGAATTGGGAATCACAGGTGGTGAGGAAGATGGAGTTGACAATTCAGATGTTGACGATTCCAAACTATATACGCAACCCGAAGAAGTAGCATTTGCTTACGAAGAACTATCAAAAGTGAGCACAAAATTCACTATTGCGGCTGCATTTGGTAACGTTCACGGGGTATACAAACCTGGAAATGTAAAATTGACTCCAAAAATCTTGAAAAACTCCCAAGAGTTTATTTCTGAAAAATATGGAGTTAAAGAAAATCATATCGATTTTGTATTCCATGGTGGTTCTGGATCTACTTTGGAAGAAATCAGAGAAGCCATTGGTTATGGTGTAATCAAAATGAACATCGATACCGACCTTCAATATGCATTCTTGGAAGGAGTAAGAGATTACATCCAAGGAAAAGGTGATTACCTTCAAGCACAAATTGGCAACCCTGATGGGGATGACCAACCCAACAAAAAATTCTACGATCCACGTGTTTGGCTTCGTGAAGGAGAAAAAACTTTTAGTGCACGTTTGAAAAAAGCCTTCGAGGATTTGAACAACGTAAACTCTTTATAATTTTCTGTATAACTAAATTTTGATTGCATGTCGTCTTGGTTTAAAAGAAAGGAAAAAGGAATACAGACCCTAACAGAAGAAAAAAAAGACACCCCTAAGGGGTTATGGTACAAATCCCCAACGGGTAAAATTGTTGAAGCGGAGGATTTGGCCAAAAACTTCTATGTTAGCCCAGAAGATGATTACCACGTAAGAATTGGAAGTAAGGAATATTTTGAGATACTTTTCGATGACAACAAGTTCAAAGAACTTGATATAAAAATGTCGTCAAAGGATCCCTTAAAATTTGTGGATACCAAAAAATATTCTGAACGTCTTAAAGCAGCCGAATCAAAAACGGGATTGCACGATGCTGTGAGAACTGCCATTGGAAAATCCAACGGAAAAGATTTGGTGGTAGCCTGTATGGATTTCGCCTTTATCGGTGGATCTATGGGAAGTGTTGTTGGAGAGAAAATTTCTAGAGCCATCGATGTGGCCAAAAAGAAAAAGATTCCTTTCTTGATGATTTCCAAATCAGGTGGAGCAAGGATGATGGAAGCTGCACTTTCATTAATGCAGTTGGCAAAAACCTCAGTGAAATTGGCACAATTGGCTGAAGCCAAAATCCCATATATTTCGTTGTGTACAGACCCAACTACGGGTGGAACCACAGCTTCATATGCTATGCTGGGAGATATCAACATTGCCGAACCAGGCGCATTGATCGGGTTTGCAGGACCACGTATTGTTAAAGATACTGTTGGTAAAGACCTTCCCGAAGGTTTCCAAACGGCAGAATTCTTAAAAGAGCATGGGTTCTTGGATTTCATTTCCCACCGTAGGGATTTGAAGAAAAAGGTCAACCTTTACATAGATCTAATTACGAATCAACCCGTAAGAGCATAAAAAAAGCCCCGAATTCGGGGCTTTTACATTTTTTGTCAACCTGAACTGGTTTCAGGTTCTCATTATAATAGGAAATCAATTTGATGAGATTCCGAAACAAGTTCGGAATGACAAAACAAAACTCTTTTCCAATCGTTTTATATTGAAAACCATGAATATTAAACCTTTAAAAGGTTATTTATAAACATGGTGAATTCAAAAAAAGAATTATCTTTGCACGCTGATTGATAGACAATCAATACATAATAATCATTTAAATAAATATTGGAATGTATTTAACCAAAGAAGTAAAAGCTGAAATTTTCAAGAAATTCGGCGGCTCTGAGAGCAACACTGGTTCTACGGAAGGACAAATTGCTTTGTTTACACACCGTATCAACCACTTGACACAACACCTTAAAAGGAACCACAAAGATTATGGTACTGAGCGTTCCTTGGTGGCATTGGTAGGTAAAAGACGTAGTCTTTTGGATTACCTAAAGAAAAAAGATATTGAAAAATACCGTTCTCTAATTAAGGAACTAGGTATCAGAAAATAAAAATTAAGGGGAGGCTTTGGCTTCCCCTTTGTTTTAGTTGGACGTGTTCCAACGAAATACAAGTCCCGAGAGAAATTGGGCAAACACAAAAAGCTTCAAATAGTTTTTCATTGGTCAGTGCCCAAGGCACAACACAACAACAACACAACCCGACCGCCCGGATGGCGGTAGACCAAATGTTTAACAACCACACCCTTTGGGTGAGGTAACATTATTTTTATGATTCCAAAAACTTTTAAGGAGGTCATTGACCTTGGTGACGGTAGGGAAATCTCTATCGAAACAGGAAAATTGGCAAAACAGGCCCATGGTTCTGTCGTTGTCCAGTCTGGCAAATGTATGTTGTTATGTACAGTTGTCTCCAACTATAAAGCTGCCGATGTGGACTTTTTACCACTGACTGTAGATTATAGAGAAAAATTTGCCGCAGCAGGTCGTTATCCTGGCGGTTTCTTTAAGCGCGAAGCAAGACCGAGCGATGGCGAGGTTTTGACCATGCGTTTGGTGGACAGGGTTTTGAGACCTTTGTTCCCAAAAGATTATCACTCAGAAACTCAGGTGATGATTCAATTAATGTCTCATGACGATGACGTTATGCCAGATGCAATGGCAGGTTTGGCCGCTTCTGCAGCCATCCAACTTTCAGATTTCCCTTTTGAATGTCCTATTTCAGAAGTTCGTGTTGGTAGAATCAATGGTGAATTGATCATTAACCCAACGAGAGCTCAATTGAACGAGTCTGACATTGATATGGTTATTGGCGCATCTGCCGATTCTGTAATGATGGTGGAAGGTGAGATGAGTGAGATTTCTGAAGAGGAAATGGTAGAGGCCATCAAATTTGCCCATGAAGCCATTAAAGTACAATGTGAAGCTCAGGTAAAACTAGCGGAAGCATTCGGAAAGAAAGAAGTTCGTGAGTACGAGCCAGAAAGAGAAGATGAAGACTTGGCCAAAAAAGTACACGATCTTACTTATGATAAAGTGTATGCCATAGCAAAAGCTGGTTCATCCAAGCATGAGCGTAGTGCAGCATTTGAAGCCATTAAAGAAGAAGTTATCGCAACATTCTCGGAAGAGGAGTTGGAAGATTTTGGAGATTTGGTTTCCAAATATTTCTATAAAGCCGAAAAAGCTGCTGTTCGCGATCTAACACTGGAAGAAGGTCTTCGTTTGGATGGTCGTAAAACCACAGACATTCGTCCAATCTGGTGCGAAATTGATTATTTACCATCCGTTCACGGTTCTGCCATCTTTACTCGTGGTGAAACACAAGCATTGGCAACAGTTACTTTGGGAACCTCTAGAGAGGCCAATCAAATTGATATGCCATCTTACGAGGGTGAAGAAACATTCTATTTGCATTACAACTTCCCTCCTTTCTCAACAGGTGAAGCCCGTCCAATTCGTGGTACTTCCCGAAGAGAGGTAGGTCACGGGAACTTGGCGCAACGTGCCCTTAAGGGTATGATTCCTGCTGATTGCCCTTATACCGTACGTGTGGTTTCTGAAGTTTTGGAATCCAATGGTTCCTCTTCTATGGCAACCGTATGTTCAGGTACAATGGCATTGATGGATGCTGGTGTTCAGTTGAAAAAACCAGTTTCTGGTATTGCAATGGGATTGATCACCGATACTGAAACAGGAAAATATGCGGTGCTTTCCGATATCTTGGGTGATGAAGATCACTTGGGTGATATGGACTTTAAAGTAACCGGTACTGCCGATGGTATTACTGCTTGCCAAATGGACATCAAAGTAAAAGGTCTTTCTTACGAGATCTTGGTAAAAGCTTTGATGCAGGCCAAAGATGGCAGGTTACATATTTTGGAAAAACTAACCGATACCATTGAAGCTCCACGTGAGGAAGTTAAGTCTTACGCTCCGAAAATCATTACCAGAATTATTCCTGGTGAATATATTGGTGCCCTTATTGGTAAAGGTGGAGAGGTTATCCAAGACCTTCAAAAGAAATCCAATACTACGATTGTGATCAACGAAGATCCAGAGACCGAAGAAGGTATCGTGGAAATCTTGGGTACTGATCAAGATGGCATCGATATGGTTTTGGCCAAGATTGATTCTTTGATGTTCAAGCCAGAAGTTGGTAGTGTGTACGAAGTTAAAGTGATCAAAATGTTGGATTTTGGTGCTGTAGTGGAATACACCGAATCTCCAGGTAACGAAGTATTGCTTCACGTATCTGAATTGGCTTGGGAACGCACAGAAAATGTATCCGATGTAGTAAACATGGGGGATGTATTCGATGTGAAATACTTCGGTATAGATCCAAGAACCAAAAAGGAAAAGGTATCAAGAAAAGCCTTGTTACCAAAACCTGAAGGTTACGTAGAAAGACCTCCAAGAAATGATAGAGGTAACGATCGTAGAGGTGGTGGAGACCGAAGAGGTGGAAACCGAGATAGAAAACCAAGAAGAGACTAAAGCTTCTTGAAATTATAGTAAAAGCTCGTTCTTGGGAACGGGCTTTTTTTTATGCCTTTTTACAAATTGAATCTTCGAACATATCCAAACGTAAACTCGCTAAAGTCCGCTTGTCCCAAATTCGCATTGATAAAAGCCCCCACAAAAAAGTTATGTTTGGGTGCTTTATCCGTATCCAACAAATAATATTTTAAACCCATTCTGCTAGAAACCAATCGCTTTATATTGTAATAACCATCGAGTTCTCCGAGTACAATCTCTTCTTCCCCATTGGGAAAATAGGTATACCCCTCATTCAATTGCCAATCTATTTTATAAAAGGGTTTGTAATAGTTCAGCCCTACATTAAGTTCCATCCCAACATGGCTCAACAACAATTCCGCACTACCTGAAATCCCCAAGGCCGAAGCACTAATTATGGGGCTTTCCGTGAATTGGGGTTCTTGGGTTCGAACTAAGGTTTCTTCATTCTTGATGTAGTTGTAATAGTGTCGGTAAAAATTATAATACAACCCAACTCCAAACTTAAATGTTCTGTTTATAATTTTTCCTGCAGAAAAAGCCACGGCAAACACCTCTTCCTTATCATTAAAAATATCGGAAAAGGAATTCTGGCCCACTCCAAACCTTCCAGTATAATACCATTCCAAAACTTTAGGGTATTCCTTAGGATCTCTCTCGATAGGAATTATCGCTTCATTTTTAAAATTGATAGAGGTTCCCCAAAGAACTGAATTATAGCCCCTATTTGGTTTGCGAGTATGCCCGTTGGAATGGTGAGCATATCCCACCCCCATGCGCCAGTTGGTTGATCTATTCTTTAAAAGGGTATAGTATAAAAATGAATTATAGGACCAATTTAATCTTGTGGAAACTCCTTTATTATAAGGATTGGTTTCTTTATTGTACCGTCTTGTCATGTAAGAACCACCCATCGACACCCACAAACTAAAACCATCCAAGGTTTTGGGAAACAATGAAAACTCCGCATAGGGCATTACACTGTAGGCATAGCCCAACGCATCTTTGTTTCCTAGATCGGTAAACCCAAGTGAAATTCCTGTTTTTGGGCCATTAAGGTGATACCGCCAATATTTGGGTTCTTTCGATCCAAACTGTCCCACATTAAAGAACAAGCTTTTTTGTATTCCATGCTCAGGAAATTCGCTGTTGGAGTTGCCCAACATGCCTACATAAACATCAAACCCTAAATAACCATAATTTTTAGGCAGCTCTTGTTGTGCCCATGTAGAAACGGAAATCAAACAAAAGAAAGTAAAAACAAAACGGATGATAAATCTCATCTATATAATTTGAATTCCTTTACGTTAACTAAATTTTTAACATTTTATGATGTAAATAAGCGCTGAATATAACCAATGTTAGTTTTGACAGGTGTTTGAAACCAAAAAAATAAAATAAATTTTATCAAATTGTAACTTTTCACGTTTTTCTACGTATAACCTTATGAGCTCTAGCTCTAAAATATAATTGAAGGGAAAAATAGATGAGACAGTTAAAGATTACAAAACAGGTTACCAATAGGGAAACCGCATCGTTGGACAAATATTTGCAGGAAATCGGTAAGGTAGATTTGATCACTGCCGATGAGGAGGTGGAGTTGGCACAGCGTATTAAAGCGGGAGACCAAATAGCCTTGGAAAAATTAACTAAAGCAAACCTTAGGTTCGTGGTTTCTGTTGCAAAGCAATACCAAAACCAGGGACTTACCCTACCCGATTTGATCAATGAGGGTAACTTGGGATTGATCAAGGCAGCACAACGTTTTGATGAAACCCGTGGATTTAAATTTATTTCTTACGCCGTTTGGTGGATTCGTCAGTCCATTCTACAGGCTTTGGCGGAGCAATCACGTATTGTGCGTTTGCCATTGAACAAGATTGGTTCCATCAACAAGATCAATAAAACATTTGCTTTCTTGGAGCAAGCACACGAGCGTACCCCATCTGCTGAGGAAATTGCCAAAGAATTGGACATGACCGTGGAAGATGTGAAACAATCGTTAAAGAACTCAGGTCGTCACGTATCCATGGATGCACCTTTGATCGATGGTGAGGATTCTAACCTTTACGACGTATTGCGTAGTGGTGAATCTCCAAACCCAGACAAAGATCTTTTGCACGAATCTTTGCGTACCGAAATTGAACGCGCTTTAGAGACCTTGACTCCTCGTGAGGCCGATGTAATCAGACTTTACTTCGGATTGGCAGGTCAACATTCCATGACTTTGGAAGAAATCGGAGAGACGTTCGATTTGACCCGTGAAAGGGTTCGTCAGATTAAAGAAAAAGCAATCCGACGCCTAAAACATACCTCAAGAAGTAAAATTTTGAAGACCTATTTAGGTTAAAGTGTGAATATTACGCTAAAAAATTACAGTTAAACTATCCTTAAATTTGATTTTTGGCAGGAAAGTTGTAATTTAGTAAGATATAACAGTTTATCATGACTGTTCGTTTTTTGATTGATGAATAAACTCCGGCTGATTACCGGAGTTTTTTCATTTATATACTTTCCTATTTTATTTAAAGAAATACCGAACCCCTGCCCCTACTACAGCAAAGGATTCATCCACTTTACTATTCACATGGTAATAACCCGTTACAGGAACATACAATGAAAGAGCATCCGTGAGGTAAAAATCCATCTCAAAAGAAACAAAAACGCCATAAAGCATACCACTTTCGGGAATGGTATAGCCAAACTTAGTAAACGATTCCCCTTTGTTGATGTACTCATAACCTCCAGACAAACCACCTCCCACATAAATGTAAAAACCACGATTAGGACGAGATATGACCGTTTTAAAATAACCTACATTCATCAAATAATCGGTGTATGGAAACTCAATACTGGAATCTGGTTGTTCCTTTGAATTAACCATGGAAAGCGACACATGCCAATAATCAGTAGCATTATGATAATGGTTCACCAACAAATTTAAACCATAACCATTGGTACGGTAACTTGGATTAAAAGCCACAGACAAATAACTGCGTTGAGCCATAATTTCTTGGGCGGAAACCATTAAAAGTCCGAACACCAAGAGTGAAAATATATATTTCTTCTTCATTCCTTTTGAAGATTTGGGTAGCAAGAACTATAAACTAAAATCTGGGGCCTGAGGTTGGCGGCCCTTTAAGGTTGAAGAAAAAACCTATCACTTGAGGGATAAGTCTACCACAATATTAGCCAAAAAATGGTACAATCAATTGATGGCTTCGAATTATTCGAGGAACGGCACAGGGGTTGAGGGTTGAGGGTTAAGGGTTAAGGGTTAAGGGTTAAGGGTTAAGGGTTAAGGGTTAAGGGTTAAGGGTTAAGGAAAATTGAAAAACTAATTTATCATTGTTCACAGTTAATTGTTAACTGTTAATTGCTTATTGCTCATTGTAAATTGTTCATTGTAAATTGATATTTGGCTAAATTTGTACTATGGATAAAAAATATGTTGCCCCATCGCTATTGGCATCCGATTTTGCCAACCTACAACGAGATATTGAAATGGTGAACCAAAGTGAGGCCGACTGGTTTCATTTGGATGTGATGGACGGGGTCTTTGTCCCAAATATTTCCTTTGGAATGCCCGTGATTCAAGCTATTGCAAAACATGCTAAAAAACCATTGGACACTCACTTAATGATCGTTAACCCCGATCAATACATTAAAACCTTTGCCGATTTGGGCGTAAATCATTTGACCGTTCATTACGAAGCTTGCCCGCATTTGCACAGAACGCTTCAAGCTATTAAGGCCGAGGGCATGAAAGCAGGGGTGGCCATTAATCCACATAATTCAGTAAAACTCTTGGAAGATACCATTCAGGATATAGATATTGTGATTGTGATGAGCGTGAATCCAGGGTTTGGAGGGCAATCCTTTATCGAAAACACTTATCAAAAGGTAAAAGACCTAAAACAGCTTATCCAAAGCAAGAATGCCAATACACTCATCGAAATCGACGGTGGTGTGAATGTGGACAATGCAAAAAAATTGATAGAGGCAGGTGCCGATGTTTTGGTGGCAGGCAGTTTTGTTTTCAAAAGTGAAAATCCAACAGAAACCATTAAAGATTTAAAAGTAGAAATAGCATAATGCAGGAGTTTGATGTTGTAATTATTGGAGGTGGACCTATTGGTATTGCCTGTGGTTTGGAAGCCAAAAAACAAGGATTGAGCTATATTATTATTGAAAAAGGGCCGATTGTAAACTCCTTGTTCAATTACCCGATGAACATGCAGTTCTTCTCTTCTTCGGAGAAATTGGAGATTGATGAAATCCCATTTATCAGCAAAGAGGCCAAACCCAAGCGAAACGAAGCTTTGGAATACTACCGAAGAATCGTGACTTCAAACCAACTTAATATTCATCTTTTTGAGAAAGTGGAAAAAGTTGAAAAACAAGGCGACTACTTCCAAGTCATTTCAGAAAAGGATGAGTACCGTGCAAAAAATGTAGTGGTTGCAACAGGTTTCTATGACCTGCCCAATACCATGAATGTTCCTGGGGAAGATTTACCTAAAGTTTCCCATTACTATAACGACCCTCACTTTTATGCCAGTCAAAAATTGGCAGTTATCGGTGCCAGCAATTCTGCCATTGATGCCGCATTGGAATGTTGGAGAAAAGGGGCCGAAGTCACCTTGATCATTCGAGGTCCAGAAGTAGGGCAACGTGTAAAATATTGGGTGCGTCCCGACATCATAAACCGAATTGAGGAAGGAAGTATTAAAGCGTACTATAATTCTACCGTTAAGGAAATAGAACCACATAAAATCACCATAAACACGGAAGATGGGGAAGTTACTTTTGAAAACGATTTTGTTTTGGCCTTGACAGGCTATATGCCCAATTTTGAATTTTTGGAAAAACTCGGCATCGCACTTTCCGACGATGAAAAACGATTGCCTACCTACGACCCAGAAACCATGGAAACCAATGTTGATGGTTTATTTTTGGCAGGAGTTATCTGTGGTGGCATGGAAACCCATAAATGGTTTATCGAAAACTCACGTATCCATGCTCCAATTATCATGAATACCATTAAGCATAAAATGGAGTTAGCGGGAAAAAATTCCTAAATTGAGTCAACATTTGTAGCTTTTCGAAAAGGCTTCCTTTTAGATATGATTATCTTTAAGGGAAACCGAAAAAGCTTTCAAATGAAAATTTCAACTAGTTTCACTCAAAATGTTTGTAGGGTCATCCTCGGATTATTGATGATACTGGCAGGTATTGGCCACCTAACCTTTCAACGCGAAGAATTTCAAGCCCAAGTGCCCCGATGGTTACCTACCAGCGATACTTTTATGGATTTTGTGGTGGTAGCGTCTGGCGTTGTTGAAATTCTCTTAGGCCTTGCCATGGTCATTTTGTTCAAATACAAAGTGAAAGTTGGTATCATATTGGCCATTTTCTATGTTTTGATCTTCCCTGGAAACATTTCACAATACACCAATAGCATTGATGCTTTTGGACTGGATACTGACCTTAAGCGATTGGTTCGTCTATTTTTTCAGCCCGTATTGATTCTTTGGTCACTTTGGTCCACTGGAGCACTTGTACATCTTTTGAACAAACAAAAATAGCAGTTATGGAATTTTACAACTTTGAAGCAAAGCGATTGAATGGTTCCCCTGAAAAAATGGAAACCTATAAAGGCAAAACTGTGATTGTGGTAAATACGGCCAGCAAATGTGGATTCACTCCCCAATACAAAGGTTTGGAATCGCTTTATGAAAAATACAAAGACCAAGGTTTGGAAATTCTGGGTTTTCCCTGCAATCAATTTGGGAATCAAGAGCCTGGTGAAGCGAGTGAAATCAGTGAATTTTGCCAAGTGAATTATGGAGTGAGTTTCCCTATGTTTGCCAAAGTTGACGTAAATGGAAAAAATGCGCATCCAATATTCAAATTCTTAAAATCGAAACTAGGTAGTTTGTTAGGGAGTAAAATCAAATGGAATTTTACCAAATTTGTCATCGATAAAAACGGAAAACCTGTTAAGCGCTTTGCACCTGTAACCGAACCTGAGGCTATGGAAGATTACATTAAGGGGATTTTGTAGGTTAGGCCATTTTCAACTTCGCCTGTAGCGCCCCAGATTCCTTGAGCATGGTTCTGCCGTCCTTAAAACTGAGATACGGATGACCATTTTGATGGTTGAGCATGCTTATTTCACAAAGCATCCCCCAATGTCGGGCAACTTCCTTCCAAGCCCAAAACAATGAATGCTCGGGGTCATAAATATGGGTAGCCTCCCCTCCTGCTCCGTTAATTTCGATAATGCTAAAGTTTTTTCCTTTGGAAAGGTCTTCAAAGGAATGGTACAAAACATCTAGCCGACCATAATGAAACCCTTGAATTCGTTGGCAAACCTCATCAATGGCATTCACCAAATCAGTATTTATTTTATTACTGATATCGACAAATTTAGCCCCTCGGGTATGACTTCCATATGGTACCAAAATAAACTCCTCTCCCATTTTCAATACGCTTTGCAGTGTGTCTCCAAACTTATTCTGTAATGCCTTTAATTGAAAATGACTTCTTGGATTTGCTTTGATTAATTCCAAAATACTTTGTTTGCCATCACCAGTCACAGATAAAAATTCTTTGGATACAATGCCTGTAATTTTCCCTATCTCTTCATCTGGTTTTCTCACATAAAAAATCCCAACTTCTTTAGAGTATGGGATAAGTTCCTGAACCAAAAAATCGGATGGAGACCAAGCTACGTATTTCTGGAATGCTTCTTTATCATGAATTTTTTCCACCCCAAAGGATTTCATCCCAATATTGGGCTTTGCAATAAATGGAAAACCTATTTCAGAAGCCAAAATACGTTCCAAGGCTGTATCTACTGACTCATTCTCGGGGAAAAATATGGTTTTCGGGATGTATTGATCAGGAATCATATCGTAGATTTCCTTTTTGGAAATCATAGCCATACCTCCGTTTTTCATTCCAGGATTGGCAGCATTAAAATAGAAAATGGACCTTGCCTTAATGGAATAATACAACCAAACTGGGAACATGGGATAATAAATCAACCAAAAGGGCCAATACTCCCAATGGGTGATCCGATGCCAAGTAAGTTGTAAACGTTCCATTATTAAAAAGTGAGTTCTCCAGCAGAAAAGAGCACATCAAAAACTTTATCGTTCAATAGATCCAAGTGTTTCATCAAAATCTGGTCATCTCCCAAAACCGCCTGAGTCACACTAAATGTTTTTAGTCCTGATTCCCTATCAATGATAAATCCATTTTCAAAGTCATTGTGGTTATTGGAATGAAAATCCAGAACTTCCGAAGCGCCAATAGCTGTGGTGGTTTCTTGAAATTTATCAAACAATTGCGCCCTTTGTTGAATAGTTTCATCGGAATATAGCGTGGCCGAGGCCCAAATATGGTTTTGGGTCTTATCCAAGGGTCTAAAATATTTTTGATTGCCATCCCAACGAAATTCAACTAAGCTTGCATCAAAAAGCACCAAAGTAAAGGGTTCAATTTGGTATAGCTCCAGCTCCTTTAGAAAAGCCAATGGATTTTCCGAACTTATGATATCCAGTAAAATAAGTCCACGACTTTTGGCATAGGCACCGCCCATTTGATGGTTTACAAAAGCCCCGTTGAGCAATACTCCAACTGCACCATTCTCATTTAAGGCAAACCAAGTACCTCCTGCTTTGGGATCTTTTGGGAAAAGCACCTTTACCGCACCTATAGTTTCTTCTTTGGGCTGATGCGCTAAAGGTCTGGAAATATGCTCATCTCGATTGGAAGTGATAACATATTGACCTTGCGAAGAAACAAAACTTACTGTGCACATGTTTTTCTGTATTGCATGGTTGAGGGTGCAACCCCAAATGAAGTTGGCAGCTCCTGTCCTGTTAGCTGTTCGATTCCGACCTTGATCAAGGCGTGATGGTGAATGGTATGTTCCAAATTGTACATGACTTCGCGATAATAATTGGAATCCAAACAAGTGGTCTCGCCCTCCAACTCATAAGTGATTTTCAAATTCTTATTGGGCTGTTGAAGCTGGGACTGAATTAGGCTCAATTTTTCCAAAGCAAAGGATAAATCTTGCTCAATTCTTAAATCTCGTTGTCTATGATCATAAGATACGTCAGCGGATTCATATCCCTGAATCAAACAAAAATAGAGCTCTATTACGTGTCTAGTATGCTGCCCAATGGTGGCATCGGAAAGTACACTGCATTTTTGGGAGTAACAATTTAAGGGCAAAGTCAAAAGTACTTGCTTGAATTGCTCTAGGGTTTCCAACGAGGGTTTGAACATGTATATTAAGGTTGTTTTTAGATTGATTTGTGCTATTTGGTTTAAGCTATATCAGCATAAGATAGAAAGAATATTCAATGTATCCTGCATGCCCAATTCACTTTTACCTTTCATTAATTTTTAATTTTCTCCCAATTTTTATTGGCTTGGTCTTTTAGTTTGTTTGGTGATTCATCCAACCAAAATTGCAAGGTGTTGTTTTTGCCTTGATTGTAAAACAGGTACAGTTTCCCATCCCTAATTTCAAAAGTTTCGGGATTTATATTGACTTTTTTTCCATTTACGGCAACAGCATAAGCGCAATACCCGCCGTATTGCGGTAAAAAAGCTTGGGGATTCTTTTTGAACTTTTTCAAATTGTCAACACTGGAAAACTTGTAGTTTACCTCATCATAAACGGCTGTTAAATCTGTTTTGCCTTCAACCGCCATTCCATCAAAATAAGAGACCACATCATATCCATTGGCGGCAAAACCTTTTTTGGTATTGTAATCTATAGTTTGGGCATAACCATAAACACCCGAGATCAATAAAAGCAGTACCACCCAATTTTTCATTTTGATTGATTTTTTAAAGTATTGGTTTGTTTAGTCCAAGGTAAAGCAGATTCCTTTCAACATTTTTTGCTGTTCACCGATATTTTTTTGGATTACGTCTAAAGGATGGTAGTTCCAGACACTTCAGTGCACTATTAAAGCAAAAGCACCGTTTCTAAAACAAACCAACTAACTTGATGACACTTCCCCAAAAGGTGGATTCAATAATACCTGCTTAATGCGCTTTATAATTCCCCCAACCTCTATTGCATGGCTTAATGCCCTTTTATTGTTATTTTCATTTGTTTCCAATGCTCAATTTAATGAGAGTGATCTTGGTTCTGATGCTATTTCACTTCGTTCAAAAACCTCGGTATTTTTAGCGGGGCAAGAGGACTATAGTTTCGAAGAAATAAGGAACAATCCTAACCTCAATTTTGTTCCACTTTCCAGTTTAAAGGAAAACTTGGGTTTTACCAATGATCATTATTGGATGTCTTTCACTTTGGAGAATCCTACCGATAAGTATTCCCAGTACTATTTGGAAACTGCAAGACCCATAACGGATATAGTAAACCTATACCTGATTGATGCTACAGGTGAGGTGCAGAAACAATATAGTGGTGATAAAATACCCTTTGCCGAAAAAACTATTCAGCATAGAAAATCAATTTTTGACATAGCACTGGAGCCAAATCAAAAACTACAGGCTTATATTCATCTTAAAAGTGATGGCGAAGTTGTGATGCTTCCCATGAACCTTTATTCTGAGAATAGCTTTTTTAGGCTTACTTATAAAGAACAGGTTTTCTATGGGTTCTTTTATGGTATTTTGATATTGGCGAGTATTATCTATCTGTTCTTCTTTTTTGCCTTAAAGGACAGAGCTTTTATTTACTATGCCCTATACGTGCTTTTTATAGCATTGATGCAGTTTTCATTGGATGGTTTTTTTCATCAATATTTTACGCCCCAAGGAGGTTGGTTGTCTGATAGAGCAGTTTTACTTACCGCTTTTATTTCCTTGTTCTTTTTTGGGAAATATGGAGACATCTTCCTAAACCTAAAAAAAAACAGCCCCGTATTGCATGTTGCCAACAAGGCCATTAGTGCTGGGATTATAATTGGCACCTTAATTTTAGCTGCTGTCCCAAGTTTATTTAAAAGTTGCTATCCATACGCCAACGCCATTGGTATTTTGGTTTTGATCCACATGATCAGTGCCATAGTAACTTTAAAGGTTAAAAAGGAAAAGGTGGATATCTATTTTATTATTGGTGTCACTTTTCTAATTTCTGGTTTTGTGGTCTTTATCCTTAATAATTTCAATACCATAGAAAATTCATTTTTTACGAGTAATGGAACTAAGTTCGGTATTGGGTTGGAGATTATCTTTTTATCCATATCCATGAGCAATAGAATCCGTAACCTCCGAATGGAAAATGAACACAATCAATTATTGGCACTCCAAAGGGCAGAAGACATGAACGAAATTAAATCGTCCTTTCTGTCCAACATCAGTCATGAACTTAGGACACCACTTAATTTAATTATGGGTGTTGCCACATCATTACAAGAAAATAAAGAGGAAGAAAATCTGGAAGAAAAATGCAAGATGATCCTTGGCTCCTCGAAAAATCTATTGGGTTATATTGAGGATATTCTTGATTTTACGGTAATAGAAAAAGGAGATCAAGAACTTAAAGAGATTCCTTTCGATTTAAAATCCACCTTGAACAGGGTGCTAAATACCCAAGAGAGAAAAGCGATATCCAAAGATCTGGCGTTTGCTTCCACCATTTCAGATAAGCTACCCGCAAGAATTGTAGGAGACAAGGGTAAACTAGTACAAATTCTCAACCATATTTTGGACAATGCCATTAAGTTTACCAATCAAGGTGGTGTGTACACACAAATAGATTGCAAAAAAATCAATGGTAAGGCCACCATTTCTTTCACCATAAGTGATACTGGAATTGGCATTTCGAAAGAAAAAATGAGTACTATATTCGAATCTTTCACAAAGAAATCCTTTAGGGATAAACGAGAGTTCAGTGGATTGGGATTGGGACTCTATATTGTAAAAACCTATGTTGATTTGCAGAATGGCGATGTCCAATTCAGAAATAATCACCAACAAGGAACTATTTGTGAACTAAACTTAAGTTTTGAAATTGACGAGGATATTGCACTTGTAAATGAGGCACAAATTATACCGTCTTTCGATAAAAAATTGGGGACAACTAATGTCCTTTTGGTTGAGGACAATAAGATGAACCAAACCGTGGTAAAATTACTGTTCAAAAAGAACTGGGGAGATGTAAACCTAATTATCGCAAACCATGGCAAAGAAGCATTGGAAATACTGAAGACCAAATCTTTCGATTTCATTTTAATGGATTTACAAATGCCCGAAATGGACGGTTTTGAAACCACTTCCATTATTAGAAGTGGAAATGCGCAATGTCCATCAGACATCCCCATAATTGTCCTTACCGCTGACAATACCAGTGCAACCCGCAAGAAAATATTTGAACTTGGCGCTAATGATTTGGTCACCAAGCCTGTTAATGGGCCATTATTGTTCTCCAAAATCAACAAACACTGCTTTGCAAAACACAGTGAGAAAGTAGCTTAATCTTTTAAAAACGTAGTTCTTTTTAAGTACGAGGTACATGGTCATTTATTTATAAAAGCAAAAAAAAAAGCGTACTCCAATAGGGACACGCTTTTTATATTTTAGGTATAAAATCAACTTTAAGAACCTGTTACCAATTTTAAAAATTCCTTATCCCTTTGAGGGGAAACAAAGCATTCTTCATCTAAAAACATAGTGTGCGTATCCGTGGCATTGTAAACGGGCCACACTGGCAAAGCATCATGATTTGGATCACCAGTTTTCGCAAAATTGATCCAAGCTTGACTCATTTTATGAGCCAAAATATGTGCCTTTTCTCCACCGCCTGTCATTTGAACGGCTCTTTCAATATTATCAAAAACAAATGGGAGTTCCATACAGTGCAATGACTTGTATTTCCCATCAAACACGGGTGATTGCCAAGTAAACAAATACATATATACTGGAGCACCACCTTTTAATGCAGATTTTCTGTTGGCTTGAAAAACGGCACCTGGACGGAACATGGCATCTATGTCCAACAGATCTGATGGTTTGGTATCGTTAGGATATGCCTTTTTAACCGCCGCCAAATAATCATCAGCTTTGTCCTTGTAGGTATTTTTGATATGTGCCATGATTTCCTCTTCCGAAGCATTAAAAAAGCGACCGTTGGCAAATGGAGTAAACTCATTTTTAGTGGTCCCGATCAGAAGCGGGATGTCTTTGGACAATTCGAAAGCCTCATCCGAAAGCAATTGATATGGAAAAACATTACCGTCATGACTTGGGCCCCAATTCAAGGAACCCATACCGATAACTGGTTTTCCTTCCGCTTTCATTTTTTCACCAACCACTTGCAACGCCTTTGAACTTGCTGCGCTTAATTGTTCAAATGGGATGGTTTGCAATTGATCCACTTGGTCAGCTGATAAACCTAATTGATTCAATACTTCCGTACCAATTTCTTGCGTAACTTCCTTTTCCAACATATTGGAACGCATAGCCCCGCTTTGGTTGATGGCTTTATGAAATAGTCCCTTGGCTTTGGGCATGGCCATTAAATTGTTCACTTTGGCTCCACCTCCTGATTGACCAAAAATGGTGACATTGTTTGGGTCTCCACCAAAGTTGGAAATATTAGCTTTCACCCATTCCAAAGCAGCAACGATATCCAAAATACTGTTGTTAGCTGAAGTTTTATACTTTTCTCCATAAGCGGATAAATCCAAGAAACCAAGCACGTTTAATCGATGATTGATGGACACTACCACCACATCCCCTTTTTTACTCAAATTCTCACCATCATAGGATGGCAATTCTTGACTGGAACCTGCAGTGTAACCACCACCATGAATCCAGAATAGCACAGGTCTTTTCTTTTGATCTGTGTTAGGTGTCCAAACATTAATACGAAGACAATCCTCGCTAGTATATCCCCAATCGTGGTCGAACACAAATTCGGACTCATCCATTACTGAAGTAGTCGGAGTCAATAACGGAGCTACGGGACCATACATCGTTGAGCTACGAACTCCTTCCCAAGCATCCACTTTAGTGGGCGCCATAAATCGCTCAGCCTTTGCGTAGGGAATCCCCTTATAGGTATAAATTCCGTTTCGAATAAAGCCACGGACCTTACCAGATTCTGTATCTGTAACGGCAACATCTTTACCTGTTTGAAGTTCAATTTGGGCATGCAGTTTTGGAAACAGACACACCAATGCTATCGCGAATAGCAAACTCGATTTAATTTTCATATGAAATAGTTTGATAATTTATTTTATGCCCTATGAAAATAATTAAAATTTCAGGAGAAGATTTATCAAATGCTTGTAAACCATTAAGTAGCTGCCTTTATTTGGGGTTTTTAACACATTTTGACCGAGTGTTATATTTATGAATACTTAAAAGCCCGAAAGCAAATTGCTTTCGGGCTTTTAATATAAGTTCTTAAGTGACCCAGGGAGGATTCGAACCCCCAACCCTCAGAGCCGAAATCTGATATTCTATCCAGTTGAACTACTGGGCCATTAATTAACTCTTATAAAAAGAGCATTCCAATTCTTTCAATTTGCTATCAGAACCGAAATCTGATATTCCCTGCCTGCGGCTGGCAGGTATCCAGTTGAACCCCGCCTAACGGACGGGCAGGTACTGGGCCAATTATATGTTTTATGAGCTAAGCTTTGCTTTTACAATGGTAGAAATGGTTTTTCCATCGGCCTGTCCTGCCAATTCCTTGGAAACAATACCCATTACCTTGCCCATATCCTGCATTCCCGAGGCTCCAACACTATCAATGGTCTGAACGACCACTTTTTCAATTTCTTCCTCGGTCAATTGCTCGGGTAAAAACTTTTCAATCACCGCAACTTGGGCCAATTCTGGCTCTGCCAAATCATCACGGCCTTGTTCTGTAAAAATAGCGGCACTGTCCTTACGTTGCTTTACCAATTTCTGAACCAACTTTACTTCATCTTCTTCGGAAAGTTCTGTACCTACTTTTTCTGTTTTTGCCAATAATATGGCAGACTTAATGGCTCGCAACGATTCTAAGGCAACGGTATCCTTTGCCTTCATTGCGGCTTTCATTTCTGTCATTACCTTTTCTTGCAGTCCCATTTGTTTGATTTTAGGGTTGCGAAGATAAAAAATAAACCCGAAAGAAAACGAACTTTCGGGTTTATGCTTTCCACTAAATCAATGGATGTTAATGTACACTACTAATCAACATTATCATGCAAAAAAGAGTTGTTGGAACGCAGTTGAAGATCATCATTGCTATCTTCACTTAAAGTGGTTCTTGACACCTTTTGTTCCTTGGGCACATCGTTAAGGTCTACCCCTTGACGTTTGTACGCAGGCTCCTTTTCTATTTCGTCTATACTGTTTCTATTATTTTGAAACTTGTAGTTGAAATTTTTCAACTTTCTCCTTCTTTCATCCGCTCTATCTCTTAAAATATCACTGATAGAACTGTTCATCGGATCCAAACTAGCAGAAGTTTCCTCTTGCTGCTCCTTCTTCTCCTCAACTTTTACGGTCTTCTTTTCAAAAACAAGCTCATTCTCCACCAACTTTGGTTCATGGGTTTCTGCCATTGACTTTGCGCCAGTCAATTTATTCTCCAACTCCATGTATTCTTCCAAGTTGTAGCGAGTTTCGCCCTCTTTATTGTATTCAAGAACAGGGTTTACTTCAACATATTCGTTCACTTTTACATCTCCGATACCGTCATCCAAATTAAAGGTTACCGTAAGTTCCTTTTCTTCTTCCTCTACCTCTTCTTTTTGATTTAAAGGCATGTCGAAACTCAAAGTAAATTGATCCTCATTGGACTGTGAAGCTACTTCTTCGGCATCAACCACCTCAATGTTATTCAAGATACTTTTGGCTTCAATTATGATGAAGTCATCTTCCTTGGTTGGTTCCACCAACACCTCTTCATAAAACACATTAAAGTTTCTGATGTAATTGGTGGTCGGAATCAAATCTGGATCTTTTGGAGCTGGAGCAGGCGCTTCCTGTTCCTCAACCATTTCCAATGTATGCTTTACAATCTTTGGTTCTGGCTCTGGTTCAGGTTCTGGAGTTCTTTCAACTTGCACTTCTTGAACCGCGGTAGCTTCTGGTGTTAAATCTTGTTGAGCAGTTTGCTCATCTTCCAGAGTATAAAATACCTTTTTGGACTCGGTGTTTACAATATTGTCTTGTTGATCCACATTAAATCCCGTAGCAATAACCGTTACAGCAATAGCTTCACCAAGGTTATCATCTTCACCAACCCCCATAATGATGTTGGCTCCGTGACCTGCCTCGATTTGGATATGATCGTTGATTTCACCGATTTCATCAATAGTGATTTCTTGGGAACCGGATACGATCAACAACAATACATTTTTGGCGCCTTGTATTTTGTTATCATTCAATAAAGGAGAATCCAAAGCTTTCATAATGGCCTCGGTAGCTCTTGAAGAGCCGGATGCAGCCGCTGATCCCATAATGGCGGTACCACTATTGGAAAGCACCGTTTTGGCATCCCTAAGGTCAATGTTTTGTGTATAGTGATGCGTAATTACCTCTGCAATACCCCTTGCTGCAGTGGCCAATACTTCATCAGCTTTAGAGAAACCGGCCTTAAACCCAAGATTACCGTAAACTTCTCTTAATTTATTGTTGTTGATGACAATGAGTGAATCTACATTGGCACGCAATTTTTCAATTCCCGTTTGAGCTTGTTTGTTACGCATGGCTCCTTCGAACTGGAAAGGCATGGTCACAATTCCCACCGTAAGCACATCCATTTCCTTGGCCAATTTGGCAATAACAGGAGCTGCTCCCGTACCTGTACCACCACCCATTCCAGCGGTAATAAAAGCCATTTTGGTGTTTTGTCCCAACATGGATTTAAGATCTTCCATACTTTCCAAAGCTGCTTGCTCTCCTACTTCTGGATTGGCACCAGCACCTAAACCTTCTGTCAACGAAACGCCCAATTGTATTTTATTAGGCACGGAACTGTTCTGCAAGGCTTGTGCATCCGTGTTGCAGATTACAAAATCCACTCCATTGATACCAGCTTGGAACATGTGGTTGATAGCATTGCTACCTCCACCTCCAACGCCAATAACTTTAATTACGTTGCTCTTGTTCTTGGGCAAATCAAAAGCGATGTTATCAAATTCAGTGTTCTTACTCATAACGGTTGTGTTTCTTATGGGGTTTATTATTCTGCGTTGTCCAAAAAGTCTTTCAACTTCTCAGACCACTTATCGAAAATTGATTTTCTGTCACCATGGGACGTCACAGTTGCCTTAGCTCCCATTTCTTGTTCTTGTTCCACCAACACCTCTTCTTCGACCAAGGTGTTCTCTTGATGAAGCCCCAAGCTCTTTTTCTTGGCCTCCAAGGAATTCATCAATAATCCAACAGCGGTAGCGTACAACGGACTGGCCACTTCTTCATCGGAATCCCCGGCCAAATGCTCGTTTGGATATCCAATTCTGGTGTCCATTCCAGTAATGTATTCCACCAACTGCTTTAAATGCTTCAATTGGCTACCACCACCGGTAAGCACAATTCCAGCAATCAATTTTTTCTTTTGCTCTTCGTGTCCGTAATTTTTGATTTCCACGTACACTTGCTCCACAATTTCCACTACTCTAGCGTGAATAATCTTGGAAAGATTTTTAAGCGTGATTTCTTTTGGCTCACGACCACGAAGTCCAGGAATGGAAACAATTTCATTATCCTTGTTCTCACCTGGCCAAGCAGAACCGAATTTTATCTTCAAAAGCTCGGCTTGCTTCTCAATAATCGAGCAGCCCTCTTTAATGTCTTCTGTAATTACGTTACCCCCGAAAGGAATCACGGAGGTATGACGGATAATCCCGTCCTTGAAAATGGCCAAATCAGTAGTTCCACCCCCTATATCGATAAGGGCAACACCAGCTTCTTTTTCTTCTTGGCTCAAAACAGCATCAGCAGAGGCCAATGGTTCCAAGGTGATATTCCCAAGATCCAATCCTGCACTTTTAATGCAACGACCAATATTTTTGATGGATGAAACCTGACCAACCACCACATGGAAATTGGCTTCCAAACGTCCGCCGTACATTCCAACAGGTTCTTTAATTTCAGTTTGTCCGTCCACTTTGTATTCCTGTGGCAATACATGAATGATTTCCTCACCGGGAAGCATCACTAATTTGTACACTTGGTTGCACAATTTGTCTAAATCCTCTCCATCTATTACCTCCTCTGAGTTGGGACGCGTAATATAATCGCTATGATGTAGGCTACGGATGTGTTGACCGGCAATACCCACAACCACAGATCCAATTTTAAGACCTGAGTTTAACTCTGCCTGTTCCACGGCTTGTTGAATGGAAGAAATGGTCTGGGTGATATTATTGACCACTCCTCGGTGCACACCGAGACTTTTGGATTTTCCAGTGCCCAATATTTCTATTTTTCCATACTCATTTTCCCTACCGATGATCGCTACGATCTTGGTAGTTCCAATATCCAACCCAACTGAATAATTACCCTGTTCCATATGTTATATTTTGGTGCAAACCACTTGATTGTTGAACTCTAAACTCACTGTTGCATATTCTTCCAAGGTTTTATCCTTGGTGGCCTTGGTATAAAAGGCCATAAAATTTTTAAACTTTACATTAAGGTTTTCCACCCCTCCCAAATTCACCACAAAATTTTCCATTCGGAATTTGAGTTGGTAGTTTCCTTCTTCTTCAATATGAATACCGATGATATTTTTCCTAAGAAAATCATCATCGTTGATATAGTTCAAAATCACATAGGCATCCTCTAGGCTCTTTCCAGTTATCTTACCCGTTATGATAGGAACCCTGGCGGAATGATACCTTGACAAAGGCATACGACCTCCCGTGTCATCCAAATAAAATTTGGAGACGCCTTCAACTCTCCCTATGGGTTTGCGCTGAATTATCTCAGAGATAAGCTCCCCGTTTACAGTAAGATAGACTTGGGCATTTTTGACCATATCGTTGGATAGAATTACCTCCTCTATGGTATTCAAAACTAACTGTTCTTTTGCCCTATTTTCAAGGGGTCCGCATTTTTGTATTAACAATTTATTAACCGCATCCTCTGTTAAATACAGGTTTTCTTCCCCTACAAACTCAACGGAGATTTTGCTCACTTGTCTTTTACTGTTTCGTTGATCGGCAAAACCGTAGAGCGCGACCACGGCGACCAACAAAAAGGTCAGTTTTATGTAATCCCAATTAATGCGCATAACTCAATTCTTTTTTGATTTTTGGCACTTCTAAACCAATATCACCTGCACCAAGGGCAACCAATACACCCGATTTGCAGTTACTCACTTCGTTGATCAAGTCTGATTTCGCAACCAGTTTCTTGTTCGGATTCTCTATTTTGTCCAACAACCATTGCGAGGTCACCCCTTCAATGGGCTCTTCTCTAGCGGGATAAATTTCCAATAGGATGATGTCATCGAATTGCGATAGACTCTTCGCAAAATCATCAGCAAAATCTTGGGTTCTGGAAAACAAATGGGGCTGGAAAATCACAGTGACTTTCTCTCCCGCATGCATTTCACGAACAGCTTGATACACCGCATTGATTTCTGTGGGATGATGTGCATAATCGTCTATGAACACAAAATCCTTTTGTTTGATTTGATACGAGAACCTACGTTGAACTCCTTTAAAACTTCCCAAAGCTTCAGCAAGGCGGTGTGGTGGGCAGCCGGTTTGCACCGCCATCGCGAAAGCAGCTAATCCATTGAGCAAATTGTGCCTTCCAGGTTTGTTGAACTTTACATGCTCAATAACCTCTGTAGGCGTGACGAGATCAAATATGTAGGTACCATGTTCAATGTTAATATTTTGAATGCAGTAATCAGAGCCATCCTCAATACCGAAAGTGCTTCCTGCCAAGGACAATCCATTACGTACAAATAATTTTCCGTTGGGTTTTATTTTGCCCACAAACTCCCTAAAAGAGTTTTCCAATTCCTCTTTGGTGCCATAAATATCCAAATGGTCGGCATCCATCGAAGTTACGCAGGCAACTGTTGGGGTTAGGCGCAAGAATGAACGATCAAACTCATCAGCCTCTACTACCGAATATTCTGTTCCTTCCAATACAAAGTTGCTATTGAAATCTTCCGAAATCCCACCTAAAAATGCCGAAAATGGCAATTCACATTCCTTGAGCAAATGGGCCAAAATGCAGGAGGTAGTTGTTTTACCGTGCGTTCCCGCTACGGCAAGACAAAATGAATCTTTGGTAATGATGCCCAACACTTCAGAACGTTTTTTAATATCGAAACTGTTGTTTTTATAGAACTGATATTCGGAATGCGAAACAGGTACAGCAGGCGTATATACCACCAAGGTCTGTGGATGCTTGAACGTATCAGAAATCAAATCCACATTGTCCTCAAAATGAACCGAAATACCCAACTCCTCCAGACCTTCTGTAATTGGGGTTGGCGTTTTATCGTAGCCAGCCACTTCTTTTCCAATAAAATTGAAATAGCGGGCCAAAGCGGACATACCAATACCTCCGATTCCGATAAAATAGACGCTATGTATATCTTTCAAGTTCATTATTCAAATTTGTCAGTTCGAGCGCAGTCGAGAACAGCAATCACCTCTCGACTCCGCTCGAGGTGACATACTTTATTTATTTGTTCTTTCAATTGCAATCTCACTTCTTCAACAACTTTTCAATTTCATCCACAATATGTTCCGTGGCTTTTGGCATGGCCATCTTTTTAATTTGCTCTCCCAATTTTTCTTGCATTTCCTTTGACTCCATCAATTCAGAAAAACGGGTTGCAAACGCTTCATCCAATTCACTTTCGCGAAGCATAATGGCAGCATCTATTGCCACCAAAGCTTGTGCATTTTGGGTTTGATGATCCTCTGCGACATTAGGCGATGGAATAAAAATCACTGGTTTACCCACCAAACACAATTCAGATACCGAACCTGCACCAGCTCTGGAAATGATTACATCAGCCGAAGCATAGGCCAAATCCATTCGGTTGACAAAGGCCAATACTTTTACGGATTCAGATTCATATTTTTTATATTCTTCGTGATACAATTTTCCGCACTGCCAAAGCACTTGCAGTCCCTGTTTTTCAAAAAAACTAAGCTCTTTTTCAATCAATTGGTTGATACGTCTTGCACCAAGGCTACCGCCCAAAACCAATAGGGTCTTTTTATTGCCATCAAGACCAAAAAATGAAGCTGCTTCTTTCTTGCTTTCTTTTATCTGCACCAAGTCAGTTCGGATGGGATTTCCTGTTTTTACAATCTTTTCCTTTGGAAAAAAGCGCTCCATTCCATCGTAGGCTACGCAAATCTTCTCTGCTTTATTCGCCAATAGTTTGTTCGTAATCCCAGCATAGGAATTCTGTTCTTGAAGCACACAAGGAACACCTGAACTTTCGGCCATTCGCAACAAAGGTCCACTAGCAAAGCCTCCCGTGCCAATGGCAACATGGGGTTTAAACTGTTTCACTATTTTTCGTGCTTCTAACAAACTACTTATCAGTTTTAATGGAAACATGAGATTCTTCAATGTCAGTTTCCGTTGTAATCCACTTATCCACAAACCTTTTATTTCGTATCCAGCCTGCGGCACTTTTTCCATCTCCATTTTATCCTTGGCCCCCACGAACAAAAACTCGGCATCAGGATACCTCCTTTTTAATTCGTTGGCTATGGCCACTGCGGGATAAATATGTCCTCCCGTTCCCCCTCCAGAAAGTATAAACCTATATCTGTCCACTTAATACTTCTAAAGGATTCGTTTCATCTATATCGTAGGATTGCTCCTCTAAATTTTCTTTTTTATTGCTGGCGCTCAACACAATTCCAATCGCCATACAGGTCATCCAAATGGATGTCCCCCCCATACTAATCAATGGCAAAGGCTGACCTGTTACGGGAAACAACTGCACAACAACCGCCATATTGATGAATGCCTGAAAAACAATCGGCAAGCCAACCCCTATCACCAGTAATTTTGAAAATATGGTTTTGGCCGAATGCGCCACCACCACAATTCGAAATAGCAACAACAAATAGAAGAAGAGCAAAGCTCCCCCTCCCAGTAACCCGTATTCCTCAATAATGATGGCAAAAATGAAATCCGATGTACTTTGGGACAACATGTTCTTCATCACACTTTTTCCTGCTCCTTTACCCACAATGCCTCCTTCGGCAACGGCAATTTGGGCCAAGGTCAATTGGTGTAAATCATCCTTGTCCGCTTGTTCTGGATGAATAAAAGTTTCAATCCTAGATTTCCAAGTTCCTGCCCTTTGCGGCAAAACCTCGGGCGCTTTGAAAAGCACAAACAGGAACATACCACCGAGCACGATTCCCGTGCCGACCATCGCCATTAAATATTTTAAGGGATAACCTCCCAAAAAACACAACACCAACACCATAAAACTGATGATGGCTGCTGTAGAAAAGTTCTCGGGCAAAATCAATAGAATCACCAAAGCAACAGGCAACCAAAGTGGTAGCAAGCTTTCTTTAAAAGTGATTTTTACATCTTTGATCTTGGTCAAGTATCTCGCAATCCAAATCATTAAAACCACCGAAGCCAGCGTAGAGGTTTGAAAATTCACCCCTACAAACGGAATCTTGATCCATCGATTGGCTGTTACCCCTCCAATGCGAGTTTCCACAGTCAAGGTATAGGCCAACAGTAGCAAGACAATAGGCAATGCAATTATGGACAGCCCTTTAAAGTAATGGGTTGGAATTCGGTGAATGGCATAGATGATTCCGAATCCCAAAAACAATAAAATGGCGTGCTTCACCAAATGACCCAACGTAGTTCCATCACCATTGACGTACACCAAATTGGTACTGGCGCTGTACACTGGCAAAAATGAGAAAAGAGCCAAGAGGGCCACTACACCCCAAATGGCTTTATCACCTTTCAGATTTTTGAAGATTGCAAACACGTTCTACAAATTTTTTACTGCGGTTTTAAATTGATCTCCTCTGTCTTCGTAATTATTGAACAAATCGAAACTGGCGCAAGCTGGTGACAACAAAACGGTATCGCCGCGCTCAGCAACCTTGTAAGCAACTTTTACAGCTTCCTCCATGGAATAGGTTTCGACCATTGGCTCCACAACATTCCCAAAAGCTTCAATCAACTTGGAATTATCAACCCCCAGGCAGATGATTGCCTTTACTTTTTCTCGTACCAACGGCATCAACTCAGAATAATCGTTGCCTTTATCCACACCACCAACAATCCAAACAATGGGTTTCTTAATACCATCCAAGGCATAAAAAGTGGCATTTACATTGGTCGCTTTGGAATCGTTGATGTATTCCACATGGTTGATTTTCAACACCTTTTCCAACCTGTGGGCCGCCCCTTGAAAGGACTGGATACTTTGACGAATAGTCTCCTTCCTCACCCTCACTAAATGCGCTGCCATGCTGGCTGCCATTGTATTCTTCACGTTGTGTTGACCTTCCAAGGCCAAAATATCTCTACTCATTTCCAAGGTTTTATTTTCTAATTTTATTTTAATCGTATTGTCTTCCATCCAAGCTCCTTCTTCCAATTTCTTTTGTACAGAAAAGGGTATCAATTTGGATTGAACTGGGTGTTCCTTTAGCCATTCCACTATCACTTCATCATCGGCATCATAGATCAGGTAATCATTTTCATCCTGATTCATGGCTATCCTGAATTTGGAAGCGATATAGTTTTCAAACTTGTACTCGTATCGGTCCAAATGGTCTGGAGTGATGTTGGTTAGGATGGCAATGTGTGGTTTAAAATCCACGATGCCGTCCAACTGAAAGCTGCTTATCTCCAACACATAGTGGTCAAAATCTTGTTCAGCCACCATTTTAGCATAGCTATCACCGATATTGCCTGCCATTCCCACATTCAACCCTCCATCTTTCAACAAATGATGGGTCAACATCGTAGTCGTGGTCTTTCCGTTACTTCCTGTGATTCCAATGATTGTTACATCGGTAAATTTTGATGCAAACTCAATTTCAGATATCACTGGAATTCCTTTCTCGACCAATGCTTTCACCAAGGCTACTTTATCGGGTATCCCTGGGCTTTTCATCACCACATCGGCGTTCAGAATTTTGGCTTCGGTATGCTCACCAGACTCCCATTCAATCTCAAAATGTTCAAGAACTTTTTGGTATTTCTCCTTTATTTCTCCTTTGTCCGAGACAAAGACTTCAAATCCTTTTTGTTTGCCCAAAATGGCGGTTCCAACGCCACTTTCTCCTCCTCCGAGTATCACCAACCGACCCATTTATCTAATTTTTAGGGTCACTATACTGATGATGGCCAACATGATTCCTATGATCCAAAAACGGGTCACGATTTTACTTTCGTGGTACATTTTCTTTTGATAATGATGGTGCAATGGCGCCATTAAGAAAATCCGTTTTCCTTCTCCATATTTCTTTTTGGTATGCTTGAAATAACCCACTTGCAGCATCACCGAAAGTGACTCTGCAAAGAAGATTCCGCACAAAATCGGAATCAATAATTCTTTTCTAACAATAATGGCAATCACTGCGATTACACCTCCGATGGTCAAACTGCCTGTATCTCCCATAAAAACTTGAGCAGGATAGGTGTTGTACCATAAAAATCCAACCAAAGCACCCACAAAAGCAGCAATAAACACCACCAACTCCTCAACTCGGGGTAGGTAAAAAATGTCCAAATAGCCAGAAAACTGAATATTACCAGAAACGAATGCGAAGATGCCCAGCGTGAGCACTATTATGGCCGACGAGCCTGCCGCCAAACCATCAATTCCGTCTGTTAGATTAGCTCCATTGGAAACCGCGGTTACAATCAGAATCACAACCATAACAAAAATTACCCAGGCATACTCCGCTGCTCCATCACCCATCCAGGAAATAAAATCTGCGTAATCCAGCTGATTATTTTTGAAAAATGGAACGTTGGTCCGCAAGGATTTGGTTTCTTCTCCAAAAACTCGTTCTACCTTAAAATTTTGGGTAATGGTTGTGGTATCCTTCTCCTTTACGGTCACATCTGGATGAAAATAAAGCGTCAATCCCACGATTAACCCCAACACCACTTGACCTATAACCTTGAAACGGCCCTTAAGACCTTGCTTGTCCTTTTTAAAGATTTTAATGTAATCATCAATAAAGCCGATAATCCCCATCCATATCATGGTCACAATCAACAGAATCACATAAATATTTTGAACATCGGCAAACAATAAAACAGGCAACAATGTGGACCAAATAATGATCAAACCACCCATGGTTGGAGTTCCTGCTTTTTGAGATTGACCTTCCAACCCCAAGTCACGAACGGTTTCTCCAATTTGCTTTTTCTGGAGGAAAAGAATGATTCTTTTTCCGTAGACCATTGCAATCAACAAAGACAACAATACCGCCATGGCCGCCCTAAAGGTGAGGAACTGAAAAAGTCCCGCCCCTGGCATGTCGTATTGCTTCTCTAAAAAATCGAACAAATAGTATAACATGGTCTACTTTCCTATTTATTTAGGCTATCCAAAGCCTCTTTTACTTCTTTAAAATCATCAAATTCCACTCGAACACCATTGGTCTCCTGATAGGTTTCATGCCCTTTTCCCGCAACAAGAATTATATCGTTGGACAAGGCCAACTTGCATGCCGTTTTTATGGCTTGCTTTCTGTTTTCGATGGACAGCACCTTTCTAGTATTTTGAGGCTCCACTCCAGCTTCCATTTCTTCAATAATGGCTGCCGGGGATTCTGAACGAGGGTTATCTGAGGTAAATATGGCATGGTTGCTCATTTCTGAAGCGATATGACCCATAACCGGACGCTTAGACTTATCACGGTCACCACCACACCCCACTACGGTGATGACGTTTTCATTTCCAGTCCTCAATGCATTGATCGTAACCAATACATTTTTAAGTGCATCCGGCGTATGGGCATAATCAACAATAGCCGTTATTTTATCTTTTGATATGTAATATTGAAACCTTCCATCCACATTTTCCAACTCACTCATCAATCGTAGGGTTTCCATTTTTTCAAGCCCTAAAAGATTAGCTGTGGCGTAGATGGCCAACAAATTGTATGCATTAAAATCCCCAATCAATTTGGACCACAATTCATTTTCATCAACCTTTAAAAGTTGACCATTGAATTGCTTTTCCAAAATCTGGGCACGGTAATCCGCGAAAGATTTAAGTGCGTAGGTATATTTTTTTGCTTTGGTGTTCTGCAACATCACCAAGCCATTTTTATCATCGATGTTCACCAACGCAAATGCTGTTTTTGGCAAACCATCAAACAATTTCTTTTTGGTATCACGGTACTCGGCAAAAGTTTTGTGGTAATCCAAGTGATCATGGGAAAGGTTGGTGAAAATTGCACCTTCAAACTGCAATCCTTCTGCTCTTTTTTGATGGATGCCGTGAGAACTCACTTCCATAAAGCAGAACTCCACGCCCACTTTGTTCATTTCACTCAGGTAGTTGTTGATGGTCAACACATCTGGAGTGGTGTGGGTAGATTTATATTCTTTATCATCTACCAATACTTTTATAGTGGAAATCAACCCTACTTTATAGCCTGCCTTTTTGAAAAGGTTATATAATAGGGTAGTTACCGTAGTTTTTCCGTTGGTTCCCGTAACCCCAACCAGTTTTAGGTTTCTGGATGGGTTATCGAAATAGTTGGAAGCAATAATCGCCAAAGCACTGTTGCAGTCATCTACCTTTAAATAGGTGACACCATCCACCATCAATTCTGGAAGTTCTTCGCACACAATGGCCCTTGCTCCCGAATCCACTGCTTTTTGAATGAAGTTGTGTCCGTCGGTCACAGTACCACGAACGGCCACGAACACATCATCCATTTCCACTTTACGGGAATCGAAATGCACTTGGTTCACCATTACGTTGGTATCGCCACTAACAGCAGATAGACTTACCTTATATAATATGTCCTTCAATAACTTCATGAAAGCTCCAATACTATTTTTTTAACTTCTTTGAGGTTGGTTCCTTGGTTCACGGATTGATTTTTCACTTTTCCGTTCCCTTTAACCTCTACCTCTATGCCCAGATTCTCCAAAATGGCAACGGCATCCATGCCGCTCATACCTTTTACATTGGGCACTGTACTATGTTTTTTCTGTACCTCGGCATAATACGCTTGGTACTTTTTGTTCAATTCTTCGTCAATGATTTCCTTTTCTTCCACTTCATCTACCATTGGGGAAATGGCATGGATTTTTTGCGCCATGGATTTAAAGACAGGCCCAGACACATCGGCACCGTAGTATCCCTCCTTTTTATCTGGCTCGTGAATGATTACAATACAAGAGTATTTTGGGTTGTCAGCTGGAAAATAGCCTGCAAATGTTGAGATATAAGCCAGTTTATCTGGATCCTTGGCTACATAGTTTTTTTGCGCCGTTCCTGTTTTGCCTGCCATGGAAAAATTCTTGGAATACAGTTTATGACCTGTTCCGTAATCTTTCTCCACCACATCTTTGAGCAGCTGTTGTACTTTTTTTACGGTTTCCTTAGAACAGATGGAAGAATTAACCACTTGCTTGTCAAATTTCTTCACCACTTTACTTCCCTCGCGTACTTCGGTAATCAAGCGTGGTTTTACAAATACACCATCATTGGCAATGGCATTGTAATAAGCCAAAGTCTGCATGGGAGTTAAAGACACTTCGTAACCATGAGACATCCACCCCAAAGAGATTCCAGACCAACCTTTGTCACCAGGGTAACGGATTACAGGATCTCCCTCTCCGATAATGGGCAATCCTAATTTTTCATGCAATCCCATGTTCATTAGGCGATTCACGAATTTTTCGGGCTGCTCCTTATAATTTTCATTGATGATCTTGGCAAATGCGGTGTTAGAGGATAACGCAAAAGCCTTGGCTACGCTAATTTTTCCGTACCCGCCCCATTTGGAATCTTTTACTACACCATCATAAATACGGTATCTTCCATTTTCGGTATCGATCACAGAGCTAGTATCAACCACTTTATCCTCCAAGGCAGCCACCAATGACATCAATTTGAAAGTGGAACCTGGCTCATGGGATTCCCCAACAGCATAGTTCAACTTTTCATAATATTTTCCTTCGGAGGTTCTTCCCAAATTGGAAATGGCCTTTACCCCCCCTGTTTCGGTTTCCATTACCACCACGCAACCGTGATCCGCTTTGTATTTTTCCAATTGCTTTAGCAACTCGTGATGCGCAATGTCCTGAATGTTCACATCGATGGTTGAAACCACGTCCAAACCATCTTGTGGCTCCACAATATTATCCAAACCAACAGGCTTCCATTGGCCTTTAGCAATTCTTTGCTTTAATCTTTTTCCTTCCTTACCACGCAAATAGGTTTCACCAAAAGCTCCATCCATTCCCACACGGGTGTAATACCCATTTTCATCCACGCGCTCATACCCAATACTTCTTGCAGCCATCTGACCCAATGGATATTCACGCACTACGCGATGGGTTTCAATAAATCCACCTTTATAAGGTCCAAGATTGAACAATGGAAATTGTTTGATACGGACATAATCCAAATACCCCACATTACGGGCCACCAATTTGTATCGGTTTCCATTAGCTTTCGCCTTTCGGAATAATTGTCGATAATAAGAAGACGGTCTATCAAAAAGCAACCCCAACGAATCGGAAAGGGCAGCTACGTGTTTTTGAAAATTTTCTTCGGAAACGGTCTCGGCATCAAAACGAATCTCATATTTAGGAACTGAAGCTGCCAACAAGCTCCCATCTTCAGAATAGAGGTTACCACGATTGGGCTCTATGGTAAACATCTTTTCCGTCTTGCTCAACGCCAGTTTTTGATATTCCTCGGCACGCACCACCTGAATATCTACCAACTTCACCACCACAGCAATGGCCAATACCACAAGACCCCCGGAAACCAGGTACAGTCTATTCATGATATTTTTTTCAGTGATGGCCATTAGTCTTCAGATTTTACCCTAATTTTTTTTGGTGGATTTTGTGATGGCACCAACCCTTGGGCCAACATGCTCTCGCGTAAAGTGGATTCCAATTTCAATTGTTGAACACTGGAACGCGCTTCAAAAAATTCACTCTTTAACATGCGCACCTCTTCGTTCAAGGCAGCGATTTCGAGCACTTTTTTATCAGCATTATGGCTACTGGAGATCATCATGGCAGCCAAAAAAGAGGCAAACAACAAAAACAGCCAGTTCTTGGGAGCATCTCCGCTCACCAAAAACTTACCTTTTAATATGTCCAGTAATCCTTTTCTCATTTCATGTTCAATTGTCATTCCCGCGAAAGCGGGAATCTATTTGCAAGTCATCTTTCTACCTCTTGTTATCTTAAGCTTCGACTACGCTCAGCGTTCGAGAATTTTTATATTTTTTCCGCAATGCGGAGTTTTGCACTTCTGGCTCTATTGTTCTGAGCTATTTCTTCTTTTGATGGCACGATCAATCCTCCAACTTTTTTCATGGGCACATTTATGTTCCCATAGAAATCCTTTTCAGGCTCCTCATCAAAACTTCCAGCACGGATAAATCGTTTTGCCAAACGATCTTCCAATGAGTGGTAACTGATCATACTCAACCTTCCTCCTTCGTTCAATAACTCGGGCACTTGAAGCAAAAACTCCTTGAGCACCTCGATTTCTTGGTTGACCTCGATGCGAATGGCTTGATAGATCTGCGCCAAAATCTTGTTCTCTTTCATTTTGGGCAGAAACCTTTTCAAGACTTCTTTCAACTCATCTGTAGTTTGAATGGGATTTTCCAATCTGGCCTCAACAATGGTTTTCGCCATGGCATTTGCATTACGCAATTCGCCATATTGAAAAAGCACTGTCGCCAAATCTTCTTGGGAATAGGAATTGACCACCTCGTAGGCCGACAATTCACTGCTTTGGTTCATCCGCATGTCCAAATCGGCATTGAACCGAATGGAGAAGCCTCGTTTGGCTTCATCGAACTGATGGGAAGACACCCCAAAATCCGCCAAGATTCCATCAACTTTCCGAATGCCATAGAACTTTAAATACTGTTTGAGATAGCGAAAGTTCTGGTTGATCAATTGAAACCTTTCATCTTCAATGGCATTCTGCAGGGCATCCTCATCTTGATCGAACGCGAACAATTTTCCGCCTTCACCCAATCTTTTTAATATTTCTCTGGAATGTCCTCCGCCACCAAAGGTGACATCAACGTACACTCCATCCTTTTTTATATTTAATCCGTCCACCGACTCTTGCAGCAGCACTGGATTATGGTATGCGCTACTCATCGTCTGCAAAAATCTCTTCGGCTAAATCCGCATAATCTGCTTCTCCTTTAGCCAAGACTTCTTCATACATATCCTTGTTCCAGATTTCGATTTTATCGAAAACCGCATTGAGCACAACTTCCTTTTCAATATTGGCGTATTCCACCAGATTTTTTGGAATTTGCAATCTGCCCGAATCTCCATCAATGGCCACTTCTTTCATTCCAGCCACAAAGTTTCTCACGAAAGCATCGTACTTTCGGTTGATTTTACTTTTCTTCATGACTTTTTGCATGAGCACATCAAATTCTTGCTTGGGATACAACTCCAGACATTGCTGAAAAACAGACCGCTTGATCACGAACCCATCCTTTAAAACAGGCAAAAGCTGATTCTTTAAAGAGATGGGCAATAGCACCCTCCCTTTAGTGTCAGCTTTACAATCATGTTGTCCGATGATATGGGTCACTAGGAATCAATTGGTTACTTAATACAACTCAAATATATAGATTTTATTTCCACATTTCTCCACTTACCCCCACATTTGTTAATAAATTCCCCACTTTTTAAAAAAATCCAAGAGATTTAACAGCAAAACTTCGGGTTTGGGAATTGAAGATTTGTGGATCAAAAAGTTCATTTAGCCAAAATCTTCTTGCCGTTTAGCCAAAAACCTAAATTCTTTGTGATATGAATTACCTATATTTGCCGCTCTCACTACCAACTAACTTTTGATGGAAGAGCATTTAATTGAGGACGGAAAATATAGATACATTGAGATGGGGGAAGGAACCCCGATGATCATATTGCACGGACTGATGGGAGGTTTGAGCAACTTCCAAGGTGTGTCCGAGTATTTCCCATCCAAAGGGTATAAGGTGCTGATTCCCGAACTGCCCATTTACGATATGCCACTTTTAAAAACCACGGTAAAACACTTTGCCAAGTTTTTGGAAGAATTTATTGAATACAAAGGATTGAAAGATGTGATTCTCTTGGGGAACTCCCTTGGTGGACACATTGGACTTTTACACACCAAACTGTACCCTAAAATGGTTAAGGCCTTGGTGATTACTGGAAGCTCTGGTTTGTACGAAAGTGCTATGGGTGATGGTTACCCCAAGCGTGGCGATTACGAGTTCATTAAAAAGAAAGCCCAAGATGTGTTCTACGATCCAGAAGTGGCCACCAAAGAAATCGTGGACGAGGTTTTTGCAACCGTAAACGATAGAATAAAATTGGTAAAGACATTGGCCATTGCCAAAAGTGCGATTCGGCATAATATGTCCAAGGATTTACCGCATATGAAAACCCCAACTTGTATTATTTGGGGAGAGAATGATACAGTTACTCCACCGAACGTGGCCAAGGAATTCCATGAATTGTTGCCAGACTCGGATTTGTACTGGATTGAAAAATGTGGTCATGCCCCAATGATGGAGCACCCAGAAGATTTTAACCGCATTCTTGAAGCGTGGCTGGAAAAGCGTAACTTCTAAACATGAAAATTACTTCGGCAGATTTTGTAATGAGCAACTCCAATGTTGCCAAATGTCCCAACGAGCCTCTACCTGAATACGCTTTTATTGGTAGGTCTAACGTGGGAAAATCTTCCTTGATCAATATGCTCATGGAGCGCAAAGGGTTGGCCAAAACCTCTGGCAGACCTGGGAAAACGCAGCTCATCAACCATTTTAAGATTAATAACAATTGGTTTTTGGTCGATTTACCTGGTTATGGTTATGCCCGAGTTTCCAAAAAAGACAAAAAGACCTTTCAGAAGTACATTACCGAGTATTTTCAGAAAAGGAAGCAATTGGTCTGTGGTTTTGTTTTGGTGGATATTCGCCACGACCCACAACCTGTGGATTTGGAATTTATGGAGTGGTTGGGCACCAATCAAATTCCATTTGCTATTATTTTCACTAAGGCAGATAAGTTGAAACCTGCCGCCATAGAAAAATACGCCAATAACTATTTGCAAAAACTTCTGGATGGCGTTTGGGAAGAAGCCCCTACACATTTTATCACCTCATCGTCCAATCGAATGGGACGCGAGGAACTTTTAGGATTTATTGAGGACATCAATCAAGAGTTTTTTAAGAATCAGTAAAACTCCACTTTCTTCCACTTTGCCTATTTTCATTCAGTTTTAAATTCAGTACTTTTCACACAAGTACCGAAGCATGGATGTTTTTAAGACCTATCACAATGTTAACAAGACCGATGATTCCCTCAGTTTTGGAATTTCTCGGATGGAGGACATCTATGCTAAACGAGGAGGAAAACCCGACGAACCCCATCGGCATGATTATTATACCATTTTACTGGTTTTGGATGGTGAAGGACAACACATTATCGATTTCAATCAACACACTCTTGAAAAAAATCAGGTATATTTTATAAGTCCAGGGCAAGTGCATCAACTCACCGAAGACAAACCCACGTTGGGGTATGCTATTGTTTTCTCCACCCAATTTTTAGTACTCAACAATATTCCTGTGGAATTTATTGAGGATATCAACCTCTTTAACGATTTTGCCAACACCTTACCTTTAAAGGTGGACCAAAGTGAGATGGATCGTTTTTCTTCCTATGCAGAAGAAATGATTCGTTTTTATAATGGCAATGCGCCCTACAAATTAGAGGCCATTGGCGCTTTGCTCAAATTGTTATTGATTGGTTCGCACAATCTTTGCTCTTTGAATGAATTGGACGCGCAGACCATGGAATCGGGAGGTTCATTGGTGCGAAACTTTAAACAATTGGTGAACCAACACTATTCGGAATGGCACCACACCTCATCGTATGCCGAAGCATTGAGCATTACCCCTGACCACCTCAACCGAGTGGTAAAATCCTTAACTGGAAAAACAGCCAAGGAACATATCCAAAGTAGATTGACCATAGCAGCAAAGCGTTTGCTTTATTTCTCCGATCTATCCAATAAGGAAATTGCTTTTCAATTGGGATTTTCAGAGCCTGCCAACTTTAGTGCTTTTTTCAAGTCCTGCACAGGAAAATCACCTAGCTCATTTAAGGCTTCTGCCTAATATCGGATTTTCATAAGGGGTTCCCGTTTTTTCATACCGTTCAAACTTAAAGGTATATCGAACTTTGTATCAACATAAAAAAGGACGATTATGAAAACGGTATTACACAAATCAAATACAAGAGGCCATGCCAACCACGGATGGCTGAATTCGCACCATACATTTAGTTTTGCAGGGTATCACGACCCTAATCGAATGCATTTTGGGGTACTTCGCGTTTTAAATGATGACCAAGTCGCCCCTGGGCAAGGTTTTGGTACCCACCCTCACGATAATATGGAAATTATCTCCATTCCTTTGGAGGGTGATTTGGAACATAAGGATAGTATGGGCAACACCACAGTAATTAAAGAAGGTGATGTTCAAGTGATGAGTGCTGGTACTGGAATTTATCACAGTGAATACAACAAAAACAGTGATAAGGAAGTAAAGTTTCTTCAAATCTGGGTGTTCCCTAAAGAAAGAAACGTAGAGCCTAGATACGATCAAATTTCCATTCGGGAAATTGAAAAGGCCAATACCTTTTATCAAGTGTTGTCGCCAAATGCTGATGATGATGGCGTTTGGGTGCACCAAGATGCTTGGTTTCATTTAGGAAAATTTGATGCAGAAGCTACTGACACTTACACCCTTAAAAAAGAAGGCAATGGTGTTTATGCCTTTATTTTGGATGGCGAAGTGGAAATCAACGGTCAAAAATTGGAAAAACGAGATGGGTTTGGTCTTTGGGAAACCGACAGTTTCGATTTTAAATCTTTGACCAACAGTCGGGTTTTACTCATGGAAGTTCCCATGGCTTTACCCCGAATTGGTGGGTAATTTATATTGAAAAGCCTCTATTTTGAGGCTTTTTTTATGATTAATGGTATTTTAGTTTCCCATAAAACCAACCGAAATGCAACGTACCATTTTTCTTTTTTGCTTATTTCTTTTCTCTTTTCAACTTTCAGCGCAAGAAACCTTATACCCACCCAATCCAAATATTACCGATCATTCACTTTCAAAATTTTTAACGGAACTCACCTTGGCAGTGGGCAAAAAGGACAAGAATTTTATTTTGGAACATATTTACCCCAGCATACTCAATAGTTTTGGTGGTGATGGTGGAGTTGAAGAATTTAAAGAATATTGGAATTTTGATAGGGACTTCTCCAACTTTTGGACAGTCATGGAAAACATCCTTTTAATAGGAGGTCCAACATTTGATGCTGAAAAGGAACCTGATTATTATTACCTACCCTATACTTTTACGGATTGGCCCGAACAATACGATGCTTTTGAGCATTATGTGGTTTTTGGAACCAATGTAAATGTCAGAGATCAACCAAGCGTTTCAGATTCAAAAGTATTGGGACAATTGAGCTACCAAATTGTAAAAATAGCTCACCTAAACAGTGAAGATAAAAGTGAATGGACAAAGATAAGCACCATTGATGGGCAACTTACTGGATACGCTTACAATAAGTTTTTGGTTTCCCCAATAGGTTATCGATTGGGATTGTATAAAAGTGAAAATGGCTGGATGATCAATATGCTCGTTGCTGGAGATTAAACATGAACAAACCTAAATCCATCAATTGAAATTAGGCATCCGTCAATTTGAGTTCCTATTACTGCTTCACCTTTCCTTATTTTGATCAAAACTTAATCAAATGGATGAAAGTAAAACCGCAATTTCTGGATTCTTAAAAAGAATCAATTTGATTCATAAGGCGATTATGGCAAGTCCAATAATAGTTGGGTTGGTTGTATATCAAACAGCCGACAACCCTTACCTATTGATTTTTGATGCTTGGGACTTACTTATGTTATTTGCTATCTCAGCAATTCTACTTGGATTTTATTTGAGTGATCAACTCTTTAAAAAATATCTTTTAGCAATACCACCTAATGCTTCTCTAACTCAAAAGCTTGAAAAATTTCAAGCTGCCTTTTTACTAAAAATGGTATTTCTGGAAATGCCTGCACTTATCTGTGCCGCAATCTTTGTTTTGACACAAAACTTACTTTACCTCATCGTTATCGGAGGAATCGTGGTTTACATGAGCCTACATAACACAAAAAAAGAAAATATAATCCATGCTCTGGATTTAAGGGGGGGGGGGGGCGGAAAAGGATAAAATAAATCAAGCCCATTAAATGGGCTTGATTCAAACAAAGTTTCAAACTATTATTTCTTCAACTCCAGTTTCTCTGCGAAGTAATCACAAAAATCCTTCATGGTTGCGGTCATCTTTTCGTCTTGGGTGGCTTTAAAAAAAGTGTCGGCCATGGTCACCAAGGTTTGGTGAAAAAATACTTTCATCTCATCCACGGGCATATCTTTGGTCCAAAGGTCAATTTTCAAAGACTCTTGGTTTTTACTGTCCCAAACGGATAGCAACATGGCTTTAGCTTCCTCTTCGTTTAATCCACCGTCTTGTGCCGACCATTTTAATTCTTCGGGTACGCGATTTTCATCCAACCCTACTGTTAATTTTATTTCTGAAGTATGTACTACTGCCATCTTATCTTTTAGGTTTGTAATTCGATTTCTTTAATATTTCATCTGCAGGCATCTCCATCAACTGCTGTAAGCCCACATCATTCTTTTCCATAAAGGCCCTAACAATTTGCCATCCCATATATCTTCCCAATCGAGGTGGTGACTCATTGTCCAGTTCCAATCCAAATTTTGAAAATGGAGCAGGGTCCAAAAATTTCCTATCCAATCCGTTGTCGGTACTGTAAAGCAATTCGCGCTCCACAAAATATTTCCAGATCTGCTCTTCGTTTTCTGTAGCCCAATCCATTTGCTCTTGAGAATACCCGATTTTTTGGGCATCGGTATTGAATGGAATCAATTTATCTTTAAGATACAGTTCTTTCCCATAATACACCATTCGCGATAACAAAGTCCGATTTCTAGGGTAGCTCAAGACTTTTTTCGAATAGGCACTGGCCACATCGGAGACCAAAAATGATTTGTCCAACGAAGCAGCGATATATTTTTGAATTCCTTCATAAAAATAGTGGTCAGCACCTAAATAATTGTCCAATCCAATCAGCAATAAGGTATCCGCCAAAATTATACGGTCGTCATACCTAACATCTGAAGTCAAGGTAACCACATGAGGAATTGGAGTATTCGGGTAATAATATTTAATGTGTTGAAAAAGGGATTCTAAATCTTCGGACTCATTCTTAAAATCTCCAAAAGTCTTGTCCACTTCTTCAAACAATTCTACCTGTAATGTATCGGTTAGCTTTGCCACCCAAACACTATCCGAAAACTGCGCTGGAAACAAATAGGGGAATTTATGTTTTAATGTGGGAATGTCATTTGCATCTGCAGTAGCAAACTCACGATCAAAACGGGAGATCTTTAAGTCGATTGGAACTTTCGAAATCTCTTCCTCTATTTTATTTTCTTCATTACAAGCCCCCAACATTAAAATCATTAGCAATAAAAGGCCAAGAAAAGACGGGATTTTAAAGTATTTAGCGAACCACTTCATTTTTAAGAGGACAGGGTTTAAATTTACAGGGCACAAAGGTAATTTATAGAATCTAAATAGTAAGATATGCAAACAGAAAAGGTAATAACACATATTGTTGACTGGTTAAAAGATTATGCAACCAAGGCAAATTGTAAGGGTTTTGTAATCGGGGTTTCAGGAGGAATCGACTCAGCGGTCACTTCTACCCTTTGTGCAAAAACTGGTTTGGACCTTTTGTGTTTGGAAATGCCAATTCACCAAGGTGAAAATCAAGTGACCCGCGCAGATCGTCATATTGATTGGTTGATAGAGAATTTTCCGAATGTTTCCCGTCAGCCTGTAAACCTTACTCCAGTATTTGATAGTTTGGTAGAAGCTTTCCCAAAAACTAAAACCGAAGAAGAAAGGTTTATGTCCCTGGCAAATACTCGCGCTAGATTACGCATGACCACCTTATATTATTTTGCCGCCCTTAAAGGCTATTTGGTAGCTGGGACGGGAAACAAAGTTGAAGATTTTGGAATTGGGTTCTATACCAAATATGGTGATGGCGGGGTTGATCTAAGTCCAATTGCCGATTTGGTAAAAACTGAGGTTTATGAAGTAGGCCGGGTACTTGGAGTTAACCAAGATATCATGGAAGCACCTCCAACTGATGGTCTTTGGGGAGACAGCCGTACCGATGAGGACCAAATTGGCGCATCTTACCCTGAATTGGAATGGGCCATGCAAATGGACGACCAAGGTAAAACAGCAGATGATTTTACGGGAAGGGAAAAAGAAGTATTCTCTATATATAAAAGGTACAATTCTGCCAACAAACATAAGATGGTTCCTATACCCATTTGTGAGATTCCTGAAGGTTTAAAGTAACCAGTCACCCAAAAAACCCTAAACTAAAACGAAAAAACCATAGTTTTTCTATGGTTTTAAGAAAAAAATTAGAGTTTTACATCGGTAAATTGTTATCTTGCTTGCCACTAAATGTAAGTATTTAGCCACTAACCATACTTTAAACTAATTTAAATGATCAAAGTTTTAATTGCTGATAACCATCCCATTGTGAGGCTTGGTGTTAAGCAAGTGCTTGAATCTAGTTCAGATATTGAAGTTATTTCAGACGTTTCTACCACTACTGAACTTTTTGAAGCTCTAAAATCGACGACCCCCGACGTAGTGATTTTGGAAATGGACATTCCAGAAATCAACGGTATAGCAACATTACGAAAACTTAAAATGGATTACCCAGACATCAAAACATTGATGTACAGTGGTCAATCCGAGGATGTTTACGCCCTTAGCACCATTAGAGCTGGTGCTTTCGGTTACCTGTCCAAAACCGCTGACGTGGATTACATTATTTCCGCCGTTAAGAAAGTGAGTGAAGGCAACATGTTCATTACCAATGAACTTGCCCAGCGTTTGGCTTTCGACGAAGGAACTCAAAAACCACGTAGGTTCTTTAGAAAACTTTCTTCCAGAGAGGTTGAAGTATTGAAACTTTTGGCCAGTGGAAAAAGAAACAAAGAAGTTGCGGAAGGACTTAATTTGAATGAAAAAACAGTAAGTACCTACAAAGCACGTTTGATGAAAAAATTAAATGTGGACAACTTGGTAGACTTGCTACAACAAGCAAAAGCCTTAGAGCTTTATTAGAAAAACCAAACTAACTTGAACTAATCCCGATCAGAAATGGTCGGGATTTCTTATTAAGAAAGCACCCTGTTCAATTTGGCATTCAACAATTTGTTGAGCTGAAGATAGTTCATGATTTCTTCCAGAACTTCGGTATTATCGCCATTGTTATCTTGGGTACGTTCCTGTAGTTTTAGAATTCGATTCTTGACCAAATTACAGCGAAGGGTTAAAATGGTTTCCCCGACTAATTGGGCCACACCAACTTGTTTATCTTTTGGATAGATGTCCTTACGTTCCCAATCGTGAAGCACATATTGCTCTTCTTCCATTAAAATGGAAGAGACCTCAGCAACAATTTCTTGTTCCAAATCAGACATAAAAGTATTTACTGAAAAATCAGCATCCTCATTCAAACGCTCGATCAGTTTATAATAAATGACTTTAAACTGCTCATTGGTCAATTCTATTTCGTCTTCCTGAAGATCTAGATATACTTTTTCATAGACTTTGGCCTCGGTGACTTCGGGTTCCAGAACCAATTCGCCATCTTCATTTTCTTTCAAGACCAAATCCTCAAACTCCTGTTTTTGGTTTCCGTAGAGCAACAACACCTCAATGATCTTGCGTTCCAACTCATATTGTACATCAACCTTTTCAACAACCGCATCGTTCTTAACAACCTCAAATGCCTTTTGCTCCTGTTTGACCTTTTTATTGGCTTCGGTTTGAAACTTTTTGTCAATTTGAGCAAGTGTATTATATAGAACCTCCTCAGAAATCTGCATGATTCTGGCACACTCCTGAATATAGATCTCCTTTTGAATACGATCAGGAATTTTACTGATGCTGTTCACAATGTCCCGAACCGTATCAGCCCTTTTTATAGGATCATTGGCGGCTTCCTCAGCTAACAAAGAGGTTTTGAACTGAATAAAATCTTTGGCATTTTCCTCCAAATAGAGCACCAAATCTTCATAGGTGTTGTTCTTGGCAAAACTATCAGGATCCTCACCTTCTGGAAATGTACAGACCTTTACATTCATGCCCTGCTCCAAAATAAGGTCAATTCCACGCAAGGAAGCACGTAATCCAGCTGCATCCCCATCAAAAAGTACCGTAATATTTTTGGTGAGTCTGTTGATCAACCGAATTTGCTCAGGTGTCAAAGCTGTCCCACTGGAGGACACCACATTCTCCACACCCCGCTGAAACATTTGAATAACATCGGTATAGCCTTCCACCAAATAACAATTGTCTTCCTTGGCAATGGCCTGTTTGGCAAAATTGATTCCGTAGAGCACTTTGCTCTTGTGATAAATTTCACTTTCAGGGGAATTTAAATATTTGGCGGCTTTTTTATCGCTGGTTAAAATACGACCACCAAACCCAAGCACCCTCCCACTCATGGAATGGATGGGAAACATCACCCTACCCTTAAATCGGTCAAAGGTTTTGGTTTCTCCGCCTGCTTGTTCCTTAACAATGGTCAGACCCGTTTTTTCTAAGAATTCCAACTGATAGCCTTCTCCCAAAGCATCCTTTGTAAAGGCTTCCCATTGGTCTAAACTATATCCAAGACCAAACTTTTTAATGGTTTCATCGGTAAAACCTCGCTCCTTAAAATAAGTAAGGCCAATGGCTTTTCCTGGTTCGGAGTGCCAAAGAGTTTTGGAAAAGTATTTTTGGGCAAACTCGGAAACCAAATACATACTCTCGCGCTCACTGGCGAGTTCTTTCTGCTCGTTGGTCTGTTCGGTTTCCTCAATTTCAATGTTATATTTTTTAGCCAAATATTTTATGGCTTCTGGATAGGTGAAATGTTCGTGTTCCATTAAAAAAGCCACCACATTTCCTCCTTTGCCACTACTAAAATCCTTCCAAATCTGTTTTACAGGAGAAACCATAAAACTCGGGGTTCGCTCATCTGTAAATGGGCTCAATCCCTTAAAATTGGAGCCAGATTTCTTCAACTGCACAAAATCACCAATTACCTCCTCCAATCGGGCGGTTTCATATACTTGATCTATGGTGGTTTTTGAAATCACGGAAAAACGTTAAAATAGCTGTTAAAGGTAAATAAAAACAAAGTTTTCACGAATTGGAAATTCAAATTGGATTTTCAGATTTACTATCTTAGAAGCATCTTACTGTTTTACAGAACGGGTGATGCCCTAAAATTGAAATTTATGAAGATGAGAACACTGCTCAGTATTTGTTTTATAGTCCTATTTACCAGCCTTAATTTTGGAATTTATGCCCAAATGGCCGATAAAGCAGCTCCCGTTATTGAAAATGGTGAAGCTCAAGTGGTCGAAGCTTTTTCCGACCCCAGTAAATGGATAAGACACGATCTATGGGTGGAGACAGAATTTGATTCCGATGGTGACGGTAAACTGGACCGTATGCACGTTGATGTAACCCGACCTGAACAAACGGATTCCGAAGGACTGCAACTACCCATTATTTACGAATCTAGTCCTTACTATGCAGGTACAGCTGGTTTGGATAAAGATATTTTTTGGGATGTAAAACATGAGTTGGGTGAACTGGGCAAACCCAGAAAGCATCCTGAAGTTACACGCATTGGAGAACGTCCGATTATATCCAATTCCCAAATTCAAACTTGGGTTCCTAGAGGATATATTGTGGTTCATTCTTCGTCACCAGGTACGGGACTTTCCGATGGAGCCCCAACGGTTGGTGGAGATAACGAATCTTTGGCACCAAAAGCAGTTATCGATTGGTTGTGTGGAAGAGCCAAAGGGTATACCGAGCGTGATGGAGATAAGGAAGTAAAAGCTTATTGGTCCACTGGTAAAGTGGGCATGACGGGAACTTCGTACAATGGAACCATTCCATTGGCAGCGGCAACCACAGGTGTGGATGGATTGGAAGCCATTATTCCAGTTGCGCCGAACACTTCCTATTACCATTATTACAGATCAAACGGTTTGGTACGTTCACCAGGAGGATATTTGGGTGAAGATATCGATGTTCTTTACGATTTTATCCATAGTGGTGACGAATCTAAAAGAGCCAGAAACAACCAAGTGGTTCGAGATACAGAGATGAAAAATGGCTTAGATCGTATTAGTGGTGATTACAATGATTTTTGGGCTGGTCGTGATTATTTGAATGATATGAAGCCTATGAAAGCTGCACTTTTGATGTCACACGGTTTCAACGATTGGAACGTAATGCCTGAACACAGCTATCGAATTTATAACAAGGCGCGGGAAATGGGATTGCCTGTTCAAATTTATTACCATCAAAACGGACATGGCGGACCACCACCTGTTAATATGATGAACCGATGGTTTACCCGATATTTATATGGTGAAGAAAATGGCGTTGAGAACGACCCAAAAGCTTGGATTGTTCGCGAGTACGACAAAAAAGACAATCCAACACCTTATGCAGATTTTCCGAATCCTGAAGCAAAAGATATAAAACTCTATGTATCAAAAGGAGCACCTGAAAAAGGTGGACTTTCAATTTCAAAACCTAATAAACAGGGTACTGAAACGCTCGTGGACAATTATTCATTTTCAGGGGCCAGTTTGGCTCAAGCTGAAACCACGAAGCATCGATTGATTTATCTTACCGAACCTTTAACCGAAGACGTGCACATTTCAGGGATTCCTAAAGTGAACATCAAATTGGCCAGCAGCAAACCTGCAGCCAATTTATCCGTTTGGTTGGTTTCATTGCCTTGGAAAGAAGGGTATAACACTAAAATCACGGATAATATTATCACTAGAGGATGGGCCGACCCACAAAATCACAGTTCCTTAACAAAGAGCGAACTGCTAAAACCTGGCAAATTCTATGAAATGGAATTTGAATTAATGCCCGATGATCAAATTATTCCAAAAGGGCAACAAATTGGATTAATGATTTTTTCAAGCGACAAGGAATTTACACTTTGGCCAGAACCTGGGACAGAATTGACGGTTGATTTGGATGGAACAGTACTGACCCTTCCTGTGGTTGGAGGTAAATTATAATCTTACAGCAACTGATCGATATCATTTGAATTGCTTTTGATTTTAAGTGTCTTTGGGATAGTTTAACCATTATCCCAATTACATGAATATTTTAATTGTTTACGGCACAGCTGAGGGGCAAACGCAAAAAATCGCAAGCTTTATGGCAAACATTTTCCATGAAAATGGTCATAATGTAGTAACAGCAAATGCAACCGAAAACCCACCTACCCCAGAGGAATTTGACGCCATTTTAATTGGAAGTTCCATCCATCTGCATAAATTCAAATCATCCATCAAATCTTATATAAAAGAAAACTTGATGGGTTTGAATGAAAAATTGACTGGGTTTTTCTCTGTAAGTCTGGCCATGGCTTCGAATAATCCTGAAGAACATGAAGCCGTTAAAGAGATCACAACTTCATTCTTATCCAAATTAAACTGGAAGCCCAAACACATTTATCATATGGCTGGTGCTCTAAAATTCTCAAAATATGATTATCTTAAGAAGATGACCATGCGTACCATTGCCAAAAAGGAAAGACCTGGCGAGGAGATTGATATTAATTTGGATTACGAATATACCGACTGGAAAAAGGTCGAAACACAAACATTGAACTTTGCTGAAAGTTTACAAAAATTAAAACTCCATGAACAAACATAGTTTTTCAACACTTTCCGAAGCCGTAAACACCCTGACTTCCGAAGGTTTCAAAGAAGATTTTGAGGCAGGAGAAACTAGTATCATAGCACTCTATTCCAAAAAAGAATATGATCCGAGTGAATTAAAAATTCTAGGCACCTATCGTTTTGAAGGGGAAACAAATCCAAGCGATGAAGCCACTGTATTTGCCCTTGAAGCTTCCGATGGCACCAAAGGAACTTTAGTCATGTCCTACAGCGCTGAACACGGACAAAATGTGGAATTGATCAAACAAATTCCGAATGCGCAGGAATAACCTAACCAAAAAACTTACCCATGGCCGACGGTTGGTACAGCAACCAACCTGTTAGGCTAAACCTACTTTTATGGGCTTCCAAAACAGCATGTGGTACTTCTGCACTTTTAAACATGACACAACGAGCCGCCAATGGTTCCACCAAAAAACTGGAGCCATCCTTTTCAAAAATCTCTAACTCCCCACCATCTCCAGGTTGCCAAGCATCATTTAAGTAGATGATCATGGATATCATTCGGTTATTTCGACTTTCGAACTGATCCAAGTGTTTATCGTAGTGCCCTCCAGAAGGATAATGCGCCAAATGAAACTCATAACCTGATAAACTGAGGTAACAATAACGGTTAAAAATATGCATGGTCTCATCGAGCAAGCTCCAATAGGCTTCTAAATTTGCATCACGCTTACGATCTAGCCAATAGGTAAAATCGCCCCGAACTTTTGTATTGATTTGATGCTCTTCCAAAGCCCCTATTCCTGCCAAAGTAAAAGCAGGCAATTGACCGAGAAAAAAGGATTTGATCTCGGTATATAAATCTTCGCGCAGAAAGTGATCTATGATCACATAATCCTTATTGGAGATGTCATCCATCCAGGACAGCCAATCCTCCAAACCATGATAGGTTTTCAAGTTTCAAAAATGTGCGCAAATGTAGCTGATTTTTAAAAACGAACTTTAAATTTCTTTATCCTAGACTTTGAAAACCATACCTTCGTAAAGCACTAATTTTGTCCCAATATTCTTTATTCATGATTCTATTTTTTGGAACAAGACCTGGTAAAAAAGAAAGCAAGCAACTAAATAATGTTGCTTGCCCTTATTGTCATCAGACCAATACCTTAACCGTGATGGCACAACCCAACTATGCCCATTTGTTCTGGATTCCCATATTTACGATCAACAATGTAAAATATGCGGAATGTTCCCATTGCAAAAAAGTGTATTACAAAGAGGAATTTACGCCTGAGATGGAAAATGCCCTATAGCTCAAATCGGATTCCCATCGCTATATTGTTTCGTTTTTTAGAAGTTATTTGTCCATCCTGATTAAAGTAGAAGCTTTCCCTAAAATTTGGTGTCAGATCGTATTTTACAAAAAAGGTGCTATTACCATGACCAGCATATGTACTCAAACCAAAAAAGGATTTTCTTCGGGCTTCTGAAGAACCTGTAAAATAAGCTCTTTGTAAATATTCCGAACCATTTTCACTAGGCTCAAACCCATCACCGAACTTAATTTTTTGAATAGTTTCTATATTGATTCCATAATATGCTCCAAGTCCTACCTTGAATTTATTCTTTGTAGAATATCTCACATAATCCCCATATTCTTTCCTTTTAGATGGTCCAAATTCAAAATGTATAGGAAAAATAATATCAGTTTGTCTAAATTTTGATTTTTTCAATTTACCAGTTGGACTACCATAAACTTCATTGGCATTTGCGAGTTCTATAACTGGCGGTTCGTAATTCCCAACTATTTCCGTATTTCTGACAAACAATTGATTATTGGTTTTTAATCCATTCCACTGAAACGAAAATCCATAGGTAAAGCGCAACCAATTGCTGTTTTTAAATACTCTTGTTTTCCAAACCCAACCTAGTTCAAGTGACTTACTTCCCAAAATTTGATGCGGAAGTTCCAACACAGGTTTATCTTCAATAATGTTGTTCAATATCCCAATACCAAAAACTAAATTGGATCGTGTTCTTCGATCTCTTCTGGGAAGATCCGATCGATAATAATTAATTCCCAGCAATTCATGGGCTTCTTCAAAAAAGTGTTCTTCTAGAAACACTTCTGGAATCAATAAGTAAGATTCATTTCGTTCCAACAATGCAATTTGGTTATCCAAAATCGCAGATTTATTCTCAATATTCAAAGCCCGCCTTTCGGCTGCTTCTTTTTTTAATACATCTGCCTCCTGCATACTTATCTCCTCGTTATCCAAACGCTTATTGATTTCCTTTACTTCAGATTTTAAGGCTTCCTTTTCTTCTTCAATAATGCGTTGCTTCTCAATTTTCAGTGCCTCTATTTTCTTTTGATAGTCTTCCTGTCCGACCATGGATTGGGAGATTAAAAGCAAGAATACCAATGCGGAATAAAATGTAATTGTTCTCATGATTTGTTTTGGTTTAGCCATCTTCTACCCTTTCCACCTAACCGAATAGGCGGAAAAGAATCGAAGAATGGTTTTGATTGATGAATAGTTATTCGTTGCGGTCTGCAACCGCGGTTCGTAGTTTAAAATAGCCTGTTTTTAAGGCGTCAAATATTTGGTCCCTGAACGATTCGTCGAGCTCGTCCTCTACTTCGGCCAGTAAGGACATCGCATCAACGGTTCCGTTCGGTGTAAAAAGTTTATCGGCCATAATTTGTTTCTGGGCTGCATAGAGCAGTGAGTCTACTTCTGCATCGGAGACATTTGTTTGCGAAGCTTCCATTTGTGCAACTTGCGCCACAACTTCATCCAGTTTTTGCGCGATCAGCAAGTTTCTATTTTGCTCCAATTGATCTTTTACTGCATCTTCATTTATGGATTGATCTAATCTTGGTTGGACAATGGCAATTTGATCAGATTGAGGTTCTACTTCTTCTTTTTCAACGGGTGATTCAATATCAGTTGCAGCAACTGTATTTTCAACAGAAACTGATTTTTCCACTTCAAAAAGCTCATTTTGGTCTTCTACAATCACATCTTCCTCCACCTGCTCTTCCACCAATTGCATGGGTTGTTCCTCAGTGGCCGAATCAGAATTAAAATAAAATACTGACACCAAGACTATGCCCACAACACTTGCTGCAATGGCATAGGGAAACCAACGTTTTCCTCCATTTTTCTTTTCAACGGAAACTTCTGAAGTAATTTTCTCCCAAGCATTGGAAGATGGAGTGATTTCCCGATCCTTCAGTGTTTCCTTGATATGTTTTTCCAATTTATCCATATCCTAAATTTTATTTGCCCGATTCTCTTCGGGGCGACATTCCTTTTAAAGTCAAATTTTCTTGAAGCATTTTTCGAGCTTTGAACAGTTGCGATTTTGAGGTGCCCTCCGAAATGTCCAACATCTCCGCAATCTCTTTGTGTCCAAAACCTTCAATGGCGTAGAGCAAAAAAACCGCTTTGTACCCCTCTGGAAGTGCATCTATCAAATGCTGCACATACTCCATATCCAAAACTGAATCTTGGTGGGTTGGATGTTCATGATGCACATCAATCGCATCTTCATCATACACCACAAATTGCTTTTTGCGCAGATGGGATATGCTTTCCCGAACCATAATGGTTCTGATCCACCCCTCAAAACTCCCTTTGAAACCAAATGAACTTAAATTGTTGAATACTTTGATGAATCCCGTCACCATTACATCTTCGGCATAATGCAGGTCTTTTACATATTGTCTGCAAACCCCCAACATTTTAGGTGCAAATTTTTCGTACAACAACTTTTGGGCTTGCTGATCCCCTTTAATTGATCTTTTGATCAATTGCTTCTCGTTATTGTTCAAAGAGATAATTCTCAAAGTAATGGTTTCATTAGTGCTTCTATTTTATAGACGCAATGAAAAATAGAAAGGTTGCCTGAAAATAAAATTTTTAGGTATAAAATTGAATATTAGTATATTAAAATTTATTTTTTTCGATCAACCACGTAGTTGACCATTAAAGTAAGGGAACTTTTATATTCAGAATCGGGGTAATTGTCCAAAATGGACAGGGCTTCATCTTTAAACTCCAACATCTTGGACACGGCATATTCCAGACCGCCCATCTCCTTTACGTAGGCAATGACTTCACTTACGCGTTTCTTGTTTTTGTTATGCTTTTTGATGGAATTGATGAGCCACTTTCTTTTTTCGGTATCACTTTGGTTGAGGGCATAAATCAACGGAAGCGTCATTTTTTGTTCTTTTATGTCGATCCCCGTAGGTTTTCCAATCTTCTCGGCGCCATAATCAAAAAGGTCATCCTTGATCTGAAAGGCCATTCCACAAAGCTCACCGAAACGTCTGAAAGTTTCTACTTCATCAGAATCGGGTCGTACAGAACAAGCACCCATGCTACAACAAGCAGCGATCAAGGTGGCCGTTTTTTGGCGGATGATGTCGTAATATACCTCCTCGGTAATATCCAACAAACGGGCTTTTTCTATTTGAAGTAGCTCGCCCTCACTCATATCCCGAACCGCATTGGAAATGATATGGAGTAAATCGTAATCCTTATTTTCCAAGGAAACCAAAAGACCTTTCGAGAATAAAAAATCGCCTACCAATACAGCAATCTTATTTTTCCAAAGTGCGTTGATGGAAAAGAAGCCTCTGCGCTTATTACTGTCATCCACTACATCGTCGTGTACCAAACTTGCGGTGTGAATCAATTCGATGATGGAGGCTCCTGTGTAGGTACGCTCATTCACTTCACCATTCAACAATTTAGCGGTCAAGAACACGAACATAGGGCGCATTTGTTTGCCCTTTCTGTTTACAATGTAATAGGTGATTCTATTGAACAAAGCCACTTTGGACGACATGGATTTAAGGAATTTCTCCTCAAAAAGTTCCATTTCATCTTCAATGGGCTCCCTAATCTGCGAGACTATTTTCAACTGTTGGGTTTGGCAATTTTGGTTTTGAGACCCTAAAAGTAGCGAAAATGCCACAGTTGGTCACAGGATAAAACAAGTTTTAAGACAGATGTGCGAAATGCTCGATAATTGGTTGGTTCTAATTTGAAATTAATTTCTCGACTGCGCTCGAAATGACAAATTAATTCTTTTTGAACTTGACTCTTGAACTTGTGCTTGGGGTGAAAGGTGAAAGGTGAAAGGTGAAAAAATATTGTTTACTCAAAATTGATCATTGTTAATTGATTATTGCTTATTCGCCAATTGTCCGCAAGCAGCATCAATATCCTTTCCACGAGATCTACGAACAGTTACGGTAATCCCATTTCGTTCCAAGGTGTTTTGGTACATTTCCACCGCTTTGTTGGAAGCTTGTTGAAACTCTCCATCATCAATCGGATTGTATTCGATTAGATTGACTTTGGACGGTGCAAACTTGCAGAATTTCACCAAGGCATCCACCGCTTCTTGGGTGTCGTTGATGCCTTTCCAAACTACATACTCGTAGGTGATTTTGTTCTTGGTTTTGCTGTACCAATATTCCAATGCCTCACGAAGATCCTTTAAAGGAAATGTTGCATTGAATGGCATAATGGAAGTACGGACCTCATCAATAGCAGAATGTAAGGAAACGGCCAAACCGAATTTCACCTCTTCATCGGCCATTTTTTTAATGATCTTCGGTACGCCAGAAGTGGAAACCACAATTCGTTTAGGTGACATACCCAATCCCTCGGGGGAAGTAATCTTGTCAATAGCCTTAAGCACATTGTTATAGTTCATCAAGGGTTCGCCCATGCCCATAAAAACGATATTGCTCAACGGACGGTCAAAATACAATCGGCTTTCGTTGTCTATCGCCACCACTTGATCGTAAATCTCATCTGGATTCAGGTTTCGCATACGCTTTAAGCGTGCCGTGGCACAAAATCTACAATCCAAACTACATCCTACCTGACTGGAAACACAGGCTGTGGTCCGTGTATCTGTCGGAATCAAAACGGACTCTACAATCAACCCATCATGCAAACGGACCGCATTTTTAATGGTGCCATCAGAGCTGCGTTGCATTTGGTCTACCCGAATATGGTTGATCACAAAGTTATCTTCCAACATTTGTCGGGTTTCCTTGGAAATATTGGTCATGGCATCAAAGTCATGGGCAGATTTTTGCCACAACCATTCGTATACCTGGTTGCCCCGAAATGCCTTGTCGCCCTGCTCCACAAAAAATTGTCGTAGCTGCTCCTTGGTCAATGCCCGTATGTCTTTCTTTTTGATTTCCATTACCTAAAGATACAGAAGAAAAAATCCCGCAGGTAGTTACCTAACGGGATTTCCCTTTTATGAAATATCGTGTTTATAGAATCAACATCGCATCCCCGTAGGAATAAAAACGATATCCTTCCAAAATAGCTTGCTTGTATGCTTTCTTGATTAAATCGTGACCTGCAAATGCAGAAACCATCATCAACAAAGTTGATTTTGGCAAGTGGAAGTTGGTAATCATACAATTTGCAATGCTGAAATCGTATGGAGGGAAGATGAACTTATTGGTCCAACCCTCAAAAGTATTCAAAGTGTGTTCCGAAGAAACGGCACTTTCCAAACCTCTCATCACTGTTGTTCCCACAGCGCAAATCTTTCTTTTTTGATCCTTGGCATTGTTCACTACCTCTGTAGCTTTTTCATCAATCACCAATTCCTCACTGTCCATTTTGTGCTTGGACAAATCTTCTACCTCAACAGGGTTAAAAGTACCCAATCCAACGTGAAGCGTCACTTCGGCAAAATCGATGCCTTTAATTTCCAAACGCTTCAACAAATGCTTAGAGAAGTGCAGACCTGCAGTTGGAGCAGCCACAGCACCTTCATGCTTTGCATAAATGGTTTGGTAACGCTCTTCATCTTCTGGGGTTACTTCTCTTTTAATGTATTTTGGAAGTGGAGTTTCCCCCAACTCTCTCAATTTTCTTCTAAAATCGGTATAGGAACCATCATAAAGGAAACGCAAGGTTCTACCTCTTGACGTGGTGTTGTCGATTACCTCAGCCACCAAACTTTCGTCATCACCGAAATACAATTTGTTCCCGATACGAATCTTTCTAGCAGGATCAACCAACACATCCCAAAGGCGTTGTTCTTGGTTCAATTCCCTTAGCAAGAACACCTCGATTCTAGCTCCAGTTTTTTCTTTATTTCCAAAAAGTCGAGCAGGAAACACCTTGGTGTTGTTCAAAACCATAACATCACCTTCGTCGAAGTAATCAATTAGGTCTTTGAACATTTTGTGTTCAATTTTTCCTGTATCTCTGTGAATTACCATTAGTTTGGATTCGTCCCTGTGTTCCGCAGGGTGTTCGGCCAACAATTCTTTTGGCAATTCAAAATTGAAGTTCGATAATTTCATTTGGACTTTTTTTCGTTTTTTTAAAGAGGATGCAAATATACGACCTCGCAATAGGGGATGTCAAGTAATTTGATGATTAAATGCCCATTACATTTCTGCAATGCCGAATCCAAGGGCCTTCAAATCATTCCAAAAATCGGGGTAGGATTTTGAAACAACGCCTGCATCATTTACCATCAAATCTTTTTTTAATGCCAATGGGCCAAAAGCCATCGCCATTCTGTGGTCGTTGTAAGTATCAATGGCCACTCCAGTATTTAAGGTTTCGGCGGCGTGAAGTGTAAGACTCTCTGCATCGATATCCACCTTGGCTCCAAATTTTCCAAGCTCGGTTTGTAAGGCAGCCAAACGATCGGTTTCTTTAATGGGCAATGTATGAAGTCCTGTTAAATGACAATCGATTCCCAATCCCAAACAAGTTACTGCAATAGTTTGAGCAATATCAGGGGCATTGGCCAAATCGCATTCAAAAAAATCAGTTTTGGCTTCTGCTATTTTTGATAGGGTAATTTGATTGTTTGAAAAAGTGGTTTCCACCCCAAAATGGGTATAAATTTTAGCCAGTACGCTATCTCCTTGCAAGGAACTTTCTTTATAGGATGAAAGTTTAATTTCTGAACCAACTTCGGACAATGCGGCAATGCTATAAAAGTAACTTGCCGAACTCCAATCGGACTCCACTACTAAAGTAGTATCAGCTACACTTGCTTTGGACTCCACTTTAATTTTGTTGCCTTCAAAAGAAGTGTCAACTCCTATTTGTTCCAAAAGTGCCAAGGTCATTTTAATGTATGGAACCGAAGTTATTTTGCCAATCAAATCCAATTCCAATCCATTTTCCAAACTTGGTGCGATTAACAATAAGGCAGAAATGTATTGACTACTGATATTGGCTGGCAGGGAAACTTGGCATTTTTCCAATTTTTTACCAGAAATCTTTAATGGGGGATAACCCTCTTCTTTTTCGTATTGAATATCGGCACCCAAGGCTTGCAAAGCTTCAACCAGAACTTTTATGGGTCTTTCTTGCATACGTGATGAGCCCGTGAGCACGACTTCTTTACTTGCTTGAGATGCGAAATAGGCCGTTAAAAACCGCATCGCTGTTCCTGCATGGTGAATGTCCACTGTACCGTTGGAGATTTTCAACCCCTTTTGCATTACCTCACCATCATCGGAATTGGAAAGGTTCTCAATGTTCACATTTGGAAAAAGCGCTTGAAGCAATAACGAACGGTTCGTCTCGCTTTTGGAGCCTGTAATTCCAATTTCCTTTTGGATGGTTTTATTTGAAGGTGCGGTAAGTTGAAGTCTCAATTTTCTTCTCTTTGAATGAATCTTCAAAACTAGAAAAAACAGCCCTAATGTCACTTTATGGGCGCAACTTTATTTCAGCTTTTTGTTATTCTGATGACGGTCGTGATCGCGCTTGGTCTTTAGATCTAGTTTTTTATCGAAAGCTTCTTGTAAATCAATTCCTGTTTGATTGGCCAAACACAGCACCACAAAAACTACATCGGCCAGCTCCTCGCCCAAATCTTTGGCTTTGTCGGATTCCTTTTCGCTCTGTTCTCCATAACGACGCGCGATGATTCGTGCCACCTCCCCTACTTCTTCGGTAAGCTGGGCCATATTGGTGAGTTCGTTAAAATAACGAACACCATGGTTCTTGATCCATTCGTCTACGGCTTTTTGTGCATTTTCGATGTTCACCTTATTCGATTTTATTAAGACACAAAGGTAAGCACTACCAAATTATATCTTTTCAAAAACCACATAACTGTTGTTTTGCGCGGTTACGGCATTTTCAAAAAACTTTTTCACATAGGCATAGCCTTCACTGGTGTACTGGGTATATTTTAAATGTAGACTGAATTGCACCATTACTTTACCTTGTGATTCATTGCAATTAAATCTCAAAACCCCACTATTATCAGGAAGTCCAACATTCATGGGATTTGGAATCTCTTTTATTTTGTAACCTTCTGGAATATTTATGCTAGCATAATATTGAAAGGTTCTAACGTAGCCAAAATCCACTGGGTAATATCTGTTTTCCGACTGGAATGGATTCTTTTTAAAATATCTGATAGCAAAAGGATTCACCAACACTGTAGATCCATTGCCCACATTTTCCAATGTAAACTCGTAATGTTCCACCAATTGATTTTCATTTGATTTTTCCTCATCGACCTGAAAATCCTCCACATAAAAATCATTTATGGTGCTTTCATCAAATTTATCCAAATATTCTTCCTCGGTCATGGTAGCCAAATAGTTTCTTTTGAAATAGGCTTCGTACCCTGTGGAAATTTCATCAAAAACACCAGACCCAGATCCTGATTCAAAATCCAGTTCCATTTGAAGTCTGACGGATCTTACATTGGATTTTTCAGGCTCAATATCGAACCAATAACTTCCATCATCTAAATCCATTACCCTTCCATAATAATTTAGACATCTATATGGCAACATTCCAAAGTTTAAATTCTTTTCGGTGGCATCCAACAGATAGGAAGTTCCATCTATATCAACTTTAGCAATCAAATAATTAAAATCGGTCATTACGGGATGACTCTTTTTAGGCAAACCATGTTCTCTAGTAGATACAAGCATGGCATCGGCATCCAAATCGGCTGCATTAAGTAAATTGATCAAAGTAATATTGATTTCGGCCACATTACCCGTTCTTTCATCAAACGCTTGCTTCACCCTATTTTCCCATAGTACACCGAATTTTTCGTTCCAAGTATAGTAGGATTGTACAAATCTGTAAATGTTTTTGGCCTTGGTAAGTTTATCTTCACTTTGCGTAAAAAGATCGAGAGGAATATTCCTTTCAAAATAATTTTTCTTTCGCAATTGCCCCCCAACATCCTTATCGCCTCGCAATTGACGGTCCACATCCCGCCATGTCTTTGTATACTTTGTATTTATACCATCAAACCCTAATTTTTCTGAAAGCTCAAATTCGAGTTTTGACCTGTAATTGGTAGCTCCCAGCATATATTCCTCATCATCTTTAAAGGCTGGAACGTGTTCCATTACATATTTCAACACTTCACAATGGCTGGATTGATTGGGTCTACTTGGCAAACGAAAACACCTTTCCCGAACAGTTGCTTCATTTACATCTAAATTAAGCTCCCCTTTTAAAGAACGGTTGTATCGATAATTCGCAGGGATCTTGGCATTGTATTCGGTATATATTTTTGGGATATCATCTTGAAAATACCAGCCTTTGAGATTGTATAGGTATGGTGATTGAATTTCATAACTGTATTCCAATACAGATCCTTCCTGAACATTGGGAAATGTGAATTTTTTCTGAGACCAATGTTCATTTATATCTTCATCAAAAATATTGCTTTGGTCCAAGCTGGACTTAACACCATTATTATGGGTTATGGCCCTGATTTTGCTTACTTCCTCTGTACTTCTATCGGAATGGTAATAAGGAATTTCGATATCCGCGTGATCAAAACCATTTTTATTGATAATTTTCTTTTTGGCGTGGTATTTTGTGATCAGCATGATATAGCCGTTACGAACCTCAAAATAGTTCTCTCCCTTTTCATACAGAAAAACCGCATTGGCCGTGGTATCCTTTTCATAGGTTTTAAAGTCACTCTCGAAAATGGAGAGTTCCCCAAATTCAAATTCTATTTGACCAAAGGTGAATACACAATGCAAAAGCAATATGGGTAAAAGAAATTTTTTAAGCATTAGGTTTTGTTTTTTTTGTTTAGTAAGATTTTGGTGTTGTCGCCCCGAACTACTTTCTTTCTAAAATCACGGTATTTCTCATAGTCCTCTTTTGGGTAGTTACCCGATTTAACGAGCAATTTTCTTTTATATCGTAAGGTGTTAGAATCCACTTTTTCCAGCGCCACTTCGTAGGTGCCGAATTTATTGTCAATTCTTTTGGGTTTCATCAATTCTTCAGGCTCAAAACCCTCTGGTAAATGAATGAGATATTCGTCCTCATCCAAATATCCCCTAGAAATCACCACATCCTTTTGGCGATTTCTCACCTTTGAGGGTACCCGTAAATTCCGATTGAAAACATTTAGTATTAGGATCAGTTGATCATTTGCACTTGAAAGATAATTTCCAGCCTTAATGCTTACATTTTCAACAAACTCGACTTCATTTTTATTGTTCTGAAACGACACTTCTTCCAAAGTCAAATTGTTGATATATCCGAAATACCTTTTGTAAAAATCTTCTTGCTCCTTTTTAGGTTGGTCTTTAAGCCAATATTTTTGGTCGTATTGTGTTCCAGAAGAAACGATAACTGCCTTTCCTTTTATGCTTTGGTCGCTATTTACAGTATACTCCCCAGTAGTCTTTTGATAATTTCCTTCATCTAAACTCTCCCTAGTTTTAACCAATTGACCACCCTCTGGCGTTATTTTAAGAACATATCTATTGTCGGTAAAGGTTCCCAAATGGTTCATGGGCACTGTTTGACTAGTACACTCCAACCAAATATCTTCTCCATTAATGGGTACATTGAGAAAAACGTGATTTCCCTGCATGGATGCAAAATCATTATCCAAACTTCGTATTTGTTCATCACCGTAGACAACTGTATAATAAGAATTGACCCCAACTGCACTTAATAGGGCTTTGGTATAATTGGTCAATCCTTTGCAATCGCCATATTTTACACGATCCACTTCCTCGGCACTCATGGGCATCCATCCACCGATTCCTAATTTGACATTTATATAGCGGGTATTAGCTTGCACATATTCATAGATCAATCTGGTTTTTTCATAATCATCTTCTACCCCCTTAACCAAGTTTTGAACCTTTATTATAGTATTTGGATCTAGTTTGTCCCTACCAATAATAAGTTGGTCATAAATCCATTGACCCAATTCATTCCAATTGGATGCAGCACCATCGACCCCTTCTAAATGGAATTTGTTTAATCCTACTTTTACATGAGGTGCAAAATCCCTAAAAGAAGGGGACATAGGCTCACTTTTAATGGCCTCAATGTTTTTGGCTTTATAATGCAATTCATTAGATGTACTGCTTGAACTGATTTGATAGCCATCGAAATTTTGTTCCTGATACCTAAATTGAATACGCTCATCTGCACGAAAGTCAAATTCACTGAGCTCGGTACTTACATTATAATCATCTAGAAAGGGCCAGGTTGGTGTAAAAGCAGTATTTGGAGTGGTATATTCTTGAATAAATTCAATGGTATAAGGGTATTGTATTGGGGTATAATTTAAAAACATGACCCTGGAATCGGAATAGAGTGTTCCTCCACTGATGGCGCTTTGGTCCAAAAAGTCCTTTTTCTTGAATTTTTTAATTTCATTCCCATTGGCGTTATAGACGATAGCCTCCAGGGTTGAAATTTTATCATTTTTTTCGTAGTAGGCATAAGCATCAACTTTATCATCGCCATCTTCATTTAGTACGGTTACTACGCGGTGATATCGAATTTCCATTTTATCCTGTGCCAACACAACCACATCCATTGTGTGCTTCCGAAGTACGGCATCTGCACCTGTTAGGAGGTTTTCTGGAATAGATTTTACACTGTATTGAGCATGAAAAAAATTAGAAAAAAAGATAAAAAAGGTAAGTGCAAAAAATCGCATTAGTATGGTTAGGGTTTGGTCTTCTAACGCTAATGTGATTAATTTCTTACAAAAAATCAATAGTAAATCGATAAAATACGACTACTCCTTATTTTTTGTATCGATGGTTATGGTCACTGGACCATCGTTCAATAACTTCACTTTCATGTCGGCACCAAAGATTCCCGTGCCGACTTTTTTGCCCAATTTTTGCGCCATAACCTGTACAAAATTCTCATACAAGGGTATGGCTATATCTGGTTTGGAAGCTTTAATATAAGAGGGTCTGTTCCCTTTTTTGGTCTGGGCGTGCAACGTAAATTGACTTACTACTATGACATCTCCATCAACATCCAAAACGGAGCGGTTCATCACATCATTTTCATCTCCAAAAATGCGGAGATTGGCAATTTTTTGAGTTAACCAGTCAATATCTTCTTTTCCATCGGCATCTTCAATGCCCAACAAGACCAAAAGGCCTGTTCCTATTTCTGAAATAATTTCACCATCAACAGTTACGCTGGCTTCTGAAACTCTTTGTATTACGCTTCTCATTATCTTTCTCTGTATGGACTGTCCTCTTCCCCAGTTAGCATTTGCACATAACTTCGGTACCTGCTCCAAGCAATTTTATCATTTTCCAAAGCATCCTTTACCGCACATTTGGGTTCATCCAAATGCAGGCAATTATTGAACTTGCATTCGGACTTCAACTCAAAAAATTCTGGAAAATAATCACCGATTTCATCCTGTTCCATATCCACAATTCCAAATCCTTTGATGCCAGGTGTATCGATGATTCGTGCATTGAACGAAAGATCATACATTTCTGCAAAAGTAGTGGTGTGCTGTCCTTGTAAATGTTGTTCAGATATTTCGGTCGTTTTCAATTGGAGTCCTGGTTCCAAGGCATTCACCAAAGTTGACTTCCCAACTCCAGAATGACCCGCGAACATACTAGTTTTGTCCACCATCATCGCTCTCACTTTATCTACATTTTTACCGTCTTTTGCCTCGATGGGAATACAGGTGTAGCCAATATGGGAATACAGTCCCATTAAGTAATCCACCTCGTCTAATTCTTCTTGGCTATAGGTATCCAATTTATTGAAAAGTAAAACCACAGGAATATCGTAGGCTTCGGCAGTGACCAAAAAACGGTCGATAAAAGCGGTAAAAGTGGGTGGATTATTCAACGTAATCAATAAAAATACCTGATCCAGATTCGCCGCAATAATGTGGGTTTGTTTGGAAAGCTTAACCGATTTACGAATGATGTAGTTTTTTCGCTCCCCAATTTCAGATATTACGGCAACGGTTTCATCACCAATATCTTCCAATTGAAAAACCACATGATCACCTACAGCAACGGGGTTGGTGCTCTTTATGTTTTGGGTACGGAACTTGCCTTTTATGCGACATTCATAAAAATCACCCTCCACCGATTTTACAGTATACCAGCTACCTGTTGATTTATAAACAGTTCCGTTCACTATTATTTTATATTTTCATTACAAAGAAACAATATTCCTTATTTTTCGTCCTATATCTTTGACAACAGTTTTAAATATTCATTAACTATTTCAAATTATGAAAAAATCAATTTTTATTGCATTGCTAGCCCTTATGGCTGGATTTGGTGCTTATGCACAACAGTACAAAGTGGTAACCAGTGTAGAATCCATTGTTCCGAACGGATTGGGTAGATCACGTATCATCAACGCTTTGGAAGACAAAGATTATAAGGATTACACCAGTGTGCAGACGGAGGATGACAACACTCGAAACAAATCGGATCGTGGTGATATTCGCGTCAAAAACTTTGAAGAAACCAAACTATTGAACTTTTATAATATTGGTGGTATCCGTTTTCAGAACATTGCTGCCAACGATGCCGTGATCACTTCCATGATCAACGATATGATTACCAATGGCTGGGAATTGGCCTTTGTGGTGAGTGGTGTGGAAAGTGAAGCTGGAAAAGGAGACGGTCAAGGTATTTTTATTACCCGATACATCTTTAAAAAGTAAAATTTCTATAAATAAAAAAGCCTCTTGGAAAACCAAGAGGTTTTTTTTTGCACGTAATCTTCATTAATCCTTGATGTAGATTCTACCACCTACAAAGGTTTTTTTATGGACCGTTTTAGGTTGACCGTACACATACACGTCTCCCCCAGCCTTTACATTGATGTCTACCATTTCCGAAGCAAAAACATCAGCTTCGCCACCAGCAGAAATTTTTATATCGGTATTGGAAGTTCTTAATTCCCTTCCTTCAAACACACCTCCAGTGTTCAATACCACACTTTGGTTTTTTGCCAAACCTGAAGCTTCAATTATACCACCCGTCACCGCACGGATATCGGCATAATCCACATCCATTCCAATGTGGATAGTGGCTCCTTCTTGGGCCCTAAGCTCTATTTTACTTTTTTGAACCAACTCATTGCAGGTAATTTCTGCACCTTCATTCCCATCGATCACATCCAAATTGGTGTAGTATACTTCAATCATGGTGTCCTCACCTTGAAACTTCTTGTCCAACTGCATACGAAGTTTCAAAACTCCATTTTTATTGGTCCATTTAATATCATCCACATTCCAACCTTTGATCATAATTCGGTTTTCATCCGATTGGATCAAATTCACCTCGATAAGGTCGAATACTTTAATCTCATTGAACTCTCCAACTTCCGTGTCGATAATGCGTTGGGAAAACATGATCAACGGAAGCAAAATCAAACTAAGGGTACATATTTTTTTCATGTTGTAGTGTTTTTACTCTTGAAAGATGGATGAGCAACCGATTTGTTACAGTTTCAAACAAAAAAACCATCCGAAACCCAAATTTAATACCTGGATCGGATGGTTTTACAACCTAAATTTTAAATCAACTATGCGTTGATAATTTTTTCTTGGTGGTTGATGGATTCTTGGTGAATCGCTTTGAACATTTTCAAAACAAACTCCTCGCTCAATCCTCTTTGCTCACCTTCCAAGATCATATTTCCTAAAATGGCGTTCCATCGGTTACTTTGAAGTACGGCAACGTTCTTTTGCTTTTTCAATTCCCCAATACCATCAGAAACTTTCATTCTTTTACCCAACAAATCAATCAACTGATTGTCCAACACATCAATTTGTGCTCTAAGGTTGGTCAACTTGCTATTGTATTCAGCTTCCTCGTCGGTTTCTTTTCTAATTCGAAGATCTTTCATAATCTGAACCAATGTTTTTGGGGTTACTTGCTGTGCAGCATCACTCCAAGCATTGTCTGGATCGTAATGTGTTTCGATCATCAAACCGTCAAAGTTTAAATCCAAAGCGGTTTGGGATACATCAAAAATCATATCACGTTTACCAGTAATGTGGCTAGGATCATTAATAATTGGAAGATCAGGAAACTTGGTTTGCAATTCAATGGCCAATTGCCATTCTGGAATATTTCTGTACTTCGTTTTTTCGTAGGTAGAGAATCCTCTATGGATCACACCCAACTTTTCTATATTGGCAGAGTACAATCGCTCCACTGCACCCAACCACAAAGAAAGGTCTGGGTTTACTGGGTTCTTTACCAAAACAATTTTATCGGTACCTTCCAAGGCATCTGCAATTTCTTGGATAATGAATGGGCTCACGGTAGAACGTGCCCCGATCCATAATAAATCCACATCATATTCCAATGCCAAATCAACGTGGGCTCTGTTGGCCACCTCGGTAGCGGTTTTTAAACCTGTTTCTTCCTTAACTTTTTGCAACCACTTCAATCCAATTGCTCCTACTCCCTCAAAATTTCCAGGACGAGTTCTTGGCTTCCAGATTCCAGCGCGGTAGTAATTCACGTCGGTATCTTTTAGTTCATGTGCAATTTTAAGCACCTGGTCTTCGGTTTCTGCACTACATGGACCTGCAATAACCAGAGGATGCCCCAAATTCATGTCATCCAACCATTTTCTCATTTCCTTCTTGTTTTCCATAATACTCTCTATTTTTTTGTAAGTGGTATTCCTTTTAGTATTTGTTTTATTTTATTGGTGTTACTCATTTCTTGATGGACATTTTCAAAATCGTTGTCCAAGATCAGTTGCTTAAATGTGGTAAGGTTTTGAATGTACTCTTCCAAGGTTTCCACCACATTGTCTTTGTTCTGTTCAAAAATCGGTGTCCACATATCGGGTGAACTTTTTGCCAAGCGAACGGTGCTCTCAAAACCACTCCCCGCCATGTCAAAAATATCACGTTCATTTTTCTCTTTCTCAATAACTGTCTTTCCCAACATAAATGAGCTAATGTGTGATAAATGAGATACGTACGCGATGTGTTTGTCGTGTGCTTCGGGGTTCATATAGCGAATTCGCATCCCGATTTCCTGAAAAATAGCCAATGCTTTTTCCTGCAATTTGAAAGCCGTTTTTTCCACTTCGCAAATGATCATGGTCTTTCCCGTGTACAAACCTTCCAATGCTGCGGTCGGACCTGAAAATTCGGTACCTGCAATGGGGTGGCAAGCCATAAAATTTCTTCGATTTGGGTGTTCGGCAACCTGCTCACAAATCAATCTCTTGGTGGAACCTGCATCTATCACCACGGTATCATCCCCTGCAGCATCCAAAATTTTGGGCAACTCGGTCACCAAAACATTCACTGGGATACCCACATACACCAAATCCGCCGTTGCCAAATCTTGGTAACCCCCTTTTTTATCTATGATTTGAAGTTGAAGTGCCTCATCCAAATGAGTTTCACTTTTATCCACTCCAATGATTTCCGCTTCGGGATGCAACTTTTTCACATCCTTGGCAAAAGAACCGCCAATCAATCCAACTCCTATGATGACTACTTTCATGATCTAAAATCTTTCTATGGCTTCTTTGATTTTTTCTTCTTTCACACAAAGCGAAAAGCGAATGTATCCTTCACCGTTGCTCCCAAAAATGGTTCCAGGCGCGATGAAAATATTCTTATCGTACAATACCTTGTCTATAAACGCTTCGGATGCTTCTGCTCCCTCGGGCAATTTGCACCAAACAAACATGCCCACTGCATTTTTATCATAGGTGCACCCCAATTTGTCCGCTAATTGAAACATCAACTCGCGTCTTTCGGTGTATACTTTGTCCAATTCTTCGAACCATTCGGGCCCGCTTTGTAATGCAGCAATAGCTCCTTTTTGAATGCCGTAGAACATTCCAGAGTCCATATTACTCTTTACTTTGAGTACGGCGTTGATATGCTCTGCACTCCCCAATACCATTCCTACTCTCCACCCTGCCATATTGAAGGTTTTGCTCAAACTATTCAGCTCCAACGTGCATTCTTTAGCTCCATCAATGGATAAAATACTGGTAGGATTGCTCGATAAAACAAAGCTGTAAGGGTTATCGTTTACCAAAAGAATTTCATGTTTCTTAGCAAAATCTATCAACAACTTAAGTTGTTCCAAAGTTGCGGTTGCGCCAGTGGGCATATGTGGGTAGCTGATCCACATTAATTTTACTTTGGATAAATCCTTTTTGGAAAGTGCCTCCAAATCTGGAAACCACCCATTTTCAGCAGTCAAATCGTAATTTACCGCCACTGCTCCCACCAAATTGGTCACGGAAGCATAGGTCGGATACCCTGGATTGGGCAACAACACCTCATCCCCTACATTTAAAAAAGCCATACTAATGTGCATGATTCCTTCCTTGGAACCCATTAACGGCAAAATTTCAGACTCTGGGTCTACCGTCACCTCAAACTTTTGCAAATAGAAATCCGCAATGGCCTCCCGTAACTGCGGCAAACCTTGATAACTTTGATATTGGTGTGCCCCAGCTTCGGTTATGGAATCCCGAAGAGTTTCCAACACCAAAGGTGATGGAGCCAAATCTGGGCTTCCAATTCCCATATTTATAATGGGTTTGCCTTGGGCAACCAACCCTCTTACCTCTCTCAATTTTTTGGAGAAGTAATATTCCTGAACGGTATTTAACCTATCGGCTGTGATCATTACAACAATGCATTTTTATATTCACCCAAAACCTGAAAATCTTCGGACATGATCTCCAACAACGATTTGGCTTTGGCAAAGTGATCGTATTTTTCAAAAGTGACATCCACAAAAAAGGCATACTTCCAAGGGGTCTCAATCACGGGAAGGGATTGAATCTTGGTCAAGTTCATATTGCAATCGCTCATCACGTTCAGCACGGTGGCCAAACTCCCCCTTTTATGGTCGGTTATGAATCGCAACGATGCCTTGTTGATTTCTTCTTTGGGTAGTACTTTATTCTGTTTTTTTACAATAATGAACCTTGTGGAGTTGTTAACAATGGTCTGAATGTTGTCCGCGATAATTTCCAAATCGTACAACTCTGCGGCCATCTTAGGTGCGATGGCTGCAATATGTTCCAGTACTTCTTCTTGAATTTTTTTGGCAGTTTCGGCCGTATCCGCACTTTCCACCAATTTAATTTGGGGGTAATCCTTGAAAAACTCCTTGCACTGCAACAAGGCCATAGGGTGTGAATGCACCTCTTTTACATCTTCCATGGTTTTTCCTTTGAGCACCATCAAATTGTGATGGATCCCCAAATAATGCTCCCCGATAATATGAATCTTATTATGGTAAACCAAATTGTAATTGGGAATAATGGAACCTGCTATGGAGTTTTCAATGGCCATAATGCCCTTATCAGCAGTCCCTTTCATCAAATGGTCGATAACGGCATCGAAACTACTGCATTCCATCAGCTCGATATCCTCCCCAAAAAAATCTGTGGCCACTTGATGGTGGTTAGATCCTTTAATTCCCTGAATGGCTATTTTTAAACCCATGGCAAAAAAAAAGTCCCGATTGCATCGGGACTTTATATATTGGTTATACTTTAAACGTATCTATAATAGTCCCGTTGCTCCTTGAAAAAAGAAGTAAAAATAAAAACGGTTCCAGAAATACGTGTTTGTCATTTTCTTGTAAATTCTCGGCCAATTTAGTTATTCATTCTGAAAAGCAAAGTGTTTCACTAAATTTTTTTGATTTTTTTTTCAAAATAGACATTTCCACTGCATATTATTTTACAGAAACCGTGCTTTTTTAAGAATACTCCCTTTGCTCTATATTTTATTAGGCTGAAGTAATCCTATCTCTTCTGTTTGAAACACAAGGATTAAAACATCGAAAAGTGTATTTTTGGATTCCTTAAATCCAATTTGAATGTCCATTACCGTACAGAACATTACCAAAACCTTTGGCTCGCAAAAAGCATTGAACAATGTTTCCTTTACCATTAACAAGGGGGAGGTAGTCGGGTTTTTAGGCCCAAACGGAGCTGGAAAATCAACCATGATGCGGATTCTGACCACGTATTACAAAGCCGATGAGGGTGATGCCGCCGTAAATGGTTTTGATGTGTTGAACGCAGAAAAGGATGTTCAGAAAAGTATTGGCTATTTGCCAGAGCACAATCCGCTGTATTTGGAAATGTATGTAAAGGAGTATTTGGCCTTCAATGCCGATGTGTACAACGTAGACAAATCAAAAATAAATGAAGTAATTGAGCAAACGGGATTGAAACCCGAAGCCCACAAAAAAATAGGGCAGTTATCCAAAGGATACCGTCAACGTGTGGGGCTTGCCGCTGCTTTGTTGCACGACCCTGAAGTTTTGATTCTCGATGAACCGACCACAGGCCTTGATCCCAACCAATTGATTGAAATAAGAAAATTGATTCGTGACATTGGAAAAGAGAAGACCATTTTGCTCTCCACCCACATCATGAAAGAAGTGGAAGCGGTTTGTGACCGTGTAATCATCATTAACAAAGGGAAATTGGTGGCCGATAAAAAATTGGAAGAACTTCGCGAAGCAGAGGAACAGATTATCGAAGTGGAATTTGATTACCGTGTGGAAGAGCAGTTGTTGCAACAAATGCCCAATGTATCGAACGTAAAAAACATTGTGGGGTTTGTTTATGAAATCACCTTCAATACGTCCAAAGATATGCGACCTGCCGTTTTTGATTTTGCACATGACAACCAATTGAAAACACTTCAACTGAGCAGAAAAAACAAAAATTTGGAAAGTTTGTTTACAGAACTGACTTCAAAGATATAGCCTAATTATCCCCAAATACAAGTGCCGTTGTTCTATTAAAACCATAACATTTGTGGTATTTTTGCACCTCAGAAGAAATAGGACTCGATGAAGAAGAACAACGCCAGATTGGAACTCTCCAAAGAAGCAATGAAAACCTATGGTTATCAAATTGTTGATGCTATAGTGGAACACCATGCCACCCAACACGAAAAGTTACCCGTTGCCCTAGGTTCTAGGGAAGAAATGGATTCTTTATTTTTGGAGGAGGCGCCAGAAAAAGGTTCTGACCCTAAGCAGGTGCTCGATTTTGTTTTGGAAAAAGTGATGACCAATAGTGCGAATATGGCACACCCAAGGTCATTTTCTTTCGTGCCTGGCCCAAGCAATTATATCAGCGTAATGGCCGATACCTTGGCAACGGGTTATAATATTTTTTCTGGTGGATGGGCTGCAAGTCCAGCTGCTGCAGAATTGGAAATCGTGACCATTCAATGGTTGTTGAAAATTTTCGGATTCCCGAAGAAAAAGGGTGGTGGAATCTTTACCAGTGGTGGTTCCATGGCCAACTTAACAGCTGTGGTTACTGCTCGTCGCATTAAATGTGGGGATGATTTTTCCAAAGCAGTTATCTATCTTTCGGACCAAGCTCACTCTTCCAATATTAAAGCGATTCGGGTTTTGGGATTTAAAAAGGAGCAGATTAGAATCATACCGACCGATAGCGAATTGAAGTTTTCGGTCAACAAATTAAAAAACTGTATCGCCAAAGATAGATTGGAGGGCATGTATCCTTTCTGTTTGATTGCCACTGCGGGAACCACCAATACAGGAACTGTTGACCCTTTGGTTGAATTGGGCAAAATATGCAAGAAAGAAGATATTTGGTTTCATATTGATGGTGCCTACGGCGGAGCTGCCATTCTATCCCAAAAAGGAAAACAGGCCATGAAAGGCATCGAAAAAGCCGATTCCTTGACTGTAGATCCACATAAATGGTTTTTTCAACCCTACGAAATGGGCTGTCTTTTGGTGCGAAACCACAAAAACCTGAGTCATACTTTTACCGAAAAACCTGAATATTTACGAGATATCGAGGGGAACACCTCTGAAATTAATTTCTACGACCACGGTATTCAATTGACACGTAGATTCCGAGCGTTGAAATTTTATATGTCTTTAAAAACGTTTGGTTTAAAGGAGTTCCGTGATGCCATTTCTTATAATATTGATTTAGCTGAAGAGGTTGAAACCAAATTGAGGGGCAGTAAAAGTTGGGAAGTGGTATTTCCTGCAACTTTGGCGGTAATTAATTTTAGGTATAATCCAATTTCAAAAAATTACAGTGAGAAAGAGTTGGATAAAATCAACCAGTACATTTCTGGAAAAGTGGTGGATTCCCGAAAAGCGCTTTTGGTGACCACCATTTTGAATGGGCAGATTGTGCTGCGTATGTGCCTGATCAATCCAAGGACCACCATGGAAGATGTCACCGAAACCTTTGACCTTTGCAAAAAATACGCTTTGGAAATTGAGGAGAAATTGGCCAGCAAGGCTTAAACGTCTTCTTCAAATATGGCATTAATGGCCAAATCCAATTCATTTTGGATTTTCGGGTCTGTGCAATTAATTAATATGGCTATCACTTTTTCCTGTTCTGGGTACACAAAAAGGTTGGTATAAGCTCCTACGTTACTTCCAACGTGACCAACAAATGGTCTCCCTTGACTATCTTGACTAACCTGAAAACCTAACCCATAATAAGTAGGTTCGTCCTTCACCATTTGAGAGGTCAACAATTGGTCGTAGGTTTCCTTTTTGAGCAATTTTTGTTCTAAGATTGCTTGTCCGAGTTTGACCACATCTTCACAAGTTGACATATATCCACCTGCTGCCAATTTGTAATTGTTATTTACTTGAGTAGCTTCAGTAAAACATAATGCCCTCTTGGTGTAAAATTGAGCTTGGTTCTCGACTCCGCTCGAACTGACAATATTTTCCTTTGGAGAAACGGTGTTTTTCAATCCCAAGGGCATCAAAATAGTTTCTCTCACATAATCTTGGAACAACACACCACTTGCTTCTTGCATCGCCAAAGACAACAAAACAAAATCAAAACTATTGTAGAGATAGCCCTTTCCTGGTTCAAAAAGTAGAGGGTCATCCTTAAAAACCGAAATACTATCCTTTATAGAAAAATCTTGATTCAAGGCAAATTCCTTACCTCGGTAGCTCCTAATACCAGCTGTGTGAGTTGCCAATTGCCGAAGTGTAAAATCATATTTCTTTTTCGGATAATAAGGCACGTAGGTGTAGAAAGATTCATCCAAATTGAGAATACCATCCTCCACCATTTTACCCAAGGTCAATCCTGTGATGCATTTAGAAATACTGGCAATGCGGAATACTGTTTGTTTTGGGTCGACTTTGAGTTTTTCCTCAAGATTAGAAAAACCATATCCTTTTTGAAGTACTATTTCACCTTTATTTAAAATAGTGACAACGAAACCTGGCACTTTTTTTTCAGCAACTAGATTATGAAAAAGTACATCCGCTTTTTCCAATCCGTGCATCCCATTCAAGGATTTCACCTTTGGAATTGGTGAGAATAATTTTTTGATATGCGTAAATAGGTTCCCCAAGAATTCAGTTTGAACCTCGAAATTAAATAGAAATATTAAAGTAATTGAAGATAAATATCATCAAAGAAAGTTTCTTAATCCTGAAAAATTAACCTCCCATTAAAAATTTCTTCTACATTGATCTCTGGTGGTGTGTTTACACTGATAACATCCCCTGTACCTCGAATCACACCGCTTAAACTTTGTTGCGGATTCACAAATACATCATTAGATCCCCTATGATTTACATCGACATGAGTTGCAACCATATTTTCAGCTTCGATTCTTGAATCCCCTGCAGCAATAGTTATATTAAAATTCTCGGTATTTCCTTGTAGTTTGAAATAAGCAATTCCATTTACTACAATTCTAACCGTAGTTGAATTAAGGTTTAAATCAAAAGAACCATCGGTAGTTTCTGTTTCTGGATTATTGAAACTTTCCGCCAACAATGTTAAACTTGGATAATCCAAAACGCCGTCACTAGAAATCAACAAACCTGTACTGCTCCGAATTTCAGAAATATTGGGAGAGGTTATATAAACAGTGGTCAAACCATAATCACGAACATAATTACAGATGTTCTCATTTCGTACAATCAAGCGGCCTTCTTCAACGGTAGCAGAAACATCGTTTAGCAAATATTCTCCAGTTTCAACCTCTACTAGTTGTTCTTCGCCTTGTTTTAGAACCACTTTTAAATTTTCAAAAACGGTAATCTTGGAAAATTCAGTAACATCAACAGTTTCACGAACTAAATCCCCTGCATTTTGAAAACAATTTGGAACGTTGTCGCCATTGCAGGAAATCAGAATTAAGAATGTAAATGACAAAAAACACTTCTCGACTGCGCTCGAAGTGACATTCATTATTTTTTCAAATCTTCTAAATTCTAACATCTCAAATCTCAATACTATAGTCTAATTCCCATTCCAAATTCAACAGCCTCCGCTTTTGCTCCGTGCGATTTTAAAGTCAACGCTCCAAAAATTTTGTTTCCAAAATAGCGTTTCATTCCAATTCTGTTGTACATCTTCCCCTCAAAATCAAAAGGATAATACACGTAATACCCTAGTTGAGTCACTACACTCATTTTATTTACAAAAAGTTCATGGCCAATAAATAGCCCTACCCTTTTATAGTCAGTATCAGGGTCAACATCCAACTCTGGAAAAGCAGTGGATTGATATCGAATCAGCTCCTTTAAAAAATTGGAAAAGAAAACATCGGTTCCCAATTGGATGGCGCTTTTTTTTCCCAATCGTTTATCGGCATAAGCAGATATTGTGACAAACCCATAGCGACCCATATTGATTACATCGCTTTCATTGGCACCTGCTCGCAAAACAATATTATATCGAATTGGTTCCGAAGTGATTCCTGTTGATTCTGGTTTTAAATACTCATAAGTGGAATCAGCATCTAAAGTATAGGTCAAACCAACATTAAAGGCAAAAGTATTGGTCGAAGTATTTGGCGCTTTAAAATTGGCATTGGAATAATGGATAAAGGACAATCCTGCATTCACTCCCAAACCAGCAAAGAGGTTTTCTTTATGATAGTTCAGCATCAATAAAGTACTACTCAATATATGGCTTCCGTAGGCATTGTTTCTAAAGTTCTCCTTTTTATCATAAGGATTGTTATTGTAGGCCAAACCCTGCGCCACTCTCAACTGTACATTTCTCTTTAAAAAATAGAAATTGTAATGTCCGTAAACACTATAAAGTTGACCTAATGTTGGGTTGTTTGTATTCTGATAAACAAAAGTGTATCCAGTATCGGGATAACCAAAATCCCCTTCCCATTCTTTATAACCGTAGGTTTTTCTGCTTATCCCAAGAATAACCCCAGCTGGATGATTGGTAATCAAATGTGAAATATCAGGGTTATGGAGCAATATAGATCCGTAAAACGGATTGGCATCCAATACGAATTTTTTAGGGGCTTCATCCGATTGGGAAATCCCAAAAAATGAAGTCAGTAATATAGTTAGGCTAAGTAGGTACCTCATGGGGCACTAAAGTAGGAAATTAAAAAAACACCAATAATATTAATCCTGAAAAGTAATTAGTCATCATAATTTGTCATTCTGAACAAAGTGAAGAATCTTTAAGCCTGAAATACTAGATTGGATAAGATTCTTCGGCCACTACACTCCCTCAGAATGACAACTTCTAAAAAAGTTCCTTTGCAATGGCCATCACATTATCTGATTTCCCCATGGAATAATAATGCAGAACAGGAACTCCAGCCTCCCTTAATTCTTTGGATTGCTGAATAGCCCATTCCACCCCAACTTGACGTACGGCCTTGTTGTCCTTGCATTCTTCCACGGCATTGATCAAATCCTCAGGAAGATCAATACTGAACACATGAGGTAACAATTGCAAGTGCTTTTTCACGGCAATGGGTTTTATTCCAGGAATGATCGGAACATCAATTCCCATTTCACGTGCCGCTTTTACAAAGGCAAAGAATTTTTGGTTATCGAAAAACATTTGGGTCACAATGTAATCTGCCCCCAAATCCACTTTTTCTTTCAATCGTTTCAAATCAGACTGAAGTGACGGTGCTTCCATATGTTTTTCTGGATAACCTGCTACTCCAATACAGAAACTTCCCAAATCACTGGATTCAAAAGTTTCGTGTAAATAATTCCCTTCATTGATATCCTGAATCTGCTTTACCAGATCGGTTGCATATTGATGTCCACCTTTGGTAGGAGTAAAATATTTCTCCTCTTTTCGTGCATCACCACGAAGTGCCATCACATTTTCAATTTCCAGATACTGACAATCCACTAAAAGATATTCAGTCTCTTCCCTGGTAAATCCACCACACAACACATGAGGGACTGTATCCACATCGTATTTATGTTTCAATGAAGCGCAAATACCTAATGTTCCAGGACGGGTACGGGTCAGTTTTTTATCCAACAAGCCATCTTTCTCCTTGTAAATATATTCTTCCCGAGATGTGGTAACATCAATAAAAGGTGGCTTGAACTCCATTAAGGGGTCAATATTATTGTAGAGTTCTTGAATGCTTTTCCCTTTTACGGGTGGAACAATCTCGAAACTGAACAAGGTTTCCCCATTCGCTTTTTTTATGTGATCGGTGATTTTCATCTACTATTCGTCAACTATATTCGGAGCCAACCATTTTTGGGCTTCCTCCAATTTAATATTTTTTCGTTCAGCAAAATCCTGAACTTGATCTTGTTTTATTTTCCCCAATCCGAAATACTTGGCTTCTGGGTGTCCAAAATAATAGCCACTTACACTTGCAGCAGGCCACATGGCCAAACTTTCGGTCAACTTTACTCCTATTTTTTCTTCCACGTCCAACAAATCCCAAATGGTCAATTTTTCCAAATGGTCGGGACATGCAGGATAGCCAGGTGCGGGTCGAATACCGCGATATTTTTCTTTAATTAGAGCTTCATTGTCCAAATTTTCATCCACTGCGTAGCCCCAATGTTTGGTTCGCACCTCTTTGTGCAAATATTCGGCAAAGGCCTCCGCCAATCTATCGGCCAAAGCCTTGATCATTATGGAATTGTAATCATCATGATTTTTTTCGAACTCAGTGGCCAATTCTTGGGTTCCAAATCCTGTGCTTACACAGAAGAAGCCCATATAATCTTGAATTCCTGATTCTTTGGGAGCAATAAAATCTGCCAATGCGATATTTGGAACAGTTTCTCGCTTTTTTAATTGTTGACGGAGGGTTCTGAAGATAAAAGTTTGCCCCTCGTTCTCGACTGCGCTCGAACTGACAACTTCAATATCATCTTCATCTATTTGATTGGCAGGAAACAACCCGAAAATAGCCTTTCCTTTTAGCAATTTTTCATCCAAAACCTGCTTCAAAAGGGTTTTGGCATCTTTAAAAAGTTCTTTGGCCTGATCACCCACGACCTCATCATTCAAAATATCAGGGTATTTTCCATGCAGATCCCAACTTCTAAAAAATGGCGACCAATCAATAAATTCTTCCAATTTGGTCAAATCGAAATCTTCCAACACCTGAATCCCCAATTGGTTCGGTTTTTTAATGTCCGATGAATCCCAATCGATTTGCATTTTATTTTTTCGAGCATCGTCCAGTGTCAAATATTCCTTGTGCTTGGAACGGTTCAAGAACTTGTCGCGAAAACTCTCGTAATCCAGCTTGATGGATTTTTTATACTTCACAGAAGTCTCATCGCTCAGCAAATCGCCCACCACAGTTACGGCTCTGGAAGCATCGTTCACGTGCACCACAGAATGACTGTACTGGGGGTCGATTTTAACCGCTGTATGTGCTTTACTGGTAGTTGCTCCACCAATCAAAAGAGGCACTTTAAAGTTTTGGCGCTCCATTTCTTTGGCCAAGAACACCATTTCGTCCAAGGATGGAGTAATCAAACCGCTCAACCCAATAATGTCCACTTGCTCTTCTTTGGCCCTATTGATGATTTTTTCAGGTGGCACCATCACACCCATATCTATAATCTCGTAATTGTTACAGGCCAATACCACACTTACGATGTTCTTTCCGATATCGTGCACATCGCCCTTTACAGTTGCCATCAAAATTTTACCTGCTGCTTTGGCATCTTTATCTTTTGATGCTTCAATGTAAGGAGTTAGATAGGCTACGGCCTTTTTCATTACCCTAGCGGATTTTACCACTTGGGGCAGGAACATTTTACCGCTTCCGAACAAATCTCCAACCACATTCATCCCTGTCATCAAATTACCTTCGATAACTTCCAAAGGTTTGGTTGCTTGCTGACGGGCTTCTTCAACGTCTTCAACAATATATTGGTCGATCCCCTTGACCAAGGCACGGGTAATCCTATCTTGAAGTGGTTCTTCACGCCAAGATAAATCCACCTTGCTTTCCTTTGCAGTACCCACAACGGTTTCCGCAAACTCCAACAATCGTTCTGTTGCATCGTCCCTTCTGTTGAGCAACACATCTTCTACATGTTCCAACAAATCTTTTGGAATATCGTCGTATACCTCCAACATAGTTGGGTTTACGATTCCCATATTCATCCCAGCTTTAATCGCATGGAACAAAAATGCGGAGTGCATGGCCTCACGAACAGGGTTGTTTCCCCTAAAGGAGAACGATACATTACTCACGCCACCACTAACACTGCAATAGGGCAAATTTTCACGCACCCATCGTGTACCTTCGATAAAATCGATGGCGTTATTTTTATGTTCGTCCATTCCCGTTGCAACAGGGAAAATATTCAAGTCGAAAATGATATCCTCTGGCGGAAAATTCACTTCGTTCACCAAAATATCGTAGGAACGTTTTGCAATCTCTTTTCGGCGCTCCAAAGTATCGGCTTGACCCACCTCATCAAAGGCCATTACAATAACGGCAGCTCCATATCTTTTGATCAGTTTGGCATGGTGGACAAACTCTTCTATTCCCTCTTTTAGGCTGATGGAGTTCACCACACATTTTCCTTGCACCACTTGCAGTCCTGCTTCGATAATTTCCCATTTGGAACTATCGATCATAATGGGAACTCGAGCAATATCTGGTTCTGAAACAATCAAATTCAGGAATCTGACCATGGCCTCTTTGCCATCAATCAGACCATCATCCATATTAATATCGATGACTTGTGCACCACCCTCAACTTGGTCACGGGCGATGTCGAGTGCCTCATCAAACTTTTCTTCCTTTATCAGCCTTAAAAACCGTTTGGAACCCGCCACATTGGTCCGTTCCCCCACATTAATGAAATTGCTTTCTGGGGTAACGACCAAGGGTTCAAGACCACTTAGCTTTAAATATCGTTGTTCGTTGTTCACTGTCATAATCTAATACTAGGCTGGAGTCAACAGTTTTCTAGGTTTGTAATCTTTAACTACTTCTGCAATGGCCTTGATATGTTCTGGAGTGGTACCACAACATCCACCAACAATGTTTACTAATCCTTTTTCTACATATTCTCGGATTTGAGCAGCCATTTGCTCAGGTGTTTCATCATACTCACCAAATGCATTGGGCAATCCTGCATTGGGATGAGCAGAAACAGCAAATTCAGATTTAGCCGAAACCACCTCCAAGTACGGCACCAATTGTTTGGCTCCCAAAGCACAATTGAATCCAACTGATAAAATTGGAATATGGGAAATGGAAATCAAAAAAGCCTCTGCAGTTTGACCTGACAAAGTCCTTCCTGAAGCATCGGTTATAGTGCCACTGACCATCACTGGAACTTCTATGTTTCTTTCTTCTTTTACTTCTTCAATGGCAAAAAGAGCAGCCTTGGCATTCAAGGTGTCAAAAATGGTTTCCACCAATAATATATCAACACCTCCGTCGAGCAAAGCCTCAACTTGTTGTTTATAGGCAATTCGAAGTTCATCAAATGAAACAGCACGAAACCCTGGATCGTTCACATCGGGTGACATACTAGCAGTTTTATTGGTCGGACCTATACTTCCTGCTACAAACCTTGGCTTGTTTAGGTTCTTTTTAGTGAATTCATCGGCCACTTCTCTTGCGATTTTAGCCGATTCAAAATTAAGTTCATATACCAATTCTTCCATGCCGTAATCGGCCATAGCGATGGTAGTTCCAGAAAATGTATTGGTCTCCAAAATATCCGCACCTGCTTCCAAAAACTTTCGATGTACTTCTTTTACAGCAGTTGGCTGAGTGATGGACAACAAATCATTATTACCTTGCAAATCACTTGGCCAATCTTTGAAGCGTTCACCCCTGAAATCCTCCTCCTTGAATTTATAGCGCTGCAACATAGTGCCCATGGCTCCATCCAGCACTAAAATCCGTTTCTTCAATATGTCTTCAATTTTTTCCATAGTACAATTTCCTTCAAAAAAGGATGTAGTGAGATCAAGAAAAGTGCGGAAAAATACGTTGCTGTATTCTTTTCGTTATCCTTCCCCTTCCAGGTTGATCTTCCGAAAGGTCTTGAAATGAATTCAAGACAGGGGTAGAATGTAGCACCTTCTCGAGGTCGAGGGTTGCTAAGGCTTCACAGGGTCTAATCCCTCCACCTTTCTTGATAACACTTTCAATTTATAAATGAACTGAACTGCAAAGAAACGGCACTCCCTAGTGAAAAGCAAAAAAAGCCTTTGAATTTTTAGAAATCCAACAATAAAAAAACGGATTGATTCCTCAACCCGTTTTCGTCTTGTAATTGTGATGTTTTTAAACCAACATCCCTCCTGAAACTTCGATGCGATGACCGTTGACCCATTTGGCATCTTCGGAACATAAAAATGTCACTACGCCACCAATATCGCTCGGAATTCCAACACGGCCCAAGGCCGTAATACTTGCAATAGCTGTTCTTTTTCCCTCATCATTTTTATTGGTTCCCCCACCAAAATCGGTTTCGATGGCACCTGGCGCTACCACATTCGACCTAATTTGGCGAGCCCCCAATTCCTTGGCTTGATATCGGGTCAGAGCTTCAATGGCGGCTTTCATGGAGCCATAGACTGAATATCCTGGGAATGAGAAACGGGCCAATCCACTCGAAATATTTACAATTCCACCGCCTTCCGATAGCATGGGTAATAACTTTTGAGTCAAGAAAAACACCCCTTTAAAATGGATATTGACCAAGGCATCCAACTGCTCTTCTGTGGTTTCTGAAATTGGGGCATTGATTCCAATCCCAGCATTATTGACCAAATAATCCAAATTTTTTGCATCAAATTGAGATTCCAAGACATTTTTGACCTCATCAGCAAAGGCATCAAAACTATTGGATTTTGCAACATCCAATTGAAGCGCGTAGGCTTTTTGACCTAAACTTTCTATTTCGTTTACAGTTTTGTCAGCCTCCTCTTTATTGTGTTGATAGGTAATCAAAACGTTCAACCCTTTTTCGGCCAATTTGATGGCCATATTTTCTCCCAGTCCGCGGCTACCCCCCGTGATCAATGCTACTTTTTCTTTGTTCATTGTAATTGATTTTTGATTTCAATACAAAAGTATTCGCGATAAACCCCATAGGTTTGCGAGCATCAATCGATTTTTTGCAAAAATCAAACTTTAAGGGTCGACCTAAATTTTAAAGGAGATAGTTGTGCATGTTTTTTGAAGAAATTGGAAAAGTGGGCGACTTCTTCGAATCCAAGACTAAAGGCAATTTCTGAAATACTCCAATCCGTGTTGTTGAGCAATATCTTTGCTTCTTCAAAAATTCGGGCATGAATAATCCCTGTTGTTGTACTTCCAGTGGTTTCTTTCAACACCTTGTTTAAGTGATTGGCATGGACAGCCTAACGCTCGCTAAAATCGTTGGCCGTTTTTAATAAAAGACCCTGTGATGGAGAATTGATGGGAAACTGTCGCTCCAAAAGTTCCACAAACAAATCTGTAATGCGAATTGCTGCATTTTTAGTATTCTCGTGCGATTGTATGGGATGTAGCTTTTGTCCTAAATGCAATAATTCAATTACGTAAGCTCGAATCAAATCAAACTTAAAGGCATAGTCTGAAGAAAGTTCGCGTTCAATTTTCTTGAACAATTGCTCAATCTCCACATAATTTTCCTCTGAAATGTTGAGTATTGGAAATCCTCCTGGTTGAAACAAAGGTAACTTTTCCAAAATGACCCCACTTTTATCCTTTGATAAAAAGTTCTCAGTAAAAACACAAAAGTAGCCTGATTGTTCTTCATCCTGCGGCACATAGTTGTATGGAATCTTTGGGGAAGCAAATAGCAGTGCCTTGTCCTCAATAACAATGGTCTTGTCGGCATATTCAGCTCGATTTTTACCATTGATCAAACTGATCTTGTAATAGGATCGACGGTCGTATCGCATTTCGCCTTTGCTCAGCCTTGCCCTATATTCAGAAATATTGAAAACATTAAAATGCCCTATATCTTTCCCAATGTTCTCTGGAATGGGCAAACTCAACTTTCCGTAGAAATCGCGCAGCGTAAAAAGGCTTTCCATACAATTGTAAAAATCAAATATACCCTAAAAACAAAAACACCCCTCAAAATTGCTTCTGAAAGGTGTTTGCTTAGCTAAAAACTATAATGGTTAGTTGATGCTCTGCACCACTTCTTTTTTGGCCTCTTTTTTAGAACCGTCAAATCCTTGCACGCCACCAACTGTCGTATATTTCATTACAAATCGCTTATCTGGGTTGATAATTTGATAGGCAAACTGACACATTACCGCAGCTTCATGAAAGCCAGACAAAATCAATTTAAGTTTTCCAGGATAGGTATTTACATCACCGATGGCAAAAACCCCTGGAATATTGGTTTGGTAATCCTTGGCATTGTTTACCTTGATGGCATTTTTTTCGATTTCCAATCCCCAATCTCCGATAGGCCCTAATTTTGGAGATAACCCGAACAATGGAATAAAGAAATCGGTTTCAACGTAGGCATCTTCCCTATTCTCATCATTATATTTTATAACAACGGCCTGAAGTTCATCCTTGCCATGAATTTCCTTAACCTCAGCTTCGGTATACAATTGAATTTTGCCCAATTTGGCTAATTCCCTTGCTTTTTCTACAGAGTCCAAAGCGCCACGGAATTCGTTTCTACGGTGAACCAATGCCACTTCGGAAGCTACATCGGCCAAGAAAATAGCCCAATCCAAGGCGGAATCACCTCCACCAGAAATCACTACTTTTTTATCGCGGAATTGTTCTGGGTCTTTCACCATATACTCCACCCCTTTACTTTCAAAAAGTCCAATATTGGCAATCAATGGTTTTCTAGGTTCAAAAGATCCTAAACCACCTGCAATTACCACCACTGGTGCATGGTGCTTGGTTCCTTGACTTGTTGTAACTATAAAAGAGCCATCGTCTTGTTTCTCCAAAATTTCTGCACGCTCACCCAAGGTAAAACCAGGTTCGAACGGTTTAATCTGCTCCATTAGGTTATCCACTAATGTTCCTGCCAAAATCTCTGGGTAGGCTGGAATATCATAGATTGGTTTTTTAGGATAGATCTCGGAACATTGTCCTCCAGGTTGTGCCAACGCATCAATTAAATGGCATTTTAGCTTTAACAAACCTGCTTCAAAAACGGTGAACAAACCCGTTGGCCCTGCTCCGATTATAATGATATCTGTTTTGATCATACTACTACTTTTTAATTGCTCTCGACTGCGCTCGAGCTGACATTACTACACTTTTTCTTGCAATTTTTCTCCCTTAATTTGATACTCTTTTTGAATATCCGATATTATTTGACGGTGGTTTACCACCTCTCCGATCACAATGATCGCTGGATTGGATAACTGCTGCTCCCTTGCCTTGTTCTCAATGGAAGCAACAGTGCCGATTCCAATCTTTTCTTGGTCCGTGGTGCCATTTTGAATAATGGCCACTGGCGTATTTTCTTTTTCTTCTTTTTTAAATAGCTCCATGATCTCTCCCAATTTGGACATGCCCATTAGGATGATTACGGTTGCATTTGATTTTGCGGCCAATGCCACATCATTGGATAATTTGTGCTCTTTGGTGGTTCCTGTGATTACCCAAAAACTTTCTGCAGCTCCTCTTTTGGTCACTGGAATGTTTTGTGATGCAGGCACGGATACCGAAGATGAAATCCCAGGCACAACAGCCACTTCAATTCCGAACTGGGCGGCATATTCCATTTCTTCTGCTCCACGACCAAACACAAATGGGTCACCTCCTTTTAAGCGGACAATATGCAATCCTTGATTGGCGCGTTGCACAATCAACTCATTGATTTGCTCTTGTTGATAAGCATAACACCCCTTGCGCTTTCCCACAAATATTTGTTCCGCTTGAGATGCATATTCCAATAGCTCTGTGGACACCAATGCATCAAATAGCACAACATCCGCATTTTGCAAGGCTTTGATCCCTTTTAGGGTAATCAAATCCACATCGCCTGGGCCTGCACCCACTACTGTCAATTTTCCACTACGCATGTTCCAACTCCATTTTTCTGAACGCTTCCAATTTTTCCAACACTGTTTTGGCATCTTCCAAATAACTTTTTGCAAAAGCTTCAGATGGTTCGTTCTGGTTCAACTGAAGGGCCACTTTTTCAAACCCGCCCTCAAAGGCTATTTTATCTGTCTCCACATACAACCTATCAAAATCCTTGATGATGCTTGCATGGGTATTCACTTTTACTTTTTCTGCCGTCAACAATGCCTTGGCAGAGTTTACAATGGATTGGTAGGAATAATAAATACTAGCCACCCATTTTCCCTCTTTGATGGCTTCTTCGGCATTTTCGATTTTCTCTTGACTTTCGAAGAACAATGTAGCTACTAAATCCACTATCACTCCTGCACATTCCCCTACTCCAATTTCCTTGACATATTTTTCCTCGTTGCCCCAGTCAATAAAATCTTCGTGGGTTAAATTATCTACATCAGTCAATGGTTTTAGGAAATCGTAGAAATAGATTTGTCCTTTTTCCTCGTAATAATCGGTGAATGAAGCACCGTTCCCATTAGCTTCAAAATCATCCAAAATAAGACGCAAAGCCTGTGGTCCTCTTTTACTTGGAATCTTGGCCACTTTGTCGGCAAATCTTGCTTTTCCATCGCCATAATTTCCACCTCCCAACAACACTTGAAGTGCTGGAGCCACCAATTTATCTTTGGTTCTAACGGACATTCCTTGGAAACCAATGTGAGCCATATTGTGTTGCCCGCAAGCATTCATACATCCACTGATCTTGATGACCACATCTGGATTTTTGATGTATTGTGGATATTCAGCTTTGATTACTTTTTCCAACTCATCAGCTATTCCCGTACTACTGGCAATACCCAAATTACAGGTATCGGTTCCAGGACATGCAGTGATGTCCAATGCTTTGTTATAGCCCGCTTCGGCAAAGCCAAGTTTTTTCAATTCTTGATAAAAGAATGGAACCAAATCCTCTTTTACATAAGGAATCAATATGTTTTGTCTAAGGGACAAACGAATCTCCCCCGCTGCATAATCTTGCACCAATTTGGCCAGTTCACGGGCTTTATCCGTATAGAAATCACCTAAAAGCACTTTGATACCGATGGCAACATATCCCTCTTGTTTTTGAGGCACCAAGTTGGTAGACTTCCAATCTTCAAAAGCTGTTTGGTCTTCGATGGTAACTTCTGGAGTTTTAACCTCAGCGACATTCACCTTTGGATAATCCTCAAAATTGATGGGATAGGTTTGATGAGGAACTGCTGTTTGTTCTTCTTCCAATAATTGTTTGAAACCATCCAGACCGATATCTTTCAGCAAGAATTTCATACGAGCTTTTGCCCTACTTTTTCGCTCGCCGTATCTATCGAACACGCGGACAACCCCCTCCATCATTGGAATGATTTTATCTGTAGGTAAAAAACTATACAATTCATCGGCATGGCGCGGCTGTGAACCCAAGCCACCTGCCAACATCACTTTAAAACCTCTTTCACCATCTTTTTCTTTGGCTATAAAACCAAGATCATGCATATAGGAAAGGCCTGTATCGGCATCACTGGCTGAGAAAGAAACTTTGAATTTTCTTCCCATTTCCTGCCCGATAGGATTTCTTAAGAAATATTCAAAAACGGCTTGTGCATACGGAGAAACATCGAATGGTTCATCCACATCAATACCTGCGGTTTCACTGGCTGTTACGTTACGAACGGTATTCCCACAAGCTTCACGAAGCGTAACTTCATCCTTTTCCAATTCGGCCCAAAGTTCAGGGGTACGCTCCAAATCCACATAGTGAATCTGAATATCTTGACGGGTAGTGATATGCAATCTTCCACGAGAATACTCATCGGAAACATCGGCAATTCGAAGCAATTGTTTGCTACTGACCTTACCATAAGGCAATTTGATCCGAATCATCTGAACACCCTGTTGACGCTGTCCATAAACTCCACGTGCCAAACGTAGGCTTCGGAACTTTTCCTCATCGATATTGCCATCTTTGAACTGGCGGATTTTTTTCTCCAATTCGATGATATCTTTCTCTACTACTGGGTTTTCTATCTCTGTTCTAAAGCTTTGCATATGCTATTTTTCCTATCGTTTTTATAGATTAATTTGAATGAAATAATCTAAAATGTTTTTTTGTTTACTGTAAGTGAATGCCGCACTCTCTACTTTCCAATGCCTTTACTGGATCAAAGTACGTACTATTCTTGGGAAGGTTGTGTTGCTCCAAATAACCGTCCAAGTCTTCATCGGTCCAATAATAAAATGGGCTTACTTTAAGGATACCCTCTTTACTATAGCTTAAAATATCTTTGGAGGTTCGTAAATCAGTCTGACGAATTCTGATATTGGAAAACCAAATATCTGGCTTGAAATCTGCCAACGCTCTTCTAAAGGGTTCCAATTTCACAATTTCAGAAAACTCGGCATGCTCTGGCTGATCTACCGATGGAAATCCCAAACGATGCTCTGTAAAGGCTTTTGTCTCTTTTGGAACATAGGTGTTTAGATTTAGATTGAGCAAATTGGTCAAGTACGAAGCATGTTCGTAGGTTTCAGGTAAGTTATACCCCGTATCACACCAAACTACATTGATATCAGGGTCTTCCATACTGAAAGTATTGAGCAGAACCGCAGAGTACTTTCCAAAACTTGTTGTTACAATTCTTCTTTCTGACAATTGCAGAGCCCAGCTAATAATTTCTTCTGGGGGTATTCCTCTAAATTGCTTGTTGTAGTATTCTAAATCTATATTAAGAGCCATAAGATATAAAGTCTATCGTTTTAATAGGAATTACAAACGTAAAATTATTTTTTAGAAGAAAAACCAAAACAAATCTTAAATTTATTTTTATCCTATAGTTTTAGTAGATTAATAGAATTTCAGGTGTATTATTATCAAATCATCAATTGTAAAACTGAAAATGAGGGAGTTAACTACAGTAAGTCTGCTAAAGTATTGTTTCTGTAGACATCTAAGGCACTGTCCCTTACCTGAAGCATTAGCTTGTGAACAGAGCATTCACCCTCGTCGGGACAATCGTCACATTTTTCGTAGAAATTGAGGCTAACGCACGGCACCATGGCAATAGGCCCCTCCAACACACGCATAACGGTAGTCATGGGAATATCTTTGGGTTCCTTGATGAGGTAATATCCCCCACCTTTACCTTTTTTGGAACCAAGAAAGCCATTGCGCCTTAAGGTAAGTAATATGCTTTCCAAAAACTTTTGGGAAATGTTCTCGTGCTTAGCTATTTCAGCAATTTGAACAGGCTCCTTACCCTCTACTTTTGCAAGAAAGGTAAGTGCCTTAAGTCCGTATTTTGTCTTCTTGGAGAGCATTATACGAATATAGGGAAATTTAGTAATCTACTTCCTTAAAAGATACCTTTCGGTTTACCCCAAAGCTTGCTCAACATCCGCAATAATATCATCAATATGTTCCAACCCGACTGAAACCCTTACCATACCGTCAGAGATACCAACAGCTAGACGTTCTTCGGTAGTTAATTTACTATGCGTTGTTGATGCAGGGTGGGTCACAATACTTCTGGAATCCCCTAAATTGGCCGAAAGCGAAAGCAATTCGATACTATCAAAGAATTTCCGACCAGCATCCAAACCACCTTTTACCTCAAAAGCTACCACGCAACCACCAGCTTTCATTTGTTTCTTCGCAATTTCATGCATCGGATGCGATTTTAGGAAAGGATATTTCACCCATTCAATTTTATCGTGTCCCTCCAAAAAGGTGGCCAATTTCAATGCATTTTCACAATGTCTGTCCACACGAATGGCCAAAGTTTCCAAACTTCTGGATAATACCCATGCATTGAAAGGTGATAAAGCAGGTCCCGTAATTCTAGAGAATCTGTACACCTTATCCATTAATTCACCACTACCAACGGTAATTCCTGCCAAAACTCTACCTTGACCGTCCATCAACTTGGTGCCTGAATGGATAACCAAATCAGCACCAAATTTTATAGGCTGTTGTAGATAAGGTGTCGCAAAACAATTGTCAATAATAAAAATGAGTCCATGTTTTTTGGCAATATTTCCCAATGCCTCTAAATCCAAAACATCCACCCCTGGATTGGTTGGGGATTCAGCATAAATGATTTTGGTGTTGGGTTGAATCATTCCCTCGATGGAATCCAAATCATCCACATCAAAATAACTGGTACTGATATTCCATTTTGGAAAAAAGTTGGTGAACAATGTATGTGTTGAACCAAAAATACTTTTGGACGAAATTACATGGTCACCAGCATCCAATAAAGCGGCTAAAGTTGAAAAAACAGCTGCCATTCCAGAGGCATAGGCAAATCCATTTTCCGCACCCTCCATCTTACAAACCTTTTCAATCAGTTCATTGTTGTTAGGGTTGGAATATCTGGAATAAATATTGCGTTCCTTTTCTTCGGCAAATGAAGCACGCATATCTTCCGCATCTTCAAAAACAAAGCTGGAAGTCATATAAATGGGGCTGGAATGCTCCAAATTCTGACTGCGCTCCATTTGTGTGCGAATTGCTTCTGTTTCAAATTGCTTGCTACCTTTTCTCATATCTTTTCTGCTATTCTTAAAATATCACCAAAAACTCCTCTTGCGGTCACAGCGGCCCCTGCCCCTGCCCCTTGAATCACCAATGGATTTTCTCCATAGGATTCCGTATAAATCTCGATAATGGAATCGGAACCTTTGATCTGTCCCAAAGCACTTTCTTTTGGAACGGAAATCAGTTTTACATCCAAAATCCCTTTATCTTGCTGAAGATCGCCATGTAAATCACCCACATAACGTAGCACATGACCTTCTTCTTGTTTATTCTTGATCTCTGAATACACCCCATCCATCTCACCAATACGATTCATAAATTGATCAAATTGGAGGGGTTGAAGCTGTTCAGGAATCAAATTCTGCACATTAATATCCGAAAATTCATTTTGAAGATCGAGCTCACGGGCCAAAATCAATAATTTTCTACCTACATCATTTCCAGACAGATCTTCTCGTGGGTCTGGTTCGGTATAGCCATTTTCCATCGCTTCCTTAACAATGATGGAAAAAGCGGTTTCCTTTTCTGAAAATGTATTGAAAATATAACTCAACGAGCCTGAAAAAACGCCTTTGATTCTTGTGATGTTTTCTCCAGACAGGTGTAATAATTTGATTGTATCGATTAATGGAAGTCCTGCTCCAACATTGGTTTCGTACAAGTATTGTTTTTGATTCGCATCCAAACATTTTCGGAGGCTTTTATAGGTATCAAAACTCAATGTATTGGCAATTTTGTTGGAAGAAACCAAGTCAAAACCATGTTTTACCAAAGTTTCGTAGTTCTCCACAAAAGTGTTGCTTGCAGTGTTGTCCACAGCTATCAAGTTCTCCAAATGATTCCTTTTGGCAAAGGTAATGATGTCAGCAACCTCGTAAGACACTCCCTCCTTTTCCAATCTTTCTTTCCAATTGGATCCGATACCTTTGGCATCCAACAATACTTTTCTGGAGTTGGAAACCGAAAAAATGCGCAAGTCCAAACTTTTACGTTCTTCAATGCTCTTTTCTGAATTCAGGATTTGGTCAATCAAAGTACCTCCAACCGTTCCGTGACCGAACAAGGCCAAATTGATTTTCTTTGCGATTCCGAAAATCTGTCCGTGAATCACATTGATGGCTTTGTGAAGGTCAGATTTCTTCACCACCATACTCACATTCTTACCCGTTACGGTATTATTGAACAACAACGGAATCACCTGGTTTTTTACCAAGGCGTTGAACGGTTTATGGAAACTGCTCAAGTCCATTCCCACAATGGAAATCACCGAAACATCTTTTACCACGGTTATCTGGTTGATATCTTGACTTGAATAATCCGTCTCAAATTCTTGATCGAGCACTTTTTTGGCCTTTTCGGCTTTGGACTCATCCACCACCAAACCGATACCTCGCTCGGAAGACCCCTGCGAAATAATTCCAACACTGATACCATTTTGACCCAATGCACGGAAAATACGCATATCGACCCCAACCTTTCCAAGCAGACCTCTTCCTTCTAAATTAATAAGAGCCATATTGTCCAGCACCGAAAGGGATTTAATTCCTCCATTATCAGTTTTTGGGCCGATCAAAGTCCCTTCATTATCGTCGTTGAACGTATTGCAAATACGCAATGGAATATTTTTCTCAATAAGCGGGATTATGGTCTTCGCATGTAAAATGTTAGCCCCGAAATTGGCCAACTCATTGGCTTCACTGTATGAAATCACATCAATCAGCTTGGCATCGCTAACCAAATCGGGATTGGCCGTAAAAATCCCATCTACATGGGTGTAATTGATCAACTCAGAAGCATCCAAATAATTCGCCAACAAAGCAGCGGAGTAATTACTTCCGTTTCTGCCCAAAGTAGTGGTTGAACCATCTCGGTTAGACCCGATAAAACCAGTCACCACGGGAATAGTGTCTGCCTCCAATTCATGGAAATAGCGAAGCACGTTTTCTTTTGATGCACCTTGGTCCACCTCCGCATTGCTATAATTATCGTCCGTGGTAATCAATTTTCTGGAATCGAAAAGCTTTGCTTTTAACCCAGATGCTTTGAGAGCGGCAGTTACATATTTGGCGGACAACAACTCCCCAAAAGACAACATTTCGTCTTTGGTTTTAAGGCTGTAATCCCCAGTTAAGGAAACTCCGTTCAATATTTTTTCGATAGCATTGAGCTCATCGAAAATGTCAACATTAAAGTTATTTTTTTGATAGGCAGCGAACTTATTCAATTCTTCTTGAAAATCCTTGCCATCTGCAGCTTTGTCCAATAAATTTTCCAACTGATCGGTCGCTTTGCCCCTTGCGGAAACCACAACGGCAAAATGTTCGTTGGCTTCAGCTCTTTTTGATATGATGTCAAGGACTCTTTCAATGCCCTCACCATTCGCTAAGGATTTTCCCCCGAACTTTAATATTTTAATGCGTTCCTTTTTTGCTTCAGGTTGAAAAACGGGCTGCAACAGTTTTTCCAATTGCTCAAATTCCATCAAAAAGGCATCGTGACCATGAAGCGATTGCACTTCTCCATAAGTTACATTGGCATTGGCCTGGGCCAATCGCTTAAAGGTTTCCTTGTTTTCTTCCGCAGTAAAGAACAAATCGGAATTCACTCCGATAATATGGATTTTCATCTCGCTTTCTTGAAGAGTCTTAAAAGCTGCATCCCCATTTCGGGTAATGTCGATGGACTTTAATAATTGGTTCATCAACTTATAGGCGGAAAGCTGAAAACGCTCTTGTAATTTTTTCCCGTGGTGCATCAACCAACTTTCCACATTGAACACTTTCAGTTCTTCGTTAGTGCTACGTTTGAATCGTTCCTTGAAAGATTCAGGGGTACGGTAGCACAGCATCGCATGCATACGGGCATCGTGCACAGGTTGCTTGGAATTCACCAAAAACTGCTCTTGAATTTGACAGTTGGCAATCAACCAATCCGTAGATTTCCAATCGGATGCCACTGGAATCAAATGTTCGGTAATGTTCGGATTGAATGCGGTCATTTCCCACGCAATTCCACCACCCAAAGAACCTCCGATAATGGCAAACAGCTTTTCAATTTGAAGTTGCTTTAATCCCAACAAAAAGATTTTGGCTATATCTCCAGCTACAAAATCCTTATAATTTTCTATGACAAAACCATCGTATCCATTTCCAGGGATATTAAAGGAAAGAACCGTATAAATATTGGTGTCGATGCATTTTCCCTCGCCAATCAAATCGGTCCACCAACCGCCTTCGCCTGCTACGTTGGAGTTCCCTGTAAGTGCATGGTTCACCAATACAATGGGTGCCGAATGCAAGGGCTGTCCAAAAATTTCATAGGAAAGCTTCAGGTCTTGAACGGACCCGTTTATCGTTTCAAATTGTTCTATGGCCAAATGCCTTAATTCCATAATAGCAATATAAACCCCAAAGGGTCAATTAGTAATAAATAGTATGGTTATAAGAAAGTGGGGCAGAGACTACCTGTTTTCGTTATCTATTCCCGTTGGGATAGAATGTAGCACCTTCTTGGTCATGGACACCAAGGGTTGCTAAGGCTTCAACGGGTCTATTCCCTCCGCCTTTCTTGATAACTAACAATACGTGTTTGAACTTCGTGGGGCAAAGATACTGATGGAAAGATGGATTTTCCTAATCTTTTCGGATTTTTTCACGAAAGACCAATTCTTGCCCCAAGGTTCAAAAACAAAATTCTATTTCAACACCGTAAACTCAATATTGGAATCGGTGAAAACGGTATGGGTTTGGGTTTTAAAGTCTGACTCATCCGCTTTGAAGATATTGTCCACATAAGTTTGTGGATTCAAATCGATAAGTGGAAACCAAGTACTTTGCACCTGAATCTGCAATTTGTGTCCTTTTTTAATGGTATGGAACACATCTTGAAGCTTGATGTTCACATCCGTTTTCTCATTGGGTGTAAATGGCTCAGGGTCTGAAAAACTATTTCTAAATCGACCACGAAGCACTTCACTTCGTACCATTAAATGGTAATTGCTCATTTTGAGGTGGTCCTGCATTTCTTCATTGGTTTCCACATCGGCAGGATGCACATCAATCACCTTTACGATCCAATCGGCTGCAGTACCCGTTGTGGCCACTTTTAAATGCGCCATAATATCTCCCGCCAAGGTAAAATCCTCGTCCATCACCTCAGTTTCAAAAACCAAAACATCAGAACGGCGCGCAGCAAAACGTTGATCATCCGTCATGTATTTTCTTGGTGTGAAAACGGTTTTTACATCCTCAGAATAAGGTACAGGCTTTTTTATATCGCTTATGAATTGAATTCCTTTGACTCCTTTAGGCTCAGTGGTGAGCTCCTGATCTTCGGATAGGTACATGGTCTCCTTTGCTGCATTTGCAGGAGGCCAAGTGTCATAGGTTTTCCATTCTTTTTTACCTGTATCAAACACATAAGCTTCGGGCAACCCAGAATTCGGACCTCCATCCCCTTTTAAAAAGTGGTTGAAGAATTTGGTCTCGATATCTTTCTGGAAAAACAACGAAATGGAATCGCCAAAGTAATAGTTTCCAACAACGTTTCTTTCGCGATTTCTGGCCCAACCTCCATGGTCCCAAGGTCCGAACACCATGGTGTTATAGTTACCATCGTTATATTTTTCAATGTTTTTATAGGTCTCCAATGGCCCATAAAGATCTTCGGCATCAAACCACCCACCCACAATCATGGTAGCTACACTGCTCTTCACATTTTTCAAATGCTGAATCAATCCGCGACTCTGCCACATTTCATCATAATTCGGGTGCTCTTTCAGTTCATTCCAGAAATAATCATCGGTTACACCTTCTGGACGCATTTTAGGGGTGTCGGCAGTTTCGTACTCAAAAAAGTGGTCTAGATTTTTCAACGGTCCTGCATCCAAAAAGTATTGGTATTGGTCTTCGGTTGGTAGACTTGGCAATGTATACCAAGCGGTGTCCACGGGTTGATCTCCATTAGGTCTTGGGGTTCCGAAAAGTGATGTTGCCCTAAAGTAACTCAACAAATAGGCTCCGTTATGGTGGAAATCATCAAAAAAGAAATCCCCAATACAAGCCTGAGGTGAAGCGGCCTTTAAGGCAGGGTGCGCATCCACCGTTGCATAAGTTGCATAGTGTCCAGGGTACGAAATCCCCCAAATCCCGACATTACCATTGTTGTTTTCAACATTGTTCACCAACCATTCAATGGTATCGTAGGTATCGGAACTTTCATCCACCTGATCGTTGGAAGTTTTATTGGGAATATACGCTCGCATGTTTACGTAATGTCCCTCACTCAGCCATCTTCCTCGCACATCTTGATACACGATAATGTTCCCCTCTTTCATTAAATGTTCATTGGGACCAATCTTTGTTCTAAAATTTCCTTCACCATAAGGTTGGGAGCTATATGGCGTACGCTGCATGATGATGGGATACTCCTTTGAGGTATCTTTTGGGGAGTAAATTGTGGTGTGCAAAGTGATGCCATCACGCATCTCAATATCCACTTCTTTTTTAGTGTAATTATCGGCCACATAGGTATCCACCTCGGCCACTTCGGTCTTTGTTGTTTTATTACAACTGACTACGGCAAACAACAAGCCGACACTTAAGAATAGAATTTTGAAATTGAATTTCATGCTGAGTTAGTTTTGAGTTTCTAAAGCTACTAAAGAATGAAGAGGGAGACAATAAAAAAAGGAGCCCGTTTTGGACTCCTTTTTCATTTTATATTGTTAATGGATTAAAGGTCAAAGGCTTCTTTCACCTGATCTACCATATCCAATTTTTCCCAAGTGAAGAGTTCCACTTCTTTCTCGATTCTACCATTATAAGGTGACTCGTATACCTTGGTCAAGGTTTGTGGCTGCTTGCCCATGTGTCCATAAGCTGCAGTTTCCAAATAAATGGGATTGCGCAATTTTAGGCGTTCTTCAATGGCAAAAGGTCTCATATCGAACAATTCCGAAGCCTTTTTGGCGATTTCACCATCACTTAATCCTAGTTTGGAAGTACCGTAAGTTTCCACAAAAATGGAGGTAGGCTCTACCACTCCAATGGCGTAACTTACTTGTACCAAAATTTCATCGGCAACTCCCGCAGCTACCAAGTTTTTGGCTACATGACGAGCGGCGTAAGCAGCACTTCTATCCACTTTGCTTGGATCTTTCCCGCTAAAAGCACCACCACCGTGTGCCCCTTTGCCCCCGTAGGTATCCACAATAATTTTTCTACCCGTAAGACCTGCATCACCATGAGGTCCACCAATTACGAATTTCCCCGTTGGATTAATGTGGTATTTAATACTATCGGTAAATAGCTTTTGAATGGCTTCAGGTAACAACTTTTGCACTTCAGGAATCAAAATCTGGATGATATCCTCTTTGATTTTGGCCAACATCACCTCATCGGCATCAAACTCATCATGTTGGGTTGAAACTACAATCGTATCAATTCGCTGTGGCACATTATCATCAGAATATTCGATGGTCACCTGTGCTTTTGCATCGGGTCTTAAATATGGAATTCGGGTACCTTCTCTTCTCAATTCGGCCAACACCTGAAGAATCTTATGGGAAATATCCAAAGCCAAAGGCATATAGTTTTCGGTTTCCTTGGTGGCATAACCGAACATCATTCCTTGATCACCAGCACCTTGCTCCTCTTTGCTCCCACGGTCAACCCCTTGGTTAATATCTTGGGATTGTTCGTGAATCAAAGAAATCACACCACATGAATCACCACTGAACTGATATTCCCCCTTGGTGTACCCAATTTTATTGATCACCTCACGGGCAATGCTCTGCAAATCAACATAGGTATGACTTTTCACCTCCCCAGCAAGCACTACTTGTCCCGTGGTCACCAAAGTTTCACAGGCCACCTTGCTTTCAGGATCAAAGGCCAAAAAATTATCCAACAATGCATCACTTATCTGATCCGCAATCTTATCTGGATGTCCTTCGCTAACGGATTCTGATGTAAATAAATATGACATTACGTTTAATTAATGGGAAATCTCGACTTAGACCTGCAACCGAAGCTCTCAATCATTAATGAAGAGGAGTCAAACCACCATGGGTTTGAACTGCTTTAGCATTTTTCTTGTGCCCTCTTTCCTGGCATCTGAGGTTGCAATCAGTCAAATCTTTCCTCGTTTTGAGGTGCAAAAGTACGTATTTGCCACATATTTTAAAACTTTGTTGACGATGCTTTTTTATAAGGGCTATTTAACCAGTTTTTTTTCGTCTACTGGATATACTTTGTATATTGCGGCGATTAGAATTTCCCTGATCATAAACACCAACTTTTAAACACTCACCCCTATGCATATTGCTGTTGCAGGTAACATTGGCGCTGGCAAAACCACCTTAACAAATCTATTGGCCAAACACTATAAGTGGGATGCCCATTTTGAGGATGTGGTTGACAATCCTTATTTGGATGATTTTTATACCCAAATGGAGCGTTGGAGCTTTAACCTGCAGATTTACTTTTTGAACAGTAGATACCGTCAGATTCTGAAAATTAGGGAAAGTGGAAAAAGTGTGATTCAAGATCGAACCATTTATGAGGATGCGCACATTTTTGCACCCAACTTGCATGCGATGGGGTTGATGACCAACCGAGATTTTGAAAACTACAAAAGTCTTTTTGAGTTGATGGAGAGCTTGGTGCAACCACCAGATCTATTGATTTACCTTAGAAGTACCATTCCCAATTTGGTGAGCCAGATTCACAAGCGTGGTCGGGATTATGAAAATTCAATTTCCATTGATTACCTCAGCCGTTTGAACGAGCGTTACGAAGCTTGGGTGAACACCTATGCCAAAGGAAAGCTCATTATTTTTGATGTGGACAATCTGGATTTTGTGGACAATCCCGAAGATTTAGGTGAAGTGATCAACCGCATTGATGGTGAGATTCACGGGTTGTTTGAATAATTCCTGCTTCTAAATTTTCAATTACTTTATTTTCTATTCTTTTGATTGAAAGAATATTGGGTATATTTAATGGTATTTGCATATCCAAATAACCAAAAAGCACTACCATGACCACTAAACATCCAATCCCATTTAAAGTTTTGTTCATTGCATTGTTCCTGCAAGTTTTCACCTATGCACAAGAACTTGCCAAAGTACCCGCAGAACAAGTGGGCATGTCCTCGGAACGCCTTGCATATTTGACTTCAACTTTTCAAGAGTATGTGGATCAGAACAGATTGCCTGGTGCATCCATTTTGGTAGCACGAAAAGGTAAAATTGCCTATTTCGAAACTTTTGGCAAAAATGACATTGTAAATAATGTTCCGATGACCGAAGGTTCCATTTTTCGAATTGCATCTCAGACCAAAGCTATTGTAAGTGTTGGGGTGATGATACTTCAGGAACGAGGCAAATTATTGATTACAGACCAGGTGGGCAAGTTTATGCCCGCATTTCAAAAAACCAAAGTAGCTGTTCGCAAGGATGATGGGGGCTACGACATTGTTGACGCGGAGAGACCCATCACCATTCGAGATTTGCTCACCCATACTTCTGGAGTTTCTTATGGTAGTGGTATTTCGGCAAATTTATGGGAAAAAGCAGGAATTCAAGGATGGTATTTTGCGGACCGCGAAGAACCTATTCAAGCGACAATCAACAGAATGGGCGACCTACCTTTTGAAGCCCAACCTGGTGAAAAATTTGAATACGGTTACAACACCGATATCCTTGGCGCTTTGATTGAAGTGGTCTCTGGAGAACCTTTGGATGTTTTTCTAAAGAAAAATATCCTTGAACCTCTGGGCATGACAGACACCCATTTTTATCTTCCCGAAGCAAAAAGAGCACGTTTAGCCGTTGTGTATTCCCCTACTGAAAATGGTTTGGAGCCAGCCCCAACTCCTGGTGGCATGGTAGGCCAAGGAGCTTATGTAGATGGACCACGAACAAGTTTTTCGGGGGGTGCTGGGCTATTGAGCACATCGATGGATTATGCCAAATTCCTGCAAATGATGTTGAACAAAGGTGTTTTTAACGGAAATCGCATCCTTTCCAGAAAATCTGTGGAATTGATGACCGTTAACCATTTGGGCAAGGCACAATTCCCTTGGGTAGGTGGAACTGGTTTTGGATTGGGCTTTTCAGTGGTTGAAGATTTAGGAGACCTTGGCACATTGGGTTCTGTTGGCGAATATGGTTGGGGTGGCGCCTACCATTCTTCCTATTGGGTAGATCACCAAGAAGAAATGGTGGTGGTCTATTTTACACAATTGATTCCGTCTGGAGACATTGATGACCATGGAAAATTACGTGCATTGATCTATCAAGCCATAGTGGATTAAAAAATAATTCCCGTTTACTCACTCAAGAGATTCGTTCCCTCATTGGCACTTTATTTCGGTTGTTTTTGAAGTTAGTTTAGGATTGGGATTTACCCATCACTATTAACTATGCCTTTTATAGGCTCAAAAACTATGATATTATGAGACCGAAAAAGAACCCACAGTTAGACCTTAGAAAAAACAGCTTGCTGTATTTTATGGTTGGAATGACCTTTATTTTACTGCTCACCTTTTTGGCATTGGAATGGAAAACCTTCGACCCAAAATCGGATTGGGATATTGGACAATTAGACCCAAACCTTTTACCTGATGAAGAAGTGCCGATCACCTTTCAAAAACTACCAGAACCTCCCAAACCCAAAATTCAAACCCCGCCAAAAATTGAGATTGCGGATGATGAAGATGATATTGTCGAACCAGTTATTGAACCTGACGACACCAATCAAGATACTCCTGTGGCAGAAGTAGACGATATTAAAGTTGAAGAAGAAGAAATCGATGAAGAAATACCTATCATTTCAGTGGAAAATGTGCCAATTTTCCCTGGTTGTGAGGGTGAAACCACAGAAAAAGGTAAACGTGATTGTTTCCAAGAGATGATGAAAAAACATATCCGTAAAAATTTTAGATATCCCGAAGTGGCTCAAGAAATGGGATTGCAAGGCAGGGTAGATATCAGATTCACCATTGAAAAAAACGGCGATATTGGAAATATTAAGTTTCGAGGGCCACATGAAACTTTAGAAAATGAAGCAACTCGAATAATTTCCAAATTACCTACAATGACCCCAGGAAAACAAGGTGGAAAACAAGTAAAGGTAACTTATACCCTACCGATTACTTTTAAATTGAATTGATATCTCGACTTCGCTCGATATGACATTCAACCCGATTAAATAAAAAAACCACGCCGTTGGGCGTGGTTTTTCCAGCTTTATGTAAAGCGCGAGCTAATCCTTTGCCTCGGCACTCTTATATTCTTGAATTTTTTTCTCCAATTCTTCTTTGGTAGCGGCTGTAAACTCTTCGGTTTCTTCCACCAACTCACCATTCATTTCGGTACTAGTGGTCACAACAGCTTTAAACGCTCCGTCTTCAGTATTGCTTACCTCAACACGGATTTGCTTTTCAACTGCTTTGGTTTCCATCATTCCATGGTCGGTAACCGTGATAACAGTTCCATCTTCTTTGGTGATGGACAATTCATCCGCAGGAGCCAAACTCACTAAACTTGGTGCGATGACCAATGCCACTACAGACATCAATTTAAGCAAAATATTTAAAGAAGGACCAGAAGTATCCTTAAAAGGATCACCAACGGTATCTCCCACAACAGCTGCTTTGTGTGCATCGGTTCCTTTTTTACCTTCACTTTCGATGGTTTTTTTCGCGTTGTCCCATGCTCCACCTGCATTAGATTGGAATATGGCCATCAAAACTCCAGCGGTGGTAACTCCTGCCAAAAGTCCACCTAACATTTCAGCTCCACCGATAAAACCAACAGCCACGGGAACGGCAATGGCCAATAATCCTGGCATAACCATTTCCTTAATGGATGCTTGGGTAGAAATTTCCACACATTTATCGTATTCGGCCACACCATCTGCAGCTTCAAAAATCTCCATATCTTCCTTACTGGCTTTGGAAAGGTCCGCATCGTACTTACGCATCACTTCCAAAGCAGCTTTTAGTTTAGGAATGTCCCTAAACTGACGACGTACTTCCTCGATCATGGACATGGCTGCTCTACCTACGGCATTCATGGACAAAGCCGAGAATACAAATGGAAGCATTCCTCCTACTAAGAGTCCCGCCATAATATCGGGTTGGGATACATCAATGGATTTAACGCCAGCTGTTTTCATAAAGGCAGCAAATAACGCCAAGGCGGTCAATGCGGCAGACGCAATAGCAAATCCCTTTCCGATGGCTGCGGTTGTGTTGCCTACGGCATCCAATTTATCGGTCCTTTCGCGAACTTCACTCGGCAATTCGGCCATTTCGGCAATTCCACCTGCATTATCTGATATAGGTCCGTAGGCATCAACGGCCAACTGGATTCCTGTATTGGCCAACATTCCCACAGCTGCAATGGCAATTCCATATAATCCTGCAAAATAATGGGAAACCAAAATTGCAGCAGCTATTAAAATAATAGGAATGGCTGTTGACATCATCCCTACACCCAAACCTGCAATAATATTGGTTGCAGCTCCTGTATCGGATTGTCGAACAATTGAATTAACAGGTTTTGTGCCTGTTCCTGTATAGTATTCGGTTACCTTTCCAACCAAAAGTCCTGCAACAAGACCTGCAATTGTGGCCCAAAAAACACCCATGGAGGTAAATTCATTGCCACCCTCCATCCAAGATTCTGGCAACATGGCATTTATTATAAAATAGGACGCAATCAGCATTAATGCTGCCGATCCAAATTCTCCAATATTCAAAGCGGTTTGTGGATTTCCGCCATCCTTAACTTTTACAAAGAAAGTACCAATGATTGACATGATGATTCCTACAGCAGCCAATGCCAGTGGCAAATACACTGCACCCAAACCATCATAAGCTGATTGAAACTCGGGTAGTCCAGCAAAAACAGCACCTAAAACCATGGTACCGATAATAGATCCTACGTAAGATTCGAAAAGGTCAGCTCCCATTCCTGCAACATCTCCAACATTGTCCCCAACATTGTCTGCAATAGTTGCAGGGTTTAAAGGGTGATCTTCTGGAATACCTGCTTCTACCTTACCCACTAAATCAGCTCCAACATCTGCTGCTTTGGTGTAAATTCCACCACCAACACGAGCGAAAAGTGCAATGGACGAGGCTCCTAATGAAAATCCGGAAAGCACATTCAGCACTTCACCGATTTCCCAACCTTGACCGCTATAAATCATAAAAAGTCCACTCAATCCTAAAACACCGAGACCTACTACACCAAGACCCATAACAGCTCCCCCAGCAAAGGCGACTTCCAGTGCTTTCCCCAAAGAGGTTCTTGCAGCGTTGGTAGTCCTTACATTGGCTTTGGTTGCCACTTTCATTCCAATAAAACCAGCAAGGGCTGAACAAATGGCCCCAACTATAAAGGAGACAGCCACCATTCCATTGGAACCTGCCTCATTACTTCCTTTAAAGAAAAGCAACACGGCAACTGCTACAACAAAAATGCTCAGTATTTTATATTCTGCCTTTAAGAATGACATTGCCCCATCGGCAATGTTCTTGGCAATTCTTGCCATTTTTTCGTCCCCGACCTCTTGTTTGGAGATCCATACATTTTTAATAAAAACGTACAATAGGCCCAAGACACCGAAAATGGGCAAAAACTTCACGATTAATTCCATAGATTGAGTTGTTTAGTATTTTACAATGGTAGCTAATGTAGTAAAATACGAAGTAATAAAAAAAATGCGCTTTTAATTAATAAAAGCGCATTTTTTTAATGTTATTGTTATGTAATCTATATTGTGAAAGTCCTTTTCTTTTTGTGGTCGCTATCTTCATAACGCGCAACACATTCTTCATAGATTTTTACGGCTTCATTTACATCGCCCCAACCACCAACATCTACTTTCTTCTCTTCCAAATCTTTATATACTTGAAAGAAGTGTTCAATCTCTTTTAAACGGTGTGGGTTCAATTCGCTGATGTCGTCTCTTTTACTCCAGATAGGGTCAGAAACGGGTACACAAATGATTTTTTCATCTGGACCTTTTTCATCCGTCATGTGGAAAACACCTACGGGCTTCACTTCTATTACCACCATTGGGTAGGTTGGTTCGGTACTCAACACCAATACATCCAACGGATCTCCATCCAATGCTAATGTTTCTGGAATAAAACCATAATCTCCAGGATACATCATCGAGGAAAATAAGGTTCTATCGAATCGGATTTTGTTTAGGGTAAAGTCGTATTCGTACTTGTTTCGGCTACCTTTGGGAATTTCTACCAGTACATCAAAGGTTATACGTGGTTTTTTTGACATTTTAGAGATTTATTTATTTGACAAAAATAACTAGTACAACTGGAATAAGCCGAATAAATTGCTCATTTCATTGGAATTAAAAACTAAATCCGAAACTTCCTGTTACTCCAAATCGTCTTGCATCGGGATTCTCTAGGTAATTTCCTCTAAAATTGAAGTCAATCCTGAATATTTTAAAGATGTTGCCAACCCCAAAGGAATATTCCCAATACAATTTATCGGTGGGTGCCTGTAACGGAATATTGGTGGGTGCACTTAAAGCAATATTCTCTTCCGATAGCTCACCCCACGCACCTCGAACACCAATTATTTCCCTTAAATTAAGTTTGCGCAAAAAGGGAATTCTAGAAAACAACCTTCCATTAAAATTGTGTTCCAAGTGGACTGTTACATAGGTATCGGTCACGAATTCATAAAAATCCAAGTTGGGGAATACATTATATATGGTAAACAAAGTTTGGTTCCCTGGAATAACACTGAGCAAACTCAATGGAACTGCTCCGAAAGTCTTACCTGCCTCAATACTTGTCGTCAATCTCCCAAAACCACCAACTTGCCATGGTTGGGTATATGAAAATTGCAATTTTTTAAAATCGAAATCACTTTCCAAAAAGCCATCGATCCCGTGAGTGTACTTAATAAATATGGTACTGTAGTCATCATTGATATCGGAACGTTCCACTCCATAACCTATGGTTCGCTTTCCTGGAGTATAAATTAAGGTAGTGCTGATATCAAATTGTTTTACTTCAGAAGATATACCTGTTGGCAAAGTGGAATCCACATAATCCAAACTAAAGGCATCTGGCAATGCAGAACTTAATTCGCGATAGGAACTGCCAATATTCAATTTTACATTGGTAAAGGGCTCTATTTCTATATTAAAGGTTGACAGATTAATGTTGCTCAACCTATCATTTGTTCCAACGGTCACTAAAGATGAGGATGCTATACTCCTACCCATTACATCATTGGTGCTGGTCAAGCTCAATCCCAGTTGTTCAATATCACGCCGATTACCCCCAGAAATGATCAATCGGTTTTTTCGATCCAACAAGAACTTGCCTTGAAAGCCATGTTTGAATTTTTTATCATCAAAACCATAGGCCATATATCCTTCCAAGCGCCACATATCATTCTGGCCAAAATAGGTACGTGCGCCTCCCCGCAAACGAATCCCTTCCGCATCGTTAACACCAACCGAACTATAAATATCCCCAAGGTCAATGTTCCATTTATCGATTTCGATATAGCCCGAGCCCAAAATACTGACCAAATCGTAGTAAGTTCTGAACTTAGGAACTGTTTTTAAGGTATCGAGCAGATTAAAGATTCCTGCTTCATCATCATTGAGCTGTTCCAAACGTGCATTTTTCCAAAAGGCGCTGTCCTGCTCAAAAACCCGAGGGTCGTAGGGGTCAGAGACCGCTTTGTAAAAATCTTCAGTTCGTGGAATATTAAAATTGTAATTATCAAAAACTGTGGTTCGCTTGCCATATACCCCTTTGGATTCCTCTTTTTTGGTGAAACTGAAATCACTCAACATATAATCCCGTTTCAGCAAAAACACCGAATCATTGACCACGTCAAAATCCTGCTCAATATAGATATCCTTAACCCAATTGATGTTAGCACTTTTGGTGACCTGCATGTTAATCTTCTTGATGGCAAAGGTGGTATCGTTCACCCAAAAATCCCCCTTAAAGGTAAGCTCGTTTTTTCGCCTTGGGTAATAAATAATATTATAACACCATTTATTATCAATGAAGGTACTATCGGACAATACATAATTATAGACATCCACTCCTGTTTTAGAGAGTGGGCTGGTAAAACTCTTGTCGAAAAACTTGAGGTAATTGTTATAGATATTGTAGTCGGAATACAAGTCTTCCACAAATGCCGTTATGGCTTGATTTCCACTAAATCCTGAATTTTTATTCCCTAAAACATCCTCTTTTTCACGATCAAGATTATTATCCCCATAAACTTTGGAAAAGGTTTCATTCAAGAAAATGGGCAAATAAGTTTTTCCCGTGATTCTTGAAGTATCCAAATCCTCGAACATAAATTCCAACCCTTTAAACAGCTTGCTCTTGATCATGGCACTGTCAATGGTATTGAGGTCGAATTCTATTTTCTCGTATTTATCGTATTGATATTGGTCGAACATCCGAACCCCATTCTGACGTTTTTTAGCCCATATTTTTTTAAGAATTTCTATCGCAGGATTGTTCTTTTTGGATTGCTTTCCCGTGTAGACGACCACTTCTTGAAGTGCTTCGGCGGATTCGGCAAGTACAATTTCCAACCCATAATTTACCTTTTGGGTCAATTCAATCACCTTGGTCTCGTATCCGATAAATGAAATCTTGATGGCATCATAGGTTTCGTCTGACTCGAGATAAAAATGGCCATTATCATTAGTGATGGTTCCTTCGGATGAGTTAATAAAGATAATATTGGCAAAAGCCACTGGCATCCCAGAATCGTCAGTAACCATACCTTCCACCTTGGTTTGACCAAAAGCAGTGATACAAAAAAGAAAAAATAAGGGAAGAAGGAATTTTTTCATGAGCGGATATTAGGGACAAAACAAAACCTATTGGTTTTCTATCCTAACCTTAGTTCAAATTTGGATTAAATGAATTAGTTATCAAAAAATTGTTCCCAAAAAAAGCCCCATCAACTAAGTTGATAGGGCTAATATACCTTACAAATATGATTTTACTACTTATATAACACCTTTTTAACAGCCTTGATCACATCGTCAGCGTTTGGCAACCAATCGGCCAAAAGCACTGGCGAGTATGGTGCTGGGGTATCTGCAGTATTCAATTTTACGATAGGGGCATCCAAATAATCGAATGCTTTATCTTGTACATGATAGATAATTTCAGTCGCTACGTTACCAAATGGCCAAGCTTCTTCCAAAATCACCATTCTGTTGGTTTTCTTAACCGAATTCAAAATAGTAGCGTGGTCCATTGGACGAACAGTTCTCAAATCGATGATTTCACAACTGATTCCTTCTTTCTCCAATTCATCGGCAGCCTTGTAAGCTTCTTTTATGATTTTTCCGAAAGAAACAATGGTCACATCTGTACCTTCTCTTTTAATATCGGCCACACCCAATGGAATGGTGTATTCTCCTTCTGGTACCTCACCTTTATCACCGTACATCTGCTCAGACTCCATAAAAATCACAGGATCGTCATCACGAATGGCTGCTTTCAACAATCCTTTTGCATCGGCTGGGTTGGATGGCACCACTACTTTTAAACCTGGACAGTTTGCGTACCAGCTTTCAAAAGCTTGGGAGTGTGTCGCTGCCAACTGACCTGCAGATGCTGTTGGCCCTCTAAATACGATAGGGCAATTAAATTGACCTGCCGACATCTGACGGATTTTTGCAGCGTTGTTTATAATTTGATCAATTCCCACCAAGGAGAAGTTGAATGTCATAAATTCTATGATGGGTCTGTTTCCGTTCATAGCAGAACCTACACCGATTCCAGCAAAGCCTAACTCAGAAATTGGGGTATCCAGCACACGCTCCGGCCCAAATTCGTCCAACATTCCTTTTGAAGCTTTATAGGCACCGTTGTACTCGGCCACCTCTTCACCCATTAAATAAATGGAATCATCTCTGCGCATTTCTTCGGACATTGCCTCCGCAATGGCTTCCCTAAATTGTAATGTTTTCATTGAATCGTACTAAAATTAGTTGGTGTGCTTAAAAACGCAAGCAAAAATAGCAAAAAGTAGACGAACATTACCGTGCCTGAAACCAAAAAAAACAACAAAATTTATTATGCATGCATAATAAATTATCAATTTTATCTTTATATTTGAGCAGATAAACCTAAAGTATATATGAAGATTTTAGTTTGCATTAGCAACGTACCGGATACTACTTCCAAAATCAATTTTACGGAAGGCGACACCAAGTTTGACACAAACGGGGTGCAATTTGTGATTAATCCAAATGATGAATTTGGATTAACGCGAGCCATGTGGTTCAAAGAAAAACAAGGTGCAACGGTTCACGTGGCCACGGTAGGTGGTGCACAAACTGAACCTACCATAAGAAAAGCATTGGCTATTGGAGCCGATGAGGCCATTCGAGTGAATGCCGAACCCAAAGATGGTTTTTATGTAGCCCAACAATTGGCCGAAGTGGTGAAAAACGGTGGTTATGAACTTGTAATTGCTGGACGTGAATCCATTGATTACAACGGCGGGATGGTTCCTGGTATTCTTGCTACCCTTTTGGACATGAACTTTGTGAACATGTGCATTGGATTGGAAATTGATGGCACCACAGCTACAGCCATTCGCGAAATTGATGGCGGAAAAGAAAAATTAAGCACTTCCCTACCCTTGGTTATTGGAGGTCAAAAAGGATTGGTTGAAGAAAGTGACCTCAAAATTCCGAACATGAGAGGAATTATGATGGCACGTAAAAAAGCTTTGAATGTTGTGGAGCCTATTGATGCTTCCCAACCCACCCAAGACCAAAAATTTGATAAACCAGCTGCCAAAGGACCAGTTAAATTGGTAGATGCAGGCAACGTAGGAGAATTGGTCGAACTATTGCACAACGAAGCGAAAGTTATCTAAACAAGAAAAACATTATGTCAGTATTAGTATATACCGAATCCCTTAAGGGAAAATTCAAAAAAAATGCCTTTGAAGTGGCCTCTTACGCACATAAAGTGGCCCAAGATCTAGGCACAACGGTTACCGCTGTTGCTTTTAATGCAGAAGATGCTGCAGCATTGGGCACTTATGGAGTTTCAAAAGTTTTAAACGTATCCTATGATGCTCTATCTACTTTCAGTGCAAAAGCCTACGCAGATGTCTTGGCACAAGCGGTAAAAGCGGAAGATGCAAAAGTTGTCATTTTAAGTTCAACGGCAGATACCAAATATTTGGCTCCAATTTTGGCTGCTAAATTAGGCGCAGGATATGCCCCAAATGTTGTTGCTGCACCTGATAGCACATCACCTTTTGTGGTAAAAAGAACGGCTTTCAGTAATAAAGGCTTCGTACATACCGAAATCTCATCCGATATCAAAATCGTTGGAGTTTCTAACAATGCATATGGAGTTGTGGAAAATGCTGTTTCTGCATCCGTAGAAGATTTTAACCCATCTTTGACCGATGGCGATTTTGCCGTAAAATCGGTAGAAGTGGATAGAGTTGCAGGAAAAGTAACCATTGCCGATGCCGATATTGTTGTTTCTGGAGGTCGTGGCCTAAAAGGTCCTGAACACTGGGGCATGGTGGAAGAATTGGCCGATGTTTTGGGAGCTGCAACCGCTTGCTCCAAACCTGTTTCCGATTTAGGATGGCGTCCGCATAGCGAACACGTTGGTCAAACTGGAAAACCTGTAGCGAGTAATCTTTATATCGCCATTGGTATTTCAGGAGCGATTCAACATTTGGCAGGTGTGAGCGCCTCCAAAGTAAAAGTGGTGATCAACAACGACCCTGAGGCTCCATTCTTTAAAGCAGCAGATTACGGAATAGTCGGCGATGCCTTTGAGGTAGTGCCCGAACTCATCGAAAAATTAAAGGAATTTAAAGCCCAAAACGCTTAAATTTTGTTAATTTGCCCATTGCAAGGGGCTGTTCAGATAACTGGTTATGTCACTTATTTGAACAGCCTTTTTTGTTTTAGGAGGATAATATGAGCTTAGTACGATTAAAAATAAAGGGGATATCATACAGTCAAACACAAAATGGCGCGTATGCCCTTATTTTAAACGAAGTAGAGGGAGACCGAAAATTACCCATTGTTATTGGCGCTTTTGAAGCACAATCGATTGCCATTGCATTGGAAAAAGAGATAAAACCACCAAGACCTTTGACCCATGATTTGTTCAAAAATTTCGCGGATCGGTTTCAAATAGTGGTTAAGCAGGTCATCATTCATAAATTAGTAGACGGGGTGTTTTACTCCAGCATCATCTGCGAACGCGAAAATGTGGAGGAAATCATTGATGCAAGGACTAGCGACGCTATAGCTCTGGCCCTTCGTTTTGATGCTCCTATTTTTACATATAAAACCATTTTGGACAAGGCAGGCATCTTCTTAAAATTCTCTTCTAAAGAAAAAGAAGAAGATGACGATGACAGTATTGTAGTGGATGAAATTCTCCAAGAAGGAGAAACCGTGGAGATTGAATCTGGCGCCGAAGCCCAAGGGTATCGCGAGTTGTCGCTAGAGGAACTCCACAAAGAATTGGATAAGGCAGTAGCCAACGAAGACTACGAAAAGGCTGCCAAATTAAGGGACGAAATTTCCAAGCGCAAATAAACTTACATGGCGAAAAAGACCCAAAGTTTCCTGATACTTTTACTCATTTGTTCGGTCGCTTTCGGCCAAAGTTCCATACCCGCAGATTCCTTAAACGTTGCCATCGGTTCTACCATGGTCGAGGAAATCACCACGGCACAATCAACTGAAATTATTCCCAACCAAGGTTTTTCTTTAAGCACTTTATTGAGAGGAGCTTTGGGAATGGCGGTTTTGGTTTTGATTTCATTTTTGTTCAGTTCCAACCGAAAAGCCATTAATTGGAAAACTGTTGGAATCGGTCTTTCACTACAAGTATTGATTGCCATTGGGGTATTGAAAGTTTCCTTTGTGCAATATGCTTTCGAAAAAGTAGGTGCTGTATTTGTCAGCATTTTAGATTACACTCGAGCAGGAAGCCAATTCCTATTTGAAGGTTTGGTAGTGGATATGGACACTTTCGGATACATTTTCGCATTCCAAGTGCTGCCAACCATCGTATTTTTCTCTGCCTTGACCTCAGTACTCTATTATTTAGGGGTGATTCAAGTAGTCGTGAAATGGATGGCATGGTTGCTATCCAAATCCTTGGGCATATCTGGTGCTGAAAGTTTATCCGTTGCAGGAAATATCTTCTTGGGACAAACTGAAGCTCCTTTGCTCATCAAAGCCTATTTGGAAAAAATGAACCGTTCCGAAATCCTTTTGGTAATGATCGGTGGAATGGCCACCGTTGCTGGAGCCGTTTTGGCCGCTTACATTGGATTTTTAGGGGGTGACGACCCAGAACTTCGATTGGTTTTTGCCAAACACCTTTTGGCTGCGTCCGTAATGGCTGCTCCTGGTGCCATTGTTATTTCGAAAATACTTTACCCACAAACAGAAAAGGTAAACACCGACGTTTCTGTTTCTGCTGAAAAAATCGGAGCCAACATTTTGGATGCCATTGCCAACGGAACTACCGAAGGTTTAAAATTGGCCTTGAATGTGGGCGCCATGCTTTTGGTGTTCGTTGCATTCATTGCCATGATCAATGGAATCTTAGGTTGGGTTGGAGACCTGACCACATTCAACAGTTGGATTGCAGCCAACTCCCCCTATGAAAGCTTTTCCATTGAAGCCATATTGGGAACTATTTTTGCTCCACTTATGTGGTTAATCGGAGTTGCCAACGAGGATATTATGCTCATGGGTCAACTGCTAGGTATTAAATTGGCTGCAAGTGAGTTTGTCGGCTATATTCAGTTGGCGGATCTTAAAAATGTCGCCAGCGGAGTTCATTTTTCATACAACAAATCGGTAATCATGGCCACCTATATGCTTTGTGGCTTTGCCAACTTTGCTTCCATTGGAATCCAGATTGGCGGTATTGGTTCTTTGGCTCCTGGCCAGCGCAAAACCTTATCCGAATTCGGAATGAAAGCCGTTTTGGGTGGTTCTTTGGCCTCCTTGCTTTCTGCCACAATTGCTGGGATGATTTTAGGGTAAAGAGGTGAAATTATGGAGCGTCAGTTCGAGTTTTTTCCTTTGGAAAAAGTATCGAGAACAAGCTTTACATTATTGAAATTCTGACTCTCGATACAATTTTTATTCGTTCACACTCTAAAAATCACTCGAGTTGACGAATTTCAATTTACAATCGAAACTGGTTAATAAACTTTTCATAAGTCTTTAGATTTTCTATTTCAAAAAACTACGCTTTAAGGTAATTTCGATGGATTGATTTTTTGTCAGATTAGAGCTAGTATCCTGAGCGTAGCCGAAGGAGCAGTCGAGATGTCTTAGATTTCTCCTCATTCCATCGTTCGAAATGACTTTTAAAATGAACTAGACAGCATGAAACAATACCACGACCTTCTTACACATGTTTTGGAACACGGCAACCAAAAAGGCGACCGTACAGGAACAGGAACTTTAAGTGTTTTTGGATATCAAATGCGATTTGACCTTTCCGAGGGTTTCCCGATGGTGACTACCAAAAAACTGCACCTGAAATCCATTATCCATGAACTGTTGTGGTTTTTGAAAGGAGATACCAATATTGAATATCTTCAAGAAAATGGCGTACGCATTTGGAACGAGTGGGCCGATGAAAATGGTGATCTTGGTCCCGTGTACGGATACCAATGGCGTAATTGGAACGGTGATGAAATTGACCAGATTAAGGAAGTTATCGAATCCCTTAAAAACAATCCGAATAGCCGCAGAATGTTGGTTTCTGCATGGAACCCAAGTGTTTTACCCGATACTTCAGTTTCGTTTTCGGAAAATGTAGCCAATGGAAAAGCCGCCCTCCCTCCTTGCCATGCATTTTTCCAGTTTTATGTGGCCGATGGCAAACTTTCGTGCCAATTGTACCAACGCAGTGCAGACATCTTTTTAGGAGTTCCTTTTAATATAGCCTCCTATGCATTGTTCACCATGATGATGGCCCAAGTTTGCGGGTACCAGCCTGGGGATTTTATACACACCTTTGGTGATGCCCATATTTACAACAACCATATGGAGCAGGTAGAACTACAATTGAGTCGTGACCCTCGCCCTTTGCCTACCATGAAAATCAACCCAGAAGTAACAGATATTTTTGACTTTACTTTTGACGATTTTGAATTGTTGAACTATGACCCACATCCTCATATTAAGGGTATGGTTGCGGTGTAAAATCAATCACATGATTAGAGCTATATTCATAACCATAGCATTATTTAGTTTCAAAAGCATTTTTTCTCAAAGTGAGATCAATTATTTCCCTCAAGAAGAAATTATACTCACCGATTGTGCAAACAGCTCAAATAATAGCCAATGTGTTTATGAATATTTACAAAGTAAAGTAACAGCATTCCTAAATGACCCAAAGAAGGCAAAATATCTTCTTAAATATGAAAAGGACACATTACATATTGGTGCTCGGTTAATATTCGATCAAAATAATCAGGTTCTTGAGGATAAAAGTTACGCCACAATAAGAGACAAAAATCTAGGAAAAAAATACAATAAAGCACTTGAAGACCTATTTTACAATCTGAATATCAAAGAGATTATAAATAGGAAACCACAAGAATCCCTACACGAGTTTTCATATCAGTTTTTAATCACCAAAATGGAGGGTGAAACTGACATTGCTTCCATTGAAGTTGAAAAAGACTATACTGGTGGTGCCATTCATCAAATACCAAGATTTCCAGGTTGTGAAAGCTTAACTGAACAGGAGGCTCGCACCTGTTTTCAAGAGAAGATGCAAAATCACATCAAAACCCATTTCAATTACCCTAAAAAAGCTATTGAAAAAAGAATTTCGGGAACGGTCTATATCATTTTCACCATAAACAAATATGGTACTGTAGAAAATATAAGAATGCGCGGGGACACTATTTTGCAGGGAGAAGCCCTACGAATAGTCAATTTGTTACCAACATTTACACCTGCAACCGTAAATGGAGAACCAGTCAAAATTCCATACTCCATCCCTATGCACTTCCGCTTATAATTTCCATTTTGACTGCATTTTAAACCTCTACACCTTAATTTTCTCTAACTTGTACATAAGTAGAAGTTGTCCTGATTTTTAATTTACCGTTAATGGGAAGAGTACACCTATTCGAATTTGAAGACCAAAAATGGTTTCCGTCATTTTTACGGAACTACGGAACCGATTTTCTTCAGTTTTTATCGAATAAAACCAAAATGTACAAACCCATTATCCCCATCATTTTAAAAGGTTTGGAAAAAAGCGGCACAAATCAAATTGTTGATTTGGGTTCTGGTGGTGGTGGCGGACTGCTTTGGCTCAACTCGGAATTGAAAAAAGAAATTCCCGATTTAAAGATCACCCTTACCGACTTTTACCCCAACCTTCCAGCATATGAATACACCACAGCACAAGCAGACAATTTTGAATATGTTGCTTCCCCAATCGATGCTCGAAATGTACCCGAAAATTTAAAAGGGCTGCGCACCCAATTTTTGTCACTACATCATTTTAAACCTGAGGATGCCAAACGTATTTTGCAAAATGCCGTTGACGCGGATAGTCCAATTGCCATTTTTGAGGGGCAGGAAAGAAGTGTTCCGAGCATTTTGGCCATGATTTTTTCACCCATAAGTGTGTTGCTCACCACTCCATTCATCAGACCTTTCAAATTGAGTCGTATTATTTTCACCTATATTATACCAATTGTGCCCTTATTTGTTTTGTGGGATGGGGTTGTGTCATCCTTGCGAACCTATTCGATTAAAGAAATGGCAGCATTGGTCGACTCCCTATCTGAAAAAAATAAATTTGAATGGGAAATTGATAAGGTAAAATCGGGCCCAGGGGTTGTATTGTATCTTTTGGTGACCAAAAAGTAAATGTATTTAATTACCAGTATTTTGTGCTAATTTAGAGCCACACATTCCGTAACCTTTAAAGCACACAACCATGAAAACCGCACTAAGCACACTTTGTCTTATTTTATTTTTGGTAGGATTTAGTATTCCTACGCATCAACCGAATAGCACCAAGAACGTGAAAACAACCGAAGTCACAGCCAGTAAATTACGCCACGTAGTATTATTCAAATTCAAAGAAACATCTACCGAAGCCGATATTAAAAAAGTAGAAGAGGCTTTTAACGCTCTACCCTCAAAAATTGACTTGATCAAGGATTACGAATGGGGACTGAACAACAGTCCAGAAGGTCTGAACAAAGGGCTTACCCATTGTTATTTTTTAACTTTTGATAGCGAAGCGGATCGGGATGCTTATCTCCCACATCCAGACCATCAAGCTTTTGGAGCAGTCGCAGGTCCACATATCGCCGATGTTTTGGTAGTCGACTATTGGACGAAGTAAAAAAGAAATCCGCCACCGAGGCTTGGGGAACTCCCGATGGCGATTCTATTTAAAGTTCTAAAACGGCATTTTCCGTACCAGCATAATCGTTCCATTGGTAACGATCTGCTTCGGCTTCGTTGGTATAAGTGCCGTCAATTAAATATCTAAATTCGTAACTGTTTTCCACAGGTAAATCGAACGTACCTTTAAAGGTTCCGTTTTTCAGTTTCGTTAAGCTGCTCTTTTTAGGATTCCATTTATTGAAATCCCCTACTACAGCAACAGTCTTTGCCTCATCTGCAGGAACAGTGAATGTAACTTTGCAAACAGGCTTACTTTTTAAGTATTGTTTTTTAATTGCCATGGTACCAAATAATTTTAATTCCGATACAAAACAATGCATAAAACCATTTACTTACAATAAGTTAGCACCGATTTATCAAATTGATAAAATGCAGCTAACTTAAGGGTTACTTTTGCTAAATTTTTTTAATGAATTTTACCAATTATCCTTTTGAAGACCAACGCTTTAGAAGTGTTCCTATAACATCTATTTCCTCTTCGGTATTGTAAAAATGAAAGCTTAATCGAATACCCCCACCACGAAGCGAAGCCACCACATCTTCGGCTGTCAATTTGTTAAAGAGTTTCTCATCCCCTTTAATACTGAAGATGGTTGAATGTTCCTTTCTTTTAGTGATTGATGGCTCCAATAGCCCCAGTTCCGAGAAGGTTTCCATCCCTTTTTTGGACAATTTCTTTAATTGTGTCTGAATATGTTCCTGCCCAATTTCATCCAAAAATTCAAGGGCAAATTCCAAACTTCCAAAATTGAAGGAATCCAAATGACCTGGTTCTAAAAACTTACAGAAGGAAATATTATTACGTTGTGATGCATCGTTGTTTACTGATCCATTACCAATGCCTTTCAATTCAAACTGATCTTTGATTCCATCCTTAACCAGAAAAAATCCGTTACCATAACCAGCCAACAACCATTTGTAGGCACTGGCACCCAGAATATCGATTCCTGATTTTTCGAAGTTGAAAGGTTCCTGTCCACAATATTGGGTACCATCAGCAATGATCATCAGGTTGGGAAATTCTTTTTTAAGTTGTTTTAAAAATTCAAAATCAATTTTAACTCCATTCACCCATTGCACCAAACTCAAGACAAAAATGTCTATGTTTTCGGATTTCACCTTTTCATAAATATGATCCTCCATGTCTTCATCGATATCCACATAGGCGCGGTCAAAATTTCGGGTTTCGAATGGCCAGTTCACCGAAGGATAATCGTTGTTGAGCAACAAGACTTTTTTGTTTTTAGGCATTCCTTCCAACAACAAATTAAAGCCTAAACTAAAATTGGGCACCAAAGCCACATTTTCGGGTTTACAATGAAAAAACTTCCCTACCGCTTTTTTGATTTCGGGCATGTGGGCAAATCCCTTATTCTTCATATCACTTCCACCAATCAGATAGTCCAAATCGTGTCCTTGTCTCCACTCCATCAAATCTTCACTTAAAAGTCCTGCGGAAGCGGTATTGGCGTAGATACTTTGGTTAAGAACGGGGAATTTTTTTCTTAGGTGTTGCATTGCAAATGGCTTTGGATCGAATTACTTTATCTTTGTTGATAAAGATAGCCATTCCATGTTGTCATTCGGAAAAAAGAACAAACCCAAAATAGATTTGGAGCAGCATGAACTTTTGGAACATGCCCAAAAACGCATTGCCCAAAAGAAACGCTTGTTCACCCATTTCGTGATTTTTTTGATCGGTAGCATCTTTTTACTTCTGGCGAATAAAGTTTTAAAATACGGTGAAGCCCATGATTGGTCAGTTTGGATTATTCTAGTCTGGTTCTTTTTACTATGCCTACATACTTTTAATATTTTTGTGACCCAAAAATTTATGGGTAAGGATTGGGAACGCAAACAACGGGAACGATTGGTGGCACTTCAAAAGAAAAAAATAGCGGAGATCCAAAAAGAAATTGAAACGGATTTCCCCCTTTCCAAAATCAATAAAAAAAAAGAATAGTGAAGCAATTGATCATTATTGCCGCGGCAGGTGAAAACAATGCCCTGGGCAAGGACAATGACCTCGTTTGGCATCTTCCAGACGATTTTAAGCGGTTTAAGACCATAACTTCGGGCCATAAGATAATCATGGGTAGAAAGACATTGGAAAGCTTCCCAAAACCTCTTCCCAATCGCACACATATTGCCATTACCCGTGATACCGATTATACACCCAAATTTCCATGCACCATTGTTCATTCATTGGAAGCCGCGATTGATTTGGTGGAACCAAATGAGACTGCTTTTATTATTGGCGGAGGTGAGATTTACAAACAATCGATGGCGATTGCTACCTATATTGAATTAACGCGTGTTCATGAAACTTTTGAAGCGGATGCCTTTTTTCCAGAAATTGATCCAAAAAACTGGGAGTTGGTTAAGGAAGAACATCATCCAAAGGATGAAAAGCACAAATACGATTTTTCCTATTTGACCTACCGCAGGATACAGGATTAAAAATCTAAGTAAGAAATTTGTGCCGATGGGGAATTGACCAATTGCTCCAAAACTGCAACGTCTTTATTACTGTAAAAAATATGGGAAGGGGCGTTATTTTCTTGCGTCATCAAATTGTTTTGCTCCAAAACGGCCTTGGTCTGCCTAGCCACAGCCTCCCCTGAATCAATGATTGTTATGTTTGGGGGCAATAATTCTCTTAGTATAGGAATTAAATAAGGATAGTGGGTGCATCCCAACACCAAACAATCGATGTTTTGTTCCAGCATGGGTTCTAAAAATTGGTTGAGCAGAGTTTTCATTTCTTCAGATTTAATATCTCCTGATTCAATTAATTTAACCAATCCTTTTCCCTCTTGTTCCAGCACGGTAATTCCTTCTGCATAAAGTTTAGAGGTATTGGAAAACAAACTACTGGAAAGTGTGCCCTTGGTGGCCAATATGCCCACTTTTTTGGTCTGTGTTTGTAATGCTGCAGGTTTAATGGCAGGTTCTATTCCTATGAAGGGTACCTGAAAATGCTCCCGAAGATAATCGATGGCATTGGTGGTTGCGGTATTGCAGGCCACCACAATCAACTTACAACCTTGATTTAATAAAAATTCGGTATTCTTAATGCTGAGTTGGAGTATTTCTTCTTTGGATTTTTCTCCATAGGGTGCATTGGCACTATCGGCCAAATAAATGGTGCTTTCATGCGGAAGCATTTTTGCCACTTCTTTCCAAATGGAGGTTCCTCCTACCCCTGAATCAAAAACACCTATGGGTTTGACCATAATTAAAAATAGCTACTTTGAATTTTACCCACAAAAAAACCGCTTTTTGATGAAAAAGCGGTTTTTAGTTCTTTTAAAAAATCGGGATTAGAATCCTAATTCTTGTTTTACAGCTGACAAAAGGTCTGGACCTTTAGACACGATCAAGCTCAATCCTGGGCTAGCATCGATTACATAATCGTAACCTTGTGCCGCAGCAACTTTTTCGATGGCTGCTTTTGCTTTATCGGAAATAGGAGCAAACAATTCTTGCTGCTTTTTCTGCATTTCTTGCATGGCAGCTTGCTCAGCCTCTTGAATATTTTTTTCGAAACCTTGAAGTTCAACGGCTCTTTGTTCGTTTTCTTCTCTTGTTTTGGAAGTGGCTTCGTTTTGGTATTGTGTATATTTGTTTTGAAGCTCGGTCATTGAGCTTTGAATATCTGCACGGTAAGTTTCCTGCAACTTCTTCAATTCAGCTTGGGCAGCCTTCATCTCTGGCATATCTGTTAACAACTGCTGAACGTTGATATGTGCAATCTTGCTCTGAGCATTAACAAATCCAGTAGCCGCTACAAACAAAACTAGTGCTACCGCTATCCTTTTTACATTTTTCATGATTCTCTCTGTTACTATTTTGACTTTAAATTTAGTGGTCCAATATACTTTATCCTATTGAATCTTTCTGTTGTTCTTGCGCTTTTTTTCGCTCTTCCAATTTGGCTTTTCGATTGGCCTCGCGCTCTTCCAATAATTTTTTCCTTCTTTCTTCGTATGCTTTTTTGCGTTCTTCTCTTAAACGTAATTTTTCTGCTCTATCTGCTTCGGCCTGCTTTTCCCTTTCGGCTTGGGCTGTAGCAGCATTTTCTTGACGCTCTCTTAGGGCATCACTTATTTCCTCATCAGCTTCGGCCTCCTCGGCTTCAAACTGCTCCAATCTGCTTTGTTCCTCTTGTTTTCTGTTCGATGCGCTAACTTTTCTTGTTCGCCCTATCTCCCTTAACACCAAGTCACTGATATCGTGTCTTTTTTCGGAGTACAACATTACAACATCTGCCGATTTATCAAAAATAAAATCGTATCTTTTATTGCCTCCGATTTTCTGTACCTCGTTAAATACCTGGTCTTGGATTGGCTGAATTAACAGCTGCTTTTGCAATACCAAATCACCACGTGGTCCAAAACGGTCTTGTTGGTAATCCAACATTTCCTTTTCCAAGATTTGAATCTCTTCTTCGCGCTCCGCAATCAACTCGTCGGTAAGCAGCACTTTTTCGGCCATAAGGTCCTTTTTCATCTGCTCAACCACGCTTTGCTTCAGATCAATCTCTTGCTTCCACTTTTCAGCTTTTGCATTTAATTGCTCGGTGGCATCCCTATATTCCTCTACATTCTCGAGGATATATTCCATATCCACGTATCCGATACGTACTCCTCTTTGGGAAAACCCATAAAAGGATGTCATCAAAACAACTAAAACTAAAAGAACTTTTGAATTCATCTTTGATTCCGCATTTTACATAGAAAATATCGTGCCAAAATAATCAAATCCTTTTAAATGAGGTGTTTACGAATTATTAAGACACAATTTTCCATTGATTAAAACTGCTGCCCGATGATGAAGTGCGTTTGCCAGCCACTTGGTCCAACCGATGATGGTCTGGAATCTGTATCGAATCCGTAACCAAAATCAATCCCCAAGAGTCCGAATGCCGGCATAAAAATACGTAGCCCCACTCCGGCAGATCTTTTTAATTCAAACGGATTATAGTCTTTAAAATTGTTGTAAGCATTACCTGCCTCTAAAAAAGTTAGGGCATAAATGGATGCTGAAGGCTTCAACGTTAATGGATAACGCAGTTCCAAGGAGAATTTGTTGTAAATAGTTCCTCCGTCCTGTTCCAAATTATTGGTAATTGGGTTTCTACTATATGGGGTCAAGGACTGGTTTTCGTATCCACGCAATTGAACCACATCCCTACCATCCAAGGTAAAGTTTCCAAGTCCGTCACCACCTACATAAAAACGCTCGAATGGAACATCTCCAATATCGTGGTTGTAGGCACCCAAGAATCCAAATTCTGCATTGGTTCTCAATACCAATTTATCTACCAAAGTGGTGTACCAGTCTCCTTTAAACTTAATCTTGAAATATTCCAATAGTTTGAAACGCTCTTCTTCCATGCGCTCCAAGTCTTCTTGTAAACGAGCAAACTCCAATTGTCCTTCAGTTGAATCGTCACCTTGTAGATCGTACAATCTTTGGGTGGTCTCATCAATATCCTCCTTCAATTGTTTGTAGTCCTTTCCACTAAACAAAGAATATGGTGGGGTCATTTTTGCTGTTAGTTCAAAATTAGACCCAGTCATTGGGAAAATTCTACTTGGTCCTTGGGAACTTCTTGAAATACCTAATGTATAGCTTAAGGAGTTGGAGCTACCATTACCAAAGTTGAACAATCCACTGTTGTAATCGTTAAAGTCGTACAACTGATAACTTACGGCGTGCGAAATGGTGAAGAAATCATCTGGCCACTGTACCCTTTTCGCCAAACCGGCAGAAACTCCTGTTATGGCAAATCCTCTTGATCTATCTACATCCAACCTACCATTACTGTTATATCCTGTAGCAAATTGTTGCGTTCTGGATAAGGAAAGGTTAAACCTTACCGGCTTTTTACCTCCCAACCATGGTTCGGAGAAGTTTAAACTATACACCCTAAAGGTTCTACTGGCCTGTAAACGCAAAGCAAAAGTTTGACCATCTCCCATGGGCACAGGTTGGTAGGCTTCTTTATTGAAAATATTCTTTAAGGAGAAGTTGCTAAAGGAAAGTCCCAAGGTACCGATGAATCCACCACCACCAAAACCACCTTGCAGTTCAATTTGGCTGGAACCTGACTCTACTAGGCTATAGTTGATATCTACCGTACCTGCATTTGGATCTGGGTTTTGGATATCTGGAACAATTTGTTCTGCATCAAAAAAGCCCATTTGACCTAATTCGCGAATACTACGAACAATATTGGACTTGCTGTATTTTTGACCTGGACGTGTACGCAATTCCCTAAAAATTACGTGGTCGTTGGTCTTATCGTTTCCAGAAACAGTTACGTGATCCAAGAAAGTTTCCTTTCCTTCAATGATCCTGATTTCAAAATCGATAGTATCGTTAACGGCAGAAACCTCAACTGGGTTAATTGTTGAAAACAAATAACCGTTGTTTTGATATAGGTTGGTAATATCGTTTGCATCTGGATCACCTGCATCGGCCACCCTTTCTTTCAACAATACGCCATTATAAGTATCGCCTTTTTTAATTCCCATTACTTGGGCCAAAACTCTATCGGAATATACCGTGTTTCCCACGAAATCTATATCACCAAAATAGTATTTGTCTCCTTCCTCTACTGTGATGGATAGATCAATACTTTTCTCGTTCACTTTCACAAAGGTGTCGGTAATTACCCTTGCATCCCTATACCCTCTTTCGGCATATGTTTCCACCAATTTATCAAGGTCTTCTTGAAAATCAGCCTCTATATATTTGGATTTTTTCCAGAAACGGCCTGGCTTTCTTTTCTTGGTATTTTTCAGGGACTTGGCCAATCTTTTATTGGACAACTTTTCGTTTCCAATAAAATTGATTTTTCTAACTTTTACTTTATCACCCTTTTTAACATTGATTACCATGTTTTGGGTGTTGGTACCCGATGTATCGGCAACGGTAGCAATGTTGACGTTGGCATTAAGATACCCTTGTTTTTTGTACTTGTTCTGAAGAAAGTTCTTGGTGTTCGCAATTAAACTCTCGGTAATCTTCTTCCCCTTTTTAAGGTCGGTATCGTCAATAATGTCTTGAACCTTGCGTTTTTTAACCCCGTAAACGGTTACATTATTTAAGGTAGGACGCTCCAAGATGTTCAACTCCAAAAAGATTTGATCGCCTTCAATCTTGGTATAGTACATTTCTACATTGCTGAACAAATCAAGATTCCAGAGTTTTTTGATCACTGCACTGATTTCATCTCCTGGAACCCTTATAGGCTGCCCCACACGCAAACCCGTGTAGGTAACCACGGTCTGTTCGTTATAACTTTGTAGCCCTGTAACGGTAAGACCACCTAATATGTAGTCTTTTCCATCCTCAAAGTTGGTTTCTTGGGCAATTCCCGGAATGGAGAATAGCAGTAGGGGAATTAATATTTTAAGGTGGTTACGTAAAGAGTTTGCAATACCTTTAAGTGAGTTGTTCGCTTGTTTTTCCAAATCGTCGTTCTCTATTTTGGTAACTTAATATGGCTTCTACCAAATGATTTTCTCTAAAATCGGGCCAAAATACATCAATAAAATATAATTCAGCGTATGCAATCTGCCAAAGTAAAAAATTACTTATCCTACATTCGCCGCTTGTGCGTATAAGTAAGTCTACATCAGGCAAAAAGTGCGCGTAAAGATGTGTATTTATAACCGCTTCGTCAATATTTTCGGGTGAAATTATATTATTTTTAACTTTGACCGCAATCTCCTGAACTGCAGTTTTTATCTCTTCCCGCGACCCATAACTCAATGCAAGGGTCAACGTCATTCCGGTATTATTTTCCGTTTTGGACATTACCTCGGTAAGTTCTTGAAAGGCTTTTTCGGGAAGTGTATCTATTTTTCCAATGGCCCTTAACCTTATATTATGTTTGTTCAGGGTCTTTAATTCCTTTTTCAATGCCGTAACCAACAGCTTCATAAGGGTATCGATTTCTACCTTTGGGCGATTCCAGTTTTCGGTAGAGAAAGCATATAAGGTTAAAAAAGGAATTTGAAGCTTGGCACAGCTTTCTACGGTCTTGTTCACTGCATCCACACCGTTTTCGTGACCAAACATGCGAAGTTTTCCACGTTGTTTGGCCCAACGACCATTACCGTCCATGATTACGGCGATGTGTTTTGGCAATTTGTCTTTGTTAACGTCTTCTAGCGTGTACATTTTATTGAAAACAATCCTGGCAAGGTTTACGTCCAAAGGTATAAGTCAATGTTAAACCTGAAAAGACGTACCAGTCGTCGCTCAATATATTTCCGAATCGGAATTGCTCAAAATTGGAACCTTCAGGGTTACTCGCGTCCAAATTGTCCGTAAAAGTATATCTGGCCCCAATTTCGGCTCCAAGAATCAAAAATTGATTTAAACGATACTTAGCCCCAACCGTCATTGGAATTGCAAAACTACCTTCTTTTTGGTTAATATCCTGCACTTGAAGGGCATCAATATAATTAAAATCGTACCTAAAGTAGGTTATACCCGTATATAAGTAAGGTGTAAAGGCGGGTCCGAGCTTATGAAGATTGTATTCAACAAAGTTAATTTCGAGTCCTGCAGAGAATTCCAACACCGAATTATCGACCACATATCCACGTTGTCGCCTGGATTGCATGTGCGATTTGTTATCGTTTGCCGTAAAACTACCATAGGTTACACTACCTCTCCAAGCATATCGCTTTCCAGCATTCCATTTAAAGATCCCCCCAAAAGCAGGGCCAGTAGGCAACAGGTAATTTGTTCTTCCCACATCACCGATCATGTTTACACCTCCTGCAAACACACCAATCTCATAGGTTTGGGCACTAACCTTGATCACACAGCACAGCAAAACTGCTAAAATTATCCGCATTTTATCCACTAAATTTCAGTAATTAAGAGTAAAGGAAGGTCAATAAACACTGATTTATGATTGTACTCTTTTGTTAAACAGATTTTCGCCTCTTTTATTGTTTTTAATATGCTCAATTGCGTCGGTCTTCGCCCCAAAGCAATTTATTGCGTAGTGTTTTTAAAAAGCTTTCGGATTTATATTCTATCATTTTAATGGTGAAATCGGATTTTTTGATTCTGATTTCCTTGCCATTGGGAATATCCGTGATTCTCGAATCCAAAGAAACCAAATGCGTTTGCTCCCTACCCGACACCTTAAGGCGAATTTTGGTATTGTCAGAAATAACCAACGGACGGGCATTTAAATTATGTGGAGCGATGGGCGTCAATACCAACGATTTTGCCGTTGGCTCAATCACAGGTCCACCACAGCTCAAGGAATAGCCAGTAGATCCAGTTGGCGTAGAAACAATAAGTCCATCGGACCAATATGCGGTTAAATATTCATCGTTCAACCAAGTTTCTACGGTAATCATGGAAGTGGTATCCTTTCGGCTCACGGTAATCTCATTCAAGGCAAAATTGAGTCCATTAAACTCATCCGTATCCGAATTCAAGTCCACTTCCACCAAGCTACGTTGCTCAATGGTATAATGTCCAGCCACAAACTCCGTGACCAGTTTACGTACATTTTCCTTTTTAAAGGTGGATAAAAACCCTAGCCTTCCCGTATTCACCCCAACGATGGGAATCCCCAAATCCTTCACATAGGTAACGGCACGCAACATGGTTCCGTCGCCCCCAAAGCTTACGAACATATCAAAAAAGCGGTCCAAACCTTTGGTTTGGTTAAACTCACCTTTAATATGTCCTTTAGAAAATTCGGAAATGTGTTTGTTAAAACCTTCTTCCACATAAATGGAGGCATTATGTTTTTTAAGCTCATCAATCAGCTCCTCCACACATTGCCTATCCCCTTCTTGAAAAGTTTGACCGTAAATGGCTACTTTCATACTATACGTTAAGATATTTCTCGAGGTAGTCGGAACGCTGCTTCAAATCTTCCAAAAACTGATCATCGCTATTACCGAACTCTATAGTGTAGTTGTATCGCCTAAAAGTCTGCGCCACCTCGTTCATATTCTGGGTTCCAATCTTTAGGGTAATCTGAACCATATCATTTTCTGCATTGGTAATAAATGCCCCTAACAAACGGGCGTTGTTACTTTCCACTATCTGGGCCATCTCACTAAACGAATAATCCTTCGCCCCAATGGATACCACTAGAATGGCACCTGGTTCTTTAAAAAATGGCGTATCTATAAATACATCCACAATATCATCCAGACTATAATAGCCCTGCACCATTTGGTCTTTGTCCAAAATTGGAAGCACATTGGCTTCATTTCTCGAGAACATTTCCAACACGTCCAACCAAGAGGTCTCCTTGGTCACAAAAAAATGTTCCAACTCATACCGAAAATCCTCAATGGTTTTTTCGGGTTCAAAACAAGCCAGGTCGTTTTCGGACAATAACCCCAAATAAGTTCCATTTTCGGTTACGGCCACATGCGAAGAAGTGGTCTCCTCAAAAAAAGCAATAACATCCTTCAAGGTTTCTGAAACCTCGAAAACAGGTACGGTATGGATAATTCTGTCGTGGATATACATATCACAGCTATTAGGTGCAAAATACTAATTATAAATGGCAAAAGGCATGCCGAATTCTTATTTTTGACAATCTAAAAAAGAAGTACATGACAAAGTTGAGTGTCAACATAAATAAGCTCGCCACATTGCGAAATTCTAGAGGCGGCAATGTCCCCAATTTAATTGAAGCCACAAAAGACATCGAATCTTTTGGTGCTCAAGGCATTACCATTCACCCTCGACCCGACGAACGACATATTCGTTACCAAGATGCCCGTGACCTAAAAAAGGTGGTGACCACTGAATTTAATATTGAGGGGAATCCAGTTCCAAAATTCATCGATTTGGTTTTGGAAGTGAAGCCTACCCAGGTAACCTTGGTGCCCGATGCCGAGGATGCCATTACTTCGAACGCAGGCTGGGATACTATAAAACACAAGGATTTTTTGGTTGATGTGATCAAAACCTTCAAAGAAAATGGTATCCGAACTTCCATTTTTGTGGATCCTGATGTTGAGATGGTAAAAGGCGCTGCAGAAACTGGCACCGATCGCATTGAATTGTACACGGAAAGCTTTGCTGATGAATTTGCCACAGGCAACAAAGAAGCAAGTGTAAAACTTTTTACCGAGGCTGCCGAAATGGCACACCAACTTGGGTTAGGAATCAATGCGGGGCACGACTTAAGCTTGGACAATATCAAATTCTTTAAGGAGCACATTCCAAACCTTTTAGAGGTTTCCATTGGTCACGCATTGATCTGCGAGTCGCTTTATATGGGATTGGAAAATGTGATCAACATGTATTTACACCGCTTAAAATAATGGAGTTATTACATTCAAAAATACTGGGAGAAGGCAAACCTTTTATCATTCTACATGGCTTTTTGGGCATGTCGGACAATTGGAAAACCTTGGGTTCTCAATATGCCGAAAATGGTTTTCAAGTTCATTTGGTGGATCAACGCAACCATGGTAAAAGTTTTCATTCTCCAGATTTCGATTACGAACTCCTCAGTCAAGATGCCATTAATTATATGGATCACCACGGAATTGATTCTGCTTATGTGCTTGGTCATTCCATGGGTGGAAAAACGGCGATGCAGTTGGCTACTTCTCATCCAGAAAGAGTAGAAAAATTAATTGTGGCGGACATTGCACCCAAGTTTTACCCACCACATCACGATTTTATATTCAATGGTCTGTCCAAATTAAATTTTGATGAAATCTCCAATCGTCGTGAAGCAGATGAAGAACTTGCCAAACATATTCAGGACATGGGCATTAGAATGTTTTTGCTCAAAAACCTGTATTGGGTAGAGCAAGGAAAGCTTGGTTTTCGATTCAATTTTGATGTTTTAAAAGACAAAATGAGCGAAATTGGAGAGAACATTGCCCCTACGGCCATTTATGAAGGCCCAACTTTGTTTTTGCGCGGTGATAGATCCGAATACATTATGCCCAACGACTATCCTGAATTAAAAAGACACTTCCCAAATTCAGAAATTGAGACCATTGACAAGGCAAGTCATTGGCTTCATGCAGAAAACCCAAAGCAGTTTTTCGAAAAGAGTTTAAGATTTCTGAATTCTTAAAATCACACCCTTTTTATTATGCATGCATAATTTTTTTACCCTTTTTATTGCCTGTATAACAAATTTAATATAGATTTGGTTCATTCTGAATTTACCATAAGATTAACTTATACAAACTCTAACTGCTTAATTGATATGAAAAAGTTTTATGCCCTACTTCCAATACTAGGCTTATTCTTGTTTGCATGTGAAGACGATACCCCCATAGTTGAAAATCCTGAACCAACACCAGAATATACTGCTGGCTCAGCGGATTTCACCAAATATGTGGCCGTAGGAAACTCACTAACCGCTGGATTTTCGGATAATGCCTTATTTATAGATGGGCAAACCGCATCCATGCCAAACATGTTGGCCAGTAATTTTGCATTGGTCGGTGGTGGCAATTTTGAAATTCCTTTTATGGCTGACAATCTCGGTGGGATGACCTTAGGAGGAACCCCTATTTCAGGAAACAGATTGTATTTGGCATTTGCAGCAGACGGCCCTGCTCCCACTCCTGTTTCGGGACAAGGTAGCACGGAAGTCTCCAATAAATTAAGTGGACCTTTCAATAATATGGGAATCCCAGGTGCCAAGAGTTACGAACTTTTGGCTGAAGGTTATGGTAGTGTAGCTGGCGTATCCATGGGATTGGCAAATCCTTATTTTGCACGTATTTCTTCGTCAGAATCTGCTTCCGTAATTGGAGATGCAGCCGCACAAGGCGCTACCTTCTTTTCTTTATGGGCAGGATCAAACGATATTTTATTATACGCCACTGGTGGGGGAACTGGAGTTGACCAAACTGGTAATTTAAACCCAGCCACCTATTCTAGAAGTGACATTACAGATCCAAATGTTTTCGCATCTGTGCTTAATGGTATTTTACAAACCATGACCGCAAATGGTGCTGAGGGGGTAATCGCAAACCTTCCCAATGTAACTGACGTTCCTTATTTCACCACCGTTCCTCACAATCCAATTCCGTTGGATGCAGCAACCGCAGCCTATTTAAATAGTGAGGCAGCTTACGGAGCTTATAATGCTGGATTGGCACAATTACAATTAGGAGGTTTTATCACCGAAGCTGAATTGGCCAAAAGAACCATTTCTTTTTCAGCTGGAGAGGGCAATGCCGTTGTAATTATAGATGAAGACCTAACTGATCTTACTGGTTTTAACCCTGCTTTGATCAACATGCGACAAGCCACAGCAGACGACCTTATGGTGTTAACCTCTAGTTCTTTTATTGGAACCTTGGCCGACCCTGCAAACCCAACCTCCATAAATGGAGTTGCAATTCCTTTGGCAGACAAGTGGGTATTAACACCTGAAGAGCAAACTATAGTTGAAAATGCATTGACGGCATACAATCAAACCATAGCTGCTTTGGCAACACAATATGACATTGCTTTTGTTGATGTCAATTCACTTTTAGCTGAACTTAATTCAGGAGGATTTCAACAAGCAGATGGTAGTGTTGTTACCGCTACTTTTGCCACAGGAGGTGGATTCTCTTTGGATGGTGTTCACCCAGCACCTAGAGGATATGCGATTTTGGCCAATGCATTTATTGAAGCCATCAACACAAAATACGGATCGAATTTGCCAGGAGTTAATCCTTTGGATTATACCGGACTATATATTAACTAAGCAAACATTAATTTTTTTATCTTAAAGGCACCGCAATGCGGTGCCTTTTTATGTTTAAACATTAATCATTTTTATATGAAACTTATTCTAAGACTTTTGCTCAATGCCATCGCAGTGGTAATCCTGTCCTATATTTTACCAGGGGTCGGAGTTGATTCCATGATGACCGCAATCATTGTTGCCGTAGTACTCAGTGTACTTAATTTTTTGGTTAAACCGATACTTGTGATTTTAACCCTACCGATCACCATCCTTACCTTGGGATTATTTCTCTTGGTAATCAATGCCATCATCATATTAATTGCCGCAAATCTTATTGGCGGGTTTCAAGTTGTCAGCTTTTGGTGGGCCGTTATTTTCAGCTTATTGTTATCCATTTTACAGGCAATTTTACACTCAGTTTTAAAGGAAGACCAATAAAAATCATACGGTTTGAAAGTCAACGGTTTAAAAAGTTGTTAGCAACCCAAAAAAGCATTACTTTTGCATCCCATTTTTGAAAAGCAAATTAGGTAGGAGATGAATATAACCAAAGAGCAGATTGACGATCTTAATGCAGTAGTAAAAGTTGCAATCAGCAAAGAAGACTATCAAGACAAGGTAGAACAAATCCTTAAGGATTATCGAAAGCAGGCCAACATTCCTGGTTTCAGAAAAGGTCAGGTTCCCATGGGCCTTATTAAAAAACAGTACGGAAAAGCTGTTTTGGTTGATGAAGTGAACAAACTACTTCAAGACAATCTGAACAAGTACCTTACCGAAGAAAAATTAGATGTTTTGGGAAATCCACTTCCAAAACAACAAGACGATTTTGACTGGGATAGCGAAAACTTGGATTTCGAATTTGAATTGGGCTTGGCTCCTGATTTCGAAGTGAAATTAAAAACCAAAAAAGCGGTTACCCAATACAAAATCGTTGCCGATAAAAAAATGATCGACGACCAAGTTGAACGTATCCAAAAACAATACGGCAAATTGGTTTCCAAAACCGAAGTAGGTAAAAAAGACGAGGTTACTGGTTTCTTTGCAAACGAAGCAGAAGAAATCGACCACAAGACCACTTTGGAATTGGATAAAATCAAAAGTAAAAAAGCCATTGATGCCCTTGTAGGCAAAAAAGTTGGTGAAGTAGTTACGTTGAACACCAAAGGTTTGTTCAAAGAGGACTACTTGCTTTCAAGCTCTTTGGGCATTACGCCAGACAAAGCTGAAAAATTGGCCATCGACGTTACTTTCACTATTGAGGAAATCAACGAAAGAGAGCCTGCTGAATTGAACCAAGAATTGTTCGATAAATTGTTCGGTGAAGGAAATGTTTCTTCAGAAAAAGAATTGAAAGACAAGATCAAGGAAGATTCAGAAAAGCAGTTCGAGCAACAATCCGATCAGAAATTGTTGAACGACATCACTGAAAAACTGATTGAGGAGACCACTTTCGAACTACCTGCCGACTTCTTGCAAAAATGGATTCAGGTTAGTGGTGAAGAAATGTTGACCAACGATCAAGCCAAAGAAGAATACGAAAAGTCTGAGCAAGGTTTGCGTTACCAATTGATTGAAGGTAAAATCATTAAAGAAAATGATCTTCAAGTTCAATTTGATGAATTGAAGGAGTTCGCCAAAGGTTTCATTAAGGCACAAATGGCACAGTATGGCCATATGGATCCTAAAGAAGAAGAATTGGACGGTATTGCCGCAAGAGTTTTAGGAAACCAAGATGAAGTAAAAAGACTTTCTGAGCAATTGATGAGCCAAAAGCTTTTAGACCTTTACAAGGAAAAAGCAAACCTTAAGGTGAAGGAAGTGTCTTATGACGACTTCATCAAGGAAGCATATAGCTAGGCTTCGCTAAAAGAAAAATAAGTATCTTTACGGTGCCGGAAAGCTAATTTTTCGGCACCTTTTTTTTAAGATAAATCGATTTAAATCCTATGGATTACGGAAAAGAATTCAGAAAATATGCTACCCAGCATCACGGAATAAACAGCATGCACTATGATCAAATCATGAGCAGCATGTATCCCATGAACATGACCCCGAACATTATCGAGGAAAGACAGTTGAACGCTGTTGCCATGGATGTTTTCTCCAGATTGATGATGGACCGTATTATTTTTATGGGTACTGGTATCAATGATCAAGTAGCCAATATTGTACAAGCCCAATTATTGTTCTTGGAAAGTGCTGATGCCTCCAAAGACATCCAGATTTATATCAACTCACCAGGTGGAAGTGTATATGCCGGATTGGGTATTTACGACACCATGCAGTTTATTAAACCAGATGTTGCAACTATCTGTACTGGAATTGCCGCATCTATGGCAGCTGTATTGCTATGTGCCGGTCACGAAGGAAAACGTAGTGGATTACCACACTCAAGAGTAATGATTCACCAGCCACTTTCAGGAGCTCAAGGTCAGGCCAGCGATATCGAAATTGCTGCTAAAGAAGTGCTTAAGATCAAAGATGAGTTGTACGAGATCATCTCCAAGCATTCCGGTCAAACATTTGATAAAGTATATGAGGATAGTGATCGTGATTACTGGATGAAGGCAGAAGAGGCCAAAGCATACGGTATGATCGACGAAATTTTGGTGAGAGAAAAATAAAAACCACCATCAATTAATTTAAAAACAGCCACTTATCGCAGAACAAATCGAATTTTTTTGCGTTATTGTGGGTGAATAGTGTTTATATATGGCAAAGGAAAACTTGGAATGTTCATTTTGTGGTAGAAAAAAACCAGAGACCAATTTATTGATCGCTGGTTTGGATGCGCACATTTGCGACAGATGTATAGAACAAGCCCACAGCATTGTTGCTGAGGAATCCAAACAATCCAAAAACCAAGATCTTTCTTCGGAACTGGTATTGAAAAAACCCATGGAAATCCGTGATTTCCTGGATACATTCGTTATTGGACAAGAGCGTACCAAAAAGGTAATGTCCGTAGCGGTGTACAACCACTATAAAAGATTACTTCAGCCCAAAGGCAAAGAGGACGAGGTTGAAATTCAAAAAAGTAATATCATAATGGTGGGGCAAACAGGGACAGGTAAAACCCTTATTGCCAAAACCATTGCCAGAATGCTCAATGTGCCTTTGGCCATTGTAGATGCAACTGTTTTGACCGAAGCTGGTTATGTAGGTGAAGATGTGGAAAGCATTCTGACCCGTTTGTTACAAGCAGCAGATTACAACTTGGAAAAAGCGGAACGCGGTATTGTTTTTATTGATGAGATTGATAAAATTGCCCGTAAAAGTGATAATCCATCCATTACCCGAGATGTATCTGGTGAGGGTGTTCAACAAGGACTTTTAAAACTTTTGGAAGGAACCACAGTTAACGTTCCGCCTAAAGGTGGACGTAAGCACCCCGATCAAAAATTCATTGAGGTAAATACAGAAAATATCTTGTTTGTTGCAGGTGGTGCTTTTGATGGTATCGAAAGAATCATCACCAAACGTTTGAACATGCAAGCTGTGGGTTATAGCGCCTCCAAAGCTGAGGATAATTTGGACAATGAAAATATTCTCCAATATATCATACCAAAAGATTTAAAAGAGTTCGGACTTATCCCAGAGATTATTGGGCGACTTCCCGTACTTACACACATGAATCCTTTGGATGCCAGAACATTGAGAGCGATTTTAACCGAGCCAAAGAATGCCATCATCAAACAATATGAAAAATTGTTTGCCATGGATGACATCACTTTTACCATTACAGACCAAGCTTTGGACTATATCGTAGAAAAAGCAGTTGAATATAAATTGGGTGCACGTGGATTACGCTCCTTATGTGAAGCCGTTTTCACCGATGCTATGTTTGATTTACCTAGCAGTGATGAAACGGAATTCAAGGTCACCAAATCCTATGCGGAGAAAAAGTTATCTTTTGAAACCATCAAAAAATTAAAAGCAGTTTCTTAAACTGCTTTTTTTGTGACTTTTTCCAAAAGCTCAAGACATACATCCGAAATAATTTTTTCGTCAGAATACAACATGTGTCCAAAATTGGATACCACCTTAAGGTCTGCTCCCACTTCTTGGGTCCAACTAAAATCTGGTTTGAACTCATCGCGTTCACCAAAAATCAAATTAAGATCGGTTTTGGGTTTTTTATTCTCAAGTCTAATTCGAGTTGCAGAGATTGCAGTCAAAGATTTCATCGGTAAACCTTTCAATGCAGCCTTATATGCAATTGTACCACCCGTACTGAAAGCCAAGTAATGTGCTGGCTCATTCTCTTTGCGCAACAAATTGTTCACTGCAGTTTCAATTCCACCATCCACAAAAGCCTTGTGCACGTTCTCTTCAGAAGAAATGGCTACATCGATGTTACCCAATTGCTGGCTATCATAAAATTCGATGTCATAATACTGCTGAAGGTATCCAAAATAAGAAGTAATCCAAAGTCCTTTTTTAGCGCCCCACATATCGGAAACGACAATTAGCTTTTCTGACATAATCTGTATGGTTTTGTGTTTATTATAGATTTGTTGCCGTGAATTTCATTCTTAAACGACTGATTTCCATTTTTATTTGTTCAAAAGTGTCCTTTCTACGACGAAAGGGCCAAATCTACGAAAACGTTTTCGTAAATACGTTTATTTAGTATGCACGGTTATGTTTTACGTGTTTTTGGTACAATTATTAACACCAAAAGAATGTTTAAAATCGATGGCCTACCGATATTCCAGCCCAAGGAATTATTTCATCAGTATCAAAAAAGATAGGGCAGAATGTCAATTTCAATATCACCTTTTTATTTGGATAATACTTTCTATACCCAATATTGGGAATAAGGAACAAACCCTCATCCTCACCAACATCATTTAGCACAATCGTATTGGTAACGCCCCATTCAAAAAAGTTGCCTTTATTCATATTCCATAAATAATAGACCCCCAATGGAATTGTAAAAATGAGAGGCTCATCAAAAATTCCAGGATTTACCCCAGTACCTATTCTAAAATTTAAATGTGAATCGGAAAACAACTGCCTTTCGTAGTTTACAGAAAAGAATGGACCTGCACCACCGAGTTCGCCATACAACAAATTGTTTTGAGACCACACCAATCCATAAAAGAGTAATAGAACAATTGTAATAGCATTTTTCATGACCTTCTGTTTTAACGTTCGAGTCAAAACTAAGGTCTTGTGGAAGCGTAGTAGTCCAAGATTATCCATTTCGGATATATCAGGACAACAAACTAGCTATCCGTTTCGGTAGATTATTGGAGACATGCCACAAATCTTTTTAAAGGACGCATAGAACGCTGACTTGGAATTAAAACCACATTCCAATCCAATAGAAACAATGGTGTAATGATCATATTGGGGATCATTCAAAATTCTTTTGGCTTCCTCAATTCGCATGGCGTTGATATAATCGGTGAAACTTTCACCTGCATGGCCATTTATGAGTTTGGAAAGCTTACTGGTCCCCATTTGAAGTTCTTCGGCCAAAGTATTTAAACTTAACAAAGGATCTAAATACCGTTGATTGTTTTCCACATAATCGTTAACCGATTCAAACTCACTCTTATTGGACATGGTCTCAAATGCGACTTTATTTTGACGCTTTGAGGCGGACAAAACAGACCGTAGTCCTATCCTGTCCTTCAATACCACATATTGGAAAAATCCTTGGTACCCCACCCAATAGATCAACACGGAAGAAAAAAATCGAAGTGGATAATAACTGTAAAATGGATTTTCATTTTTTGCCATGGTATTCAGAACTACGGCCAAGATCCAAAAAACAAAAACCGCCCCGCCCAGTCGTAAAAACCATTTAATCCAATTTAGGTTGTCCAATTTTAAAATATCGGGATACAAACTTCCATAATGGAACAACAACCTGATTGATTTAATGTAAAGGAAAATGGAATAAACCAAAGCAACGATATCTTCACCCAAATTATACCTGCGAATCAAAATTTCATCCGCCAAACCTTGATACACTAAGTAAATAATTATCAATCTTGCTATAATGGCCACCCCAAAAAGTACAGCTGAAAAAACCACAAAGGGCCATCGCTTACTTTCAATACCCAAATAATACACCAAAAAAGCATAAAACGAGGAAACAATAAGCAAATTCCAAGGCACTATAAATTGACCATCGAATAGATTGGGGTAAATCAATTCCTTTTCAATAAGCCAGGTTTGAAAGTTATTAAGTGAGAGAAATAGAACGAATAAATTCAGAAATACTACTGGTAGCTCAAATTTTCTGCGAATCAAAAACGTACCAATGACAAACAAAAAACCGTGAATAGCCCCAATAATCAGAAAAAAATCAAAGATCTGCTGAAAAGTCATTGGTTTGAGGTTGGTTTTAGAGGTTTAATTCATTTGCAAAAGCTCTTCAATATAACATCGGTCATTGGACAATCTTGGAATCTTATGTTGACCACCCAGTTTGTTCTTCGATTTTAACCAATCGTGAAATAGATTTTTTCGCGCCACATGCACCTTTGGCATGTTTAAGGTAATATTATTATACCTTTTGGCCTCATAATCAGAATTAAGTGCCTTTAAGGCATTATCCAATACCTCTGTAAAATAGTCCAAATCTTCAGGCGGCTTTCTAAACTCAATCACCCATTCATGCCCACCTTTTTCTTTCCCTTCCATAAAAATAGGAGCAGCGGTGTAGTCCATGATCTCAGCATCAGTTTTCAAACAAATTTGCTTTAAGGCCTCCTCTGCGTTTTCAATAATCAACTCCTCGCCAAACACATTAATGTGATGCTTGGTTCGGCCCGTTATTCGAATTCGGTATGGATTTTTGGAGGTAAAACGTACGGTATCCCCAATTTTATAGCGCCAAAGTCCCGCATTGGTCGTGATTACCATAGCATAGTTGATACCCAATTCCACATTCCACAACGGAACGGCTTGCGAAGCTTCTCCATGTGCACTTATCGGAATAAACTCATAGAAAATCCCATAGTCCAACATCAATAATAGGTCACTGGAATTATTGCGATCTTGAATGGCAAAGAATCCCTCCGAAGCATTATAGGATTCGTAATAATTGAAATTCTTTCGAGGCAGTAGCTTTTTGTACTGGTTTTTATAGGGCGTAAAACTTACCCCTCCATGAAAATACACTTCCAGATTTTCCCAAATCTCAAACAAATGATTTTTACCCGTTTTTTCAAGAACTTGGTTCAACAGCACCAGCATCCAAGACGGCACCCCTGCCAAACTGGTCACATTTTCACGGATACTTTCCTCAATAATGGCCTCCAATTTGGATTCCCATTCGCTCATTAAGGAAACCTTATTACTTGGTGTACTACTATACTCTGCCCAAAGTGGCATATTGTCAATTAGAATGGCAGATAGATCACCAAAAAATGATCCATTATCCTCATACAATTCCTTGCTCCCTCCCAATCGAAGACTTTTACCATTGAATAACTGCGAATTTTCATTGTTGTTCAGATACAGGCACAGGAAATCCTTGCTCGAATTATAGTGGCAGTCTTCCAAGGCTTCATTGCTTACTGGAATAAATTTGCTCTTGGCATTGGTGGTACCGCTACTTTTGGCAAACCATTTAATGGTGGTAGGCCAAAATAGGTTCTGCTCTCCCCTACGTGTCCGTTCAATCATTGGAGCGATATCTTCGTAACCAACAATAGGCACCCTATTTCTAAACTCTTCGTATTTCGGCAAATCTGCAAAACCATATTGTTTGCCTATCATGGTGTCTTGCGAAAAATCCACCAACTGGCGCAATACCTCATCCTGTACATCGAGAGGATATTTCAAAAAAAGTTCAATCTGGTGGTATCGCTTTCGCAGCAACCAAGATGCGATGGAATTGAATAATGGTATTGGCATTTTAGGTATCTTTAACCAAGAAATTTAGCTAGGTGTCTTAGCTAAAATAGCTTTTCTAGCTTTCATTTTCAAATAAGAACAAAACATTCAATTTAATATGTTGTACGAAGGAGTCTTGCGCAAAATGCAAACCCAAAACGGGAAACCCATCCAATATTTTTTGGTTTTTGAAAACGATTTCATCAATATGAACCAAGTGTTGGACAAGGAACTCCAGATTGATTTTATAAAATTTCAATGTTTGAACTGTGGTGAGGACAAACCCATCTACCGTCAAGGGTTTTGTAGAAACTGTTTTTTTGAAACACCAACCGCAGGTGAATGGATCATGAAACCTGAATTGAGTACCGCCCATTTGGACAAAGAAGACCGCGATTTGGAGTTTGAAAAGCGCATGCAATTGCAACCGCATATTGTGTATTTGGCCAATTCGAGCAATGTAAAAGTTGGGGTAACCCGAAAATCTCAAGTACCTACCCGTTGGATTGATCAAGGCGCCCACGAAGCCTTGGAAATTGTGGAAGTTCCCAATCGATATTTGGCAGGAATCACGGAGGTGGCCCTTAAGGAATTTGTAAGTGATAAGACCAGTTGGCAAAAAATGCTCAAAAACGATATCGAAGATGTCGATTTGCTCGAATGGCGTGAAAAATTGAAAGCCAGCATTCCCGATGAAGTAGCTGATTATTTTTTAAAGGACCAGGAAGAAACCCACTTGGATTTTCCCGTTTTGCAATATCCTGAAAAGGTGAAAAGTTTGAATTTAGATAAAACTCCTAGTTATAAAGGGTTGCTAAAAGGCATTAAAGGGCAATATCTCATTTTTGAGGACAACACTGTATTCAATGTTCGTGGCAGCGAGGGCTATTATGTGGGCATTGATGTAAATCCAAAATAAAAAGCATGGCAAAAAAAATAGGATTGACCGAAGCCATCTCCATTGGTATTGGAGGCATGGTTGGTGGGGGTATTTTTGCCGTTTTGGGACTTGCCGTTTCCTTGGCTGGTGGTGGAACTCCTGTTGCTTTCCTTTTTGCTGGGCTTATCGCCTTAATTACTTCATATAGTTATGTGAAGCTATCAAAGACTTATCCTGACCGTGGAGGAACCGTCAAATTCATTAATCAAGGGTTTGGGGAAAACATTTTTAGTGGAGGCATCAACAATTTGTTATGGGTGAGCTACATCATTATGCTGTCACTCTATGCATCCGCTTTTGGCTCCTATGCACCCAATTTATTGAAAATTACAGGCGGTCAATTGGATTTTCATATCTATGCTAGTGCCATTATTATTTTAGCCTCCGCCATTAATTATTACAGCATTAAAGTTGTTGGTGCCATTGAATCCTATGCCGTCATCATCAAATTGGTGATATTGATTTCTTTTATCGGAGTTGGTATGTATGGGCTGATGGGCAATCCAAATCTGGACCAATTGTCCATATCCAATTGGGAAACACCTTTAAAATTGGTGACGGGAGGCATGGTTATTTTCGTGGCCTATGAAGGTTTTGAACTGATTGCCAATGCCGCTCCCGATATCGAAAATCCTGAAAAGAATATTCCTAGAGCCTATTATATTTCGCTCCTATTTGTGATTCTGCTTTACATCGTCATTGCCATTGTTACCGTGGGTTCCTTGCCTTTCAAAGAAATTGCGTCTGCACAAGATTATGTATTGGCCGAAGCTGCAAAGCCGATGCTGGGCAAGATCGGCTTTTCCATTATTACTATCGCGGCGCTTATTTCCACATTTTCCGCAATCAATGCGTCACTCTATGGTGGTAGTAGGGTGAGCTATGAAATTGCAGAGGATGATGAATTGCCACATCAATTCACCTATAAATTATGGAACCAACCCATAGGGTTGCTCATTACCGCTATTTTAACCTTGGTGCTGACCAACACCTTAAAATTGGAAAGTATTTCCACCGCAGGTAGTGTGGGATTTCTGCTCATTTTCGCGGTGGTAAACTATGTAGGATATAAATTGGCACCTCAAACCAAAAGCAATAAAACGTTGCCCCTAATTGGATTTATTTTGTGTGCGTTAGCTACCCTTGTTTTGTTGGTTCAACAATTTAACTCCAACAAAATGGGAGTAATCGTTGCCCTTTCCATTATAGCCGTTTGTTTTATTATTGAGACGTTTTATAAAAAGACAGAGCGAAATAAAAACCCTTCAAAATAGTCCCTCATTCAATATAAATATCTGATTTTTAAATAAAAAGAATTACTTTAAAGGAGTTATTCTTTCCAGATTATGAAGTAGGTCAGGTTTTTAGGGAAAGTATACCAAGCATCTAGTTCTTGAAGTAACCATACCCTATATAAACCAACTTCAGATGAAAAAATTCCCGAATGCATTCGTCATTCTACTTGCGGTTATCTTTTTGGCTTGGATATTCACCTACATTATTCCTCAAGGTTCCTACGAAAGAGTGGCAGACACAGAAACTGGCATCACCCGAGTAGTCAATGATTCGTATCAGCAAATCAGCACAGAAAGCCCATCACTTTTTGATCTTATGGTTGCAATACCCAACGGAATTGCTGGACGGGCCGAGCTTATTGTGCTCATTCTTTTGATTGGCGGATGTTTTTACCTCATTGAAAAAACCGACACTTTTAATCAAGGTTTGGTGCAATTGGTTTCGATCCTAAAAGGAAAAGAAAGTCTGGCACTTATAATTGTAGCTTCAATTTTCACAGCTGGAGGTGTTTCTATCGGTTTACAGGAAGAGGTAGTTGCCATGACCCCTGTCCTGTTATTGTTTGGCAAAAGTTTGGGCTACAATACCCTTACTATGATCTTCGCCAGTTATGGTTCCTCTGTAGTGGGAAGCTCCTTTAGTCCGTCGAATCCTTTTGCGGTGATCATTGCACAGAAGGAGGCGGCATTACCGTTGCTGTCTGGCAGCACCTTGCGTATCATCACTCTTCTTATCGCCTTTTTGGTCTGGGTAGCCTATCTGCTGTATTATGCCAAAAACAACCGTATTGAAAAAATAGAAATGCCCACCCAAAGTACTTCGATGAGTACACGAAGTAAACTTATATTGGCCTTATTGGCAATCACATTTACCATTGTTATCTATGGCATCATTCAGTTTGATTGGGGCTTTATGCAAATGTCTGCCTGTTTTTTTGTGCTTGGTATTGCCTCAGGACTCATTTCCAAATTTGGTTGGAACAAAACTGGGGAAACCTACATTGCTGGAATGAAAGAAATGATTTTTGCTGCCATCATCATTGGTTTGGCCAATAGTATTTCCATTTTATTAAAAGATGGGATGATCATGGACACCATTGTGTATGGACTTTTTACTCCTCTAGAAAATTTGCCACCTGCTTTTTCTGGGGTAATGATGATGATTTCCCATGTGTTTTTGCACTTCCCCGTGCCCAGTTATTCGGGTCAAGCAATATTAACGCTCCCTATTTTGGTGCCACTTTCCGATTTAATTGGATTATCACGACAAACCTGCGTGTTGGCCTACCAATATGGTGCAGTAATGGCGGATATGATCGTACCCACCAATGGTGCACTGATGGCTGTTTTGGCACTTGCTAATATTTCCTACAACAAATGGTTCAAATTTGCCCTAAAACCTGCTTTATTAATGTTGCTGATTGGAGCTATTTCCATTGTAGTTGCTGTAATTACAGGTTACAACTAAACAAAAGTATTTGTAAGTTTAGGTCTTGAAAACCAACCATGCTTAAGTTTTTTAGAAACATCAGAAAAAAAATGGTGGCTGAAAAGAAGGTCAGCAACTACCTATTATACGCCATTGGCGAAATCGTTTTGGTCGTTATCGGGATATTGATTGCCCTCGCGATCAACAATGCCAATGAAAACAGTGTCAAAAAAGAAAAAGAACAGATTTACCTTTTGGGTTTACAGGACGAGTTCCAAACCAGCAAACTCAAACTTGAAGAGTTGATCAAGGTGAACAAACAAAGCTATGAGGACGCGAAAAAAATCCTCGCTTTTATGGAAACTGATTCCCTGCCAAGCGAAGCTACCCTTTCCAATTTATTTTTGAACGCCTTTGCTTTTGATATTTCTTTCAACCCGAACAACTCTCTGCTCAATGAAATGATCAATTCGGGGAGTTTAAAAGATGTAAGAAACCCTAGATTGCGTTTGTTGCTCACCAATTGGGTTTCCAACTTAGAGGATATCACCAAACAAGAAGTCATGTTAGATGCCGAAAGAACTAAGATTATTGATATGTTCCGAACTGAGCAGCAAAGCATAAAAACCATCTTTAATCTTTCAGGGGTTTCTGGAGATCTGGGCTTACCCAATGCCTCTGAAAATCAAAGCAATCTCTCTATTTTAAATTCCACAGCTTTTGAGAACAATTTGCTCATCTTCATCCTCACCAGCATAAATACAGAAACAACGCATTACACGCCTTTAATGCAAAGCATGGATGTGATTTTGGAAACCATTGAGGGAGAAATTAAGGAATAAAAAAGGGCGATTAAAAATCGCCCTTTAATTTTTAGTTTACGGTGTCTTTTTTCTTTTTGCCGAGCAGCCCACCTAAAAGTGACTTAGCGGTTTCTTCTACTTTATCTTCCTTTTTAGTGGTCGTCGCGGTAGAATCTGTGGTTTTGGTTTTATCGCCGCCCAATAAATTACCAAGGGTCTCACTGACACTTGACTTCGTTCCTGTAGAATCCTTGGAATTCTTATTGAGAGCATCAGATAATAATTTGCTGGCCGACTCCTTTCCTTGGTTCACCAATTTCTGTTTTTGAACCTCAACCAATTGGGTGGTCAATGTTTTTACACCTGAGGTTAAATCGGTGGTTACGGTGGGGTCAGTAAAACTACCGCCAATATTAGCAGTTACGGGAACGGTCATTTCCTTAAGGCTGTCATCGTTTAATTGCGCAATTAATTTGTTCACCTCGGCCCCCATGTATTTGGCAGGCACGTCCAATGTCGCTTTATATTGCATTTGCTTATCAAACGAGTGGCTTCCATCCACATTGATAGCGATATCTTTATATTTTAAGGTAAATGGTTTCACTTTAACCGTACCATTATCAAAACTCAAAGCGGTTTTTAAACCATCCAAGTTGATTTCCTTTGTGTTCAAAAAGTTCAACTTACTGTCCAAAGAAGACACCAAAGGTGCTTTTTGGGTATCGATGGTCGGAGACAACAGCTCGGCCAATAAATTCCCTGAAATGGTGGCCAAATTAGGCGTAAAATCTTCGTTCAGGTTTCCAGACAAATTAATGTCTGAATTTAATTTTCCTTGCAAAGCAGCCGCCAAAGGCGTCAAGGTTTTTAGCAAATCCAATCCAGCAAAAGATTCCCCGATATTAAAGTTGCTCATGCCCAAATCCACATCAAAAGTGGAACTTTCCCCTTTGGTGGACACCGAACCTTTAAGTCCAAGCGTTCCGCCAAATAAGTCAGAGGTCAAATTCTGAATGGTGGCTGTTTCATCTTTGATGGTCATGGTACCTTTCACATTTTTCAGCTTGAGGTTATCATAAATCACGGTAATGGCCGCAGCCTCCAATGTACAATCCAAGAATGATGGAATTTTGATGCGTTCATCGCCCGTACTCGAAATAGTTCCTTCTTCTTGCGAAGTTTCTCCACTTTCCTCAGTGTCGGTATCCTCCATCATAAAATCGTTCAGAGCAAATTGGTTCGAAGTCAATTTGAAATTCCCTTGAATGTTCTCATCATTGAACATAAATCCAAGCAAGTTGGTCAAAGTACCGCTCGCATTAAAATCAGTACTTCCTGTTTTTCCCTCAAATGAATTCAAGGCCACAGTTTGCGGATTGAAAGTCATGGCGGCTTTGGTGATAGCTACGGGATGTTTCAATTCTGGAGAGGCATATTCAAAACCAGTCAATTCAAAATTACCGCTCATTTTGGTGTTTTGGTACTGGTGTTTCTCCAAAGAAGCCATATCAAAACTAGTGGTGGCATCGGCATTCAAAATACCCTTTAAGTTGTATTCGTCTGGCACAGGATACGCTTTTGAAATGTTGGCCAAGTTCACACGACCATCCATGTGAGCATTCACTTTAGTGTTGCCCATCAACTCTCTGATCTTTGCATTCAGATTGAACTTATCTTGATCAATGGTAAAAGAAAGTCTATTGATGTTCACATAGGTATCCTCTACAATTCCAGTTTCATTATTGATTTCTGTATTGATAAACACATTGCTCACCGATTTTGGTAAGTCTGGATATTTGAAAGAGGCATTGTCCGAATTGATTTTGATATTGAACGCAGGAATATGTTCCTCATCCACAATTCCCTTGAATTCCCCGTTCACTTCAAAATTACCTGTAGTTTGTACGGTTTCAATATTGGAAGCATAGGCTTCTGGAATCACCGCCAAAAAGTTTTTGAAATCGGAAGATGGCGTTTTAAAGGTAATATCCACTTCTTGGTTGTCATCGTTCAACTTTACAAATCCGTCAAAAACCAAGGCCAATTGGTTCACCATGGCTTTGTTGTCCAAAAAGGTGTATTTGCTTTCGGCCAAATCAATGCCGATCAGGGCATCCAAATTGATTTTATTGTTGTTCAAATATTTGGTACCCTCCATTTCAAAAGAGACCAAAGCTTCGGTCAAGGTTTTGAGTTCGGATTTTTCCAAGGAAAGGTCACCCGACCCAGAATGGTTCATGTCGGTAATGGCCAATTTCATACCACTCGCCAAATCTTCATAAATAATATTGGTATTGGTGATGGAATACGAATCCATGGCCAAGGTGAAATTACCACTGGATTCATCGGTCGATGTTTCTTCTGAAGCTGAATCACTTTCTTTAGCGATATCATAATTCGCATTGCCCTCCTCATCTGCTTTGATGTGGATTTTGGCGCCATCAATATTGAACGTTTTGATCACCAATGGTTCATCGGCAGCTTTGAAAAACTCTTTGATGGACATGGCCAATTCAATTTCCCCAGCAGCGAACAGAGTATCTCCCTCAAAAGGAGCTTTGTTCACCAAGGATAATTTGGAAAGTTCCACGTTGGCATACGGAAAGCTTTTGAGCAAGCTTAAACTTGCATCTTCAAAGTCGAGCGTAGCGTTGATGTTTTCGTTCACTTTTTCCTTAATCAATCCCTCAATTTTACCTTGAAGGAAGATGGGAAGCACAATGATCAGGACAAGTAGGATAAGTAGGGTTATGCTGGCAATCTTCAGGATTTTTTTCTTCATACTTTAATGTTTTACAACAAATTAAAGGAGAAGTTGTTAATCCAGTGAGATTTCTTCCCCTATTTTTAAGTTAAATCTTTTCCGCATTAGATAAACGAAAAAGTATAGCAGTGGCGTATCCAAAAGGGCAATAATCATTTTAAAAACCACCCCACTGATCAAAAGCCCATAAAATTTGTCCCAAGGAAGCACTCCAAAAAGACAGAGCAATAAAATAACTGTTAGGGTATCAATAAATTGCGATGAAAAAGTGGAAAAGTTGTTCCGCAACCAGAGCATTCTTCCCTTGGTCACCCTTTTCCAATAGTGATAAATGGTGATGTCGATGTATTGCGCTGCCAAATAGGCCAACATGGAGGCCAATACCCCTAAAGGTGACAATCCGAACACCTTGGTAAAGGTTTCATCGCCAACGGGTGAAGAGGGAATGGCATTTGAATAGTTGGCAATCAAGATAATTCCCATGGAGAAAAAGGAGGCAAAGATTCCTGCCGTTACCACTTGATTGGCCTTTTTTTGTCCAAATATCTCGGAAACCAAATCCGTAATCAAAAAGGTAATGGGATAGGGTAAAATACCTACCGAAAGTTCGAACAAGGGGGCTCCAAAAACGGTGACATCCCCAAACGGACTCCACGAGAAAAACTTTTGAAATATGAGATTGGACACCACCAAGGAAGTGATGAACAGAGCTCCTAAGTATAAATAAATTGAAAAGGCAAGTTTCTTGTCTTTTGGCGTCATTCCCTTATTTGATGTTTAAGCTAAACGGCATTTTGGCCTGTATGCCCTCCTGCTCGCTGAATTGTTTAAACTCTTTTAAAACTTTGTAGGCCTCTGCCCCTATTTCTTCTTGGATCAAACTTTCACTGATTTTGGATTTCATGCCGCCAAAATTTTCTTGGAAACGCTCAAATCCTGACTTGTACTTTGGATATTTTTGGATGCCGTAACTGCCTAGATCGGCCATATCGGCTGCCATGGCAATGGCATCTTCCAAGTTGCCAAGTTCATCCACCAAACCAAGGGCCTGAGCATCTACTCCACTCCAAACGCGACCTTGTGCAATTTTATCCACTTCAGCGGTGCTCATATTTCGACCTTGGGCCACACGCTCCAAAAAGGTATTGTAGGTCTCCTCAATACTTTCCTGCATCTGAAAACGGAACGTATCGGTCATGGGTTCAAAAAAGGAATAATCAACTGAATTTTTATTGGTGCCCACTTGTTCGGCATTCACACCAATGTTTTCTGCCAATTGGTTGATATTGGGAATAGTCCCAAACACCCCAATAGAACCTGTAATGGTGGTAGGTTCAGCTACAATTTTGTCACCCCCAACTCCAATATAATAACCCCCTGAAGCAGCAACATTTCCAAAGGAAACCACCAAAGGTTTGTCCTTTTTGGCCAATTGCATTTCTCGCCAAATAATATCGGAAACCAAGGCACTTCCTCCTGGAGAATCAACGCGAAGCACGATAGCCTTTATTTTATCGTTTTTGGCCGCTTTTTTTAAGGCATCCACAATAACACCCTGCCCTATGTAATCTTTTCCGCCCTCGCCAAACAAAATTTCACCTTGGGCATAGATCACAGCAATTTTATCGGTCCCTGATCTAAGTTTCCTTTTGTTGGCCTTGTAGATATAATCGGAAAGCGACACATATTCCAACTCATCGGATGCTGGGATTCCAATTTTATCTTTCAAAATAGATTCATAAGCATCGTAGTGTATCGCTCCATCCAAAAGTCCAGAGGCAACGGCATAATTTGGTGTTCTTCCACCAAGGGTATCAGCAATAATATTCAAATCCGAAGTGGAAATATTTCTTGAGGTTGAAATATCGTTAATGAGCACATCCCAAATAGACGTGATCAATTCTTTGATTTGAGTACGGTTTTCATCACTCATGGTGTTGGACAAAAAGGGCTCTACCGCACTTTTGTATTTTCCATGGCGAATTACCTCCATTTTAATTCCTGATTTTTCCTGTAGGTCTTTATAATAAAGCACCTCACTGGCCAAACCTTTAAAATCCATAGTGCCGACTGGATTGATGTACACCTCATCGGCCACACTGGCCAAATAGTAATCCTTTTGGGTATAAAAATCGGAATGGGCCGTTACAAATTTGCCCGACGATTTAAAATCCTCCAAGGCTTGGCGAATTTCACTCGTCTGTGCTATCCCTGCCTGAAGAAACCCTGTCGTAATGCTTATTCCTGAAATATTTTCATCACTCTTGGCCACCTCTATGGCATGAAGAATTTCATCCAATCCAAGTTCTTCTGCCCAAAAACTGGCAAAGGGGTCAGCTTCATCTTGTCCTGTGTAATCCAAAACAGGAGCCACAAAACTTAGTTCCAGCACACTATTCTTTTTCACAACCACTCCATCTTCCATACTGCCTATCAGCGCCATAAAGATGAAAAACATGCCCACAAGGATCATAAATGCCACAAGGCTCCCCAAAATAGAGGCAAGTAGGTTTCTCAAAAACTTCATTCAAATAAAATTTAATACACTTCAAATATAACCATTGTAGTATTGTTTTGTTTATTTTGTCTATTCGATTATGGTGAGAAAACAAAAGGTATATCTTTCTTTGGGAAGCAATATGGGTAACCGTTTGGCTACCCTCCAAAAGGCTATTTTTCGCATTCAAAAGGAGGTGGGACAAGTATTGGACATTTCCAAGGTGTACGAAAATCCAGCTGTTGGTTTTGAGGGCGATGATTTTTTGAATATCGTGATTTCCCTTTTGACCGAATTGCAGCCATCAGCCTTGTTGGATTCTCTATTGCAAATTGAAACCGATTTTGGCAGAACCCGAAGCCAAGACGAAGGTTACAGTTCCCGTACCTTGGATATCGACATTATTTATTACGGCAATGAAATTTTGAATGATGACCATTTGGTGATACCCCACCCGCAAATGCAGAACCGCAATTTTGTTTTGAAGCCGTTGAGCGATATTGCACCGCAGTTTTATCATCCAATTTTGGGTAAAGACACTCGAAACTTGCTGCAAGAATGCAAGGACAGAAGTCAACTTACCAAAACCCACCATAAATTGTTCAAGGACAGAACGGGCTTGTTTACCCAATTACAACTCATTGCCATTGAAGGGAATATCGGGGCTGGAAAAACTACACTATCCAAAATGATCTCGGAAGATTTTAATGCCAAATTGGTTTTGGAGCGTTTTGCGGACAACCCCTTTTTGCCCAAATTTTATGAGGATCAATCGCGGTATGCCTTTCCTTTGGAAATGTCTTTTTTGGCGGACCGTTATCAACAATTTATGGACGACACTTCGCAGTTCGACCTTTTTAAGAGTTTTATGGTGAGTGATTACGACATTTTCAAGTCACTTATTTTTGCCAAGATCACCTTACAAAAAGAGGAATACAACCTATACCGAAAGGTTTTTAATTTTATGTACAAGGAGGTGAAAAAGCCTGAAATTTACCTCTACCTCCATCAAAATACGGAACGGTTACTATCCAATATTAAAAAAAGAGGACGCGATTATGAGCAAAAAATAGACCCTGTTTATCTCGATAAAATCAATCGCGGTTATTTGGATTTCATCAAAAGCCACCCCAGCCAAAACAGCCTAATTATAGATATTAGCGAGCTTGATTTTGTGCAAAATCCAACCGATTACGAATATGTTTTACAGCAATTGGAAAACAATATTCTATCGACAATTATTTAACAGAATTAACGGTAAATGTTTGGATATAACGAATGGTTTTATTTTATTAGCACCCTCGATTCGAGAAACTAACTAACTCAGATTTTATATATGGCCCTGTTGATCAGGGCCTTTTTATTTTCAGGAATTGAGTTTTGACCAAAGATCCCACACCACTACCCCAGCACTTACAGAAATATTCAAGGAATGTTTGGTGCCGAACTGAGGAATCTCCAAAACAGTATCACTGGCACTTACCACTTCTTGGGCTACTCCTTTTACTTCATTTCCAAAAATTAGGGCGACGGTTTTGTTCGGTTCTGGTTGAAATTGATTAAGCATAACCGCACCTTCAGCCTGCTCCACCGAAACTATCTGAATATCATTTTGTTTTAATTCTTCTACCAACTCCAACGTATCTTTTTTGTATTCCCATTCGACACTTTCTGTAGCGCCCAAAGCTGTTTTTCGAATATCCTTGTGTGGAGGCGTGGCTGTAATTCCACAGAGGTAGATTTTCTCCACTAGAAATGCATCGGCTGTTCTAAATACCGAACCGATATTGTTTAAAGAGCGGATATTGTCCAAAATAATAATGATTGGCGTTTTCTTAGCCTGTTTGAACCCATCCACATCCAATCGTTCCAGCTCGCTATTCTCCAGTTTTCTACTCATTTTTTAAACATTGAGGGTAAAATATCAACAATTATTTTTGATGGTAGATGAAAACGATATATTCGTTTCGACTTCCATTGGTCAAGATTTTGTCATCTTGAGCGCAGTCGAAAGGTTGACAAAATACATCTCGACTGCGCTCGATGTGACAACGGCATTCAAATTTAACCGCTTCTCGAACGGGGGCAAAAATAAAAGAATAATATCGCTTTGGCAGCCAAGAACAAAACAAAGAAGGTGACTCCTTTAATGCAGCAGTACAACACCATCAAGACCAAACATCCTGATGCGTTGTTGTTGTTCCGTGTGGGGGATTTTTACGAAACCTTTGGTGATGATGCCGTGAAAGCTGCGAAAATATTGGGTATTATTCTCACCCACCGTAACAATGGTGGCGATAAAACGGAGCTCGCAGGTTTTCCGCACCATTCGCTAAACACTTATTTACCTAAATTGGTGAAAGCGGGTCAACGAGTGGCGATTTGCGACCAATTGGAAGACCCCAAACAAACCAAAAGTATTGTAAAACGTGGTGTTACCGAATTGGTTACTCCTGGGGTAGCGTTGAACGACGACATTCTTTCTGCCAAGAGCAACAACTTTTTAAGTGCTGTCCATTTTGGTAGAACTAAATTGGGGATTTCCTTTTTGGATATTTCCACAGGGGAATTTTTAACCGCTGAGGGTTCTTCTGAACAGGTGGATAAATTGCTTCAGAATTTTTCTCCCAATGAAATATTGGTTTCCAAAAAACACAAAAAGGAATTCTTGGAGCTTTTTGGCAATCAATTGCACAGTTTCTTTTTGGAAGATTGGATTTTTCAGGAAGATTATGCCCAAGAAAGTCTGAACAACCATTTCGGGACTAAAACCCTTAAAGGTTTTGGCATTGACCACCTCAACCATGGAATCATAGCATCGGGAGCTGTTTTGCATTACCTCTCCGAAACGCAGCATAGCCGATTACAGCATATTAACAACATTCAACGGATTGCCGAAGAGGAATATGTTTGGATGGACCGATTTACCATCCGCAATTTGGAGTTGTACCATTCGCCACACCAAAATGCGGTGACTTTATTGGACATTATCGACAACACCCTCTCCCCTATGGGTGGACGCATGTTGAAACGTTGGTTGGCGCTTCCTTTAAAAAATAAAGAGAAGATTCAACAACGCCATGATGTTGTTGCCTATTTGAAAGCGGAAACGCAACAACTGGAAAAAGTACAACATTGGATCAAACCTATGGGTGATTTGGAACGTTTGATTTCCAAATTGGCCACGGGGAAAATCAATCCGAAAGAAGTGGTTCAGCTAAAAAATTCCTTGGAAGCTTTAGTTCCCATCAAAATATTGGCCCAAGAAAGCAGCAATGCCTCATTGCAACAAATCGGACAGAATTTAGATGCCTGCGAAGTGCTTCGTTCCAAAATCAAAGAGGTGTTGAATGAGGAGGCCCCTATCAACATTGCCAAAGGCAACACTATTGCCCAAGGGTATTCTGAAGAACTGGACGAATTGCGCAACTTGGCCTTTTCAGGAAAGGATTATCTGGATAAGATGTTGGAGCGTGAATCGGAACAAACGGGAATCACATCCTTGAAAATTGCTTCGAACAACGTTTTTGGATACTATATCGAAGTTCGAAATACCCATAAGGATAAAGTTCCTGAAAGTTGGATACGTAAGCAGACTTTGGTGAATGCGGAACGCTACATCACCGAAGAGCTTAAAGAATACGAGGCTAAAATTTTAGGGGCAGAAGAGCGCATTTATAACCTAGAACAGCAACTTTTTGAGCAATTATTGGTGTGGATGCAGGAATATATTTCCCCTGTGCAACGCAATGCCAATTTGATTGCGCAATTGGATTGTTTGTGCGGATTTGCACAATTGGCCACTGAAAACAATTATGTGCATCCTTTGGTTGATGAATCTACCGAACTCAATATCAAAGAGGGCCGTCACCCTGTTATCGAGAAACAGCTTCCGCTTGGGGAAAGTTATGTAACCAATGATGTAACCCTGAATCGAGAGGAGCAACAAATCATTATGATCACAGGGCCCAACATGAGTGGAAAGTCGGCACTTTTACGTCAAACGGCCCTGATTGTATTGTTGGCGCAAATGGGAAGTTTTGTTCCTGCTTCGGAAGCTCAAATTGGCTTGATAGACAAAATTTTCACGCGCGTTGGTGCCAGCGATAATATCTCCATGGGCGAATCGACCTTTATGGTTGAAATGAACGAGACCGCTTCCATTTTGAACAACCTTTCGGAACGTAGTCTGGTGCTTTTGGATGAAATTGGAAGAGGAACGAGTACCTATGATGGAATTTCCATCGCTTGGGCAATTTCAGAATACCTGCATGAGCATCCGTCACGGGCCAAAACACTCTTTGCGACCCACTATCACGAACTCAACGAAATGACCAATACCTTTCCCCGCATCAAAAACTTTAATGTTTCGGTAAAGGAATTGGAAGACAATGTGCTTTTTCTTCGAAAGCTAACGCCTGGTGGCAGTGAGCATAGTTTTGGTATCCATGTGGCCAAAATGGCGGGAATGCCGCAACAGGTGATTCAGAAAGCGAACAAAATCCTTAAAAAACTGGAAAAATCCCATTCCAGTGAAGAAATGACGGATAAATTGCAAGCATCCCAAGATGAGATGCAATTGAGTTTCTTTAATTTGGACGACCCCTTGTTGGAGGAAATCAAAGAAGAAATTTTGCACTTGGACATTGATACTCTGACACCTGTGGAAGCGTTGATGAAATTGAACGAGATCAAAAGATTGTTGAGCAAAAAGAAAAAGGCGACTTCCTGAAAAAATTCTTTTTAGTTTAAAGAAATGTATTAAATTTGCATCCGCGCTTGGGAAAAGTGCGAAGTTCTTTAAAATGCGAAAATAGCTCAGTTGGTAGAGCATCACCTTGCCAAGGTGGAGGTCGCGGGTTCGAATCCCGTTTTTCGCTCAACAAAAACGCTGCTTGCAGCGTTTTTTTGTTTAAGTCCTGCTCGAGTGGTGGAATTGGTAGACACGCCGGACTTAAAATCCTGTGGGCATTTTGCCCGTGCGGGTTCAAGTCCCGCCTCGAGTACAGAAATCCCTTTTAACTTATTGGTTATTAGGGATTTTTAATTTAACCACTTTATAAATTCCACAACTACAAAATTTTTTCAAGCAATTGTTCCGCTGTTGCTTGAATTGCTGGAACGGCCACAGAGTTGCCCAGTTGCTTATATATTTGAACATCGGACACAGAATCGACAATAAATTCATCAGGGAATCCCTGTAACCGTGCCCATTCTCTAGGTGTCATTTTTCGAATCCCTTCCCGATTAACTTCACCTTTTATTCTAGTAATAGGTTTAAAGTTCGTTAGGCGGTCATCATATACCAAATTTCTTTCGCGGCCCATTCCTCCAACAACAATAGCGTTAGCAATTCCATCATCTGGAATTACCATGTAGCCAAACCCGTTGCCTTTTTGCTTATGCCTTTCTTTGTGTCTCCTAAGTGTATCCAAATAGGTTGTGGACAAGTAATATTTGACCGAAACCTCGGACTCCTCCTTGATATCTTCAAAAACCTTATTTTCCTTTACAGGTTCAGGATATTCAAATGATTCAACGTCCAAATCCTTTCTAAATCCAACGATAAATATGCGCTCCCTATTCTGTGGCACACCAAAGTCCTTTGCATTGATTACCTCAGGCTCGGGCACATAATACCCCAAATCTTCTCGAAGCACATTTAGGATTGTCTGCAACGTTATTCCCTTGTCGTGCATTTTTAAGCCTTTAACATTCTCCAAAAAGAATGCTTTAGGTTGTTTATGCTTTATAATTCTAGCTACATCAAAAAATAATGTGCCCCTAGTATCATCAAAGCCACCTTTTTTGCCCGCAATGGAAAATGCTTGACATGGAAAACCTGCACACAACACATCATGATCTGGAATATCTGCCTCATTTATTTTGGTGATATCGCCATGCGGTTTTTCACCGTAATTAGCTTCATAGGTTTTTTGCGCATATTTATCCCATTCTGAAGTAAAAACACATTCCCCTTTTAAATTTTGAAATGCCATTCGAAACCCTCCAATTCCTGCAAAAAGGTCTATAAATGTGAACTTAGGCCGATCTGTATATCCAAATGGAACTTCTTTCCTTTTGTTTGATTCTAAATCAAGAGTTTTTGCTTCCAGCATAGGAGGTTATTTGCTTTGCGAGCAATGCTACATGGGTTTGGGATAAAAGTAAAAAGTTTGAAACTTTTACAATGTTTTTAGAAGACAAATCGACCGAAAATTCTATTTGCTTGAAACAATTTTTATAATCATGTCGAACTCTGTTCTTTCTATCCTTATATTTTTTGGCCCTCGGGGTTTGAGTAAAAATTGATACACAAAAAATTTTCTCATTTTGTTGGATCATAAGATCCACTCCATCTTCAATATCCACCTTTAGGGAATATTTGACCGCATCAAAATTTTTGCTCTCGGTACACAATTTAAAAAAATGAAAATCTCGAACCAAAGACGGATATGAACGAAGCAATCTATTTTCCACCCCATTTTTGCTCAACGGTTTTGCTTTAAATTGAAGAAACTGCCCATCCTCCGAAATTTGGTTTAAAACTATGTAATGTTGCATAAGTTCTGTTTCATTGGGAATTCTATCGTAGGTGAATACAAAATGAAAAAATGTAGTGGCAAAATAGGGAATATTGGAATTTTCAACCTCCTTATCAACCGTCCTTCCCTGCCCTGAATATTTTATGCCTTTAAGATTTTCCTCAATCTTCTTTGAGTCCAGTAAAGATGGTTTTAAGAGGTAGGCTTCTCTTTCAAAGAATCTTATATCTGTTATATCCAAACGCTTGAAAATTAAAATAATAAAATCACTAAAGTAGTTATTTCTCCCTACCTCAACTATTTAGCATTTTTAATCTGATAGATTGCATCAGGAATACTTCACCTTAAAAATCAATTAAATATTGCTTGGTAAATACAACTCTATAATTGATCAAAGTAATATAAACTCCAATTCTTCCACTACATTTTGAGCCAATTCCTCTTGTGCTTTAAATGGATCCCTTGATTCGCTTTCAAAAGTTTGGGACCAGATTTGCAACCCATTTTTTGTATAAATCAATTGCACCGTAATCTGATAGTATTCACCCAATCGTCGTACGCTACCATTTAAAACATATTTCACGTCCAACTTTTTCCCAATTTCATTCATCATTACATTTTTATCCTTGTAATAAAAGGATGATGTTTTTCCGATGACCCTAAAATTGTCGTTCTGGGTTAATTTATTAATAACCGCCTCACTTAGTCCATCGGAAAAATAAGCTTGATCTTGCGTTTGACTTAAATCTTCGAAAGGTAAAACCGCAATGGAATTATTGGTCGTCAAAGTATTCCAATTCCAGAATGCAAATGCAGAAATTAAGGACAGAACAATGATGCCGACCAACCAAACTATCATTTTTCTTTTAAAAAAAAATGAAGGTTTTTTTTGAATATTTATCTCTTGGTCAGGTGTGTATTGGTGAAGTAAATGGGTATCACTGGGCAAGAACCCATAATATTCTTTGAATCTTTTCGTGAAATAAGCTGGACTACCAAAACCGACCATATAAGACACATCTGAAATTGGGTATTCGTGTTCCTTGAGCAATTCAAGGGCCTTTTCCAGTTTAATCTCACGTATAAATTGAGTGGCCGATTTACGAGTTTCTTTTTTAATGAGTTTGTACAGCTCAGAACGACTCACAGCCATTTCATTGGCCAAGGATTTTACTCCAAAATGTTCATTGGACAAATTGGCCAGCACAACTTGTTTTGCCTTTAAAATAAAACCATTGTGATTCATCGGATGATTCGGTTATAATTGGAATCGTCTTTGATTTGGCACCTTATTAAGTTACAAAAAATATGGATTTCTTTTTTAAAACAGGCTGTTATAAAACACTGACCAGGGTCTATAAAACAAAAAATCCGGTGATAAAGTTTCACCGGATTTTAGGACTCGCTAGCTAATTGAAATAATCGCATACAGTGTTAATTCAGTTTAGAATTCGATGGTTACATTCTTTTTCTTGCCATCTTTCATTAATTGGAATCGACCTTTTCTTTTTAGGTCCTTATCGTAATCATAAGTAACCACATAGGCATCTTTGTTGATCATCCAACCTGGATTCTCGTTGTAAACCTGTTGTCTAATATCCAATGGAAAGGTGATATCGTAATATCTCTCAACAGCTTCCGTAATGGTACCGTTTTGATTGTAAGTGGCAATGATATGACCTTTTTCACCAGAAAAAGTAACTTCAATTTCTTCCACTCCCTCTACAAAGAGTTTCGATTGTCGAATGTCATATTTGGCCGCTTTGTTTTCCAAATCGGTTACTACAGCGGGAAAACGATAATCAAGAACCACCCCTAAATAGGTATGGTTGGCAGCTCCAACGGTAACTTCAGAAAGTTCCACGGTTCTTTCAGTTTCTTCCTGTGCGAAAGATGGCATTGCAAGACACAATGCGAAAAATAAAATTAATAATGATTTCATGACTCTAGATTTTAAGATTGAACATTTATTGGATGTGTAATTGATGGCCATTAATTACACTGCTAAATTGCGATTTAAGCCATTGAAAGGTTAGTACTTATGGGTAAAAAACCTTTGAAAAAAATTTATATCACTTTCAAAAAATGGTCATTTAACAGAAAATTGGGGAAATAAAAGTCGAAATTGAGATGCATTTGAGTTGCCCAACTAAATTGACTAATTAATCGGGTTAATGGACAAGTTTAATGAGGATTGCGAAGGAAGCAGATGTTGTTGCTGTATTTCAATAAATTGTTGCTCATCTCGATACGGGTCATATTGTGAATAGCCATTGAACAGCATCCAACTCATATTGGGTTTACCTAAATAATAATACATGGAATCCCTTCGACCCAGAGCGGCATATGCAAAGGCCTTATATGCATTACCCATGGGATATGAGGCTACTTTGTCCGCTTCTTCCATCCTGCCCATTTTGGCTAAGACGGTAGCTTTCAGATCATGTCGGCTTGCTAAAAGACTATCGTTAGCGATTAACAAAGCTTGACTGTAGTCCTTTTTAAATAAATAATAGAAAAACAATTTATACAGCTGCTCTTGTTTTGTTCCGATAGTTTTAAAATCTTTTGATTGACTCAATTTCCATGCTTTTTCAAAATCACCATTGGCAACAAGATGAAAAAAATAACTATACACAAATGAAGGTTCCAAAGCATAGGCTTTTTCATAATATGAAACGGCCAAGGTTTCATTATTAAACACTTGGTCATAAATTCTTCCCACTTGTTGATTTAATACCGCATTTTGATAAGACGACATTTTAACACTGTCTTGCAGTGCTTCCATATACACAGTTAACATTTGCCTTCTATCGTTACTTCGATAGGCGACATTTTCAGATTTTTGATAAATAATGGCCAACTCATCAATGATCGGTGAAATCTTCTCTAAATAAATTTCCGCTTCATTCAACAGTCCATTGAGCCGCAGAGCCTCCAACTTGTGAAATCGATGGTTTCGGGATAAAGGATCCAACTCGGCTGCAATATTTATGTACATCAAGTATTTTTTTTCGTCTATGTAATCATCATTCTTACCATAATACCAAGCCAATTCAAAATTCACAATGGCATTATTGGGATCAATGGCAAGAGCCTTTTCCAAACTTTCCAAACCTTTTTGGGGCTGATCAAAAATTTCGTATTCAATAATTGCTCTGGAAACATGGGCAATTACAGTGTTGGAATCCAATTGAAGCGCCCTATCAATATTGGTGAGACTTTGATCCAAATAAATGGAATCCTTTTTATCATTATGAATGAATTTATTTATTTGGGCATAGGCCATTTCTGCATAGGCATCGGCAAAACTGGAATCTAAAGTTATGGCTTGTTTTAAGTATTGAATGGAAGACTCAAAATCCCAATTAACCGCCATTGCGGAAGCATTGAATTCTTTTCCTTTTAAATATAATTTGTACGCCTCCATATTACCTGTAGGCACCTTTTCCAATAATAAGGAGTGTTTTGGATCTATAGACACCTCCAAAAGTTTTGCAACTCTTGTGGATACCTCTTGTTGAATCTTAAAAAGTTGATTCATTTCCTCATTAAAAGATTCGGACCATAGAGCCACTCCCTCTGCATCTACCAAACGCACATTGATCAAAATTCGATTGTTAAACTCGCGAACTCCTCCTTCCAAAAAATAATCGGCCTTGAGCTCTTTTGCAATTTCAGGGATGCTCATTAAAGATTCCTTATATCGTGAAGTTGAAGTTTTGGAAATAACCTGGAGTCCATTCAGTTTGGACAGTTTTTCTGAAATATCCACTGAAATCCCGTTACAAAACCAACTATTGTTCTTATCCTTGCTGATGTCCTCAAAAGGCAAAACAGCAACAATTGGCTTTTTATCTTTAGAGCTAACCACCATGCCCCTCAAACTGAATATTACCGCAACAATCAATAATATAACAGCTCCAACTAGAACAATATTATTTTTTGAAATGGGAGCTGTATCTCCTTTTTCATCGGTATAAATATGATGTTTTACTTCTCCTGGGGAATAGCCATACTTGGCCTTAAAGCATGTGGCAAAATAGGCTGGACTGTGAAAGCCCACTTTATAGGCAACCTCTGAGACCGAATTCTCGTCTTCCTCAAGAAGGTCCATGGCTTTCTGCAAACGAACATCCTTTATAAAACGGTTTACTGAATTACCGGTATGCTTTTTTATTTTTTTATAGAGCTGGGATCTACTGGTTCCATAGAGTTTGGCCAATTTCTCCACACAGAATTGTTCGTTATCGAAATTTTCACAGATAAGACGCGAAATTCGTTCAAGAAATCGATTTTTATTTTCAGATTCCATGAGAACAAAATGATTTATGGCAATGCCATTATTTTTCAGAGGAATAGTATTAAATTAATAATATTTCTTCATTTTATTGTTGATTTTATATTTATTTAACACTTATAGGAAATTACTCTCAATTTAAAAGAGTTAATACTATAAATAACAAAACGAGATTACCAAAAACACTACTCGACCATTCCTATTCCAACAAAATTAATTTGTGTGATTTTTCTCCATTCTTTTTGCTATTGGTGAAGCCAAAACCATCATCCGTCAATCAGCCGCCCATATCCATCAATTACCCCAAAATTTCACCTGTGGCTTAGGGTAATTTTGACTTCATAACCTTTAAAAAAACGAGATGAAACTAATTAAACTTTTTGGCTATGTGTTCATTGCCATGAGCATAACATTGACTTCTTGCTCTGGAGAAGATGGAGAACAAGGGCCAGCTGGAAAAAATGGAGACCCAGGTGCCCAAGGAGCGACTGGTGACCAAGGAGACCCTGGACAAGACGGTACAGACGGGCAGGGCTTTGATGAACTTGCCCAATACGGATTTATTACTTTGGAATTGGAAGGAGTTAGAAATGATGGAGTTGCTTTCACAGATTCCAATACTTTTAAGTTCACCAATACCCAATTTGCCGAAACTCAAACCAATGAACTTTTAATAACTGAAATTGATGTAGATGAAACTTTATATCAATCTAAAATTGGTCGATTCTTAAGCGCACCGGATAATGCATACCAGAATACCTTAATCTATATGGAAATAGGAATCATTAACCCAGGCCAAGATTCTGAAGCATTGGTACAATTTAATTATGGCTTAACCAACTATGCAGTTATTGGTGACGACAATAAATATTTTGTTTTAGATCACATATACAATGGTACTGACCCAGAAATCCAAGATCTTCTAGTTTCTGATATTGTTTTTGAAGACGCGGACAACCATTTAACTTTTTCATATGCATTTACCATTACGGCAACTGGAAACTCCACAGGAAACCCACTCAATGTATCTGGTATTGTGGATGTAAATGTTTTAGAACAAATCCAGTAATCCTTAAAACAGAAAACAATGAAAAAAGCCACTATTCTTTGTATTTCTTTGCTGGCCCTAAGCATAGGATTTGTTTCTTGTTCTGATGGTGCAGATGGTTTGCCAGGCACAAATGGTAATCCTGGAGAAACTGGACAACCTGGATCAAAAGGAAATCCTGGAACTGATGGAACCAATGGGGAAGATGCATTGGGTTATGAAGAACTCACCAAATATGGATCAGTAACCGTAAATTTAGAAGGCACCAGACCAGATGATGTTCCCTTTGAAAATACCACCGAATTTAAGTTTTCGAATACTGAGTTAACGGATGGTATCTATATTGAAAATAATATTACTCTTCTATACAACGCTCGATTTTTAAGTATACCAGATGACACATATCAAAATGTATATCAAGAGGCATTTTTAGCTGTCGAAAATTTAGGAGGAGAAATTGAAGCATTGGATAATTTCTACTACATGATTACTAATTTACCTATCATTGGTGAAGACCATAAATACTTTGTATTAAATCTCACCTTTGGCCAAAACGACCCTTCCGACATTATTCAAGATTTTGTATTTGACCCAAGTGACAACCATCTAACTTATACATATTCTTTTGCAGTAAATGCAGCAAACAATTCTTCAAATCACGACTTAAATGTTTCTGGTGAGGTTGATGTTTACCTATTAGATGAATTATTAGAAAATTAGATTATTACCCCAACCTAACCATTACTTCCCTACCCTGTGCATGAATTCGCACAGGGTTTTTTGTACCTATTTCCCACATCATATTCCAAATATTGTATCCATCAAACCATAAGTGGCATCCATCAATTGGAAACAAGTACAAGCGTAGTTTTCTTCTACTTTTAAACACATTGTTTTTTAATTATGAAAATTCAAAAAAGTCTCAGTACACTTCTTATTTGTTTAAGTCTAATGGTATCCTCCTGCGCTGGAGAGGATGGTTTGAATGGAACACCAGGCAAAAATGGAAATTCTGGAGACCCTGGACTTAATGGTGCACCAGGAAGCAATGGTCTAAATGGCAGCGATGCAATTGGATTCGATGAGCTTACAAAATTAGGCTATGTGGTTTTGGAATTGGAAGGTACACGCACAGACGGAGTAGCCTTTACCGATTCTACCTCCTTTCAATTTACCCCGATCGATTTGGAAATAGCGCTTACTTCCCACTTGGAATTTCAAGACACACCCGACGGCACTTTACACCAATTTTATGGAGTACGATTCTTAAGCATACCCGATAACAGTTATCAAAACACCTACTTCTCTTTTAACATAGATATGCTAAACCCTGGTGAGGAAAATATGCAGATTAAATCATTTTCCTATTCGCTTACCAAATATGCCGTTATTGGGGACGACAACAAATACTTTATCCTCACCCAAACACATAATAACCAAGGTCCTGAGATTCAAAATTTAGAAATTACCGATGTATCGTTTGATGCTACAAACAACCATCTTGTTTTCTCCTTTTCATACACCATTGTTGGTACTGCAAATGCAACGGGAAATCCGCTTCAAATGCAAGGTTTTTTAGATGGCTATTTCTTAGAGAAAATTCAATAACAAAAAAGGGGCGCACTAAAGTGCGCCCCTTTTTACATTATCAAAATAATATTAAGTAATCAAATTACCTTTCTCGTCCCATTCTGCGATTACGCCTCGTTTGCTTTGGTCCACACATTTGGCCAACCATTCCTCTTCGTAGGCCACTCCGTGCTGTTCCAAAACATCATCAGGAACTCCATCCCAAACATTTGGCATATTTCCTTTATACCCAATTTCCTCAATACCAATTTTGGAGGTATAAAATCCAGTCATGGTCAAATTACGGATCAAGGAAAAGAAATTCACTTCAAAAGGGCGCTCATTACCTGGTACTTCTGGATCATAATAAGCAATTTCATCCAGAATAGCCTTTTGTTGCTCTACCGTAGCGTCTTTAAATTCCACTGAATTTTCGGTGTTGCATTTATGATCCAACCACATCAATCCACCTCGGATATCAGGCTGATAAGCTGGAACATCCTTCGCCATAAATTCGATAAAATCCACTACCTCAGCATCCGATGCCGCCTTAAATTCTTCGGAGGCAGGCAAAATAAGGTCGCACAGAATGGTCAGTGTAGCTATTTCATGTGGATTTAAAAATTGCTCATCGTGTAATTCTTGAATCAACTCTTCTTCCAAAGGCACACGTCCAGGATAGGTGATTTTTGGCGATTCCACCAACTGTTCAGTTTCACCCGAAGGCTTACAACCATGTATGGCCAATCCACCAGCCACGGAACCCAGTACTATCGATTTTAAACTTTTTCTTCTGTCCATGTCCTTAAATGTTTTGTTGTTTCAATTGATCCACAATGTATTCAGAAGCTCTCATGGAAAGTGCCAAAATGGTCCACGTACAGTTTTTATCTGCCTGTGAGGTAAACGGTCCAGCATCCACAATAAACACATTGTCCACATCGTGCAACTGTTGGTATTTGTTGGTCACCGAATTTTTAGGGTCATCCCCCATTCTTGTGGTTCCTACCTCATGGATAATGTTACCAGGGTTGTGGAGTCCATAATTGGTGTCCTTACCTGGTTTTTCACCCATAAACTCACCGCCCATATTGGTTAAGATTTCCTCAAAAGTATCTTGCATGTGCTTGGCTTGGTTGATCTCGAACTGCGACCATTTGTAATGGAAACGCAATACTGGAATACCAAATTCATCCACCGTGGTTGGGTCTATTTCACAATAATTATCTCTTCGGGCAATGGATTCTCCACGTCCCGCCATTCCAACTACAGCACCATAATATTTTTTGGCATCGCTACGCAATACATCACCATAACCACCTACTTTGGTTCCAAAGAATTTATTGAATTCGTTGGCATTGAATCCGAAACCATAACTCGGCATGCCCATTCCACCCCAAACTTCAATGTGATAACCACGTGGGAAATCCAATTTGGAATTATCGCCCCACCAAGGTGAGTACACGTGCATACCCCCTACGCCATCTTCATTGTAAGATACCTTTCGGTTCATCAAATCAGGAATAAAAGCGGCTCTATCAGCACCCGTGGAATCGTGAAGATACCTACCTACCACATCACTGCTGTTACCCAATCCGTTCGGGTGTTGCTTACTTTTTGAATTTAAAAGGATTCGTGCAGAACTACAGGCCGAAGCACCAAGCACTACCACTTTTCCTTTCAATTTATATTCCTTTCTGTCCTCTTTGTTGATATAAGAAACTCCCGTGGCCCTACCTTCTTCATCCGTGGTAACTTCGCGAACCATGCAATTCACAAAAAGGTCGATTTGACCACCATTTTTCTGGGCTGGGAAAATCAAACAAGTACCCGCGGAGAAATCCGCATATACCTGACAAGCTCGGTTACATTGTCCACAGTAAAAACAAACGCCACGATCGTTGTTGATTTTTTTGGTCAACATCGATAATCGGGATGGATATACTGGGATATTACTTTTTCTTGCACCTTTTATATAGAAAAGCTCATGCAAACGTGGTTTTGGAGGTGGCAAAAAGAACCCATCGGGATCGTTGGGCAATCCTTCATTGGTACCAAAAACCCCAATCATCTTATCAACTTTATCGTAATAAGGCTTTACATCGTCATAACTAATGGGCCAGTTATCGCCATGGCCATCCACATCTTTGTGCTTAAAATCCTTTGGACCAAATCGTAAGGAAATACGCCCCCAGTGATTGGTTCTACCACCCAACATTCTAGAGCGGAACCATTCAAATTGGGTCCCATCTTTTTGGGTGTAGGGCTCTCCTTCAATATCCCATCCACCATAAGCTGCATCAAAATCGCCAAAAGGACGGAAACGGGTGCTTTTTCCCCTTCTTGGACTTTCATAAGGCCATTTTAACTGGGTTTGGTGTTCGGGCAGTGCTGGGTCAAAAAACGGACCTGCCTCCACAACGGCCACTTTTAGACCAGCTTCAGACAGCACTTTTGCCGACATTCCACCTCCTGCTCCCGAGCCAACAATAATGGCATCGTAAACAGTTGAGTTTTCAATAATTTGCATTGATTTGATTTTGGTTTAGTTTAATTCTTTGTAAATCAAAATATTGAATCCCACACAAACGCCTTGACCAACATTTTGAATGTTTTAAAGATACTTTTTCTGAACAAAAACTTGAGCCCTTTTTTAATTTTTCCTTAGGATTTGATATCGAGACTAAATCAATAAAATACGCGATATTTGAAAAAGTGATTCAACCAAACCAACTAAAACGTCAAAAACCAATGGGAAAATATAATATCCTCCTAGCGCTGATTTTATTATCATTTCATAGTCTTTCCGCTCAAAAAGGAAACAATTCTGTTCTTAAAATAAAAGACATAATGCAGGGGGACGACTTTGTGGGGCACCTACCTTCGGGAGCTTACTGGTCTACCAACAGTGAAACCTTATATTTTGATTGGAACCCTGACGGGGCTATGAGCGATTCACTGTATGCCTATTCTTCAAAAGATGGAAACATCAACAAAGTTGGATTTTTGGATGCCAATGCCCTTCCATCATCCAGACTTACCTATAACAAGGAAAAAACGAAAGCGCTGTACACTAAAAACGGGGATGTTTTCTTGTTGGATGTTGCAAGCTATTTAGCAAAACCTATTGCAAAAACTACCAAATGGGAAAGTAATCCTCATTTTACGGATAATGGAAAAAGTGTTGCTTTTGTGCAGGACGGAGAATTGTTCACTTGGGATATTGCATCTGGAACCCTGGAACAAAAGACCAATTTTGTAAAATCGAAAGACTCCGAACCCAAAAGAGATTCCAAAGACGAGTGGTTGTACCAGGACCAATTGGACATTTTTGATGTATTGAAGGAACGCAAGGAAAAGAAAGATGCGGGAGACAAAATCAATGAGCAGTTAAAAGAGTTACAACCTATAGAATTGGTGACTGGCAGTAAACGAGTAATCGGCCTTCAAATAGATCCTTCGGGAAATTATATCACTTATACCTTAATGGATAGACCCAATTCAAAAGGGACCATTGTACCCCATTTTGTAACCGAGTCTGGCTATACCGAAGATCAAAATACACGTTCTAAAGTCGGTGACGAACCTACCAAATATGAAATGTTCGTTTACGACATTAAAAACAGAACAAGCTACCCAGTGGTTTTGGATAATTTGGAAGGTTTGGATTATGTACCTGAATACACTAAGGATTATCCAGACAAACCTTATGAAAATGAAGACCGCATTGGAACCATAACTGGACCTACTTGGAGCACTGATGGCACTAAAGCTGTTTTGGATATTCAGGCGAACGATTATAAAGACCGTTGGATTGTATTATTGGATCCAAAAACAGGAAAAGTAGATCAATTGGACCGCCAGCATGATGAAGCATGGATCGCAGGTCCTGGAATTGCACGATGGGGAGGTGGTTCTCTTGGTTGGATGCCCGATGAAAAAAGCATTTGGTTTCAATCTGAAAAAACAGGCTACTCGCATTTATACACTTTAAATGTTTCCACTAAAAAAGCAAAAGCTTTGACTTCTGGTGAGTTTGAGATTTATGATCCTTTTATTTCCAAGGATGATAACCGTTGGTATTTTACATCAAACAAAACACATCCAGGAGACCGACAGTTTTACACCATGTCTTTAAAAGGAGGCAAATGGGAACAATTGACTGGCATGGTTGGTAGAAATGATGTGACACTTTCTCCCGATGAGAAGAAAATGGCCATTTTGTACTCCTACTCCAATCAACCTACAGAACTTTATGTTCAAGATAATCCTGTGGTTACAGGAAAAGAAACAACTGCGGAAAAGATTACCGATTCCTATACCGATACATTCAAAAATTATAACTGGAAAGATCCAGAAATCATCACTTTTAATGCTGAGGATGGTGCTGAAGTACATGCTAGACTTTATCAACCAGAAAGCACCGTAAAAAACAAGGCAGCTGTAGTTTTTGTTCATGGCGCTGGTTATTTGCAAAATGCCCACAAATGGTGGAGTTCTTATTTTAGAGAGTATATGTTCCACAATCTTTTGGTGGACAATGGATATACCGTACTCGATATCGATTACCGTGGAAGTGCTGGTTATGGACGCGATTGGAGAACAGGAATTTACCGTTATATGGGTGGAAAAGACCTTTCAGACCAGGTTGACGGAGCCAAAATGCTGGTTGAAAAATATGGGATTGACACGGACAAAATTGGAATCTATGGGGGTTCTTATGGTGGTTTCATCACTTTAATGGGAATGTTCAATGCCCCTGAAACCTTTAGCGCAGGTGGTGCCATTAGATCTGTTGGTGATTGGGCCGCCTACAACCATGGTTACACTGCTCGTATTTTAAATACTCCCGCTACGGATAGCATAGCTTACAAACGCAGCTCTCCCATTTATTTTGCGGATGGCCTTAAAGGTGATTTATTAATCCTGCATGGTATGGTAGACGACAATGTACATTTCGAAGATATGGTTCGACTTTCACAACGTTTAATCGAATTGGGTAAAGAGAATTGGGAAATGGCAGTTTATCCTGTTGAGCGTCATGGATTTGTGGAACCCAGCAGTTGGACAGATGAATACACACGTATTTTTTATCTCTTCGAAAAGTCATTGCTGAACAAAAAATAAAATTTCAGTAAAAAAACATATCTTCCACTTGAAAAATTAACAAACAAGCTGGATGAAAGCATTGCTGAAAGCGCTGGGCCCTGGACTCTTATTTGCCAGTATGGCCATTGGCACCTCACATTTGGTATTATCGACCAAGGCAGGTGCACAATATGGTTGGGTGATGGTTATTCCAATTATCTTGGCCAATCTGTTCAAGTACCCATTTTTTGAGTTTGGTATTCGATACACTACGGTTACTGAAAAAAGTTTGATTGAAGGGTATTCCAATTTGGGGAAAACTTATTTATGGGTCTATGCTATCATAACCTTGATTTCCACTTTTACCGTTTTGGCAGCACTTTATGTGGTTACCGCAGGATTGTGCATGAACTTATTTAATGTAACCTCGGTAGGAGCGGATATTGTTTCACTCCTTCTATTCCTATTCATAAGTGTTTTGTTGATTGTTGGGAAATATCGTTTTTTAGAAAACTCCCTAAAAGCGGTTATCACCATTCTTTTTGTGGCGCTTTTGATCACTACGGTAATGGTATTGCAAAAAGGACCTGTTCCCGATGCTGCCAACTATCAACGTCCAGAAATTTTTAACGAGGTTGGCATATTATTTTTGATTGGATTGGTTGGTTGGATGCCTACTGCGGTAGAGGCTTCTGGTTGGGTAAGTATGTGGGGGATGGAAAACTTAAAGACCATGAAAAACAAACCTACCTTGAAAATTGCACTTCAAGAGTTTAATGTGGGATATATATTAACAGGGATTTTGGCCTTGTTTTTTATGATTATTGGTTGGATGACCCTTTATGGAACGGGAACCGAATTGAGTGGTAGTTCCGTTGTGTTTGCAGACCAATTGGTGAATCTTTTCACAGTTCACATAGGAAATTGGGCCTACTTTTTTATTGCCGTAGCGGCTTTTGCCACCATGTTCAGTACGTGTATGACAGCCCATGATGCTATTTCAAGGGTAAGTGTGGATGTCTTGCAAAAACTCTATCCGAACCAATCCCTTTTCAGTAATAAAAATGCATTTACGGCAATGGTTTTGGCTATGGCAATCATCAACTGGTTGGTAATCATCCTTTTTAGTGCCAACATGGGCAATCTTGTAGGATTGGCCACTTTTGCTTCATTTGTTTTGGCTCCTTTATTAGGGTGGATGAATTTAAAAACGGTGACAAGCAAAGACATTCCGATAGAAAACCAGCCAAAATTGGGCTTACGTATACTTACCTATACGGGCATGGTATTCCTAACCTTGTTTGCTTTGTATTACTGTTGGATGCTTTTGATGTAATTAATCAAAAAGTACGTTGTCGTTAAGCACAACAATCAATGAGCGTTGGTTTTGTTTGTGCAACATTTCCAAACAATAGACCCCATTGGTACAATTGTTCAAAATCTTTTCCTCACCATATCCGATGGAGTATAGTATACTGCTCGAAGGTACACCTTGCTCCACTAAATATTTTTTAATGGCATCGGAACGACCTTGTGTTAGTTTAAAATTGGTAGAACTCCCCCCCCTACTATCTGTGTAGGTTTCGATACGCAATTGCACTTCTGGGAAAGCTTTTACAAATGCTACAACTTCATCCAACTGGGTTGTAATTTCTGGAGTAAGCTGAACAGAGCTTGTAGTAAAATAAAAATCATCCGTTTTTACCACTTTCTGCCCCTCTCTTTCCTCCACTAAATCATCATATTGGGCCATCTCTACATTCAATCCATTCTGTTGGATGCTATCAAGTTGCTCTTGGTCAAATCGCTCAATATACCTTGAAAACCTTTCTTTGGTTCCTTCCAGAACCAATTCATCGGCTGCAGGGACTTCTATGCGATAATTACCATCTTCGTCGGAGTAAGTTTCAGCAATCATTTCCCCATCCATGTTCCATAATCTAACAGCAGCTTTTTCAACCACCTCAGATGGGTTATAGGGTTTTAGTACTTTCCCTTTAAAAGTTATTGTTCGTAATCCAGGTTTTTCATCCACTTTAAAACCATAAATATCATCTTTACCTTTTCCACCAGGACGATTGGAAGCAAAATACCCTAAAAGTCCGTCTCCTTCGTTTCGAATAATCAGACCAAAATCATCAAATTCTGTATTGATTTGTTCTCCAAGGTTGATGGGAATTCCAAATCCTTCACCTTCAACATTGGCTTTATAGATATCCATTCCACCCAATCCATAAAATACATCAGAGGCAAAGTATAAGCTGTTCTCGAAAATAAAGGGTGCTATTTCATTCCCCGACGAATTGATTCGAGGTCCTAAATTGATTGGTGCGGACATCATTTGCCCATTATTGGTGTACACAAAATAAATGTCGGTTCCGCCATAACCATCTTCAAAATCAGCGGCAAAATATAGCTTGCCATTGGAATCATCATAAAATGGATAATAGAACGAAGTGCTCAAATCCTTCAATAACCCTTGATATGATCCATTGACACTTTGCTTTGCAATGGACAAGGCATTTTTACCATTATCATCAAAAGCGAGCTCATCGTCATCAGTGGTATTGGACAACACATAAAAAACACTGTTCAATGCCTCGGAATATGAAGGTGTGGCTTTATGATAATCTGTGGCACTCAATATGCCGAATTCCTTTACGGTCGAAACTTGCCCATTGGCCTGTATTTCGGACTCATAAATATTAAAAAAACCTTCCCCTCCTGGTTCAAATTGCAACTTTTTGTTTGCAGAACGCGCACTGGTGAACAATAATTTATTGTTGTAAAAACTTGGTGAAAAATCGGTCTGAGCGCTATTTCCTTCCAAATTGAATATTTGATAGTCCAATTCGTTTTCGGCCGACTCGTTTGCCAACAATTGATTGTTGAATTCCATATTCTCCATCAATTCCTTTGGAAATGAAGTTGACATGGTGGTCAAATAGGCCTGTTTTTGTTCCTTATCCGCCGATTTGGACAAACTCTGGAGCATTTTATTGTAATGATGGGAATCCATCAAAGTATCCTTCTTATAGATTTCCAAATAGGCTTCGCTGGCCTTATCAAAATTATCTGTTTCGAAATAGGCATCGGCCAAATTCAAATACTGTTGTTCGGTTAAAGACCCTTCAGAAATTTGCTTTTCGTAGGCGGCAACCGCTTTTTGGTATTCGTATTGAAAGAAAAGAACATCACCCGTAGATTTTTTTTGAGCAAAGCCAAAACTTATTCCCAAAAGGACTACACATAGGGTTAAACGTATATTTTTTGTTCTGTTCATTTTAGAAAAATCTTGGGGAATCTATTTGTTTGCCTTTGTTTTTTGATTTCTTATCCTTGGTTTTGTTCGTTCCCGAACCAAATCCGCCTCTACCAATGTAGAATTTCAATATTGCTTCATGGGATCCGCCGCTGTATTCACCTAAACCATTGGTGTTGTAATCATAAGAATACCCTATAAACATGCCATTGGAAATCTGGAAACCTGCCAAAGCACTCACCGCATTGTCGAATCTATAGGAAGCTCCCAATGTAAGGGCATCGATAAATTGAAAATTGGCGGATAGGTTGAACGTAACTGGTGAACCTTGTAAATAGTTCATTAAAAAGGCTGGCTTGAACTTGGTTCTATCCCCCAACTGAAATACATAACCACCAATGGCATTTACCTGCATATTGTCCTCCACAATAGTTGCCACCTCATTATTATAAAGTGCATTCGTCAAGAAATTAGGAACCGAAAGCCCTAAATACCATTCTTCTTCGTGGTACATAAACAATCCTGCACCCACAGTTGGGTAAAAATTGGAATAGCTCCCACCTAGAATAGACTGATCGGCAGGATCTTCAAATGTTCCTTTGGAATAATCTATTTTAATGTTGCTACCCCCTGCATTCAACCCAAAAGACAACTTTGTTTCTTCCGACAATTGAATTTGATAGGAATAAGCAATATCAAAATACGTTTGATTGGATGGCCCAAGTTCGTCACTGACAATATTAATTCCCAATCCCATTTTTTTGTTGCTGAAAGGAATATTGGCACCAGCCCTGATTGTTGTCGGTGCTCCTGGAATATCGACCCATTGGGCACGGTACAATCCTATAATTTCTGGACTTTCCACCGTACCTACATAAGCGGGGTTAAAACTCCCAATATTATACATGTACTGGGTATATTGAGGTTCTTTCTGGGCATGCAACAGACTTATCCCACCCACAAGCAATAACAAAATGAAATAATATGTACGCAATGCTAAGTTTTTATTCATTTTAATTATCCCTTACAATTTGAATCCAACCTTTAACCACATCACTTCCGTCTCCATTTAGGTCTAGAATATAGAAATAGGTACCTTTTGGCAAATCACCATTTTTACCAGTTCCGTCCCAAGAACTATCATATCCATTCATTTGGAAGACACTGTTGCCGTATCTATCAAACACCTCAAAGGTATTATTAGGAAACTGTTCATGACCTACCAAAGTCAATCTATCGTTAATGCCATCATTATTTGGTGAGAAAATGGTACAGATTGTTCCAATATCTTCACACTGGCTTCGATTTACCTGAACTGATGCTGAATCTGTATTGTTATTGGGCTCTAAATCATTTGGAAATGACGACACCAAACTTGCCGTATTTTGAAGGGTTTCCACCAAAGTGACTTGAACTGTAATATCCAAAGTGACTATTTCTTCAGCCCCCAACTCATCAATCAACCATTCTCCAGTATTCGGGTCGTAGGTTCCAGTTGAAGCGGAATGGGATTGATATTCAAATCCATTGCCCAAGACATCACTCACGACAACATCCAACACTCTATCCAAAGTGGTATTCTCCACAGTAATGGAAAAGGTTACATTTTGATTCAAAAGTACCTCAGTCCTATTGACCTCTTTCGTAATTGCCAAATCGATATCCGCTGGATTACAATCAGGCGTTAAGAAAGGATCACATGCATCCAATGGATCTGTTGCATTTTCAGGCACAGCAACTGTATCGGGATTGTCAATCACCAATACTTCTTCTCCGTCGGTCAAGCCATCACCATCGGTATCAGGATTGTTTGGATCGGTTCCAAGGTCGGCTTCTTCCCCATCGGTAAGGCCATCCCCATCGGTATCAGTTATACAATCACTTACAGAAATAGTTACTTGTACAGTCGCATTTGTACATGGTGCCACAGCTCCAGTTGTAGTATATTCAAACACATAATTGCCTGCTGGCAATCCAGCAAAATCTACATTGTTTTCGGCATCAACAACCAACGCTCCCTCAGAAGGGTCGGTAAAAATAGCCCATGTGCCTGCATCTGCACTAGAAAGGGTGGTATCCAAATCAACACTATTTGGACCTCCATTACCCACTACATTACAAGCAATGGTATTGGTCGGTGTTCCCACATTGGGTGAATCGTTTATTTCTGCTACAACCTCTACACGCTCGGTTTCGCATCCGTTGGCAGAGGCCGATACATAAAAAGAAGTGGTTTCGGATAGGGTATTGGTTGTAAAAGTAGCACTCGTACCCACTAAGTTTCCTCCTGTCGCTGCATCGTACCAATTATAGGTAATAACACTTTCATCGGCCACAGTTGCAGTCGCGGTTAATGTTAAAATGGATGGTCCACAATTGGAATCGCCCATAGTGGTTTCAATTACTGGCGTGAAATTACGCACCAAGGTCAAATCCAAAACAGGACTGGCGCAATCATTTACATCATCGTAATAAAATCCGTAATAGGTTCCAGGTTCTACCACTGTACTGCTATTTAAATGGGCTCCCGTATCGGTTGGAATATCACTTGTACTCCAAGTTAAAACGGTCCCTGTAGGAGCAGTTCCAGAAACATAGCTACTTAGATCGGTGTTTACCACATCGCAAAATTCAATGGTAGTATCATCACCATTAAATTGAGGCGCTGTGTTCCCTGCATTACAAGGACCAGCACAATCGTTAACCGTAACTGTTACATCCACAAATTGGTTAGCGCAAGGTGCTACAGCCCCTGTGGTGGTATATCTGAAAAGATAATTTCCTTCGGGTTGGCCATTAAAATCAACTGAATTAGTTCCATCGATGGAAATTGAATTTCCTGCTGGAGATGTCAACAATGTCCATGTTCCAGCATCTGCCCCAGTTAAAGTAGTATCCAAATCCACAATAGTAATTCCATCATTTGAATTGCTACAGGTAGCCACATTGTTTGCAGTACCTGCATTTGGAGTTGTACTTTGGGTTAAGGTTACGGAAACCGCTGGACTAAAACAATCGTTCAAACTATCATAAAAGAAACCGTAGTAAGTTCCAGGAGCGCTTACCACACTTCCTCCCAAATAATCTGCACTAACAGAAATATCTGAATTGTTGCTCCATCTTAAATCCGCTCCTGCAGGGGCTGTACTTGAAATATAAAAGTCCAAATCTTGATTAAAGGCATCACAAAATGCAGTGGGCACACCACCATCCAAGCTCGGAGCTGTAGTTCCCGCATAGCAAGTTTCCTTTGTCACATTATCAATCGCTGTTGCGCCATCTCCGTTCACGTTTGACAGCACAACGGAAAGCGTGATTGTACCGTTTCCAAGATTACTTAAATCAATTCCCGTTATTTGCTGGTTCGAAGTTGAAATTGTTCCCAAGCCCGTAATTGGGGCACCACCTCCATCACTACTAAAACTATATTCGTAATCAGCACCTACTTCTGCCCCTGAAAATGTGAACCCAATATTGGTGTCATTTCCAGAGTTGATAGGGTCTTGGTTTATGGAAACACTATATCCCGACGGAACAGCAACAAATTTGGTCGAAGCATCAACCGCTACTGGGCCAGCACCATTATCGTTGGTCAATGTCACACTCAAGGTAATGGTTCCATCACCCAAACCACTAAGATTTACACCTGTTATCTGTTGTGATTGCGATGTGATTCCTCCCGTGCCTGTTACATTACTACCTCCACCACTGCTGCTGAAAACATAGTTATAGGTAGTTCCAAAAACCGCGTTTGAAAAGGTGAAACTTATGTTATCCTCATTGTTTGAAGTAATCGGATTCTGATTGATGGACACACTATACCCAGTTGGCACAACTGTATTTTTTATTGCGGTATCTGTAGTTGCGGGCCCTTCGGTACCCAAAGCATTGCTTATAATTACAGAAAGTGTAATCACTCCATCTGGCAAGCTACTTAAATCAATACCCGAAACATTTCTATTTGCAGTAAGTACAAATCCATTACCGGTTACTTCTGCCACATTGCCATCTCCATCACTGGTGAAAATATAATCAAAAGTGGTCAAAAAAGTAGGCGCATTAGCCAGGGAAAAACTTACATTTTCATCGTTGGTAAGATTGATAGGGTCTTGGTCAATGGTTACTGTATATCCACTTGGAGGAACATCATCTTCACTTTCAATTGTGACCGTTGCTGTATTTGGAGCACCAATGGTGTAACCCGACCCTGCCTCAAGGGCAACAATTACCGTTTCATCCAATTCGGTCAATGCATCATCTAAGGGATCAACAACGATAACTGCGGTTTGTTGTCCATCAATAATATTTACGCTCCCTGACAATGTCACATAATCATCATCGGGGATGGCATCGCCCGAAACAGAATAATTTACAGTCAACGTGGCACCTGTGTTGTTCACCGAACCTATATCCACAGTAAATATACCTTCTGTTGTACCCAATTCCGTTGCAGTATCATCCGTTGCGGTGATCGTAGCAATTGGACTGTCCTCACTGATTATGGTCACCGTAGCGTTGTTTGGACTTCCAACCGTATACCCAATGCCCGCATTTAGGGTCAAGACCACAGTTTCATCAATCTCAATTTCGGTATCATTAACAGGCGTAAGAAGTATCATGGCACTACTGGAATTGTTAGCAATCTCAACCGTACCAGTCAATGCGATAAAATCATCTCCAGAAGTAGCCGTTCCTGAAACCGTGTAATCTATCGCCAAAGGTGAACCGCTTATATTCGCAACATCAAGGGTTACCGTGTATTCTCCTGTGGTGGTTCCAGACTCGGTAGATGTATTATCTGTAGCGGTAATCGTTGCGGTTGGAATATCTTCACTTACTATGGTCACCGTTGCCTCGTCGGGATTGCCCACCGAATATCCTGTGCCAGCCTCAAGGTTCAAGATTACCGTCTCATCGACTTCAACCTCTGTATCGTCAATAGGCGTAAGCAAGATTGTAGCACTACTTGAATTGTTGGCAATTTGCACACTACCAGTAAGCGCAATAAAATCGTCTCCAGAAGTAGCTGTTCCAGAAACTGAGTAGTTAATTGTCAAAGGTGATCCGCTGATGTTGGTAGCATCCAAATTCACAGTGAACTCACCCGTAGTAGTGCCTGTCTCAGTCGCGGTATCGTCGGTTGCGGTTAGTGTTGCCGTAGGATTATCGTCATCAATAATAGTGTTTGTCGCCTCAATATTTGCGGGCACATCCAATTGGGCCAATCCACTACTAATTCCAGTTAAAGTAATTATTACAGTTTCATCCCCTTCAACAATTACATCCTCCAAAACATTAATTCCAATTTCAGCCGAAGTATCGCCTTGGGGAATGGTTAGGGTACCGGACAAGGTTGAATAATCATCACCTTCCGTTGCTGTTCCTGAAACACTATACGTTATTTCCGTGTCAACAGGCGATACCGAAGTTTGGGTAACTATCAAAACTCCATCTGTAGGTGGCCCCCCACCATTGTTTTCGGCCCCATTTGTATCGTTGGCAATACTCACTGTTACGACATCCTCACTATCAATGGTCACATCTGCCGACGTAGGACTTCCTAAAGGAAAGAGGGTTTCGTTGCTTGTTCCTGTAATTTCAAGGCGCACAAATTCCTGTTCTTCTATTTCAGAATCGTCAACAGGTGTAAGCAATATAGTGGCCGTTTGATTGCCTGCGGTAATATTTATGGAAGTTGGAAGGGCATTAAAATCAGTAATTTCATCAGCTGTTGATGCATTGGCAATGTTCAAATCGACAGTGATATCCCCACCAGTTCCATTAACAGCCCCCAAATCAACTTGAAACGCACCAGTATCCGTACCAACTTCAGACGCACTGCCATCAGTAGCGGATATAGTCACATCGCCTGTATCATCATTTAAAATGCTATAGACCGTTGTTGAATTAGTCCCTGGAATAATATCTCCTGTTGCATCACCTAAGGCAAACTCAATTGTTTCGTCAAGCTCAACAACGTTCTCATTTGATATTGATAGAGTCGATAAATCAAATACATCGGACGAATAATTCCCTGCGGGGAAATCTATAACCTGGGGAGATGTAAAACCATAATCCACACCAGATGTTGCTGTTCCCAAACCTGTATCAAAAACTTCAATTGAAGCGGGTGCCAAAATTTCTCCAGTAACAACAATCTGTGGAAAGTTCCCACCACCAGCTTCATTATCTGAACTTGCGGCCTGTGTAAATTCCACCGTGATTTGCCCATACCCCAGTACAAATCCAAAAAGAAAAAATAAGAAAAACCAAAGACCGCCAGAACCAATAGCGGAACTTGGTGCCAAAGAGGTTGATTTTAGCATTAATTGCATTCTCGTGCGTTTCAGTTATGTTCTTTGTTGCCTGCTTGTAGTTAGTTATTTGGGGATTTCAATAATACAAAAAAGGCAAGGAAGTTCCTTGCCTATTAGTTTAAATATCTGTTTATTCGGATAAACGGGTTCGCCCGTTTACGAAATTTCTGCAGAGCTTGTTTCGGCTTCTCTGTGAATTTTCTTCACCAACCCTTGTAAAACCTTACCTGGCCCTACTTCAACAAATTCCGAAGCCCCATCTTTCACCATTTGTTGAACGCTTTGTGTCCACTTAACGGGAGCAGTCAATTGCAGTATTAAATTCTTTTTGATTTCCTCTGCATTGGACACTGCCGTAGTGGTTACATTTTGATAAATGGGACAACTTGGAACTTTAAAATCGGTGGCTTCAATCGCGGCCGCCAATTCCTCTCTTGCGGGTTCCATTAATGGTGAGTGAAAAGCCCCACCAACTGGCAATAGCAAGGCTCTTCTTGCCCCTGCTTCTTTCATTTTTTCGCAAGCAATATTCACAGCGTCCACTTCTCCTGAAATCACCAATTGCCCAGGGCAGTTATAGTTTGCAGGCACAACAATTCCTTCAGTCTCGGCACATAATTTTTCCACCACATCATCTTCCAATCCCAAAACGGCAGCCATAGTACTGGGTTGAATTTCACAGGCTTTTTGCATAGCAAGTGCACGTTGTGAAACCAATTTTAACCCATCCTCAAAGTTTAGGGTTCCATTGGCCACCAAGGCAGAAAATTCCCCCAACGAATGCCCTGCAACCATATCAGGTTTAAAGCTTTCACCCAAAACTTTACTCAATATCACAGAATGCAGAAAAATGGCAGGTTGGGTCACTTTTGTTTGTTTAAGGTCTTCGGCCGTACCTTCGAACATGATATCGGTTATTGGAAATCCTAGTATTTCGTTAGCTTTTTCGAACAAATCCTGTGCTTCGGAATGGTTTTCATAAAGATCTAATCCCATACCTAAAAATTGCGCGCCTTGTCCTGGAAAAATATATGCTTTCATCTTAGTTTAGTTTTAAAGTGGAACAAAAATAGGCAATATTAGATTTATGGATTGTCCGATGGTTAGAGGTTTGGATTTTTTGATTCTTGGATTGGCAAGCTTTATTTAATCCTCTTTGAACCAGCTCGAATATTTCACATAATTGTTGGCGATGCGGTCAATCTCCCCTTTACTCAATTCGGGACTAATGTCCTTGATTTTCTTGGCGGGCATTCCAGCATAAATACTGCCCGATTCCACATGGGTTCCTTTGGTAACCACAGCTCCTGCCGCAATAATGGAATTGCTTTCCACCACACAATCATCCATAATAATGCTTCCCATCCCTACCAAAACATTGTCCTTTATGGTACAACCGTGAACAATGGCATTATGGCCGATGGAAACATTATTTCCGATGGTGGTCGGAGATTTTTCATAGGTGCAATGAATCACAGCACCATCCTGTACATTTACTTTATTTCCCATTTTTATAAAATGCACATCACCTCGCACCACCGCATTAAACCATACACTGCATTGGTCTCCCATAGTCACTTCACCGACAATGGTTGCATTTTCGGCAATAAAGCAATCGGTTCCCATTTCTGGACTTTTGCCCCTAACGGATTTTATTATCATTCTAATAGATTTTGTAAAGTTGAAAATGGACTAATGACAGCCCACGATAAGACAATTTATTGAAAAAATGAGAGTAAATCGGCCTTTTTGGATGCGGAAACGGAAAGTTCTTTACCATTGGACAAAATCACACTTCCTCCCTTGCCCTTTTTGTATTTGACCACTTCGGAAACATTGACCAAATAGGACTTGTGAATTCGGGCAAAAGGATAGGGTTTTAGGGCGTCTTCAAAATATTTCAATGTCTTGCTCACCACGATTTTTTTCTTTTCCAGATAAATTTCGGTGTAATTATCATCTGCCTTGCAAAAGTAGATATCGCCCACTTCCAATACCTGAAATCCGTCTTGTTGGGGCAATGTTATTTTTCCTTCTGCACGAATTGGTGCAGTTTGAAGCACTTGTCCCTCTAACGCATTTTCCTTTTCCTTGATGTCCTTTACATAATCCACCGCTTTGATCAATTCATCAATATTTATGGGCTTCATTAAATAATAAGCTGCATGGTGATTCAAGGCATCAATGGCGTATTGATTGTATGCGGTCACGAATATGGTCTCAAAGTTTCGTTCTGGAATTTTATCCAATAGGTCAAAAGCATTACCAAAAGGCATTTCCACATCCAAAAAAACCAAATCGGGATTATGCTTTTTAATTTGCGCCAAACCCTGTTCAATATCAGCGGCCTCTCCCAACAATTTTACCCCATTGCAATACTTTGCCAAATAGTTTCGGAGTATTTCCCTACTATTAGCCTCATCCTCGACAATTATTGCGGTTAGCTCCATTATTTTTTCTTGAGTTTTAGAGAAACTTTGGTTCCCGTTTGGTCTTCATTTAAATCGGAAATGGAAACTTCCACCCTGTTTTTGTACATATCGTTCAAAATCTGGATTCGTTTTTTAATGTTGCCCATTCCCTTGGATTTTTGCTTGCGCTGATTGGCCGTTTTAATGGCTGCGGATTTTTTTCTTCCAATTCCATTATCCTCAATGGTGATTTCCAACATATCATTCGTCAATTGGTCCACCTTAATATGTAAAAACCCTTTTTCTTCTTTATAACGAAGCCCGTGCCAAATGGCATTTTCAATATAAGGTTGCAATAACATCGGTGGAATTTGAAAGGCATCAACATCCACTTTATCATCAACCTTAATTTTGTAATCGAATTTATCCTGAAACCTAGAATGTTCCAATTTCACGTAGAGCTCCAAAAGTTCCAATTCTTGTGTCAATGAAATAAAATCTTGCTCGGAATTCTCCAGAACACTTCGCATCAACACCGAAAATTCACTTAAAAAGCGGTTGGCGCTTCGCTCATCACTCTTGGCGATATAATTGTTCACCGAATTGAGCGCATTGAAAATAAAATGCGGGTTCATTTGGGTACGGAGTGACTTTAAAGCCAAAAGGTTGTTGGCCAATTTTTGCTGTTTGTTGCTTCGGTAGTATAAAAATGCGGTAAAGGCCATTAATGCAATCCCGAAAATTAAAGAATAGATGATCCATTTTTGACGCTTGCTGGTTTCCTCATATAATTGTTGCTCCGTGACAGCCAAACTGTATTTGCTCTGATTGAGTTCCCGTTCTTGCTCCAAACTCGAAATCCGATTTTGGGTGTTGGCAATTTCGCGACTAAAACGTGCTGCTTGGGATATTTCTTGTTCTTTGCGCACATAAAGACTATCTACAACCGCCACATAATCTTGATAGGTCTCCAAAGCCTTGGTGTAATCGCCTTTATTGCGATACACTTCGGATAATTTTCGTGTGGCATCTTTTTGCACCACCAGATCATCTTCCTTATCGGCTTCCACAATACTTTTTTCCAAATATGGGATGGCCTCGTCCAATTTTTCTTGAGCGATGTAGGCATTGGCAATTTTGTAGTTTATACGTTGCGAAGTGATGGTGTCCGCCCTAGACACTCCTCTACCTTCAACTGGAGCACTAGGACGTGGTAATTGGTTCAGTTCAGACAAACTTTGTTTACGCAATTGGATTTCATCATCATATCGACTTTTTTGATTGTAAAAATCGGCCACCTTTTCGCTCTCTTGGATCATACGTTCAGGAGCTACCTTTTTGGAAAGGCTCAAGGAGTTTTGATAAAACCCCTCTGCTTCAATCGAACGATTTTCACTGGCAAATGCCGCTCCCATTTTAGAGCTTAAATCAATTACTTTAGGAGAAATCTGGTTTTTTTCGGCAATCACCAAACCCTGTTGATAGTATTCTTGAGCGTCTCTAAGTTTGGACATTCCCTTATTGGCATCCCCTAAAGCTTCAAAAAGTTCCACGCGTTGATAGGGCACCATGTTTTTGACATCTACCAAGGGTAACAGCATTTCCTCCCCCTTTTGAAAATCTCCATTTAAAACATAAACTTGTCCCAACAAAAGCTTGGTTTTGTTCGATTCTCGAGCAGCCAGTGCGTCCTTAAAATTGGTGATTGCTAAATCGTACTGCTCATGATACATATAAATCTCACCAAGTGCTGAGAGTGACTTTGCCAATTCTGTTTTATTTCCCGAACTTCCCAAGGGTTCAATGGATTGCGCGATGAAATCAATACTCTTTTCTAAATCCGTTTTCTTATAAAGATTCGCAGAATCCAAAAAACGCTGATGATCGGCCAGCGAATTCCTCTCACTTATGGATTCCTTTTTTATGCGTTGTGAGGAACGTCTATCACTGTAGCCTTCCACCAAAACATCCACATCTTCATTGGAGGTGATTCGGTGGCGCACTGTTTCAAATTCAGGGCTTTCAAAAATGAGTACATCTCCAAGGGAAGCTTTAATTTTAAATTCTCCCAAACTATTGGTGAAGGTATAATTGCCCCTATCGGTGGAAACTTGAACCTGCGCAATGGGGGTGCGATTTTCTTTTCCCATTACAGAGCCTTTGATTTCTATTTGATTTTGGTTGTTACCCATTTGGGCAATTCCAAAAACAGAAACCAGCATCATTACAATTAATATGTAAATCCTTTTGACCATAACTTTAGTAAACATAGTGCATCCCCCGCGTTTTAAAAAATGGGGCAAACCAGAATACTCTCCAATTACCTATTCTTTTTCCTGACTTACGAATCCAATTGGTACGGTCACTCACTCCCTTGGTTCGTTCCCTCATTCCCAATTTTAATTGAAAAATGTTGCCAATACTTTTAGGGCATCATTTAAAAACATTGAACTATGAAACATATCAATCAATTATTAGGAACAGCTTTTGCTTTAATGGTCACCGCATCGAGTTATGCATGTAACCTTAAAGCTCAAGAAAGCACAAACACCACCTTAATTACTTCAACTGTAGCCGAAAAACCTGCAAAACAATATGTGAAAATTGCATTGCTTTTGGATACGAGCAATAGTATGGATGGACTGATCAACCAAGCCAAGGCCCAATTGTGGGATATTGTGAACGAGTTTACCCATGCCAAATGCGGCAACGATTCCAGACCTCTACTTCAAATTGCATTGTATGAATACGGAAACGATAATCTTTCTGCCCGTGAAGGATACATTAGACAAGTTTTAGGCTTTAGTGATGATTTGGATGAGATTTCTGAAAAATTATTCTCTTTGACCACCAACGGCGGAGAAGAATATTGTGGCGAAGTGATTCACACTTCCTTAAAACAATTGGAATGGGGCAAAAATGCCGATGACCTTAAAATGATCTTTATTGCAGGTAACGAACCTTTCGACCAAGGCAAATTGAATTATAAGGATGCAACCACAAATGCCAAAGAAAAAGATGTTATCGTAAACACAATTTTCTGTGGCAATTACGAACAGGGCATCAACACCCATTGGAAAAGTGGAGCAATTTTAACGGGCGGTGATTATATGGCCATCGACCACAACAGGCAAGTGGTGCATATTGCAACTCCTTATGACGATATCATCATTCAACTAAATGCCAAATTGAACAACACCTATGTTTCCTATGGATCTGTTGGTTATGCGAAAAAGGAACTTCAGGCTGTGCAAGATGCCAATGCTGCTGAATTGGAAGAAGCAGTAGTGGTAAAACGTGCTGTGAGCAAAAGTTCCAGATTGTACAAAAATTCGCAGTGGGATTTGGTGGATGCTGTAGAAGATGACGAGGCTGTACTTTCAAAATTGGATGAAAAAGATCTCCCAAGTGAACTGAAAGGAAAATCCAAAAAGGAGATTACCGAATACATTTCTTTGAAAAAAGAGGAACGGGAGAAAATCCAAAAGGAAATCCAGGAATTGAACTCAAAGCGTGAGATGTACATTGCCGAACACCAAAAAGAGGAAGCTGGTGAATTGGAAAATGCCATGCTATCTGCCATAAAGGCTCAAGCTTCCAAGAAAAATTATAAGTGGGATTAGGTTGAAATTGTCACATCGAGCGCAGTCGAAATGCCACCTGGTTCTCGACTTCGCTCGAACTGACATCCCAAAATAAATAATGATTTAATTATTGGCCGCTGGACAATAACAATCGTATCGCTTACCATCATCGCTCTGGCCGAAATCGTAACCTATGGTTATTTGATGAAAACCTCCATTGTCAAAACGAATATCACCAGATTGGTACGAATAATTATAGGAGAACAAAAAGCGATTTACATTCACCCCAACGATTGGTGTAAACAATTGCAAACGTTGTTCCCCAAACTGAGCGTTGGATTGGTATTGGGCCCCATCAAAACTTCTGCGGTAAGAAAGTCCTCCCCAAATTGTTCCAAAACTCACATCACGGTACACTTTGGCATTTAGATCCACTGTTTTTTCCTTGGTAAAATCCGTCATCTGGAACAAAATGGACGGTTCGATTCTGGTTTTGCTTCCAAAAACATACCCTACAGAAAAAAGATACCTTCTTAAGTTATCAAACTCCGCAGCACTGTATAAATCCCTTCCCGATCCCAACACATTTAAAATAGCGGCATGGGCATAAAATTCGAAGAGGTTATATGATGCACCAAGATCCACATTAAAATAGCTGGTTGTATTCTTAACTCCAGTTACCGCAGGATCTGGAATCACCGACCTAAATTCGGTTTCATCCAGGCTACTTAAAATGATACCTGCACTCAATCCAAGTGACAATTGGTTCAGGGTTCTAAAATCGCCTCCCAATTGCAAATGGTGCGCATAGGTTCCTTTAAATCCTGTTTGGGAATGATAACCGTTGGAATCGTTAAAAAGAATTCCTCCTATTCCACTTCGCTCCCCAACTCTGGAATTGATATTAAATGTCTGAAGATTGGGTGCCTCATCCACACTGAACCATTGTTTTCTTGCAGTAAGTCGAATTTTGGTTCCCTCTGCAATACCTGCCATGGATGGATACACCAAATAATAGTTATCTGCGAGATAATCGAAATAAACTGGAATACCTTCCTGTGCCTTGGCAAAAGTGCTAAAGCCCAAGGCTATTATAAGTGAGGTTAAAATGCGTCTCATGTGACGTTTGGGGCTAATGGTTGTGTTTTAACTGCATTTAAACATTTAGATAACGATTTGCAGGGTACATTATTATAATATTTTGCTACGCATTCCAACTATTGGTATTTTTGCACCAAAGATTCACAATGAAAGAGTATAATATTACCGTTGTTCCTACAAACAATCCGAAAATTTTAAAGTTTGAAACCAATCATTTTTTGGTAAAGAACAACTACGAGTATAAAAACATAGATGAGGCGAAAAATTCCCCATTGGCCCAGCAACTTTTCTATTTGCCCTTTATCAAAACAGTTTACATCGCCAGTAATTTTGTGGCTTTGGAACGTTTCGATATTGTAGAATGGGAAGATGTGAAAGACGAAGTGGCCCAACAATTGGTGGAATACCTGAATGCAGGTGAACCTGTGGTAAATGAAGACGTAGCCAAGAAAAAAGAGCCCATTACCGTTTATGCAGAAGTAACTCCAAACCCTGCGGTAATGAAATTCGTTTGCAACAAGCGTATTGTTCCTGCCACCTTTGAATTCAAAAATATAGACGAAGCCAAAGCTTCCCCACTAGCTATAGAACTTTTCCATTTTCCTTTTGTAAAAGAGGTTTTTATGGACGAAAACTATGTTTCGGTAACCAAATATGAAGTGGCCGAATGGGAAGAAATCAACATGCAGGTGCGTGAATTTGTGCGGGATTATCTGGCTGACGGCAAAACCGTAATTTCTGAAGAAGCCGTTCAAAAAACCAAAGAAACAGTTTCTCAAAGTGCTGCGCAGACCAATTATGATGACACCTCCCAACAAATCGTTGATATTTTGGAAGAATATGTAAAACCTGCTGTAGCCAGTGATGGTGGAAACATTCTTTTCCAATCGTACGAAGAGCAGAGTGGAACGGTAAGCGTAATCCTTCAAGGAGCTTGTAGTGGCTGTCCATCTTCCACATTCACTCTTAAAAACGGTATCGAAACCATGCTTAAGAACATGATGGGCGATAAAATCAAAGAAGTAGTTGCCCTTAACGGATAATTCATCCCATTCTGCCAAGGATTTCCCACTGAAAATGATTAACTTAAAGGGAATTTAAAAACATTAACCATGGCAGTATTAAAAGTGATTGAATTATTGGCCAATTCCGATAACAGCTGGGAAGACGCAGCTAAAAACGCATTGGATCAGGCCTCAAAATCCGTAAAGAACATTCGCTCCATTTACATTAACGAGCAAAGTGCAACCGTGAAAGACGGCAAAATTGACAACTACAGGGTAAACGTAAAAATTACCTTCGAAGTAAAATAGACCTAATTAATTTCATAAATGCGCCGAAATCGGCGCATTTATTGTTTCCTCCAATTCCTGCGCAATGAAAAAAGTTCTGTCCATTGCCGTAACTTGCATACTTGTTTTCAGCTGCGAACAAAAATCCAACAACGTGACGCATAAATTTACCAACGACCTCATTCACGAAACCAGTCCTTACCTTTTACAACATGCCCATAATCCTGTTGATTGGAAAGCTTGGTCGCCCGAGGTTTTGGAGCAAGCTCAAAAGGAAGATAAACTCTTATTGATCAGTATTGGTTATGCCGCTTGCCATTGGTGCCACGTAATGGAGCATGAATGTTTTGAGAACGAGGAAGTGGCACAGGTGATGAACCAAAATTTTATAAACATAAAAATAGATCGAGAGGAACGGCCTGATGTAGACCAGATTTACATGGATGCCATTCAAATGATTTCTGGTCAGGGTGGTTGGCCATTAAATATTGTTGCCCTTCCCGACGGCAGACCCTTTTGGGGTGCCACCTATGTCCCTAGAGACAATTGGATAAAAAGTTTGGAGCAATTGGCTCAATTATATAAAAATGATAAGCCAAGGGTTACCCAATATGCCACTGATTTGGCCAACGGACTCCAAGCTATCAATCTTGTGGAGGTTGAAAAAGACAAGGAACTTTTCTCTTTGGAGGAATTGGAAATCACCGTAAACAGTTGGTCGCAATATTTTGACACCTTTTTGGGTGGACACAAGCGGGCTCCGAAATTTATGATGCCCAACAATTGGGATTTTTTATTGCACTACGCCACCAGTGAAAACAAACCAGACCTCATGGAATTTGTGGACACCACACTCACACGAATGGCCTATGGAGGTGTTTATGATCATGTGGGTGGTGGATTTTCAAGATATGCCGTAGATACCAAATGGCATGTACCCCATTTTGAAAAAATGCTGTATGATAATGGTCAATTGGTCAGCTTGTATGCCAAGGCCTACGCGGTTACCCAAAATGAACTCTATAAAAACGTGGTGGATGAATCCATTGCTTTTGTACAAGAGGAGTTATTGGATAAAAGTGGAGGGTTTTATTCCTCCTTGGATGCCGACAGTTTGGATGAAAATGAAGAATTGGAAGAGGGCGCCTATTACGTTTGGACCGAAAAAGAACTCACCGAACTATTAGGTGAGGATTTTGCAGTATTTCAGGACTATTTCAATATCAATTCCTATGGTTTTTGGGAAGAAGAAAATTATGTTTTGATTCGGGATAAAGGTGATGAAGAAATAGCAGAAAAACACAAAGTTTCGGTTTCAGACTTAAATAAAGTGATTAAAACTTCCCTTCAAACTTTAAAAAAAGAGCGAAACAACCGACCCAAGCCCAGATTGGATGATAAAATCCTCACATCTTGGAACGCTTTAATGCTCAAAGGTTTGGTGGATGCGTATCGCTATTTGGGAAACGAAGCTTATTTGGATTTGGCTTTAAAAAATGCATTGTTCCTTGAACGGGAAATGCTAAAAGAGGATGGTTCACTATACCGCAACCACAAAGAAGGAAAAAGCACTATCAACGGGTTTTTGGAGGATTATGCCACTTTAATCGATGCCTATATTTCACTTTACGAGGTCACATTTGTTGAGAAATGGTTGGATTTGGCCAAAAATCTGCTGGAATACACCCAAGAGCATTTTTGGGATGCCAAATCAAGCATGTTCTTCTACACCTCCGACGAAGACCAATCGTTGATCAGACGTAGTGTTGAAGTGGATGACAATGTGATTTCTTCGTCAAACTCGATAATGGCCACCAATCTGTTTAAATTTTCAAAACTATATCCAGAGAATAACTTCGAAGCTATCTCCAAACAAATGCTCAAAAATGTTCAGAAGGATTTTGTACGTCAAGGGCAAAGTTTTTCCAATTGGTTGCATTTGGCGCTTTATTTCAACAAAAACTTTTATGAAATCGCCATTGTTGGGTACAATTATAAAAATATAGGGCAATCGATTGGCGAAAAATACATTCCCAACAGCATTCTTACTGGGGCAGAAAAAGAAGGAAGTTTGGGCATTTTACAAAATAGATTTGTTCCCGATACAACCTTGACCTACGTTTGCATGGATGGCACATGTAAACTGCCTGTTTCAACAGTCGAAGAAGTTCTGGAACAGGTACAAGATTAACATTTGTTTAGATTTCATTTTTTTTATTTCAATTGAATATTAACTAGGTTGCCATTTAACTAAAAACCGTTATGAAAGAACTAGAAAATTATCAAGATTACATTGACATGGGCGTTGAATGGGCATTGGGTGTTTTGCCCAATTTATTGATGGCCATTATCACCTTTTTTGTTGGTCTTTGGGTCATTAGATTGGTGAACAAAATGGTTCGTCGCTTTTTTATCAAAAAAGATTACGATGAAACACTGGAGTCCTTTTTACAAAGTTTCATCAGTATATTACTAAAGGCTTTGGTCTTTGTTTTGGTAGTTACCCAATTGGGGGTAAAAACTTCTTCTTTGGTCGCCATTGTCGGTGCAGCTGGTCTTGCTATTGGTTTGGCACTTCAAGGATCATTGGCCAATTTTGCTGGGGGAGTACTTATTTTGATATTCAAACCATTTAAATTGGGTGATTTTATCTCAGCCCAAGGAGTGGATGGAACTGTAAAGGAGATTTCCATTTTCAATACCAAACTGAGCACCTTTGGCAACCAGATTGCCATAATTCCGAACGGACAATTATCCAATGGAAATGTAATCAACTACAACATGGAAAACACCCGAAGGGACAAGTTTGATGTAGGTATTGGTTATGGTTCCGATATTAAACAAGCCAAAGAAATTCTACTGCAAATTTGTGCGGACAATCCAAACATTAACACCGAACCTGCACCTGAAGTATATGTAGGTGGTTTAGGTGATAGTTCCGTTGATTTAAGTTTGCGTTTTTGGGCCAATACCGATGTTTTCTGGGCCGCCCACTTTTATGTGGTAGAGCAAACCAAATTGAGATTTGATGCTGCGGGAATCGAGATTCCGTTCCCACAAAGGGTCATGCATCAATCAAAATAGGTCAAGCTTTCTTTTTCTTCTGCTGAAGTACGAAATCCTTTAAATAATAAGGTTCAAAGTAGGCAACGTCTTCAAATTGTTGAGCGCTATATTTTTGAAAGGCCAATTGTGCCATTTCTTTTGCAGAAGGAACCACAGATTCATCAAAAATAAAATGGGGGTGTTGCAAAACGCCCCTACATTTTTCTGCACCACTTCCAACAATGTACACCTTCCTTTCCGAAGCATATTCTTGGAAAGTATTCTCATCGATAATTTCAGCAAGGGTCTCCCTTACTTCCTCATTATTTGAATCATAAACACAAGAATACACTTCCATTCTTCGGGCATCCAAAACGGGTATCACCAATTCATCTGGTTGCGCATCTACTTGCAAGGCCATGCTCTGTAAGGTAGGAATGGAAATCAAAGGTATTTCCAACGAAAAACAAAGTCCTTTTGCTGCTGAAACACCGATTCGAAGTCCTGTGTATGACCCAGGCCCTTTACTAATGGCAACGGCATCAAGGTCTGAAAACGACAAAGAAGCCTCATCCAAGGCTTCTTTGATAAATACGTGTAATTGTTCGGAATGCGAGTAGCTCGCTGCATTATTCTCCTTTAAAACAACAATCTCGTTGTCTTTGGAAATGCTCACGGAGCAATTGGTCGTCGCGGTTTCTAAATTTAGTATTAGGGCCATAAGGCCACAAAGATACTAGTTTAATGAAATGGGTAAACCAAAGTAGAACTCCAATATTTTCAATCTAAAAATATAATCGTATTTGGTACGGATCACATCGGCTCTGGCATTATCCACTCTTGATTGTGCTTGACTAAAATCGAACGCATTCATTAGTCCAACATCATATCTTTCTTTGGCATAATCGTAAGCCAATTGCCTTGCGTCCAAGGTTTTTTGGGCAGCCTCATAGGCTTTTTCAAAAGTACCAACATCCACATAGGCTTGCTGAATGGTGTTTTCCAAATCCAACTTGTCTTGCTCGAACTGCAATTCGGCCTGCGCCAAACTAATTTTGGAGCGTTTTACACCATTTCTGGCACTCCATCCATTAAAGATCGGCACACTCAATTGAGCACCGTAGCTGATACCGTCCAAAATCCACAACTGATCGGTGAAACCAGGCGTGTAAAGTCCATTGTTACCATCAGGAATCAAGGTGATGTCTGAATATCTTGAACCGTACTGGAAAAATCCAGATAATGTTGGGTAGTATGCTCCCTTGGCAATTTTAAGATCTTGCTTGGCCAATTCCACGTTAGATTCCGAAAATTTAATGTCATTTCTAAAGGTCAAGGCCTTATCGAAAATCACTTTGGCCGAGTTGTCCAAAATATCCGATGGTGGAATAGCAAACTCCTCTTCAGCAATATCAAAATTTTCGTAATCGGTAATCTGAAGTAATTGAGCCAAATTCACTCTGGAAATCAAAACCAAGCTTTCTCCATTGATCACCTGTTGCTCCTGATTTGCTGCAGTGGCCTCAATCTCCAATAAATCACCTCTTGGTAATGAACCTGCTTCTACCAATTCCTTGGTTCTTTTCAAGTCCTGCTCCGTTACCGCATATTGTGCCTTAAAGGTTTTTAACTGCTCTTTGTTCGATAGCACTTGCAAATAGGCATTGGCCACATTCAAACGAATATCATCCTTAAGGTTATCCAAACGATATTGATTGGCAATAGCGCTCATCTTGGCCCTATTGTATCTATTGATATTTCTAAGTCCATCAAATAATGTAACATTGGAACTCACTCCCATACTCACGTTAAATTGCGTACTATTGGTAGGCAAGTTGGTAGATGGGTTAATAGAGAAACCTGTGTTACTCGATGCCGTGGTATTTCCATTTAAGTTAGGAAGAAAATCTCCCAAAGCATCAGATCTATCGATTTGGGCATTCTCCAAATCCAGTTCAAATTGTTGTACGGTCAAATTATTTTCCACTGCATACATCACACATTCCTCCAACGTCCATTGGCGCATTTGCGCTGTGGACACGGCAACGGTGAACAACAGTAGTAAAATGGTTATGCTATTTTTCATTCGTTTTTTGATTTTCGTTGCTTATTCTATTGGGTTGGATTATTCGTCTGTCTTCTTCTCTAGCTTGTTCCAAACTTTGATTTTGGCATCTTCATCGATACCAGAAACCACTTCCACATCGATACCATCACTTACACCCAATTCCAAATCTTTTCTTTCGAAATTGTTCTCGCTGACCTCAACTTCTACATAAGGCTTCTCGGTATCTTTATCAAATTGAAGCAAAGCTTCTTTAATGGTCAACACATCTTTCTTTTCATCCAAAACAATAGAAGCGTTTGCACTATATCCTGCTCGAACGTAAGATGTAGTGTCGGTCAAGGCCAAATCTCCTTCTATCTTAAATTGAACGGCCCCCTCTTCTTCAACACCTTTAGGTGCGATAAACTTTAGTTTGGCCTCAAACTTTTGCTGATCTAAAGCTCCCAAGCTAATTTCCAATGGCATACCAACAGCAAGTTTACCAACCTCAGCTTCATCCACTTCACCTTCAAAAATCATTTTAGACATATCGGCGATAGTGGCAATAGTGGTACCATCGTTAAAGTTGTTACTCTGGATTACCTGATCCCCTTCTTTTACAGGAATCTCTAGAATAGTTCCTGAAACTGTTGCTCTAATATTGGTATTGGCACTTGCAGAACCACCAGCTGAACCTTTTTGGATGATCTGATAATCAGCCTGTGCATTTTTCAACTCTTGCTCAGCCTGGTCGTAAGTCAACTTTAAATTGTTGAATTCTTGATTGGAAATCACCCCTTTATCAAACAAGGCTTTGTTTCTATCATATTCAATCTTGGCATTCCCTAAAGCCAATCGGGCATTGTTTACTCGACCCGCAGCTTGGTTCAACGATTGTTCGTTAGGCACTACTTTGATCACAGCGATAAGGTCTCCAGCATTCACACGAACGCCTTCTTCCAAGATAATTTTATCGATGATACCCGAAATTTGAGGTTTGATATTGATCTCATCTTCTGGAATTACCTTTCCGGTAACGATTACTCTGTTCACAATATCCTTACGGGCTGCAGTTTCTGTTTTATACAGCTCAACAGGCGTACTGTTTTGTTTAAGAAAGTAAACCGTGGCCATCAAAATCCCTACGACGGCTACTCCTATTATTCCGTATTTTACGTACTTATTCATTATCGCTAATTTGATTTCGTTATTTATATGAATTGATTATTCTTCTCTTAAAGCTTCTATGGGTCTTATTTTTACTGCTCTGTTGGCCGGCAACAAACCAATGAGCACACTCAGCCCTACCATCAAAACAAATGAAAAAATGAATTGAGGAATGCTGATCATGGGTTTTACGAATGGAAAATCATCTCCGCTGCCCCACATCGAATCCATGATGGACAATAATCCCACTGAAATGGCAAAACCTACCAATCCTGCAAAAGCTGTAATTATTATGGCCTCCAATATAATTTGACGTTTCACCACTTTAGGGGTGGCACCTAATGCACGTCTCACACCAATTTCTTTGGTACGCTCCTTAACCGTGATCAGCAGAATATTACTAATGGCAATTACACCTGCCAACAGGGTAAAGATTCCAATGAAAAAGGAAAAACCTTGTAAGACCAAAGTAAACCCGGTAACACTGTTGAATATCCTTGACATATCGAAGCTACCAATGGCTCGATCATCATCAGGGTGAATATCATATTTGTTCTTTAAAATATCCTTGATTTGTTTTTCAATAAGTGGTACAGGGGTGTTCTTTTCCACGGCAATGGCCATCCATCCCATTCGGTCACCGGAATTAAAGGCTTTTTGAAAAGTAGAGAAAGGAATGAAGACCGCATTCTCACCATCAATATTAATGTTGTTATTCGGTTTATATATTCCAACTACCGTAAAGTAAACCCCATTAATCCTGATGCTTTCGCCAATGGCTTCTTCTCCTTTTTCAAAAAGTAACTTATAGGTCTCTTCCCCGATTACACACACCTTTTTGGAGTCTTCAATATCATTTTGATTCAAAAATCTGCCTTCTACCAACTTCTTCTTGGTGATCTGGTCAATTTCGGGATAATCCCCGTAGACCGAAGAACCACTGGTTTGTCCATTTCTGTAAACGGTAATTGCTCCCCTATGGTCGGCCAACTCAATTCGAGGGGCCAACACCTCGATTTCTGGAATTTGTCTTTTTAAAATATCGGCATCTTCCAACTTATAGCGTATTCTGCGTCCACGTTCAAAACCTTTATAGGGTTCGGAGGTGGATTGTCCCCAAACAAACAAACTGTTGGATGCCGTACCTGCAAATATTTTGTTGAAGCCATTGGTTAGCCCATTGGCACCTCCCAACAATAACACCAATATCAGCATAGCAATGATTACCCCGAGCATGGTGAGGAACGTCCGGAACATATTTTTTCCCAACGTATGAAAAATCTCGAACCACATGTCTTTATCAAATAACCACATATCTATTTATCGCTTAGTGCTACAATGGGTTTAACATTTGCTGCTTTCATAGCGGGAATCAATCCTGCCAATACGCCTGCAACAATCAATATTATGGTGGCGATGATTACAGTAGAGAGCTCCACGGATGGGTCTCTAAATGCATCTGTTTGAAAATTAGGACCTACAAGAGCTAGAATCACCCAAGCAAAAATTAGCCCTACAAAACCTGAAATGGCTGTGATAAAGATGGATTCCAAAATCACCAAGTTTACAATTTGAGAGGGACGTGCTCCTAATGCTTTTCTAACTCCAATTTCTTTTGTTCTCTCTTTGATCGTGAACACCATAATGTTTCCAATACCTACAATACCTGCAATCAAGATTAAAAAGGTAACTGCGATGGCCACACCGTTCAATACAGCGGTAAAACTACTGATGTTGTCAAAAGCTTCTGCGTAGTTCCAAACTCCGATACCCGCTTGATCTTCGGGTGCAATTTTATGCCTACGCTTCATGAGAATCTCCAATTTGTTTGAAAATTCCAAAGCCTCAGTTAAATCAAAATTTGGATTATAGGTTAGTGAAATGGAATTTACATTATTGGTATTCCCATAAATTTGTTGATAGGTACTGATGGGTGCGTAAATTCTTCTTTCTGCATTATCATCCCCATCGTCTGTAAAAATTCCTATAACTCTAAAAGGAAGATTGTTCAAGGTAACGAATTGACCCAAAGGATCCTCTTTTTGAAATAAATCTTCCGCAACCTTTCTACCAATTACTGCCACTTTGGCCTTATTGATCACATCGGCTTCATTCACATACCTACCTTCGGTGATCAATGTTTTTTCTATCGCTTGATGATCAGGATGGGTTGCTTGAATGGAATAAGAACCTGTTTCTGCCTTATATCTAGCAGTGGCACTTGCAAAGTAACGTCCACTTATATATTCGATTTCATCTGGAAAACTCTTTTTGATGTATTCAATATCATCGTTTTTGAACTGAATACGTCTACCCGCCTCAAAACCACCATAAGCTTCTGATGTTGTACCAGGGCGAATAAAAATAGAGTTGGTGGCATCGTCATTGAACTGCCCAGTAAAACCATTTTGCATTCCGTTTACCGAAGCAAGGAGCATTACCAAAATAAAGATGGCCCACCCAACGGAAAACCCAGTTAAAAAGGTTCGCAGCTTGTTTGTCTTAAGCGTATTGAATATTTCTTGCCAAACGTCGCGATCAAACATATTGCTCTGCTCTTACTTGTTCTATCTTTTTATCTTCTACAATAACACCATCCTTAAGGTGTACGATTCTCTTGCACATATGTGCAATATCCTCTTCGTGGGTTACGACCAAAATGGTATTGCCATCGTCATTGATTTTCTGGATCAAATCCATCACCTCATAAGAAGTTTTACTATCCAAGGCACCCGTAGGTTCATCTGCCAACAACACCTTTGGTTCGGCTGCCATGGCCCTAGCAATGGCCACCCTTTGTTTTTGACCCCCAGACATTTCACTTGGCAAATGTTCGGCCCATGGTTTAAGACCAACTCTTTCCAAGTATTTCAAGGCTTTTTCTTGACGTTCCTTTCTGGGAACTTTTTGGTAGTATAATGGCAGTGCCACATTTTCAGCTGCACTTTTGTAATTGATCAGGTTAAAAGACTGGAAAATAAATCCTAAAAACTTATTTCTGTATTGGGCAGCTTTAGTCTCACTTAGATTTTTAATTGGAACACCATCCAGAATATATTCTCCTGAATCTGCTCCATCCAACATCCCTAAAATGTTCAACAAAGTTGATTTTCCAGAACCAGACGATCCCATAATGGCAACTAGTTCTCCTTCTTCTACCTTAAAATTGATACCCTTTAAAACATGAAGGGAATTGCTTCCCATTTTATAGGATTTATGTAGATCTTTGATTTCTATCATGATTGGTGATGTTAGCTATCTTTCTTTAACCTCTGCATGTAAGACATACTATAGGCCAAATTGTTACAAGATTTGTTACTTTTTTTTATTACTTATTGATTCACAGGTTATTATTCAGAAACTGCGTTCCATACCTTTACTTTGTCATCTGCAGAGATGCCTGATTTCACTTCTACAAAAATGCCATCGCTCACTCCGAGTTCCACATTTCTTCGCTCAAATTGTTGTTGACCAGTCTCAACTTCTACGAAAGGATCTTTGGTGTCTCCATCAAATTGCACCAAGGCTTCTTTTAAGGCCAATACACTATCGGCCTTTGCCAAAATAATGGATGCATTGGCACTCAAACCTGCTCTAATAAATGTGGTGTCCTGTTTTTTGAGGGTTCCTTTGATTTCAAATTGTATAGCTCCATTTTCTTCTTTCCCTTTGGGTGCTATATAATCCAAAACAGCATCAAAAACCTGATTTTCTATGGCTCCAACTGTAATTTCCAACAGTAGATCTTCTTTGATTTTACCTACTTCGGATTCATCCACTTTTCCTTCAAAAATCATTTTGTCCACATCGGCAATGGCCGCAATTGTGGTTCCTTCATTAAAGTTATTGGATTCGATAACCTGGTTACCTACTTCAACAGGCACCTCCAAGATCATTCCACTAACGGTGGCACGAATCAAGGTGTTTGCTGCATTGCTCAAACCACTGGTGGTTCCCGTTTTTACGATATCATATCGCTTATTCGCTGCCGCATACGCTTGCTTTGCTTGATCAAAGGTGACTTGGGCACGTTCCAAATCGGTTTGTGAAATAACCCCTTTTCCGAACAAAGCAGATTGACGCTCAAAATTGCGTCGCTGATCGTCCAAACCTATTTTAGCTTCATCAATGGCGTTTTTGGCATCATTTAAAGCAGATAGATTGGGTACCACCTTAATCTTGGCCAACAAATCACCCGACTTTACATAATCCCCACCTTCCACATATATCTCTTCTATCACCCCTGAGATGTTCGGTTTGATCAATACTTCTTCCAAAGGAAGAATACTACCTGTAGCCACTGCCTTTTTTACAATGGTTTGGGTGGATGGAACCTCGGTTTGATACACCACAGGGTCCTCCGAATTTTTCTGGTACAAATAGTACATGGAGCCACCAAACACAACTACGATGAGTAATAAGATGGCAATGGTTACCGATTTTTTCATTTTACTTCTTTTTATTGATTGATGTTAATTTTATTCTGTTCGCAATGCTTCAATAGGTCTCACTTTAATGGCACTTTGTGCTGGAATAAATCCTGCCAACAAACCTGACACCATTAAAATGGTCAAGGCGCCAGTTACCACGCCTATGCTTACGCTCGGGCTCATGAACATATCCACGGGCCCCACACTATCCAATAGAGAGTTGATTCCAAATATGATCGCAGCTCCGAAAATAATTCCGACCATTCCCGAGATCAATGTCAAGAAAATGGACTCCATTAATATTTGTTTTTTGATGGACCATGGTTGTTCGCCCAATGCTCTTCGTATACCAATTTCTTTGGTTCGCTCCTTAACCACGATGAGCATAATGTTACTCACTCCAATGATACCAGAAAGCAGTACCATAATGCCCACGATGTATGCGACGGCCTTTAATGCGCCAAAAAGACTTTCCACTCGATTATATTGTTCGTACAAATCAAAATACCCAACAGCACGGGTATCTTCTGGATGCACTTTATGGCGCTCCTTCATGATGCTGACAATTTTTTCTTTCAACACGGAAATTGAACTTCCGTCGTTTGCGGTAATGGCCATCCAACCCACATCTTCTCCTCTATTAAAGGCTTGGGAAAAAGATGTAAAGGGTACAAAAATCTCTTTTTGACCTTCTTCACCACCTCCACTATTGTTCTTTTTATAGGTGCCGATCACCAAAAAGTTGACGCCTTGTATTTTGATGTAAGTACCTAAAGCCTCCTCGTCTTTATCGTAGAGGTCATTTTTAACGCCGTTTCCAATAATGGCCACCTTTCTTTTTTCCTTGATGTCATTATAATTCAAAAACCTGCCCGAAGTCACGGTCATAGGATCTTGATTGATGATTTCAGGATAATCCCCATACACATTATAGGCTCCTGTTCGAAGACCGCGAACCACATTGTTGTTTCCTCCAAAACCTCCCAATTGGTTTCTGGGTGAAATATATCGTAGGCTGGGTACATTGTCCCGTAGTGCCTGTACATCATTTATTTTGAACTCGAACTGTCTACCTTGTGGTAAGCCCTCATACCCCATAGTTGTGGCACGGGTCCACATGAACATGGTGTTGGTAGCGATATCCCCGAAATCTTGCTTGATCCCATTTTCCAATCCCTTGCCTGCAGCCAATAAGAGAATGAGAATAAAAATACCCCAGCATACTCCAAAAGCTGTAAAGATGGTTCGCCACACATTACTTGTGAGTACCTCTATAATTTCCCGCCATCTATCTTTATTGAACATCGCTTACTTTTTCTGGGTTACGTTTATTCATCGCGAAGGGATTCGATCACTTTTACTTTTGCCGCTCTCCAAGCAGGGACAAAACCCGCCAAAGTACCAGCCAGAATCAATACGATTACCGTTGAAAAGGCAACGTTAAAGTTTACGGAAGGATTCATAATGTAATCCACCTCTACATGTGGACCGACCAATTCCAATAGCGCCATACTGAAAATAAGTCCCCCAAATCCTGAAATAGCGGTAACAAAAATTGCTTCGTGCAAAATCATTCCCACTATGGACCATGGTTTGGCCCCTAAAGCTTTTCGAATTCCGATTTCGCGGGTGCGTTCTTTTACTACAATCATCATGATGTTACTCACACCAACTACACCAGCAATAATGGTACACACGCCAACAAACCAAAAGAATATTTTAATGTTATTGGTAAGCCCGTAGTATCGCTTGGCTTCTTCCATGGCACTCCAAACCTCAATGGCACCAGTATCTTCAGGAGCTACTATGTGGGCTTGCTGTAGGTAGGTTCGCATCCCATTTTTAAAGTTGACGGCTTGGGCCACTGCTTGATCAAAATTTTCAACAGGCGGAAGGGTAAAAGACATATTATTAAGTCGGTTCCCTCCGTTAAATGCTTTTTGAGCTGTGGTGATTGGAATATAAATACGTTCTTCTTCGCGGTCCTCCATTTCTTTGAAAACCCCTATTACTTTAAAGGGAATCCCAGAAATATTGATAAATTCACCAATGGGCGAGTCTACTTTTTCGAAAACGTCTTTTTTGATTTTGTTACCAATAATGGCCACTTTGGCCGTAGATGCTTCATCGGAATAGTTAATGAACCTACCCTCGATCATACCTGCATTTTCAATAAATTGAAAATCAGCACCAACACCTTGAACCCCATACACCAAGGCCTCTTTCCCGTAATTGACATTAACACCTCTTACAAAAATTCTTGGAGAACCATATTCTATATCACTTTTGAACATGGCATTGGCCATATCAAAGTTGTCATTGACCAATTGGATTCGCCTACCTGGATTAAGCCCCTTATATTCTTTGGAAGTAACACCTGGCCAAACCCAAACACTGGTAGAGGCATCTTGTTTGAACTCATTTTCGATACCATTGCGCATTCCTTGGCCAAACCCCAATAGGATTACAAGAATAAATATACCGGAGGCCACGGATAGCCCCGTTAAAAAAGTGCGGAGTTTGTTCTTGCGTATGGTGTCAAATATTTCTTGCCACCGTTCCAGGTCGAACATAGGATTTGCGATTTTTGATTGATGAAGTATTAGCTATACTTATCTATAAGATGAAATAAATCGCAAAATGTTACAGATTAACTCAATTATTTTTTGCCAACCTGGTATTATCCTCTAATTTTTCGATAAATAAAATAGAAAAGTCCTGCTACGAGCACATAGGGAACTGCCATTAGGTATACAATTCCATTGTTGATTCCTTCCGCCGTTTTTCCATCAGCTTCACTTTCTACCACCGCTCTACACATAGCACATTGTGCATCGGCAACTGTTGGAATTGCCATAATGATAAGCACTATTAGAAGGAATTTGAATTTCATAGTTAATACTGGTAGTAAGGTGAAATCATAATATAAACTACGACCCCTGTTACAGCCACGTACAACCAAATTGGAAAGGTGTACCTCGCCCAATGCCTATGACTTTCTTCATCATCCAAATAAATTTTGGAATAGGTGATCAAAACTAAAGGTATCACGGAAATAGACAAAACAATGTGCGTCATTAAAATGAAATAATACACATATTTAAGGGTGCCACTTCCTCCATACATTGTGGTTTCTGAAGTCATGTGATAGGCCACATACATCACCAAGAAAAGGGCTGAAAGCACAATATTGGTAATCATAAGTCTTTGATGCAGTTTTATTCTACCATTTCTAATAGCAATTACTGCAACAACCAACAATATGGCCGTAATCCCATTAATGGTCGCATAAATGGGTGGTAAAAAAGATATAGGCTTTGAATCGGGAATTTTGTACCGAAACAAAAGGGCTACTACTAATGGGATGGCCAATGAAATAACCATGATCCATCTATTGAACTGTTTTTCCTTGAGTGTAATTTCTTCCATTATTCTGCTAATAATTTTTTAATGTCTTCTTTTAGCATGGTAATCTGTTGAGGTTCACCCTCATCGTTTACACCTTGTTTTTCGGTGATGGTGCCACGATAATAGATTAATGGATTACCAAATTGATCCTCGCGTGAGCGAATATACCCATTTTTGTCTACCAATGCGAACATTCCCGAATGCTCAAAACCACCCGGGGCATCATCATTCTCATTGGCCAAAATATAAAAGCCTTTTTCCGCAAGGGCATAAATTTCATCCTGGTCCCCTGTCATTAAATGCCAATCTTTATCAGTTATCCCATGTTTTGCGGCATACTTTTTAAGTACTGAAGGGGTATCGTACCTTGGATTAATTGTGAAAGAGGCGACAGCGAATTCTTCATTTGCTTCAAAAGTGTCCTGTAGCTCTACCAAGTTCTCCGTCATTATGGGGCAAATAGTTGGACAGGTTGTAAAAAAGAATTCCACCAAGTACACTTTTCCCAAGTAATCTTTATTGGTGATCAATGTGCTATCTTGATCATAAAAGGCAAAATCAGGCACTTTTCGTCTTGTTCCGTCATTTACCACATAACCTAATTTTTGCACCTGCATTCCCACACTCATGCGGTCGTTTTCTACAATTGTACCACCTTTTACCCTTTTGGTGATTTCATACACAGCAAATATGCCGAATATGAGTATAATTGCGGATACCCAGATATAGGTGTGTTTCTTTTTGTTATTTGCTCCTGTCGGCATTGTTCTTTTTTAACGCTAGTCGATATTCTGCCAAGATAATCTTGATGTCATCCACCATTTTATTGTTCAATTCTGCCACAGAAGAGGTGTCAAATCCAAATTTGACGCCATCTTCTTCATCATCATTTCTTCCCCTAAGGTTTAAATCTTTGTCCACTATAAATACAAATGGCGTGGCCAAAGTTTGATCCAATTCAATATCAGTCTTCATCCCATTAAAATAGGATTGGATAGCTTCTTCGGAACCGTAGGCAAACCTCCATTTATCAATATTGGAGAGTTTTCCCAATTCCTTTTTTAGATTTTCCACTTGCTCCTCACTTCCATCGGTCACTACCATGACCAGTTGAAAGTCGTTGAACTCGCCGAATCTCTTATAAATTTTTTGGTTGAGGTTGAAAGCATTTCCCTGTCGGTCGTCGACCTGCTTTCCTAAAAATCCAAGGACCGTTATTTTGTCCTTTAGCGAAACAGATTCATCTATCTCTGAAATGTCAGGAACATTTTCAACTAAGATAGGCAATCTACCAAAATTATTCACCCCTGAAGCGAAAAACAAATACACCACCACAGGGAGTATAAAAAGGATTGCCAGTACAATTTTCTTTTTCATAGTGTAAAACCGTACAAAAATAAAAAAAGACGGTTGGAAAACCGTCTTTTTAATTTGTTAAATACTGTGTTTAGAAGCTCCAAGTAATGAAACCGTCCTTGTACACATTATAAATGTAATCTGCTTCAAAAAGCAAAATGAAAATCAAATAGCAAATAAGAAAGATAGGCACCCAAACAATTGTTCTTCGCAATGCCGTTTTTTCGTCCCTAAGGTGCATAAAGTCCCATGCAATGTAATACGCTTTTACCAAGGTTAGGATAATGAAAATCCAGTTCAAGAGTTTCATTCCAATAAAGTAGCTGTGGGTAAGTGCTCTCGGCTTAATGATACCCAATGCAACCTCTACAGTGGTAACGATGGAAAGGAAAATAAGTACTCCCCAAATTTTTTGCGTGTTCGACTTAAATTTTACAAGTCCTCTGAAAATCTCAAGTTTATGATCGTGTGCCATTTATATAACCGATTTTTTATACCAAATAAAAGAATGTAAATACGAATACCCATACCAAATCCACAAAGTGCCAGTACAGACCTACTTTCTCTACCATTTCATAATGTCCTCTTCGCTCGTAAGTACCGATAATTACATTGAAGAAAATGATAACGTTGATCACAACACCAGAGAATACGTGGAATCCGTGGAATCCTGTGATAAAGAAAAAGAAATCAGCAAACAAACGGTGACCGTATTCGTTGTGGATAAGGTTAGCCCCTTCCACTACTTGATTGGCTTCCAAAATTTTTGCCAAAGATGCTTTTCTATCCAAAAGGGTCTTTTCACCTTCTTCGTTCAATTGTTCTGTACGAATAAGAATGTTTGGAGTGGCTTTGAATCCTTCAACTACTTCGTTCAAGGAATAAGAAGTTTTATACCCTTCACTCTCGAACCAAACACCTTCACTAGCTTCGTGCTTTACTCTTTCTTCCGGTAACGTCTTGGCAAATTCAGCCAAAGCTGCTCTTTTACCAGTTTCTGCGTTTACAAACTGAAGAATACGACCTGAATTTGTTTCAACTGCTCCATGATCACCTTTAATAAAGGTTGCCCATTCCCATGCCTGTGAACCAACGAAAATGGCACCACCGATAATGGTCAAGAACATATAAAGGATAACACTCTTTTGCTTCATTTTATGACCTGCATCCACAGCCAATACCATGGTTACGGAAGACATGATCAAAACAAATGTCATGAATGCCACATAATACATAGGTGCTTCTACACCATGCATAAACGGAAAGTGAGTAAATACTTCGTCGGCAATGGGCCAAAGCTCTATAAATTTAAATCTTGAGAAACCATAAGCCACCAAAAAACCAGAAAAGGTCAAGGCATCCGACATGATAAAGAACCACATCATCATTTTTCCATAGCTTGCGCCTAGAGGTCTATTTCCCCCTCCCCAAACGCTGTCTTCAGTACCGGTATTTACCGTTGCATCCATAAAAAAGGTCGTTTTATTAAAACTTTCACAAATTTACATTTTTTGATGTATTGGAAAAGATAAAGTTGAAGTAAAAAGCTCCAACCAAAATTTATTTCACGAAATACATAAATAAAATTAGGTACACCCAAAGGAAGTCCAAAAAGTGCCAGAATGTGGCACCCAACTCCATACCCAACATATTATCAGGGGTATACTTGTTTCTAAGTTGCTGAACCAAAACCGTTAACAAGGAAATCAATCCCGCTACCACGTGGGCAATGTGCACTGCTGCAATCAAAAACACGTAGGACATTTTGATATTACTTGTGGGTCCTGTAAAATAATAACCGTTTTCCAACATTTGTGAAAAACCATAAAATTGCAGCACAATAAAGGTGATTCCCAATGCCAAAGTGACCAATAAAAACAGAGTTGCCTGTTTTTGATTACCTTTTGAGACCAATTTTTTGGCCAAAAAGTAGGTGATACTGCTCAAAATAATGATGGCAGTACTCACAAAAAAGGCACTTGGCAACTCTAAATCGTTTACCCAATCTTCCCTCTTGCTACTCACAATATAGGCACTGGTCCAACCAGCAAACCCCATAATCAAACTCACAATACCGAACCAGAGCATCATTTTTTTTGCTCTAGTCAGTTTCTCCTTTTCCGTTCCTTGGGTTAAATCCATTAACTGATAAACTTATCTATTACGTAAACAACTTGAATCAATGATATATAGGTAACACTGGCCAGCATCAACTTTCTTGCTGAGACATTGTCTCTATTTTGATATAATTTGAAAGCAAAAAACAACATCACCAAGCCTGCAAGCAACACTATGGCTGCGGCAACTATGGATAATTGCAATCTTCCCGTGAAACCGAAGACAGGCAGAATGGAAATCACGATCATCCAAATGGTATAGAAAATAATTTGAATTGCGGTGCCCTTGTCTTTATTTCCAGTGGGAAGCATTTTAAAGCCTGCTCTTTTATAGTCTTCATCCAACATCCATCCCAAAGCCCAAAAATGTGGAAACTGCCAAAAAAATTGAATCATGAACAAAGTCCCAGGTTCAATTCCAAAATCATCCGTAGCGGCTACCCATCCCAACATAAAAGGAATGGCCCCAGGAAATGCTCCCACAAATACCGAAAGAGGTGACTTTGTTTTTAATGGGGTATAAACACTGGTGTACAAAAAGATGGAAATTGCTCCGAACATGGCCGTTTTGGGACTTAAAGCCAACAAAGAAAGAATTCCTAAAATGGTAAGTACAACAGCAGTTGTCAATGCGGTTTTAACCGACATTCTTCCAGAAGGAATAGGCCTTTTTCGGGTGCGTTTCATTAACGCATCCAAGTCTTTTTCTATAATTTGATTGTACGCATTGGAGGCCCCCACCATGCAATACCCACCAAATGCAAGCAGCAATAGGGATACCAGACTGATTTCGTAGGCACCCAACAAATAGCCTGCAAGGGATGAAAACACCACGCTTACGGCCAGTCTGGCCTTGGTTATCTCCTTGAAATCGGTAAATATCATGGAAAGATCGGTATTATTTACAGCACCTATTGCAGACTTCATCCACGTTAAATTGGCTGGCAAAGATAACGTCACCGATTCTCATTTCCAACCTATTGACGGTCTTTGTATTATTTTTGAATAAGCTTCGACTAATTAACTAAACCAAAAACATGAAATTATGCGAAATATCTTAAGCTTTTTGCTCCTTTTGCCGCTTGCAGCAATCCATGCTCAAACCGATGAGGTTAACATTACCATAGACAAACTTGGCCAAAACACCTATATGCTTACCGGAAGCGGTGGGAATATTGGAATTTATGTGGGAGAGGACAAGGTTTTTATGGTTGATGACCAATTTGCCCCACTGAGTGAAAAAATTAAAACTACCATCGGAACCCTTACTGACAAACCTATTTCCTATTTGGTAAACACCCACATGCATGGGGATCATACGGGCGGTAATGTGAATTTTAACACGAATGAAACAGTACTTGTTGCCCAAGACAATGTTAGAAAGCGATTACAAGTTAATGGCAAAGAAAAAGTTTCAGCCAACGAAATGAACCAACAGGATTACGAAAAAACTTTACCCGAAATTACCTTTTCTGAAGATATGACTTTTCATGATGGAGATGAAACCGTAATGCTTTTCCATGTTCACAATGCCCATACAGATGGCGACACGATGATTTATTTTATGAACGAAAATGTGATCCATATGGGTGACACTTATTTTGCAGGTCGCTATCCTTATATTGATTTAAATAGTGGCGGAAGCATTAACGGTTATATAGAAGCTCACAAAAAAGCCTTGCTTGTGATCGATTCTGAGACCAAAATTATTCCTGGTCACGGCAGACCTTCAAATAAAGCTGAATTGGAAACTTTTGTTAGCGTACTGGAAGATGTGAGAGCAATTATCCAACAAGAAATCAGCGCTGGAAAATCTTTGGAAGAGGTAAAGAGCAATCAAAACCTTACCTCTAAATATGATGCCGATTATGGTACCGGCTTCATAAATCCAGAACGGATGCGGGAAACGGTATACCTTAGTTTAACATCTCCAATCAAAGAATAGAAACAAAAAAGCCCTGACGTTTACCATCAGGGCTTTTTCAATTCCTACCTCAATAGGAATTATATAAATCTTACTGAAGCTTAAATGTAATTGGAATACTGAAAGGTACTTTTACTGGTCTACCTCTTTGTTTTCCTGGAGTCATTTTTGGCAATTTCTCGATAATACGTAATGCTTCTGCTTCCAAGTTTTTGTCTGGTCCACGCATTCTAATGTTGCCGATAGATCCATCTTTTTGAATCACAAACACAACACTTACTCTACCTTGAACACCCATTTCTTGAGCAATTTCAGGGTAACGGAAGTTTTTACGGATGTGCTTCATCATCATTTCCTGGAAACAAGCTTTTTTATCGCTTTCTCCTTCACAACCTGGGAATACAGGAACATCCTCAATAACTGCGAAAGGAACGGTGATATCTTCTTCAACTTCCTCTACTTCAACTTCTTCGATCTCAACCACTTCTTCTTCTTGGCTGGTCTCGGTTGATTCGATTACAGTTTCTTCAACTTCTTCTTCATCCTCTACCACCTCAATAACTTCTGGTGCTGCTGGTGGCGGTGGTGGTGGCGGGGTTTTTATTTGTTCGGTCATCGGTACTTCTTCGTCCAACTGATCCTCAACATTCATAGAAATGTCGTAATCATTGACCTTGTCGTACTTTTTCCACTCCATTGCACCGTAGACCACGCCCAAAACAGCTGCCAATCCTATCACAAAATAGAGGGCACTATTTCTTCCTACGTCTGCTTTTGGGTTCTTTTTAAGTTCCATCCTTTTTTTAATTTAGTGTTCGCTAATTTAATTATTAATTAGTTAAATAAGCAATTAAAATTTCCATTTTAACGGCTTTTCTTTAGAAAATAGCCATCGAATCAGGATAATTCCTGCAAATGCTCCTAAAGTATTTGCCAAAACATCGCCAAATTCGGCATGTCGATCCATTGTGATCGTATACTGTAATACCTCAATAATTATACCGTAAATAATGGCCAAGACCAAAATCATTATCGTGGCTTTTTTTATCCCAATTTGTCCACGTGTTCTTTCCCTTACTGCAAGACTCCCCAAAAACACAAACACGGTATGAAATATAAAATGTGTGATCTTGTCGGCATAGGGAATATTTAAACCTCCCGTATCCAAACTGATCTCTGAAAAAGAAAATAAGCTGAGCATTGTAATCAACAACATCCAGCTTATAAATAATAAGGTATGTAAATAGGTTGTATTAAGCACCAATCAATGCCTTGTAGTCTTCAACAGACATTAGTTCGGCTACTTCATCAGCATTGTTCAACTTAATCTTGATCATCCAACCGTCACCGTAAGGATCAGTATTCACTTTTTCAGGCTCATCTTCCAAAGCTTCATTGAACTCAATGATTTCGCCGCTCAATGGCAAGAAAAGGTCAGAAACTGTTTTTACAGCTTCCACAGTACCAAACACTTCTTCTTTATCCAAAGTTTCGTCCAAAGTCTCCACTTCGACATATACGATATCTCCCAACTCACTTTGGGCAAAATCTGTAATACCCACTGTGGCGACATCTCCATCTATTTTGACCCATTCATGGTCTTTTGTGTACTTTAATTCTGATGGTAAGTTCATTATTTTCTTTTTGAATTAGTCGATGGACAAATGTAACAGATTGCACAAAGCTTTTCAAAGAAACTTTTGTCCAAAATGCTAAAAAATACGTTCTGTTGCTCGATTAATTCCCAAAGTTATACCTTAAAGTAAACCCTGTATTGATCGTAGTTTGTGGAAATGCAGTGGAAACCTTGAATTCTGAAAAGGAGTGATCGTAGAAGAACAAGGCGTTCAAACTTTTGCTCAACGCATAGTCTGCAGTAAATTTGATAGACATTAAGCGTTGTCCTGAGGTAATTTGGTTGTTGTTGATATCCAAATTACGGATGATGGTAATATTGTCTCTTAATGAAACATCGGCCTTTAGGTTTAAATCTCCCTTTAAGCGAGTTTTTTCACCTCCAATATTGGTCACAAATTTTACATCTTTAAATCGATAACCCAAACCTACCGTATATTCCTTACCATTAATTTCCGTCATTAAGTTATTATCAAAACTCAATGAAAGGGTTCTGTCGGTTCTAACCTCAGCTAAAAGACTAAAAGAGTTTCGCATTTCAAAATCCATTCGGATCAACGGGCTGAACTCATCAGTTAACACCACATTATTGATCAACATTTCAGGTAATAAATCACCAGTTTCGGGGTCAAAATTGGTGTTTTGTCTTTCAAGATTTGTTTGGAACTGATTGACACTATACGCGGCACGGTATCCATGACTCAATGAAAAACGAGTGAATTTTTCCTTGAACCAGCGGTTTTTCATCAAACCCGTATATTTTATGTTCCAGTTTGGAATTGGAATTTCTCTAAAAGCATCCAAGTTTACACGGTTTGCATCTTGACCTGTATATGCGGCAAAGAATGCTGGCAACAATACTTCTTGTTGGGTTTTACCATAACGTTCAGGGAATCCGTCCTCGTCCAAATCACCTACAGTGCCTCCCCTATCGTTTACCAACCTATTTGCAATGATGATCCTGTTTTGTTTGAATTCTTCAAAGGTTTTGGAATCAAACTCATCGCTTTTATTAAAAATGGTACTGATCATCATGGTAGAAATACTAAAATTCCCCATCTCATTGATCAATCCATCCACACCATTGGCCCAAAGATCTGGACTATAGGTCTCTTGTGAAGAACTATTGTACATACGATCCGTGGTCAAGTCAATCGTAATATCTTGTGTAGGTTGTGCCGTCGCGGTAATATTAAGCTGTTTGTTCGTATTCCTGATGTACTGGTTGCTATACTCTTGGTAATTGGTCAACCAACCATTACGGGCGGCCTCAAAACGAACATCTGCCTGACTACCAAAAACAAATCCTAATGTTGGTCGGGTAGTACCAATAAATCCAACAGATTGGGTGTAACCAGGAAGCACGGTACCATTGTTCTCGCTATAATTTACATTCACTCGCTTCACCATGGTTACAATATCAACCAAAGTATTGAACCCTTTACTGGTCTTTTTGGGAGCAGACTCCTCTTGTCCACCTGCTGGATTCCCTGCTTTGTCCCTTCTCACAGGTGCTTGGTTGGCCAACACTTTACCATCACGTTTTTTAAGACCCAAGAAATCGTAAAAACGTTGCATGCTCAAATTGGCGGTCAAATTATGGGTGTTCGCGTTTTGTACCGTATTAATGTTCTCTCCAGCCACCTCAATCAAGGCATCCCCACCACGCTGCCAATCAAAATTACTGGTGTAGGTGTATTGCGCATTTATAAAATTTAAAAATGGGAACTTATCAAATGGCAATTCATAATTCAATTGCATTTGTTGCGCATGTCGGTTAGGCTCTCCAATATCAAAGAATCCATCCCACAGATCCAACATTTGGTTGATTCCAGAATCAGCATCGTCATCCACATTAAAATAGTTGCGCACAATATTATTGTTGGATGTGGTCAAGTTCAATCGCAACGACTTTGTAATGCTATAGTTAAGAGCATATTGCCAATTAAAGAGATAGTTACGTTGTTGCAACAAAGGCAATTCCAAGGCATCTACCCCTGGTTCCAATACATCTCTGAATCGCTGTTGGTTAAAAGAGCGGTTGTAATTGGCATTAAATGAAAAACTGGTAGGCAGGGCGTTAAAGTTTAAATCTTTTAGCCATTGCCAGTATTTACCCGTAAGCATAGAGTCTTTTTTGGCAAATGGAGCAATTGGTGCAGGTCTAAAATTGTGATTGTAAACCACTCCAGTTTTTACGTTTTGATCGCGTAATTCTGCAACCTCGAAATCCCTATGATCGGTTTCGTTGTAGCTATAGTTGAAGGTAAAGTTTTCAATATCGAAAAAGTTCTCTTCAGCTTCTTCTCCTCTATTTTTTCGAACTCCGATTAGGTTGATACTGGTTCTTTTTGTGTAATCTTCTGCTTGTTCTTGAATTGCCTCTGCCTCTTCATCGGTGGTAGCGGTCGAAATACGATCTTCCAACTTCAAATCATCATAAACAGGGTCGTATTCAGGAGTGATCAAGGTTTCTGAAATTCCATAATTGAACGGCAATTGCAAATTCCATTTTTTAGGAAAAAGTTGCCCAACATTCACATTGGTCACCACATCATATGAAACGGCATCTTCCAAGGCACGTTGAGTTGGGGATTGATCTATGGAACCAAATCCAGAAGTACTTTTACTTCCTGTTGCGGTTACATTTGCAAAATCGGCCATGTTTGCATCCATACTTACAATGGCTGCCCAGCCACCATTATTTTCCAAACCTGCCAAACGAAGTTCGTTGAACCAAACCTCTGCTCTTGCTGCAACATCATCAATGTTTTTTACTCCCAACATCATTCCGCGAATACTTCCCAAAGAAGGATTACCTCGAATTCCGATACGAATGGTCCCTGGAGTTCTTGGAGCAAATTCATCCACCAAAACAGGTTCGCCATTTACAATTTCATAGAAGATGATTTCGGAAAGCGTATCATCCGAAATACCTTTTGATTTTACTTTACGCAAATCACCCATATCCACTTCAAGTTGGTTCACATCTGGCCAAATTTCATCGGCGGTAGAAGAACCATAAGGTGTAAATTGAAGGGGAAGTTCTATTTGATAGAAGTTTTCTTTGAAATCAGTACCCAATCTTAAAAATCCTACCAAGGGCGTGTCGCTATCAGCGTAATCCGAATTAAAAATCTTTTCGGCATGCAAGAACATTTTAATGCGTTCGTATTGTCGCATATCAATATTCACATTTTTGAAAACACCCCTAGAATCCTCCGATTCCAAATTCTCAATTCGAATTGAAAGCGATTGTTCGTTCTGACGGATAATGGTGTTGTTATTGTTCAATTGCTCACGAATAACTCCTGGAGGCAACACATAAGGAATTGGAGTTCTACCGTAGTTTTCCTCAATATTCACCGTATTTACATCTATAACCGTAGCGTCGTCCGTTGGGTCATTGTCCACATCGGGTTGTAAGGAACTTGTATAGGTTCTCCAATCGCCGCGTACCAAATCAAGTGTTGCAAAACGGAGCACCACATCATCCGAAAACCCAGTAAGGTACATTCGCATAAAACTGATAGACCTAAAATCGGAAATACCACCCACTGCATCGGTAAAGTCGCTCAATGGAATTTTATATTGAATCCATCTTCGGTTCAATTGGGTGCCATTGGGCAAGGAGGGCGTTTGTCCTTCTCGAATATCGGTTACATATTTATCATCAATCGTGGTGTTCGGCTTAATTTCTATTCGGTATTCGTAGTAGCTGTTCACCGTGTTCATAGTTAAATCACGATCAATATCCTCTACATCGGGCAAGGTAGTAGAACCTCTATTGGTGTCGGTTACAGCAACAGGTGAATTTCCTTGCGTGTTGTTGAAATCAAAATAACGCTCCAAAACACCGCCATCGCGATTCAAATAATATTGGTAGTTGTCCAACGCTGGGTCATTTGCTGGACCATTATAAATTGCCGCCTCTGCTGCATCATCCAATCCATCAAGACCGATATCCTGTAGTGTTCTGTTTGTTTCATCTGCATCGAAGGCATAAACCAAAGATTGGGTAGATGGCACCTGCCCCCAAATGGTTTCCCTTGGCACCTCGGTACTGGTGGATGAAGGCAATCCGTTCTCGTATTGTTTACGACCATCCTTAAGGATGTCTTCAGAAATATTACCTAAGTTCAATACCAACTCACCTGCATTTGCATCGGTGGTTTCTCCATCTATATATGGGTCTAAAACCCAGAACTGAACAAATTCGACATTAGACTGTTCAAAGTTGGTGCTGCTCAACGGACGCATTATCCCTGCCCATTTGCTATCTGGAGTTTCATTTTCAAAGCTCGGATTGGCATTGTAAGGTCCTTTATTATTGGGGTAATACACAATATCCAACGTACTCTGCACCTGCGTTTGACCTTGGGCTATATCGGTTTCTGTAAATACCTCATCTATAAACACTCTACGTGTTGAGTTCAATGAAATATCATTATCGGACATTCCCGCAGGTCTTTGATTGGTATAAAAAATAGGGTCGATGGTGTACCAGGCCAATTTAGCCCTTTCGTTCCCCACATCTATTCCTGTTCTATCGTTTATGAATTCAACTGGTGGACTAGCCAAAGTCCATCCTAAAGAAGATCGGATATCGATCAGTGCTTGCGCTCCTTCAAAATCATCCAGATACGTAGTGGTCTCTCCTTGAAAATCTGCATTTTTAGGTGAATTTGGACTCAAAAAAGCAATTTCCCCCCTTACACTCAAATTGGAAGGTACATCGGTATCTATATTTGGAAGCTTATTGGCCAAACGGGTCAAAAATGGAACTTCCGTACTAAAATTTCCATTAAGACCATAAATACTATTGTTCACTGGCTCAATCCCGTAATTGGATTTTTGGGTAAGTGGACGCTCGTTCAAATTAAGGAAGGTACCACCCAATACAAAGTTTTCATTGAACTGATGCTCCACATTGAATCCAGCAAAACGTCGAGTCTGTTGTCCAAAAATGGCGTTGTTCTCCACGGAAATATTGATGGGCGTATCCGAAGCTTGTAAACTTGGATCTATAATTTGAACGGTGCCTGCCATATAGTTCACCGTATAATCAATACCTTCTTGAAGCTGTCGTCCTCCAGCGGTAACTGTTACCGAACCTTGTGGCACATTATAGGCTCCAATTGGAATTCCATTGTTGGATTGTGATGTATAGCGGCCTTGAATCTTAAATCGGTTCTTTTCTGCATCCTGTAAAGAAGCTGCCTTGGTCTTGGCATACATATTTCGGAACACATAGCGCTGTTGGTTGACATTATAGCCTTGATCATCTTCTACATCATAAGTCCCACCACCCAGTTCATTAAATAGAAATTCACCAAAAGGCTCCACTTTCGTAAAAATGATTCGTCCTGTTTGGGAATCTACCGTAATTCCTTCTACATAATCGAAAAAACCATCACCACCAGGCTGAATATCATTGTAGGTATTTAATTTATCCAAATTGAATACGCTCAATAAAATGCGATCTTCCAATCCTTCTGGCCAACCCGCATTGGGATCCACAGGAGTAATATAGTTTCTTGGCGTGGGATCAGAATACAGAATATTCAATTTAAAATCTTCCTGACTCAATTGATAGGCTCCCGTGGAATAGATGTTTTTCATCATCAAATCCCAAATTGGATCCTGAACATTGGTGATGTTACTTTTCAGTAATTTAAGAATCAAAGAATTGTTTTCTACTAAATTGGTTCCTGTAGAAACTGTAGTTGCGTCGATGCTTCCATTGGCAAATTCACCAACTTGATAAACTTGACCATTATAGGTGTATTGGAATGCGACACCCAAAACTTCGTCGTTACTCAAACTTTGGCTCAAGGAAATATATCCCAATTGAGAATCGAAATCATAATCCCTTCCTGCTTCCAATTTTCTGGCATTTTCCAAAATGGAATAATCATACCCTTGATTTACGGGGTAACCTGGCACATTGAATCCATTTTCTACCGTGGCAATATCACGTATGGCATTGGTCAAAACTCCTGTGGTTCCAATTTGATTGGGATCGTAAAGGTTGGCGGCGTTTTGTGGTAATTCCGTTGCCACAGCTGATGGATTAAAAAATCCTGGCGGATTTCCTCCATTCACGCCAATTCTTGTATTGGTTGGCAACGCTTCCCCCAAATCCTGAATTGCCACCACATTACGAACATTTTGTGTTATCTGGCCTCGGTTAGTCACCCACACCTCCAAACGAGTTATTTGCACCTGGGTTTGGATAAATGGGTATGCTGACAAAGCTCGGTCGTAATTATCCCTAAAGTAGTGGGACAAGAAAAAGTGTCGGTCTTCATCGTAATCCAAAGCACTCAAGGAAAACTCATTTACCGTTCCACCTCCTTGGGCCACCACCGTATTGGTCTGTGATCGTTGTTCTGAGAATACCGCGGTAACAGTTGTTTTTCCAAATTGCAATTGCGTCTTTACCCCGAATAAACTTTGCGCACCAGTAATCAAAGAGCTATTAAGGGGCATGCTCACATTACCAATTTCAATTTTTCGGATAATATCATCTTCGGTTGGGGTGTAATCCAACTTTACCAAGTTTTGGAAATCGAAGGTGGCCTCGGTATCGTAATTGGCAGTCACCTGAAGTCGCTCCCCTACTTTACCCAACAAACTTAAGCTGATTCGTTGGTCGAAATCAAAAGAGAGGTTGGTTCTGTTTCGTGGCGAAAGGGCTGGATTATCATTTTTCTGCCACAATACTCCCAAATCCATGGCCACGGAACCTTGCGGAATTACTTCAATTGTATTTCCTCCAAAAACAGATTCAAAAAAGCTACTGTTTACGTAAAAATTGGGGAGAAGATTTTTTCGATCTTCCTCACTACCTTCTTTTTTTCCTGCGTAGGCATCGGCCTTACGCTTAAAATAGGCTTTCATCTCCTCTTTCTTTACCAGATCATAGTACTGTTCCGGTGTAAGAATCAAAGGGTAGCTTACATTGTAATCACCAACACTTTGCGTATAAATATATTGATTGGTCTTGGGGTCGTAAGTGTATTTGGCAACTATGCTATCCGGGTTCTCCAAAAGAATACGGCCAAGCTCAACTCCCGTTTGCACGGAATCCTGAACCTGCTCATTGTCTTCCTGTCCCATCACTGTGGAAACGGTCAGCAAACAAACAACAAAGAAAGTGTACTTAAAGCTTTTCGATTTAAGTATTGGTTTTGCCCCTCTTTTCAAACTAGTTACAAATTTTTAAGCGCCTGTTTTATAATGTTCTCGACGCTTAGTGAAGCGTCTTGGGTCAGTACCTTGTCCACCACCTTTTCAGATTGCTTTCTAAGGAAACCAAGAACCTCTAATGCAGATAACGCTTCTTCTTTATTTGTATTGTTTGATTGTTGTGAAACTTCGGCTATGTCGTAGACTTTTAAAATCTTGTCTTTTAAATCTAAAATTACCCGTTGGGCGGTCTTCGCCCCGATTCCTTTTACGGACTGAATTGTTGGCACATCTCCATTTGCGATGGCATCTCTAACTTCAGATGGAGAAAGTGACGATAACATTGTTCTCGCCGTACTGGAACCCACCCCTGAAACCGAAATCAAAAGACGGAATATTTCCCGTTCTGAATTTTCCATGAAGCCGAAAAGGGTATGGGAATCCTCCTTGACCAATAAATGGGTATAAATGGTAATATTCTCCTCGCTGGGAAGGAGCGAAAAGGTATGCAATGAAATATGCAAAAAATAGCCCACACCATTACATTCCACAATGGCATAAGTGGGATTCTTTTCTACTAATTTTCCACGTAAATGGGTAATCATTTTACTGTTGGATTATTGTTCTGTTTTTGCCTTTCTTCGTTTCTCTCTTTCTTGGGCATCGATAACTGCCACAGCAGCCATATTTACCATTTCGTCCACGCTGGCACCCAATTGCAAAATATGGGCAGCTTTTGTCAACCCAACCATAATAGGTCCAATGGAATCCGCTTTGTGCAGCCCTTTTAATAATTTATAGGTGATGTTGGCCGATTCCAAGTTTGGAAAAATAAGGGTGTTTACCTTTTTACCAGAAATTTTGGAGAAAGGGAAATTGTTGGTACAAAGCACATCATCCAATGCAAAATCGGTTTGAATTTCTCCATCTACCACCAACTCAGGATTGGTTTCATGCAAAATCTGTACAGCTTCTCGTACCTTTTGCGCATTCGGGTGACTTGAAGACCCAAAGTTGGCATAGGAAAGCATGGCCATTACAGGGCTAAAACCAAAGGTTTTGGCCACATTCGCTGTCATTTGGGCAATCTCTGCCAATTCCTCCGCACTAGGGTCAATATTGATTGAGGTATCCGCTAAAAACATTGGACCTCTTTCCGTGATCATAATGTTCACCGTACTGGCATTCTTTACATTTTTTGCTCTACCTAAAACCTCAAAAACAGGACGTAATACTTTTGGGTAGGCTCTGGAATATCCTGAAATCATTCCATCAGCATCACCTTCCTTCAACATCATGGCGCCAAAATAATTTCGCTTGCCCATGTTTACACGAGCGCTGTATTTGGTTTCACCTTTTCTTTTTCTAGACTCCCATAGTTTCAATGCGTATTTGGAACGCATTTCACTGAACTCATCTGAACGAGGATCAATAATTGGCACTTCTGCATCAAAATCAAGCTCTCTTTTTAGGTGCTCAATGATGTCCTTGTTCCCTAAAAGAATAGGTTGCGCTATTCCTTCATCGTGAACAATTTGGGCAGCTTTCATTACATCAAGTAATTCAGCTTCTGCAAAAACCACACGTTTCGGATTCACCTTCGCACGGTTGTGCAACAAACGCACCACTTTGTTATCGTTACCAGACCTCTGGTAAAGCTCTTCTTCATACTTTTCCCAATCTTGAATTGGTGCTTTGGCAACTCCACTTTCCATAGCTGCTTTTGCCACTGCTGGTGGAATCTTGGTAATTAATCTTGGATCAAATGGTTTTGGAATGATATAATTTCTACCAAAGGTCAACCTTGTGGCATCATAAGCAATGTTCACCTGTTCTGGAACCGACTCCCTTGTTAAATCGGCCAAGGCACGAACGGCCGCCATTTTCATATCTTCATTGATCTTGGTCGCACGAACATCCAAAGCTCCCCTAAAAATGAATGGGAATCCCAGAACATTGTTCACCTGGTTCGGATGATCGGAACGTCCTGTAGCCATGATGATATCTTTTCGGGTTGAGCAAGCCAAGTTGTATTCAATTTCTGGATCTGGATTGGCCATGGCAAAAACAATAGGATCTTGCGCCATGGTTTTGAGCATTTCAGGAGTCACAATATCAGCGATGGAAAGTCCAATGAATACATCAGCACCAATCATTGCTTCGTCTAAAGTGTCAATTTTTCTATCGGTGGCAAACTCCTTTTTCTCAACACTAAGGTTGTCTCTGTCACTTCGGATAACCCCCTTACTGTCCAGCATCACAATATTCTCTCCCTTTGCACCGAAAGCTTTGTACAATCTTGTACAGGAAACGGCGGCGGCACCAGCTCCACTCACCACAATTTTAACCTCGTCTATCTTTTTATTGGCAATTTCAAGGGCATTCAACAATGCGGCTGCAGAAATTATTGCAGTACCGTGTTGATCATCGTGCATTACAGGAATATCCAATTCCTCCTTCAATCGTCTTTCAATTTCAAAAGCTTCAGGTGCCTTAATATCTTCCAGGTTGATTCCCCCAAATGTTGGCGCAATGGTTTTTACCGTTTGGATAAATCGTTCCACATCGGTGGTATCCAATTCAATGTCAATACCATCGATATCTGCAAATATCTTAAAGAGCAAGCTTTTACCCTCCATTACTGGTTTAGAGGCTTCAGGACCAATATTACCCAATCCCAACACAGCGGTACCGTTGGAAATTACGGCAACAATATTTCCTTTGGCGGTGTATTTGTAAACATCGTCCTTGTTTTTTTCGATTTCCAAACAGGGCTCTGCTACTCCAGGGGAATAGGCCAATGCCAAATCTCTTTGAGTAGAGTATGGTTTGGTTGGTACAATCTTGATTTTACCTGGTTGTGGTTTTGCGTGATATAGTAATGCTTCCCGTCTTTGTCTCTCCTTGCTCATTGCTTGAATTATGAATCGGTAAAGTTAGGTCATTATAGGTTTTTATTGGAATAAGTTGAAGCCCAATTTTTAACAGATTTTTGAATAAAAAATTAATCTTTTAAGAGAATCACCACACCTTCTTACAGATCTGGACCATCCAATACTGTTTCGTTGCTGGATTTTGGCATATTCAATCGCATAGCAAGAATTGCAGCTATAGCGAAAAATGCCCCCGCAAATAAGATGGCATTAACAGAGTTTCCTCCAAGAAGATTTTTAAAGATCGGTCCAAAGGACAGGGTCTGGATTCCCATAGGGATTACGATCATCATATTTAAAATGCCCATATAAACCCCCCTTCGTTCTTGAGGCACAATCTTGGAAACCATGCTATACGGGATACCCATCATTGCGGCCCATCCAATTCCGAAAAGCACCATTGGGAACAAAACATAAATGGGATCTTTGATGAACGGTATGGAAAATAAAGCAATTGCTGTACCAACCAAACTAAGGGCATACACCTTTTTTCCTCCGAAACGCATCGTCAATGGCACTAAAACCAAGGCAACAACTGCGGTTACAATATTATAGGTAGTACTCATTTTTGCTGCTTGGGCAGCTGCTTGTGAGGTATCGTAGCCCAAGGAAACCCGAAATAATGGGGTTATAAATTGCCAATACACAAATAGTGCATACCATTGGAATAGATAAACGCCCGACAACTTCCACATAAACTTGGGCATTTCCTTTACGGCATGTTTTATTTCTACAAAGGGCACTTTTACCCTACTCATAAAAGGCAATGCCTTATGCTTGTTGATTTCTGCCAACTCTTCATCGGATGGAGGTATTTCTGGTGTTTTTAAAACCGAAAAGAGTATCGTCGCTATGGATAAAAAAGAACCAATAAAAAAGGAATAATACAACCACTTGGGCACAGTTCCTTCAACTTCCTGTCCACCTCCAAACCAATCTTGAAACAAGAAAATAGACGCATTGGCCAACAAAATACCTGCACCCACGAACAAACTTTGCATTTGATACCCTATGCTCAATTGGGAATCTAGAAGTTTATCCCCAACAAAGGCACGGTAAGGTTCCATGGCCATATTATTACCCACATCCAAAATCCAAAGTAAACCTACGGCAAACCAAAGGGCTGGACTTAACGGAAATGCAAACAAACATAAACTACCCATAAGGGCTCCTATCAAGAAAAATGGCTTTCTCCTTCCCCATCTAGGCGACCAAGTTTTATCTGAAACTGCCCCGATAATTGGCTGAATGATTAAACCTGTGACGGGTCCTGCAATATTTAAAATGGGTAAAAGTTCTTCATCAGCTCCCAGAAATAAAAAAATCGGGTTGATTGCACTTTGCTGAAGTCCAAAGCTGTACTGAATGCCTAAAAATCCAACATTCATATTGAAAATTTGCCAAAAACTCAGTTTGGGTTTATTGATCTTGATCATGGGAGAAGTTTAGTTAATCAGCAGTTTAGTCGGTGGTGATATGAGAAATCCGTAAAATATTGACCTCAATATAGCACTTTTCATTAATCTAAACTCAAAATAGTTTAACATTCAATTGTTTAAGTGCTAGTCTTTCAAAAATTTGATATTTCGTTGAAGTCCCGAAAGTTTGGTTCGCTTTACTGGGGACTTCTTAAAAACCTGCTTGAATACATCCTCAGTGATTTCTTCCCAATCCTTTTTTGTAAATGAAAGCAATTCTGGATTCGGGTTAAAAAGTGGTTCGGAATGTGGTTTTGAAAATCGATTCCAAGGACACACATCTTGACACACATCACAGCCGAACATCCATTCATCCAACTTGCCTTGGAACTCGTTGGGTATCTCATTTTTCAACTCAATGGTAAAATAGGAAATACATTTGCTGCCGTCCACCACATAAGGTTGCACAATGGCATCTGTTGGGCAAGCATCGATACAAGCGGTACAAGTTCCGCAATGATCCGTAACTGGGTTATCGTATTCCAGCTCTAAATCGACAATCAATTCAGCTATAAAATAAAATGAACCTACCTGTTGCGTGAGCAGATTACTGTTCTTTCCAATCCAACCCAGTCCACTTTTTGCTGCCCAGGCCTTATCCAAAACTGGAGCGGAATCTACAAAGGCGCGCCCATGCACTTCTCCAATTTCTTCTTGGATAAAGTGTAAAAGATTTTTCAACTTATCCTTTATCACAAAGTGATAATCGGTCCCGTAAGCGTATTTGGAAATTTTATAGGAATCCGCATTCTGTTGTTCGGATGGGTAGTAGTTCAATAGCATAGAAATGACCGACTTGGAACCCTCCACCAATTTTGTGGGATCTAAACGCTTGTCGAAATGGTCTTCCATGTACTGCATTTCGCCATGCATTTGCTTGTTGAGCCATTGCTCCAGACGGGGAGCTTCTTCTTCCAAAAAATCAGCTTTGGACACTCCACATGACAAAAAGCCGAGGCGTTTGGCCTCGGCTTTTATCAACTGGGTTCTTTTAGCGGCGTTCATGCCCTAAAGTTAATCCATTAAAATTCAATTTTGGGTATTTTGATTATTGGCTTCTTTTATGTAGCCCCACCCTTGCTTTTGTTTAGTGACAATTTCATAAATACCATCGGGTACAGAGCCAACACCAGGTATTAAATCATTCATGGTCATTTCGTGCCTTTTCATGGTTTGTTCACAAATCACAATGGAGACATTTTCATGCTGTACAATCTCTGAAAGTGTTTCTCCAGCCACAGATGATTTCTTGTCCACCATCTTATAGGCACCACTGTAAATGACCAGTTCAAATTCGGATTCTGGATAAGCCTCCGACATCAACCGCAAATGTTTGGCAGCGGTTCTATGTACATCGGGGTCAGCACTGGTAACATCAAATACTACTTTGATGGGTTCGGTTTGAGCCATGGCAAAGCCTGATACCAATAACAGTATCAATACGATTGCTTTTTTCATTGCTACAAACTTTATTCTCCTGCAAAGATGTATCCGCATCCTTCTTCTTGTGCTCTACCCAAGGCCCAAACTCCAGATGGCACTATTTGGATACCTGGTAAAACAGCAGCTTTCCATTCTTCATAAACAGCAGTTGCGTCCTGACCTGTTTGCTGTGCAATGGCTCCGCTATAAACGCCCATGGCCAAATTACACACGCAGAACATTGCTCCTCTTGCCTGCATATCTTTCACCCCTTGAATCATGGGTAAAGGAAAATCACCTTCTTGAGGTTCGTAAAAAGGGTTACGATCATAGGGGGTACCATCCGCTTTTTTAACATGAAACATTTCCCCAAGTGGGTATTTCTTCCAGAGCTCATCATTAAATGCAAAGGGAATAGCATCATGACGGAAAACCGTCATTGCAGTAATATCACTATCCTCTGACCCAGTTTCATTATTGGATAAATAAAAGGCCCAGTTCCAAATCACGGGAAATCCTTTGTGGGGATAATTTCCATCATAAACCACCCTATGGGATCCTTTGATGGTTTTGATCCAAGCTTCGGCATCATTCATTTCTGAAGTACTAAATTCTGGCATTCCCGCCAAAATAGGGTTCGTAAAGGCGGATAATGTAGAAGCAGTTGCCCCCAACATCATGGCGCCCATAAAATTGCGTCGCGTAGTTGTTCGTGTTGTTTCCATTTTACATGTTTATTTAGATTTACTGATTTGATGTTCTTTTTGGTAGTACTCCATGATGGGTTGGAACGGCCCCAATTGGTGCTGTTCTTCGGTGAAGTGGTCCACATAAGGACCATAGGGGGTAGAAACTGGTTTTTTAACCAGGTCGGGGAAGTCTTTTTCCCTGTTGGGTTTGGTAGGCCGCAATTTTTGGTTGATGTATCCCGCCACATCATAGGCCTCCTCGTCAGTAAGAATGGGATTGTCGAATGTAGTTCCGTAGGGCATATTGCCCTTGATAAATTCTGCTGCGGTAATTACTCGGGTCATCCCCGCACCATTATTATAAGAATCGTTTCCCCATAGGGGAGGGTATAAATAAAGTCCTGTAGTTTCCAAAGTCTCGCCTTGGCCATCCAAACCATGGCATTCCACACAGTTTTTTTGGTAAACGATTTCGCCATTTGCCAAATCCACTGACCTATTGGGAATCTCAACTTTTAAGAAACCTTGACCTTCTATTTTTCCATTGGATGGGGTTGCTCTGCCCAACCAGTCCATATAGGCGACAAGTGCCACCATTTCCTCAGCATCTTCTGCCATCATCTTGCCATTCATGCTACGTTCCATGCAACCATTGACGCGTTCTTCAATGGTTCCCATTTTATCCTCGCGTCCGCGATACTGTGGGAAACGTTGCACCACGCCTATCAATGGCGCAGCGTAGGGTTTTGTCCCACCATTTAAATGACAACTTGCACAGGCCAAGTTGTTGCCTGCAAACATTCGAGTGCTATCCTTTTGTTTAGGGCCGATGTGCAATGGGGTATTCCTGAAAATATCAAATCCTTTTTTGATGAGTTCATTTTGCTTTGAAAAGGAAAGGTTATAGACATTGTAGTCCATATAAAATGCATCATCAGGAAATTCAACATAATCACTTTTTTGATTGCCAAACCCCAATCCAACCATCATTAACGAAAATGCCAAAACAATGATCAATGTGGAGCAAAGGCCAATTTTAACGAAAAGCGACCTAATCTGCTTGGATAGCAATTGAACATTGTTACTATTGGAAGAATTTTGACTGTCTTGACCGCCCCCCATAATTGATCCTGTTGGAGATGAAATTAAATGGCGGATTTGGGAACTGGCCGATAAACATAAGATGAAAATTGCAATGTATCAATTAGTTAGCCCAATCAACATAATTCATTACAAATCAGAACAATATACAAAAGATTGCAAAGCAAGCTCTTATTTTTTTAACAAAAATTTGGTAATTCTGTATAGAGGCTAAAAAAGACCCGCTTGAGTACCGCCTTTTATTCGACCTAAGTGTTTGTATGCCAATTCTGTGACTTCGCGACCGCGGGGCGTACGCATTATAAACCCTTGTTGAATGAGAAAAGGCTCGTAGACTTCTTCAATGGTTTCGGCACTTTCGGATACTGCGGTGGCCAAAGTGGTAATACCAACAGGTCCACCCTTAAATTTATCTATGATGGTAGTTAGAATTTTATTGTCCATTTCATCCAATCCGTGGGCATCTACATTCAATGCTTTTAATCCGAATTGGGAAATATCCAAGTCGATATTCCCATTGCCTTTGATCTGGGCAAAATCCCGAACTCTACGTAATAGCGCGTTACAGATACGTGGCGTTCCGCGACTACGACCTGCAATTTCGATAGCTGCATCGTTGGTGATGGGCACTTTTAGAATTTCCGCGCTTCGTTCCACAATGGTAGAGAGTAATTCGGTGTGGTAATATTCCAATCTACTTTGAATTCCAAATCGGGCACGCATGGGAGCGGTGAGCAATCCAGATCGCGTTGTGGCCCCTATCAAGGTAAATGGACTCAAATTTATTTGAACGGTACGGGCATTTGGACCCGACTCAATCATGATATCAATTTTATAATCCTCCATGGCGGAATACAGGTACTCCTCTACAATGGGACTCAAGCGGTGGATTTCATCAATGAAAAGGACATCACGCTCCTCTAAATTGGTCAACAATCCAGCTAAATCTCCTGGTTTATCCAAAACGGGACCTGAAGTCACCTTGATGTTCACTCCCAATTCGTTGGCCAGAATATGGGCCAAAGTGGTTTTACCCAGTCCAGGAGGACCATGAAATAAGGTATGATCCAAAGCCTCTCCCCTCATGTTCGCCGCTTGCACAAAAACCTTTAGGTTTTCCAATACCTGCGCCTGTCCAGTAAAATCATCGAAAGTAACGGGCCTTAAGGCTCTTTCTATATCGAATTCTTCTTGGGAAAAATTATCTGCTGTAGGATCTAGATTCTCATTCATTGTTCCACAAATATAGTTGAAGGAACTTGATCTGTTACTGCTTTTTGATTAATTGGGTGGTATCCAGAAATTCTTGGATTTGAATTTTTGGGGTGCCGTACAAATAAATCACTGAACTCCCCTTAGCGGTTATATCCACTTCATCCACAGCGAAAACTCTAGCGCTGGCATCATCTTGTATGGAAAGTTTAAAATGTCCTGCTTGCATGGATTCTCCTTTGTATCTGGATTGTTGGAAAAAATTAGCCTGTAATTCTTCTGAGCTCCCCTCCAAAGTCAAGGTGGCATTACCCTCCAAATCCAAATTTGCGGTATTGGTGGTCGCATATACCAATGCTTCGGTTCTATTATTCAAACTGATATTGAGAGAATCTGCATCCACATGAAAATCCCCCTTACTATTTTCTTCCAGATTAATATCCAACACGGCCACATTCGCCTTTATATCCATTCGTGTATTTTCAAAGCCATCCACAAAAAGCTCATTGCTTTCTATCACATTATTGGCGATAATGCTTCCTTTTTTAATAGAAATGGACTGGAGTTCTGAATACTTCACGGTGATATCCAATTGTTTTTTGGCTGTAATATCATAGTAGGAACTGATCATTAAGGTGCTTCCCTCTACCTCAAATTTTAAAATATCGATGAGATTATCATCGGCTACAATATGAAAGCCTGGTCCATTGGATCGCTCCAAATGGATTTCGAGGTCATCATTGAGGACAATGGCATTAAACGCAGGCAACTCATCTGATACTTCGGTAATGATTCTGCTACCTTTAATTTTAGGTTTGCGTTGGGCAATGGTCAATAAGGGGATAATGGCAAAAATGAGCACCAGTAGTTTTCTCATAACAGTGTTTTTGAATGATATGCTTTACTAAAGATATTACAATTCAATTGAATAGACTTTCTACAAAATTGATACCATAAAAAAAGCCCATCCAAATTGGACGGGCTTTTATCTATTTTTTTTCTTTTCTAATGGTTGAGTTCTTCTTCATTTTCCTGAAGCGGCACGTTCTGCGGAACGAAATCCTGTCCAGCAATAATGTACTCCCCATTTTCATAGGTTTTACTGTAATCGTATGCCCAACGGTATACGTGAGGAATCTCTCCTGGCCAGTTTCCGTGAATGTGCTCTTGTGGAGTTGTCCACTCCAATGTGTTAGAGCCCCATGGGTTAACTGGTCCTTTTTTACCGTAAAAGATACTTGTGATAAAGTTGTATACGAAAATCAACTGCGCCAAACCTGCGATGATAGCGAACACGGTCATCAATACCTGAACATTGGTCAATTCATCGAACATTGGGAATGCAGTATTCTCGTAGTAACGTCTTGGCACCCCTGCCATACCCACAAAGTGCATTGGGAAGAATACCCCATAGGCACAAACTGCGGTAATCCAGAAGTGAACGTAACCTAGGTTCTTGTTCATCATACGACCTTGGAACATTTTCGGGAACCAGTGGTAGATACCAGCGAACATACCGTACAAGGCAGAAATACCCATTACCAAGTGGAAGTGAGCTACTACAAAGTAGGTATCGTGAACGTTGATATCCAAAGTACTATCACCCAAAATGATACCTGTAAGACCACCCGTGATAAAGGTAGATACCAATCCGATAGAGAACAGCATAGCTGGGTTCAATTGAAGGTTACCCTTCCAAAGTGTCGTGATATAGTTAAATGCTTTTACTGCTGATGGAATCGCGATCAACAAAGTTGTAAAGGTAAATACAGATCCCAAGAATGGGTTCATACCTGATACGAACATGTGGTGACCCCATACAATAGTTGAAAGGAAAGCAATGGCCAATACGGAAGCGATCATCGCTCTATATCCAAAAATCGGTTTTCTAGCATTGGTAGACATTACTTCGGAAGTAATACCCAATGCTGGCAACAATACAATGTATACCTCAGGGTGACCCAAGAACCAGAACAAGTGCTCATACAATACTGGTGAACCACCTTGGTAATGCAATACTTCACCTTGGATAAAGATATCCGAAAGGAAGAATGAAGTACCGAAGCTACGGTCCATGATCAACAATAAGGCTGCTGACAACAATACTGGGAACGAAATAATACCGATAATCGCAGTTACAAAAAATGTCCAGATAGTCAATGGTAAACGAGTCATTGACATCCCTTTGGTTCTTAAGTTAAGTACGGTTACCACATAGTTCAATGATCCCAAAAGTGATGAAGCGATAAAGATGGCCATAGAAACCAACCACAAGGTCATACCCATACCAGAACCAGGCTGAGCCATTGGCAAAGCACTCAAAGGCGGGTAAATAGTCCAACCAGCGGCGGCAGGTCCTGCTTCTACGAACAATGAGATGATCATGATCACAGAGGAAACGAAGAACATCCAGTACGAAACCATGTTCATAAATCCTGATGCCATATCTCTTGCTCCAATCTGCAATGGAATCAAAAGGTTACTAAAAGTACCACTCAATCCCTGTGTCAATACAAAGAACACCATCAAGGTACCGTGAATGGTCACCAATGCCAAGTAAATATCGGCATCCATAACACCATCAGGTGCCCATTTGCCCAATACGGTCTCAAAGATTCCAAAGGACTCTCCTGGCCAAGCCAATTGCATTCTAAATAGCAAAGACATGGCAATACCAATGAATCCCATAATCAAACCTGTAATCAGATATTGCTTAGATATCATCTTATGGTCTTGACTGAAGATGTATTTGGTTACAAAGGTTTCTTTATGATGATGCCCGTGATCTTCGTGTCCGTTTTCGTGTCCAGTAGCTGACATAATCTATTTTAAGTTTTTTAAATTCTGTGTTCTTCCTATCCTAAATTACTCTGCGGGTGACATACTAGCCTTAAAGGTAGACTGTTCTGCCATCCATGCGTTGAATTCCTCTTCGGTTTCAACAACAATCTTCATTTGCATGTTGTAGTGTGATTTACCACAAATCTTATTACACAACAATACATAATCAAACTCCCACGGGTCTGTGTTAGGTATTCCCTCAGCAGCCCTTTCTGCTCTCAACGCATTGGTTCTTTTTACCTTTTCCACTACGTCAGGATTCATTCTCATATCTGCAGTAGTAACCGTAGGTGTAAAGGAGAACTGGGTAATCATACCTGGCACACAGTTCATCTGCGCTCTAAAGTGAGGCATGTAAGCAGAGTGCAATACATCTTGAGACCTCATTTTAAAGTTCACTTTTCTACCTACTGGCAAGTGCAATTCTTTTACGATCACATCGTCTTCACCGTTTGGATCGGCTTCGTCGATACCCAAAATGTTCGCTTTGTCGATGTTGATCAAACGAACATTTGCATCACCCAAAACATTATCGTCACCTGCGTAACGAGCTGTCCAGTTAAACTGTTGGGCGTAAAGTTCGATTACGATAGGGTCATCGTCTTCGTTGATATCCATGATGTTGGTCCAAGTGTACAATCCCCAAAGGATCAATCCTGCCAAAACCACTACTGGAATAATAGTCCAGATAAATTCCAAACGATCGTTGTCTGCATAGAAAAGGGCTTTTCTTCCCTTTTGACCTCTATACTTGTATCCGAAATAGTGCAACAAAGCTTGGGTAATGGTCTGTACGAAGAAAATAATCGCAAAGGATACCCACATTAGTTGATCGTACTCTCCACCGTGTGCAGAAGCCGCTTCTGGCAACAACATTTTGGAATACTTCACAAAACTAAAAATGGTGATTCCGTAGATAAAAATCAAAAAGGTGAACAATAAGTACCCATTGTTTTTATTGTCAGAATCGTTGGCTATTTCAGCGTCTTCCGTTTTGGTTTGGGACAATTCGAAAATCTTGGTCATTTGCCAGATTGCAATCGCCACTAGAACTAAAACAGTCAATGTTAATAATGCAGTCATCGTTTATCTATCTAAGCCTTATCGTATTATTTTAATAATGAAAGTGTTTGCTTTCTCCAATAAATGGGTTTCGCTTTGGTCGTAATGGCGCCTTGGTCAAAGTGGTAAACACCGTGAACACGAACAAACCTCCAAAGAACAAAATTCCACCTATCTCAGGTACACCTATAAACCATTGGTCACCAACGGTTGATGGCATAATCATGTTGAAAATATCCAAATAGTGACCGAATAGGATTACAACACCTGTCATGATCACGAACCAGTTCACACGCTTGTAATCGCTGTTCATCAACACCAACAATGGGAAGATGAAGTTCAATGCCAACATTCCGAAGAATGGCAATTTGTAATCAGCAATACGAGTTACGTAGTAAGTTACCTCTTCAGGGATATCTGCGTACCAAATCAACATAAACTGTGCAAACCAAAGGTAGGTCCAGAAAATACTGATACCGAACATGAACTTGGCCAAATCATGGATGTGGCTATCGTTCACATCTTCCAAGTATCCTTTTGATTTTAGGTAAACGGTTACCATGGCAATCACAGTAATACCAGATACGAACATACTAGCGAATACATACCATCCGAACAAGGTACTGAACCAGTGTGGATCCACACTCATGATCCAATCCCAAGACATCATGGACTCGGTTACTAGATAGAATACCAAGAAACCAGCAGACCATCTAAAGTTTTTTACAAAGTTGCTATTGTCGTTTGACTCGTCTTGAGCCAAAGAAAGCTTTCTAGACAATTGACGGTAGAAAATCCAACCACCCAAAAAGATGGCTGCTCTTACCAAGAAGAATACAGGGTTCAAGTAACCCGCTTTGCCTTGTAATAACTCATCATGAGCTACTACTTCTGGATCCATCCAAACAAACATGTGGTTCATGTGCATTACGGAAAGTACCAAGATCACAAATACAATGATTCCACCAGGAACCAAATATCCCGTGATTCCCTCCATTACTCTAAACAATAATGGAGACCAACCTGCTTGGGCAGCTCTTTGAATGGCATAAAATGCCAACACGCCCAATGCTATCATAAAGAAAAAGAAAGCAGCTACGTACAATGCAGACCAAGGTCTGTTTTGCAATTGGTGCAACAAATGTGTATCGTGAGAGGCATCGTGCTCTTCACCATGGGCAGCTTCTGCACCATGACCTTGTTCCTCACCATGTTCTGCTGTTGCTTCCTCAGCATGACCTCCGTCATGACTCTCGCCATGAACCGCAACCATAGCTTTTGCTTCTTCCACCGTTGATGGGGCCGAAACAAATCCAATTACCAGGAAGATTAATCCTAGCGCCATGGCAATGAAAGATCCTATTCTAAGTTTGTTTGAAAAGGTATACATAGTTCTCTTACTCTTATCCTATTATTTTGTTAGGTCTCCCTTTAACTTCATTACGTATTCAGATACTTGCCACATTTCTTCTTCGTTGGCGAACTGTGAGGCGTAGGAGCCCATAGAGTTCAATCCGTAATAAATAGTGTGGTAGGTGGTTCCTACTGTAATATTTCTTGCTGGGTCATCATAGCTGGGAACACCCAATATTTTTTCTCTTTTCACCAAATTACCTTGCCCATCACCTTTAGGTCCATGGCATACAGCACAATAAATGGCATAAAGCTCAGCCCCTTTTGCAAAATTTTCATCTTGTTTTAAAGAATCCAATGGACTTGTGTTCAAACGGGCCAATTCTTTTCCTTCTGGAGTGTTTTCGAACTCATAGGGTAAAAATCCACGGGCAATGGTTCCCTCAACTGGCAACATGGCCTCTGTTCCATCAGGGAACAAACCATTGTCTACCCCTTGATAGGTTTCATAGCCTACGGGTTCGTACATGTTTGGCATGAATTGGTAGTTTGGACTGTTTTTATCTGCACAGGATGCAGCGAACAGTACCAAAACCAAAGCAACACTTATTTTACCTAATTGCTTCATATTATTAAGACTCCTTTTCTGTAACTATTACTTCTATCGCGCCTGTTTCCATCAACAAAGCAGCAAGTTCCTTTTCATTATCGTGTACGCCAATTTCCATCAAAAAGTGGTCATCTGTGGTACGTACGTCTGGGTTTTCGGCTTTTTTAAATGGCCACATTCTACTTCTTAGGTAGAAAGTGATTACCATTAAGTGCGCTGCAAAGAACACGGTAAGCTCGAACATGATCGGTACGAACGCTGGCATATTCTCCAAGTAGCTAAAGCTAGGCTTACCACCAATATCTTGGGGCCAGTCCTCGATCATGATAAAATTCATCATCACTACGGCAACGGTCAATCCCAAACATCCATAAAGGAAAGAGGTGATGGCGATACGTGTATCTGCCAATCCCATAGCCTTGTCCAACCCGTGAACAGGGAATGGAGTGTACACTTCCTCAATATGATGGTGCTCTGCCCTAACCTTTTTTACGGCATGCATCAATACATCGTCATCGTCGTAAAGTGCTTGTATAACTTTTGATGCCATAATTATTCTTTATCGTCAATTAAATTATTAGCCTCTTTGGCCTCACGCAACTTCTTGTATTTCTCTCCTGAAGCTTTCAAGATCGATTTTACCTCTGCCTGTGCAATTACAGGGAATGTTCTGGAATACAATAGGAACAACACGAAGAAGAATCCGATAGTACCTACAAAGATTCCGATATCCACAAAGGTTGGGGAGAACATTGTCCAAGATGATGGCAAGTAATCCCTGTGCAATGAGGTAACAATGATCACGAAACGCTCGAACCACATCCCTATGTTTACCACGATAGAGATAAAGAAAGAGAACATGATACTGGTACGTAATTTTTTGAACCACATGAACTGAGGCGAGAACACGTTACAAGTCATCATGGACCAGTAAGCCCACCAGTAAGGTCCTGTAGCTCTGTTCAAGAAAGCGTACTGTTCGTACTCAACTCCTGAGTACCAAGCAATGAACAACTCCGTGATATAGGCACATCCAACGATGGAACCTGTAATCATGATTACGATGTTCATCAACTCAATATGTTGTACTGTGATATAAGCTTCTAGGTTACACACTTTACGCATAATGATCAAAAGCGTGTTTACCATGGCAAATCCAGAGAAAATCGCACCAGCAACGAAGTACGGTGGGAAGATGGTAGTGTGCCATCCTGGAATTACCGAAGTAGCAAAGTCAAACGATACGATGGTGTGTACGGAAAGTACCAAAGGTGTTGCCAAACCAGCCAATACCAAGGAAACTTCCTCGAAACGTTGCCAGTCTTTAGCTCTACCTGTCCAACCGAAGCTCAACAAGCTATATATTTTCTTTTGGAAAGGTTTTACCGCTCTGTCACGAATCATGGCGAAGTCAGGCAAAAGACCTGTCCACCAGAATACCAATGACACAGAAAGGTAGGTTGAAATCGCGAATACATCCCAAAGCAATGGCGAGTTAAAGTTCACCCAAAGGGATCCAAATTGGTTAGGGATTGGAAGTACCCAATATCCCAACCATGGACGACCCATGTGGATGATCGGGAACAAACCTGCCTGAACTACCGAGAAGATGGTCATCGCCTCTGCAGAACGGTTAATCGCCATTCTCCATTTTTGACGGAACAATAAGAGTACCGCTGAAATCAGGGTTCCTGCGTGACCAATACCTACCCACCAAACGAAGTTGGTAATATCCCAGGCCCAGTTAACGGTTCGGTTTAGACCCCAAACCCCAATACCCGTGGAAACGGTATAAATGATACATCCTAGACCCCAAAGGAATGCCACAAGTGCGATGGAAAATACAATCCACCATTGTTTGTTGGCCTTTCCCTCTACTGGACGGGCAATATCCACGGTTACATCGTGATATCCTTTGTCTCCGACAACTAAGGGCTTTCGAATAGGTGCTTCGTAATGCGACGCCATAATTTATCTTCTAATTACTTCTTTTATTGATTAAGCCTCGTTGGTGTTCCTTACTTTAACATGATAGAACACATTTGGTTTTGTGCCCACATGCTCCAATAAATGGTACATTCTATCATCTGCTTTCAACTCGGCAATTTTGCTGTCGTGATCGTTAACATCTCCAAATACCATGGCTCCACTGCTACAAGCTGCAGAACATGCGGTCTGGAACTCTCCATCTTTGATGGCTCTTCCATCTCTCTTGGCATCCAAAATAGTTTTTTGAGTCATTTGGATACACATGGAGCATTTTTCCATAACCCCTCTTGAACGAACGTTAACGTCTGGGTTGATAACCATTTTACCCAAGTCGTTGTTCATGTTAAAGTCGAACTCATCATTGTTGTTGTACAAGAACCAGTTGAACCTACGTACTTTGTAAGGACAGTTGTTTGCACAATACCTTGTACCTACACAACGGTTGTAAGCCATATGGTTTTGACCTTGTCTACCATGGGATGTTGCAGCAACTGGACAAACCGTCTCACATGGAGCGTGGTTACAGTGCTGACACATTACAGGCTGGAATGCTACTTGTGGGTTGGCCGATGGATCTTCCATTTCACCAAATCCTCCAAGAGCACCTTTATCTCCGAACAAACCTTCCATTCCGTCTTTCTTCTCGTTATCAAGCTCGAAAGTTTCTTCTGAAGAGTAATATCTATCAATACGCAACCAGTGCATATCTCTTGAACGACGCATTTCCGCTTTACCTACAACAGGAACATTGTTCTCTGCATGACAAGCAATAACACAAGCACCACAACCAGTACAAGCATTCAAGTCGATAGATAAATTGAAGTGATGCCCAATACTTCTGTCAAATTCTTGCCATAGGTCGGCATCTGGGGAAGTCACAGGGATTTCATTGTGATCCAATGAAACGTGTGGCATTGGGTTCCACTCAGCGTGGTCTTTGGTATTGAAGATCTCCAAGGTAGTTTCCTTGATGATATCTCCTCTACCCATTAATGTTTTATGTGATTGAATACAAGCAAATTCATGCTCACCAGCTGCTTTTTCAACAGACACCGTTTGCACATCGGAGAAGTTGCTATAAAGTGTATATGCATTTACACCTGTAGCCATCTCAGCTTGCATTCCAGCTTTTTTACCGTATCCGAATGAAAGTCCAACAGTTCCTACTGCCTGACCTGGCTGAACAATAACTGGAACACTTTCCAATACCGTTCCGTCAACAGTCAAGTTTACGTAGCTTCCATTTACACCACCATCGGCTTCAATTGTATTTTCTAGACCCCAGCTTTCAGCATCCGCTTTGGAAACCGTTACATAGTTGTCCCAAGAAACACGGGAAATAGGATCAGGGAATTCTTGCAACCATGGGTTGTTGGCCTGACGACCGTCACCCATTCCAGTTTTAGAATAAAGTACCAATTCAGTTCCACTACTAGTCGCATTCACCAAAGAACGAACCGCAGCAGCGATTGGAGCCACTTCAGTTTCTTCTTCTGTTTCAGAAGCAGTCACTTCAGTATCTTCTTCAACAACTGGCGCTACAAATACACCATCCATCAAAGCTTTGTTCCATGAACCACCTTGCAGTACATCTGCACCCCAAGATTCTTTGATGTATTCGTAATATGTTTTTTCAACGCCCATCCAAGTCAACAAAGCCGTTTGAAACTGTCTAGTATCAAACAACTCGCGAATGGCTGGCTGCGCCAAACTGTAATGTCCTTTTTTAAGCTCTGCATCACCCCAAGATTCCAAATAGTGGGAAGCAGCAGCAACATAACCAACGGATTGAGCAGTTTCATCATTGTTGAAAGCAAAGCTTACCGACAAATCTACTTGCCCAAGTCCAGTTACGAACTCTTCTGAATTTGGAAGTGTGTACACTGGGTTCACACCATCCATAATCAATGCACCAACACGACCAGCATTCATATCAGCAACCAACTTGGCTACTTTAGCTGTATCACCTTGACGTACATATTTTGGCTTTTCAGCATCAAATGCCTTACTCGCCAATAATTTATTGATAGCCAAAACAACTGTTTGGGCATTCACATCATTTAAACCAGATACCACAACGGCACCGCTTCCAGCTTTCTTGATTTCGGCAGCTACCTTATCCACAGCTTCATCCACATCAGAAGTTCCACCTCCAACGCTGCTACCGTTCAATTTCCCATACAATTTTGCCAAGGCAATTTTTTGCTGGGTCGGAGTCATTGGGTAACGCTTGTCAGCATTTGCACCCGTTAAAGACATATTGGACTCCATTTGAATATGACGGGACATTTTACCGTATTTCGGCACACGTCCTTTTGCATATCCACTGTCGTAACCTCCACCTTGCCAATCTCCCAAGAAATCAGCACCGAAAGAAACGATCAAATCAGCTTTTTCAAAATCGTAATCAGCCAAGGCTCTTTCACCGTAGGCTTTTTCGAAAGCATTCAAAGCAGCATCTTCAGAAATAGCATCATAAACCACGTGGTTTACATTCTCTCCGTAAGCAGCTTTGAACTCAGCAATCAATTTTGCGGTTGATGGACTCGCGTATGTCTGAGTCAACAATGCAATTTGTTTATTGGAACCTTTTAAAGCATTCAATTTTGCCTTAACGGTCGCATCCAACACTTTCCACTCGATAGGCTCACCATTAGCACTTGGACCTTGAACCCTCTTGCTATCATATAAGGAAAGAACAGAAGCTTGCACTCTTGCGTTAGCTCCTCCATTCACCTTAGCATCGGTATTGTTTTCAATTTTGATGGGCCTACCCTCTCTTGTTTTTACCAAAATGCTGGCAAAATCAAAACCATCCGCGATCGTGGTTGCGTAGTAGTTGGCCACACCAGGAACAATATTCTCTGGTTGCACCACATAAGGAATAGATTTATGCACTGGTCCCTCACAAGCAGCTACAGTTGCAGCAGCCGTACTAAAACCAACATATTTCAAGAAATCCCTACGGGTAGTGTTAGATTCGGACAAGTTTTGCTTGTCACCTAAAAACTCATCAACTGGAATTTGTTCTGTAAACTCGTTGTTTCTTAGCGCCTCAACAATGGAATCGTTCGGATTCAACTCCGCTTCACTTTTCCAATATTTTTTGTTTGATGCCATACGATATATCTGAGATTATCTTCTTTTAATTCTTAATAGTGACACTTACCACATTCCAAACCGCCCATCATGGCAGCGGTCAATTCCTCTACACCATACTTTTTGGAAAGCTCTTCGTGAATTGCTTCATAGTACTCGTTTCCTTCCATTTTCACGTTGGTCTCACGGTGACAGTTAATACACCATCCCATGGTCAACGGAGCGAATTGCTCAACAATTTCCATTTCTTCAACAGGTCCGTGGCATGTTTGACACTCTACTCCAGCAACAGATACGTGCTGAGAGTGGTTGAAGTATGCGAAATCTGGAAGGTTGTGGATTCTCACCCACTCTACAGGTTGCGTCTCACCTGTGTAACTTTGGTTTTCCTCATCCCACCCCACAGCTTTGTACAATTTCTTGATTTCACCTGTATAGAAGTCATTGGTATGCCCTGCAGCCAAATCTTCAGCAGATGGACCTTCTGGGTTACCTGCGTATTGGTAGATTGACTTATGACAGTTCATACACACATTCAATGAAGGGATTCCAGAAGTTTTGGAAACCCTTGCGGATGAGTGACAGTATTTACATTCAACTTTGTTGTCTCCTGCATGGATTTTGTGCGAGAAGTGAATTGGCTGAACAGGAGCGTATCCTTGATCAACACCCACTTGCATCAAGTAACCGTAAGCGAAGTATGCACCTGAAAGCAATAGGAAAATCACAGTCACCAAAACCAAGAATTGGTTTTTGATGAACGCTTTCCAAATTGGCATGCGCTTTTCTCTTTCTTGCTCCAACACAACTCCATTGGCCTCAGCAATTCTTTTAAGTGTTTTGTTCACCAAGAACAACATCAACACCAAAAGACCAAAAATCAAAGCCAATGCACCAAGAATCAATTCATTTGATATTCCAGAGCTAGCACCAGTTGTTGCAGCAGCACCTCCAGCAGCGGCTGGCGTTGCAGCAGGCGTAGCAGGTGGAGCAGCAGTATAGGCCAAAATATCGTCGATATCTTGATTGGACAATGTTGGGAAAGGCGTCATAGCCGCCTGATTGTACTCGCTATAAATTTTACTGGCATAGGCATCTCCAGAAGAAATAACACCAGGGCTGTTTTTAACCCAAGCATAAATCCATTCTTTATCTAACCCTTCATCATCTGCCAAACGTGTTTCCACGTTAGCCAATGCAGGACCTGTCATTTTACGATCCAATGCGTGACATGCAGCACAGTTCTGGTTGAAAAGTTGCTTCCCTTTTACAGCATCACCACCTGCGGCATCAGCAGCAACTTCGGTAGTTGGCTCTGCAGCAGCTTCTGTTGCTTCCTGTGCGTAAAAAGAAGTGGATGATAATAGGAGAGATAAACCTAAAACTTTAGAAAATAGATGGCGGTATAAAACCTTTTTCATATTTACGAAATTTCTATCGAAATCTATGGCACGATTCTTTCTATTGAAATTGAGAACAATAGCTTTTTACCCTACCTAGAGTGGCGACAAAAATAAGACATACGGGCAATTTTTGAAATCTTAAGGTATTCATAAATTACAATTTATACAGATTCTAAATAAAATAGCGGAATCCTTTTTGTGATTAATAATTTACATTTGCATCAAGCATAACAAGTTAAAACAATAGAACACAATGAAAACCACCGTATTTACTGCAATACTATTCGGTTTAACCCTCCAAATATCCGCACAGCAAGGCCAAGTGACCATTCAACAGGATGGGAAAATTGACCAATTGGTTGATTTGTACACCACAGCACATGCAAATACTGGCTTTTACCAAATTCAAGTTGGTTTTGGCAACTATGAAAAAGCCCAAGAATTAAAAGATCAGGTAGACATCGATTTTCCAGATTGGTATTCTAAAATTGAGTTTGAATCACCCACCTACAGAGTTAGATTGGGTCGTTTTAAAACCAAACTGGAAGCGGAACGAAAATATCTGGAAGTCCGCAAAAAGTACCCCAATGCGATGCTTTTAAAGCCGAAGGAAAAAGAGGTGAAACCGAAAGAAAAGTCATAAAAAAATCCCGCAATTAGCGGGATTTTTTATTTCTATATTATTTGTAGTGATTACAATTTCTTCTTCACTGCAACTTCTTGGAAGGCTTCAAGGATATCTCCTTCTCGCACATCGTTGTAGTTTTTCACCTGTAATCCACAATCGTATCCTTTAGATACTTCTTTAACATCATCTTTGAAACGCTTCAAGGAAGCCAATTCTCCAGTGAAGATCACAACACCATCCCTGATCAAACGGATTTGGGAGTTTCTGAAGATTTTTCCGCTGGTTACCATACAACCTGCAATGGTTCCGATTTTAGAAATCTTAAAGGTTTCCCTGATTTCGGCATTACCAGTAACTTCCTCCTTAATTTCTGGTGAAAGCATTCCTTCCATCGCATCTTTAAGGTCGTTGATCGCAGCGTAGATAATGGAATATGTTCTAATGTCGATTTCTTCCTTATCAGCAATCATTCTAGCATTACCCATTGGTCTTACGTTAAATCCGATAATAATCGCATCGGAGGCACTTGCCAACAACACATCAGATTCGGTAATGGCACCAACTCCTTTGTGGATAATGTTCACTTGAATTTCGTCGGTAGACAGTTTCTGGAATGAATCGGTCAACGCTTCCACAGAACCATCCACATCACCTTTAAGGATAATGTTCAATTCTTGGAAATCACCCAACGCAATTCTACGTCCAATTTCATCAAGTGTAATATGACGCTGCGTTCTTACCGATTGCTCACGTTGAAGCTGTGAACGCTTGGCGGCAATTTGCTTCGCTTCACGCTCATCTTCCAATACGTGGAATCGATCACCTGCCTGCGGCGCTCCATCCAAACCTAAAATAGAGATTGGAGTTGAAGGCCCTGCTTCTTTAATATCTTTTCCACGCTCATCTTGCATGGCTTTTACCTTACCACTACATGTTCCTGCCAACACATAATCTCCAATACGAAGTGTACCTGCTTGAACCAAAATAGTGGAAACATATCCTCTACCTTTATCCAAGAAAGCTTCCACAACTGTACCATTGGCCAATTTATCTGGATTGGCTTTCAATTCCAATAACTCAGCTTCCAACAATACTTTTTCCAACAACTCATTAACTCCTTGACCTGTTTTGGCAGAAATATCATGGGATTGGATTTTACCACCCCAATCTTCAACCAAAAGGTTCATTTGAGCCAAACCTTCCTTGATCTTGTCAGGGTTGGCAGTAGGCTTATCCACCTTGTTGATGGCAAATATGATTGGCACACCCGCAGCTTGCGCGTGACTGATAGCTTCTTTGGTTTGCGGCATAATATCATCATCCGCAGCAATTACAATAATTGCGATATCCGTTACTTGGGCACCCCTTGCACGCATAGCGGTAAACGCCTCGTGACCTGGTGTATCCAAGAAAGTAATTTTTTGTCCATCCGGTAAGGAAACACCGTAAGCTCCAATGTGCTGGGTAATCCCCCCACTTTCACCTGCGATTACGTTTTCTTCACGAACATAATCCAACAAAGATGTTTTACCGTGGTCAACGTGACCCATAACCGTAACGATCGGCGCTCTTGGCTTCAAATCTTCCGGTGCATCGGTTTCCTCTTCGATGGATTCTTCGATTTCTGCCGTTACAAACTCCACTTCATAACCAAATTCATCAGCTACGATGGAAAGAGTTTCCGCATCCAAACGCTGGTTCATGGTCACCATGATTCCCAACGACATACAGGCAGAAATAATCTGGGTAGAAGACACATTCATCATGGTTGCAACCTCGTTTACGGTTACAAACTCTGTAACCTTAAGGATTTTGCTTTCCAATTCCTGTTGTTCAAGATCTTTTTCCGTTTGTTGACGGTGCTGATCTCTTTTCTCTCTCCTATATTTGGCCCCTTTGCCTTTGCTGGATTTCCCTTGGAGTTTCTCCAAGGTCTCCCTTACTTGTTTTTGTACTTCTTCTTCGGTAGGCTCAACTTTTGGAACATTGGTGCGCTGACCTTTGCCACGTTGATTACCTCCTCTATTGTTATTGCCTCGAGGGCCACCGCCACCAGGCTGTGGACCATTCTTAACAATTCTCTTTCTTCTTTTCTTTCGGTCTGCATTCCCCGCTGAAGCGTTGGACTTTGCATCCTCTTTTTTCTTCTTTGGTTTATTGAACTGGGAAAGGTCAATTTTATCCCCTGTGATTTTAGGACCAGAAAGTTTTTGGTATTTGGTTTTGATGGTACCAGACTCCTCTTCACCTTTCGGCTCTTCCTGTTTTTCAGTTGCCTCTTCCTTGGTTACAGGTGCAGCTTCATCTTTTTTGGCAACAGGCGAAGCTTCTTCTTTCTTCGCCACAGGCTCAGCAACTTCTTTTTTGGGAGCTTCAGTTTTTGGAGCTTCTTCTTTTTGAACAGGAGATTGTGCTTCTGCCACCTTGGGCTCTTCTGCTTTTGGCTCTTCAGCTTTCGTTTCGCCCGGCTTTTTGTCCAAATCGATTTTACCAACGGTTTTTGGTCCAGAAAGTTCCGCCTTAGCCTTGATCACCTGCTGCGCAGCTTCTCTTTTTTCCCTGGCTATTCTTTTCTCTTCCAACTCTTGTTCCATTTGGATACGAATAGCTTCCTTCTCCTTACGCTTTTCCTCACCAACTTCCTTGGAGGCTACTTTTTTGCTCTTATCCGTTTGGAATTCGTCCAACAGCACTTGATACACCTCATCTGTTATTTTTGTGGTAGGACGTGCCTCTATCTCGTGCCCCTCTGAGGAGAGATAGTCTACTGCCCTATCCAATGAAATGTTCAATTCCCTAAGAACTTTATTAAGTCGTATTGTTGGATTTCCTGCCATAAATTGTTTTACTTCCCTAAAAATTCGCTGCTAATATAAGTCTAATCTTCAAATTCTTCCTTGAGGATTCGAATCACATCAAGGATTGTTTCCTCTTCCAAATCGGTTCGCTTCACCAAATCGTTAACGTCATGCTCTAAAACGCTACGTGCGGTATCCAAACCAATCTTTTTGAATTCCTCAATCACCCAGCCTTCGATTTCATCTGAAAACTCGGTCAATTCCACATCTTCCTCAACACCTTCACGGAATACATCAATCTCATAACCAGTTAATTGACCAGCCAATCGAATGTTGTGCCCACCTCTACCAATGGCTTTGGAAACTTCCTCTGGCTTAAGGTAAACTTGAGCTGTTTTCTTCTCGTCGTTCAACTTTACAGAAGAAACTCTTGCCGGGCTCAACGCACGTGTCACCATTAATTGTGGGTTATTGGTCCAGTTGATCACATCGATGTTCTCATTGCCCAATTCCCTAACAATTCCGTGGATCCTTGATCCTTTCATACCCACACAGGCACCAACAGGATCAATTCTATCATCGTAAGAATCTACCGCAACCTTGGCTTTTTCACCAGGAATACGCACTGCCTTTTTAATGGTGATCAAACCATCGAACACCTCTGGAATTTCCTGGAAGAACAATTGTTCCAAGAAAATTGGGGATGTTCTGGACATGATAATGGCTGGCTTGTTTCCTTTTAGCTCTACGCTCTCGATAATTCCACGAACGTTGTCTCCTTTGCGGAAGAAGTCAGAAGGAATCTGCTTTTCCTTTGGAAGAATAATCTCGTTTCCTTCGTCATCCAACAAAATTACTGCCTTGTGACGAATATGATGAACCTCTGCAGTGTAAATCTCACCTTCGAGGTCTTTAAATTGCTTGTAAATTGTAGTGTTGTCGTGCTCATGAATTTTAGAGATCAAATTTTGACGCAAGGCCAAAATCGCCCTTCTACCAAGGTCAATCAATTTCACCTCTTCGGAAACATCTTCACCCACTTCAAAATCCGGCTCAATCTTACGTGCTTCGGTCAATGAAATTTCCTCATTAGGATCCTCTACCTCACCATCTTCTACAACCACACGGTTTCTCCATATTTCCAAATCCCCTTTGTCGGGGTTGATAATAATATCAAAATTGTCGTCAGAACCAAATTTCTTCTTTAGCGCACTACGGAAGACTTCTTCCAAAATGGCCATAAGGGTCACCCTGTCAATAAACTTATCGTCCTTAAATTCCGAAAAGGATTCGATGAGCGCTAGGTTTTCCATTTTCTACTACAATTAAAAATTTAAAATAACTTTTGCTTCTTTGATGTCAGAAAAGGCAATTTGCTGTTTTTTCTGTACTGTAACTTTACCTTTACCCACGGGTTTTGGCTCACGTGCTTTCCACTCCAAGGTAATATGGTCTTCGGAGGTTTCCACCAGTTTTCCCTCCACTTCTTCGGAGCTGGTTCTCACCTTTAATTTTCTTCCAATATTCTTTTTGTACTGACGGGGCAATTCCAATGGAGAAGTAGCTCCCGCAGAGGTCACTTCCAACGAAAAATCTTCATCTTCCCTATCCAAGTTATGCTCAATGGCACGGCTCACGTTCATGCAATCCTGAAGGTTCACCCCATTGTCACCATCCAAAATAACTCTGATTGTGTTATCACCTCCTACGGTAAAATCTATCAAAAACAAGGAAGGATTTTCTTCCAACGCCTTGTTCAACAAGGATTCCACTTTTTCCTTCAACATAAGAAATCAGTAATAAAAGAGGGGACTCAAGGTCCCCTCATGAATACTTTTATATCCGTTCAGTGGTGCAAATATACGACAAATTATATAGTCTACACAACCTATCCCTTTTTTAAAAAATGGTTAATTATTATTTATCAAGGATTTACTTTTTCCGAATCCACCCTCACCCTGAAAAAGGACTACAAATTCCTACATGCGAACACACTTTATCATAAAAGTGAACCATTGGCAGTGGTTTAGTCCAGTTTCGCAACAAATATTTTGAGGCTTAATAGTCCTGTTTAACTTTTGCGCCCAAATCATCAAGAGCAAATGGGCACAACCTCAACCAACATAAAACCCATAGATTTTTTAAAGAGATGGATACCTATAGTGATAATCTTGCTATTGGGGACATCACTTTCCTATTCACAAACCACGCTTTGGAGCGAGGATTTTTCTAGTTATGCGAATAATACGGAAAATGGAACTGCATCTGGATCATCTGCATCCAATTGGACAACAACCTTAACTGGTAATGTTTGGGTACAAGGAAATCGTATTGAAGCCAACAACCTAGGCACTGAGGGTATTTGGCAAACCAACCCAATCAATATTTATGGCTACCACACTGTAAATTTCAGCCTTGATGTAGCTACCCAATCTGCGACCAACCAGTTTGAAGCGGGTTCAGATTATTTTATAGGTGAATACAGAGTAGATGGTGGTTCCTGGATTGAATTTGAAAATGCATCTGGCGATTCCAACCCATCAGACCCTTTGGATTCCTCATACACCGTTAATCTACCTTCAACAGGAAACACTTTAGAAATTAGAATTCGGTTTTACAACACTGCAAGCAACGAATATTATTATATAGATAACATTTTAGTACAGGGCTCAACAGACTTTTGTAATGGAGAAGTTGACTTTGAGTTTTATGACAGCTCTCCTTCTGGAAGCACAACCGACAATATTCCTACTGCTGGATATCTAGGATCTGGAACTATTTCAACCTTTAATGTTGGAACCCTTCAAAATCAGGAAGACCCAGGAGACACGGATAATTTTAGTATTCGATATACTGGCTACATCCAAATAGATACCCAAGGATCATATACTTTTTACACCACATCCGACGATGGTTCCAAATTATATATTGATGGGACTCAAGTAGTGGATAATGATGGAGCTCACGGATCACAAGAAAGATCAGGTTCTATTACCCTTACTTCTGGCCTACATGACATCACTGTCTTGTTCTTTGAGAACGGGGGAGGAGAAAACCTTTCCGTTTCCTACCAAGGACCATCTATAAGCAAACAAAATATTCCATTTTCAAAATTATATTCCAACTGTAGTGTGGCAAGTGCTGACCTTGATGGTGATGGCGTGGACGATGTAACAGATATAGATGACGATAATGATGGCATTTTGGATGTTGATGAATGTGGTGGATTAGGTGGAAATTTTGTACAAACCGCGACCAATGTTCAAAATTTCAGCAACACTTCCAATGCGGAGGGAGACCCAGGTACCACATATGCCTCTAACCCTGTTTATACCTATTCAGGGTCATCTATTATTTTATTTCAGTTTGCCCAAGTAATTCCAATAGGAACAACAGTGAGTGTTTTCTTAAGTGCGGATCCCGCTGTTTCTACGTCAGATATGCAAATACAAAATTCTGGTGGAGGATGGATTGCCAGTGCTAACGCAATACCTTCTGGTTCCATAACAGAAATTACCTTTAACGTATCTTCCAGTAATTTCCAATCCTTTAGGGTTGAAGCTTACCAACTTGGGGCACGTGTACATGGTGCCAGTTATGGGGGCACCGTGGATTGCTCTACCGTAGATACTGATGGTGATGGAATTCCCAATTATCAAGATTTGGATAGTGATGGCGATGGCATACCCGACAATGTAGAAGCCCAAACATCTTTAGGCTATGTTGCTCCTTCTGGAGTCGACGCCAACAATAACGGTTTGGATGATGCCTATGAAAGTAATGGTATTTCCCCTATTGATACTGACGGAGATGGAACTCCAGATTTTATGGACACCGATAGTGACGATGATGGCACTTCTGATACAACGGAAGCAGCACTTACGCTTTCAGGATCCGATAGTGATAGTGACGGATTGGATAATGCTACGGATACCTCCACAGGATATTCCGACCCTGGAGGAACCATAGACAACCCGTTGAACACAAACGGTGGCTCTTTAATGCTACCCGATTCTGACGGTGACGTAAACTCTGGTGGCGACCTTGACTTTAGGGATGACACGGTGGACGATAACGACCCACCATCGATTACCGCCACAGGTGACCAAGTATTTTGCCCTGGTTCCACCATTGCAATTGCCGAAAGTGTTTCCATAACCGATGCCGACAGCAGTACTTTGGACGCGGTTTATATCCAAATTTCTTCGAATTATGATGTATCGGGCGATCTTTTGAGTTTAACAGGAACCCATCCAAATATCACGGCAAGTTGGGATACTTCAGAAGGGAAACTAACACTAACTGGCCCCGCTACCTTGGCTGAATTCGAAACTGCAATCGCCGCGGTTGAATTCCAAACCACAGCAACAGTAACTTCAGGAGACACAAGAACTTTCTCAATCGTATTGAACGAAGCCAATTATTTGGAATCTACTGGTCACTACTATGAATATGTACCTGCACTAGGAATTACATGGACCTCAGCTAAAGCTGCGGCAGAATTAAGAACATTTTACGGTCTTCAAGGGTATTTGGCCACTATTTCCATTCAAGATGAATCTGATTTATTGGGTTCCCAAGCTCCTGGAGCTGGTTGGATTGGAGCAAGTGATGCCACTACCGAAGGAGATTGGTACTGGGTAACTGGACCTGAAGCTGGAACTCTATTCTGGAGAGGGAACGCAGGAGGTACAGCTTACGCCTATGAATTCTGGAATTCAGGAGAACCCAACCAATCAGGCGATGAAGACTATGCTCATATTACAGCACCAGGTGTTGGTTTGCCAGGTTCTTGGAACGATCTTTCCAATACAGGAGCTGCAAGTGGAGATTACCAACCCAAAGGGTATTTGGTAGAATATGGCGGAATGGCTGGGGATCCACCTTATCCTAACTTGGCGGCAACAACCAACATCACCGTTGATACAATTGCTCCAACGGCAAGTGCCCCTGCACCTATTACAGTTTATTGTTCTGACGATATTCCAGCTGCAGATGTAACCGTTATTACGAATGAAGCTGATAATTGTGATGCCGATCCAACCGTAACTTTTGTAAGTGATGTAAGTGATGGAGGTTCAAACCCAGAAATTATTACAAGAACTTATAGGATTACAGACGATTCAGGAAACACTTTTGATGTAGAACAAACCATTACTGTTTCACCTTTCACAATTTCATCCCAACCGACGGATCAAACAGTGATTGTTGGAAACAATGGGACTTTTTCGGTTTCCGCGTCAAATGTGGACACCTACCAATGGGAAGTGAGTACCGATGGTGGAAGCAACTTTGCCACAATTGTGGACGGAGGAGAATACACAGGAACCCAAACGGCAAGCTTGAGCATTTCTCAACCCGACACCAACAAAAATGGATATATTTTCCGTGTCTTGGTTTCCAATAGTTCGGGCAGTTGTTCCGCATTAACATCTGACGAGGCAACCTTAACCGTTAAATCTGGACGAGTGATTACCAACCGCGGTATTACCTTTCGTGTGAACAAAAACTAAATCCTTCAGAATGCTCTTCCAAAATTGATTGTCAAACAAACAATTTTTTAGGACCCGAGCCGTTTTTATTTAGCTAGGGGGTTAGATTTTTTGGCTGGACTTTCCAGTCAACCTCTAGGTTATCATATGAAGATTATCCCATTAAGCGTAATACGGTTTTTGTTTTTCATTACCATCTCCGTTTTCGCATCAAAAGCAGTAAGCGCCCAATCTGTTGGCGACTATAGATCCATTGCATCTGGAAATTGGACCAACACTTCTATTTGGCAAGTTTATAATGGCACTAGTTGGGTATCCGCAACTGGTTATCCAGGTCAGTCAACAGGAACCAACGATGTTTACATTCAAGGTGGTTACAGCGTGACCTTAACCTCTAATATTTCGAACACCCTTAATTCCCTTACAGTGGGTGATGGAACTGGAGCAACCGATAATTTCTATATTGGAAATACCTCTAGCCTGCAAACCGAATTAGTGACAATTGAAAATGGAGGTTTGGTTGAATGGACTGCAAACAAAGACTTTTCCCTTCCTTCTGGGGCAGCATTTGTCGTAAATTCAGGAGGAACACTTGCTACCGACAACCCTTGTAGCGCTTCAAAACGATTAATTATCGGAAGTACCACCTATTCAACTTGTAATGGTAATGGAAGTGGGATTTACAGCTTTCAAGACATAAACGATTCAGGCGGAACCATAGCGGTGAACCCAACATCGAACGGCCCAATTTGTGAAGGTGAAACCTTGAACCTTTATAGCAATCCTTCTGGGGCTGGTTCCTCAAGCGCAACTTATAGTTGGTCCGCAACTGGACCATCTGGCTATAGTTATAGTTCTTCCAGTGAAAATCCAATAATAACTGGATTAATTGAAGGTTCTTACACCTATACCGTAACCATTTCCGATGGCACCATTAGCAATACCAAAAGTGTGGATGTAACCGTTAATGGAGCTCCTTCGGTAGTATTGCAGCCTCAAGATCAAGAAACTTTCAAAGGGACCAATGGTACTTTTTTCATCACTTCATCTAATGCTGATACTTTTCAATGGCAGGTGAGTATGGATAATGGAGCCAATTATTCCAATATTTCTGACGGAAGTGCCTATTCAGGAACCCAAACAGAAAACTTGACCGTAATCACACCAGATATGAACAAGAATGGCTATCTATTCCGAGTTTTGGTGTCCAATGTAGGGTCATCTTGCAACACACCTATTACCTCTGACGCAGCTACTTTAACCGTTAAATCAGGCAGTGTAGTTACCAACCGAGGTGTTACGTACCGAGTGAACAAAAATTAGAAGCGAATCTTAATTGGATTGTTTCACTTTTTTCTCGAACGAACCCACCATTTGGTCTTGAAACAACTTTTCGATTTCATTTAATATTTCTGGATCATCAATAGTTGATGGTACGGTGAATTCTTTTCCATCGGCAATGGCCCTTATTACTTTTCGTAATATTTTGCCTGATCTAGTTTTGGGCAATCGTTCCGCAATCAATACTTTTTTCAAAGAGGCCACTGGACCGATTTCTTTACGGACATCGCCCACTACTTCCGATTGCAATTGAAAACTCTCTATACATGCCCCTGCTTTTAATACTGCAATGGCCAACGGAATCTGACCTTTTAGGTCATCTTCAATTCCAACCACACAACATTCGGCAACATCGGGATGTTTGGCAACCACCTCTTCCATTTCTGCAGTAGACAAACGGTGTCCTGCCACATTAATGATATCATCTACCCTACCCGTAATGAACACATAACCATCTTCATCGATATATCCCCCATCACCAGAGAAATAATAACCATCAAATTTATTTAGGTATCCTTTTATGAAACGTTCGGTATCTCCCCATAAATTGGGCAAAGTACCTGGGGGCAATGGCAATTTTACAGTCACATAGCCTTCCTCTCCTCTTTCTGCTTCACTTCCATCTTCCCGCAAAATTTGCACATCATAACCACATACAGCTTGGGTTGCTGAGCCTGGTTTTACATCAAAATGTTCATTGAAGCCCATCATGTTGGCCACAATAGGCCATCCTGTTTCGGTTTGCCACCAATGATCGATAACGGGAACATTTAATTTTTCTCCTGCCCAATTCAAAGTGGAAACATCACAACGCTCGCCTGCTAAAAACAAATAACGCAATCGGCTCATATCAAATTGTTTGATGAATTCCCCTTCGGGGTCTTCTTTTTTAATGGCCCTGATGGCTGTTGGCGCCGTGAACATCACATCCACCTCATGGTCACTGATTACTCTCCAAAAAGTGGAGGCATCTGGCGTACGAACAGGTTTACCTTCAAACAAAACCGTTGTGCAACCATAAACCAAAGGAGCATACACGATATAACTATGACCTACCACCCATCCAACATCACTGGCTGCCCAGAACACCTCTCTTGGGTTGACACCATAGACGTGTTTCATACTGTAATGCATGGCTACGGCATGACCTCCATTGTCCCGAATAATCCCTTTGGGTTTTCCTGTAGTTCCTGAGGTGTACAAAATATATAATGGGTCTGTGGCATCTACCTCAATGCAACGAACAGGGTCGGCAATCTTCATTAAAGTTGCATAGTCGATGTCGTTTTCTTGATCAGGACGAACTGCCCCCATCCTACGGTTGTAGACAATTACATGATCTGGTTTATGGGTTGACTTGGCAATGGCTTCGTCCACCATGGGTTTGTATGGAATAATTCGATCTACCTCAATTCCCGAAGTGGCCGTGATGATCAATTTCGGCTTGGCATCATCTATTCGAATGGCCAATTCATGTGGGGCAAAACCACCAAAAACCACGGAGTGTACCGCTCCCAAACGGGCACAGGCCAACATGGAAATGACGGCTTGGGGTATCATGGGCATATATATAATGACCGTATCGCCCTTTTCAACCCCCAACCGTTTCATTCCTCCAGCCAGTCTGCTTACTTGATCTCGAAGTTCCAGATAGGTATATTTCTCAATCGATTGCGTAACAGGCGAATCGTAAATCAATGCTATGTCTTCTCCCCGACCATTTTCTATGTGAACATCTAGTGCCAAATAGCACGTATTTAGTTTACCTCCTTTAAACCAGCGGTAAAATCCATTTTGATCTTTGGTAAGTGCTCGTTGTGGTTTTTGAAACCAACTAATGTTCGAAGCTTGGTCCATCCAAAAGTTCTCTGGATCTTTGATGGACCGCTTAAATTCCTGCGCGTAATTAACCTCCGCCATCGTTCTTTAGTTTGAATAGTATTTTATGTGCTTGTTTGTTTGCCGTTGCAACCACCATTTCAAATCCTTGAAAATGAAACTTTTGAAACTGCAACTGCACTAAATTACTATTTTAAGACCCTGCTCTCTTCATAAATATCGCTAAATTGATATAGCTTACTTTGGATTTAAACAAGCATAAACTTCTGCACCTCAACAAAATCATTTTACTTTACAGCATGCGTCTGTTTAAAAACCCCAAGACCAAATACTATATAAAACGGATTTTACCCTTTGGGGTTATTTGGTTGGCATTGAGTTGGTTTATACTCTTAATTGAATCCATGGCCAATGAATACGAAAACCATAGGCCCGATACGGATATTACTGTTACTTGGACTGTTTTAATATTCGCCTCTACTGCTGTATTTCTTGTGGGTATCACTATGGGAGCCGTGGAGGTACTTTGGTTGGGAAAGCGGTTTAAATCGAAAAGCTTCAGCATTAAGATCCTTTACAAAATGGGATTTTACTTGTTGTTCATGCTGGTGATCAACCTTATCACCTATCCCATTGCCGCAAGTATTGAATTAGGCGATTCCGTTTTAAGCGAAGGTGTTTGGGAAAAGTTCTCCCATTATATTGTGAGCCTTACCTTTTTGAGCACCATGGTTTCGTTAGCCTTTAGCATTTTTGTTTCGTTATTGTATTCAGGTTTTAGCGAACATTTGGGACACAATGTGCTCCTAAATTTCTTTTCGGGCAAATACCATCAACCTAAAAATGAGTCGAGGGTTTTTATGTTTTTGGATATGCAATCCTCCACTTCACTTGCAGAGCAATTGGGTCACACTGTTTATTTTCGGTTTTTGAGTGACTATTACAATCAATTGTCAAATGCCATTATTCAATATGAAGGAGAGGTGTACCAATATGTTGGGGATGAAATTGTAATCACTTGGAAAAAGGAGGATGGTCTAAACCATGCAAACTGCATCCGCTGTTTTTATGCCATGAAGCAAAGCTTGACAAAAAAGGCTTCTTACTTTGAAAAAACCTACGGAGTACAACCTGCATTTAGAGCTGGTTTGCATTTAGGTGAAGTAACCACTGGTGAAATTGGTGCTTTAAAAAAAGAAATATTTTTTACAGGCGATGTGTTGAACGTTACCGCCCGCATTCAAAAGCTCTGTAAAAAATTTGATGAAGAACTGATTGTTTCAGATGATTTGGTCAACCAATTGACCAAAACAAAGGACATTTCATTTACTTCATTGGGCACCATGGATATTGAAGGCAGAGCGGCAGATATTGCTCTTTATGTGCCGAAAATCAAAAGTTAACTTGCAATCAATTGCTGTTCCCTCCGTTCAACATAAAATTCAAGCCCAAAGAAAGGTTGTTATACCCTTGCAAAGTGTAATCCAGATTAATACTGAACCAATTGATATTCACCTTGCCACCTAAGGAACCTCTTAGCCCAGAAATCTTGGTCTGTACATCAAAAGGATCTACAAACTCTAAAGTATTGTTCTGGGTTTCTATCACATAAACCCCTTTAAGCTCGTAATTAGATTTCCCTGTGATATACCCAATACTTCCATAGAGATTCCAAACGGGGTTTTTGGTGGAAATCAATGTTTCAAACAAAAAGGTATTCAAATATCCATCCACATGTTGGTCGCTACCTGTAATAAATCCATTGGCTTGAAAATCGTATTTGGCATCCAATCGGGTAAAGGCCCCAAACAACGAAATTGCCACAGGCAAGGATTTCCCTCCTTCAAAATGCTCGGTGATTTGATTTTTGAGACCAAAACCAATCACTCCAAATGCTGCATCATCAATATTTAGTTTGGGAAAATACCTGAAACTTGCTTCAAAATGCATTGGTAGACCAACACTTCCCTGCAATAAGGGAGCAGGCAACCAATTGGTGGAAAACAAACCAATACCTGTCGGTGCATCAAACTGATACTCCTCTCCCTCCACCGTGGCCACAAATGTGACATTGGAATTGGTGCTGCCTAAAATAGTTGGAATCTCAACTTGATTTCCTCCTCCCAACACCGACAAATTTTCATAATCACCAATATTAATGGTTCGGGATAATTTATCATTGGGAACAAAAGAACCATTGGTCACAAGGGATAATTGCACTTGCCATTCATTGAGTACTTGAGCATCATTGTTCCAGCCACCAGTCAAGGCATACATCAAACCTTCGTTCAAAGGCTCCAAATAAATGGATGTCAAGTCTTCGGCATACTCAACTCCCAACACCAAATAATCCTTGAAATTAAAATCCTGTGCTTGCGTGGGAGCTCCTACAATTAGAAATAAAAAGAAACAAGCTTTTTTAATTGAATTGGGCCACTTAACATGCCAATTGATTTCAGAACGCCGCATAACTGAAAGAGATTGAATTATACCTATTAAAGGTATTTAATTTTTGGCTCTTAAGCGAACACAATCAAGACTTAATTCAATCATTTTAAAATGATTACCTAATTAGGAACAACTTAGAATGTAGTTATGGAATAATTTTGAACACCTGGAGTAGACACAAAAAAACAAACCCCCTTAAAACGTGTTTAAGAGGGCTTTCTGTTGGCCTACAAGGACTCGAACCTTGAACGACTGAACCAAAATCAGCTGTGTTACCAATTACACCATAGGCCAGTACCATTCAAATGCCAAAACTGATTCAGCAATTGAGCGTGCAAATTTATAACAAACTTTGGTTTCAACAAATATTTTAATCAGAATCCGAATAATTTTTCTCCCAATAGCATGTTAAAGGTTTTCCAAAATTGGCTAACCGTCTGTGCTATATTTACTAAATTCGCCCCAACTCGGTCAATAACCAGCTTTATGTTTGCAAAAGACTTCAAAAAATGGGACACCATCCTTGGGTGGGTTTCTTTCGCTATCGCCTTTATAGTTTATGCACTTACCGTTGAACCCACTGGAAGTTTTTGGGATGCAGGGGAGTATATTTCCACCTCGGCAAAACTACAGGTAGGACACCCTCCAGGAGCACCCTTGCTTCAAATGATCGGAGCGTTCTTTGCCATGTTCGCCTTCGGGGATGAAACCAAAGTTGCCCTCATGGTGAATGCAGTTTCTATTGTTTCCAGTGCTTTTGCAGTGTTGTTCACCTTTTGGACCATTACGAATTTGGTGGGAAAACTTATTTCTAAAGAAACAGCCATTACCAATAGTCAAGCTATTGCTATTTTTGGTAGTGGATTGGTGGGTGCATTGGCATTTACTTTTTCCGATAGTTTTTGGTTCAACGCCGTAGAGACCGAGGTGTATGCCATGGCCAGTTTTATCATGGCGCTTTTACTTTGGCTGGGGCTTAAATGGACCGACAATCTGGAAGACCCTAGAGGCCACCGTTGGTTGTTGTTGATTTGCTTTGTAATCGGTCTGACCTTCGGAATCCAGTTCATGGGCTTCTTGGCCATTCCGTCCATTGGACTTTTATATTACTTCAAAAAATACAAGACCACCACCGTTAAGAATTTTCTATTGGCAAACATTATTGTGGTTGCCCTTTTGATTTTGGTCTATAAATTCTCCCTGACCTACGTATTGGAATTGTTTGGTTGGAGCGAGGTGTTCTTTATCAACGAAATTGGCCTGCCGTTCAACTCAGGGACCCTAATTATGGGACTGATTTTCGTAGCGGCCTTTTATTTTGGACTTCGATATACCAGAAAACATCATTTCCATAACCTAAACATCATTGTATTGAGCTTAATGTTCTTGCTTTTAGGTTTTTCTTCTTGGTTGATGTTGCCCATCCGTGCCAATGCCAAAACCGTGGTTAACGAGAACAATCCAGCCGATGCACGTTCCCTTTTAGCCTATTACAACAGGGAGCAATACCCAGGGGTAGACAGCCCTATTTATGGCGCTTATTATTCCGATACTTTTGCGCCAGCAGGAGATGACAGGGATGACAGCCCCAAATATGAAAAGGATTATGCAACGGGCAAATACATTATTGTAAACCATTACGAGGGTGCTGTTCCAGGACCAAATGAAAAGCATGTAGGCATTCTGCCAAGGATGTGGAGCGATCAACATGCCGAAAATTACATGCGCTACTTTGGCGCCCTTGATTTTAAAATAAAATCGGAATACATTTCCAACAACGAGCTACGTCAGGCCGTTAGCCAATTTAAAACTGCCTACTCACAAGGGGAGATTGATACACCACAATACATTCGATTCTTAAGGGAATTTGGAGAATACATCGAGGTGCAACCTCCTACTCTGGGTCAAAACCTAAGTTACCTGTTCGATTTTCAATTCGGATATATGTACATGCGCTATTTCATGTGGAATTTTGTTGGAAAGCAAAACGACATGCAAGGCAAGTACGACGAAAACGGAAATTGGCTCAGTGGTGTCGGGTTTATAGACAGTCTTCGCTTGGGAAGTCAAAAAAATCTACCTAGCGATTGGGAAAATAATAAAGGAAGAAACACCTACTATTTCTTGCCCTTATTGCTCGGAATTTTGGGTATCGTATTCCAGATTTCAAAAAACCCAAAACAATTTTGGATGCTGTTTGTGTTCTTCATGTTCACAGGATTCGCCATCCAGTTTTATACCAACCCTTCCATTTTCCAACCTAGGGAAAGGGATTATTCACTCGTAGGTTCGTTCTACGTATTCTGCATTTGGATCGGACTTGGGGTTTATGGATTGTTTGAAGAATTTAAAAAACTACTGTCTGCTAAAATCGCGGCACCAGCCATCAGCGCTATTTGTTTATTGGCCGTACCTTTTTTAATGGCTTTCCAAAACTGGGACGACCATGACAGAGCGAATCGCTACACGGCAAAATCAACAGCAAAAGCTTATTTGGATTCCTGCCAGGAAGATGCAGGGGCCATTCTGTTTACCATTGGGGATAACGATACGTTCCCAATCTGGTATGCCCAAGAAATTGAAAACTACCGTACCGATGTTCGTGTGGTCAACACCAGTCTTTTTGCTACGGATTGGTACATCGATCAAATGAAACGCAAAGCGTACGAAAGTGATCCGATTCCGTCTCAATTAACCCACGACAAATACCGCTATGGAACACGAGATGCCATTTATTACCGTGGCATTACCGAAAACCGTTGGGATATCAAAGATTTCATGAACTGGGTCGGAAGCGATAAAGAACAAACCAAATTTGGTCATATTTTGAGCAATCAAGGAGCTGATTTATCACAATACCCACAGAGTACTTTGGATATTGTGTACTACCCTACCAACAAAATCCGAATCCCTGTCAACAAGAAAAATGTTTTGGAAAGTGGATTGGTAAAAGAGAAAGACTCAGCATTGATTGTGGACTACATCGACATAGACCTTCCAGAAAGCGCTTTGCCGAAAAACCGAATTTTAATGTTGGATTTGCTAGCCAATAACGATTGGAAACGTCCAATTTATTTCTCTGGTGGAAGTTTTGACAGCGCGGAATACATTTGGTTGAAAGATTATCTACAATTGGATGGATTGGTATATAAATTGGTGCCAATTAAAACTCCAAACCGCAATTCTTTTGAAATGGGTCGCATTGATTCTGATTTGATGTACGACATTGTGAAGAATTGGGATTGGGGCAATTCAGGAAGTGATAAAATCTACCACGATCCACAAACCCGTTCTCAAGGACTTTCTTTTAGGAGCAACTTGGCCCGATTGATGGAAACTCTAATCCAAGAAAACAAAATTGACAAAGCCAAGGAGGTCATCGATATGTCATTGACCAACATGCCAGTTGAATATTATTATTTCTATGCGTTTGTAGAACCTTTCGTTGATGGCTACTATAAAGTTGGTGAAACTGAAAAAGCGCGGGAATTGTTCAACCAACTCAAAAAAATCTATCAAGAGCATTTGGAATACTACGCCGCCTTGCCTTTGGATGAGCAATACGATAAAATAGACGATATCTTATCCGATATGCAAGCCTATCGCCGAAACATTGATATCTTAATTGAGAACAGCGACAAAGACTTGGCAGAATCCGAGACCATCATCTTTAATGAATACATTGATATGTTCTCCCAATTTGTGGATGACGAAGAAGAGGTTTTGGACGACCCAATGCTCATGGACCCTGACTTGGAAGATTCCATTCCATTGGATACCATAGAATCGGTTCCCGATTCAATTGAAATGGAACAGCAATAAAAAAGAAAAGCGAGGTAAAAACCTCGCTTTTTTGTTTAAATATATTCGTTTAGAATGCCGATGAGTGTATTGGCATCTTGCTCACCGCTCTGTCGCCAGACCATTTCTCCTTTTTTGTAGATCATTAGGGTTGGTAGTCCTTTAATGCGCAAAGCTTGACTCAGTTCTTTGTTCTTATCCACATCTATCTTGATTACTTTTCCTTTTTCGCCAAGTGCCGCAGCAACATCGCTCAAAACAGGATGCATGGACGTGGATTGCTCGTTCCATTCTGCATAAAAATCCAACAGAACTGGAATTTTCAAATCGATAAGTTCACCAAATTTAGACATGAATTCAAAGGTTTACAGTCAAAAGTAAGAAAAATTGTTAACGTTTTTGCATGGAGTAGTAAGTTCAATTCTTTTCAAAATCAACTTACTCTAGCCTTCACTTGCTTCACCCCTAAAATCCATTGTCCTACCTCCAATTTTAGCAGTTTCACCTTTTTTACTTCCATAGCGCCTCAAGGATCAACCTAAACTTGCTTAAAATTTAAATAAACTACCATGAAAAAATTAATGTTTGCCTTAATGTTTTGTGTGTCTATTCTAGGTTTCTCGCAAGAGAGTGATGAGGAATTTGCAGCAGTTCTAGATCATCAAATCGAAACTTTACAATTAACAGGGGAAAAGAAAGAAGCCTTTGTTGAAATCAGCAATAAGTACTTTGAACAATTTAAGAGTACAAGGGAAAGTGAGGGGTCACGATTAACCAAAATGAAAGCATTAAAAACTATTCAGGACAATAAAAATGAAGAATTGAAACAACTTTTGAGCGAGAGTGAATTTGAATCGTTCAAAGAGATGCAAAAGGAAAATAGAAGTAAGCTCAAAGAGCGTTACAAGCAACGAAAGAATTCATAACAAATAACTTTTTCACACAGTGATCATGGCTTTCCCTGTCCAATGTTGTGGATTGGGGAAGCCTTTGTATTTTTAAACAATGAAAATGACCAAATCGGAAAAAAGAATACTGCTCCTCGCCTCAGTATTTTTGGCCATCGCATTAAACGTTCATCGCTTGTTCGTGATGCTGCCCGGAGAGGCTAGACGAATAGGGTTACCTTGGGTCTTCAATGCACCAGAGCTCGCCTATCAGACACTTTTCCAATTTGGCTATTGTATTTTTATTGGTTTCTTAAACTTAAAGTGGCTTCGATGGGAAAATACAAACAAGAAAGAAATCACCAAGAACCTGCTGTTTAATTTACTGTTTTTGGTTTTGTTTCTGGCGATTGGAAGCATTAGCCAAAAATATTTGTTTCAAAATGCTCCGAACCTTAAACTGTTTATACTGGGCTACATGTTTCGCTTGATTACCAGCTTGGTACTGCTTTCCATTATGCTCAAAATTGTTTTGCTGAATCGGGTTCAAAAACGAAAGGAACTCGAAAACGAACAATTGAAATCAGCTTATTTTGATGCCGAAATAAAAAATTTAAAGGCACAGATAAACCCCCATTTTTTGTTCAACGCATTGAGCAGCCTGTCTGCCTTGGTCAGGGAAAATCCAAACAAAGCACAAGATTACATTACGCACTTATCAAAGGTGTTTCGCTATTCCTTGGGCAACCATCACGAACAACTTATTGGTCTGGATAAAGAATTGGAACTGTTGGATTCCAATATACAATTGCTGAAAATGCGTTTTGAGGATGCCTTGGACATCCATATCCATGTTCCCAAAACCCATGGCATAAACCTACCCCATATGTCACTACAACCGCTTTTGGAAAATGCGGTAAAACATAATTATGTCTCTAAAGAATATCCGCTGCGCATCGATGTTTTTCAAGAAAATGATAAACTCATTTTCAAAAATACCCTCAAAGAAGCCATTTATAAGGAACCTTCAACAGGAATTGGACTTTTAAACCTCAACGAGCGTTACCAAATTTTGATGGGGAAATCCATAGATATCGTAAAATCCGACACACATTTTACCGTACAATTGCCCTTAAATCCATAACCCTATGCCTATCAATATTGCCATTATTGAAGATGAACCTGCCATTGCGCGTAATTTGGAATTCACACTAAAAAATTTGGAACCCGAAATCAATGTGCTTCAAAAATTGGACAGCGTAAAAGGTTCCATTGATTGGTTGCAAAATCATATGGGGGATTGCCAGCTTTTGTTCATGGATATTCGACTTACCGACGGACTTTCTATCGAAATTTTCAAATCCATTTCACCCAGCGTTCCAGTAATTTTTATTACCGCTTATGATCATTATGCCTTGGAGGCTTTTAGGGTGAACGGACTTGATTATATTTTAAAACCTTTTCAATCGGAAGATGTAGAAAAGGCCCTTAAAAAATATAAAACCACATTGGGCAACAAAACTGTGGAAAACGATAAGATCCACGAGCTTTTAAACTACATACAAAACAACACCAGCAAATCCTATCGCGAAGCCTATTTGGTTCATTACCAAAACAAGCTCATACCCCTTCCAGTTGATAAAATCCAATGGTTTTTTACGGAACAGGAAATTGTGTATGCCCACACCGCAGATGGAAAAAAATACACTATAGAGTCTACCTTGGACAAAATTCTGGCTGAAATATCCCCCAAACTATTTTTTAGGGCCAATCGACAATTTATTGTGCAGCGCTGGGCCGTTAGGGACATCGACTTTTATTTTAATGGCCGACTTGTGGTCAATGTGGAACCCAAACCACACGAAAAAATAATAGTGAGTAAGGCCAAATCCCCAGAATTTAAAAAGTGGCTGGACGAATAGCCTTCTTGAAAAGTCTCAACACCGATTTTGTCAGCTTCACCTTTTTTTCCCCTTCAGTAATTTCCATTTTAAGGCAACTTCACTTTAAAAAGTGAAGATTATGGAAAACGAAACACGAATGGAGCATGGAGGAGCAATCTTCCTTATTTTGCTCATCTTGGTAATCTTGGAGATTATCTGGAGCTGGAAAAATGATAAAAAAGTCTATGAAACAAAGGACACCTTAGCGAATCTGGCCATTTTTGCGGGTTTTCAAATGTCTAAAGTGTTCCTTTTTGGGTTTCAATATGCCACCATGTCCTATTTGGCGCAATTTGCCTTGCTTCAATTAAAAATCAATGCGTGGGTATTCCTCATCAGTTTTATCGCAGTAGATTTTATGTACTATTGGTACCATAGGTACAGTCATAAAATAAAATTTCTTTGGGCATTTCATTTGGTGCACCATTCGAGTTTGTTCATGAACCTTACCGTTTCCTACCGCCTCAATTGGCTCAGTGCATTGTTGACCCCTTTTGTGGTTGCTCCACTTATTTTAATAGGCCTTCCTTTTGAGTTGGTCGCTGTTTCCTTCGGATTAAACTTGTTGTATCAATTTTTTCTACATACCGAGGCCGTCGGCAAATTAGGATTTATTGAAGGTATTTTGGCCACACCTTCTGCGCATCGAGTACATCATGGATCAAATGAAGATTATATCGACAAGAATTTTGGCGGTGTACTTATGATCTGGGACCGTATGTTCGGCACCTATCAACCCGAAACCGAAAAACCCACTTATGGAATCACCACGGGTTTCATCAGCAACAATCCTTTGGTACTAATCTTCAAAGGATTTTATGATTATTTCAAGGGCAAAATGGATTACAAGGGCTAAGGGTTGATTCACCCCCAAAATTGACAGCTTCACCTTTTTTATGCCCCCCAAACATTACAGACCAGCCTAGTTTAGCCAAAAAATAACAATAAAAAGAAAATTAATTTTTAAACCTTATCAATTATGAAAAATCTAATCTTACCAAAAACCAAATTCAACACAAAAAACCTTATCGTATTGGGAGCTGCAGCTTTCACCTTGACTTTTGCTTCCTGTAGCAATGGAGACGATGGTGTAGGCGAACCAGAAGCTACCATTACCGAAGAGGAAGCCGCAGAAGCCATTGCAATGTCAGTTTCTCCAGACTCTGGCGGAATGGTAGAAATTACCCAAGAGGCCATTTACACTCTTGAGGAAGACAACTCAACTTCAGGTAAAGCTGAAGATTACGAATGTGGAGTGGAGTATGGCTCATCCTACAACATTTCGGGTCAATCCGGAAGCATCTCATACGATGCCAGTTTAATCTGGAGCTGGATGGTACAATGTGGAACGGGAATTATTCCTTCTGCTGCAGATTTTGAATTGGACGGCACATCAACCTACGATGGACCTAGAATTTCAAGCGAAGCCAGTACAAGTGCCACTATAAATATCACCAATCTGGATGATGCCAGCAATAGTTATCTTGTTAATGAAACCTTCAGTATTTCCGGAACACAAGAATCCAATGTGAGTACCATCAATTCATTTACAAGCACCATTGAATTCACTACTACAAACCTGGCCATACTAAAATCCAATTACAATATTGCTTCGGGTACCGTATATGCAAGTTTTGTAGGCAAAGCAACCAACGGAAACTCCTATAATTTTTCAGGCACCCTGGAATTTACGGGTAACCAAACTGCAACACTAACCATGGGCAGTGGAAACACCTACAATCTGGCGTGGTAGGTTAGTTCCATAATTCTAGTTTGTTGTTGATTAAGCCCCTTTTAAGGGGCTTTCCCTTTTTTACACCATGATTCATGATTTTTATCATACACTTTACTCCAGTTTATTAGTAGGTTTACACTAGATTTAACTGTACAGCATCTGACTGAACAATCTACTACACATCAGCCACTTACTGTGTAAAACCTCTTCGTATGAAAACTTTATTGGCAACACTTGTTGCATTATTAATGACCACCATCACCTTTTCTCAGGCAGGACACATTATGCAAGGTGTTGGATCGGTGAACATGTCCATGGGGGGAGCGGCCACCGCACAACCGCTGGACATCTCTGGAGCATTACAATGGAATCCTGCCACGATCACTACTTTTGATGACAACATTATTAAATTGGATGTTGGTTTGTTTTTCTCTTCACCTGAAGTAAGCTCAACTGTACCGGAATTTGATGATCAAGGACAGCCCACAGGTAATTTTTACAGTGGAACAACTGAAGATGACAGAGGTGTTTCGCCAATGCCTGCCTTGGCAATGGTTTGGAGCAAACCAGAAAGTAAAAGCACTTTTGGAGCTTCCATTTTTGGTATCAGTGGCTTTGGGGTCACGTTTCCTGAAAGCATGAGCAATCCCATTACCATGCCACAAGCCAATGGCGGTTTTGGACGCATTGAATCGGATTATATGCTGTTACAGGTTGGACTTGCATGGGCCTATGAGATTTCAGACGAATTCTCCATCGGAATCCAACCCACGTTTAACTACTCTTCATTGGAATTAATGCCAAACCCAACAGCAAATCCAACACAAGCAGGTTACCCAACCGCCGATAGGGCTTCAGCATTAGGTTTTGGAGGTCAAATTGGTGTGTTTTACCATTCATCAACAGGAATTAAAGCTGGGGTTTCCTATAAAACCACTCAGTATTTTGAAGACTTCGAATTGGAGAATACCTATTTGGATGGCTCAACAAGCACTAATGATTTTAATATGGATTACCCATCCATACTTTCCTTTGGATTGGGCTATTCTTTGGGAAACATCGACATTGCTTTGGACTATAGAATGGTCGATTATGAAAACACTGATGGATTTTCCACTGCTGGTTGGACACAAACCGCTTCTGTAGCTGGCTTTGGATGGGAGAACATAAACATTATTTCTGCAGGTGTGCAATACAAAGGAGTGAACAAATTACCCATTAGGGTTGGCTACACTTACAGTTCCAATCCTATTAATAGTGACGTTGCATTTTTTAATGTGCCTGCGACCGCCATCATTAAAAATGCCTACCAATTTGGGATAAGCTATGAATTTAGCGAACGCTTTACCTTGGATGCATTGATTCATTATGGCACAAGTGGCGATGCCACTTCAGGTCCATTGCTGAATCCCCAATTCATTCAAAACTTCCCACCCTACGGAGCCATTCCAGGAAGTGAGGTTTCTTATGACATGACCACTATGATGATCGGTTTTGGCGCATCCCTCAAACTTTGAAATAACCCAAAATAACCATAGAAAAAGGCGCTGAATTATCTTCAGTGCCTTTCTTAATTCAAGTATTCACCCCCAACAGGTAGATAATTATCTCACTGAATTTCAGTATCTTTAATAGGCAACACATAAATATATCGTCATGGCAATTAAAAGTTACACAGGAAGAAGAGTCAAGGAGATTCCCAAAGAAACAAGACTAAAAGTGAGTGATTATATGACTCGAAACCTCATCACCTTTAGCCCAGAACAACCCGTTGAAGAAGTTATTGAAGCATTGTTGAAATACAGAATTTCAGGAGGACCCGTAGTTAACGATAAAAACGAACTTATCGGGATGATTTCAGAGGGTGACTGCATCAAGCATATCAGTGATAGCAGATACTACAATATGCCCATGGCCGAGCGTAAAGTAGGTCTTCGCATGATCAAAAATGTTGAGACCATCGATGGCAACATGAATATCTTTGATGCAGCCAAGAAATTCCTCGAAGTAAGAAGAAGACGTTTCCCCATTGTTGAGAACGGCAAACTTGTAGGCCAAATTTCCCAAAAGGATATTCTGAAAGCCACTATGAGCTTAAAATCGGAACATTGGAAATAATTGCTTTAAGCAACCTTTCCTTTTTTCTTTAAGGTGATTACAGACACCTCTGGCCAAATACCAAAACGACCAGGGTAACCAATAAAACCAAAACCTCGGTTCACATTGATGAACTGATCCATTTCTTTATAAATACCAGCCCAATATTTGTAACGCCATTTTACAGGACTCCATTTTACCCATCCAGGAATCTCAACGCCAAATTGCATTCCATGGGTGTGACCACTCAATGTTAAATGAAAATGGTAGTCATCATGAATCACTACATCTTCCCAGTGGGATGGATCGTGGCTCAATAATATTTTGAAGTCATCTTGATGGACGCCCTCCTTGGCCAATTGTAGGTCCCCAGCTTTTATAAATCCACCACGGCCCCAGTTTTCAACACCGACCAAAGCAATTTTTTCGCCATCTTTCTCCAAATAACGGTTAGAATTCAAAATCAGGTCAAAACCCATTTCTTTTTGCATGGCCTTAAGGTCTTCCAAGTTTTGGGCTTTGGCTTCTTCGGTATCCCAAACGGCATAATCCCCATAATCGTGGTTTCCTAAAATGGAAAAGACTCCATCTTTCGCCTCCAAACGGGAAAATACCTCCTTCCAAGGTTTCAACTCTTCAGAACGATTGTTTACAATGTCACCCGTAAAGAAAATCACATCACTTTGTTGTTCATTCACCAAGTTTACCCCATATTCTACTTTTTGGTAATCATCAAAACTACCACTGTGCACATCACTAATCTGGGTGATTTGATAGTTGTGAAAAGCATCAGGTAAATCATCAAACTCAAGCTCGTATTTTAAAACTTGGTAGTTGTATTTACCTCGATACATGCCATAGAGCAATGCACCAAAAGGCAAAGAGGCCAAACCAAGGGCCAAACCACTGATAAATTTTCTTCGGGATGGAAAATAACCTGTATCGGCATCAGAAACTCCAACTATTTTATTGTAACCGTAGCCAATCAACCGTACCACATCTTCCAACAAAAGAAAGAAACCCAAAACCAAAGCCAACAGAAAAAAGGCGGCAAAAATGCTTCCTGCAATGGCTGCAGTTCCTTTAAACCCATCACTAGGGTCATAAGTCATCACCTTAACAGCCAAAAATAATAAGGCGCCCAAGAACAGGGCAATATAGGTCCAATGCATCCATGGACTTTTAAATAAGGTCCTAAATGCTTGAAAACCATAAGTAGCCAAAATCATATAAATAATGGCCAACACAATAAATCTCGACATACAATCTTTTTTGCAAAATTAGGGTTAATCTCCTATCTAGCAGTGCTTTTAAATATTATTTAACGGCTGCCACAATGGCCTTGAGCACTTCTGGATTGGAAACTGCAACTTGGTCTTCCACCAAATGTTTAGACGAGTTCATGCTTATTTTGTTACTGATGTTCACTGCATTCTGAAAAGAAGATCCTGAACAGTGAATAGCAATTAAGCCTTCATTTTTAAACTTCAACGCATTAGCTGATGAGACCCCTCCCCCAGCCATAATCGTCATGGTGGTTTGCTGCTGCCATGTCTTCAAATTTTTCAATCCTAGTTCTGCTGAAGTTTTGCCACCAGAAGTCAATACTGTCTGCACTCCGATGGATTCCAATTGTTTTATGGCTTTTGACGGATTCGCCACCCAATCAAAAGCGCGATGGAAAACAAAATGCAACTCCCCACTCAGTTCGACAAGAACTTTAGTTCTTTCAATATCAACTGTAAAATCAGGATCTAAAATACCAGACACAATCCCATCGACCCCCATTTCTTTACAAGCTAAAATATCGGCTTTCATTACCTCAAATTCATAATCCGAATAGGTGAAATGCCCCCCTCTCGGACGCAGCAGCACATGTACAGGAATATTCAACTCCTTTTTAACCAATCGGATAAGTCCAGCTGAGGGAGTTATGCCTCCAACACCAAGCTCCGAACACAGCTCAATTCTGTCCGCCCCAGCCCTTTCCGCATTCACTGCCGATTCCAACGAATTGGCACAAACTTCTACCAGCATATTGTATATTTATGACCCTTAAAAGTAAACATACCAACGCATGGAACGACGCAAATTCCTTAAAAATTCGAGCCTTACCGCTGCAGGACTGGTTTCTGCCACCACATTGGCCTCTTGTAAAACCGAAACTAAGTCCGAAGCAGCTGCGATTGCTGCGATAGAACCCATAAAACCTATTGTGGTTTGCACTTGGAATTTTCTCAATGCCACCAACAAAGCATGGGAAGTATTGAGCGCTGGTGGAAATGCCCTCGATGCCGTAGAACAAGGTGTGATGGTGGAAGAAGCTGATGTAACCAACGAGACCGTGGGTAAAGGTGGTCGTCCAGACCGTGATGGCAACGTGACTTTGGATGCCTGCATCATGGACAAAGATGGGAATTGCGGTTCCGTGGTCTACCTACAAAATATTGCGCACCCCGTTTCGGTAGCCCGTAAAGTGATGGAAGAAACCCCACACATTATTTTAGCTGGAAAAGGTGCCGAAAAATTCGCCTATGAGCAAGGCTTCAAAAAAGAGGATTTGTTTACAGAAAGTACCCGAAAACAATACGAAGAGTGGTTAAAAACCTCGAAATATGAAACCACCATCAACATAGAAAACCACGATACCATTGGCATGTTGGCCATCGATGCCAACGGGGATATTGCTGGAGCATGTACCACGAGTGGCATGGCCTACAAAGTAGGAGGTCGTGTTGGAGACTCCCCCATTATTGGCGCTGGACTTTTTATCGATAATGAAGTCGGTGGTGCTACCGCTACGGGAGTGGGTGAAGAAGTAATCCGTACTGTAGGCAGTTTTTTAATTGTGGAATTGATGCGTCAAGGTAAAAGTCCACAAGAAGCCTGCGAAGAGGGTGTAAAACGCATCATGAAAAAAAATAAGGGCCGAAAAGATTTCCAAATCGGATTCTTGGCCATCAATAAAAATGGAGAAACAGGTGGCTATTGTGTTCACCCTGGGTTTACCTATCGGGAATATTCCGAAAAAGGTCACGAGAATCGAGAGGTGATCAGTTTTTATGAATAGAAGTTAGAACGCTTCGCTGTTAGACGTGAGATGCTAGACCGCTGCGCTTTTAGATTCAAGAATTAAGAGCGCTTCTAGAGTCAAGGTAAACGATTTCAATAAAAAAATGACCAAATACTATTCATCCTCAAGCTATTTTATTTTTGAAGCAATTTTTGCCTCAATTATATTGTGCTTAATCGGTTATGGCCTATTCTCAGCAACTACTTCAATATTTTTGAAGACTACTACCATTTGCTTTACACTATTGATTTTGGTTTCAATTGCCTTATACTTAAGAAATATTGTGTTTAGTATTTTTTTTGAAGAGACTGAAATCATAATTGATTTTCATTTAAAAAAACAAAAAACTAGAATTCAATATTCCGACTTGGTTGAAATAAAATACATATCTGTTCAAAAAGCTCCCGACATGAACAGAATTTATTTTAAAACAAATAAAAGTAGAAAATCTAAAAAATTTCAAGCTGTTTCTATTAATGATGAATTTGTTGAATTTTATAATTGGCTCAAAACTAAAAATCCAAAAATCAAGGTTTCCCTAACTCCACCAGATCATTATTTAAATGAATTATTATTTGGTCCCAAATACAGGAAATTTATTAAAAAAACCTTGTGAATTAATTCTTCCTCTTGCATCCTGACTCTTGTATCCAATATCTAGAAGCGAAGCGTTCTCAAATCTAACATCTAGTTTCTTGCTTCTATTAAAACATCAATTCGTACTTTTAATCCCCATCCTATTTTGGGAACCTCATATTGTTTATTGAACATTGCTAATTGACAACTGAAAATACATGTCCGAACAAAAAAGACTTTTCCTTTTAGACGCCTACGCACTTATATTTCGTGGTTACTACGCCCTCATCAAAAACCCAAGAATCAATTCAAAGGGAATGGACACTTCCGCCATTATGGGGTTCATGAATTCCCTTTTTGATGTAATCAAACGTGAACAGCCCGACCATTTGGCCGTAGCTTTTGACAAGGGGGGCAGTGTGGAGCGTACTGAACTTTTTGAGGAGTACAAAGCCAATCGTGATGAGACTCCAGATGCCATTCGAATCGCAGTGCCCTATATTCAACAAATATTGGAAGCCATGAAAATTCCCGTGGTGGAATTGGCGGGCTACGAAGCGGATGATCTTATCGGTACTTTGGCCAAACAAGCCGAAAAAGAAAATTACAAAGTTTTTATGGTAACGCCCGACAAGGATTTTGGGCAGTTGGTAAGTGAAAATATCTTTATGTACCGTCCAGCCAGAATGGGTAACGGTATTGAGATTTGGGGGATTCCCGAGATTCAAAAACGCTTCGGAGTTAAACGTCCAGAGCAAGTTATTGACTATTTGGGAATGATGGGGGATGCCAGTGACAATATTCCTGGATTGCCAGGTGTGGGTGACAAAACGGCCAAAAAATTCTTGGAACAATTCGATTCTTTGGAGGGCTTATTGGCGAACACCGACCAGCTCAAAGGCAAAATGAAGGAGAAAGTTGAGGAAAATGCCGAGTTGGGCCGCCTTTCCCGAAAACTGGCAGAAATAAAAACGGATTGCGACGTACAATTCCATGCGGAGGATTACGAAATGTGTCCACCTGATGCAGAAAAAGTTCAGGAAATCTTTGAAGAATTGGAATTCCGAAGATTAAAGGATCAATTCATAAAACTTTTTACCGAAGAAGCCGAGGCAAGCACCCCTGTAACCAGCACGGAAACCGCCAAAGAGGAGGCCAAGGTTGCTGGCAGTGGTCAATTTACCTTGTTTGGTGGAGACCCAACTGAAGCGGCAGCGACCATCAAGGATGTGAATAGCAGAAAAACCATTGCCGATGTTTCCCATTTGTACCAAAACGTGCAAAACGGATTGGGCATGGACCTCTTTTTGGAAATGCTGATGAAACAACCCTCCGTTTGTTTTGATACTGAAACCACCTCCCTAAACCCATTGGAAGCCGAATTGGTGGGCATTGCCTTTAGTTGGTCACCAGGAAAAGGATTTTATGTCCCATTTCCCGATAACGAGAACGATGCCAAACCTTTGATTGAAAAACTACGCCCATTTTTCGAATCCGAGGATATTGAAAAGGTGGGGCAAAACCTAAAATACGACATCAAAGTGATGCAAAACTACGGTGTGGAAGTCAAGGGCAAATTGTTCGATACCATGTTGGCCCACTACCTCATCAACCCAGATATGCGCCACAATATGGATGTGCTGTCCGAGACCTATCTCAACTACACTCCCATTTCCATTACCGAACTGATTGGTAAAAAAGGCAAGAACCAGCTCAGTATGCGTCAAGTTCCATTGGAAAAGCAAACGGAATATGCAGTAGAAGATGCCGATGTTACCTTTCAATTGGGATTAAAATTTACTCCTGAGTTGAAAGAAGCCCAAACCGATAAATTGTTCAACGATATCGAAATTCCATTGCTTCGCGTTTTGGCCGATATGGAATTGGAGGGTATCAATTTAGATGAAAAGTATTTAAATGACCTCTCGACTGCGCTCGAGGTAGACATTGCAGATCTGGAAAAGAAAATTTATGAAGATGCAGGCGAAGAATTCAATATTGCTTCCCCAAAACAATTGGGTGACATCCTATTTGGAAAATTGAATTTGGTGGACAAACCCAAAAAGACCAAAACGGGACAGTTTTCCACTTCGGAAGATGTACTCTCCTATTTGGCCAAAGATCATGAGATCATTAAAAATGTGTTGGATTACCGCGGATTGGCCAAACTAAAAAGCACCTATGTGGATGCATTGCCCAACGAGGTGCAACCAAAAACAGGTCGCGTGCACACCGATTATATGCAAACCGTAGCGGCTACGGGCCGATTGAGCAGTAACAATCCGAACCTGCAAAATATTCCTATCCGAACTGAACGTGGACGCCAAGTGCGAAAAGCGTTTATCCCACGTGATGAAAACTATGTTTTATTGGCTGCGGATTATTCCCAAATAGAATTGCGTATTATTGCGGCATTGAGCGATGAGGACACCATGATTTCAGCCTTTAAACATGGAGAGGACATTCACGCATCTACCGCTTCCAAAGTGTTTAACGTACCGATTGAAGAAGTGACCCGTGAACAACGTAGCAATGCCAAAACAGTAAACTTCGGGATTATTTATGGGGTTTCGGCCTTTGGGTTGAGCAACCAAACTGATTTGAGCCGAACTGAGGCCAAAGAACTCATCGACACCTATTACAAAACCTATCCAAAATTGCGCAATTACATCAGCGAGCAGATTGATTTTGCCCGTGATCATGGGTATGTGCAAACGGTGTTGGGGCGTCGTCGCTATTTAAAAGACATCAATGCGGGGAACCAAGTGGTGCGCGGCGCGGCTGAACGCAACGCCGTAAACGCGCCTATTCAAGGGAGTGCTGCGGACATCATCAAGATTGCGATGATCAACATCCACAAAAAGCTTTCGGATGGCAAATACAAGACCAAAATGTTGCTGCAGGTGCACGATGAATTGGTTTTCGATTGCTACAAACCCGAGTTGGAAGAAATGAAAGCACTAATCAAAACTGAAATGGAACACGCTTATGAGTTATCCGTTCCCCTAGATGTCGAAGTGGGTATTGGCGAGAATTGGTTGGAGGCGCATTAAGGCATATTTTTTGATTACTTCCTAACATGAAGAATCAATTCAAAGTTTACTTGCTTATTTGTGCATCCACCATCTATTTAAGTTGTGAAAATTCAACAGAAAACTATCTAGATGGAAATCCAATTCAATTTTCTGCTTCAAAAATATACTCAAATGAATATTTAAAGTTTGAAGGCGACCCGAAATTTGAGGTCATCAATCTTGACGAAACATCTAACTTCGAATCTTTGATTGAAAAAATGCAGCTTTTATCTTGTGAAGATAAATTTACGGGACTCACATATAGTTTAAATGACACCATCCATTATCAATATGGCGTTACCATTTGCCCAACTAGCAACGTCACTTCATGCTTTTTCAATCGAAATACCATTCGCATAAAGAACGATTCATTAAAAAATTATCGTGTTTCCATTGACCAATATTATCCAATTGAGTCAATAGCCGAGCAATTGAAAACTATGGAACATGTGGACTACATTGACACCAGTGGAAACCCTATTCTAAAAAAGGTATTGATTTATTTGTATGTAGAAGAGAAATATCCAATTATAAAAACCAAGCAGATACTTTCAGAGATTGAAAATCAATTTAAGTTAGCGAATTTAGTAATGGGCGAAGACTATTATAGATACCTATTGATTTTTGAGGAGGAAAACTATTTTGATATTTCCTTTCCACCGCCACCACCACCCCCAATTTTTGAAGCTCAAGAAAACAAGGGATTTAAATTGAATTAAATATTACCTTAATTCGTAAGGCTAAATAAGTAAGTTAGACCAATCGTTTTTAAGTTCTTAACCTCAAACATTGATTTCCAGTCGTTGAAACCCTCTAAAATCATACTGCCCATCATTGTGTTTTCGCAGTTTTGCTGTACGTCACTTTGGTTTGCAGGCAATGGGGTGATGCAAGATCTTGTGTCCACTTTTGGGTTAAATGATAGCGCTGTGGGGCATTTAACCTCGGCGGTACAGTTTGGGTTTATCGTGGGCACTTTACTTTTTGCCATTTTATCCATAGCAGACCGCTTTTCGCCCTCCAAAGTGTTTTTAAGCTGTGCCATTTTGGGTGCAATCTTTAATCTTGGAGTGATTTGGGATGGCAATAGCCTTACCAGCCTTTTGAGTTTTCGGTTTTTCACAGGATTTTTCTTAGCTGGTATCTATCCCGTAGGCATGAAGATTGCCGCAGATTATTATGAAAAAGGATTGGGCAAATCTCTGGGTTTTCTTGTCGGGGCCCTGGTGGTGGGTACTGCATTTCCGCATTTATTAAAAAACATGACCCATGCCTTTCCTTGGAAAATGGTCTTGGTAGCCACCTCCAGTTTGGCAATTTTGGGAGGAGTACTTATGTTGAGTTTTGTTCCAGATGGACCATTCCGAAGACCAAGTCAAAAACTGGAAATATCGGCATTTGTCAAAGTCTTTCAGTTTCCCAAGTTTCGTGCTGCTGCTTTTGGCTATTTTGGACATATGTGGGAACTCTACACCTTTTGGGCCTTTGTTCCTATCATGCTGCAAACCTATGCATGGGCACACCCAGAAGTTGCATTTAACATTCCTTTGTGGTCCTTTTTAATTATTGCCTTAGGTGGATTGGCATGCATTGTAGGAGGATATATATCACAGCAATTGGGGACCAAAAAAGTGGCCTTTGTGGCCCTTTTGCTTTCTTGTATTTGTTGCCTGGTTTCGCCATTGCTATTTGGTCAATCATCCGAAGCAATTTTTATAGCCTTTCTTATTTTTTGGGGTTTGGTAGTGATTGCCGACTCTCCCCTATTTTCCACTTTAGTGGCTCAAAATGCTTCCCCAGAAATTAAAGGCACCGCACTTACCATTGTCAACTGCATCGGATTTGCAATTACCATCATCAGTATTCAATTGTTGAACATCATGAGAACCTGGACTTCTTCCAACTTCATATATATGGTTTTGGCCATTGGTCCCATTTTAGGGTTGTTGGCTTTGCTTTCTAAAAAACCTCATCTAGAACAAAAAAGATAATCAGCAATTAATCCGTATCTTGAAACGTCGTTGTAAAAACACATATACGACATCACATCAAACTAAACAGCTGAACAATGAAAATCATCAAATTCCTCCCCTTGCTACTTACTTTAGTGGCATTGACCAACTGTGGAAACCCTAATCCTGAAACTACCGAAACCGAAACCATTCCAGAAACAACCCAGGACGAACGAGAGTTTTATCAACTTAAAATCTATTCCTTTAGTTCCGAAGAACAAATAGCTGCTACCGACGATTACCTAAAAAATGCCTTTATGCCCGCGGTGAAAAAACAGGGCATAGAAAATGTGGGTGTGTTTAAATCCCGTACCAACGAGACGGATACGGTGCCTAAAACTTTTGTGCTATTGCCATTTAAAAGTTTGAAGCAGTTTCAAGAGTTGGAAAGTAAACTTTTGGAGGATGAAACATATGTAACAGCGGGTGATGCCTATATCAATGCGAAATTTGATAATCCACCCTATGACCGTATTGAATCGGTGCTGCTTCAAGCCTTTCCAGACATGCCTAAAATGGCCACTCCAAATTTGGACAGTCCACGTGCCGATCGCATTTATGAGTTAAGGAGCTATGAGTCGTCCACTGAAAAATATTATCGCAACAAAGTAGATATGTTCAATGCGGGTGGTGAAATTCCTCTTTTTGACCGATTGGATTTTCAGGCCGTATTTTATGGGGAGGTGCTTTCTGGGCCCAAAATGCCTAATTTAATGTACATGACCACCCATGCCGATATGGCCACAAGGGAAAAACATTGGGAGGCTTTTGTGGAATCCCCTGAATGGAAAGAACTGATTGCCATGCCCAAATACGAAAACAATATGTCGCATATTGATATGTGGTTCCTCTACCCTACCGAATATTCCGATTATTGATTTAAAATGATTTTTTAAATGATAGAACTCATCTACTTTACTGGAAAAACTTGTGGGGTTTGTAAAGTGCTAAAACCAAAACTACTTGAAGCGGTTCAAGAAAATTTTCCTGAAGTAAAGATTCGTGTGGTAGATGTTGAGGAAGAAGTGGAATTTACAGGGCAATCCATGGTGTTTACCTTACCTGTGGTCATCCTTAAAGCCGATGATAAGGAAATGTACCGTTTTGCCCGAAGCTTTTCTATTTATGAGGTACTTCAAAAACTAGAGCGACTGCAAGAAATTCAAAATGAAGGTTAATACTTCCTTTGATACCAAATAAAAAAGGCACCCCGAAAGGTGCCTTTTTCATCTTCTTCATAGCATAATTAGTTGCCAAAACTATTGGCCAATCGTGGTTGCGAAGTTTTGCTTTTTATAAACAAATCCGTAAGCGGTTTAAAGTGTCGCTTCCACTGGTATGGAGCAAAATCGAACCACAACTTAACTTCTGGGGCATGTCCTTCTGCTACTTCAAACCCTCCATCAATGGTAAAGTCCAAACGGTCGAATGCATTTGCAGATTCTTCTTTCCCATCCTGATACATAAATTGGTTACCCCAACCTGCCAAGTAAAAACGTAAGGCAGTATATGTTCCATTCGGCAAGGAGAGCACACTTTTGGAACGCAAAAATGTTCCAGAAGCGATTCCTTTTAAGGAAACTGGGTTTTGACCAGGAAAATCTATTATAAAATGTTCTTTACCACTTTCGTCGATTGCGGCGAATTTGGTAATGTTCAGCATCATTTCAGAAACCTTGAGCGATGTTGCAGGCTCGTTTCTTAAGATCAACTCGGCACTCCCGTTATGGGATTTGTACCAGCCTTCCATCACATGTGGTGCATAAGGCGCTGTTGACCATATTGTTGGGTAAAAATTTGTCTTTTTCATAGCAATTGTATAACTAACACTATACGGGTACAAAGTTGCGGCAGTTTTCCTACCACCACGTCCAATAAATTATCCATTTACTATGCTGTATTAACCTAAATAAGCGATTTTAAGATTATTTTAGGTTAAAATGACATAACCATAACTTTTCTATCTTTAGATTTCCAACAAAAGCACATGAAAAACATCTTTTTGGGCCTAACTATCCTAATGGCCTCAATTACCAATCTCTGGTCCCAAGATCCAGATGCATTATTGATTAATACCACAAACCGAAAAACCACCTCTCTCAACGGAGCTTGGCATTATATTGTGGATCCCTATGAAAATGGGTATTACGATTATCGTTATCAACCTTTTGACCAACAGGAAAAACCATCTCGCAATGCCTATTTCACCAACTCAAAACCCAACAGTCCATCAGATCTGATTGAATACAATTTTGATGAGGCAGATACTTTACAAGTTCCTGGCGATTGGAATACCCAGAAAGAGAAGCTATACTATTACGAGGGGACCATTTGGTACAAGAAATCGTTTGATTATACCAAAACGGATGCGGCCAACAGAGTATTTGTTTATATCGGGGCATCCAATTACAAAACCGAAGCTTATTTAAATGGGAAAAAACTCGGAACCCATATCGGTGGATTTACTCCTTTTAATTTTGAGGTAACCGACCTTTCAAAAGAAAAAGACAACTTTCTAATTTTTAAGGTAGATAACAAACGCTCTAAAGAGGGTGTTCCTACCTTAAATACAGATTGGTGGAACTACGGTGGCATCACACGAGATGTAAAACTGATTGAAACGTCCCCCACTTTTATTCAAGATTATGTGGTGCAACTGGATGCAGATGACACTTCACTTATTAAAGGTGAAATCAACTTAAATGGTCCATCCGAAGAGAACCAAAAAGTTTTGGTTGAAATTCCAGAGCTAAAAATCAAAAAGCAAGTGACCACAGATGCATCGGGTACAGCTTCTTTTGAAATCAAATCCAGAAAAATTGAATATTGGTCACCCGAAAATCCAAAACTTTATCAAGTGGATTTAACATTAAATGGGAATACGCTCTCCGACCGAATTGGATTTAGAACCATCACTACCAAAAACGATAATATTTTATTGAATGGAAAATCCATTGTGCTAAAAGGTATCAGTTTGCATGAAGAAAGCCCTATTTCCAAAGGACGGGCAAATTCTCTGGAAGATGCCAAAAAAGTATTAGGGTGGATCAAAGAAATGGGTGGAAACTATGTGCGCCTTTCACATTATCCGCACAACGAACACATTGTGAAATTAGCTGATGAAATGGGAATTTTGGTGTGGGAAGAAAATCCTGTCTATTGGACCATTCAATGGCAAAATGAAAGCACCTATGCAAACGCTGAAAATCAATTAAAGGAATTGATCCAAAGAGATAAGAACCGAGCTTCGGTGATTATTTGGTCCATGGCCAACGAAACTCCTGTAAGCGATGCCCGAAATACATTTCTAACTCGATTGATTGAAACAGCTCGTAATTTAGACCCGACCAGACTCATTAGTGCCGCCTTGGAACAAACCAGTTCACCTGACAATCCCAACGTAAAAATAATTGATGACCCCATGGCCGATGTGGTGGACGTGCTCAGCTTCAATCAATATTTGGGATGGTACGGAGGCACCCCAGAAAGTTGCCGAACAGCAGAATGGCATATTGAACAAAATAAGCCCGTGATCATTTCAGAGTTTGGGGCTGGAGCCAAACAAGGCTATCACGGAGATAAAAACACGCGTTGGACGGAGGAATATCAGGAATATTTATACGAGGAAACTTTGGCCATGCTCAAAAAAATTCCCCAATTAAGAGGAATGTCACCATGGATTTTGGTCGATTTTAGATCTCCGAGAAGACCGTTGGCCAACATTCAAGATGATTACAATCGAAAAGGCCTCATTTCTGAAGACGGCATAAAAAAGAAAGCCTTTTGGACCTTGCAGAATTTTTATAGCACTTGGGAATAGATCAGCATTTAAACGATAGGAAAAGCGTAACTTTTCTCTTTTAACCAGCAGTATGAAAATCAGCTATGTTTTTTTGTTGCTCGCGCTTGTGGCGGAAATTATCGGAACCATTGGAGGTTTTGGTTCTTCGGTGTTCTTTGTGCCTTTGGGTAATTTTTATTTTGATTTTTATTCCGTGTTGGGCATGACGGCCATTTTTCACCTGTCGAGCAACCTCAGCAAGATTTTCTTTTTTAAAAAAGGATTGGACAAAAAGCTATTGCTCTATATCGGGGCACCCTCAGTTTTGTTTGTGATTGTGGGTGGATTTCTTTCAAAAATGGTGAATGGTTATTATTTGGAAATCGTTCTGGGAATATTTTTAGTGGTTTTCAGCCTGTTGTTCTTGATCAAAAATGAAATTGTGGTGCTTCCCAATAAAAGGAATGCGGTAGTTGGAGGAATACTTTCTGGATTTTCTGCAGGACTTTTGGGTACCGGAGGTGCCATTCGTGGGTTGACCATGGCGGCTTTCAATCTGGAGAAAAGTGCATTTATCGCCACTTCAGCATTTATTGATTTTCTGATTGACTTCTCGCGAACCTTTGTCTACTATGAAAATGGCTATATCGGCAAACAAGAATTGATGTACCTACCTTTTTTATTGGTGATTGGATTGGTGGGCACTTATTTGGGCAAAAGAATATTGCACTATATCCCCCAGGATAAATTCAAAAAAATTAGTTTGATTTTAATTTTACTGATTGGTTTGGTCACCATCGCCAAAATCGCATTCAATCATTGGGGCTCTGTCTCGTCGTAGTTGGCCTCAATTTGATTCAAAACAATTAAAAAAGTGGCAAATTGGGCAGGATCAATATCTTTTACTGCCAATTTTCGAAGTTGCATGGCTGTGGGAAGTGTTACATCCAAAATTTCCTTTCCTTGAGGAGTAAGTTCAAGCTTGAATCGCTTTTGATCCCCCTCAAAACGAGTTTTGGATATCCAACCCTTCTTTTCCAAACCACCGATGACTCGAGAGGTAGTGGCTCTGTTTCTAAAATTGTTCTTTACAATGTCACGCTGGCTGGCTTCATCTCCCAATAAATGAATTTGATAAAGAATCACCCATTGCTCAATGGTGATATCCACACCCAAAGCCTCAAATGCCCTTAAATAGGCTTTTTGAATCTTCCGAAGCACCAAATCCAAATGGTACCCCATCCCCTGTATTTCATCTATTCGATTGAGCATGTAGTCAACAAAAATAGGGATTCAGACTTTATATTGGTCTTCTCACAAAATACCACATTCAATTTTAACCGAAAATTTGGCCAACGAAATCGCTTTCGTAATTCAATTTTACTATTTTTGTTGTTGATGCAACAAAAAAGAATTGAACAATAAAAACAAAACAAGTCATGGAAACTACAGTACTTCCAAAATCAAAAGATACCTCACAAGATTTTATGCCCATTAATGGGACAGATTACATTGAACTTTATGTGGGCAACTCCAAACAGGCCGCACATTTTTATAAAACCGCTTTTGGATTCCAATCTTTGGCCAAAGCAGGATTGGAAACTGGACTAAAAGACCGTGAAAGTTATGTTGTGGTTCAGGATAAAATTAGATTGGTGCTTACCTCTCCCCTTAAAAGTGGCACAGCTATAGGTGAGCATATCGACAAACACGGGGATGGCGTAAAAGTCGTTGCCCTTTGGGTTGAAGATGCTACCCATGCGTACAATGCAGCCATGGAACGTGGTGCCAAATCGTATATGGAGCCTACTGTCGAGGAAGATAAGAATGGTAAAGTGGTTCGTTCTGGAATTTACACCTATGGTGAAACCGTTCACGTTTTTGTAGAGCGCAAAGATTATGAGGGTACTTTTCTGCCAGGATTTGTACAATGGGAAACCCCTGATTACAATCCAACCTCAACAGGCCTGAAATTTGTAGACCATATGGTGGGCAATGTAGGTTGGAACAAAATGAACCACTGGGTGAGCTTTTACGAAAATGTACTTGGTTTCAAAAACATCCTATCATTTGACGACAACGATATTTCTACCGAATACACTGCACTGATGAGTAAAGTGATGAGCAACGGAAATGGTCGAATTAAATTCCCGATCAACGAACCAGCAGAGGGTAAGAAAAAATCACAAGTAGAAGAATATTTGGATTTTTATGAGGGTGAAGGTGTTCAGCACATAGCCGTTGCCACAGATGACATTATTCAAACTGTTCGCGACCTTAAAAGTAGAGGAATTGAATTTCTACACGTACCCGAAACCTATTACGATGCGGTGACTGACCGAGTAGGTGAAATCGACGAGGATATTGCACCGCTTCGCGAATTGGGCATTTTGGTGGATCGTGATGATGAAGGCTATTTACTTCAAATATTCACCAAGCCCGTAGAGCCAAGACCGACAATGTTCTTCGAAATCATTCAAAGAAAAGGGGCACAATCTTTTGGAAAAGGAAACTTTAAAGCCTTATTCGAGGCAATTGAACGCGAACAAGAACTAAGAGGCACATTGCATTAAAAATCGTAAATTTTAAGTGTTAAGTTTTGAGTTGAGGCTAAAACTCTTCACTTAACACTTTGAACTTAAAACTAAAGCAATGCCTATTTATCATAAACTCGGGAAAATTCCGCAAAAACGGCATACCCAATTCGAAAAACCGAATGGTGGACTCTATTACGAGCAACTTTTCGGCACTATCGGATTTGATGGCATGTCCTCACTTTCCTACCATGTTCACAGACCCACTCAGGTAAAAGAAATTGGAAAGGCGATAGACGTAAGCCCAAAAATTGCGGTGGCAAAAAACATCACCAGTCGAAAGTTTATTGGTTTTGATGTGACTCCCAAAGATGATTTTTTGGAAGCACGAGAACCCCTTTTGGTGAACAACGACGTTCATGTTGGTTTAGCTGCTCCGCAAAAATCCGTCACAGACTATTTTTATAAAAATGCTGATGCGGACGAAATGCTTTTCATCCACAGAGGATCGGGAACTTTAAAAACCTTTTTGGGCAATATTCCATTTGAATATGGGGATTACCTCATAATTCCAAGAGGTATGATTTATCAAATTGAATTTGATACCGAGGACAATCGCATTTTGTATGCTGAATCCTTTCATCCGATATATACTCCAAAAAGGTATCGCAATTGGTTTGGTCAACTTTTGGAGCACTCCCCTTTCTGTGAGCGCGATTATAAATTGCCTCAAGAGCTAGAAACTTTTGATGAAAAAGGAGAGTTTCTAATAAAAATCAAAAAACAGGGCATGTTGCACCAACTCGTTTATGCCACACATCCATTTGATGTGATCGGCTGGGACGGTTACAATTACCCCTACGGATTTTCCATCCATAATTTTGAGCCGATTACGGGTCGAGTGCACCAACCGCCACCAGTGCATCAAACTTTTGAGACTAGTGCTTTTGTGGTATGTTCGTTCTGCCCTAGGCTGTACGATTATCATCCCAAAGCGATTCCTGCACCCTACAACCATTCCAATATTGATTCGGATGAAGTATTGTATTATGTGGACGGTGATTTTATGAGCAGGACAGGTATTGGCCCAGGCTATATTTCATTACACCCAGCCGGAATTCCACATGGACCACACCCTGGTACTTATGAAGCTAGCATTGGTAAAAAAGGCACCGAAGAATTGGCTGTGATGATTGATACGTTCAAGCCTTTACAGGTGACTGAGAACGCCCTCAAAATTGATGATGGCAAATATTACAAATCGTGGTTGGAGTAGTTTAGTAGTTAGACATTAGATTTCAGATATTAGAAATGGAAAAAATCAACCTTATACGAAGAATCTAAATTCTAACTACTCAAATCTCACATCTTATAAAAAATGATCATAGAAATACCTGAAAACTCAGACTTTTCAATTTACAATATTCCTTTCGGGATTTTTTCCACGGAGGATAGAAGTCCACGGGTGGGCGTTGCCATTGGCGACCATATTTTGGATTTGGCCGCAGTGGCCGAATTGGATGTGTTTGATTTCAATACTGCCCTCTTGGAAAAGGACACCTTGAACGATTTTATTTCCCTAGGAAAAGAAATCACCTCTAGGGTTCGAAAAAAGATTCAGTTTTGGTTGAAAGATGATGAATCCGTTTTGGCAGGAAAACCCGAACTCTTCGTTAAACAATCGGAAGCACAAATGCATATGCCCGTTTCCGTGGGCGATTATACCGATTTCTATTCAAGTTTGGAGCACGCCACCAATGTGGGAAAAATGTTCCGAGACCCTGAAAATGCGCTATTGCCGAATTGGAAACACATTCCAGTGGGTTATCACGGCAGGGCAAGTTCTATCATCGTGAGTGGTCAACCCATCCACAGACCAAAAGGACAAACAATGCCCAAGGGAGCAACGAATCCTGTTTTTGGTCCTACCAAACGTTTGGATTTTGAACTCGAAATCGGTTTTATCTGCGGAAAAGAAACAAACTTGGGTGATTCCATTTCAACAGGCGAAGCCGAGGATTACATTTTTGGTTTGGTTTTGTTCAACGATTGGTCAGCCAGAGATATCCAAAAATGGGAATATGTGCCTTTAGGCCCATTTTTGGCCAAAAATTTCGCATCCTCCATTTCACCTTGGGTGGTGACTTTGAAAGCTTTGGAACAGTTCAAAACAGAAGGCCCTAAACAAAATCCCGAAGTACTTCCCTACCTACAATTCGAGGGCAAAAGGAATTACGACATCAACCTTGAGGTGAGCATAACTCCCGATTCTGGAAAGGAAACCACAGTTTGTCAAAGCAATTTCAAACATATGTATTGGAATATGAGTCAGCAATTGGCACATCATACCGTAAACGGATGCAACATTGCTATTGGAGACATGATGGCTTCTGGAACCATTTCGGGCAAAGATGAAAATAGTTTTGGCTCTATGTTGGAACTGTCTTGGGGAGGCACCAAGAACATCAAACTAGAAGATGGCTCGGAACGCACCTTTATTGAAGATAGGGATACCGTGACGCTTCGCGGTTTCGCCCAAAAAGGCGATATTAGAGTCGGATTTGGAGCAGTGAGCACTAAAGTGTTGCCTGCTAAATAAAATAGGTGGTTGAGCGTAGTCTAAACCACTGTGATTTTAATGTGACTTCGACTTCGCTCAGTCACCCACATAATAAATTAAATAGATTACCCACGGATGCTGAGCGGAGTCGAAGCAACCGAAATAAAAATTGTGACTTCTACCGAACTAAGTCACCTTTATATAATAGATTCCCGCTTTCGCGGGAATGACACTAAAAAGTGATATGATCAAAACCATAGACCCAGCAACATCCAATAATTTGGATTTATACAACCTCATGTCGACCGCGATTGCGCCACGACCCATTTGTTTTGCAAGTACGGTGGACAAAAATGGGAATGTGAACCTGAGCCCGTTCAGTTTTTTCAATATGTTCAGTTCCAGTCCACCCGTAATGGTATTTTCACCAGCTCGAAGCGGCAGGGACAACTCCTTAAAAAATACCCACGAAAATGTTTTGGAAGTGCCCGAGGTGGTCATCAATGTGGTGAACCACGACATGGTGGAGCAAATGTCGCTTTCGAGTACGGCCTATGCCAAAGGGGTAAATGAATTCGTAAAAGCAGGATTCACCGAAATTCCCAGTGAAAAGGTAAAACCGCCGCGAGTGGCCGAGTCACCCATTTCTTTTGAATGTACCGTGCAAGAGGTGATTGAATTGGCTCAGACTCCAGGGGCTGGTAATTTGGTGATTGCCAAGGTGGAATTAATCCATGTTGATGAAAAATATTTCACCGATGGCATTTTGGATACCGAAAAATTAGATTTAGTAGGCAGAATGGGTGGCAATTGGTACATCCGAGCCATAAAAGAATCACTCTTTGAAGTCACCAAACCCATCCGCACTTTGGGTATTGGAGTGGATGCTTTACCTAAAGGTATTCGGGAAAGCGATGTGCTCACTGGGAATGATTTGGGCCGTTTGGGCAATTTGGAGCATTTACCCTCTACTTCTGAAATTGATGTTGCTGCCGTTATGGAGGGTGCTGAAGCTTTATCCAAAAAAGATATCCATTTATTGGCCCAGCGTATGCTTAAAGATGGTAATACCAAAAAAGCAATGGCATTATTGCTTTATGGGGAGAGTTTGTAAAGATGATTTAAATGAAAAAAGACATCACATTCATTTTCAAGGCCCATTTGGTGCCCAAAGAGGTGTACCAAGGAGGAAAAAACATACCCCCAACCGATAAAAAAATTCATAAGCTTTCTTCCAACGAAAATCCATTGGGTGCATCGCCCAAGGCCGTTGCAGCGATGAAAGCCGCTTTGGACCATATTGATATTTATCCCGACCAAACCGATATCCGTTTGCGGGAAGCTTTGGTCAAAGATTTTAATGGCCAATTGACTGCCGAGCAGTTTTTGTGTGGCAACAGTGGTTCGGAAATTTTGGATATTCTACTTCGAGCATTTATCAATGAGGGAGATGAAGTGATTTTTTCCAACCCCTGTTTTCTGCCCTACGCTGTTTTTTCAAGGTGGTATGGTGCCAAACAAGTGGATGTTCCGCTTTTAGCTCCTAACTACGATTTGGATGTGGAGGGTATTTTGAATGCCATCAACGAGAAGACCAAAATCATTTTCTTGACCAGTCCCAATAATCCTACGGGCACCTACATTCCAAAATCGGTAATGGATGATTTTATGGCCCGTGTTCCCAAAAACATTGTGGTGGTTTTTGATGAGGTGTACCGTCATTTTGCGGTTGCCGAAGATTATGTGACCGCTTTGCCGTATGTTTTGGAGGGTCACAATGTTGTTGGACTGAACAGTTTTTCCAAAACCTATGGATTGGCTGGGCAACGTATTGGATACGGATACACTACGCCTACCATTGCCAATTATGTGCGATTGATCCATAAACCATTTTTACTTCCATTGACATCCATCGAGGCTGCCATTGGAGCTTTGAATGACACCGAATTCATTGAGAAAACGGTAAAAACTGTTTTGGAGGGCAGGGCTTTTATAGCCAAAGCCTTTAACGAATTGGGCATTACATATTGGCCAAGTCAAGCTAACTTTTTTATCATAGACCCACCTTTTCCTGAAATGGAGTTTACGGAAAAAATGATGGAAGAAGGGATTATGGTTCGTCCTGTTTCCCAATTCGGTGCTCCTGGCAAGGTTCGGATCACCATAGGTGATGCAGAAGCGAATGCTGCTTTGGTGAATGCGTTGCGGAAGATAATGCAGCATTAAAGAAATTCGTCAATTCGAGTGGTTTTTGAAGTGAAACGAAAAAATTGTATCAAGAATTAGAATTTTAATTTCACCAAACCAGATCTCGATACTTTTTCCTAAAGGAAAAAACTCGAACTGACGATTCGACCATTTGGATTCCTGCTTTCACAGGAAGAAAATCTAACTACAAGACATTTCAACTGACTGCCCTAGACAGAAATTCATTTTGACCAAAGAAATAGATTCTTCACTTCGTTCAGAATGACATCTAAATCCGAACACTCGTCATGCTGAATTTATTTCAACATCTCATCAAAGTTGTATTTAGCAAACCATATTTAACACTTCGACTTCGCTCAGTGTCCGAACAGAATTATTTTAGAGCACAAATCTATAGGTAGCCTTCAACAAGAAAATGTTTTGCGGTTTTTGACCAAAAATGTTGTCTCCCAAACTAGGCAATAATCCTGCTGTGGGGTCTCCGCTTCGGGATACATCTTGCGACCAAACCAAGAAAATTTCAGAACCTGGAATGTACTCCCATCGAATTACCAAATTTGAACGGAACTGTACAAAGGAGAAATCAGGGTCATCAAACGTAAAGTCATCAATACCATCCAAATCTTCATCAATGGCGTATACTCCATCCGAATAAGAAGTTTGTTGAGGGCTGTACTGTATAAATCGGTCTTCAAAATTCTTAGCTAACGGGTCTGTTATATGTTTGAAGTTGGAATATCGACCCCTCGAAATAAAAGGTTGCCCCCAATATTGAATGGTTAAATTCGGGTTAATGGTAAAATTCAATCGAAATGACATACTTAAAGTTCGTTGGTCGATTTCTCCATTAAGGTACCGCGGACTGCCATTGACATCATCATAATTATTTATGAATTGAAGTTTGTCGTGGTTCACGTTTAAGGAAGGGAATACCGAAATACGTAGTGCATTGATGGGTTGGTACGAAAATCCTCCCTCTATATAATAGGTCTTAAGGGAATTGTCCACCGCTTTTCTCCCATTGTGAAACACAGAAAATCGGAGCTTTTTTCTGTAATCGGTATTGATGCCATTCCAAAAACTCATCCAAGGGGATTGTCGAAGCCTTGGACCTCCCCTAAGCGCAAAATTATCATATTCGATGGGTGCATAATTGAAACCTATATTGGTTCGCCAGTTACCTTTCCAGTTTTGCCAACTGTTTGTGTTGAACTGTAAATAATTATGGTTCCCAGCAAAATCCCAAGCCGTCCAATGGTTGTAATTGATACCCACTCGTCTAAAAGTACTGTCTGGTTTTAGGGTTTGATACCCTACCCAAGTGTAATGCCGAATATCGTCACCTCTTCTTTGGAAACCAATATCGTTGAGTTCCAATTCGGGAGAACGCCAAGTGGCTCCAGATTCAAATTTCCAATGTCCGTTCCCTACTTTACCGATTTGTATATTACCACCAGTTCCCGTTAAGGATGTTCTGGTCGTATCCACACTCACATGGTCGGCGTCTACCCTATTAAATAAATGCCCAATGGATTGTTGGGTGTTGGTGATAGCCTCTTCACTACCTTTTACATGGCTATACGTGATATTTCCACCTACATACCAATCTCGGTTGGCCCATTGGTGTTTAAAATCGAATCCTCCAGTATAAGCCGAGGTATGCAAAAAGTTCAAGGTTTCGGGAAGGTTCTCCCGATTGGTTGCTGTGAAAAGTCCACCAATGTATGAGTTACGGTCATTGAAATCTTTTTGCAGTCGCCCCACAAAATAATTGGTCATGGGCTCCACCATTTCTTTTCTTTCATCACCATTACCTGTTCTAATCACCGCATTTCTTCTAGCCGTAACACTTTCCAATACACCAATGGCCCATCCATCTTTGGTTTTCCCACTAAATTTTGCCGCACCTATAATAGGTGTATTATCAGGTTGATCTACGAATTCACCGTCATTTGTACTGGGATAAGATTGCGGGCTCCTACCAATTCTACGGGAGTAAAACACATTGTCGGACCCAAAAGTATTTCCTGCTTCGGATTGCGATACTCTAAAATCAAAAATGTTCTTGTTCTCTACAAAAAAAGGACGACGTTCCTGAAAAAATATTTGAAATCCATCCAATGCAATGGCCGAAGGATCCGCATCCACCTGACCAAAATCGGGGTTTACCGTTAAATCCAAAGTAAGATCGTTGGTGATTCCAATTTTGGCATCTAGTCCAGCAGTGATGTTACTTTCGCTTCCATCCCTAAAGGGATTTCCTTCTTCTGCTTCATAGGTTTCAGTTTTGGCTACTGTATAAGGTTGGATTTCCAATTGTTTTTGGGGTTGAATATTTTTCAAACCGTGCAATTCACCAAACTCACTCACCCAACCTGGTTGATCCACAGGCTTACGTTGCCATAGGGAACGCTCTTCATTTCTAAAGTACCGTCTGGTAGATTGAAGTCCCCATACTTGTTCTTCTTCGTTTCCAAATTTTAACTGACTTAAAGGAATCCGAAGCTCGGCTGTCCAGCCCTCCTCATCAATATTTGTTTTTACATACCAAATGGGGTTCCAACTTGCGTCCCAATTGTTCCCATTGTTTGATACGAATTCATCGCCTTTTACCCCTGCGGCAGTTATACTAAAGGAAAATGCTGTTCTTTTATCATTATAGCTATCGATATTGAACTCGACCCAATCGCCCTCAAAGCCATCGCGCCGCGAAAGTCGCTTTACAATTTTATCGGGTTCGGCATCATAACAGCGTACACCTATATATAGGTTCTTACTATCATATAGGATTTTAAACTTGGTTTGCTCAGTGGGCGGCGTGTTTTCATCGGGTTGCCATTCTATATAATCGTTTCCCCATTCGACCAAGTCCCATGCTTGATCATTCAATAACCCATCAATGGCTGGGGCGTCCATTTCACCCAAGGCTTGGGTCACATATATTTTCTTTTCAATTACTTCGGTAGAATCTTGGGCGTAGGTTACAATGGTAAACAATAGGCATATTATGCCAAGGAAGGAGTGTTTCAAACTGTTCGTTTTTTGATTGATGATGTTTTAAAGACCCATCAAAATGCAATCAGTTACAGTTTGTGGTTTATTTTAAGATTTTTTAACAAAATCTCCCGATATTTGCACTCCAACTACACCCCAAAAATTGAATTATAAAAAAGGTGAAAAAATATTCCCTACCAACCGTTTGTAATTCAATCTAATAATTGTACATTTGCAGCCCGTTTATCGGGATAGGTTTTTAAATCAATAATATTCGAGAAGTGGATACATTAAGTTATAAGACTATTTCCGCCAATAAATCTACTGTAAACAAGGAGTGGTTATTGGTTGATGCTGAAGGACAGACCTTGGGAAGAATGGCGTCTAAAATTGCCAAATTTCTTAGAGGAAAATACAAGCCAAGCTACACTCCCCATGTTGACTGTGGAGATAATGTTATTGTCATCAATGCTGAAAAGGTTACTATGACCGGTAACAAATGGGATGACAAAGAATACCAAAGATATACAGGTTATCCTGGTGGACAACGTTCTGCAACTGCCAAAGAAGTATTGAGCAAACACCCGGAGCGTATTGTTGAAAACGCTGTGAAAGGAATGCTTCCAAAAAACAAATTGGGTGCAGAACTTTTTAGAAACCTTAAGGTGTACAGTGGTGCTGAGCACGGACAAGAAGCGCAAAAACCAAAAGCAATAAACTTAAACGACTACAAATAATGGAAGTGGTTCATAAGATAGGTAGAAGAAAAACTGCTGTAGCAAGAGTATATGTTTCCGAAGGTTCTGGAAACATTACTGTGAACAAAAGGGATTTGAACGATTACTTTCCTACTGGTACACTTCAGTACAAGGTAAAACAACCTTTCACCCTAACAGAAACCGATGGCAACTACGACGTAAAAGTAAATGTTTACGGTGGTGGTATCACAGGTCAAGCAGAAGCTGTTCGTTTGGCTTTGTCCAGAGCAATGTGCGAAATCAACGAAGAAAACAGAACTGTTCTTAAACCAGAAGGTCTTTTAACAAGAGACCCAAGAATGGTAGAGAGAAAGAAATTCGGTCAGAAGAAAGCCCGTAAGAAATTCCAATTCTCCAAACGTTAATATTACAGGGTGCTTTTGCACCTATTATATAAAGTTCATTGAAAACCCTGGAATCCATTTTTCAGGGTTAAATTTTTAACCAAGTTGTCGTTGTTCCAAAAGGAAAAAAGAATCGACTTTTTGGAATTTAGTTTAGCATCTAAATGGATTGGGCGAACCAAAAGTGACCACCAACCCATTGCTTACTACAACGGAACGTAAACTAAGTACAAAAATGGCAAGTAAGATTGAAGTAAAAGATTTACTGGAAGCAGGTGTGCATTTCGGACACCTAACAAGAAAGTGGAACCCAAACATGGCCCCTTACATCTACATGGAGCGTAATGGGATTCACGTAATCAACCTCTACAAAACGGTTGCAAAATTAGAGGAAGCCAACGAGGCCCTTAAAAAAATTGCATCCTCAGGAAGAAAAATCCTTTTTGTAGCCACAAAAAAACAAGCAAAGGACATCGTTGCGGATAAAGTATCCAAAGTAAACATGCCATACATCACTGAAAGATGGCCAGGTGGTATGTTGACCAACTTTGTAACCATCCGTAAAGCCGTTAAAAAAATGGCTTCCATCGACCGTATGAAAAAGGATGGTACTTTCAACACCCTTTCCAAAAAAGAAAGATTGCAAGTAGACCGTTTGCGTGCCAAGTTGGAGAAAAACTTAGGTTCCATCGCAGACATGACTCGTTTGCCTGGTGCTATCTTCATCGTGGATACCATGCGTGAGCACATCGCTGTAAAAGAAGCCCAAAAATTGAACATTCCAATTTTTGCGATGGTAGATACCAACTCTGATCCAAGAGATATCGATTATGCTATCCCATCCAATGATGATGCAGGAAAGTCTATCGAAATAATCTTGGAAGAAGTAACCAAAGCAGTTGCCGAAGGTTTGGAAGAGCGTAAAAGCGAAAAAAGCAACGGTAAAGAAGAGGAAAAAGAAGCTCCAAAAGCAGAAAATGCTCCTAAAAAAGGAACCAAAGCTGATGACCTTACCAAAATTGAAGGTATTGGACCAAAAGCTGCTGAAGCTCTAGTGGAAAGCGGTATCGTTTCTTTCTCTGATTTGGCTAAAGCCGATACAGAAGATATCAAAAGTGTATTGACCGAAGCTAGTTCTACTTTGGCTCACTTGGATCCAACTTCTTGGCCAAAACAAGCCAAAATGGCTGCCGATGGTGAGTGGGACGAACTAAAAGAATGGCAAGACAAAGTAAAAGGAGGGGTAGAATAATCCAACCTTGATTTAACATTGTCCTAAAACGAAACACTGTTATAGTGTTTTACTTTACATAAAATTTTAAAAAGCAAGAAAATGGCAAAGATTACCGCCGCAGAGGTAAATAAATTGAGAAAGACCACCGGAGCTGGAATGATGGATTGTAAAAAAGCTTTGGTTGAAGCTGAAGGTGATTTTGATAAAGCAATTGAGATCCTTAGAAAAAAAGGTCAAAAAGTAGCTGCAAAAAGAGCCGACAGAGATTCTTCTGAAGGAGCTGCAATTGCAAAAGTAAGCGACGACAACACTCAAGGTGTAGTTATCTCTTTGAACTGCGAAACTGATTTCGTAGCGAAAAACGATAGCTTCGTGAAACTTGCTACTGATTTGACTGAGCTAGCTCTTGGATTTGACAGTAAAGAAGATTTCTTGGCTGCATCTTTTGATGGTATGACCGTTGCTGAAAAATTGACTGAGCAAACAGGTGTAATCGGTGAAAAAATCGAGGTAGGAAGCTTTGAAAAATTGAGCGCTCCTTTCGTAGGATCTTACATCCACGCTGGTAACAAAATTGCTACATTGGTTGGTTTGTCTGCAAATGTTGATGGTGCTGGTGAAGCTGCAAAAGACGTTGCTATGCAAGCTGCTGCAATGAACCCGGTTGCTTTGAACGAAGAAGGTGTTGACCAATCTGTAATCGATAAAGAAATCGAGATTGCTAAAGACCAATTGCGTCAAGAAGGTAAGCCAGAAGCCATGTTGGATAACATCGCCAAAGGTAAATTGAAGCGTTTCTTTAAAGACAATACTTTGGTGAACCAAGATTTCATTAAAGATAACAAGCAAAGTGTTGCCCAATATGTTAAATCCGTAGACTCAAGTTTAGAGGTTACTGGATTTAAAAGGGTAGCCTTGGGTTAATCCCCTGCTAAATAAATTATAAGAAACCGCTTCTTTTAGGAGGCGGTTTTTTTATGCCCAATTCTCACCATTATTCTATATTTCCCATAAATAATTTTGACTATTTTTGTCCGGACTTCAAGAAACTTCAATGCAATACAAGAGAATTTTATTAAAACTCAGTGGAGAAGCCCTAATGGGGGAACAACAATACGGTATAGATGCCAAGCGACTGGAAGAATATGCCGAAGAAATCAAAGCCGTTGTAAATAAAGGTGTTGAAGTTGCCATTGTTATTGGTGGAGGAAACATTTTTAGAGGTTTGGCCGGTGCAAGTCAAGGTATGGACCGTGTTCAAGGAGATCATATGGGAATGTTGGCCACCGTGATCAACGGATTAGCCTTACAAAGTGCTTTAGAACTTAAAGGTGTGCAAACCCGTTTACAATCTGCCATTAAAATCAATGAAGTTGCCGAACCTTTCATCCGAAGAAGAGCCATGCGCCATTTGGAAAAAGGAAGAGTTGTTATTTTTGGAGGAGGAACAGGAAATCCTTACTTCACCACCGATTCAGCTGCCGTTTTAAGAGCCATTGAAATCAAAGCCGATGTGATTTTAAAAGGAACCCGAGTAGATGGTATTTACACCTCCGATCCTGAAAAAGACAAAACCGCCACAAAATTTGACTCCATATCATTCAACGATGTACTTTCCAAAGGTCTAAAAGTGATGGATACCACCGCTTTCACCTTAAGTCAGGAAAACGAATTGCCCATTGTTGTTTTTGATATGAACACCCGTGGCAACTTAATGAAATTATTATCTGGAGAAAATATAGGAACAGTGGTCAATGTGTAATTTGACTCACAATTTGGTTTCAATTTTTAAAATTTAAAATTATGGACGAAGAAGTAAAATTTGTACTTGATAGCGCAAAAGAAAGCATGGACGGTGGAATTTCCCACTTGGAAAAAGCCCTTATAAAAATCCGTGCAGGAAAAGCCAGTCCAATGATGTTATCCACCGTGATGGTGGAATATTACGGTTCAAAAACCCCACTTTCACAAGTCGCCAACGTAAATACTCCCGACGCTAGAACCATTTCGGTTCAACCTTGGGAAAAAAGTCTTTTAAGCGAAATTGAAACCGCAATCATGAATGCCAATTTGGGCTTCAACCCGATGAACAATGGAGAGATGATCATCATTAACGTACCACCATTGACAGAGGAACGAAGAATTCAACTGACCAAACAAGCAAAAGCTGAGGCGGAAGATGCAAAAGTTAGTATTCGAAGTGCTCGACAAGAAGCCAACAAAGATTTGAAAGCATTGGATATTTCTGAAGATTTGTTGAAAAATGCCGAAGTGGACGTTCAAGAGTTGACCAACAAGTACATTGCTAAAATTGACTCGATCCTTACCGTGAAAGAAGCGGAAATTATGAAGGTTTAATTCTTTAGGATTGAAAGGTTTGTTTCCTAGGAACACAGCATTTCATTTTTTACCTTTGCGCCCTATAAAAACCAAATGGTAGCAAAGCTCTCAAAAGGATTTTGGCCTAAGGTCGCTCGCATTATACTTCGGAATAGAATCCTCATTCTTTTAGGTGTTGTAGCATTCACTGTATTCTTGGCAATGCAGTGGAAAAACATACGCTTTTCCAATTCCGAAGCGAATATATTACCCGACGACCACCCTGCAACCATCGAGTACAGATCCTTTACCAAAATTTTTGGTGAAGAGGGCAATGCCGTTGTGCTGGCCATTAGGGACTCTGCACTGTTTGAACCCGACAATTTTAACCGTTGGAACCGACTCGCTAAACAATTGGCCGCTTTCCCTGAGATTGATTACGTAATCTCTTTGGAAAATCTTTTGGTTTTGGAAAAGGATAAGGAAACCCAATCCTTTACCATGGGGCCGTTCATTGAGAATGAGCCCACAACCAAACAAGAAATTGATTCACTTAAGTACCATTTATTTAAAGAACTTCCATTTTACGATAATCTAGTCTACAATCCAGAAAGTGGTACCATTCAGACCATTGCTTACATGGATAAGGACATCATGAACACGGCTGTTCGAAATGAGTTTATCTTGAATGATCTTCGTGATTTGGTTGACACTTTTGAGGCAGAAACCCAAATGGATGTTCGCATCTCGGGAATGCCCTACATCCGAACTTGGAACACAAAATCCATCACGGATGAAATAGGTATTTTTATTGTTGCTGCCCTGTTGGTCACCTCCATTATTTTCTTCTTTTTCTTTAGAAGTTTCAGAGCCACTTTCATCTCTATGTTTGTTGTGATCATTGGGGTAATGTGGGCCTTTGGAATTTTGGGACTTTTACAGTACGAGATTACCATTTTAACGGCACTTATTCCACCGTTGATCATCGTGATCGGAATTCCAAACTGTATTTTCTTGATCAACAAATACCAGCAAGAAGTAAATAAGCATGGCAATCAGGCCAAGTCATTGCAACGTGTGATTTCCAAAATTGGAAATGCCACATTGATGACCAACATTACTACGGCTTCTGGATTTGCCACCTTTATTATTTTGGATAGTGACCTTCTTAGAGAGTTTGGTATCGTTGCCTCCATTAACATAATTGGAATTTTTATCCTATCCCTTTTGATCATTCCAATCATTTACAGTTTTATGCCGCTTCCAAAAACCAAACACTTGAAGCACTTGAACAAAAAGTGGATGGATTTCTTTGTGAACTGGATGGAACGCATGGTTCGCGATCACAGAATTGCCGTTTATATGGTCACTGTTGGCGTTTTGGTTTTGAGTATCGTGGGTATTTACCAGATGAGAATTACTGGAAGTCGAATAGAAGACCTTCCCAAAGACTCGCATTTTTATAAGGACATTCAATTTTTTGAGCAAGAGTTCGATGGCATTATGCCCATGGAAATTGTGGTGGACAGCAAACGTAAAAACGGAGTGACCAAACCAGCTACGCTAAAACGAATGGATAGATTAGGTGAGGTAATAGATGAAATTCCAGAACTTTCGCGACCCATTTCCATTGTTGATTTGGTAAAATATTCCAAACAGGCCTATTACAACGGTATACCAAAATACTATCAATTGCCCACAAGCCAAGAAAACACTTTTATCATGGATGCCGTTTCAAGGTCCTCCACTGATGGCAATCTATTGGAAAGTTTTGTGGACAGTACAGGTCAAACCGCTCGCTTGACCACTTACATGCGCGATGTAAAAATCGACCGTATGGAAGAGATTGAAAAGGATATGCAAGAGGCCATCGCCAAAAATTTTCCAGCGGATCGCTTTGATGTGTTTATGACTGGAAAGGCACTTTTATTTTTAAAAGGCACCAAATATTTGGTAAAGAACTTGCTCATGTCATTGGCACTGGCTATTGGTTTGATATCACTATTCATGGCCTATTTGTTTCGATCATTCCGAATGGTGCTTATTTCATTGGTTCCGAATTTGTTGCCATTGGTCATCACCGCTGGACTCATGGGCTTTTTGGGAATCCCCATTAAACCTTCTACCATTTTGGTGTTTAGTATTGCCTTTGGTATTTCGGTGGACGACACCATTCACTTTTTGGCCAAATACAGACAAGAGCTGGCCACTCACCGTTGGCATATTAAAAAGTCTGTTTATGCTGCACTAAGGGAAACAGGAGTAAGCATGTTCTATACCTCCATCGTATTATTCTTTGGATTCTCGGTCTTCATAATTTCCGATTTTGGAGGCACCAAAGCATTGGGTGGATTGGTTTCTGCAACCTTGTTGTTTGCGATGTTGTCCAACTTGATCCTTTTGCCCTCCCTCCTACTTTCCTTGGAGCGAAGTATCGCGAACAAACAGGTCCTCAAAAAACCACAAATCGACATTCTACCCAAAGAAGAGGAGGCAGATTTGGACAAATAGTCTACGGAAGCACTATAAATTAGCCAATTCCATTGCCATCGTTTTTTATCAAAAAGCTATCTTTACCGACTAAATTACCATAGTCGAAAAATGATGTCTTATTCCATAAAAGAATTGCTAGAAAAGCAACCCGTAGGAGATTCCGTTGAAGTAAATGGTTGGGTAAAAACATTTAGAAGTAATCGATTTATCGCATTGAACGATGGATCGACCATACATAATTTACAATGCGTCGTTGATTTCGAAAATTTTGATGAAGCATTGCTTAAGAAAATAAGTACTGGTGCTGCCTTAAAAATAACTGGGGAGCTTGTGGAAAGTCAAGGTAGAGGACAATCTGTCGAAATTCAAGCTACCGATGTATTTGTTCACGGTACTGCCGACCCAGAGACTTATCCCATTCAACCAAAAAAGCATTCCTTGGAATTCTTAAGGGAAAAGGCACATTTGAGAGTACGCACCAACACTTTTGCTGCAGTTATGCGTGTAAGATCGGCCCTTTCATTTGCTGTACACCAATATTTTCAGCAAAACGGTTTTTACTATATGCACGCTCCGATCATCACAGGTTCCGATGCCGAAGGTGCTGGGGAAATGTTCCGCGTAACTACTTTGGATGCCCAAAAACCACCCGTTGATGAAGCAGGAGCAGTGGATTATTCCGAAGATTTTTTCGGTAAGGAAACCAACTTGACGGTTTCTGGGCAGTTAGAAGCGGAAACCTATGCCATGGGATTGGGCAAGGTGTACACCTTTGGACCCACTTTTAGAGCGGAAAACTCTAATACTTCCAGACACTTGGCCGAATTCTGGATGATTGAGCCAGAAATGGCATTTTTCGATTTGGATGCCAACATGGATTTGGCAGAAGATTTTATCAAAAATATTATCCAATACGTCCTGGAAAACTGCAAGGATGACCTTGAGTTTTTAGAAAATAGGTTGTTGGATGAAGAAAAATCTAAACCGCAAGCCGAGCGTTCTGAAATGGCCTTATTGGAAAAATTGAAGTTTGTTGTGGATAACAACTTTAAGCGCGTTTCTTACACCGAGGCTATCGAAATATTGAAAAACAGCAAACCCAACAAGAAAAAGAAATTCCAATTTCCAATCGAGGAATGGGGCGCTGACCTTCAAAGTGAGCATGAACGCTTCTTGGTAGAGAAACATTTTAAATGTCCCGTTATCCTTTTTGATTACCCTGCCAACATCAAAGCATTTTATATGCGTTTGAATGAGGATGGAAAAACCGTAAGAGCAATGGATGTATTGTTCCCTGGTATTGGTGAAATCGTGGGAGGTTCTCAAAGGGAAGAGCGTTTGGATGTGCTTCAACAAAAAATCAAAGAACTTGACATTGACGAAAAGGAACTTTGGTGGTATTTGGATTTAAGAAAATTCGGAACTGCGGTTCACAGTGGCTTTGGTCTTGGGTTTGAGCGCATGGTGCAGTTTGCTACTGGTATGGGCAACATCCGCGATGTAATCCCTTACCCAAGAACTCCGCAGAATGCCGAGTTTTAATTTGAATTTATACCTTTAAGGAAAGAAGTTTCCAATTGAACTAACATGCTGAAACAACATTTACAGTTTAAGCTTTCCCAAAAACTGTCTCCACAGCAAATCCAACTCATGAAGTTGATTCAATTGCCTACACAGGCCTTTGAACAGCGATTAAAACAAGAGCTGGAAGAAAATCCTGCATTGGAGAGCGGAAAAGAGGAAACTGATACCGTAGATGATCTTTATGAGGATAGTTATGATGATTCATCGGACAATGACAGCATTGATACTGATGAGATCAATATTGATGACTACCTAAGTGACGATGAAATTCCAGATTACCGTACCCAAGCGAACAACTATAGTGCGGATGATGAGGACAAAAATGTACCTTATGCTGCTGGTATTTCGTTCAATCAATACTTGCTCAATCAGCTCAACACGGTTTATTTGGATGATGAAGAGTGGTCCATTGCCGAGTTTTTAGTAGGCAGTGTGGATGAGAGCGGCTACATACGCCGTCCGTTGACCGACATCATGGATGACCTCGCTTTCACCCAAAATATTTATGCTGAGGAAGTCAAAATAAAAGAGGTACTCAAAGTGGTTCAATCTTTGGATCCACCAGGAGTTGCTGCACGTTCGTTGGATGAATGCCTGATCATTCAATTGAAGCGAAAAGAGAAAAAACCATCGGTTGAGCTGGCCATCAGTATTTTAGAAAAGTCTTTTGAGCAGTTTACCAAAAAGCATTACGACAAGCTCATCCAGAAGCACCATATAACCGAGGAGGAATTAAAGGATGCCATTTCCGAAATAGAAAAACTCAATCCAAAACCAGGTGGGTCCTATTCAGGTGGCACGCGAATGATCGAACATATTGTTCCTGATTTTTCCATCAAAATTACAGATGGGGAACTGGAACTTACCTTAAATGGCCGAAATGCTCCTGAATTGCATGTTTCCAAAGAATACAACAACATGCTTCAAGGCTATAAAGATTCCAAGGAAAAGTCAAAATCCCAAAAGGATACGGTTATCTTCATCAAGCAAAAATTAGATGCGGCCAAGTGGTTTATTGATGCTATTAGACAACGTCAACAAACGCTTTACATCACCATGAAAACCATCATGGATTACCAAGAGGAATATTTTTTAACTGGGGATGAACGCAAATTGCGTCCGATGATCTTAAAAGATATTGCTGATAAAATCGATATGGATGTTTCCACGGTTTCGAGGGTAGCGAACAGTAAATATGTGGACACACCCTATGGCACCAAATTGATCAAAGATTTCTTTTCCGAGGCTATGAAAAATGAGCAAGGAGAGGATGTTTCTACCAAGGAAATCAAAAAGATATTGGAAACCGTTATTGGTGATGAAGAAAAGAAAAAACCATTGACGGATGCAAAATTGGCCTCAATTCTAAAAGAGAGGGGCTATCCCATTGCTCGAAGGACCGTTGCCAAGTACAGGGAACAGCTGGGTATTCCTGTGGCAAGGTTAAGAAAGCAAATCTAATGCACCACGTTTATAACATCATCTCCTATGTGTTCCATCCATTGTTCATACCATTTGGAGGAACGGTGATGTATTTTTTGGTGGCACCTTATAGCACCTTGCAAACGGAAAGTGGGAACATTTTACCCATTTTCATTTTAACGGTGATCATCCCCATTATTTTCTTTTTGATATTGAAAAACCTGGGGTTGATAAGTTCCATCTTTTTACCCAAACTACAAGAACGAAAATACCCGCTTTATATTAGCTGTATCATCTTTTTGATGATATTGTATAAGGTAATCCCCAACAACTACGTAAACGAGCTCTTTTTCTATTTTACAGGCTTATTGACTGCCACCAGTGCAACGCTTATCCTATTGTTCTTCAAATTTAAAACAAGCATGCATTTATTGGGGATGGGAAGTATTTTAACTTTTATGGTAGCATTGAGCATTCATTTTGAAGTGAACATCACCTTGGCGATAAGCTTGTTTGTTTTGTTTACTGGATTGGTAGCCACGTCTCGCCTATATCTAAAGGCCCATAGCAGAAATGAATTGTTGATTGGATTTATTTTAGGATGTTGTTCTCAACTGATCATCCTAAAATACTGGTTATAAAATGTAAAAAATAAGCCCGATACGTAGTACTTGAAAATCCAACGGAGCACCTGAATCCAAAGCAACTCCATCTTCGAGTAAAGATTTTAACCCGTAATAGGCATGCATATTCCATGTATTGTAACCAAAATTAAAGGTCAATCCGTATTGGAAGTCTTCAATATCATTATTTGAAAATTTATGGTTTCCATCATCCGTGACCACCTTGGAAGTACCTGAAAACACATAGCCTAATTTAACCCCTGCATAAATACGCCAAAATTTATAGTCTTCTGCAGTTGATGTGCGCCATCTTATTTCAAAGGGTATCTCAAGTGAGTGTAGTTCAAACTTACTTCTATTGAACATGGACTGATCCATAATTTCATAGCTGACTACACTATTTGTTTCTGTGGCAACCACATTGGAGTAATAGGAATTTACAGCATATCCAACTCCCAGACCTATACCAAAATTTCGTCTTTTATTAAACGGAATGTCTTTCATAAAACCAGCTTGCAGATTGTAGGAAAGATTTCGCTGCACTACTCCATCTGGTCTATTCATCAAAATATTGTATCCAACACCAAAATAGAATTGGTCTTCCAGATACCGCGTATCTAGTTGTACGGAATCTTGTTCAACCTGAGCATAAGCGGTAAATCCGACACCCAAGAAACAAAAGATGAACAAATATTTTAGAACTGAATATTTCATTACATACTTTTTAAACAAAAAACGCTCCAAATATTATTTGGAGCGTTTCCCACTAAATCTAAGCTATTGCCTACTGTAGATTGTTAAAAGCGTCACCTTCGTAGGTGGTATAGTTTACCTTAAGGGCATTTACTTTTCTCAATTCCTGTTTAATGTCAGTGATAAGACCCATATTGGCATTCTTATCAACCTTCAAAGCAGTAGTCAATACATTTTGAAGTTCTTGCGGTTTTTTTGCACGCTCAGCCAAGATGTAAGAACCTACTTCGTCCACATTGGCAAACTTATCATTTAATTGGATTTTTGGTTCAGTACCAAAAACCTTTTGATATTCACGCGTCGGTGTACCTACAAAAATGTAGATTACACGGTCCTTCTTCTCCAATTTCTTTACTTCTGTAGCATTGGGAAGTGTATTTTCAACCATTAACGAACTATCTTTCATCGTGGTTACTGTCATAAAGAAGAAGAGCAACATGAAAACGATATCTGGCAATGACGCCGTGGACACCGCTGGCAAATCCCCATCCTTCTTTTTTGTAAACTTAGCCATACTAAATTATAGTTTAATTGGTTGATGTTTCGGCCTCTGAAAGCTTTTGTGGGAACATATCTTGGATACGTTTCACTTTATCTTTCAATTCATCTTTTACGGAACTTGGAGTTTCAGGATTCAAATAATCTGATTCCATAGTTGTAAAATCCTGTCCGTATAGACGTTGTGCCTCTCTGTTACGTAAATCGTTATAGGCTCCTACCAATTCATTCTGAACTGTGATGTAGGTGCTATATTTAGTTTCCCTATCATTTTTTAGCGAGATAATCGCCTTGGTAGGGTTGTCAGATGATGAAGGGTCTTTCTTTCCTTTACAGAAAGTACATGATCCGTCGGCATTGTTTTCAAGAAATGCCATTGCAGCTTCTCTCAAATCCTTAAGATCCATTAACCCATCTTCAACTAAAAGTTGACCATTTTTATTAATGTTAACCGTAAAAATGTTCTTCTGTCTAATTACAACATCAGTATCTGGCGGTTCTATTGGAGGCAACATACGATCCAAACCTGCATCTGTTTCAATGGTAGTAGTTACCAAGAAAAAGATAAGTAAGAGGAAAGCAATGTCAGCCATAGAACCGGCATTCACTTCCGGCGCTCCTTTTCTTCTAGGCATAATTTACTTTTTTACTTTACAAACATTTTTTTCAAACCTGGTAAAACCATTAGAAGTACTGCAATTACAGTAAGGATAAAGAATACATTCAATCCCATTCCAATATTTTTAACAGTTCCTTCTGTAGTTTCAAGACCTCTAGCGGCCATTTCTTCAACTACAGGGGCGTTCCCAGACGAAAGTCCGTAAGAGATAGCCACAATAATGGCCAATCCACCGATACCGAACAACGCCTTTTTTATACTGCCTGGTGTGGTAAGTAATTTTGTTATTCCGAAGAATACCGCAGAAATTACCGCAATGGCCAACAATATGTACATGATAATGAACATAAAGTTCATGGCACCACTATCTATAGCTCCTGGATCCTCAGCAGAAGGCAAAGAGAACCAAAGTACGGCAGCTATAAGTCCAATGACAATAAGTACTATTTTTATTATTTTATTCATGATTCTCGATAGTTTTTAATTCGTAATTATTTTTTGTGGGCAGCCAACATGTCAATCAAAGAGATTGAGCTGTCTTCCATGTCATTTACGATACTATCGATTTTAGCAATGATATAGTTGTAGAAAATCTGAAGGATAATCGCAACAATAAGACCGAATACTGTTGTCAATAACGCTACCTGAATATCACCTGCAATCAAAGAGGCACTCAAGTTACCAACAGCTGCAATTTTTTGGAAGGCCTGAATCATACCGATTACCGTACCCATGAACCCAAGCATTGGAGCAATAGCGATAAACAAAGACAACCAAGAAACGTTCTTTTCCAATTGACCCATTTGAACACCACCGTAAGCCACAACAGCTTTTTCAGCAGACTCCAAACCTTCATCAGCTCTATCCAAACCTTGGTAGAAGATAGAGGCAACAGGTCCTTTTGTGTTTCTACATACTTCTTTAGCAGCTTCAACACCACCGGAAGCCAAAGCATCTTCTACTTGTTGCTTCAATTTAGCAGAGTTTGTAGTTGCCAAATTCAAATAAATAATTCTTTCGATGGCTACAGCCAATCCCAAAATCAAACAAAGTAATACAATACCCATGAAAGCAGGACCCCCTTGGATAAATTGTTCTTTTAATACTTGGGTGAAACCTTTGCTGGCTTCAGCCTCTTGCAACATTGCTGCAGATGCATTCGTAGTTCCCATCACAAACATTCCGGCAGCAGCCAGAGTAAAGGATATTTTTTTCATTTTACTTAAACTTAAATTTAGTTAGTTAATAATATAAAGATATAAAAATTTTACAATTGAAAAACTAAAATACCTAGCAGAGAGGAAGGGATTCGAACCCTCGATACACTTTTGGTGTATACACACTTTCCAGGCGTGCGCCTTCGACCACTCGGCCACCTCTCTATTCCTTCAATAAGGGCGACCAATAAACGAAAAAATAATCAGTTATAGAAATTTGACGCGTTAATTTTACACCATCTCTCCACGCAGTGGCGTCTCAAAAATTGTCTTGAACAGTTTATCGGAAATACCAGTGCCCAAAAGGTACATTGCTTTGGCCAAAGCCGCCTCTGTTGTAATATCCTTGCCATTAACCAGTTGCATCTCTTTCAACTTTTCACTGGTTTCATAATGTCCCATAAAAACACTTCCTCCCGAACATTGTGTAACATTAATTATGTGCAATCCATTTTTTTTTGCAGATTTTAATCCATTTAAAAACCATTCGTCCATTGGCGCATTTCCAGCCCCGTAGGTTTCCAAAATCAAGACCCGCAAATCGGGAATATTCAACATACTTTGCAGTACTTTTTGATTAAGTCCCGGAAACAATTTTAATACCGCCACACGGTTATCCATTTTTTTATGAACCAACATTTTTTTTCGTTTGGCAGGTTTTTGCAACAAATAATTCTCGTGCACTTTTAAATGCACCCCGGATTCCACCAAAGGAGGATGGTTCAAAGAAGCAAAAGCTTCAAAATGTTCGGCATTAATTTTGGTGGTTCTGTTACCTCGGTACAGTTTGTACTCAAAATAAAGTCCCACTTCTTGCACTACGGGTTTTCCATTTTCTCGCAAAGCAGCAATTTCTATGGAAGTAATCAGATTTTCCTTGGCATCGGTACGCAAGTCTCCAATAGGTAATTGGGACCCCGTAAAAATGACCGGCTTACTTAAATGTTCCAACATAAAACTCAAAGCAGAAGCAGAATAACTCATGGTATCGCTACCATGCAAAACCACAAAACCATCGTTATCCTCATAATGCTCCTCAATTATGGAAGCAATCAAGGCCCAATAGGTCGGATTCATGTTAGAGGAATCGATGGGTTTTTCAAAAGAGACACCTCTAAGATTACAATCCAATTGTTTTAGTTCTGGAATGTTCTTTACCAGCTCTTCAAAATTGAAAGCTTTTAAAGCACCAGTTTTGTAATCCTTCACCATACCGATGGTTCCACCCGTATAAATTAATAGTATGTTGGATTTCCTTTTCATGCTCAAATACCGAATATGTCTTTTGAATTTTCCGTAGTGATTTTGGCAATTTCCTCTTCGGATAAACTGTAAATAGAAGAAAGCTTTTCCAATACCTTAATAATATAGGAACTTTCATTGCGTTTTCCGCGATAAGGTGTCGGTGCCAAATAAGGCGCATCGGTTTCCAAAACAATATGCTTAAGATCGAGTTGATTTAAAAACTGATCTATTTTTCCATTTTTAAAAGTGGCCACTCCTCCAATACCCAATTTCATATTATAGGAAATAGTAGTTTGGGCCTGTTCCAATGTTCCCGTGAAGCAATGAAAAATTCCAAAAAGACCTTCTCCTTTTTCTTGCTCCAACACCTCAAACACTTCATCAAAAGCATCTCGACAATGGATCACAATGGGCAATTCGTATTTTTTGGCCAACTGAATCTGATAGGCAAAGGCATCTTGCTGTTCCTTCAAAAAGGTTTTGTCCCAATATAGGTCCACCCCTATTTCGCCCACGGCGTAAAATTTCCGTTTAGTCAACATTTCCTCTACATGAGCTAACTCTTCCTTATAGTTTTCCTTTACATGGGTTGGATGCAATCCCGTCATTAAAAAAACATGATCTGGGTAATCAGATTCCAAATCCAACATGGATTGGGTATAAGTGGAATCGATGGCGGGAATAAAAAAACGCTCCACGCCAGCATCCAATGCGCGTTGCATCATTTCTTTTCTATCCTCGTCAAAGGCTTCACTATATAGATGGGTATGGGTATCGGTTATGATCATATTATATTTTAAAAATCTAGAATCTTTATTCTTAGTTTTTCATTTCAAGATTCAAAGAATCGTTATTATTCTCAAATAATTGAATGGCCTTTTGAAATTTGATTGCGCCTTCTTTTGTTTGGTCATACAAAAATCCATCAAGCTCTGGGTGATTCTTTTCCGTCCACTCCACCAGTTGTGCTCTTTTTGCACTCCATAAAGAATCGTTGAAATCGACGTACTCCACAATAGCAACACTGTAAATCTTTCCTTCTTTTATATTCATGACCTCACTTGAAAGAAATGGCGCCTCATGCAAAAAGCGCATGCGTTCACATTCTTTTGAAATGGTCAGATGTAGATTTTCACCTTCTTCCTTTATGTCCAAAATCTCATATTTTGGATTGAAAACAGAATCCCATTGGAACAAATCACGGTAGCCCTCTTTATCAAAAGTTCGTATGTATTCCATTTCGTTAAATCGAATGCTATCCTGAAAAAGCCCGACCAATTGTTCAAAATCTGAAGCATTCAATGCATGGATATAATTTTCAGCAATTGTAATTTTATCTACTTGCTTTGGATTGCCCCCACAGGACAAAAAGATGACCATTAATATTAATGGGGCCATTAGCTTCTTAAAGTTGAATTCAATCATAACACAAAAATAGATTTATCTTAGACGACCCAAAACTTTGTTTTGGTTTAAACCGATTTATCCTTCGACTGCGCTCAGGATGACATTGCCCAAACGAAATATATGGCTTCCCTTAAAAAATTCCTCAAATCCAAAAACTACATTAAAATACCATTGGTATTCACCGAGACCAACCATTTTGAGATTGATGCCACAATAAATGGTGTTGATGGGAAATTTATTTTAGATACGGGCGCCTCCAACACTTGTGTGGGCATGGACAAAATTGAGTTTTTTAAAATGGCTTCCGAATCCACAGACATAAAAGCGGCTGGAGCTGGTGCCACCGAGATGGAAACTATGATTTCCACCAAAAACAATATCCAAATTGGCAAGTGGACCAAAAAGAAACAGAAAATTGTGCTTTTTGATTTGGTGCATGTGAATCAAGCTTTGGTTGCACACAATGCATTGCCTGTTGATGGAATTATTGGTGCCGATATTCTCAATAAAGGAAAGGCCATAATCGACTACAATAAAAAATGCCTCTACTTAAAAAAGTAAAGGCATTTGTATTATAAACCTCTAACACAACACTTCGACTTCGCTCAGTGTCCAAGTTAGAGGTGACAATATTTTACAGCTCCAACGCTTTTTTCACGTTACCATCCATCAACAATTCTTCTGGACTTTCCAATGCTTCTTTAACGGCAACCAAGAAACCAACAGATTCTTTTCCGTCGATAATTCTATGGTCGTAAGAAAGGGCAACGTACATTACAGGTGCAATGGCAATGGCTCCATCCCTAACAATAGGACGCTCAACGATGTTGTGCATACCCAAGATTCCACTTTGTGGAGGGTTGATGATTGGAGTAGATAACATAGAACCAAATACCCCACCATTGGTAATGGTAAACGTACCTCCTGTCATTTCATCTACAGTGATTTCACCCTCCCTTGCGCGGATGGCCAAGCGTTTTACTTCAGCTTCTACACCTCTAAAAGTTAAGTTCTCTGCATTTCTGATTACGGGGACCATCAGACCTTTAGGTCCAGATACCGCAATACTGATATCACAGAATTCATAGGTGATCATTTCTTTACCATCGATCATTGAATTCACAGCTGGATACATTTCCAACGCACGAATTACAGCTTTGGTGAAGAATGACATAAACCCAAGGCTTACCCCATGTTTGTTTTTGAATTCTTCTTTGTATTCTGAACGCAATGCGAAGATGGCTGACATATCCACTTCGTTGAACGTGGTCAACATCGCAGTTTCGTTCTTGGCGGCCACCAAACGTTCTGCCACTTTTCTACGCAACATAGAAAGTTTGGAACGGGTTTCGCCACGGTTACCACCAGTTGGAGTTCCCATAGATGGCACGGCTTTTACTGCGTCATCTTTGGTGATTCGTCCATCTTTACCTGATCCAGAAACCGATGAAGGTGCGATACCTTTTTCATCCAAAATTTTCTTGGCTGCAGGTGATGGGGTTCCAGAAGCATACGTCTCTTTTTTAGGCTCAGCTTTCTTGGGCTCCTCTTTTGGTTCTTCTTTAGGCGCTTCTGCTTTTTCAGCTTTTGGTGCAGCACCTTCAGGTTTTTCTGCACTGGTGTCGATCAAGCAAACCACCTCTCCCACAGCTACGGCATCTCCTACCTCAGCTTTTAGGGTAATAATTCCGCTCTCCTCTGCAGGAAGCTCCAATGTTGCCTTGTCCGAATCAACTTCGGCAATGGCTTGGTCTTTCTCCACATAGTCTCCATCCTCTACCAACCACTCGGCGATTTCTACCTCTGTAATGGATTCCCCAGGTGAGGGAACTTTCATTTCTAAAACCATTCCTATATAGTTTATACTTGTATTATCTAATTAACATATTATCCTTAGTCTTGTCGAAAACATAGTCCAACACTTGGGCATGTCTTCTTCTTGAGCGCACTGCACTACCTGCTGCTGGAGCACCGTAAAATCTACGCGATGCCACCCTGAATTGCTTGGCTTCATCCAAATGCATCAACATATGGCTCCAAGCACCCATGTTTCTAGGTTCTTCTTGCGCCCAAACAATGTCATCCGCATTCTTGTATTTTGCCATTAGCTTTCTCATTTCTTCGGCAGGTAACGGGAACAATTGCTCTACCCTTACCAAAGCTACATCATCTCGTTGCAATTCTTCTTTTTTATCCAAAAGATCGTAGTAGAATTTACCTGTACAGAACACCAAAGTTTTTACTTTGTCCACTTTGGCCTCTGCATCGTCGATAACCATTTGGAAACCACCGTTGGCCATTTCCTCCTTGGTGCTCAACACTTTTGGGTGACGCAATAAACTTTTAGGCGTGAATACCACCAATGGTTTTCTGTAATCGGCTTTCATCTGTCTACGCAACAAATGGAAAAGGTTGGCAGGTGTAGTTACATCGGCCACGTACATATTATCCTTGGCACAAAGCTGCAGGTATCTTTCCATTCGGGCAGAAGAGTGTTCCGCTCCTTGACCTTCGTAACCATGTGGCAATAATAGCACCAATCCATTTTGCAATTTCCATTTATCTTCCGCAGAAGATAAATATTGGTCAATTACAATCTGTGCACCATTACTAAAGTCACCAAATTGTGCTTCCCAAATGGTCAATGTTTTTGGACTTGCCATGGCATAGCCATAATCAAATCCCATGACGGCATATTCTGAAAGCAGGGAGTTGTAGATATGGAACTTACCATTTTGGTTATCGCCCATTTCGTTCAACAACACCACTTCTTCTTCGTGCATTTCGGTTTTAATGACGGCATGTCTGTGCGAGAAAGTTCCTCTTTCGACATCCTGACCCGACATTCTAACATCGTAACCTTCCTCGATCAATGATCCATAAGCCAACAATTCACCCATGGCCCAATCGAGTTGGTTGTCTTCAAAGTACATTTTTTGACGACCTTCCACCAAACGCTCCAATTTTCTTAGGAACTTTTTACCTTCTGGAAGTTTGGTAATGCTCGTGGCCACCTCATCCAACTTTTTAAGGTCGTAAGTGGTATCCATCGGCTTCAACATCACGTCCTCAGCAACCTGACCAAAGCCTTCCCATTCATCTTGCATGAACGGGGTGATTCGGGTTTTTTCAATCTTTCGGGAATCCAAAAGATCTTCTTCCAAATCGTTTTTATATTTTTCCTCTAGGTCTTTTACGTAATTTTCATCGATAACACCTTCAGCGATCAACCTTTCTGCATAAATATCCCGAGGGTTTTTGTGCTTGGAAATGGACTTGTACAATAACGGCTGAGTAAACTTAGGCTCATCCCCTTCGTTGTGTCCATATTTACGGTATCCCAATAAATCCAAGAAAATATCGCGCTTGTAACGCATTCTATATTCCAAAGCGAAGATTGCGGCATGCACCACAGCCTCTGCATCATCGGCGTTCACGTGAAGTACGGGAGACAAAGTCACCTTTCCAACATCGGTACAATAGGTAGATGAACGTGCATCCAAATAGTTGGTGGTAAATCCAATCTGGTTGTTCACCACAATATGGATGGTTCCTCCAGTGTGGTAACCGTCCAAACGTGCCATTTGAATGATTTCATATACCACACCCTGACCTGCAAAAGCAGCATCTCCGTGCACCAAAATTGGCAATACTTCGGATACGTTTTCGCTGTGATTATGATCTTGCTTGGCTCTGGAAATTCCTTCAACAATAGAATTTACGGTTTCCAAGTGGGAAGGGTTGGGAGCAATATTCATGTTCACCATTTTCCCAGAATCGGTTTCTCGCATGGAGGTCCAACCCAAGTGGTATTTTACGTCCCCATCAAAGATGGTTTCCTCGTAATCCTTACCGTCAAACTCACTAAAAATGTCTTTGGGCGATTTACCAAATATATTGGTCAATACGTTCAAACGACCCCTGTGGGCCATCCCCATTACAAATTGTTTTACACCTTTGTCGGCAGCTTTTTCTATAATTACATCTAAAGCAGGGATCAAAGATTCGCCACCTTCCAATGAAAAACGTTTTTGCCCCACATATTTGGTATGCAAAAAGCTTTCAAAGGAAACAGCTTCGTTCAATTTCCTTAAGATGTTTTTCTTTTCTTCAGCAGAAAAGTTCGGATGGTTATCGTTTACGTTCAACCAATCCTGAATCCATTGGATACGCTCTGGGGTACGGATGTACATGTACTCCACCCCAATGGAATCGCAGTAGATGCTCTCCAAGTGACGAACGATTTCCTTTAGGGTAGCTGGGCCAATTCCCAATATCTTCCCTGCATCAAAAACAGTATCCAGATCGGCATTGGTCAATCCAAAATTGCCCAATTCCAAAGTTGGCTCGTATTGTCTACGATCTCTAACTGGGTTGGTTTTGGTAAAGAGGTGCCCGCGGGTACGGTAACCATCAATCAATCGAATTACCTGAAACTCCTTTTGTAGGGTCTCTGGCATTTCCACTTGCCTTCCATTGGAAAGCACAACCATTCCTGTTTTCTCTGATTCAATCCCTAGGTCTTCCAAGGATCCTTCCAATCCGAAATCAAACCCCTGAAAAAAAGCCCTCCAACTGGGCTCAATGCTATCAGGGTTTGTTAAGTATTTATCGTACTGCTCCGCAAAAAACGATGTGTGCGCAGCATTTAAAAACGAATATTTGTCCATTCTTCCTATTTCTCCAAAACTTTATGGAAAATTTTGTCAAAAATACGGGTTTTAGCGTTCATACAAATGAGATTTAAGTAAATATTACCCAAAATTTGAAACTATGTTATAGAACCAACGAGTAACCAATAAAAATGAAATTTATAACGGAATTCCATAGAATACATTAAAAAAACATAAATTGGATACACCTAAAAACCAAACCACAAATGTCCAAACTAAAAAACAGGTATCTGTCCCTAGATGTTTTTCGGGGATTGGATGTCGCTCTAATGATCGTTGTTAATTCCCCTGGTAACGGATCCACCTCATTTTCTCCATTATTACATGCCGATTGGAACGGTTTTACATTGACCGACCTTGTTTTCCCTACTTTTTTGTTCGTCGTGGGGAATTCCATGAGCTTTAGCATGAAAAAGTATGAAGAGATGGGAAATGCAGCCGTTTTCAAAAAAGTATTGAAACGAACTGCGATTATTTTTCTTTTGGGCTTTTTAATGTATTGGTATCCATTTTTTGATGATGGACAGTTAAAACCATTTTCAGAAACAAGGGTTTTTGGGGTGCTACAGCGAATTGCCCTTTGTTATATGTTCGCTTCCATCATTCTTCACTTTGTGAAGACCAAAACGGCCATTTGGCTAAGTGTTGGATTTTTGGTTGCCTATCAAATTATTCTGATGGCTTTTGGCGACCTGACCCTCACAGGAAATGCGGTTCTCAAATTGGATGAATGGCTGATCGGCGCTAACCATATGTACCATGGTGAAGGTTTAGCTTTTGACCCTGAAGGATTATTGAGTACACTTCCAGCCATTGTAAATGTGATCATTGGTTATTTGGCAGGGAAATTTATTCAGAAAAGTGGACAGAACTACGAGACCATTTCCAAATTGATGATGGTCGGGTTTGCTTTGGTTTTTGCTGGATTGGCATGGGATTTAATTTTCCCGATCAACAAGAAATTATGGACCAGTTCTTTTGTACTCCTAACTTGCGGAATTGACCTATTCGCCATTGCCACCCTGATCTACTTTTTAGATATGAAAAAAGCAAAAGGCTGGAGCTACTTTTTTGAAGTATTTGGCAAAAACACCTTGTTTATCTATCTACTTTCCGAAGTCATTGTTATTACCCTATTTGCTATAGATGTTAATGGAGAAAGTTTGTACAGATGGATTGCAGACAACGTATTTATATCTTGGTCTGGAGGATATATGGGATCCTTGCTATTCGCCCTTTGGGTGATGCTCACCTGCTGGGTTGTAGGCTATTTTATGGACAAAAAAGGAATTTATGTAAAGGTGTAGGCCAAGCTTATGAGCTATACTTGGCTTTGTACCATACTTTTTGCCACTCTCTTTTCAATAATAAGAAACATACCTCTGCCGAAATGTCCACGACATCCGAAGGAGGTATGTTTTTTACTGCTTGTTCCGAAATATCCACTACATATAAAAGATTGAGATATTCAGGAAATTTTTCAACAATGAGAAGATAAATTTTCTCGTGAAGTAAGCTTTTTAATTCGGTGGGCGAGATATCTGAAGGGATTTCCACAGACACATTAGCCAACTCAAAATCCTTTTGCAATTGCTGCAATAATTTTTGGTACAACTGTTCCTTTTGGACAGTTTCCAATAATTCAAGGCTATTGTTAAAGTTGGACAGCATACCTTAATTTACGTTCGAATTGGATTTTAGGTTTATTCTCCTTTAAAAACCTGACCCTCTTTCATTACAAAAACCACATTTTTCAAAGTTTCCACATCCTTACTTGGATTAGTATCCACAGCAATAATATCGGCCAAATAGCCCTTTTTTAATTGTCCTAGACTTTCACTCAAGCCCAACAAAGTAGCGTTGGTTACTGTAGCCGCTTTAATGGCTTCCATAACGGGCATTCCCGCTTCTACCATATACACGAACTCTCTTGCATTCTCTCCATGCGAATAAACTCCCGCATCGGTACCAAAAGCAATTGGAACACCTTTTTTATAGGCTCTTGCAAACATATCTTGGATCTGTGGGCCTATTTCTATTGCTTTTTTGGCCACCACTTCTGGATAATACCCAGGCTTTGCACCATTTTCAGCTGCTTGTTTTCCAGCTGTAATGGTAGGCACCAAATAGGTATCATGCTTCTTCATTAATTCCATGGTTTCTTCGCTCATCAATGTACCATGCTCAATGGTTTTGATCCCACCAATAATGGCTCTTTGCATCCCTTCGTCTCCGTGTGCATGGGCAGCCGTCAAAAAGTTGTAGTCTTTGGCTGTTTCAGTAATTCCTTTGATTTCTTCCAAAGTAAATTGTGGGTTTTGGCCACTTTTGGCCACACTCAACACACCACCTGTAGCCGTAATTTTAATCACGTCTGCTCCATCTTTGTAGCGTTGACGCACAGCTTTGCGAGCATCTTCAGCAGAATTTACAACTCCTTCATTAGGCCCTGGGTCACCCATCAAAGATTTTTTAACACCATTGGTTGGGTCAGCGTGTCCTCCAGTTGTTCCAATAGCTTTACCAGCCGTAAAAATTCTTGGGCCAATAATGGTTCCTTTGTTGATTGCATTACGCAAAGAAATGTTAACGCCACTTCCACCCAAATCACGAACTGTGGTAAAACCTGCCATTAATGTCGCTTTAGCATAAATGGTGGATTGAAATGCCACATCAGCCTCGTTCAAGGTAAATTTTTGAATGTAGGTACCTGGACTGGATTGTGATTCGATGTGCACGTGCATATCGATAAATCCAGGCATAACAGTTTTGTCTTTTAAATCGACAACTTTGTCTTTTTTACCTCCAGATTTAAATCCATCCACAATGGATGTAATGTTTTTTCCAGAGATAATAATAGTTTTTTCGGTAAGGACATTCCCTGTTTGAACATCCAAGATTTCACCACATTGCAAATACGTTTCTTGCGCAAACATTGTGGCACTAAAAAGTAAAGAGAAAAGAATAATTGATTTTTTCATTGGTCGGGGGTTATTTATTTTCTTCGAAAATAAACACTCCTTGTGGACCGCACCTAATTTAAATGGGTAAACGACAAAAAAAAACCCTTCTTCGGACGGGCTCTTGGTATATTTTATTTTTTGCTTACGCTCTAACTGTTTTTTCCCAATCCCAAGCAGATTTCAACGCTTCATCCAAAGTGGATTTTGCTTTCCATCCCAAAACTTCGTTTGCTTTTTGGGTATCTGCATAGGCTGCAATCACATCTCCAGCTCTGCGGTCCACTATTTTATAGTTTAGCTTTTCACCTGAAACGCGTTCAAAACTTTGAATCACCTCCAAAACAGAACTACCTTTTCCTGTTCCCAGATTGAAAACTTCATAATTGGAATCATTTTTATCTTCCAACAATCTTTGCAATGCTTTAACGTGGGCTTTTGCTAAGTCCACCACGTGAATATAATCCCGAATACCTGTACCATCTTCAGTTGGATAATCATTGCCGAAAACCAAAAGTTGTTCTCTTAAACCTATTGCTGTTTGAGTTACAAATGGAACCAAGTTTTGAGGTACACCTAAAGGAAGCTCCCCAATTTTAGCAGAAGGATGCGCACCAATAGGATTAAAATAACGCAATGCAATTGCTTTTAAATCCGAATTCACCTTGCAGGTATCCCTAATAATTTCTTCACCAACCTGTTTTGTATTCCCATATGGGGATTCGGCAGGTTTTACAGGAGCATCCTCGGTAATAGGTAAAGAATCCGCCTGACCATAAACGGTACAGGAAGAACTAAAAATAAAGCTGGCCCCACCCTTTTTTTCCAATTCTTGAAGGATATAAGTTAATACCCCAATATTGTTTTCGTAGTATAAAAGTGGTTTTTCAACGCTTTCTCCTACTGCTTTGGATGCAGCAAAATGAATTACACCAGCTATATCATCATACGAATTGAAAAACTCTTGAACCTTTGGCTTGTCCCGCAAATCGAACTCCTCAAAAAGGGGCTGCTTGCCTGTTATTGCTTCAATTCCCTTAAGCACATCTTTGGATGAGTTGGATAAATTATCCACTACTACCACTTCAAAACCTTCGCTTTGCAGTTCTACTACAGTGTGTGATCCAATAAATCCTAAACCTCCAGTTACTAGTATTTTCATTTTATTGATTTACAAAGTCAATTACCAATTTGGTAATGTAATTGATTTGTTCATCATCCAATTCTGTGTGCATAGGTAGCGAAATCACTTCCTTGACCAATTGATTGGTCACTGGAAAATCAGCTTCATTGTATCTTTCGTCCACGTAGGCTTTTTGCTTGTGCAACGGAACTGGATAATAGACACCACATGGAACGTTGTTATCGTTCAAATGTTGTACCAAGCCATCTCTTTTTCCATTGAGAATTCGAAGCGTATATTGGTGAAACACATGACAATCGCAAGTATTTTGGATTGAACCACAAGCACATGAAATCTTAGGCACAACAATATGTTCTTGCCCTTCCAATGCTTCGGAATATTTAGCGGCAGACTCCCATCTTTTTTGGTTGTAGGTGTCCAAATTCGGCAATTTGGCCCTTAAAACTGCAGCTTGAATGGAATCCAAACGGGAATTTACCCCAACCACATCATGATAGTATCTAGTGTACATTCCGTGGTTCACGATACCTCGGATTGTATGCGCCAATTCATCATCATTGGTGAAAATAGCACCACCATCCCCGTAGCAACCTAAATTCTTGGATGGAAAAAATGAAGTGGATGCCACATGCCCAATAGCTCCTGATTTTTGTTTCTTACCCGAACTTGAAGTATAGGTCGCCCCAATCGCTTGGGCATTATCTTCAATCACATACAGGTTATGCTTTTCTGCCAAGGCCATAATCGCATCCATATTGGCACATTGCCCGAACAAATGCACAGGAACAATGGCCTTTGTTTTAGGTGTAATTGCTTTTTCAATGGCTGCTACATCAATATTAAAGGTATCAGGTTCCACATCTACCAAAACAGGGGTGAGATTTAAAAGTCCGATTACCTCAACAGTGGCTGCAAAAGTGAAATCGGCAGTAATCACCTCATCTCCTGGCTGAAGACCTAACCCCATCATACAAATTTGCAAAGCGTCGGTTCCGTTGGCACAGGGAATCACATGTTTTACGCCCAAATAATCTTCCAATTCCTTTTGAAACGCATGAACCTGTGGACCATTAATAAAAGCTGAGGATTCCAAAATCTCGGTTATCGCATCATTTACCTCACTTTTTATGCCTTCGTATTGACCTTTAAGGTCAACCATCTGTATTTTTTTCATCCGAATAAATTAATAGTCCAAAATTAAGAAATTAAGCTGCCATAATGCCCTCTAAACGAAAGAATGTATTTTAGCGAAAAATGATGCCCTTGCGTTTTCTGTATAACATCCTAATTGCCCTTTCTTGGCAAGTACTCAAAGTGGTTGCCCTTTTTCAACCGAAGATAAAATTGTTTGTTTCGGGTAGGAGAAACACTTTCGCCTTTTTGGAAAGTAAACTTAGCGGCAAACCCAAAACCATTTGGATGCATGTGGCCTCTTTGGGTGAATTTGAGCAAGGACTTCCTATTTTGGAACGTTTACGGATTCAATATCCCTATCATAAATTGATACTTTCTTTTTTCTCGCCTTCAGGATACGAGGTTAAAAAAAATACTACCGCTGCCGATGTGGTGGTTTATCTTCCGATGGACACCCATACAAAGGCCAAACGATTTTTGAATTTGGTCTGCCCTGATTTGGCCATCTTTGTAAAGTATGAAATTTGGCCCAATTATTTGCAGCAATTGAAGCATCGCAACATTCCCACTTTATTGATTTCGGCGATATTTTCGGAGCGACAAGTATTTTTTAAAGGATATGGCGGATTTATGCGTAAAAGTTTATCCACTTTTTCCCATTTCTTTGTTCAGGATGAAACTTCAAAAAAACTATTGACGAGCATTGGATTTAAAAACGCAACAGTGGGAGGAGACACTAGACTAGATCGTGTTTCCGAAATTCAGAATCGAGACAATCAACTGGATTTTATGGACTCCTTTAAAGGAAACCTTAATTGTTTGGTTGCTGGAAGCACTTGGTCCGAAGATGAAGAGATCCTAATCGAATTCATCAATTCCACCAAAACAGAAATGAAATTCGTTATTGCTCCACACGAAATTAAATCTGCCCATATTGAGAAAATAACCTCCGCACTTCAAAAAAAGACGGTTCTCTATTCCGATTTGGAACATAAAGATCTTGGTGAATTCGATGTGCTCATCATAGACACCATTGGCCTGCTCACCAAAATTTACAGCTATGCTAATCTAGCTTACGTTGGTGGTGGTTTTGCTACGGGATTACACAACACCATGGAACCTGCCGTTTTTGGAATTCCCATCATAATCGGACCTCAATATTCAAAATTTAAAGAAGCTGAAGATTTGGTAAACCAGGGTGGTATTTTATCCATTTCAACTTATGATGAGTTTCAATCCTTGACGGAAAAATTAATTACGGACCCTGAACACACTCATAAAATTGGGGAGATCAACAGTGATTACATCAATTCCAATAAAGGCGCTTCGGATTTGATCATGAAGCACATCTCCGAGATTTTGTAAAATTTGGTTAGCTTTAACAAATTTCATCCTTCATGGACAAGCGTATTTTCAGAATTTCGATTACAGCTGCCTTAGCTGGATTTTTATTTGGCTTCGACACCGTTGTAATTTCGGGAGCTAATCAACCTATTAAAGAATTATGGGGCACCAATTGGTTTTTAGGTGATTCCATTTTTACATTCCACGGCATTTTTATCATGTCCATGGCTCTTTGGGGTACTGTTTTGGGTTCCCTTTTCGGAGGAATACCAACCGATCGTTTGGGTCGAAAAAAGACCTTGTTCTGGATAGGTATCCTGTATTTTCTTTCTGCTGTGGGCTCCGCCATGGCACCCGAAGCTTATAGCTTTTCCTTTTTTAGGTTTATTGGAGGAGTTGGAGTTGGTGCCTCTTCTGTAGCGGCTCCTGTTTATATTTCTGAAATTTCCACTGCAGCCAATCGTGGTAAGCTGACGGCCATGTACCAATTCAATATTGTATTTGGGATTTTGATTGCCTTTATCTCAAATTATTTGATTGGGGTGATTTTTGACGAAAGCATAGCTTGGCGATGGATGCTTGGCATTGAAGGGCTTCCAGCGTTGATTTATACCATATTAGTATTCAAAATTCCGCATAGCCCAAGATGGTTGTTGCTTAAGAATAAGGCTGATACCATTGTAATAGAGTCCATAACCTCCTTGGGAATAGCTACGGAAAAAGCTTCTTTGCATCTCACAGAAATAAAAACCGCTCTTTTTGATACCGCTGAAAAACATAAGGAAAGTCTATTTTCAGGCAAATACAACAAGTCTTTGGTTTTGGCTTTTCTGATTGCATTTTTCAATCAATTATCAGGAATCAATTTTGTGCTTTATTACGCTCCCGAAATATTGGAACGAGCTGGTTTGGCTTCTGGCGAATCGTTGTTCAGTTCCATTTCCATTGGAATCATCAACCTCATATTTACTTTTGTGGGAATTGCGCTTATTGACAAGTTAGGACGAAAACAGCTCATGTACATCGGCTCCATCGGCTATATTATAAGTTTGGCCATGGTTGGTTGGTGTTTTTATTCAGGAGCCAGTTCGGTGCTATTATTGACCTTTATTTTGATTTTCATTGCCTCACACGCTGTTGGACAGGGCGCCGTGATTTGGGTTTTCATTTCCGAAATATTCCCCAACAAAGTGCGCTCCTACGGACAATCTTGGGGTACAGGAACCCATTGGGTGTTTGCCGCTTTGATTACTTTAATCACCCCAACGTTTTTGGATGCTGAAATTGGGATTTTCAAAGACAATCCATGGCCCATTTTTATCTTCTTTGCGGTAATGATGGTGTTGCAATTGTTATGGGTCATGTTCATGATGCCCGAAACAAAAGGCATCACTCTGGAAGAACTTGGAAGGTTGCTCAGCTCCAAAAAGGACAAGTCCAATTGATTGTTTAACAGGATATGCCATAAAGCCAGCCTTTAGTCGAATATTGACATCGACTATACCAAAAGCTGATATAATTCCTTAAATTGAAGGAAATTACACTATTATGGCACATGAAATTAGCATTGGAAACAAGCTTATGGTTGGTTTCCTTCGAGTAATGGTTTTTGTATTGATTGTAATCTTGATTGCAATCCCAGTTTGTATTTTATTGGATTTTCTGGGCGTATTGGAAGCCATTGGATTTAATTAAAAAATCACTTCTTGCTCTCCCATTGACTTTGTGATTTTCTTGATGTAGTTCTCCACTGTTTTTTCCATATTGGTGGGATCGGTTACATCTACATCGCCTCTCCAAATCAATTCTACATCTTTACCGATACAAATACAGTAAAGTGAAGTTTCTACGTGGTAAATATTAAAACTATCGTAGTGTTCTGGATTGTAGAAAATATCTTGGTGTTCCAAATAATCTGCATTGAATCGAACAAACATATGGTCAATGTCGTTCATATGCTCTTGAAAGGTTCTTCGGTTTTCAGTTTTCACCAATTTGGTGAACAAAATGGCATCAAACCCTTTGTCCAATAATTGTTGTTCCACTTCTTCCAATTCCTTTTCGGTTTTTTCAGAAGCAGTAAACTCCACATCGAATAAATCAATGCTGCGCATGGCATCCACACCCTCTTTTTTTAACTCTTCAACAAAACGGGTTTCAAATTCCACGCGTGCGCCATCATCAGGAGTCATACCCACTACAAGAACTTGGTATGCGTCAAAGAGTACGATATCTGGATTTTTCCAGGTACTCACGAGCCTTGTAGAGGAACACCCCATGAGGAGCAATAACACTATGGCTACCAGTTTTGTTTTCATCAGAATGGGTTTATCGATTCATGCGCAGCAAAAATCATCTATTTATTTCAATGGGTAGAAAAAGTAGCCTGTCTTTTTTCAAGCTGCTTTCTCAAATCTTCCACGGTATTAGACATGGATTTCTCAAAATCATCAGAATTGGATTTGGCAAAAATTCTCGGTCCTGGAGCACTCAGTTCAATTTCGCAAATCTTGCCTTGTCCAGATTTATCGTTTTCAGTTTTAAATAACACATTGGCTTTGATTAACCAGCTGTACTTGTTTTCCAAACTTTCCAGTTTTTTCATCAACAAATCGGTCATTGCCTCACTGGTCATCATTTTCTGGTATTGAACATGTACTTCCATAATTATTGTTTTGATTCTATATCAAATCTACAACCTACACCCCTTAAATTTGATGACAATTGTCAGTTTTAAGACTGATTCCTAGCTCAAGAAAAAGGGTTGACCTGTACTTTGCAGCACTGAGAACCATAGTTCGTCTTCCAAGTCTATCTTTTTTCTTTTTTTGGTGACTTCAGAAATTGGAATGTACACATATTTGTTGTTCACTCTACTAGCTACAAACTTAGTTTTCCCTGCCATTGCTCCATGTACTGCGTGATAAGCCAATCGGCTACAATACACACTATCGCTCGAATTGGCAGGCGCACACCTCACAATATAACTTGGATCGATGTACTTTATGGTCACTGGTGTTTCCTTGGATTTAAAATAAGCTGAAATCTGTTCCTTTAGGAAAACCCCAATATCTTGATGCTGCACATTGCCCGATGCATCTTTCACTTCTTCCCGTTCTTGAAATAAATGCTGTCCTGCACCTTCGGCCACCACAATTACGGCATGCTTTTTCTGTTCAAGGCGGTGTTCCAATGCCTTTAAAAAGCCACGTTCACCGTCCAATGAAAAATGCATTTCAGGAATCAAAACAAAATTGACCACAGGCATCGCCAAAGCGGCAGATGCGGCAATAAAGCCACTATCCCTTCCCATTAATTTAATAATGGAAATTCCGTTATAAGCTCCAGTTGCCTCATTGTGCGCATCTCTTAAAATTGGGCTAGCTACATCAAAAGCGGTTTCAAAGCCGAAAGATTCATCAATCAGATCTATATCATTGTCAATGGTCTTTGGAATTCCAACCACACTGATCTTGGCATTACGCCTTCCTATTTCTTCACCAATGGCATTTACGCCTTTTAAGGTTCCATCTCCACCAATGGCAAACAACATATCCACATTATTGGCTTCAAGGGTATCCACCATAATCTCAACATCTTGCCCTCCTCTTGAAGATCCCAAAAATGTCCCTCCGAATTGATGTATGTTGTTTACCTTTTCGGGTGTCAACTCAACCAATTCATGGCCCTTTTCGGGATTGAGCCCTTCGTAACCGTAGGGTACCCCAATTATCCGTTTAACTCCATAAAAATAATGAAGCGCCATAACCACACCACGAATCACATTGTTGATTCCTGGACAAAGTCCGCCACAGGTAACTATGGCTGCGGTTACGTTCTTGGCATCAAAAAAAAGGTCTTCCCGTGGTCCAGCCATTTCCATACAATCGGGTTGAACCCCCGTTGATAGACAATGATGAAAATGATCTACGGAAAGGTCGAAAACCAATCGATTCGATTCGTTGATAAAATCGAACAATTGGTCTCCTGGCTCCTTCCCTAGTTCCATGGGTGATTTATATTTGGGCGCACCCAAATGTTCTATATCAAATTTGTTCTTATTGCTCACTTAATTCAATCTTATAAATGTTCTGTTAAGCTATGGTGCGAGTCAATTAGCGGTCCTCCTTCCATAATCTCATCCGATGCTTCACTGGCAAACTTATCAAAGTTAATATGGAACGAATGTGCCAATTGAATGGCCTTGCTCACATATGCTCCTTTTTGTAACCAGGTGTTCATTGGGTCCAATATTTCAGTTGGTACTCCAGGACAATATTTTGGCATATGTAGACCAAATATTGGGTGGGTTTCAAAATCCACATCATCCAATTTACCATCCAAAATGGCAGAAATCATGGCTCGTGTGTATTTCAATTTTATTCTGGATCCCACACCATAAGGGCCTCCACTCCAACCTGTGTTGATCAACCAAACGTTTACTCCTGCCTCTGTCATTTTTGCGCTTAGCATTTCGGCATATTTAGCTGGGTGCAATGGCATAAATGGTTCACCAAAACAAGCCGAGAACGATGGAACAGGTTCCGTAATTCCAGCTTCGGTTCCCGCTACTTTCGCGGTATATCCCGAAATAAAGTGATACGCTGCTTGACCAGGTGTTAATTTAGATACTGGAGGCAAAACACCAAAGGCATCACAAGTTAAGAAAAAGATATTCTTTGGGTTGGATGCGTAGGATGGAACTTGAATATTATCGATATGATCGATAGGGTAGCTCACCCTTGTATTTTGGGTAATGGAGCTATCAAAATAATCCACCTCCTTGGTTCCTTCTTTAAAAACTATGTTTTCCAACAAAGCTCCTGGTCGAATAGCGCGATAAATGTCTGGTTCCTTTTCTTCAGTTAGGTCTATTACCTTGGCGTAACATCCTCCTTCAAAGTTGAAAATATTGTTTTCCTTGGTCCAACCATGCTCATCGTCACCAATCAATTTACGGTTAGGATCTGCAGAAAGAGTTGTTTTTCCTGTCCCTGACAATCCAAAGAAAATAGCAGTATCTCCATCTTCTCCAACATTGGCTGAACAGTGCATTGGCAATACTTCTTTTTCGGTGGGCAATATGAGATTCAAGGCAGAGAAAATACCTTTTTTCATTTCACCTGTATATGCAGAACCTCCTACCAAGGCAACTTTTCTCGTAAAGTTCAAAATGGAAAAGTTCCCGCTCAAAATTCCATATTCGGATGGATTCGGCGCTTCATAACCTGGCGCACAAAGTACCAACCATTCTTCTTCAAAGTTTTCCAACTCGCTTTCATCAAGTCTCAAGAACATATTTTTGATGAAGTAATTGGACCATGGATATTCGGTCACAGTGCGCACATTCATTTGATATTGCGGATCGGCACATACAGCGGCATCCCTAACATATATCTCTTTTCCAGAAAGATAGTTTGCCACTTCATCATAAAGTTTATCAAAATTTTCTGGAGAAATTGGCTTATTGATTCTTCCCCACCATATTTTATCCTTGGTGTAATCATCTTTCACCAAAAAACGGTCTTTGGGCGATCTACCTGTAAACTTACCTGTATTCACGCAAAGCGTACCATTTTCGGTCTCTACGCCCATTCCTTTTTCCAATGTAATTTCCTGTAGCGTTTCTGGAGATAAATTCCAGTGTGCATTTACATCTTTTAATCCGTACTTACTTAGGTCTGTGGTTGTGTTCATATCGATTGTGTTTGTAGTGTCCATATCAATAGTTTTTATATTAGAAGTTCCAAATCCATGGAACCAAAATCAGTGTTGCGATAAAAAACAATAGTAACAATGGGCCACCTACCTTTAGGTAGTCCAAAAACTTATATCCCCCTGCCGACATTACCATGGCGTTTGTAGTTGTACCCACAGGGGTTAAAAATGCAGTAGATGCACTAATAGCTACCGCCATCATAAATGGTTTGGGTGATACTCCCAGCGTCATGGAAGCCATAATGGCAATTGGGGCCATTAACACAGCTGTTGCTGAATTATTTATGGTTTGACTCAATGCTGCGGTGAGCAAAAATACTCCTGCCAGCAATGCCACGGGGTGAATAGACCCCAATGTATCCACCAAACTGGTTGCGGCCATTTGGGCCACCCCTGTTTTATCCAAGGCCACACCCATCGGAATCATTGCTGCAATCATCACCACACTCGTCCAACTGATTCCTTTATAGGCTTTGCTAATGGGTACGCACCCTGTTAACATCATAATTCCTGCACAAACCAAAGCGGCAATCGCACCTGGCATCACTTTAAATACCAACAATAGAATCATTAATATCAGCGTACCTAAAGCGATATAGCTTCTTGGGGTAAGTTCGTCCACATTTTTAGCTAAAGCTTCGGGACTACCTGAAATTACCAAATTCTCATACACGGATTTTAGGGCAATGATGTTTTCCCATCGTCCTCGAATCACAAAGGCATCCCCTGCCTTGATTCTTATTTTTCCTGTTAGCGGAACATTGTCGCGGCTAACTGCCAATAATTGTACCCCTGCTTGTTGTAGGTGGTGCCCAAGTGGAATGGTTTTTCCCACAAAGACAGAGTTTGGGGTTATCAACATTTCGGCCATACCTACCTCTTGGTTGATCAGTTCTTTTTTGAGGTTATCATTCTCAGGTTTCCACGTGATAAACCCTAAATGAAATTTCAACACCAATTTATCTACATCTTCTGGTTCCCCTTTCACAGTGATGATATCGTGATAGCGCATTTCGGTATCCAACCCTGGCATTTCCACAAATTGGGGCACTCTTTTTAATTTATTTGGATGTCTACGTTTTAACCTCATAACGGAAACCTTATGGTTTTCCTCAAAATTCCAATCTCCAATTTTAGTATTGATCAATTGCGACATAGATCGGATACGAAGGCGATACATATTATCTCCAATACTGTAATTCTCCACCCATTTATGTAATTCTTGGTCTATTGCAATGGGCTTATTATCGGTTCTATGACTTGGCAACAATTTATACCCCACATACCTAAAATAGAGAATTGAAATAATCAATAATGGTAATCCAATCAGTCCAAATTCAAAGAACGAAAATCCTTCAATGCCATTTTCAACCAATGCATTGCTCACAATAATGTTTGGAGGTGTACCTGTCAGGGTCAATAATCCGCCCGTATTGGATCCGAATGCAACGGGAATCAGCAATTTGGAAGGGAATGTACCTGCACTCCAAGCTGCTGTAACTACTACAGGTAGCATAGCTGCCACTGTTCCCGTATTGCTCACAAATCCAGACAGCAAACTTGATCCTGACGAAACAATCACCATGAGCCTTGCAACACTTTTGTGGGCCCATTTCACGAACATTTGTCCCGCCATGGCCGTCCAACCTGTTCTTGAAAGCCCTTCTCCAATAATGAACAAGGCCGCAATCATAATCACCGTTGGATTACTAAAACCTGATAGGGTTTCGGTTAGGTTCAACACTCCAGTTAGAAAAAGTGCCAGCATGGCCATCAGGGCTACCACATCGGGCGGGAATTTTCCCCATACAAACAATACAATAGTGATTCCTAAAATAATCAGGAGTGCAATCATTCTGTGTGATTATGGTATTAATCCAAGGCCAAAACAGGAACCTCGGAGTGCAGGGTCAACAGCATGGTCAATCTGCCCTCGGATGGGGTACTCATTTCTGCATGGTTTCTTGGCAATATGGTTAAAAGGTCGATTTCCTTTTCTTTGATGTAGGTTAAAATTCCTTCCTCTACATCGTCGCTTTTTTTGAAAACATGATCTACATAAAAATGCTCCAAGTAATACTCCAACAAATTCTCGTTGGATTCTTTAATCGCATTTTCATCGTAAATGGATTCTTTATAAATGGTAAGCACGTGCACCTTTGCATTAAAGGTTCTGCTCAACACCAAAAGCATTTCGAGTGTATGTTTATCCTCAATTTTCTCACCACCCAAAACCAAAGCAATTCGCTCAGGAGTCTTAACCTCGGTTCCATAAGGAATTGAAATTACAGGGCAATTGGCTTCAACGACTAATTTTGAGGTATTTGTAATGGCTTCATCAGTGATTTTGTCACCCATGGTGCCCATCATGATCATGTCTGCTTTTGTTTCTGCTTGGGTAGCCAAAATGGTTGGTATTACCTTACCTACTTTAGTAGTCAATACAGGTACTACTTTCAATCGTACTCCAAAAGCTTCGACGGTTTTGGAAAAATCTTTTTTCAAACCCTCTTCATCGGATTCGCTCAAGGGCATTGTGCTAACATAAAGGGCCAAAATTTCTGTGGAACTTTCAGTTCCGACAAAATTGACCACATACTCCAGTGCGTTGACCGAAGCTTCAGAAAAATCAAAGGGGATTAATAATTTATTTAAACTGCTCATACCTAAAACTTTTAATTGTTTGCTTTTTCACTTTCAAAATTAGAACCGCCCTACCATCTAAAACATGACGGAAGTCAGGTTTATAACTTTACCTTGATATTAACAAAAATTCAAGCTTTAGAAAAGTATCCTAAGTTATTTTTTTGAAACCATTATGGTTATATTTAAAAACCCTAAAATAACAGTAGATTTTATATGGATTTAGTAATTGGAGTAGATATAGGTGGCACCAAAACCAAAATAGGTTTAGTTGATGAAACAGGACATTGCCATGAAAAAACATTTTTTAGAACACGGGAATACCCGAATCTGAATGAATATCTAGACAAAATCAAATCCACGGCCGATGAACTTATTGAACAATTGGGTAAAGAGGTCAATATAATTGGATGTGGTATCGGTGCTCCAAATGCATCCAGTAAAAATGGCACTATTGAAAGAGCCAGTAATTTGGTTTGGAAAGGCAGCGTTCCTCTGGTGGAAAAACTAAAAGAGCGGATGCCAATGCCCATTCGTATTATGAACGATGCCAGTGCGGCCGCTTTGGGTGAAATGTTGTTCGGTGAGGCCAAAAACATGACCGATTTTATCGTGATTACCCTCGGAACTGGATTTGGTGCTGGCATTGTTGCCAACGGCAGATTGATTGATGGTTATGATGGTTTTGCAGGTGAATTGGGACACGTGGACATGACCATTGGTGATGGACGACTAACTGGTTTGGGAGTTCGAGGTGGACTTGAAGCCTATGTTTCGGCCACAGGATTAAAGCGTACCATTATGTTTATGCAAAGCAAATATTTGGTGGAAAGTAGATTCAGGGATATCGCCTACAACGACCTTCATGGAGAAGACATTACTCAAGCCGCAGAGGAAGGTGATGAAATAGCCTTAAAAGCATTTGATTACACAGCACGAATAATGGCCCTGGCCCTGGCGAATTTTACCGCATTTACCCAACCCGAAGCTTTTATTCTTATGGGGGGACTTACCAATAGTGGAAAATGGATCATGGATCCATTGGAAAAATATTTTAATGGATTCTTACTTGACGTTTATAAAGGAAAAGTGAAGATAATCCATTCTGGGATGCACGGTAAAGATGCGGCCATTTGTGGAGCTGCAGCCTTGATCTGGGAACAGCAGAAAAAAGCGTAAAAACAACACTTTTTTTCAGTTCATGATAAACATCATACAATAAGGCCTTATTTATAAGAAAACTTTGTACTCCAGCAATCCCAAAATAGTAGATTATGGAGTTTGCAAAGTATGGCCCTAGATTACTTTGTTGCCTAATTTTCTCAATTTCCTCCCTCACTCCCCTTCATGCCCAAAATTCAGCAGAAAACGAATATGGCTCTTGGTGGATGTTTTGTGGCACTACCAAAATCCATGAAGCTTGGAGTATTCCTACTGTTGGCATCTTGAGGTACCACGATTTAATGGATAAATATGCCTTCGGATTTGTGAGTTCTGGAGTTTCTTATAAAATAAGTTCGGCCAGTTCCGTTGAGGGTGGCGTTGCATTTTTAAACTCGACCTCCTATTCCGACCTTTATGATTCGAAAAATTCAACCCAATTTTGGCTGTATGGTTCCTACACCTTAAAATCCAATTTTAAAAAGGACCTCATCCTTCAACGATTTCGAATGGAAAATCGCAGGTTGATCACAGATGAAGATCCTAAGGAGAACAACAGATTCCGTTACCGACTGCAATATGTAACTCCCATTTCAGAAAGTTTATATTTTAAAACCTACAACGAGCTATTCCTCAATCTAAAAGGAGATGTCTTTAACCAAAACCGATTGTTTGTTGGAATAGGCCAAAAAATCAATAACCATTTAAAAGTTGAAACAGGCTATTTTAATCGAAAATTCTCCAATAGACAGGAGCACATGATTTTGTTTGGATTGAGTTTTACCATCGATCTTACCAAAAACCAGGATTTAGCACTTCAATCAAATTAAGGGTTGTATTTTATCAATTTGGTAATTTAAGCCAACTTTTAAACCTGATTTTTATCATATTTTTTAAAACCATGGTCTTCTACCTTTATCATATATAAATACAAGAAGTCATGAAACCTAAAAAGAACCCAAACGCCGAAATAGGACGCAATAGCAGTCTTTATTTCATGATAGGCCTTACTTCCGTATTGTTTGTAACATGGCAATCCTTGGAAGTAAAGTTCTATGAGAAGGAGACCAAAGTTTCAGAAGTTGTTCAATTGACCGATGATCTTAAGGAAGAAGTTCCCATCACTGAAATGATAAAAACCCCTCCACCTCCTCCTCCACCATCTGCCCCAGAGGTAATTGAAATTGTGGAAGATGTGGTTGAAGTGGAAGAAACCGTAATCCAAAGTACAGAGAGCAGCCAAGAAACCTATATTGAAGATGCTGTTGTTTCTATAGACGATGTGGTCGTGGAAGAAGTAGAGGAAAATATAGTTGTTCCTTTTGCAGTTATCGAAAATGTTCCTGTTTTCCCAGGTTGTGAAGACTTGACAAGTCAAGCAGATCGAAAAGCATGCTTTAACCAAAAAGTGCAAGAGCATATTAAAAACAACTTTAAGTATCCTCCAACCGCATTGGAAATGCACATTACTGGGCGGGTTTATGTTCAATTTGTGATCGATAACCAAGGTCGAGTAACGGGAATTCAAAAAAGAGGCCCCGACAAACTTTTGGAAACTGAAGCTGAACGTATTATCGCTTCCTTACCTAAAGTAAAACCAGGGGAACAAAGAGGTAAAACTGTAAGTGTAAAATACAGCATCCCCATTAACTTTATAATGGATAACGATAAAGATGATTGATTTTAGATAAGATGTATTAGGGCCCAAGTGAAAGCTTGGGCTTTTTTTATGGTTAAAACCAAGAGGTTTCCACATAGTCATTTGTTCTGGAGGCTCTTTCCCTGCTTTTAATGCGTAAGTGGGTCTTATCAACTTGTCTTGCCCTATACCCCAGCAAGTGGAAAAGTTTTTTGGCAAAAAATCGGGTAATCCTTAAATCTACCACTAAGGTGTCCTTAACTTTGGAATCCCATTTAACACCTGGTAAAATTGCCAGCAAATAATCGACTTTAAATTGACGAAGTTGTTTGGACAACCATAACAAAAATCTCGGAACGGGTCGTACAAAATAAAATCCTTCGTTTCCTTGTTTTTGATACAAGGGCATAAAAATCTGACGTTGGTGCTTGGTCTTCAAAATAGTGTTGTTCTCCAATGCCAATTCCGTTCCTTTAGGAACTAGTTGAAAATTGATAAAGCCTGGTTTCATCTCAAAATTATGCCCAGGAGCAATTAAATGCTGATGGTAAATTTCATAGAACCGATGCGAAGTTGAACTAGCTTTAAATATGGATTCATAGTGTAGTTTTTTTGCTTTTTCATCTGCTGGAATGGAATGTGTAAGCATCAAAGAATACCAAATAAAATCGATGTTGGTTTCCACTGCTTTTACATCTTCGTGTTGCCCGCTTTCAAAACCCAAGGATACATAGCCCAATTCATTGATATAGCTCAAAAGGGCTCCATGCAAATATTCTTCAATCCCCAAAATAATGGGCAATGGGTAATTGGAGGCGTAATTACGATTCAAAAGACTATCATTCAGCACCATAAAAGGGGTAGTGTCGCTAGATGTAGTATGCAGATCTAAAAAATAAAAGGGAGGTTCGCCATTTTCCAGAATCTCTTCGATGATTTGAAACAGCTCTTTGAGCTGCTGCTCTTCGGGGTGCGCCAATACCTCTTCTGCTAATATCCTTTGAATTCTATCAGGAAACCAAATGCGATTAAAGTCCTCTTGCTGGAACCGCATTTTATGCTCGAGGGCACCAAGGTTACCCGACAAGGCATAAATGTTTCCAAAAACGGGTATTTTCTTTTCCCTTATTTCTTCAAAAACTTGCTCAGATGCCAAAACGCCCGCTGGTTCGTTCCCATGAATGCCACCAAAGAATACCACGGTGGGCCCATTTTTTTCACCTTGAATATGATCAATGACCCTCCTAACCTTCATTCCTTCTGCCTTCGCTACTTGTTGCATCATCGATATTTATAAATCCACTTTACTCACGATGCCCACCACATGGGTATCTACCAATACAGGCAAACATCCTATTTGATGGTCTTGCATTATCTTTTTTGCTGCTTTGATTTCTGTTTTGGGTTCAACAGTAAATACATCCTTGATCATAATATCCGAAACTCTTGCCCCATTTTGACTCATCGTGCCCAATCGTTCAATATGTGTCCAGGTTAAAAGCCCCACAAGTTCTCCCTGCCCATTCTCCACGGGTAAATGATGGATGTTGTTCCATTTCATAATGGCCATGGCAAGGTTAGCGTAGTCGTCCTCATAGAGTTTCATGAGTTTGGTGGACATAATCTGGCCCACCCATTTAAATTTATCGGTAGTTTCGGCCATATTTCCGACCGATTCCCATTCATGCACTGGTTTTTCTGTTTCCTGATTTTTGCTCATCGCTTTGGTCAGTTGCACAATGGCACTGTCCAACTTCATTTGCTTGCGGAGACTCCTAAAGTTTTTGATTTGCCATTCCGCCCCTGTTCCTTTTTTGGTGCGCTGTGCAATTATCCCTAGCAAGCGTTCAATATCCTGCTCGTCCACCCCGTATTTTCTTAACCCGTCATAAGCTATAGGCAAAAGTTCTTCCAGCACCATTTTCTTGGCCGTAATAGCTTTATCTTTCCAAGTGAACATGGCATTCCTTCCATTTGTAGCAGCCCTTAAAAAGTTTAATTTGGCTTCTTTAAAGTCCATTTGAGAGGGCATGTCATCAAATCTTTTTGGTCTCCCAGCCATTAATCCCACCCAAAAAGCGAAGTTGGCCATTTCATCAATCACTGTTGGGCCCGATGGAATATACCTATTCTCAATTCGAAGATGTGGTTTGCCATTCCCAACACCATAGCAAGGTCGGTTCCAACGGTACACGGTACTATTGAATAAACTTAACGCTTCCAACTTGGGTACTTCGCCCCGATCTAATAATTCCAGGGCATTTTGCTCAATGGGCTTGGTCAATAAAATTCGGTGGGTAGAAATATCTTGTTTGAATATTTCCGCAACTGAATGTTTTTGCCACCGTTCCCCGAATCCAACTCGGGCCACCTGTTCCTTCACAGCCTTGGTCCATTTGCGGGTATCCAAACTTTGTTGAAACAAGGCGATTCGGGTTTCGCTCCATAATTCTCTTCCCAAAAGCAGGGGTGAATTGGTGCAGATACTCAAAACAGGACCTGATATGGCCTGTGCCCAATTATAACTCTTTATAAAGTCGTCTGGGTGAATTTGTAAATGCAATTGAAAACTGGTATTACAGGCTTCGAACAAAACCGAATCGTGGTGCAAAGACAGTTCATCCACTCCTTTAATCCTTACAGAAAAATCATCTCCCCGCCACTTTCGCAACACATCATTTATGCGATAATATCGCGGAATAGGAGTCATAAAATCCATTCCCAATTCATCTTTGCTGATGGATGGCAAAATTCCCGTTAAAATAATTTTGGCATCAAATGCTTTGGAGGTGTGTTGTACTTTCGTCAATAACCCCCTTAATTGTTCCTCCATACCCGCAAAGCAGCCTGACTCCAAGGTTAAAGGATCTAGATTGGCCTCAACGTTATAAGTTGCGAATTCTGTGGTAAAATGGGAATCATCCAACGCCTTTAATACATCCATGGAAATTGGCGCTGGCCTATAATCGGAATTGACCAAACACATTTCTTGTTCGGCTCCAATTCGGACAATATCATCCTCTATCATCCCATTTTGAATCATTCGCTCCAAGGCTCGAATATCATCAATAAGATGTTGCACAAAAGCTTTTCGCTCCTGCTCATCAAATGCACTGGAAGCAATATGTTCTCCCATGGAATATTGATTTAATCCGTTATCTCAACTGCTTAAATGTACAATGAACCAACGGCCAAAAAAATGACGATTATCATTTATCAAACCCAACAAGGGGGCAATCCTGACAATTGTCATATTTTTTGAGAACATGCAAAAGTACCTTTGACCTATAATGTAATGGTATGCAGCTATGTGTGATTTAACCCAAAAATACAATGTCCCAGGTCCCCGCTATACGAGCTACCCTACTGTACCGTATTGGGATTTGGATAGTTTCTCTGGAAAACAATGGAAATCCAGTGTGCTGAAAACTTTTCAGGAAGACCCGAAGGAAGGAATCAGTATATACATCCACCTACCTTTTTGCGAAAATATGTGCACCTTTTGCGGTTGCCATAAACGCATCACCAAAAGGCACGAGGTGGAAAGACCTTATATCAATGCCGTGTTGAAAGAATGGGAGCTGTATTGCGACCTTTTGGGCACAAGACCTTTGATCAAGGAACTTCATTTGGGAGGTGGAACCCCTACCTTTTTCTCACCAGAGAATTTAAAAATACTTATCGAAGGTATTCTTAGATCAGGAAAGGTGGCCGAAACCTATGATTTCAGCTTTGAGGGTCACCCGAACAACACCACCAAAGCCCATTTGCAAACGTTGTATGATGTTGGTTTTAGAAAAGTTTCGTTTGGAGTTCAAGACTACAACTTGACCGTGCAACGGGCCATCAATAGGATTCAGCCTTTTGAAAATGTGAAGAATGTGACTGAATGGGCCCGAGAAATTGGGTACACTTCGGTAGGACACGATATAATTTATGGTTTACCTTTTCAAGATTGTGCCAATGTTGAAGAGACCTTGATCAAAACAAAAGCCATAAAACCAGATAGAATTGCCTTTTACAGCTACGCACATGTGCCATGGCTTAAAGGAAACGGACAACGTGGGTACAAAGATTCTGACCTTCCTTCATCTGTGGTTAAAAAAGCCCAGTACGAAATGGGAAAAAGAATGCTCACCGAGTTTGGCTATAAGGATGTAGGTATGGACCATTTTGCCTTGCCTACGGATAATTTGTACAAAGCACTTGTACAAGGAACTTTGCACAGGAATTTTATGGGCTACACGCCTTATAAAACCAACCTGATGATAGGTTTGGGAGCTTCGAGCATCAGTGATAGCTGGTACGGATTTGCCCAAAACGTTAAAAATGTGGAAGAGTATGAAAATTTGGTTTCCCAAGGGGTTATCCCTATTTTTAGGGGACATATTCTCAACTTGGAAGATCAAATCGTAAGAAAGCATATCCTCGACATCATGTGTCAATTTGAAACCACATGGACCAACGAGGAAGAGCAAGAAGTTGACTTTTCCAGCATATTGGAAAACCTCTCTGAACTGGAAGCCGATGGATTGGTTGAAACTACCTCGAATTCCATAAAAGTGACCGAGAAAGGAAGACCTTTTGTTAGAAATATCAGCATGGCTTTTGATCTTAAATTACACCGTAAGAAACCAAATACCCGAATTTTTTCCATGACCGTTTAACCTAAAAAACAAAAACAATGAAAAGTATAATCGTACCCGTTGATTTTTCAAATCAATCTGAGAAAGCGCTCAAGGTAGCTGCTTCTCTGGCCAAAAAAAACGGAGCCAAATTATTGGTGCTCCACATGTTGGAACTTTCTCCAGCAATTATGGGTGAATCTGGCTATATCTCCCAAGAACAAGTGGTACATCTAATAAAACTTGGTGAAAAAAGGTTTGAAGACTTTTTAAACAAACCTTACCTCAAGGATATTGAACTAGTTCCTGTAATCAAACATTACAAAGTGTTCAGTGAAGTGAATGAAGTTGCCGAAAAGCATAAAGTGGACCTTATTGTAATGGGCTCCAATGGTGCCGATGGTCTTCAAGAAATCTTTATCGGTTCCAATACTGAGCGTGTGGTAAGAACTTCCGATGTTCCTGTATTGGTTATTAAAGGGGACTGTGAAGACTTTAACCCAGAACATTTTGTATTTGCTTGTGATTTTGAGGAAGAAAGTGTTCCTGCACTTCAAAAAGCAAAAGAAATGTCCGATTTATTGGGTTCTAAATTGCATTTGGTATACATCAACACTCCAGGGGATGAATTCTTAAGTACTGCAGACGCCTACGACAAAATCTCTAAGTTCTTAAATGCCGCTGGAATTGGTATGGAAGTAGAAGTGTACAACGATTACACTGTGGAGAAAGGCGTTTTGAACTTCAGTGAAAAAATCGCTGCTGATTTGATCGGAATCCCAACTCACGGAAGAAGAGGATTATCCCACTTCTTTATGGGTAGTATTGGTGAGGATATTGCCAACCATTCCCAAGCACCTGTAATTACGTTTAAAATTTAATTTGGATTACATTTTTAATTGGTTTCATGTGATTCAAAAAAGGGAGCAAAAATTAATTTGCTCCCTTTTTTATTGGTTAGATTCTGGTTGTTAACCGTGAAACCTTTCATATGCTGCTTTTTCCAAGGCCTCCCTATGGTCTGGATGCGCAATGGAAATCAAAGCATTTGCTCGTTGTTGTAAGTTTTTTCCAAATAGGTTTACCACTCCAAATTCAGTCGCCACATAATGCATATGGGCCCTTGTGGTGGTTACCCCAGCGCCTTGCTTTAAAAATGGAGTGATTTTGGAAACACCTTTTTTGGTTATGGACGACATGGCAATAATCGGTTTTCCCCCTTTGGATAGCGAAGCTCCTCGCATGAAGTCCATTTGCCCACCTACCCCAGAGAATTGGTAACCTCCGATTGTATCGGCACACACCTGACCCGTTAGGTCTATTTCAATGGCACTATTAATAGCCGTTGCTTTTGGGTTTCTACGAATTCGAGCTGTATCGTTGGTATACCCTGAATCCCTAAAATCGCAAATAGGGTTGTCGTCAATAAAGTCGTAAAGTTTTCGAGATCCTACAGCGAAGCAGCTCACGATTTTTCCTCTTTTCACGGCTTTTTCCTTTCCATTGATTACACCACTTTCCAATAAAGGCAATACGCCATCGGAAAACATTTCGGTGTGGATACCCAAATTTTTATGGTTGCCCAAGTTGGACAATACGGCATTTGGAATGTTTCCGATTCCCATTTGAAGGGTTGCTCCATCTTCAATCAAAGAGGCTACGTGTCTTCCAATTTCATGCTCAACGTCGGAAATTTCAGTTGGATTATGTTCATGGATGTGTCTATCCACTTCAATGGCATAGGTTATTTCATCTATGTGCACGATTCCTGTACCATGGGTACGTGGCACTTGTGGATTGATCTGCGCCACAATTTTTTTAGCCGTTCTAACCGCTGGCAAAGCCACATCCACCGAAACGCCCAAAGAGCAATATCCATGTTTATCTGGGGGAGAAACTTGCACAAAGGCTACATCCAACGGAAGGTATTCGTCCGCAAACAACCAAGGTATCTCACTTAAAAACACAGGGATATAATCCCCCATATAGGTGTTTACAAAGGGTCTAACGTTGCCTCCCACAAAGCAGGCGTTTAGGGTAAAGGCTTCGCAATACGGTTTGCGGGTATATTTGGCATCTCCTTCGGTATGAATGGAAATAATTTCAACATCCTTTAGTTCATTGTGTCGCTCGCAAAGCCCATCGATCAATTCGTTAGGGGTCATGGCTGCTCCTTGAAAAAACACTCTATCTCCAGAATTAACTATTCCGACGGCTTCTTCAATTGTAGTTATTTTCACTTTATCTAAGTTTTAAGGTTGATGGCATTCAATGGTGGCGGTTACCGAGTTGGTGGCCATGGGTTTGGGAGATACATACGGAATTCCCAATCCAAGACCCCTAACAATAAACAAAGCACCAATGATTACCACAAATACGGGAATTAATTTTCTAAACTTGTTTTTTATGGAGTTGCCCAATATTCCTTTGGAATATACTACCAAAGACATTAAAGGTACTGTTCCCAATCCGAACAACATCATATATAATCCACCTTGTAATGGGTTGCCCATGGCAATGGCACCCAAAAGAGCCATATATACCAAGCCACAAGGCAAAAACCCATTTAGGAACCCAATGGTCAAAAAAGCATCGGGTGTTTTTTTCTTGAGTTCACCACCAAGTTTGGATTTTACTTTTCCTAATAGGGAATAAACGGGGGTCAAAAATTTATGCCCGTTCAGGTATTTTGTTGGAATCAGCACCAATAAAATCATGATGACTCCGATACCAATGGAAAGCTTTTGCTGGATTCCGAAAAGGGCCAAACCCTTACCTAAAAATCCGAACAACATTCCAATAATGCCATAGGCCAGCAATCTACCAAAATGGTAAATGGACAGCTGGATTGTCTTTTTGGTCATATTGCTTTGGTCCAATGGCAACATAAAGGCAATGGGGCCGCACATGCCCAAGCAGTGCAAGCTTCCCAAAAGTCCCAAAACCAAAGCCGACGTGATCATGATCAGTACACTAATTTTTGTTTATGTAAAAATGGCTTACCTTCATACTCCCATATAATGGAAATATCCCAGCGACCGTCTACCAAGCGATTGTCAGGTATGAGCAAATGTGTTTTGGACAAACTTATAGGAAAGTTAGAATCCAAGTGCTTGTTAGACGGTCTATAAAGGGACACTGTTCCAGTAATCTTTTCTGGGTCGAATTGCTCAGGAAACTCAATGACCAAACCTTCAACTGTTTTCTCGACCTTGAGTTCTACACCCGCTTCGGAAGCAGATTTTGAGGCATCTATTTCCTGTTGATAAGACAATTCTTTTTTATAATATTCTTCTGTTACCAAGTCGTGATTGGCCCTGTCGTCGGTACTCATGCGAACCACAAAGTATAGAATAAATGCAATGAAGCCTATAAATGCCAATACGATTCCTGTTCCCCAATTTATCTTCATCTCTTTCTCTTTAATTATAGCTTCTAGGTGCCAAAAACTGTGTTATGGTTGTTTCAATGAGCTTCTCGCCACTGTACACCCCAATTTTTAATTTATCCTTATCCCCGTTGAGTGCCGAAGCATTTATTTCGATGAACAAGGTTCCTTCTGCCAACTGTTCTGCTGGAATAGTGAACTTTTCCAACGAGACCATTTTTATTTCCCCAGGATGCGACATCAACTTAAAGGAAACGTTTTCTATATCATTGGTGGTCTTGTTCAACAATTTATAAGTAAACACATTACTGATGATGTTATTCTCCTTTCTTTCATACAACTGTCCTGGTAAGCGAAGTACATTGGCCTCTACTTCGTTCCGCATAAATAGCATTCCGATCAAAATCCCGATCAAAACCACAAGCACGGCTGTATATCCTTTCATGCGAGCTGTAAACTTGAACTTGTTCTTATGATTGATCTCGTCCTCGCTAGCGTATCTGATCAAACCTTTAGGCTTGTCAATACTTTCCATAATATGGTCGCACTCATCGATGCAAGCTGTACAGTTTACACATTCCAACTGGGTTCCATTTCGAATATCAATTCCTGTTGGGCAAACATTCACACATTGGAAACAGTCGATACAATCACCATGTCCCAATGCGTTTCTATCTTCATTTTTTCGGAACTTTTTGCGTCCGTTTTCGCCTTCCCCACGCTTATGGTCATAGGCCACAACTATGGATTTATTATCGAGCAATACGCCCTGCAATCTTCCATAAGGACATGCGATGATACACACCTGCTCCCTGAACCATGCAAAAATGAAATAGAACACTGCTGTAAAAATCAACAGAGGAACCATGGTGCTCACATGCGCCATAGGGCCATCGGTGATGTAGGCCAACAGCTGGTCACTACCGATCAAATAGGCCAAAAAGACGTTGGCAATAAAAAACGAAATGATGAAGAAAATACTCCACTTCAACAATCGTTTCCAGATCTTTTTTCCAGTCCAAGGTGCTTTATCCAAACGCATTTGGGCACCTCTATCGCCATCAATCCAAAATTCGATCCTGCGGAAAACCATTTCCAAAAAAATGGTCTGTGGACACATCCATCCGCAAAAGATTCGACCATACGCCACCGTAAACAGTGCGATGAAAATGACCCCAATGATCATGGAAATCACGACCAAATGGAAATCTTGCGGCCAAAACGGAAATCCGAAAATATTGAAACGCCGTTCGAGCACATTAAACATTAGAAATTGGTGTCCCCTAATTTTGATAAAGGGGGATGCTATCAAAAAAAGCAGTAGAAAGTAGCTTACGTACTTACGGTAATCATAGAACCGTCCACTGGGTTTTTTTGGAAAGATCCAATTCCTTTTTCCTTCTTCTGTGATTGTGCCTATGGAATCTCTAAAATTCTCTTCCATCGCATTTTGTGGTTTATGGATAAATGACTGTTGTCTGGCGCCTTAACAAGGCTTAATCCATGGCAACTTGTGTTGAATCTGTTGCTTGCTCCATTTGTTCGGGTTGGGCTTCAGATTCGCTTTCGTTTGTTTGTGGTGCATCGGGGTCTTTCCAAAGATCTCCTTCGGCTTCTTTTGGATTTGCTGGGGTTGTACCTCCCAAAGTGATGACATAACTCGCCACCTGTGCCATTTCAGCTGGTTTTAAGCTTTGCTTCCAAGCAATCATCCCTTTTCCTGGTCTACCTCCTTCGGATATGGTGTTGAATACATTTTTGATTCCACCACCATTGATCCAATAGGCATCGGTTAGGTTAGGACCAATTCCACCTCCACCGTCTGCCATGTGACATGCCACACAATTGGATTGGAAAATGGATTCCCCAGCACTTAGATCGGATGCATCTGTTAGCAATTCAACCGTATTTACATCCACCAAATCTTTGGCTGTTCTTTTGTATTCTTCAATTTCAATTTTGGCTGCTGCTACTTCCTGTTCGTATTCCAAGGCCTGATCATATTCACCAATCACATGGAAACGCACCAAATAAATAACACCAAAAATGATGGTTACATAGAACAAGTACACCCACCACGGCGGAAGTACGTTGTCCAACTCTCGAATACCATCGTAATTGTGGTCGAGAATAATCTCTTCCTCTTTTTCTATGGCTTTGGTACGGGTCAACTTTTTCATCAAGTTTTGAACCCATGTCCATTCGTACTTTTTGGTTTTTGCTTCCAAATAGCGCTCCTTGCCTTCTTCTGAAAGGGTTTGGAACATGATATTTTCGATGGAAGCTAGTATAAGCTCTATGGCTATTAAGATCATCAACACCAACAACAAGAAAAACTGTGTAATGGGATATTCTATGATTGCGGGTTTATCTCCAGAGTCAATAAAAAATTCCATCAATCCGAAGATCAAGAAGAATAAAACGGGGACACGAATCCACCAAGGTGTTTTAGTACTCATAATTTTATAGTTTGTTTTGTTGATCGTTGTTATCCAAAGGCAGTTCTCCCATTTCCTTGATGTGCTCCTTGGTAGCCGTGAACACCCACCAGAAAAGCAATACGAAGAACACGAAGAATATCATGAGGGAAATCATCGGATAGTTGGCTATCCCGTCGATGCTTTCCATATGGTTTTTTACAAATTTCAACATGGTTGTATTAGATTTTAAATTTGAGAGGCAAGAACCAAGACTTTAAAGTCTCTTTATGTAGTGCCCTGGTTCTTGACTCTTTTTTCATGATTCCTATTTTTTAGTCTTCTGCTTCAATAATTTTGATATCGGTACCCAATCGTTGTAAGTAAGCGATCAAGGAAACAATTTCTCTATCGCGCATTTCTACAAAGTCCTGTCCGTTTTCTGCGGCAAACTTTTTATCCGCTTCATAGGTTTTAGCAAACTCGGGGTCGGTGTACAAATTCTTTTCAATTTGTTCCGCTTGTGCAGCCATTGATGCTGGTGCATTGGCAATATCCTCTTCTGTATAAGGAACACCCAATTTTACCATGGCCTCCATTTTCGCCTGCACATCGCTTCTATCGTGTTCACTGGTCACTAGCCATTCATAGGATGGCATTATGGAACCTGCAGATGTACTTTGTGGATCGTACATGTGGTTCAGGTGCCAGTTGTCGGAGTATTTACCTCCTACACGCAAAAGGTCTGGACCAGTACGTTTACTACCCCACAGGAATGGGTGATCGTAAACAAACTCCCCTGCTTTGGCGTATTCGCCATAGCGTTCTACCTCACTACGGAATGGACGTATCATTTGGGAGTGACAACTCACACATCCTTCTCGAATGTATAGGTCACGACCTTCCAATTCCAAAGGTGTATATGGTTTTACACTAGTGATGGTAGGAATGTTTGATTTCACCAAAATGGTAGGTACAATCTGGATGATACCTCCTATCAAAATGGCGACGGTTGCCAAAATGGTCAACTGAACTGGTTTTCTTTCCAACCAGTTATGGAAGGTTTCGCCAGCCACTCTTCTTTTGGATACTCTTGCCAACGCTGGTGCCTCAGCCAATTCATCTTCAACTTTGCTACCTGCTTTGATGGTTTTAACAATGTTGTACAACAATACGAACATACCCAAGATGTACAAACTACCTCCGATTGCTCTCATCCAGTACATTGGAATGATCTGTGAAACGGTTTCCAAGAAGTTACCGTACACCAATGTTCCATCTGGGTTAAATTCTTTCCACATCAACGCTTGGGTAAACCCAGCTACGTACATCGGCAAAGCATAAAGTACAATACCCAATGTTCCTATCCAGAAGTGGAAGTTGGCCAATCCTTTGGAATACAATTCTGTTTTGAACATTCTTGGTACCAACCAATAGATCATACCAAAAGTCATGAATCCGTTCCAAGCCAAAGCTCCTACGTGAACGTGGGCAATGATCCAGTCACTAAAGTGGGCAATGGCATTTACGTTTTTCAGGGAAAGCATTGGACCTTCAAAAGTGGCCATACCGTAACCTGTAATGGCTACCACCATAAATTTAAGTGTGGCATCGCTACGCACCTTGTCCCAAACTCCACGAAGGGTCAACAGACCGTTGATCATACCACCCCAAGATGGAGCAATCAACATTACGGAGAATACCACCCCTAAGTTCTGAGCCCAATCTGGCAATGCAGAATACAACAAGTGGTGAGGTCCTGCCCAGATATAGATGAAAATCAATGACCAGAAGTGGACAATAGACAATCTATAGGAATAAATTGGACGGTTGGCCGCTTTTGGAACAAAATAGTACATCAACCCCAAGAACGGAGTGGTCAAGAAGAATGCCACCGCATTGTGACCGTACCACCATTGTACCAAGGCATCTTGTACCCCTGCATACACAGAGTAACTTTTTAGAGCGGTAACTGGAAGCTCCAAGCTATTAAAAATGTGCAGTACCGCAACGGTTACGAATGTTGCCAAATAGAACCAAATGGCCACATACAAGTGTCGTTGTCTTCTTTTTAAAATGGTACCGATCATGTTCCATCCAAAAACTACCCAAACGGCTGCAATGGCTAAATCGATCGGCCATTCCAATTCGGCGTATTCCTTAGATGTTGTGTATCCCAATGGCAAGGTCAACGCTGCGGCAACAATGATCAATTGCCAACCCCAGAAGTTGATGTTGCTCAGGACATCACTGAACATTCTCGCTTTTAACAAGCGCTGCAGTGAGTAATACACCCCTGCAAAAATGGCGTTACCCACAAATGCAAAGATCACGGCATTGGTGTGCAACGGACGCAAACGCCCAAAGCTCAGCCATGAAATACCCTCGGTTAAATTGGGAAACAGAAACATAAAGGCCAACAATAGCCCTACTGCCATACCCACCACGCCCCAAAGTATGGTGGCGTATAAGAACTTTTGCACGATTTTGTTATCGTAGCGAAACTGTTGTATTTCCATATTTATTGGTTTGTACTTTTAGTTTGTTTGATTTTATCTGTATTTGAATTAGATACATTTTTGTCGGATACCACCTCATCTTCAAATAGCATACGCACCGATGGTGTATAGGTATCATCGTACTGTCCGCTTTTTACCGAAAAAACAAAGGCTAAAAAAAAGACTATAGCCACAGTTATACTTATGGCCAGCAACACATAAATTACACTCATACCTTTTGTAATTTGGGGTTAAAACTACTGTGATGATATCCTTCAAAAAATGACATATATCAGCTTTATTTAATTTTTTAATCCTTTTCCAATATAATTTGTGGCCAGTGTAGCAAACACCACTATACTAATGGAACTCAAGGGCATTAAAATGGCCGCAATTACGGGTTGCAATTGTCCTGTTACCGCAAAATAGAGTCCCACAATATTGTAACATAGGGATAGGATAAAACTCAATTTTATAATTGAAATACTTTTTCTACTCAATTGGATAAACTTGGGGAGCCATTGCATTTTGGTGGCATCCAAAATTCCATCACAGGCAGGTGAAAAAACATTGATGTTTTCCGAAACCGCCAAACCTACATCACTTTGTGCCAGGGCTCCTGCATCGTTCAATCCATCGCCCACCATTAAAACACTATGATCTTGCTGTAAGTTTTTGATGAATTCCAGTTTATCTTCTGGTTTTTGGTTGAAAAGCATCTGGGTATTCTCTGGAAGAATTTGTTCCAACTGACCACGCTCCCCATCATTGTCACCCGAAAGGATTCCAAGTTGCAAATGTTCTTTTAAGGCTTCAAAAATTTGACCAATGCCATGTCGATAGGTATTCTTAAAAACAAAACGACCTTTTACATCTTCGTCTGCACTGATATACACTGCAGTGTTTGTTGTACTGGTCGATTTCTCGCTTCCCACATAGGAAGCGGAACCCACTTTAATGGAATGTTCGTTGGCTTTGCCCACAATCCCCTTGCCCGTATGTTCTTCAAATTCATCGAGGGTCATGATGGCATTGGATTGCAAAATATTATAAAGGGAACGACTCAAGGGGTGATTGGATGCCCTTAGAGTGGTTTTCAACAGCGCTTTTTCCTCATCGCTCAACGCAATACCTTCATAATAAATGGTATCTTTTTGACTTGTGGTCAAGGTTCCTGTTTTATCGAAAATTGCCGTATCGATTTTGGACAACCGTTCGATCACATTGGTGTTCTTCAAATAAAATTTATGCTTGCCAAAAATCCGCAGCATATTGCCCAAAGTGAATGGGGCTGCCAAGGCGATTGCACATGGACAGGCAATAATCAATACCGAAGTAAACACATTCAAGGCCATGCTGGGCTCAGCAATCAACCAATAGATCGTTGCCACGGTAGCTATGGTCAATACCGCCATAGTAAAGCGTCTTCCAATACTATCCGTTAAGGTTTGAAATTGACTGGCCTTATCTTTCGTGAACACCGAATTCCCCCATAATTGGGTGAGATAACTTTGGGAAACGGTCTTGAGCACTTCAACTTCCAATACGCCTGACAATTGTTTGCCTCCTGCAAACAACTTTTCCCCTGATTCCTTCATTACAGGTTCGGATTCCCCCGTAACAAAACTGTAATCGATTTCAGCTGTACCCTTGATCAGAATACAATCCACAGGAATGATTTCATGACTGCGTACCAAAATACGGTCCCCTACATTAATATTGTATATCTGCACATTCTCTTCTTTCCCATCTTTTTCCAAGCGGGTTACTGCAATGGGAAAATAAGATTTATAATCTCGTTCAAAAGAGAGATAGGCGTAAGTTTTTTGCTGAAAGAATTTCCCGAGCAGCAAGAAAAAAACCAAACCCGTAAGGCTATCGAAGAAGCCTGAACCCAAATCAAAGATGATGTCTGCAGTACTTCTCACAAAAAGAGTGAATATTCCCAGAGCAATGGGCACATCAATATTCAACATTTTGGAACGAATGCCTTTATAGGCAGATATGTAGTAATCCCTCCCTGCATAAAATACCACAGGAATTGAAAAGGCGAACATCAGCCAACGGAAAACATGCTTGTATTGATCCAACCAAAATTCCTCTACTTCAAAATATTCTGGGAATGACAACAGCATTACATTGCCAAAGGCAAAACCTGCAACGCCCAATTTATAAATCAAGGAACGATCTACCTTGTTTTGCTTTTTTTCAAATTCCTCTAAAGAGATGTAAGGCTCGTAACCGATACTTCCCAGCAAGAGCACCAAAGCTTTTAAAGAAAAATCGTTGGTTTTATAGGTGACCCGAATGGTCTTTTTTGGAAAGTCGACCTGTGAAACGGTAATGGATGGGTGCAAACGGTTCAAATTTTCCAGCACCCAAATACAAGAGCTACAATGAATGGAAGGAATACTTAACCCGACTACCTGAACACCTTCTTCATCAAACTCCACCAATTGCTTTACGATTTCTTGATTGTCCAAAAAATCGTATTTCTTGCGGATCTCGTTAGGTGTGGTTCCTGCCTTTGCCTCTATTTCGTAATAGGCGGAAAGACCATTGGATGAAAATATTTCATAGACAGTCTTGCAACCGTGACAACAGAAACTTTTATCATCGAAACTTACCCCATCTTCGCCGCAATCATCGCCGCAGTGGTAACAGGTTGTGTTTGCCATTTACATTTGCTTTACCTGACGCAAAATTGTAATAGTCTTACCCTTAAAAATATGATATTTATCAGTAAATTTGGGAGTATTAAACATTAATTTTGTTTAATCAGGTAAACACTACAGTTATGGAAAGCAGATGTGAAAATTGTATCATCAGACAATTTAACTCGCTCCGCGCGATGAGCAAAGAGGAATTAAAGCAAGTTTCTGACTCCAAGACTGTCAAAACCATTAAAAAGGGTGAGTCGCTTTTTCAAGAGGGCGACAAACTGAATGGTGTTTACTGTGTTAGAAACGGTGTTTCCAAACTTTCCAAACTAAGCTCCAACGGTAAGGACCAGATTGTAAAATTGGCCAGTAAAGGTGAAGTATTGGGCCAACGCTCCGTTATTTCGGAGGAAAGCACCAACCTTTCCGCCATCGCTGTTGACGATATGGAAGTGTGTTTTATTCCTAAGGAAAGCATCAACAACACACTTCAAAAAAATCCAAACTTTACCATGGAGGTGCTCCGACACATGGCACACGACCTTAAAGAGGCCGATGATGTTATTGTGAACATTTCCCAGAAAACGGTAAAGCAACGTATGGCCGAAGCCTTCCTATACCTTAAAAACAATTTTGGTGAGGATGAAGAAGGTTATTTGGCACTTACACTTTCACGCGAAGACATTTCCAACGTGGTAGGAACGGCTACTGAATCCGCCATCCGAATTATTTCCGAATTCAAGAAAAAAGGCCTCATAGTGGCCTCTGGAAAAAGAATTGGAATCAAGGATGAACGCAAACTTCTGGAGTTGGTAGAAGGGTTTTAATCCCTAAACTGACATTTGTCATAGTATTCCCTGTTTTACGCCTTTAATTTTATCGCATCTTAACCTTAATAAGATGCAGAAGATATTAATACCCACGGATTTTTCGGAAAACGCATGGAACGCGATTGACTACGCTATGCAGTTGTTCCGCAACAAACGTTGTACTTTTTATCTACTCAATACCTACACACCCGTTATACCCAGCAGTCGATTTATGGCTAAAATGATAGATGGCGTAAGTATTGTTGATGCGGTAAGGGAGACTTCTGAAAGAGGTTTGCAAAAAACCGTTCAAAGGATAAAAACTAAATATGGTAATCCCAACCATCGTTTTGAAACCATTTCTTCCTTTAACCTATTGGTGGAAGAGGTGAAAGATGTAGTGGAAACCTTTGGGATACATCTGGTGATTACGGGCACCAAAGGAGCTTCGGGCGTCGACGAGGTTTTTATGGGCAGCAACACGGTGCGTATTATAAAAACCACCAAAAAGTGCCCTATTTTGGCGATTCCTTACCATTTTGAATATGTAACTCCCACTGAAATAGCTTTTGCTACTGATTTTAATAGATTTTATACCACTTCAGAACTTGAGCCATTGTTACAAATGGCAAAAATGTTCAATGCTACCGTTCGCATAGTACATGTGCAATACGGAATCAAGGCCCTAACGGAACTGCAGCAATTCAACCTTAATATGCTGCGCAGATATCTCGGAGATGTGGAACACTATGTTCATACCGTATCAGAATTGAGTTCTGTTTCGCATACCCTGGAGACTTTTTCCAAAGAATTGGGCATCCATTTATTGGCTATGTTGAATTATCAGCATAGCTACATGGAAAAAATGACCCGTGAGCCCATTATTAAGCGTACGGCTTTCCACACCCAAATACCATTATTGGTGATACCTGAATTGGGCATGGAAGGGGTTGCTTCTACCGAAAAGGAAGAGGAACCCAGTGTTGAGGCACACAATTAAAGTTCTGTGGTTATCTTTATGCGGGGTTTTTACCCTACCAACTAACAACCCCGCATAAAGAATTCTATGGACAAACAACTTCTTATCGATTGCCACGAACGAATCAAGCCTTTTGTTCACAATACACCCGTTCTAACTTCTAGCCAAATCAATACTTTTGTTGGGGCTGAATTGTATTTTAAGTGTGAGAATTTTCAAAAAATGGGCGCATTTAAAATGCGTGGAGCTGCCAATGCCATTTTGCAACTTTCCCAAGCACAAAAAGAGAATGGCGTTGTCACGCATTCTTCGGGAAATTTTGCTCAGGCCCTGTCCTTGGCTGCAAAAAATCTGGGTGTGAAAGCTTACATTGTGATGCCCAATTCGGCACCTCAAGTAAAAAAAGATGCAGTGAGAGGTTATGGTGGTATTGTTTTGGAATGCGAACCCACTTTGGAAGCCCGTGAACGAGAATCGAAACGTATTCAAGACGAATTTGGTGCTACCTTTATTCATCCCTCCAATGACGATCAAGTTATTTTAGGCCAAGGAACTGCTTGTATGGAACTCTTAGCATTTCATCCAGATTTAAATTATGTAGTGACTCCAGTTGGTGGTGGCGGACTGATTGCAGGAACTGCTTTGGCAGCCCATTATTTTGGAAAAGATTGCAAGACCATCGGTGGCGAACCCATGGAAGTGGATGATGCCTACCGTTCCATGATCAGTGGAAAAATTGAAACCAATACCTCAATCAACACCATTGCCGATGGATTAAAAACACAATTGGGTGACCGAAATTTTCCGATTATACTAAAGTATGTGGATGAAATTATCCGCGTTTCCGAGGAAGAAATCGTTGCTGCAATGCGATTGATTTGGGAGCGATTAAAAATTGTTTGTGAACCTTCCAGCGCGGTGGCATTGGCTGCTATCATACGAGATAAAGAAAAGTTTAAAAATCGAAAAGTGGGGATAATTATTTCGGGGGGTAATGTTGATTTATCCCGATTACCTTTTTAAGAAAGTCATTTGGCGAAGTACACCCTAAAAGTTGTACCCACTCCGATCTCACTTTCAACTTCTATTTTTCCATTCATAGCCTCGATCTGATTTTTCACCAAATAGAGTCCCAACCCTTTTCCTTCTGTGTTGCCACTGAGTCTACCATACATATCGAAAATTTTGCGCTGACGCTCAGGAGTGAGTTCAATACCGATTCCGTTATCAGAAACTTTGAGCACAATATGCTCTAGGGCAACTTCAGTATTAATTTGAATAAGTAATTTCTCCTCTTCCTTTCGATACTTAATGGCATTCTGCACCAAATTGTACAAGATATTGGAGACATAACTTTTTGCCCCAAAAACAGTTTCCGCATTGGAAAAATCAGTTAAAACAGTGGTCTTTGTTTTGGTGATATCCTCGGCCAACAAAGTATCCACCTCCTTCATTACTTCATTTAAGTCTACCTCTCTAAATCTGTCCTTATCTCCAGATTTTAAAGAAAGGGATAAGTTTAAATCTTTAATGGTCTGATCGAGCGCCTCGGTGGTTTGCTCAATTTTTTGCATGATGTCATCGTTCATCTCATTGTGGCCCCAATCATAGATCTTGGACAACATTAAAAGATTGGCGATAGGCCCTCTTAGATTGTGGGAAATAATTCGGACAAAATTCTGAAGCTCGTGATTCTGTTCAATTATTTTATGATTGTAGGCAATATCTTTGGTGACATCCTGGGTGGTCCCAGACATTTGGTAAGGTTTCCCATTTTCATCATAAAAAACACTTCCCTTTTGATGCACATATCTTGTCTCACCATCATTTACAATAATTCGGTGTACTATGTCGTGCAACACATTGTTGGAAATGCTATTTTCAACATCTTCTTGGAAAGCCTCCCTATCTTCGGGATGAAGAATGGCCATTAAACTTTCGAACGTTGCTTCGAACTTTCCAGGAATTTGACCAAAAATTCGATACAGCTGATCGGACCATGTGATTTCGTCGTTAAGCATATCCCAGTTCCAGTGTCCTACATTGGCAACTTTTTGGGCTTCACGATACTTGGTTTCGCTCTCCTTTATTCTTTTATTGTTATTGACTTCTTCCGTAACGTCCTTTTGCCAAATACAACAACCGATTACATTTCCCGATCCATCCATGTACGGCTGAAAGGAAAACTCATGGACCAGCATGGCGCCATTAAGTTCGAGTGTATGGTTTGATGTAGTTGCATACCTATTTAAAGCACGTTCACACCCATTTTTACATGAGCTAAAAAACACCCCCTTTTCATAGATAGGCCTAAGGTCCATTCCCTTTTCGGGAATACCCAAATTCTCGTTTTGAAACTTTTGTTCAAAGGATTGATTGAAAGCCGTGAGTCGAAAATTGACATCCATAGCCCAGACTACGTCGTCTCGGTTTTCTACAACCTCTACTTTATTATGAATAAGTATTTGATTTTGCTTCACGTATAAAGTTTTGAGACCATAAGCCTAGCCAACATTTAAATATCGGGGTTAATGTGGTAACCTAGAGATGGAAAGATTAAATGGTTTTTTGCAGGTAATCTTCCAAATGCTCTATGCGCAAAGGTTTGGTTATAAACTCCTTTACGAATTTACCATATTTCTCAGCTTCTTCCTTGTCTGCGTCAGATTCTGATGATGTTACCAATAAAACCTCGTTGGTTTCGGGGAAATCTTCCAACATCATAAATTCCAAGAATTCAAATCCGCTCATTTCTGGCATATTGATATCTAAAAGAATCAAAGTTTTAACATCGGGGTTGTCTCTGTAACGAAGGTCATCCAAAGCCAATTCGGGGTTTGTAAAGGTTTTAACCCTGTCCTCCATGCCCATTCGTCTAAAATGAATCACATTAATGGTATTAACCAGGTCTTCGTCATCTACCAAATAAATTTCCTTATACATAAATTCTGGCTGTAAAAAATAGTTAGTCTTGGTTATTTAAAAATATTGACAAATATCAATATTTCTTTGTTTTAAAAACTCTAATTAATTTTTTTTATTGCTATTTCACAAGGTAAAACCACTTTTTTTAAACAGTTTTGATTGATGTTACTCGTCAAAACTTCAAAAATCAGAATACATTGTTAATTTAAATGTAGTGTTTTTAAAACAATTTGTCGGAAAGAATTTACACTGTAAACTCAAAAACAAACGAATGAGATTAGTAAAAAAGAATTCAAGTAAAGTTTGGAGTTAAAGCAATTTCTTCAACTTTTCTGGGGCATTAAAACGATATCCAACAAAGAACAGACCGTGCCATAAATTGTTGGTGATGGTATTTTCTTCCTCACTTTTATAGGAATAGCCATTGTAGTTTCCACGAACTCCCATATAAAGTTTATCGGTATTATACCCCACCTGAAAACCAGCTCCATAGTCAAAGACAAAATAGCTGTTCTTTTCCACAACACCATCCAAAGTATATTTAGAAAATTTTGGCCCAATTCCAGCTCTTACATATGGAGCAATATTTACATTCGATGTAACTACCCAATTGTAATAATAGCCCAAGTCAGCTCTTAAATCTACCTGGTTTTCCTTTCCATAGCTACCATCATCAAAAGGATTTGTCATTTTGGTAAAATCATAACGCAAGGCAGGAACAAAACTTCCACTGCTCTCCATCTGCCATTCTTGACGGCTGAGCAATGCTCGTAGGGAAAAATCCTTGTTGAGCACAAAACCTGTGTACCCTCCCCATTCTATACTTTTTAAATCCGAAAATTGAAAATAGGGATCGGTTCCCTCCTGCCATAATGGGAAAAAATCTTCCGTATTTTCCACATAAAAGCCTTTCATCCGTCTGTAGAACAAGTTTTGCACAAACTGTTTTGGAAACAAATTCACACTATATTCTGTAAAGGAGCTTTCCCCTTTTAATTCATCGTCATCATTTCCAGGTAAAAAACCAGGTGCAAACCCAAAACTAATGTCCAAAAACTTATAACTCATTCGCATGGTCATTTTAACATCGTTATTGGACACCAAATGAAAATTTAAGTCATTGTTATGTAGCACATATTCGGATAGATCCGTACTAAAATCAACACCAAAAGCTAATTGGTCAACATAAGATTTAATGCGATTTTCATCTTCTTGACCAAAGCTTTGTTCAATAAAAATTAATGCAAAAAGAATAAAGGAATATCGTAGCGATTTTGAAAAATAAAGATGGATGGTATTCATTTTACTTGAAATTAAAGTGATCGAAATAAGCCTAAAACCAATACTGGCTTAATACAAAAAGAAGCTAGATCAGTTTACTTCTGTAAAAAGAATGGTAAAGTCAATGATTTCATTTGAGGTTGATTTAAAAGTATTTAGCACTTAAAGATACATAAAATAAAACCTTAGAATTTCAGATAAAGGACTAATTATGTGAAGGTTAAATCACATCTGATTTCATTAAAATAAATGCCATAATCAATACGGTGACAATCAGTAGGCCAAACGAAGCAAGGAGCTGCTGTTTAACATTTTTCATTTTCTTTAGTTGAGTGTTCTAGATTCAATATAGTGTAAGATTATACAACATAAAAACTAAGGGGTTTATATTATTGATTATCTAAATGGTTTTTATTGAAAAATCAATATAATTGACTGATTTTTAATTAATTCACATCCATTCCCTCTTCATTTGGAGCAATTTTCTCAACATAAATCAAGTCAAGAGTCGAATTAAGTTGATTTAATTGCGTAAAAAACGCCCAAACATCGTTTGGGCGTTCCAACCAACCGTTCATGAATCACATGAACATTCGCCTTTGCACAGCAATTTAGTTTACAGTAATCGTAACTCTTACCAAGTTTTCTATCGCGGGAATATTTTCTGGCAAATCTATTTCCTCCATAACTAAACCATTCTCTGCTGCTCCAGTATCGGGTCCACTTTGTCTAGGGGCTTGATCTGCTCCTGCTCCAGGGTACTGATCCACTTCGGTCCCTGAATCATAAATATGAAGTTCCAAAGTAATATCGCCAGAAATAGGCATTCCATTTTCAAATAAACTTATGCCTTCCGATCCTACAACCCAATCGTTCGATTGCCCCAACATGGTGGCAAAAGACAAAATATCACCGTTTTCTGCAGTAAAATCAAAACTAAAGACATCGCCAGGAAAAATAGGTCCTGGACCTGAAGCACCAACTGGGGTATTGAAAATATTGTCGTAACCCGATGGATCGGCATCTTCTGCCAAAGCTTCAAAAGCCATAGTGGCGGCTACACCTTCTTCAAAAACTGGGCTGTTTATACCAAAAGCACCAGGGGCAAATGGCGAAACATATCCACTATTTTGATTCAATTCCATAGCAGTCATTTCATTATTTCCATCTTCGGCCATTCGCTCTAGACCTACCGAAGACGGCATTCCTTCCATAAAAAATGGAGCAATCCCATCACCATGTATCACCCAAGCTCCTGGAGCAAAAGGGGAAGTCAATCCACTCATATCAGATATGTTGTTAATAGTCAATGTGAACTCCGTTCCCCCATCATGAGACAACTCGACCCGTATCATTTCGGCTACTTCTGGATACATAAACCCATCTGAAATATTTTCTAATGATTCAACAGTTCCGTTTTCATCCATCCCCGTATTTGGCTCTGGTTGCCTTGGTGCCTGATTGGGACCAACCCCTGGCTCTTCGTTCACCTCGGTACCTGCATCCCATAAGGTTACCAAATTGGTAATATCTCCTGTTAAGGCGACTCTATTTTCATCATAAAGCTCAATTCCATTCTCATAAGGGGCAAAAAACAGATCGTTGGATTGCCCTAACATGGTGGCAAAATTTAGATAATGCCCAATTCCCGCATTGAATGAATAGGTCACTGATGCCCCTGGTGGTATTCCTTCCGTGGGACCGCTACTGAAATACGTTTTAGGGGTTATCACATTCTCAATGGTCACAGTAAAACTGGCACTTGGATTGGCATTTCTTGTTACCATAATGCTATTGGAAAGGTCGTATTCCCCAGAGAGATTGTTGAGATTCATTCCTGTTTCCAAGCCTTGTAAACCACCTTCATACACTACGTGATAAATAAGACAAATTCCTGTACCAGCAGCATCAAAATCAACTCCTTCCAATGCTTCTATTGTTGGTGGCATACCTAAAATTGCGCCTGTATCATCAGTAATCACAAAACCACTGTTACTTCCAACAAGTTCACTGGCATCCAATGTAATTCCACTAACCATATCTGGGGTACCATCAACGGTAAAAGTAAATGGCCCGCCATTAAGTACACCAGCATTAAGTTGAACGGGCGTAATACTGTTGTCATCATCACTACACGAGACTATTAATGTCCCGAAAATAAAAAGGGTAAATAATAATTTTAAAGTTTTCATTTCTGCTGTTTTAAAGTTTATGGCACAAATGAACCCTTTAGATATTGCAAAAGTTTCACATAAAATTCAAAAATTATTATCTATTGATTTTCTGATACTTAACCAAACAAATCACTGATTTTGTAAAGTTTTACGGCAAAACAAGACTTTTTAAAAGAGTACCAAATTCAAATGTTTAGAAATCGGTGAACTTTTTGTGATACTTCACCTTTTAATTAGCCTTAACATGAAAAAAGTATTAATTGTAGAGGACGATGTTGAAATCACCCATCTTTTAGAAATCCACTTAAAAGATCTGGGTTGCGAAGTTCTATCAGCTACTAGAGGTGATATAGGGCTAAAACAAGCTATTAAAGAACTTCCAGACCTTATCATTTTAGATGTGATGTTACCAGAAATGGACGGTATTGAAATCTGCCAAAAGATACGAGCCAAAAACATTACTTCTCCTATTATGATGCTTACTGCCCGTTCTGAAGAAATTGATAAAGTATTGGGATTAGAGGTGGGTGCTGATGATTACTTAACAAAACCTTTTAGCGTCCGCGAATTTATTGCCCGAGTAAAGGCGATTTTTAGAAGACAAAAAATGGACCTTACGGAATCTAATACCGAGAAAGATGCAAAACTGATGCATTTTGACAGTTTGTCCATTGATATTGAAATGCGAAAAGTAATCTTGGACGGAAAAAAGATAGAGCTCTCCCCGAAAGAGTTTGAACTTTTGGTGCTTTTATCTTCCAACCCAGGAAAAAGCTACGACCGCAGCAAATTGCTGAATATGATCTGGGGCTATGATTTTCATGGATATGAGCACACGGTAAATTCCCACATCAATAGGTTACGCTCCAAGATAGAGCCAGATATGGGAAATCCTAAATTTATATTGACCACTTGGGGTGTTGGATATAAATTCAATGAAGAGCTCCTTAAACCCTAGCCTACCACCATGAAAAACAATATTCTTTCTACAAGATTCATTTTAAAACTCGTCCTTTCTTTTTCTGCAATTTTGGTGCTTGCAGGAGTTGGCTACACTTTTATATCCTTTTATTTTTCAAACAAATATTTTTTTGAAACCACCCAACGCCTGCATTCAAATCTGGCACAAGATCTAATTGATGAAAAGTTTAAGGATGCACATCCCTTTGACTCAACTGGATTGGTAAACAAAGAGCTTTTTGGGGATATTATGCATGATATGATGGCCGTGAACCGAGCCATTGAAGTCTATTTATTGGATAGCAAAGGTCATGTACAATATTCAGTTGTATTAAACCACGATGCCCCAGAAACCAAATTAAAACAGATAGACCTAGCCCCCATTAAAAAGTTCATAGCAGATAAAGGATCCCATTATATCGTGGGCGACGACCCCAAAGATTTGACCAAACAAACAGTTTTTTCTGCCGCACATTTTAATAAAGAAGGTCGTGAGGGTTACATTTATATTATTTTGGCTGGAGAGGATTTTATAGCCACACGAAGTGACCTTTTCAGCAGTTATTTTATGCGTTTGGGAATGGGAGGTTCCATCCTTACCTTAATTTTCGCCACTATTTTGGGAGTTTTAGCCATATGGCACCTAACCCGTAGTCTTAGAGAAATTATTTATGCCGCAGAACGATTTCGAGAGGGTGACCTAAAGTATCGCATTGAGAATGCTGAAAAAACAGATCTGTCCAATTTGGCCACCACCTTTAATGGTATGGCCGATACAATCCTTGCGGACATGGAAAAAATAAAATCTATTGAAGAACTTCGCCGAGAACTTATTGCCAACATTTCGCATGATTTGCGAACGCCTTTATCCATAATTCAAGGATATATTGAAACCTTACATATGAAAGGAAGTCAACTATCCGTGGAAGAAAAAGACGTGTATTTAAAGACCATTTCCAAGAGCAGCGAAAAACTATCCAAACTAATTTCTCAACTGTTTGAGTATTCCAAATTGGAGGCCAACCAGATTCAACCTCAAAAAGAACCCTTTTTGATTAATGAGTTGGCCAACGACATTCATAGAAATTATTCATTAATCACAGAACAAAAAAACATTGAATTAAAATTATCAATGGATGATAATATTCCGCTAGTCTTTGCAGATATCTCTTTGGTGGAGCGTGCGATTCAAAACCTAATGGATAATGCCTTGAAGTTCACTCCAATTGGCGGTACCGTTATTGTTCAGATAAGAGCCATGGAAAAACATGTTCAGATTACTGTCCAAGATTCGGGACCGGGTATCGCTAAGGAAAATCAAGCACTCATTTTTGAGCGTTATCGTCAAACCAAGGTGGGACAACAAAAAGAAGGCATTGGTTTGGGTCTTGCCATAGTGAAGAAAATAATGGAAATTCACGATAGTCATATCAAAGTGCTTAGTCAACCCAATCAAGGAACATCTTTCAGCTTTGAACTTCCTGTCCATTTTAATCAATAACCAAAACCCACTTTTGGATCTAATCACGTAGATAAGGTTTAATTTTCAAGTTGAATTGGGCTTAAAACAAAAAAGCTCCCAATACATTGAGAGCTTTTTAGTGCGGGTGAAGGGAGTCGAACCCCCACGCCTTGCGGCACTAGATCCTAAGCCATCCCTATCTTGCACCAAAATAGGTCAAATCAACTGATTTATAATTGGTTACATTTTTAATGGATTCCTTTGAATTCAAGTAAAACCATCGAAAACCAATAAATGTTTTACTTATATTGTACCAATTTTTCAGTACATTTAAGACAGTACTTTCCAGTAGAGTATGTTTTTCCTGATTTGACTTTCCAACAGGACGAACATGGCTGCAAGTTTACAAATAATTTTGAGAAAAAAGCCCAATAAAACGGGCGAGTGCCCTCTTGCAATTAGAATAACCAAATATCGCCGTTCCACATACAAATACATTGGACTGCGGATAAGAAAAGAATTTTGGGACGATAATAAGAAGAGGGTAAAAAAGACCCATCCAGATTCGAAAAAATTGAACAAGTTTATAAAGGCCAGAATTAGGGAGGCCAAAAAAGGGATGGTGGCCCTCCAAACAAAGGACAAGGATGCCTCAGTACATTATATGAAGAAAGAAATTTATCGAGCTAAAAGAAAGCTTAGTTTCTTCGAGTTTGCCCAAGAACATTTGGATGAAGCTGAATTAGCGGGAAAACATGGAAGGTTCATCGCTGAATCAGCCTATACAACCTACATCTTGAAGTTCAGCAAAACCAAAGGATTGACTTTTAATGATATTGATGAACGGTTTCTAAAGAGGTTTAAAATCTATCTCAGAAAAAAACATTCATTAAAAGAGGTCAGTGTCATGAACGTCCTTGTTTACATTAGACTTCTATATAACAAGGCCATTAGGGAGGGAATTGTCAAAAGAAAACATTACCCCTTTGGGGCCGGCAAGGTCAAAATCAAATTCCCTGAAAGCGAAAAAATCGGTCTTACCAGGGAAGAAATTTTAACCATAGAAGGATTAACAGATTTAACAGAACTGGAAATCCATGCCAGAAATGTTTGGCTCTACTGTTTTTATTTCGCAGGAATCAGGGTATCGGACGCTTTAAGGACTCGTTGGAGTGATATTAGAGATGGGAGACTTTACTATAGAATGAGTAAAAACTCGAAATTGCTCAGTCTAAAAATCCCAGAGAAGGTATATCCCGTTTTGGATTATTATAAAAGAGAGCAACGAGACGCCAATGATTACATTTTTCCTGAAATGAAAGGTGTTGACCTAACAGACTCCAAAAAAGTTTACAATAGACTCAGAAACGGTAATTCAAAACTCAATATCAGGCTAAAATCAATTGCTGAAAAGGCCAAAATTGATAAGAAAATTACCATGCACATAGCCAGACATAGCTTTGGTAATATAGCAGGAGACAACATACATCCGCTCATGCTCCAAAAACTGTATCGTCATAGCGACCTAAAGACCACCATCAACTATCAATCGAGTTTTATCCATAAGGAGGCTGATGATGCCCTTGACAAGGTTATTAATTTCTAATGTAAAGAATATCAAACCTCTGGCATTTGCAAAGCAGTGGATTTATGTTAAACGTTTCATTTATTTCGTTTATTTCGTTTATTTTTGTTTCAAAACATTCAAAATTGACCCATGGAAGAACTGGAAAATATAAAGAGGCCTTCAAAAGAAGAGCAGTCTACTGCAATAGAATCCTATAATGCATTGGAAACCGTGTTAAAGGAAATTAAGGACAAATCGCCTGAAATTGAAATTGAGGAAACCCAGGATAAAATAAGAATCCCCCTTAAGGCCTTAAAGCTATTGGCCGAAATCCTAAAAGCAATGGGAGATGGAAAACCAATTTCCATAGTTCCAATCGCCGCGGAAATGACCACGCAATCTGCTGCAGAGTTTTTAGGATGTTCACGGCCTCATTTAGTAAAATTGTTGGAGCAGGGGAAAATTCCGTTTACCAAAATCGGAAAACATCGAAGGGTAAGATTTGAAGATATTTCCAAATACAAAAATCAAATGAAGAAAGAACAAGAGGCTTTAATCATTCAAATGATGAAGTCAGACGAAGAATCCGGGTTGTATGATTCATAGTGTCAGATTTACATGTGTTTTGGACACAAATGTCATTTACCCACTATTGATCAGGGACTTAATGTTTTGGTTTGCCCATTACGAATTGTTTACCCCGAAATGGAGCAAGCATATTTTTATGGAATGGGATGATGTTATGAAAAGAAAGAGGATTGGTAAGGATGAACGCAATAAGCGAATCGATGTTGCCAATAGAGCATTTCCAGACACAATGGTAAATAATTACGAGCCACTAATTGAAACTTTACAATTACCTGATGAAAAGGACCGGCACGTTTTGGCTGCAGCCATAAAAACAAACGCCAACGTTATTATAACTGAAAATTTAAAGGATTTCCCCAAAGAGTATTTAGCAACCTTTGGTCTCAGCGCGAAATCCAGTGATGATTTTCTAACAGATATCATTGACTTAAATCCAGAAAAAGCAGTAGAGGCTTTTAAAAAGTTAGTAATGAACCGAACCAACCCAAATCTAGATGAGTTTGAGATTTTGGATAGATTAAGGGCTCTTGGTTTGAAGGATACTGCGAATTATTTGCACGCTTACCTATAATTAGACAAGCCATACTTTCTCTAGAATCCAGGATATATACCTTTTTATAGGAGTTAAGCTGAAAAGTTTTATTCAGCTCATTTTTTTGACTCTCATGAGCCGAATAAGACCTATAAACGGCTCAAATGAAACACAATTAATTAAAAATCTACCTAGCGAACGAAGCGAAGCGAAGTGCTGCAAGCCCAAATCTTGCCAAACTAATTTACTGAGCGAGGCTAGACATCGTTATATTTTCGATTTTATTTAAAATTTTATGAGGACACGATATACTGTTTATCTTAGTTTGAATATTTGACGAACAATAGTCTATATGAGTATAACCCATCAAGATTTAGAAAAGTTTGAGAAGGACTGTGAACAGGATTTAAATTTAATTAAAACCCATTTAAATGCTTTCAACATATTCAATGTATTAGGAATTCAATTCAGGGAAATACGCCATAGTAACTTCTTGGGTTGGTTGTTGGACCCCATGGAATCCCATCACTTAAAAAGTACTATTTTAAAGGAGTTACTAAAACATCTTGCAACAATGAATTTAATTGGCAGCTCGGATTTAAATTATTTTTTTAATCCGGAGTTGGAAGGCACAAAAGTATTTCGAGAGAGCATAAACAATATTGATATTTTAATAGTCAACGAAAAACTCGGTCTTGTGATCACAATAGAAAACAAAATCCATTCGGACTTCTCCAAGCATCAATTATCCAAGTACTATGACTATATCGAAAAGCATTATAAAGCGTTAAAGACAAGAATTTATTTGACCCTGACACCTTTCGATAGCAATCGTCACAATGACTTTAAAGCAGGTGAATATTATACCAATATCACATACAAATCCATTATCAGACTTTTGGTGGCAAACGAGGAAAAGATTGACAAAACGAAACCTTCAATAAAAGAAAGTATACAACAATACATATCTATGGTAGAAAAAGACCTTACAAGAACAAGTAAAGAATTTGCCCTAGCAAAGGAGATATATAGAAAATACAAAAAGGAAATCGAGTTTATAATCAACAATCAAGAAGATTTTACAATTTATAAATCCATGATTGTTGATTATTTAAAAAACGGCATTGAAGGGTATGTTTTTAGCCATGAATCACCCAACAGAAATGTTCTCTTTTTGCTTCCAAACGATGCAAAAGTTCTTAACTTGTTCCATTATCCAAAGGCTGAATCCAGAGGAGGAAATTATATTTTTAGCTACGTTCTTCATATTGAAAAAAACAGAGTGTGGATAAAACTGGGATTCGGTAATATTGTTGATTCCGAAGAAAAGGACATGATTCTGGAAGAAAGGGACAACCTTCACTCCAAAATGAAAGAATTTCACACTATATATCAAAACAATATACCCAACCTTGAAATATTTTCAGATGATTCTAAAAGTGACTACATTAGAATTTGTAGCATATCCCTTTTTAACGATAATGACTTAATCTCTGCAGGAAAGACTTTTATGGATATGTTTAAGTACAAGTTCAATGATGTTGATAGAACTATTTTACAACCATTTACAGAAGAATGTGTAAGGTTACAAATACCATAAATTCTATTAGTTCATAAAGTATTAGTGTGAAATGTTATAATTGATATCTCTTAACTTATTGGGGTAGTGTCTAAAACAAACTATTTAATAAATTAATTTGGTGCTAATCTAGTAAAAACGTGTGGTTGTTAGATACACTAACAATCACAACATTAGGAAAATAATGCTCAATTGAGATAGTGTCGTTTATAAGGAATAAAACTGATTCCTTATGTATATTCCCTAGAATGTAAACTTAAACTATCGAAATAGGTCTTCATAGGTGTCCAAGTTTTCACGAAATCTTATTGCCTTAAGAATAAAATCTTGGTCAGATTTATTAAACATTTCCATAGCATTAGAACACATGTGTAGATTTGTGTAATCCGTTAGATTATTTTTAATATCATTTATGTTTTCTTTAAAGCCATTATATGAAATACTGACCATACTTTTGTGTTCTTCAACAACAGACAACCAACCTTTTGACAAAATAGTTCCTGAGTTGAATTCTTGTTTCCAACCTCTATTTAGGTCTTTGTAGAAATTAACTAATGTTGGAATCCTAAAAAGAGAATCAGTAACTTCAACATTAATAGTCTCTAATAGTTCCAAAATTGAATGGGGATTTTCTAAGAATGTATTATAGTGTTGCTTTCCCCCTCTGATTATCGACCATCTAAAGTCCCTGTAAGTACTCAGAAAAACGTTGTCGTAGATTCCTTCAAAATTTCTTTTACTATTATCAAAAACACAAGTGTAATTCCCATTCATCTCAAAAAAATTATTTGAAATGGCATAAAGTTGCAAAGCTGTAATGTGCTTAATTGTAAATAGATTATGAAACTTTTTAAATAATATGTCTATGAAAGAAAGATATTCTTCATTGGATAATGTAGAAAGTTGAAAAGACAGTCGTAAAATATATTCATGACCATTGCAAAAGTCATTTTCATCCAGCAAGTACTTCTCGTTTTGATTTAAAATATTCCAAAAATATTCATCGGATTGATCCATTAAAGCTTAGTATTTATTGGTTTGGGGAGCTTCTAATTTATATAAAAACAAATTGGCAAAAGCGAACCAAGTTAGCTGGTGAAATAGGATTAAGTCCTAATAGTATAGGAAAAGAATCGCTAGGGTTGAATTTAATGCTGGAATATGTCAATTAAAAATTATGATTTGAGTGCCAAGATTAACATCGTAATTTACTGAGCGAGGCAACATTAATCTTATTAATTCCTATGTTTTTCCAAATAGGCAACTTTGTCCTTTTCAGCTTGCAACAAACGCTCGTAAAGCTTTTTGTTCTCTTCATAAGCCTCAACTAATTTATCCAAAGGATTAAAAGTTGGCATGTAATTGAAAAATGCAGCATTATCATTATTGGTTACAGTATTACCAATAATGTTGAAAACCGCTTCTTCAGAAAAATTCTCAATCCCTTCCTTGGTAACACCCAGTGCCTTTGCAACCTGCTCCAACTTGGCATCATCTACCTTCTCACTGTTCTCAATATTGGAAACGGCCTGTTGGCTAATGCCCAATTCTTCGGCCAGAGTCTCCTGCTTCATTCCACGAAGTTCCCTAATCCTACTGATCTTTCTGCCTATATGATTGCTCTTGGTCATTGTCTCCATATCCCAAATATAGGGTGTTTCCCACAATAATCCGATTGTAAAATACAAAACAGCATCAATAAAGTACAAGTGCCCATGGTGGGATACATGGAAATGTGGCCTTAATATCGTGGATGATTCTCGAACCCTTTAATACACATTTCTATGACACATGGCACAAACATACCAAAACACTTTGAAAAAGCGGAAGAGCTGTCCGAATTGCTCGACAGCATCCTGAACATTATTACTATTGACAGGGCCTTTCTATCCCGTATACAAAATGAAGGCAATACAGAATATTATTTCCTCACCCTTTTTGTGGATGTAAACAATGATCCCCTTCCCAATGAGATCCGTTCCTTAGTTGCAAAAAAGGGAAAGAAACATCCTGATTTCAGGATAAGGGTCTATACAGAGAACCAATCCGAAACAGGTCTTGAAAGAGGTTCACTCTATTTCTTGGAACATTGCTGCTTCGGGAAAACCGTCTTCGCCCATCCCGAGGGGGAGAATATTATGGATTATTCAACAATGGCCTACAACACTCTCATGAAAAGGGCTTCTCGCTATCATAGATCGGAATTGGGAAAAATAAATGCCTTTGCCAACACCGCGGACATCTTGATCAAGGAAGGGGATTATGCCATTGCTGCCTTCAACATGCACCAGGCCTTTGAGCTTTCATTCAGGTTCATCGAACAGATGTGCATTGGAAGGAGCATGGTGACACACAGTATCATCAGCCACATCAACTATTGCAAACACTTCTTCCCCACCCTGCGGCCCTTTTTGGAAACTTCCGAGTTGAAGAGCAATGAACTTCTGCTCCTATTGGAACATGCCTACAGTGTTGCCCGGTATGGCAATGAGTTTGAGATTACAAAAGTTCAGACCAATACCATCCAATCCAAGATGAAGGATTTCATCCAAGAAGTGGAGTCCATTTTCACTAGACATCTCGAACAGTGCAAAAACCAAATCGAGGGAATTGAAAAGAATAAAACATCTCCAAAAGAAACCAGGACCGTCAAAAACAATAATGAACCATCCTTGTTCAGTCAATTGAAAGAACTGGAAAAAGAGCACTTCTTTGCCCTGAAGCCCTATATTCCAGAAAAGGGATTGTACAGCATCGATCTCATAACCGAGGGATATGGGGAAACCTCATTTATGATCTCCAACTTGATCAAGGTCTGTATCACGGCATTGGAAACCGAAAATTTCTCGACACGTTCCGTTCCCCAACCCCACCGAAACATAAGTGAGGTTCTTGGATATATTTTGCATTTGATACCCCATGATGAAATGGATTTCTTGGACAAGGTCAGAAAACTGTTATCCGAACAAAAGACAGCCACAACCCAATAAATCCATAGAAATGAAATCAAAGAACCAAAGGCTAAAGACCATGGAAGAAATCCAGCAGCTCAGAAGCAATCTTTCGGGACTGTTGGGAAATAAAAAGTCCATCGACCCCAAGGGAAACTATGTATCCTTCAAGGTCAGGGACAACAATCATCTTATGACACAGATTATCAGTCTTCTGGAGGTCTGTGTATTTGCTCTAGACGGAGAGGGAATGATGTTGTTCCCTGCCAACCAAAATGCATCAAAAGAGGATAGTGTCATCCAAGTATTGGAACTGGTATTGAGCATCCTTCCAGATAGTCAAATGTACTTCATGGACAAATTGGACGAAAAGCTATCGAAACTTGAAAACAAACAATGAATCCATGAACCCAAACGAAGAGAAGTTAATAAAGGATTTGAGACTTCACTCAAATGACCATTCCCCTACCTTGGTTCCCCATCCATTGTACATGGACAAATTCCAACCAGCGTTCTTTTACCTTGACGGTCATGCCGATCTATTATTGACCGTTCGCTCATTGCTATACCTTTCCATGAGGGCAATAAATCCTGATCTTGGTTCGGACGATGTAATGGACAGGAACGAAGAGGAATTCATCCATCAAGCGATGACCATTGCCAACCGATTGATGCCGGTCGGGGAAGAGGCTTTGATGGACCATTTGAACCTGTTTTATCGGGAGGAAAAGAAGGGCAAAGTAGAGGAATGATTAAGGAATAGCTAAACATTTTTTCCACAAATAAGCAGGGTTTTTTATGATTTTTACGCTAAAAATTCCTTGATTTTACTGGGCTGAAAGCATTTTTCCGTTAAAAATGGGAATACTCTAGAAATTTAAACTGGGTTAAAAGTGGAATGAAATCCACATCTAAGGGTCACAACAAATTACCGTTTTTTAGTCAAAAATCCATTGATTTTACTGGGCTGGAGGCCTTTTTTAGTCAAAAATGATGTAAACGCCAATAACCATTATTTTTAAAAAACATCCTAATAATGGGCTTTTCCGAAGGAAAATGAATCAATAGCGCCGCATTTGCGCGCTATCCTCTTGCTATACATTTCTCGTCCCGCAAGCGGGACAACAAATGATAGCCTTATTTAAACTATATTTTTTAAGGCATCAGTCCACTACCTTTGCTGGGCGGGTTCATTGCCACACCACGCTGTCTTTATCAGCCGTCTGTGCCCCCATTACCCGCAAGGTGCTAGCCCATTCTTAACCGCGGTATGGCAACTAAGGTGTAAAGTTATCTAAAACCGAGTTACTATGATAACTTTAAAAAGTTGCCGACACTGAAAAAGATTGAATAAAAAATAAAACCCATTATTATCAGTTGTAATTATGGATTAATTCCCCAAGATTTAGAAAAAAATTAACCAACCAATTATAAAAATGGCAGAATTTTTACAAGGCGACCAGCTTAATGCAGCACTTTCGACAATTTTTGATAAGGCCGAAGAAGATCTAATCATTATTTCCCCATTCATCAAACTTCATTCAAGAATAAAGGACATCCTAAAATCCAAGAAAGAAAATGACAAGCTAAAGATTACCATAGTTTTTGGTAAAAATGAAGGCAAGATTTCAAAAAGTTTCAGTCAAGAGGAATTTGAATTACTTAAGGATTTTCCAAGCATTGAAATAAAATATGAACCACGTCTTCACGCCAAGTACTATGCCAATGAATCATCAGCCCTTTTAAGTTCAATGAACTTATACGACTATTCACAGAACCATAATATTGAATTTGGCATATTGACCAAATTCAATTTATTGGGAGAATTGACAGGAAATATGCTTGGCGACACATTGGACAAAGAAGCCCTACAATACTTTTTAAAGGTTGCTGATAATAGTCAAACGTTATTTAAAAGAACACCAAAATATGATGAAGCACTAATGGGCTTAAAGAAAAGGTATACGGGTTCAACAACAGAGGATAACTTGACTGACTTGTATCGAGAAAGTTCTACTGAAACTAAATCTTCCAAAAAGAACCGTCCGGCCACAATGGAATCTTTCGGCTATTGTATTCGAACGGGTGTGAAAATTCCCTTTAATCCAGAGCGTCCCTTTTGTGATAAAGCGTATAGATCATGGGCCAAATACAAGGATGAAAATTATCAGGAAAAGTATTGTCATTTTTCAGGAGAAGAATCAAATGGTGAAACTTCCTTTTCCAGACCGATTCTTAGAAAGAACTGGAAAAAGAGCCAGGTTATTGCTTAAATACCAAACTACTTTTCGACATCATCATTAATTTTTAGGCTTGCCATAACTCGTGGGTAGGCCTAAATAGTTTATGCCATTTTCAAGGATGGCTTGAAACCCATATATTAGTAGGAAAAATCCACCTTATTTGGATTTTAATTTAACTCCCCCATTTATTTTATAATTCGAAGGTGTTTTAACAATAGATTCTAACAGGTTCAAATACGTTAATTTGAATTCCCTGATTAATTTCAGGAAGACCATTTATAAAAATTTTTAAATGTAAAATCAAATCATGGGTAAAACCAAGACTGAAAAAACCAAATCCATAGAAGAAACCCTTTGGCAATCTTGCGATAAATTAAGAGGCTCTGTTGAACCATCAGAATACAAACACGTAGTATTAGGGTTAATATTCTTAAAGTTTACCAGTGACAAATTTGAAAAACGTAAGGAAGAACTCATATCCGAAGGCAAAGAGAAATATGTAGAAATGAAAGATTTCTACAACATGAAAAACGTTTTCTTTTTGGAAGAAATTTCCCGGTGGTCATACATCAGCAAAAATGCGAAACAGGATGATATTGCCATTAAGATTGACACGGCATTACACACCATCGAAAAAAACAACCCATCGTTAAAAGGGGCTTTACCCGACAATTACTTTTCACGCTTGGGCTTGGATAAAGCCAAATTAGCCTCATTACTCGATAAAATCAATGAAATTGATACCCTTCAGAATGAAGGCCAAGATATCGTGGGCAGAGTTTATGAATACTTCCTGTCCAAATTTGCCTTAAAGGAAGGAAAAGGAAAGGGAGAATTCTACACTCCAAAAAGTATTGTGAACCTTATTGCGGAAATGATTGAACCCTACAAAGGAATCATTTATGACCCCGCTTGTGGTTCGGGCGGTATGTTCGTGCAGTCAATCAAATTCATCGAGAACCATCATGGTAATAAAAAGGAGGTTTCCATTTATGGTCAAGAATACACCAATACTACATATAAGTTGGCCAAGATGAACTTGGCTATCAGGGGAATTTCTGCCAATTTGGGTGATAAAGCAGCGGATACTTTCGCCCAAGATCAACACAAAGATCTAAAAGCTGATTTCATAATGGCAAACCCGCCTTTCAATCAAAAAGATTGGAGAGGTGCGGATGAGTTATTAGACGACCCACGTTGGAAAGGCTACGATGTACCACCAAAGAGTAATGCCAACTATGGTTGGATTTTAAATATGGTGAGCAAACTTTCCGAAAATGGTGTGGCAGGGTTTATTTTGGCAAATGGCGCTTTATCTGGTGGTGGCGAAGAATACAAAATCCGTAGAAAACTCATTGAAAACAACTTGGTGGAAGCGATTGTAATTCTACCAAGAAGTATGTTCTACACTACAGATATTAGTGTAACGCTTTGGATTTTAAATAAAAACAAAACCGAACGCACGGTTGAATTACCAGATACTACACGAAATTACCGCAATAGAGAGGATGAAATTTTGTTTATGGACTTACGCCAAATAGGCGAACCGTTTGAGAAAAAGTATACTCAATTTTCAGAACAACATATTCAAGAAATAGCCAAAACCTACCACAACTGGCAGCAAAAAGACTCAGGTTACCAAGATGTTCCTGAATATTGTTATAGTGCCAGTTTAGAAGAAGTTGCTAAAAAAGACTTCTCCTTAGTGCCAAGCAAGTATATCGAGTTTGTAAACCGTGACGAGAACATCAATTTTGATGAGAAAATGACTGCTTTACAAACCGAATTGACCCACTTACTACAACAAGAAGCCCAGAGCAAAACCGAATTATTAACCGTGTTTAAAGAGTTAGGTTATGCAATCAAATTATAAAAAACTCGGGGATTACGTACAACCAGTAAACAATCGCAACACGGATTTAAAAGTTGAAACACTTTTAGGGGTAAGTATTCAAAAAATCTTAATACCCTCTATTGCAAATACAGTAGGCACAAATATGAAAACCTACAAGATTATCAAACAAAATCAATTTGCTTATGGTCCGGTAACTTCTCGGAATGGAGATAAAATTTCAATAGCTCTATTACAAGAATATGATGAAGCTATAATTTCACAAGCTTACACAGTATTTGAAGTTGTCGATTCGAATAGATTGCATCCCGAATATTTAATGATGTGGTTTAGAAGACCAGAGTTCGATCGTTACGCACGCTTTAAATCGCACGGTAGTGCACGTGAAACATTTGATTGGGAAGAAATGTGCGAAGTAGAGCTCCCCATTCCAAGTATAAAAAAACAACGAGAAATTGTTAAAGAATACAACACCGTTATCAACCGCATCATACTCAACGAACAACTCAACCAAAAACTGGAAGAAACTGCTCAGGCCTTGTACAAGTATTGGTTTGAAGACTTTGAGTTTCCTAACGAAGAAGGAAAACCATATAAGTCTTCTGGTGGGGCTATGGTGTATAACGATGAATTAGATAAAGAGATTCCTGAAGGGTGGGCAGTTGTTTTTCTTTCCGATAAAATAGAGTTTAAAAACGGAAAATCAAAACCCAATCAAGTAGGAAATATTCCAATCTATGGTGGTAACGGAATACTTGGTTATGCAAACAAATTTAATTTTGAGAATATAATTGCAATTGGAAGAGTTGGTGCATACTGCGGTAGTCTCTATTATGTTCCAAATAAGTGTTGGATAAGTGACAATGCCATATGTGGCAAATCAAAAAACGACAACAACTTATTTTCATTCTATTTATTAAAATCCTTTAATCTTAATGAAAAAAGTGAAGGTACTGGACAACCTTTGCTAACCCAAGGATTGTTAAATTCATTAATACTTGAATATCCAAATAAAAATGTAATTAGAAAATTTGAAGATGTGATCCAAATAGTTTTTGATAATATTTATCAACTCTTAAATGAGACAGAATCATTATCAACTTTTCAAAAACTACTTCTCTCAAAAATGACAAGCGTTGAGGAGGTGAAAACGGAAATAGTATGAAATATAAATATCAATTAATCCTGCTCGGTACGCTTAGTGAAAACTCCAAGGATATAGAATCCTTGTTCTTTGATAAAGTTTCGGAACTAAAATTACCTGCTGACGCCTTTATTATAATTGACGAGAGGAATTTTAGCAGTGACTACAAGCAAAACCAGCCTGCCTTTTGTATGTACTTTGGGGATAACAAGGGTGATTTTAATAGTCTAGATGAATTAGATATTTTAATTAAAGATGCAACACCAATACTTCCAATATTCAATAATTCATTTAGTGCCGAAATTCCTAAAAAACTAGAAAACTACAACGGCCAAAAATACGGTGCCTCAAAAGACAATAAGATTGTAAACCTTGCTTTGGAGTCATTTGGAAAATTACGACATACTAGAAAGGTCTTTATAAGTTATAAACGTGAGGATTCCACCTCAGTAGCTATTCAATTATATGAGGCATTAGAGCGAAATAGTTTTGATGTGTTTTTGGATACCCATTCAATAAAACAAGGTGAGCTATTTCAGGAAGAACTTTGGCACAGGATGACGGATTGTGATGTCATTGTAATGCTTAACACCCCTCATTTTATGACAAGCCGATGGTGCAAGGATGAATTAGCCGAAGCAAGCGCTAAACAAATTGGCATTTTACAATTGATATGGCCAAAACACAAAATTGAAAGTATTTCCCATATCTGTGAACCACTGGAATTAAAGAGAGGAGATTTTAGAAGATGTAATTACTCATCCAAGAACACCTCTAAATTAAAGAACAAGGTAGTCGAACAAATTGTTCAATCCGTTGAATCTTTAAGGGCTAGAAATTTGGCGGCGAGACAGGATAATTTAATAACGGAGTTCACAAATATTGCAACTAAATATGGTAAATCCATTAACCTACAACCCGAACGTTATTTAACCGAAAATTTGAATAATACTAAACGGAGAGTGTTTATTCCAGCTGTTGGTATGCCTCAATCCATTGATTGTAACTATTGGGATGAACAAAAAATGAAAATTAAAGGGTTTAAAGTAGATAGTTTACACTTAATCTATGATGATATTAGGATTAGAGAAAAGTGGTTAAATCATTTGGCGTGGCTTAATAAGTCCTTACCCGTTAAAACAATAAAAAAACAAGAATTTGACAGATGGCTAAAAAGCAACTAGAAAATATTTTTCTTTCTGCGAGTATTCCATTACCGGAAAGAGATGAAAAATACCAGGCTAATTGTGATGTAATTGCTATTAGGGACGCAGTTATTGCTTTGGTCACAACTATTCTTCCACATTACAGATTAATATGGGGGGGGCACCCGTCCATTACACCATTAATTTATCATGTAATGCAAAAAATGGAAATTAATATCCAAGAACATCTGACCCTGTACCAATCTGATTTTTTTAGTCAATTTTACCCAGAAGACAACAATAAGTTCAAAAATGTAATTATCACTCCAAGAGGTGCTGATAGAGATTCCAGTTTAGAGATAATGAGACAACGAATGATTGCAGGAAATCAATATCGTGCAGGTATTTTTATTGGTGGCATGGAAGGTGTTGAAGATGAACACAATATGTTTTTGAAAAACCATGCTGCATCCTTGGTTTTACCTATTGCCAGTACAGGCGCAGCAGCAAAAATAATCTATGAAAGAAACTCGTATGCCCCCGATACAAGATTATTAGAAGATTATGCCTACGCTTCGCTTTTTAGAGACTATTTATTAAACGACAATTCAAATAATTATGGGGAGGAAGGTATTTATCAGCTATAAGTATGCTGATACACAAGTGGAGTCTTTGGGCAGTCAAGATTTAAAGTTTGATGGTTCCAAATTTTATTATCAAAATAGAACCACTAGAGTTCGGGATTATGTAGATGAATTACAAAAGTTAATTGGAAAGGATAATATAAATCTTGGAGAAAAAGATGGAGAAAGTTTAGCCGAATTTACAGATGAAACCATTAGAACTTCCTTAAAGGAAAAAATTTTTGGGAGCAGCATTACTATTGTTATGATTTCAAAAGGAATGAAAGATATTTTCAAATTGGAAAAAGATCAATGGATACCATGGGAAATTTCATATTCATTGAAAGAGATAACGAGGTCTGACCGAACCAGTAGAATGAATGCTGTTCTAGGGATTGTTCTTCCAGATATAACAGGCACATACACTTGGTTTTTAGAAAAGAACCCTACATGCAACTCATTAACTCATAAAACAGATCAATTATTTGACATTATTAAAAAGAATATGTTCAATCAAAAGTTACCAGAAACTTCGAATTGTAATGGTAATACAATATTCTATGGTGAGTCTAGCTATATTAAAATGGTTAGATGGGATGAATTTATATCAAACCACTCCACATACATTCAAACATCAATTGATATTAGGGATAATCAGGACAATTATAAAATCACAAAAACTATTTAATAATGGCTAAATATTCCGTTCATCAACAACCTGTGGAGACTCTTCTTAGTTGGATAAAATCCGGTGAAATAGCCATCCCTGAAATACAACGACCTTTTGTATGGAAAGCTTCAAAAGTTAGGGACTTTATAGATTCACTTTATCAGGGTTATCCAGTAGGATATATCATTACTTGGCGTAATCCTGACGTAAAGCTTAAAAATGGAGACCTATCTGCAGGCAAAAAAGTGTTGATTGATGGTCAACAGCGAATAACTGCGTTAACTGCGGCCATTGTTGGACAAAAGGTGTTGAACAAGAATTACAAGGAAGTTGCCATACGTATTGCATTTAACCCCTTAACAGAAAAGTTTGAGGTGCTTAATAAAGCTAAAGAGAAAAGCAATGAATGGATCAATAATATCAACCCTATAGTCAATGATGAAGTTTCTATTACCAAATCAATAAGGAATTATCTTAATGCCAACCCAGACGCTGACGAAGATTTAGTGGAAGATAGGATTGAAAACTTAAAACGCATAAAAAACAAGCAGGTTGGGATCATTGAGCTTGATCACTCCCTGGATATTGACACAGTAACGGAGATTTTTATTCGTATTAACCAAAAAGGTGTTGTGTTAAGCAATGCTGACTTTGTTATGTCGAAGGTTGCTGCTGACGAACTTAATGATGGAAATAAAATGCGGAAATTAGTGGACTATTTCTGCAGGTTAATCGTTGACAAAGGCTTTAAAAAACATATAGAAGATAACGACAAAGAATTTTCGTCACACAGATATTTTGGTGCCATTAAATGGATGGCCGGTGGAAAAGATGAGCTCTACGTCCCCAATTATGTTGATGTATTAAGGGTTTCATTTACTTATAAATTTAGTCGTGGTAAGTTTAGTGATTTAGTGGCCTTACTATCTGGTAGAAATTTTGAATTAAGAACTTATGAAGCGGAAATAGCGGAAAGTAGTTATAAGTTACTATCGGAAGGTCTTATGGATTTCGTGGATAAAACCAACTACCAACGCTTCTTGATGCTGGTACAATCTACAGGTTTAATACACAATAAGCTTATCTCCTCAAAAAACAGCTTAAATTTCTCCTACACCCTTTACTTAAAATTAAGAAATGAAGGTAGATCTGAAACCGAAGTACAACAATTTGTGAAACGGTGGCTGATTATGTCCTTGCTGGTTGGGCGATATTCTGGATCTTCAGAATCGATGATTGATGAAGACATCAAACAAATAAATGAAAAGGGCATTGAAGCATACTTGCTTCAAATGGAACAGACCTATTTAGGTGACGGATTCTGGGATTTTGGCTTGGTGTCAGACCTTGAAACAACGAGTGTAAACAATAATGCATACAATGTTTATTTGGCCGCACAATGTAATGAAAATGCAACAGCATTTCTTTCGAAGAGTATGAAAATAAATAGTCTTATTGAACAACGTGGGGACATTCATCACATCTTTCCCAAAAAGTATTTGACGGATAATGGGTTTGTTCAGAGACAATATAACCAAATAGCCAATTTTGTTTATACCGAGCAGTCTACAAACATTAAAGTTGGCAAAATGGCCCCCAAAGAATACATGAAGAAAGTGTTGGAAGAAATTGATGCAAAAAGATATGATATAAGCACTATTGATTCGAAACCTATAATAGAACAAAATCTTGAAACGAACGATATGCCAAATCTGCTATACAGCGCTGATTATACGGATTACCAAGACTTTTTAATTTCAAGACGTAGAATGATGGCAGATAAAATAAAGAACTATTACAAGAGTCTATAGTAGTAACACATGAAATTCATTGAAGCAAGATTAGAGGACGTATTTATTGAACTTTTGGGCAATCAGGATTTCCCACATTTCTTGGGCAATACTATAAACCGCGTTCCCGAAGAAGTCCTGATTGAAAAAGATTTAATTGATTTTCTGTTAAACCAATATAAAAATGAAGGGCTGACGCTAACTGAGGCCAAGTCCATTTTATTACAATTAAAAACCCTACCTGCTTCAGATCTATATGAGACCAACAAAACATTCATGCAATGGCTTTCCGACGGCTTTAGTTTTAAACGGGAAGACCGCAACCAAAAAGACATTTGGATCTATCTTATCGACTATTCCGAGATAAACAACAACACGTACAAGTTTGTAAACCAACTGGAAATCGTTGGTTCGGAAAAACGCATTCCCGATGGTATCATCTATATCAATGGATTGCCCGTTGTGGTGTTTGAGTTCAAAACGGCCATTCAAGAAAATTGTACCATTCATAATGCATACGTACAGTTGACCACACGTTACAAGAGGGATATTCCCGAGTTGTTCAAATACAATTCATTTTGTATCATCAGCGATGGGGTCAACAACAAAGCAGGTTCATTTTTTGCTCCTTATGAGTTTTTCTATGCTTGGCGTAGAATATCTGGCTCCAATAAAGAGGTTGATGGTATTGATAGTATGTTCACTCTTGTACAGGGTATGTTCCATCAGGATAGATTTAGAGATATCATCCAAAACTTCATTTATATACCCGATACCTCAAAAAAAGATGAGAAAATTGTATGCCGGTATCCACAATATTATGCAGCACGGGCCTTATACGAGAATATAATAAAGGCCCAAAAGCCTGAAGGCGACGGCAAAGGCGGAACCTACTTTGGCGCAACGGGAAGTGGCAAGAGTTTTACCATGCTATTTCTTACGAGACTATTAATGAAAAGCCCTTACTTCGAAAACCCCACTATTGTTCTCATTACCGACCGCACCGACTTGGACGACCAACTCTCAGGTCAATTCACGAATGCCAAGAGATATATTGGCGACAATTCGGTGACCAGTGTTGAAAGCAGGGCCGATTTAAGGGAACTGCTCCAAGGACGTGCCAGTGGTGGTGTATTCTTAACTACCATACATAAGTTCACCGAAGACATCGAATTATTAACAAAGCGTAGCAATGTCATCTGTATTTCTGATGAAGCCCACAGAAGCCAGACCAACTTAGATCAAAAAATACGGGTAACTGAAAAAGGTGTCAAAAAATCCTATGGTTTTGCCAAATATTTGCACGATTCATTGCCCAATGCCACCTATGTTGGCTTTACAGGCACTCCTATTGATGCCACTTTAGACGTATTCGGCAAAGTGGTCGACGCCTATACCATGACCGAATCGGTCCAAGATGAGATTACCGTAAGAATTGTATATGAAGGCAGAGCAGCTAAAATCGCCCTACAGAACAGCGAGCTTGAAAAAATAGAGAAATACTATGAGGAAGCAGCCGAGGCCGGGGCCAATGAATATCAAATAGAGGAAAGCAAAAAGCAATCTGCCAACATGAACGCCATTTTGGGCGACCCGGACAGACTAAAGGAATTGGCAGCCGATTTTGTTCAGCATTACGAAAAGCGGGTGACTGAAGGCGCGACCGTAAAGGGCAAGGCCATGTTTGTCAGCAGTTCTCGTTTTATAGCTTATGAGTTCTATAAAAACGTACTTGAATTAAAACCTGAATGGAACGATATAAAAGTAGCTGAGGACGGTGCTGTCTTGACCGACAAGGAAAAGCGGGAAATAAAGCCCATGGAACGGATCAAAATGATCATGACCCGGGGAAAAGACGATCCAAAGGAATTGTACGACATATTGGGAACAAAGGATTATCGCAAGGAACTGGACAGACAATTCAAGAACGAGAAATCCAATTTCAAGATAGCCATTGTGGTGGATATGTGGTTGACCGGTTTTGATGTCCCCTTCTTGGACACCATCTATATTGACAAGCCTATCCAGCAACATAACCTGATACAGACCATTTCCCGTGTGAACCGTAAATTCAAGGGAAAAAATAAGGGCTTAGTAGTGGATTACATTGGCATCAAAAAACAAATGAATCTAGCCCTTAAAAAATATTCCGAGGGCGACAAGGACAATTTTGAGGATATACAACAATCCTTGACCATAGCCCGTAATCATTTGGATTTACTGGACAAACTCTTGCACAAGTTTGACAGCTCAAAATATTTTAATGGCACCCCATTGGAGCAGTTGGACACATTGAACAAGGCCGCAGAATTTGTTCAACTGACCAAAGAAATGGAAACCCGTTTTATGGGCTTGGTCAAGCGACTTAAGGCCGCCTACGATATTTGTGCCGGTAGTGAGGAATTATCACAAAAGGAACGAGATCAAACCCACTTCTATTTAGCGGTGCGCTCCATAGTTTTCAAATTGACAAAGGGCAATGCACCCGATACAGCCCAAATGAATGCCAAGGTAAGGGAAATGATTAAAAATGCCCTGCAAAGTGATGGTGTGGATGAAATCTTCAAAATGGGCGAAGCAACCGACAAAGAGCAAGATATTTTTGACGAGGACTATTTGGCCAAAATCGATAAAATCAAGTTGCCCAATACCAAGATCAAGTTGTTACAACAATTATTGGCAAAGGCTATAGGAGAAATGAAGAAGGTAAACAAGGTCAAGGGTGTGGACTTTTCAAAGAAAATGGAATCCCTTGTAAATCGTTACAACCAAAGAGACGAGAACGATATCCTCCGAAGCGAGGTCTATGAAGAAATGGCCGAACAGCTGACCAATTTGATTTGGGACGTTTATACGGAGTACAAATCCGGCAATGATCTAGGGATAGATTTCGAGGAAAAAGCCTTTTATGACATCCTCAAGGAATTGTGTATCAAATATGATTTTACCTACCCAGAGGACAAATTGATAAATTTGGCCAAAGCGGTAAAGGAACTGGTTGATGGTCAAGCCAAATTCCCTGATTGGAATAAACGAAATGATATCAAAGCTGCCCTAAAGGTAGGCTTGATACTTTTGTTGGACGAACATGGTTACCCCCCTGTGGAACGGGATGAAGTTTATGAAGAAATCTTTGAGCAGGCAGAGAATTTCAAAAAGTATTCCAGTGGTAATTTCTGACCAAGAAAAGCGCTAAACAACATTTCATATTTTCACTTTTACTAAAGGTCGGAGTATCTAAATGGCAATCCACCAAAACAAGTCAAAAGGCATCAAAACAACTAGTCCAGAACTTGTTTAAAATCGGGACAAGCATTGAACAAGTACTGAACAAGTACTGAACAAGTCTTAATATGTATAATAAACATATATAAACTATTTAAAACATAATATAAACTGAATTTTAAAATTTCACTTTTTTTTGATTTACTCAAATTGGAACAAATAAAATGGGAGCATCCAGCAACCCATACAAGTTAAAATCGATCAATACGCAAAAAATCACCTGGTCCCCAAAGACATATCGGTCAGGGATGCATTCGTTGCAACAATATTACATCCCGCACAATCAAATTTAGACCTGATTTAAAAGCATAAATACCAATTCTCGTAAAATCATCGTTCCAACACATTTAAACATCTTAAATCGACCCCTATGGACGAATCAAGATTTACTCCAAAAAGTCAAATTTGGTCATTCCCTTCATTTGCATTTCTTTGATTTCTCACTCAAAAATCCATCAAACCATGGAAACCAAAACAATAACGAGAAAAGAACTTTATGAATTGGTCTGGACGACCCCATTGACCCAATTGGCCAAACAATACAACATTTCGGACAACTGCCTGAGAAAAATTTGCATCAAACATGAAATACCATTGCCCAGGGTCGGGCATTGGTCAAAGGTGAAGTATGGCAAAAAAGTGACAAAAACACCTTTGAAAAAAAAGGAGAAAAAACTAGATGACATCAATCTGTCAGAGAGAAAAGAGAAAAATGACAAAAAAGCGCATTTCAATAGCAAGTACAGTGCCTTGAAAAACGAAATTGTTAACGACCCCTCCCTACCCCTTTCTGTTCCGAGTAAAATGTACAAACCCGACATTCTCGTTCAAAAGGCAAAATCCGACCTAGCAACTTCTAACTTTCAACCCAACCATCAATATCAAGATATAATCCATACAACCAAAGGAAATTTAAACATAGAGGTTTCAAAAAAGATGGTTCCTAGGGCACTAAGGTTCATGAATGCCCTGATCAAATTACTTAGGAAAAGAGGTCATGACATTGAAATAGATGGATATAGTACTTATGCCATTGTGCTTGACGAAAAAATCAACATACGCTGTCGCGAAAAATCAAAAAGGGTGTTGGTCAAAAAAGAGCGGTGGACGAATTATGAATACCACGCAAGCGATATTTTAATGTTAAAGATGGAAGCAGATTACTTCTTGAGAAAAGATTGGGCAGACAATAAAAATGAACTTTTGGAGGAACAACTCGCCAAAATACTGACCAAGCTTGAGTTGACGGCCAAGCAGTTGAAAAAAGAACGAATCGAAAGGGAGGAATGGCACAAAAAATTTCAGGAAGAACAAAAAATCAAACAAGAGCTTCAAGACCGGAAGGACAAAGAACTTCAATCCCTGAAATCACTTTTCAAGGACATGAAAAGACATGAGATGACCGTTAGGCTCAGAAGTTATGTCCAAGAATTTAAAAACCACAAGGAATCGAACGGTGAACTGACAGAGGATCTATTGCTTTGGTTGGAATGGGCCAATGAGAAGATTGAATGGTTCGACCCCATGATCGAAAGGGAAGTTCCTTTGTTGGAAGATGTCGAACGAAATTCCCTTGTGGAAACCGAAACAAAAAGATCAAGTCTGTTTTATCCCTAAACCAACTATCAAGAAAAGTTTCTGGAAAAATAAATTGCCTTGGCCAAGATAAATAATCAAAATCAACTAAAAGAAAGCAAAAAAAAGTGCTAAAATTAAATTTGACGCCCTTTGAATTAGTATGTAAAAAGATCTAGTGTCGACAGTAAAAAAAGGCCAATGTTTTACCTATGTTGTACCAATACAAAAAAAGCCCCTCAAAATTGAGGAGCTTTTAACGTAAGTTTCAGAAAACTTAAAAGTGCGGGTAAAGGGAGTCGAACCCCCACGCCTTGCGGCACCAGATCCTAAGTCTGGCGTGTCTACCAATTCCACCATACCCGCATTTAACAATATTTTAAGAGCTTAGACTTGACTAGATCCTAAGTCTAGCGTGTCTACCAATTCCACCACACCCGCGGAAAGGAGTGCAAATATAAATCAAATTTCCGATTTGCAAATGCACACCCTATAAAAACTTGTTTTTTGTACTTTTAGTGTCCTTTTTAAAACATATATGAAAGATTTAAATAATTACATCGAGTCCAACAAAGACAGATTCCTTAACGAACTCATTGACTTACTAAAAATCCCCTCAATAAGTGCCGACACGGCCTATTCACAAGACGTTTTGCACACAGCGGAAGCTGTTAAAAAATCGTTGACGGAAGCTGGTTGCGACAATGCCGAAATTTGCGAAACCAAAGGTTATCCCGTGGTATATGCCGATAAAATTATTGACCCAAACCTTCCAACAGTATTGGTGTACGGTCATTACGATGTGCAACCACCAGATCCTATCAATCTTTGGGACTCCCCTCCTTTCAAGCCTGTGATCAAACCCACAAAATTGCATCCTGATGGAGCCATTTTTGCACGTGGTGCCTGTGACGACAAAGGTCAGTTTTTTATGCACGTAAAAGCTGTTGAATATATGATCAAAAACAACACCTTGCCTTGCAATGTAAAATTCATGATTGAAGGTGAAGAAGAAGTGGGCAGTGATAGCTTGGCTGGCTTTCTGGATGACAACAAAGAAAAACTCAAAAACGATATCATTTTGATTTCCGATACTGGCATGATTTCCATGGAAAATCCGTCCATTACTACGGGTCTTAGAGGGTTGAGTTATGTAGAAGTAGAAGTAACAGGGGCCAATCGTGATTTACATTCAGGAATTTATGGTGGTGCTGCACCCAATCCCATCAATGTTTTGGCAAAAATGATTGCTTCATTGCACGATGAAAACAACCACATTACCATTCCAGGATTTTATGATAAAGTAGAAATCATTTCAGATGAGGAACGCGCCGAAATGGCAAAAGCTCCGTTTGATTTAGAAGAATACAAAGCTTCTTTGGATATTGATGATGTGCATGGAGAAAAAGGATACTCAACCTCAGAGCGTTTCGGTATCAGACCAACCTTGGATGTAAATGGAATTTGGGGCGGCTATATGGGTGAAGGTGCTAAAACAGTAATCGCCAGCAAGGCTTACGCAAAAATTTCTATGCGTTTGGTGCCCAACCAAGATTGGCATGAAATCACCGATTTGTTCACCAAGCACTTTACGTCCATCGCACCCAAAAGTGTGAAGGTTAAAGTTTCCCCGCATCACGGAGGTCAAGCTTATGTAACTCCTATTGACAGCATAGGCTACCAAGCGGCAGCTAAAGCTGTAGAACAAACTTTTGGAAAAAGTCCTGTACCTCAACGTACAGGTGGTAGTATTCCAATCGTGGCACTTTTTGAAAAGGTACTGGAAAGCAAAACCATTTTGTTGGGATTTGGATTGGATAGTGATGCCATCCACTCACCTAACGAGCATTTTGGTGTGCTCAACTTCTTAAAAGGGATTGAGACCATCCCGTATTTCTATAAATATTTTGCGGAGTTGAACGCTTAAGTCTTTTTGACATATTTGGTAATTATGACAATCTGTTGACCGTCTACCTTACCTTCAATATATTCAGCATTTTCGTGATCCAGGGAAATCCGTCTAACGGCGGTTCCCTGTTTTGCGACCATGCTTGAGCCTTTCACTTTTAAGTCTTTAACAAGCACCACATTGTCACCGTTTTCCAAAACCACCCCGTTCACATCTCTGTGGATGATTTTCTCCCCTTCTTCTTGACCTTCACCCGTAGCTTTGGCCCAAGTGAGCAGCTCATCTTCCAAATACATCATATCCAAAAGATCTTGAGGCCATCCTTCAGACTTTAAACGGTTTAGCATTCGCCATGCCACCACCTTCACGGCATCATGCTCGCTCCACATGCTATCGTTCAAACAACGCCAATGGTTGGCATCTGTGGTATCGGGATTTTCAATTTGACCAATACAAGTAACACAACCCAATAGACTTCCATCCATTCCACCAACAGACACTGGTGGAACTTCATACATCTGTAAGTTTTCAGTTGACCCACAAAGTTCGCAGGTATTTCCACTTCGTTCCTTTAATTCATCCAATAATGCCATGATGCTTGATTTGATTGCAAAATTAACATTTTAGCACCGCTATCCTACTTAATCCTAAAGCAAAAACAAACTCTACATTTGTAGAATTAAAATAATTGTTCTATGTTTGTAGAGCACAAATGATAAAAGCCGAACAAATGCAGTTGTCAAAATCAGAAGAAGAGTTAATGAACATAGTCTGGAAATTAAAAAAGGCCGTTATGAAAGACCTTTTGGATGCCTATCCAGAACCTAAACCTGCCACCACTACAGTTGCCACGCTTTTAAAGCGAATGACGGACAAAGGGTTTGTTGCTTACAGCAACATTGGCAGAAGTAGGGAATACTATCCGTTGGTCAAGAAGAAAGATTATTTTTCCAAGCATGTGAACGGACTCATTAAAAACTTCTTTAATGATAGTGCCACGCAGTTTGCCTCCTTCTTTACCCAAGAAACCAATTTGAGCAAAGCTGAATTGGAGGATTTGAAAAAATTGATCGACAACGAAATTAAAAAGAAGTAATTATGCTGCCTTTTATTCTGAAATCAACGGCATGTTTGGCCATTTTCCTTGCCTTTTACAAATTGGTGTTGGAAAATGAAAACATGCACCACTTTAAACGTTTTTATCTAATTGGAGCTTTACTGGCTGCACTGATTATCCCAAATATTGTTTTTGTGGAATATGTAGAGGTTGCCCAAAGTGCTACCATTCTACATCCAGTTACGGACATAAATGACGCTCCTCAGCCTTTGGTTGAAACAGCTGATACCGAATGGAGCGAAATTCTTTGGGGAATCTATGCCCTTGGTGTAGTTGTATTTGCCATCCGTTTTTTCAAAAATCTGGGACAAATTGGATATCGCATCCGTAAAAACCCGAAGCTGAAGCAGCAATCGACCACTCGCGTTTTAATGGGTCAGCCCATTCCACCGCATACCTTTTTCAGCTACATCTTTTTGAACAAAAGGCAATATGAGGACCACAATATTCCTGAAGAAGTACTGCTTCATGAGGAAACCCATGCCAAACAAAAACACAGCTTGGATATTCTGTTGATAGAAATGGCCCAAGTCATCTTTTGGTTCAACCCACTCATCTATTTTTTAAAATACAGTATCAAATTAAATCACGAGTTCTTGGCCGACCAAGCCGTCGTTAATCGCAGTCAAGACCGTGCACAATACCAAAACACATTATTATCGTACTTATCACACGATAGTTTTGAAACACATCAGTCGATTGGCATTGCCAATGCCATTAATTATTCATCAATCAAAAAACGTTTTACAGTCATGAAAACAAACACATCAAAAACATCATTTGTATTGCGAAGCTTTTTGCTTCTGCCGCTAACGGCACTCCTATTATTCGGATTTAGTTCGTCTATCGAGGTTCCAAAAAATTCGGATATTGAAAATGATCCTGCTCCTATTGAAATTCAAGCTGACAATTCAGGTTCTGAGGTATTTTTCAACAAGAACAACACCCAAACCATCAACCCTATTGAAATTCAAATTGACAAAAACGGGAAATTATGGTTACAATCCAAAGAGGTTTCTATAACTGATTTAAGTGACGAACTCGAAAAACTTAATGGACATCTAACTTTTGATGAACGCAAAAACATCATTCGTTCCATTGTTCAAGTGGAGGCAAATACCCCTAAAGCTGTCATCAGCAAAATTGACAAAGCATTGGCAGAATACGGCTCTGCTACCATCAATATTTTAGGTCCAAAAGAAACACCTCAACAAAGTGCTTCCCGTGAGGAAATGAAAGCGTACAACAAGTTGGCCAAAAAGTACAATGCCATGGACCGCAACAATATGGCCATTCAAAAGAAAGAGGTAATGCGCCTAAAGGAAATCTATGGGAAAATGTCTAAAAAACAACGCGAAGATGCGGAACCCTTTCCAGATTTTCCGCCACCACCTCCAGCACCTGGTTCTCCAAAAGCACCAAAACCAACAAAAGAGGTAATTGAGGTGAACCCAAACAATCCTCCAGTTCCTCCTGCACCTCCCGCGCCTCCAAAGCCTATTGAGCATGTAAAAGAAATGGCCCAAAAAGGAGCATCTTTCACCTACAATGGCAAAGCCATATCAGCAAAAGAGGCTATTGAAGTGGTTCAAAAGAATCAACACATCAATATTGATGCTCGTGAAGCCAATGGAGCCAATCCTGTTGTTAAGATTTCAACAGATCCCATAGTGATAGAAAACTAAACTATCATCCCAATACAAATAATGTTAAAAGCCCCAATTCTGGGGCTTTTTATGTAACAAATCATCCAAAATTGCGTTCTAATACTCTATCAATCAAATCAGAACACTATAATGCTACAACGTTTTTTTATTTTCTGCTCGGGAGCCGACACCAACATTCTTGAAACCTGCTCCAATGGCGAGCGCAATAAGTATGCTGGCATTGGCGCCACCGTTTTCTTTACCGCCGTAATGGCTTTTATTGCTAGTGGTTATGCCCTTTACACCGTTTTCGACAACATTTACACTTCCATTTTTTTCGGATTTATCTGGGGTTTGCTCATTTTCAATCTGGACCGATACATTGTTTCCACCATTAAAAAGCGGGACAATTTTAAAGGGGAATTGCTACAGGCCGCACCTCGAATTGTGCTTGCTTTGATTATTGCCGTGGTCATTTCCAAACCTTTGGAGATGAAGATTTTTGAAAAAGAAATCAACCAAGTGTTGTTGGAAGAAAAGAACGCCATGACCTTGAACAACAAGGAACAATTGGCCTTGCAATTCACTCCTAAGATTGAAAGTCTCAACCAAGATATAGCCAATTTAAAAGGTGAGGTTACTGCCAAAGAAGCAGAGACCAATGCACTTTACGATACCTATATTTCAGAGGCTGAGGGAACGGCAGGAACAGGTTTATTGGGCAAAGGTCCTGTTTACCAAGAAAAGCGGGATAAGCACGACGCTGCTTTAGCGGAATTGAACAGTTTGAAAGAAACCAATGCCTCCAAAATTGAAAATATTGAAGCCCAAATAGCGGCTTTGGAAACGGATTACGCTACCGCCGTGACCAATTCACAACCGATTATTGATGGTTTTGATGGTTTGATGGCCCGAATCAATGCCCTGGGCAAATTGCCTTGGTTTCCCTCCTTTTTCATCTTTTTATTGTTCTTGGCGATTGAAACCGCTCCGATCATTGCCAAATTACTGGCTCCAAAAGGAGAGTACGATTATAAATTTGAGGAACAAGAAAGTGTAGTTGCTACTTGGGTGACCCAAAAAGTGGAACAGCGCAAATTGTTGTTGGCCACCGATGGGGAAATCAACCAGCAGATTTATGCCGACATTAAAAATGAAGAAGAACTGTACCGCTACAAAAAGCAAAAAGCAGAAGAATTGCTCCGCTTGCAGGCCGATTCGTTTCACAATGTGCAGGTAAAAGGGCTTTAATCCACAATCCCCATATTTTTCAGCAAGAAAGAGGCATTCATGTTTTGACAAATGCCCTCTTTAAACTTATAGTCAAAGTAGAGTTCGCCATTTACAATTTGGGCATCAAAATATTTGTTTTCCACTTGCGAGAGTTGGTCGGATAAGGTGCAGAGACTTAAATCGTGGGTGGCGACCAAACCTGTGGCGCCAATGCGCACCAATCGCTCCACAAACTTTTTAGAGCCCTCGGCTTTATCCACACTGTTGGTGCCTTTCAAAATTTCATCGAGAACCACGAAGCAGTCGCCTTTTTCCAGTTCTCCCACAATAAATTTTAAGCGCTTGAGCTCTGCGTAAAAATAAGAGGTCTCATCCGCCAACGAATCGGAAGAGCGCATACTCGTCAACAAACGGACAGGAGCATATTTTACATCCTTTCCTTTTACGGGCAATCCCAAGTTCGCCATCACAACTTGCAAAGCAACGGCACGCAAAAAAGTACTTTTTCCAGCCATATTAGCCCCAGTGACAATACAAAATCGACCTTTTCCAATCTCAAAATCGTTAAGCACATTCTTTTCAGGATCTACAAGGGGGTGCCCCACAGCTTTGGCTGTCAGCACCGTTTCCCCACTTTCAACCAATTCGGGATAGGTATGATCGGGATGGTTAAAGGCATAATTCCCTAAACTGATGTAGGCATCAAATTGCGCAATGGCCGAAAACCATTCTTCCACATCTTTGCCATAGGTTGCCACCCAAGATTCAACTTTATGGGCGAAAAACAAACTCCACAATCCGAGCCCTTGCCCAAAAATGGAAACGATCAAATTGTATTGCTGCTCCAACATGTTCATATTGTGGGCAAACTGTTTTAAAACTTTGGAGGTTTTGCCACCCTCAACGTTGAGTTTATGTTGCAGCTCTTTTAAAAGTTCAGATTCAAATTGTTGGTCTTCCAGTTCAGAAATCAACCGTTGGTGCTGCTGAATGGTTTCTTGGGCTTCGGTCACTCTTACAGAAAAAGAAAGAATAGATTTGGCATAACGTCCAACCAATCCGACACCTATAAAGTACCAGACCAACACCAAACTTTCTGGCACTTTTCCCATGACCGCCAAGGTGATCCATACAATAGAAAGCACTACAAAAATTGGAGTCACTACGCCCACCCATTTTGGAGTTACCGTTTTGTGGTTTTTCATCCAATCGGCAACTACTTTAGGTGCTACTTTAGGTTGGGTTTCCCCTACCAAGGCTGAAAAATGCTGTCGCCATTCGGGTAATTGGGACAACTCCTTAATCGCCTCTTGTTTTTTGATGATATCCTTTGGGTATCCATCCAACAATAGACTTGAAAAAACCTCTCGTCCCTGCTGCAAGGTGGTTCTGTTGGCATATTGATAAAAAGAACCGCGACCAAAAATGTCCAAATCTTGCGCGTAGGGATGCTCGGGTTGCAAAAACTCCTTTCCATCGGGCAAGTGATGAAACTTACGCTCCAACACCTCCAATTCTGTTTGGTTGATGGCCACCAAGCGTTCCAAATACGCTTTTTCCTTTTTTAGATTGACGAATCGGGCCACGAGATATAAAAACAGGGCCATGCCCACCACAAAAATTCCGAATACAAAAGAGGCACCCCAAAAGAAATAAATGCCTGCCACAAGGGCCAGAAAAACGGCAAGTCGAACCGTGGCCAAAAGACCCAATCGCTTTTTTACTTCTTGTAAATGAGTGGTATGCTTTTCCCGTTGCTGGGTATAGAACTGCTTTAAATCTTTCATTCAAAAATCAATCTAATTCCTTTAATTCCTGTTGCAGTTTTTTGGTGAGACTGCCTACGACCAAATCGTAGGAGTGGTCTACTAATTCAATGATCAATTGTGGGGGAAGTTGCTCCAAAAACAAGGTATTCCAATGCTTTTTGCTCATGTGATACCCTGGCGTGATCACGCCATCATGATCAGCACGAAGCTCTTCCGACCGTTCGGGATCACACTTTAAATTGCATTGCGAGGGCAACCGTTCCAAAGGAATGAGCGCGAACATTTTGCCCATTACCTTGAACACTAAAGTGTAGGCATCAAAAGGAAACTCCTCCGTAACGCCTTTTTTGGACAGGCACAGCTCGCGGAGCTCCTCTACATTCATTCTGTGATACCCTGAGAATCGTACACGATCACTTTCTCCCACATTTGTTGGCATTCCTCGATAAACACCAAATGAGGTGGTTCAGTCTGGTAGGCCGCTTGATCTTCGGCAGATTCAAAGGTCAAAATCAAGGAGTAGGTAAACGAATCGTCCACTACATCGCGAATGGCCTTTGGCGGTTTCCCAATAAATTTGGTTTTTGCGAATTGCGAATTTTCCAAAAATTTGGTCAACGAAGCCTCAAAAGTGGCTCTATCAGCCGCGCTATCCGGATCTTTGAACCAGAAATATACCACGTGGGCAAAAGTGTGGTCGAAATTTTTATTCATATCGTTCTTGATTTGTACACAACTGGAGGCTACTACGCCCACCAAAAGCAGGGTTAGGATTTTTGTTTTCATACGGATTCTTCTATAGTTTGTTTTTCTTGGTTAGATATTTCCAATGCGGAATAGTCCAGCTTCCACCCGATGGTTTCCACGATTTTCTCCACCACCAAAACGGCTTGCAAAGCTTCTTTTCGGGCGGTTTCCATCAATCCGCTTTCGGGTATTTTCCGTTTGATGTGCTCTTTGGCCTCTTGGTTCAAATTGGTCAAATCGGTAGGTGAAAAGCTATTGAAAATCCCATTTTTGATGTCGTAAAACTGCAATTCGGGCTCGATGGAAAGCACTTCGGGTTCGGGAAAATGACTCAAAATGATTCGTTTTCCATCATTGTCAGCCTTTAAGTTGAGCTTGTTCAGGTCGTAACCGATATGCGCCTTGGCCTTGATCACGATCAGTGCTTTCTTTTTGCTCTTAAAAAGGCTCATAAAGCTGTCCTTGGTGTTTTCGTAATGGTAAATCTCGGCGAAATCGCCCTCCACGGATACCAATTTACACACACTTCGGATTTTGTTCAAGATGACGGTGGATTGCTGTTCGGTAATTTCCCTGTTCCGTTTTTTTCGAAACAAAGAAAAGAACCAATACATGAGTATGGCTCCCAAAATCAATCCTAAAATCATTTCGACGACGTCCCCCATTAATTTTTTCCTATTTCACCCAAATGGGTAAACTTGAATCCTTTTTCGTATTTCAGACCATATCCCATGATGCGGTCAAAAGCGGAGTGGGAAAATAAAATAATCCCAATCAGTTGACATAAAGGTATTGAAAAGTAGGTTCCCAACAAGTAGACGACAATCGCCACCCCTTTGTGATGAAAAAGATTGTACCCGATGGCACCTGCCTTATTACCAAAAAGATAACCCAACATACCAATGTCGGGGGTCAATAGCAATACCAGGAACCACCACCAGGCGTAGTCCAGTTGATTGAAGAGGTAGATGCCCAAAACGAACATCATCAGCTCTTCCAATTTTAATGTTGTTTTCACTAGTCTTCGATTTTATATAAAATGGGCCTGCTGGGACTGGCATCGTTCTCCATGGGTGCCACCTGAAGATCTAAAAAATACGTACCGTCCTCCGCAGTGTTGGGCACATAGATAAACTCGGTGATGGTTGCTTTTTCCCTTGGTTTTCCATTCACGTTCCAAAAGGCTTTGTGCGCCAAAAGATCTCCGTTATCCCGTTCCTTATCCACCGAGGGCAGGTCTATCAATAAATGATCCACGCCTTTTTTTACCAAATATTGAGCGGCTTCCTCCAACAAATAGGGCGGATTGGAATCCGAATATTGTCGGGTACGCTTGTCGCTCAAATTGGGCAGGGTTCGGATCACTACGGCTTTTCGTTTTTTGTTGCCCAAGGCATATTTTAATTGCTTTTCGGAAATCACAAAATCCCCGTTCATTTGCTCGGGCGCTACGGTGACCAACTCGGCCAAAAAGAAAAACTTCTTCAACTTTTGGTTCACGGAATGAAACGCCTCGGTTATATGTCCCAAACACTCTGTATGTGTTACATGCGAATGCGGATTAAACCAAATATCATTGAAATTTACGGGGGCACCATCTTCCACGCTTCCGATAAAACCGTCCTGTTTATGGGCAGTAATGGTGGGCGGACCCAAATACCATGCGTTCACATTGTCTTCCTTGCCCGTTAACGGAATGGAAATATCTATGGGGTTGCCGAGGTCTATTTTATAAATTCTTGAGTTGTGTTTTATAGAGGCTATCATGTAGGCTGACTTGTTTATGGTAATTAAATCAATTCCGAGGATAAATCCAATTATTAAGTTCTTTTTGGATGAAATCTGCTAACTTCACAAATCCGTCGATAGAATTTATTGAATCGTAGTATTATTTATAATTTCAGCCCAATAATTCATGAATAATCTTTCATTTGATATAAATAGTTCAAAAGATTTTTTAAATAAACTAATTGAAGATTTCAAGGACTATTTAAAATCAGATAATTCTTCAAGAATGGCCTTGAATTGTGCAATGACTTCATGGCACTTATCTGAATGGGTCTTTCATGAGTATGAGTTAGGTGGACAATTTTCTAAAATAAAGGATTTCCAAAAACACTTAAAAGAACTATGTCCAAGTTTGCAAATAATGCATGATATATCTAATGGTTCAAAACATTACAAACTCAACACTCACAAACCCAAAGTAAAAGAAACAGAAAGAAAAACAGGCACCTTTGATAAAACTTTTGACTTCTCTTTTGATAGAACAATGTTAAAAATTGTTATGCCAAATAATCAAATTGCTGTTTTTGATGAAGAGCTAGAAAAGACGATTGCATTTTGGAAAGAATTTATGAATAACTTAGATAGTTAAAAGTTAGCTGTCATAATAAGGCATCAATAAATGCTAACTTTTAATTTAAACACCAACCCACCTCAACCTCGCAAATATGAACACTAAACCAAAATTGAAATCCTTATTGTCGGCATTGCTGCTTGCCTTGTTCGGGACAACTATAAATGCCCAACAACCTGAAAACAAAATGGAAAAGAAGATTGAAGTTGCCTTTATCATGTTCGATGATTATGAAACCTTGGATGTTTTTGGGCCAGCAGAAATTTTTGGTCGATTGGTGGATCAATATGCGCTTAAATTTTATTCCCTCGAGGGTGGTGTGGTCAGCAACAGGCATAAAGTTCCGATCATGACCGAAAAATTTGAGACAATGGGCAATGGACCCAAAATTATTTTGATTCCTGGGGGTATGGGCACCCGAAAGGAAGTGAACAATAACCAACTTTTGGATAAAATTGAGGAACTTTCCCAAACGAGTGAGTATGTGCTTTCCGTTTGCACAGGGAGTGCATTGCTTGCCAAATCTGGACTTTTGGAGGGCAAGCAAGCGACTTCCAATAAGCGAGCCTTTTCATGGGTGGTTTCTCAAGACACCAAGGTAGATTGGGACAAAAAAGCGAGATGGAAAGTCGATGGTAAATACTATACCTCTTCGGGTGTAAGTGCGGGCATGGATATGGCATTAGGTTTTTTAGCCGATAGACATGGCATTGATTTCGCCAGAAAAGTGGCCAAGGAAATCGAATACAACTGGACCGAGGATAAGGACAATGATAATTTCGTGGCGCAATAAGCTGTTTTACTCCACAAAAAACAAATCGCTTGCAATCCCATCCGCTAAAAACTTACCTTTTTTGGTGGTGAGCAGTTTTCCATCCACATATTGAAGTAAACCTTGCTCCACATATTTTTGGGCTTGTTGGTTCAGGTAGTCTAAGTAGGTATGTCCGAACTCCTTTTCGATTTTTTCTAAAGAAACACCCCAAATAGTACGCAGACCTGTCATTACAGCCTCGTTGTACCTGTCGGATTGGGAGAGGGTTTCCACTTCCATTGGCAAGATACCCTCGGTTATTTTTTTAATGTAGGTTGGGTTGTTTCGAATGTTCCAACTGCGGTTTGTACCGTCAAACGAATGTGCGGAGGGGCCTACTCCCACATATTTTTTGCCCAACCAATAGGCTGTGTTGTTTTTGGAGAAATACTCAGGTTTTCCAAAATTGGAGATTTCGTAGTTTACTAATCCATGGGCTTCCAATGTATCCACCAATATGTAAAATTGCTCTTGGGCCTGTTCGTCGTCCACATCGGGCACGGTTCCTTTTTCAATAAACTTTTGGAGCGCCGTTCGTGGTTCCACGGTCAATGCGTAGCTGGAAATATGCGGCAATCCAAAATCCAAGGCTTTTTGAATATTGTTCTTCCATCGCTCGTTGTCCATGCCAGGGATGCCATAAATCAAGTCAATGGTAATGTTATCAAAGTACTCCGTAGCTTGCTGAATGCATTTTTCTGCTTCGTAGGCATTGTGGGCACGGTTCATCAGTTTTAAATCTTCATCAAAAAAAGATTGGATGCCGATACTGAGACGGTTTATCCCTGACTTTTTATATGCTTCAAAGAGATCGCTCGACTGCGCTCGAGATGACACTAGATCATCGGGATTGGCTTCCAAAGTGATTTCGGGATGGTCAATTACTTTGTAATTGTCATAAACGGTTTGGATCAGGAATTCTATTTCCTCATTGGAAAGTACTGATGGAGTACCTCCTCCAAAATAAATGGTCTCGATTACATCCTCCACCTCCGATTTTCGAATGGAAATCTCCTTGGCAATGGCCTGTACCATGGCTTCCTTTTTTCCCAATTGTGTAGAAAAATGAAAATCACAGTAATGGCATGCTTGCTTGCAAAATGGAATGTGAATATATATCCCAGACATCAGTTATCAGTAATCAATAAACAATTTACAATAATCATTTAGCTCTCTTTGTAGTTTTTAGGATGGAGAACATGATTTTCGAAAGTTCATCTGCCTGTGAAATCAATTTATTGGCGTTGTCTTTGGTTACATAATCCGAATCTTTTAAAAGTGACAACCAATATTTCACTTCCAAACTTTCTTTATAGGCTATTGAAATCTTTGCTGAAAAATCGGCGGTGGAAATTGCGCCATTGGCCTCACTAATATTTGCTCCGATTGATGTTCCTGAACGCAACATTTGTTTGGACAGCACAAACTCCTTTTTTGATGACACTATGCGCTTATACAAACTGACCGTTTGCAAAGCAAAATCATAAGATTTTTCCAATAAGGGATTTTTGTTTTTCATAAAGTAGGCTCATTTGGGTATTGTTTATTGTTAATTGGTCATTGTAGATTGTTACTTGATTTTATCTGGATTTTGTTTGATGAATGCCTCCCAACCCGTGTAGTTTTTCCCGACTTCTACCCTACCCTCATTATAGAAATGACATACGGCCGCGGCCAATCCATCCGTACTGTCCAAGTTTTTGGGGAGTGATTTCAACTTTAAGACACTTTGCAGCATTTTGGCCACTTGTTCTTTACTTGCGTTTCCATTACCCGTGATGGCCATTTTAATTTTTTTGGGCATATACTCCGTAATCGGAATCTCTCTGGAGAGTCCAGCTGCCATGGCCACGCCCTGCGCCCTACCCAATTTGAGCATGGATTGCACATTTTTGCCATAAAAGGGGGCTTCAATGGCTATTTCATCAGGGTGATAGGTATCGATGAGTTCTATGGTGCGTTCAAAAATAAGCTTGAGTTTGGTGTAGGGATCATCGTATTTTTTGAGCATCAACTCGTTCATCTGCACAAAGTGCATCTGCTTATTGATGACCTTGATGATGCCAAAACCCATAATGGTGGTTCCGGGGTCGATTCCCAATATAATTTTTTCCGTTGCCAAATTTTAGTTGGTGTTAAGTACAAGGGGCAATCGAAATCGAAGTCCGACGGGATTCCCTCTTTTTAGTGCTGGGGCTACTGTGGTCAAATCGTTCAATCGGGCAGAAATCTTGTCGTTGAAATTTGAGATTTCATTGAGCACCGATGTTTTTTCCTCTACATTCAACACAGAGATAAATCCATGTTCGTCAATCAAAAAATCAATGTAGACCGTATCGTGCAAATCGTTTCGAACCTGAAATTCCAATCCTGCCAAGGCTTCTGCAAAGTATTCCGATATCACATTCTGAAAACATTCCCGCTGCGCCTCCTTGTCGGCTGTTTCATCACAATCTTCAAAAAGAGGGTATTGGTCCACATCGTTCCAGTCGATGGCCAAAAGTTCTTCGTTCACCAATTTTTGGGTCTTGACTTCCTTGGACTCAAAAAGCTCGCATGACACGAGCAGCCCTAAAAAAAAGGTTATCGACCATAACTTCCGCATAACAGCCCCTAGAATTTGGCTGAAATTACAATAATTTGAAGAATTTAATTGCGCGCCATGTGTATTTCCTCCTTTATTTCGGAAATGCGCTTTTTCACCCGTTCGGCAATGAATGGGGCTGCATCGGGATATAGGTGCAGCAATCTTTCGTAGTAGGCCAGCCTAGTTTCTGGATCTTTAAAATATTCATCGGCCAAAATACAGACCTGATAATAGTTGTAGTAATTGTCCTTGTTTTCTTCCCAAGCTTTGGTGTAGAGATCCATGGCTTGTTTGGTTTTCCCTTGAATTCGGGCAATGCGGCCCAAATCGGCATATTCTTGATCAAAAATTTCGGTGCGCTCTTCGATGGACTTTTCAATATAAAATTGCGCACTATCCAATTGCTTTTCTTGAAAATAGACATCGCCCAAACCTGAATAGGCATCGGCCACAGACCAAGGATCCATCGCCAGCATTTGATAGGTTTTTATGGCCTCCTCGTTTTTGTAGGCTCGGAAATAACAAAAGGCCACCCGTTTTAAAACAAAAGGTTGGGTTTCTCCCAGTTCCATCAACCGTTCAAAATGGGGAATGGCTAGTTTAAATTGCCCATTATTATAATAGGCTTGCGCCTTAAGGTTGATCATGGCCACATCGTTCTCATAAAAACGAAGTCCCTGGTCGATGTACACCAATGCGGAATCCCGAATTTCCTGACCCACAAAATATTTGCCGAGGGAATAAAGGCTCCGCAAATGGGTGCTATCCAATTGCACCGCTTTTCGGAATGCTTGGTTGGCCTTTACCTGGTTCATTTGGGTTTCCAAAGTGCGTCCGAGGTAATAATAATACTCAGGATTCTCCTGTTTTTGGTTGATTAAGGCATTGAAAGCAACTAAAGCAGCATCCTTATTTTTGGTTTTGAGCAGGAGTTTACCCAGTTCAAACTGGGCAATGCTCAATTCGGGATGGGATTGTAAAGTAGCCTGATATTGCGCAATGGCCTTTTCATAATTTCCGATGGCATTGTACGATCGAGCAATCTGAATACTGGACATTGGTGAATCTACCTTTGCATATTGATTGATGGCTGCCGTGTAGTTGCCCAAAGCATACAAACTATCCGCAACGGCCAAAGCCGATGTTTGCGCACCGACTTTGAACGAGAACAAAAATATTGCAATACTACATATTGGTATTACCCTTAACATTAAACAGAAGATTTAGACTTGTATTATTTTAAAAATCAGCCACCTTGACCATTTTGTTTGGCAGCCCTGCATATTGAAACTTCACTACATCTCCTTCATCAACTTCCAATGAAAAAACACCATTGAAATTTGACATTACTCCAGCTTCTTTTCCTTCTATGGAAACTATCACTCCAGATAACCCTAAAGATTCTCTGTCAGTTACAACTCCCTCAAATACTGTCTTCCCTTGTTTACTAATTTTACTTCCACTTACCAACATATAATCTTTGGAACCATTTACAGTGGTGCCTTCGGGTTGGGTTTGTAACCTAAAGGTTATCGGTATTGCATATGGTACATTCATCACTTTACCCTCATGTCTACCTGGTTGCATTTTGGGCAAACGTTCAATGATACGTACAGCCTCATTTTCCAGTAGTTCATGGGGTCCTCGTTTTTTAATAGAAGAAATATCACCGTTCACATCAATTGTAAACACAACACTCACCCTGCCTTGAATACCTTGCTCTTGTGCAGCTTCTGGATACCTGAAGTTCTTTTTGATATGCTCTACCAATTTTTCTTGAAAACACTCTTTTGGATCCGCTGCATTTTCACAGCCAGGAAATACAGGAACCTCATCTATAGTGGCGAAAGGAACCGATTCCGATTGTTCTTGACTATCAGTAGTTGGAGGGTTTCCGATTCCTGCTTTCACAGTCCACCCATTTACTTCCTTGGCTGACTTGTTCATTCGGTCAATCATGGTTTGGGCCATTTTGGCAATCTGATTTCTTTCATTCTCGGTTAGGGAATCTTTTCCCTCAATTTCACTATTCAGATTCACCAAACGTTCCTCTAAAGAGAGTTCTGCACTTTGATTTGAGTCTGAGCTTGAATCGGATTCACATGAAGTATACACCAACATACCCAATACCATGGGCAACAACAACACATACTTTAACTGCCATACGGCTTTGGATTGCTTTTTTTGTAACATGACTATTCGTTTTTTGATTAGTGATTTATTGAAAAATTGATTGACAAAACTGATGTTCTGGGTGTTGAATGCTTCGGACAATAGTATTTCAAAATGGGCCTGTTTGTTGTGTTTTACCGCTTTGGCATCGGCAATAAATTCGTGCAGTTCAGCCACTCGACTTTGATACACATACACCAAGGGGTTGAACCAAAATAGGATGCGAGCCATTTCAAAAAAGAGCAGATCAAGGGAATGTAATTGCTTTACGTGCACCAATTCGTGCGCCAAAATGTTGGGCTCTTTATCCTTTTTGATATTCTCCCCCATAAAAATGTTCCTGAAAAACGAAAAGGCCACGGCACTCTTAGGTACTGATATTTTGGTGAAATCGTTGTAATAGGTAACCGAACCGTTTTTGCGCATTTGGTTCAAACGAAGCAATTTATAAGCAAACCATAGTGAAGCTAAAAAGCAACCTGCCCCCAACACCCAATATGGCCATGGAATGCTTGCCAAAAAGCCTGGTTCACTTACTTCTGGACCTAAAACCACCCCGTTCAACTGGGTCAGATACACCGTTGTGGCTCCAAATTCTTGGGGCATGGTAGTTTGTAGTGCCTCTACCTTAATCCAAGGCAACACCAACGAGAGGGCAAATGTGCCCAATAAATACACACGGTTCCATTGAAAAAAGGTCTCTTTCTTTAGAAAAAGATCATAGGTCAACAAAAAGACCAATTGAAAAACCAAAGATTCTAGAATGTATGTGATCATTTTTCCTCGTCTTTAATGTTCTTCATGATTTCTTCTAGTTCCTTTAGGCTGATATCGTTCTTCTTCATAAAAAAGGATACCATACTGGAAAACGACCCTTGAAAATAGCCATCGACCAAGGTGTTCAAGCGTTGGTTGCTATACTCCGATTTTTGAACCAACGGAAAATATACATGCCCCTTCCCCACCTTTTCGTGGGAGACAAACCCCTTATCCTCCAAAATCCGAACGATGGTGGAAACTGTATTGTAGGCTGGTTTTGGTTCGGGCAATTCCTCTAAAATGGCTGCAACATTGGCCTTTTTTAATTGCCATAAGAGCTGCATTACTTCTTCTTCTGCCTTGGTGAGCTGCTTCATTTTTAACTAACTTTTTAGTTCAACATGAAACAAATATAACTAATTATTTAGTTTAAACTAATTTTTTAGTTAAAAAGTGAAAAAAAATCCGCCGGTGTAGTTTACTGACGGATAATTATTTAGTAGCGTTGGAATTTTTTTAATGACCATTCTAAATGTGAGGTCGAGCTGTCTTATCGAGCGCAGTCGAGATGCGAGACCGATATAATTCTCAGCTAAAAGACCTCTCGACTGCGCTCGAGGTGACAATTATTGACATCAATTTATTTAGAACGTTACGGTAACCTTTCCCCGTAAATAAAAAGGCGTGCCAGGTGTAAAATGTATCTCCTCAAATGAGTTGGGCTCATTGAATAAACGGCTTTCGGTTGCGAATTGCGTTTCGTTCCATTCAATATCGAATAGGTTTTCCACAATCAGACCAAAGGTCCAATTCTTTAGAGTATAATTGAGTGTGGTATCGGTCACAAAATAACCCTCGGCCACAATTGAATTGTCCTCATTGGCAGGTCTATCATCAATATAACGGTAATTGATTCCACCTGAAAAACCTTGATTACCTCCTATAGTTACACCGCCTGCCATGGTGAAATCAGGTGCCAATGGGATGTAATCTTCACCATCGACTTCCTCGGTGCTCCTCGCATGGGTATAATTGGCATCAGTATATAGGTACAACCAATCCAAAGGTTGGTAACGGGCCCCTACTTCAATCCCCATACGTCTTGTTTTTCCGCTAGGTTCAACTATGGCCGCATCGCCAACATAAACAAACTCCTGATCCAAAAACAAGGTCCATAAAGTTGCATTCACAACCAATTTGTCCGCAGGTCTGATGATTGCTCCCAAATCCACACCGTAAGCAGCAGGCAAAATATCTTCGCCCCCATTCGCAACCACAACCCGTGTATCGTTGGAATGAAACCCAATTCCCGTTTTCAAAAAGATTTGGGTATTTTCGGTTGGACTGTAAATAGTATTGAACTTAGGACTAAAAGCAACTTTTTCCTCACTTCGACTATCGTATAGTTCGTTCATCTTATCCACATAATCGAATCGAAAATAATCCATTCGAAGAGCGGGCTCAAAAGTGAACTTTCCTGATTTAAATTCTGCTCCTGCAAAGGCATAGCCATTCACTTCATCCACATCGCCGTAGGCTAAACGTTCCAACAACTCTTGACGGTTCAAGGTGTGGGACAGCTGGTTATCGTCTACATTGTCGTATCTGAATCCTATTCCTGCATTGTATTTGAAATCCACTCCGCCCAAGTTGGCCGAATTGTTCTGAAAAACAGTTTTAGCTCCTGCCAACATACGGTCTTCGAACTGGTTAATTTGGTCACCATTTACAGCATCTTCCAAGAAAAAAGTAAAATTGGAATAGAGTTCAAAATCGTAATGCGACACAAAAGCCATGGTGTTTAGGGATTTTCCTGTTCCAAGATTCTTGATATGGTTTAAAATGATGTTGGTTCTACTCGTTTGACCGCCCTCGGTATCGTCAATGGCCCCAAAACGACTAATCAATCCTTGATCAACTGCCCGTTGAGGAATTTGACCCGAGGCATCCCACTTACTCGAAAAATGTGAAGCGGTCAACAGCAACTCTTGATCACCTGGCAAGGCGTAGCGATATCTTCCCATAATATTGATCCGATTAAAATTCTGGGGGGAATCAAACGGACCATCTGTCAAATACAATTCGGAAGCCAAGTAGGCATTGCTGTTTTGGTTGTCCATCACGCTGAACATCCCAATGAATCTGCGAGTACCAAACTGACCAACTTCTGCGGACAATAAACTTTTGTCCAAGCTTTTTCTCAGTTTTAAGTCCACATAGCCTGCGGTGTTGAAATTCCCTTGGTCTGCATAATATGGACCTTTTCCAAAATTTACATTTTCGATGGTTTCTGGAATCACAAAATGAAGATCGGCATATCCTTGTCCATGGGCATGTGAAACCATATTCACGGGCATACCGTCAACATTGATAGCCACATCGGTTCCGTGATCCACGTCAAAACCTCTTAAAAATATTTGCTCCGCTTTTCCTCCACCAGCGTGTTGGCCAATGATCAATCCAGGAACTTTTCTTAAAATTTCTTGGGATGATTTTACAGGATTCGTTTTCACATCCGCATCCACCACTCGGCTCAAGGCATCCACTTCAGACACCAAAACCACTTGATCTAAAGAAATGGAGGTTTCCTCAAGTACCAAAGTCAATGGATTCTGAAAATCAGCCTGATTCACCACTCTGGTCAGCGTAGCATATCCTAATTTTGAAAAGTAAATCGTATCGTTAACCGAAGTTCGGTCCAGAACAAAGTGTCCTGTGCCATCGGTATGGCTATGTTGACCACTGGTTTTGTTAAAAATTCCAGCATCCTCTATTGGGGAACCAGCTTCGTCCACCAGTTCTCCTTTAATGTTTTGCGCAGCAATAGTGCCCATGAACAGCATGGACAATACCGCCATAAAATATTTCATGTCGTTGTCTTTTAATTTGAATTGTGTAAATAAATCTGAACAATAACAGCACTAGACCAGTCTCAAAAAGATTGAAACCCGTTCATAAAATTAACCTAGCTGTTTTTAGCTAATTTGAGGAGGAGGGGAATTTATACTTAAGCACCAAAATGAAGTCCTGTTTTGGTATGCCCAATTTCCATTACGGTTTAGTAATGCAGCTATTTCGGAATCAATCGAAATTTCTTCCGATATATGTTTGTCTAACTTTAGGCTGATATCGTCTTGGGATTCTTGTTCATCAGGTTCATTGGCTTGCAACAATTCTTTTATGGCTTCCAAGGCTTCGTGAGAGTGACCTGCCATGGCTTCCAATGAAGAGTAATCGATTTCTTCATGGTCAGAAGCAAAACCATGTTGGTGGGTTTTGGGAGACAAAACGTGTGATACCTCGTGCAAGGTTTCCAACACCAAACCATTAAAAAGTCCCAACAAATAAAAGAGACACATCAGCGTACATCCTATTCGAACGAACTTTGATTTTTTATGTGTTTTTGTTGCTTTCACCTGTATTTGAGATTCCATTTCAAATTTACCTACGAAAAAATTAAGAGGAGGGTTTTATTTTGATTTTGTGTGTAACAATTCTCGGCTACATTTGTCTAACAACAAAACACAACCATGGACATTGCCTTGCTTATTTTAGGGTTTCTTTTAATGCTAGTTGGCATATTAGGAAGCTTTTTACCCGTATTACCAGGACCGCCAATAAGTTGGGTTGGACTGCTACTACTTTATTTAACCAAAGCCGTTCCCGACAACTGGTGGGTGCTCGCAATTACCTTTGTTCTCGCCATAACTATCACCATTTTGGATTATGTAATTCCTGCCATGGGCACCAAAAAGTTTGGAGGCAGCAAAGCTGGTATGTGGGGTACGATTGTTGGATTGCTCGTTGCGATTTTTGTTCCTGTTTTTGGACCATTGGGTATCATTATTTGGCCATTTATTGGTGCTTTGGTCGGTGAATTGCTGAACAAAGCCAATAAAAAAACCGCTATGAAAGCGGCTTTTGGTTCATTCTTAGGTTTTTTAACGGGCACTTTTATGAAGTTCGTCCTAACTGTGGCCTACGCAGTTTTCTATGTGTACATCACCATCAAGTACGCTGGGGACCTATTCACTATTAGTTAGTCCAACCATGTAACTTTATCTGCAATTGGGGTTCTTGCTGACGGAATCACGTCTCCCTCAAAATACCCCATGTAGAAAAAGCCCAAACATTTTTCGCCCTCATTTAGGTCAAAAAACTCATCCATATATTTAATGAGCCCTGGGGAAGACCAATAACTACCAATACCCAGTTCGGTACAACACAACCACATGTTTTGCACTGCCATGGCCACGGCTGCGATTTCCTCCCATTCAGGTAGACTCTCAGCAGGCTCACGTTGCATACAAATAGCAATCACCGCTCCCGATTTTGTTGGGTTATAATGTAATTTTTTGATTTTAGTTTGCTTTGGATTTGGGTCCACTTCCTCATATTTATTGGAAAGAAAAACACCCAACTCCTGTTTCTTCTCACCAGTCAAAACCTTAAATCGCCATGGTTCGGTTTTTTTGTGTGTTGGTGCCCAATTGGCAGCCTCCAAAATCTTTTCGAGTGTTTCCTTTGCAATAGGTTTATCGGTGTATTGAGGAGGAAAAATACTTCTACGCTCCTTGATCAAATCAAATATCATAGGTCTTTTTTAAGTTGAATTCCAAAGTTACACCCCAAATCGTTCCTATCATAATTTCTGAAGCAAGTCCATACATTTTTGAAGCGCTGGATTACGATTATCCGTTTTCCATACCATGCTCAACACCGCCCGCTGTTTTATTTTTTTCATTTCAATGAACTTTACTTTCATTTGGAACCCATATTGAAGCGTGGTCGGCACTATTGCAATTCCCAATTTATTCTCTACCAATTTAAAAATGGTCTGTGCATGAACCGATTTATGCGAAACATGGGGTACAAACCCACTATCCTCACAAATGCTCAGCACCGTATCGTAATACATTGGGCTGTAATCTTGGGAGAAAAGGATGAAATCCTCATCTGCCACCTGATTGATGTTTTTGAAATGCTTTGCATCCAAAGGATGGTCTTCAGGCAACACCAAAGAAAAAGTATCCTCAAAAACGGGTTTTACATCTAACCCTTTGGGTACTCGTGATAAGCGTACAAAACCCAAATCCAAGCGGTCGGTCAAAATTGCATTGATTTGTGCTCTGTTTGAAAGTTCTTCCAAAGTGGTATGGACGGTTGGATATTTTTCTTTCAATCCCAACAATAAATTGGGTACTACATTTTGCATGGCCGAACCCAAAAACCCGATTCGCACCTCCCCTAATTGTCCATCTCCTATGAGTTTTACTTGTTTTTTGGTTTGATCAAGGTGATTCAAAATAAACTCCACTTCTTTTTTTAAAAACTCCCCTGCAGGCGTTAAACTCACCTTTTTCTTATCCCGAACAAATAATTGGGTTCCCAAAATTTCTTCCATTTGTTTGATTTGCGTACTCAAACCTGGTTGAGAAATAAACAACTTCTCAGCAGCCTTTCTATAATGAAGTTCTTCGGCCACGGCCAAAAAGTAGACGAAATGACGAAGTTCAATTTGATAATTCATACTTATTAATTATTACAAAAATAAGTATTGGTAATTATTAATCATAACCTTTAATTTTATGGAAAAGAAAAAAGCATGGCAAAAGACCCAACATTTCAATTTGGCGAGGACCATTTAACTGCAAGCATAGCTTTGGGATTGGCCCAAGGCACCATTAAAGGTGTTTTCTCAGAAAAGTGCCTGCAACATGTAAATGTAAGTTACCAACGGGTGCAGCGTATTGTGGAAAAAGGCAATACAGTGTATGGCATCAATACAGGTTTTGGCCCTTTGTGCAACACCAAAATCTCCAAAGAAGACACCAAAATTCTACAATCCAATATATTGCAAAGTCATAGTGTGGGTGTGGGAGACCCCATTTCCACAGAGTTGGCTAAAATTATGTTGATTCTAAAAATCCATGCCTTGTCAAAAGGATTTTCAGGAATTGCCGAGACTACTTTGCAACGTATGCTTTGGCATTTGGATAACGATGCCATTCCAGTAGTTCCCTCACAAGGTTCCGTAGGTGCTTCGGGTGATTTGGCTCCACTTTCCCATTTATTTTTACCCTTAATCGGCTTGGGAAAAGTGGAATACCAAGGAAAAACCATTCCAACACAAGAACTTTTTAAGCAAAATGGTTTACAGCCACTTGATTTGGGACCAAAAGAGGGGCTTGCCTTAATCAATGGAACCCAATTTATTGCTGCGCATGGTGTGATGGTAGTTCATAAATTGCAACATTGTTTACGACATGCCGACATTATCGGTGCCATGATGCTCGAGGGACTACAAGGTTCCATGAAACCATTTTTTGAGGAATTGCATCAACTTCGACCTTTTAAGGGCAACCAACATGTTGCAGGTAGAATCCGAACTTTGCTCCAAGGTTCAGAGATTCTGGAAGACCATATCGATTGCGAACGAGTACAAGATCCTTACTCCCTACGTTGCATGCCGCAAGTACACGGGGCTTCCCGTAATACATGGTTACACCTTAAAGAATTGTTGGAAATTGAACTGAATTCAGTAACCGACAACCCAGTCATCATAAATGACGAACTCACCATAAGCGGTGGAAATTTCCATGGACAACCTTTGGCCATGGCTTTGGATTATGCCGCTTTGGCCGCTTCGGAAATCGGAAATATTTCCGACCGACGCATCTATTTGGCTCTTGAGGGCAACAGTCCTGGAGTTCCCAAATTATTGATGAACGATACGGGCATCAATTCAGGATATATGATCTTGCAGTACACCACTGCGGCATTGGCCAGTGAAAACAAAAGTTTGTGTTTCCCCGCAAGTGCGGACAGCATTCCTACCTCATTGGGGCAGGAAGATCATGTAAGCATGGGGTCCATAAGTGGTAGAAAAGCACTCAATATTATAAATAATGTGGAGAAAATCCTTGCCATCGAATTGTTGACCGCAGCTCAAGCATTTGAGTATAGAAAACCATTGAAATCAGGTGTGGTTTTGGATGAAATCCATACATTCCTGAGAACCAAGGTCGCTTTTGCCGCAAATGATCGTGTATTTGCAGATGATATTGAAAAAGGAATCGAAATCATTCAAAACCATGAAATCATTGATTTGGTGGAATCAGTAATGAAAGAAAAAGAATTGACTTGGGATGCACCACATCTTGATGAATTTGAAACATACTAGCATGAACAAACCACTATTAATAGGACCATTCACCCAATTACTTCCCATGACGGGACTCCCTTTAAAGGGAGCGCTTAAGGATGAGCAACTGTCCATTATTGAAAACGGCGGGATTCTGGTTGCTGATGGAAAAATTGTCAAAGTCGGAGTTTTTGATGAATTGAAATCAGCCGATGTAGATATTCAACTTATCGATGGGAAAAATGTTTGCCTACCAGGATTTGTGGATTCCCACACCCATATCTGTTTTGGTGGCACCCGTGCCAGAGATTACGCCTACCGAAATGCAGGAAAAACCTATTTGGAAATTGCCAAAGCAGGTGGAGGAATATGGGACACGGTGACCCAAACCCGAAAAGCTTCACAGGACGAATTGGTGAAAGGCATTATTTCCAGAAGTCAAAAACATTTAAAAAATGGAGTTACCACCATCGAGGTAAAAAGTGGTTATGGTCTTTCGGTTGATGAGGAACTAAAAATGTTACGTGCAATCAAACAGGCGAACGAAACTTCAAAGGTGACCTTGGTACCTACCTGTTTGGCGGCCCATATGAAACCAAAAGATTGGAATCAGGACCAAGAATATCTAAATGTGATCATCAACGAATTGTTTCCTATCATCAAAACTGAAAACCTGGCCAATCGAGTGGATGCCTTTGTGGAAGAAAGTGCTTTTTCTCCAGAAGAAATCAAACCTTACTTTCAAAAAGCAAAAGAAATGGGATTCGATATTACGGTACATGCCGACCAATTTACCACAGGCGGGAGTCAAGTTGCCGTAGATTTTGATGCCGTTAGTGCCGACCATTTAGAAGCCAGCACCGAAAAAGAAATCCAATTGTTGGCCAAAAGTAACACCATTGCCACGGCATTGCCTGGTGCATCTCTCGGATTAGGATGTGCCTACACCCCAGCCCGTAAAATTTTGGATGTGGGCGGCGCCTTATCCATTGCCAGTGATCACAACCCAGGTTCCGCCCCCATGGGCGACCTGTTGACCCAAGCCAGTATTTTGGGAACCTTTGAAAAACTGTCAAATACCGAAGTACTTTCTGGAATTACCTTTAGGGCAGCTGCTGCATTACGATTGGAAGACCGAGGAAAACTGGAAGCAGGTGCACTAGCTGACTTTGTGGTTTTCCCAACCGATAATTATCAAGAAATCACCTACCACCAAGGGCAATTAAAACCAAGTATGGTATGGAAAAATGGAACACCTATACAATAAAATTTGCAACAATGACTGAATTTCAGCAACAGATACTTCAAGGCATACCCGAGCAACTTCCCGCAAAAAAAGCCTATCCAAAAAATGGGAATCCCGCGCCAAAACGGAAAGACATCCTTTCCAGAGAAGAGAAAAAACTGGCCGTGCAAAATGCGCTACGTTATTTTCCCGAAGCTTGGCATAAAGAACTTGCTTCTGAATTTGCGGAGGAGTTAAAAACCTATGGTCGCATTTATATGCATCGATTCAAGCCCGATTATGAAATGTTTGCCCGACCCATTTCAGAATATCCAGCGAAATCGCATCAGGCAGCTGCCATCATGTTGATGATCCAAAACAATTTGGATCCTGCTGTGGCTCAGCATCCAGAGGAACTGATCACGTACGGAGGAAATGGAGCGGTTTTCCAAAACTGGGCGCAATACCTGCTCACCATGAAATATTTGGCTGAAATGACAGAAGAACAGACCTTGAACATGTATTCAGGCCACCCAATGGGACTGTTTCCATCTTCCAAAGAAGCTCCTAGAGTAGTCGTCACCAACGGAATGATGATTCCGAACTATTCCAAGCCTGATGATTGGGAACGCTTCAACGCACTTGGAGTTACCCAATACGGGCAGATGACAGCAGGTTCCTATATGTATATTGGTCCACAAGGCATTGTCCACGGAACGGCCATCACGGTCATGAACGCTTTTAGAAAAGTATTGGACAAAAACGAATCCCCCGAGGGCAAAATTTTCTTGACTGCTGGACTTGGAGGCATGAGTGGTGCCCAACCCAAAGCAGGAAATATTGCTGGAGGTATTACAATTTGTGCAGAAGTAAACCCTGAAGCTGCCAAAAAACGTCACGACCAAGGTTGGGTGGATGAATTGTTGGTGGATTTGGATTTATTGGTAGTCAGAACCAAAGATGCGGTAAAAAACAAGGAAGTGGTTTCCTTGGCATACATCGGCAACGTAGTGGACGTTTGGGAGCGCTTTTACGAAGAGGACATTTTTATCCAATTGGGTTCCGACCAAACCTCTTTGCATAATCCATGGGCAGGTGGTTATTATCCCGTGGGACTTTCTTTTGAAGAATCCAACGCCTTAATGGTGGACAATCCCGAGGCATTCAAAGAAAAAGTTCAAGAATCGCTTCGACGACAAATCAATGCCATCAACAAGCACACCGCAAAAGGCACTTACTTTTTTGATTACGGAAATGCCTTTTTATTGGAAGTTTCCCGAGCAGGTGGCGATGTGATGGCCGAAAACAATATCGATTTCAGGTATCCGTCCTATGTGCAGGATATTTTGGGGCCCATGTGTTTCGATTACGGTTTTGGACCATTCCGATGGGTGTGCACCTCAGGCGACCCAAAAGATCTTCAAAAAACAGATGCCATAGCCCTTGAGGTGATGAAAAAAATAAAGTCTGAAGCTCCCGAAGAAATCCAACAGCAAATGCAGGACAACATCAAATGGATTTCAGAAGCGGAACAGAACAAATTAGTGGTTGGCTCACAAGCGCGAATCCTATATGCCGATGCCGAGGGACGAAGCAAAATTGCGGATGCTTTTAACAACGCCATTGCCAAAGGGGAAATCAGCGCTCCTGTGGTTTTGGGTCGCGACCATCACGATGTTAGCGGAACGGATTCTCCCTTTAGGGAAACCAGCAATATTTACGACGGTAGCAAGTTCACCGCCGATATGGCCATCCAAAATGTGATTGGCGATAGTTTTAGAAGTGCTACTTGGGTTTCCATCCACAATGGTGGAGGTGTTGGCTGGGGCGAAGTGATCAACGGTGGATTTGGCATGGTACTCGACGGTTCAGAAGAAGCCTCCATCCGCTTGAAGAGAATGCTGTTCTTTGATGTGAACAATGGGATTTCCCGCAGAAGTTGGGCACGGAACAAAGAGGCCCGATTTGCGATTGAACGAGAAATGGAACGCTCACCTAATTTAAAAGTGACTTTACCGTATCTTGTAGAATCAGATATTTTGGACGATCTTTTTTAATGTGATGAAACACTACGAAACCCCGAAAAAGAACCTTTGGACAGGCAAAATCACCAATAAATGGCTGTACCTGCATGAAAAAGTGCATTGCACACCCTTGTATGAGCTTCCCGAAGCCCAGAAAAAATCCATTGCCCTTTTGGGCTATGCCTGCGATGCTGGGGTGCACCGCAACCAAGGTCGAGTTGGAGCCGCCGAGGGCCCAGATGCCATAAAAAGTAGCTTTGGAAAAATGCCCAACCACTTAGGGAGCAATGTGCTGTTGCACGATGTAGGGTCCATTACCTGTTCCAACAGCGATATGGAATCGGCCCAAGAGCAACTTGCTGAAGCCATTACATCTCTTTTAGAGAAAAAACAATTTCCGATTGTTTTGGGTGGTGGGCACGATTTGGCCTATGGCCATTACCAAGGCATCAAAACCTATTTGGACGCCAAAAAAGAGGGGCAGACTATCGGCATCATCAATTTTGATGCTCATTTTGACCTGCAGAAAAACACCGAACAAGGGAATTCTGGCACTCCATTCTATCAAATTGCCAAGGATTGTAAAAAAGAGGGTATCAACTTTAATTATCTCTGTTTGGGTATCCGAAAAGATGCCAACGATAGAAACTTGTTCCAAACAGCAAGGGATCTTGATGTCATCTACGTGATGAACGACACCTTTCAAATTCCGCTTCTGGCTGAAATCACCACATGGATCAACGCCTTTACCAAAAATGTGGACCACATTTATGTGACCATTGATTTGGATGGATTCTCCTCGGCATTTGCACCAGGGGTGAGTGCACCCTCACCTATGGGTTTTACACCTCATATGGTTTTGGAATGCTTAAAACCCATTATTGCTTCGGGCAAACTGATCAGTATGGATATTGCCGAAATGAATCCCAAGTACGATATTGACGGACAAACGGCAAAACTGGCCGCTTCTTTGGTTCACCATGTAGCGCATAGCGTTTCTGGAAGTTGATATTAATTTGTCATTCTGAGCAAAGCGAAGAATCTATTATTACTTCCTACCAACAAATAGCTTGACACGAATTTAACGAATGCTTGCTAATATTTTGAACAGGCATATCGAGCGCCTGCCGAACGGGCAGGCAGTCGAGATACTGGGCCATAAGCAATAGCACCTCTCGACTACGCTCGAAGTGACATCTACTCGTATCTTTTCACTCCCCACCACAAACAAAAAAAGCCTTCCAAAAGGAAAGCCTTTCATTGGCGAGCATCGTTTTGATGCTTCAACCTGATCCCAATCATCGCGACTGGAATCCAACACAACGGGACAAAGATATAATGATTTTTCGGAAAAAGGGCACCGAAAGTTGTTCATATCTATTTTATGGATTATTTCCTTTTTATTGGATTTATTCCATTATTTAGCTTTCCCTCAATTAAACAATGGAAAAAACGATCTTGCATCTAGACTTGGATACATTTTATGTATCCGTGGAGCGCATCATCAATACAGAGCTTAAAAACAAGCCCTTATTGGTGGGCGGCACCAGTGACCGTGGTGTGGTTGCCGCTTGCAGCTACGAGACCCGTGGATTTGGGGTGCATTCGGGCATGCCCATGAAAATGGCCAAGGAACTTTGTCCAGAGGCCGTGGTGATTCGTGGCAATGCAGGCACCTACAGCAAATATTCGGATGTGGTCACCGAAATCATCAAGGAACACGTTCCCCTTTTCGAAAAATCGAGCATTGATGAATTCTATGCGGACCTATCGGGAATGGACCGTTTTTTTGGCTGTTACAAATACGCCACGGAAATGCGTCAGAAAATCATTCGGGAAACGGGTCTACCCATTTCGTTTGGTTTATCGGTAAACAAAGTGGTTTCCAAGGTGGCTACCAATGAGGCCAAGCCCAACAACCAGCTTAAAATAGATTTTGGTCTTGAAAAGCCTTTTTTGGCACCGCTTTCCATCAAAAAGATTCCGATGGTGGGCGACAAGACCTATCAAACCCTAAGAAATTTGGGCATACGGCAAGTAAAGACCATTCAGGATATGCCCATGGACATTATGCAACGGGTGTTGGGCGCCAACGGCCAAATCATTTGGAAAAGGGCCAATGGCATAGACGACACACCCGTGATTCCATTTCACGATAGAAAATCCATTTCCAACGAAAGAACATTTGATAAGGACACTATCGATGTCATCAAACTAAGAGGCATTTTGATTGCCATGACCGAAAACTTGGCCTACCAATTACGTCGGGGCGATAAATTGACGGCCTGCATTGCCGTAAAAATTCGGTATTCCGATTTCAACACCTATTCCAAACAATCACGAATTCCGTACACAAGTGCCGACCATACCCTTATCCCAAAAATTTTGGAACTGTTCAATTCACTGTACAACAAACGGATGTTGGTCCGCCTTATCGGGATTCGATTCAGCCATTTGGTCTCGGGGAATTACCAAATCAACCTTTTTGAAGATACCGAGGAGACCCTGAACCTTTACCAAGCCATGGACTATGTCCGTAACAGGTTTGGAAGTCGAAGCGTACTGCGCGCCTCTGCCATGGGAGCAAAGACCATCGGGAGCATGCACAATCCATTTAACGGAGAACCGCCAGTGGTTTTGGCACATCGAAAACAGTAATTTCTTGTCACCTCGAGCGCAGTCGAGAGGTGTTTTTAATACGTCGATCTCGCATCTCGACTGCGCTCGATATGACAGCTCGACCTCATAATTGAACATTAATAATTGATGACTGACAATTGTATTTAAACTGCCACACATATTACAGTTTACGGTTCGGGACGTTCTCGGAGGTGGAGCTATTGCAATTGGCACAACAGAACCACGTGACCCAATTGGTGCTCACCGACATCAACAATACCTCGGCGGGCTTGAATTTTGTTCGAAAAGCACCCGAATTTGGCGTAAAACCGATTTTGGGGATTGATTTCAGGAATGGGACCGAACCCTGCTTTATTGGTATTGCCCAGAACAACGAGGGGTATCTGGAACTGAACAATTTTTTGTCTCAGCATCTTTATGATAGTTCCAAGATTCCAGATCGAGCGCCTACTTTTAAGAATGTGTTCGTGGTCTATCCATTTGAACAGGTATTGCTCAATGAGCTGGACCATTTTCAGGAACATGAGTTCATCGGAATCTCCATCAAAGATCTGCGTAGGCTTCCGTTTTCCAAATTGGCATCGCTGACAAAAAAATTGGTGGTACAACAACCTATTACTTTTCGAAACAAGCAGGATTTTAATGCCCACAGATTGCTCAGGGCCATCGACAACAATGTACTGTTGAGCAAACTTCCAAAGGAAGAAGAGGCTAATGAAGAAGAGAAAATGTATCCTGTCCAGAATTTGGCCGCTGCGTTTTCAGAGTTTCCTTTTATTCTGGAAAACACGGAAAAACTGCTCAACAAGTGCAGTATCCATTTTGATTTTTCCAAAGACAGAAAACCACAAAACCTGAAAACCTTTTTGGGAAGCGTGGAAGAAGACGAGCAGCTCTTGGAAAAACTCTGCGAGGATGGACTCCCCTACCGATATGAAGAAGTAAACGATTCCATCAACAATCGGTTGAACAAGGAATTGGACCTTATCAAAAAAATGGGGTTTGTTTCCTATTTCTTGATCAATTGGGAAATTGTTTCCGAAGCAAGACGAAGAGGATTCTTTTATGTGGGCCGAGGTAGTGGTGCCAACAGCATTGTGGCCTACCTACTCCGCATCACCGATGTGGATCCCATGGAACTCGATTTATATTTTGAGCGGTTCATTAACCTCTATCGAGCTAATCCTCCCGATTTTGACATTGATTTTTCGTGGCGAGACCGCCCTGCGATGACGAAGTACATTTTTGAACGTTTTGAACATGTCGCCCTACTCGGCACCTACGTCACTTTTAAGGAACGGGGCGTTATTCGAGAATTGGGAAAAGTGTTCGGACTCCCTCCCCAAGACATAGAATTTTTGTTGACAGGAAGATATGTGCTTGACCAATTGGACCATGTATCCAAACTCGTACTGAAATACGGTAGCTTGCTCAAGAACAAACCTAATTATTTGAGCATTCACGCAGGGGGAATTTTGATCAGCGACAAACCCTTGCATTGGTTTTCGGCCACCCATCTACCACCAAAAGGTTTTCCAACCACGCAATACGATATGGTGATTGCCGAAAATGTGGGTCTCTACAAATTTGACATTCTGGGACAACGTGGTTTGGGCAAGATCAAGGAAGCCTTGGAAATTGTGGCCTACAATCAACCTGAAAAACTTGCGGACATTGACATTCACAACATCAAGGGATTTAAAAAAGACCCTGTGATCAATAACCTGATCAAAACCGCGCAATGCATGGGCTGTTTTTATGTGGAGTCGCCCGCTATGCGGATGCTACTCAAAAAACTTCAGGTCGATACTTATTTGGGATTAGTGGCTGCCAGTTCCATTATTCGTCCTGGGGTCGCCAAAAGCGGTATGATGCGAGAATATATTCTTCGTCATCGCAACAAGGGCAGAACCGAGGAAAAAGCACACCCGATCATGTTGGAAATTATGCCTGACACCTACGGGGTCATGGTCTACCAAGAAGATGTGATCAAAGTGGCCCACCATTTTGCAGGGCTGGATCTTGGTGAAGCAGACGTACTCCGCAGGGGCATGAGTGGCAAGTTCCGTTCACGGGCCGAGTTCCAAAAAGTGCAGGACAAGTTTATTTCCAATTGTAGAAAAAAGGGCTACGCAGAATCCTTAATCTCTGAAATATGGAACCAAGTGGCCAGTTTTGCGGGCTATGCTTTTGCCAAGGGACACTCTGCTTCCTATGCCGTGGAGAGTTATCAAAGCTTGTTTTTGAGAACCTATTTTCCTTTGGAATATATGGTCGCCGTACTCAATAATGGTGGTGGGTTTTATCGTTCGGAATTCTATGTGCACGATGCCCGTATGCTCGGCGCCACCATTCATCCACCTTGTGTGAACAACAGTATGGCCGTAAACCGCATTTATGGGACTCATATTTATTTGGGGATGATGTATCTCCGCGATTTGGAAAACAGGGTCATGGAACGCATCCTGAAAGAACGCATGCTCCACGGAAGTTTCACTTCTTTGGAAGATTTCTTAGATCGGGTGTTCATCCGCATGGAGCAACTTTCCATTTTGATTCGTATTGATGCTTTCCGATTTACAGGAATCAACAAGCACGAATTGCTCTGGAAAGCCCATTTGATGCTCTCCAAAAACGACAGATTGGAACACCCGAAGCTCTTTCCACCAAGGCATCAAAAATTCCAGATGCCCCAACTGAACACCACGGCTTTGGAAACCGCTTTTGAGCAATTGGAACTCTTGGGCTTCTGTCTCTGCAGTCCTTTTGAATTGTTGGAAGAGCCTCCCAAAAACACCAATGGACAAAAAGATTTGGAGGCTTATCTCAACAAACACATCGACATCTACGGCTATCTGGTAACGGTTAAGAACACTTCGACCCATGATGGAAAGCGCATGTATTTTGCCACTTTCGTAGATCAATTTGGCGAAGTGTTTGACACGGTGCTCTTCCCTCCCGTGGCGGTCAAATATTATTTCAGGGGAAAGGGCATCTACCGTTCCTATGGCAAGGTGGTGGAAGAATTTGGTTTCTTGAGCATTGAGGTCATCAAAATGAAAAAGGAAAACTACATCCAAGATCCTCGCTATGCCGATATGCGAACGAGCAAAAAATTACTGGACCAAAAGAAGTGAGCGGAATACCGTAACTTAGGATTAGAATTAAAACAAATCCTCAAGGTCCATGGCAAAAGAATTCACCAGAAACGTTTCACTCACAGGAGAAATCAAATTTACTGGACTGCGACTTAAGGAACCCATGCACCATTCTGCAGGGCTGCTTGGTGTAAAGGAGGCATTGCGGCATACCTTTAAGGAAATGGGAATTGCCAAGTCCATGAAAACCCTTGCAGAAATGAACCAAGAGGATGGCTTTCGCTGCCCCAGTTGTGCATGGCCCGTTCCAAAAAACCCCTCAAACATTGCTGAATATTGTGAAAATGGCGCAAAGGCATTAGCCGATGAAGCCACGAAAGATCATATTGGAGCGGACTTCTTCTCCAAACATTCCGTGGAAGAATTGTCCCTTTTAAGCGATTACGAACTCAACAAATTGGGACGCGTTGTGGAACCCATGGTGTTACGTCCCAACAGCGTTTATTACGAACCCATCGATTGGGCCGAAGCCTATGATTTGATTGCAGAAAAATTGCACCAATTGAATACTCCGAACGAGGCCATTTTTTATACTTCGGGGCGATCCAGCAACGAAGCCGCTTTTTTATATGGCATGTTCGCCCGAGCTTTTGGCACCAACAATATGCCCGATTGCTCCAACATGTGCCATGAATCTTCTGGGGTGGCCTTATCGCAAACGCTTGGCATTGGAAAAGGTTCGGTTACCTTGGATGATTTGCATGGAGCGGAAGTGGTTTTGGTAGTAGGGCAAAATCCAGGTACCAACCATCCTAGAATGTTATCTGCTTTGGAAAAATGCAAAAAGAATGGCGGAAAAGTCATTAGCATCAACCCTTTGGCAGAAACAGGACTGGTCAGTTTTAAAAATCCTCAAAAGGTATCGGGCATCTTGGGCCATGGACAAAAGATTGCCGATTTGCACCTACCAGTTCGCATCAATGAGGATATCGCTCTTGCCAAATTGATTTTGAAAAAATTAGTCACTTTGGATGCGCAACATTCAAATGTTCTGGACCATGAATTTATCGTAGAATATGTGGATGGTTATGATGAATTAATCGAAAACTTATCCAAATACGAAATAGAAGAACTGCAACGCAGAACAGGCGTTTCCATGCGTAAAATTGATAAAGCGGTTCAATTGTTAGCAGAAAAATCCAACATTGTGATCTGTTGGGCCATGGGCATTACCCAACACAAAAATGCCGTGAACTGTATTCAGGAATATATAAACATTCTCTTGCTAAAAGGTGCCATTGGAAAACCATTTGCAGGCACTTGTCCCGTTCGTGGCCACAGCAATGTGCAAGGTGACCGTTCCGTGGGCATTATGCACTATGTGAACAAAACGTTGAACCAAAAAATAAAGGAACACCTCCTATTTGACCCACCCACAGAACAAGGGTATGACACTGTGGAAGCCATACAAGCCATGCACGAGAAAAAGGCCAAAGTCTTTATTTGTTTGGGTGGCAACTTCGTAATGGCAGCTTCGGATACGCAATACACGGCCGAGGCCATTGAAAATTGTATCCTTACTGTTCAAATTAGTACCAAATTAAATCGAAGTCATTTGGTGACGGGAAAAACAGCTTTGCTTCTACCCACTTATGGTCGGTCGGAAAAAGATGAGAAAAATGGGGAACTGCAATTCATGACCATGGAAAGCAGTATGGGAAAAGTAAGGCAAAGCAAAGGGCTTCTCCCTCCAGCTTCGGAACATATTAAAAGTGAGCCCGAGATTATTTCACAAATGGCCCATGCCTATTTTAAAGGAGAACACCCTATGGATTGGAATGCTTTGGGTCAAGACTATAATCTTATTCGAAATTTGATTGATAAAACGGTAAAAGGGTTTGAAAACACCAGCGAGCAATCCAAAGGATTTGGCTATTATCTGCCCAACAATGTCCGTGAGCGGGATTTTAGAATGCTTCCGAACGGAATGGCACAATTGACCATCAACCCACTTTCTGAACATCAGTTAAAACCCGATGAATTACTGCTGATGACGATTCGTTCCCACGATCAATTCAATACCACAATTTATGGTCTAAATGATCGGTATCGGGGCATTTACAATGAAAGAAGAGTGGTTTTTATGCACGAAGATGACATGAAAGATAGAAACCTCAACAGGTTGGATGTGGTGAATTTGCACAGTTTTTATGATGATATCCAACGTACGGCTGAACAATTCTTGGTAATTCCGTACGACATTCCAAAAGGGAATATGGCCGCCTATTTCCCAGAGACCAATTTATTGGTGCCACACAACCAGTTTGCAGATAAGAGCCAGACTCCCATCAGCAAATCAATAAAGGTTACGGTCGAAAAAGTTTCTTAAACTATTTAAAAGCTGGAATCCCTGTGATATCTGCCCCAGTGATCAACAAGTGAATGTCATGAGTGCCCTCGTAAGTAATCACACTTTCAAGATTCATCATGTGGCGCATAATGCTGTATTCGCCTGTGATTCCCATTCCACCCAACATTTGTCTTGCCTCACGTGCAATTTTAATGGCCATTTCCACATTGTTTCGCTTCGCCATGGAAATTTGGGCTGTAGTCGCCCTACCCTCATTTTTAAGTTGCCCCAAACGGAAAGCCAATAATTGTGCTTTGGTGATCTCGGTGATCATTTCGGCCAATTTCTTTTGTTGAAGTTGATAAGCAGCAATTGGTTTTCCAAACTGTATACGTTCTTTAGCATATCTAAGTGCGGTATCGTAACAATCCATTGCTGCACCGATGGCACCCCAAGCTATTCCAAACCGAGCGGAATCCAAACAACCTAGCGGAGCACCCAATCCACTTTTGCCAGACAATAGATTTTCCTTTGGAACTTTTACATTATCAAAAATAAGCTCACCCGTGGCCGAAGCACGAAGCGACCATTTATTGTGCGTTTCTGGAGTGGAAAAACCCTCCATTCCACGTTCCACGATCAAACCATGAATTCGACCCTCTTCGTTCTTGGCCCAAACCACAGCCACATCGGCAAACGGGGAATTTGAAATCCACAATTTGGCTCCATTCAACACATAGTGATCACCTGCCTCCTTGAACTTGGTTTCCATCCCTCCAGGGTTGGATCCATGATTGGGCTCTGTCAATCCAAAACACCCCATCCACTCCCCTGAGGCCAACTTGGGCAAGTATTTTTTACGCTGTTCTTCCGAACCGTAGGCAAAAATGGGATACATCACCAAAGAAGATTGTACCGAAGCCGTTGAACGAACCCCGCTATCTCCTCGCTCAATTTCTTGCATAATCAACCCGTAACTTATCTGATCTAATCCTGCTCCGCCATATTCTTCGGGAATGTAGGGGCCAAAAGCACCGATTTCTGCCAAACCAGCAATAATCTGCTTTGGGAATTCTGCTTTTTGGGCATATTCCTCAATGATTGGGGACACATCTCGCTTTACCCATTGACGTGCGGCATCGCGCACTAATTTATGCTCTTCAGAAAGCAAATCATCCAAATTGTAGTAGTCAGGGGCTTCGAATAAGTCGGGTTTCATTGATTATAATTTTATTTTGTCATTCCTGCGCAGGCAGGAATCCATTTTTATTGTAACTGAATTTTCTTGTTGCTTCGACTATCTGCCTGCCGCAGGCTGGCGCTCAGCAACCATTTGATATGAATTTTAACACATCACACAATTTGTCAAATATAACATTTAGCTTTGGTATTGTTACATTTTTAAATAAAATGCTTGCGTAAGCTCAATATACTCTTTTGTGTAGTCATGACGGCCATGTTCTATGGTCAATTCATTTTCCTTTACCGCTACTTTTTTTCTGCTAAATTCCATTAGGCTTCTTTTAAAATCAGCGTCAGGATTTCCCTTAACTCTTGTGATTCGATTTGGGTATAATCCGACATTGGAACACAACTCCATAAAATAGATTTCTTCTTTATGAGGAATAATGACTGCAAATCGTCCATCTGCAATCAATAGTTTGGAAACCCCATCGACCAATTCATCAAAAGGCAACGAACTGTTCTGTCTTGCTTTGTCCCTTGCATCATCTCCACTACCCACTTCTTCAGCATAAAATGGTGGATTGGAAATAATTAAATCATACTCCTCATCCATTTCATCCACAAATTCATCAAAACCTGCATGATAACAGAAAAGTCTGTCTCCCCATGGTGAAGCCTCAAAATTGGCAACGCATTGCTCATAGGCATCATCATCCAACTCAATGGCATCGATAAGTTCGGCATGGGAACGCTGTGCCATTTGTAAAGCAATCAGGCCCGTGCCAGCTCCGATATCCAAAATGGAATACGGTTGATGTTCCAAAGATGCCCATGCACCTAAAAGCACGCCATCGGTGCCCACTTTCATGGCGCATTGATCTTGGTGAATCGTGAATTGTTTGAATTTAAAGGGTGTTGACATTACACAATTAAATTGGGGTATACTTTGCAAAAATAAAATTTGATGGCATTAAATTACCATCTTCATAATTCTTATCCGTCATTACCCTTGAAGTTTTGTATTGATTTCTCCAAGCCCGATTTTTGGGGCATAATAACCAACCAAAAACCCCCGATGAACAGAATATTTCTAGTTGCCGTTCTTTCCATTTTTTGTTTCAACCTAACCAACGCCCAAAAGAAAATTTGGGACGAAACGGACGCCGAAAAAGAAAAACGCTTAGAATGGTGGACCGAAGCTCGGTTCGGCATGTTCATTCATTGGGGGCTTTATTCCCAAGCTGCCCGCCACGAATGGGTACAGAAAAAAGAGCGCATTCCGAATGAGGAATACCAAAAATACTTCGACCTGTTCAACCCAGACCTTTACGACCCCACCGAATGGGCCAAAAAAGCTAAGGCCGCTGGCATGAAATATGCCGTGATCACCACAAAACACCATGAGGGTTTCACCCTTTTCGATTCCAAATACACCGATTTTAAAATCACCAATAGTCCTTATGGAAAAGATGCCATTCAAGAGTGGGTTGATGCTTTTAGGGCAGAAGGATTGAAAGTTGGATTTTATTATTCGCTTTTGGATTGGCATCACCCTGACTATACCATTGACCGTAACCATCCTATGAGTGTCGAAACCCAAAAGGAATACGATAAATTGAACAAGGGCAAGGACATGGATGTCTACCGACAGTACCTGAAAGACCAGGTTACAGAAATCCTTACCAATTACGGTAAAATTGACCTTTTATGGTTGGATTATTCGTTTCCCGATCCCTTTGGGAAAAGTGGCGAGGATTGGGATTCGGAAGGACTTCTGAAACTAGTTCGTAAACTTCAACCTGAAATCATCATAAATGACAGAGCTGGCATTAAGGATTATGCTGGTGGATGGGATTACACCACTCCTGAGCAGTTTAAGGTGAAAAAATGGTTGGAATATGAGGGCAAACGTGTGCCTTGGGAAACGTGCCAAACCTTTTCTGGATCTTGGGGCTATTACCGTGACGAGCATACTTGGAAAAACAAAAGACAATTGTTGACACTTTTGATTGAATCTGTGAGCAAGGGTGGAAACGTGCTATTAAACGTCGGCCCTACAGGCAGAGGGACTTTTGATTATAGAGTAGACAATGCATTGGAAGGTATGGGTGAATGGATGAAATACAACGACCGCTCCATTTATGGAGCTACCCAAGCTCCTGATGACATTAAAGCTCCTGATAATTCCATTTTGACGTACAACCCTAAAACGAATAGACTTTACATTCACTTGTTGGATTACCCTATAAAATATTTGTTGTTGGAGGGGATGAAAGATAAAATCAAATATGCGCAGTTTTTGCATGATGCCTCTGAACTTGAAATTTCTGAACCTTACAGCCACTGGATGCACAAGCAGACATTCGGGGAAAACGATATCAATTTGATTTTACCCGTAAACAAGCCGAATGTAGAAATTCCAGTGATTGAAGTGATTTTGAAATAACACACATCTTCATATATAGTTTTTAAAATCCACCTAAAGGTGGATTTTTTTTGTAATTGAATTACCCCGTCAATTGAAAACTAGCATTCGTTGGTTGAAACAAGCCATCCGTTAGATCACCTCAATTTCTTCAAAACCAACACCCTTAATTCGTGGCTTTAATAATGAATAGGCTAATTCCTATTCCATAAAATTCCAATTCTTAAACATCTTATTATGAAGAAATTTTTAGTTGCGATGGTCATTATTGCTGGTACATTTCAAATGGCACAAGCGCAAGAAGAAGGTAAATTCCGTGCTGGACTAGACTTTGGTTATACCATGCCTGATGGAGGAGGTGGTCTTCTATTTGGTATTGAACCCAAGTACAATGTTGCAGACAACATGAACGTGGGTATTCGTTTTGAATCAGCAATTATGGCTAAAAACGTAACTGACTCAGGAGTATCTTTGGAAGCAGATTTAGCTGCAAGTTCATCTTATTTGGGAACTTTTGATTACTATTTTAACAATGGCAGTTCCTCCTTTGCTCCATTCGTCGGTGCAGGTGTAGGTTTTAGCGCTCTAGCCAACCTTAGTTTTGAAGATTTTGGTCCTGATGCGGAAGCAGAAGTTGACGGGAAGTTTGGCGGTATGATTCGTACTGGATTCGAATGGGGTAAATTCCGCGCGGCGGTTAACTATAATCTTATTGGAAAGACCGAAATAGATGGTGCTGAAATTAAAAACTCCTACTTAGGCATTTCCTTAGGCTTCTACGTAGGTGGAGGAAAATGGAAAAAATAAAACTGGCTTTTCAGTTCTATATACCAACAACCACAAAAAGGGCGGCCAATGGCCGCCCTTTTTATTGATAGTATAGTTTTTTATTCTCCAAGATACAAATCCACCAAACCCTCTGGAGTTTTCACATGGATGGTTTGGTTTTCACGGTCCACTTTAATGATGATCTCATCACTTACTGGAATCAGAAGTTCCTTACCGTCCTTTTCCACTTCAAAAAGATCTTGGGAAGCACTATCGTTTACGGCAACAATTTTTCCAATGTCACCATGCACCTCATCCAACATGGTGAACCCAATCACTTCATGAAAGTAAAATTGGTTTCCTTTTAATTTAGGCAACATGGTAAGGGGCAAATACAGTTCCGAACCTATGATTTTATCCGCAGTGGGTTCGTCCTTTACTTCTTCAAAATCAATACGAAGCAAATTGGATTTATGAAGTCGACAGCGGTCAATAAAAAATGGAACCAGATTGTTTCCCAAAGAAACAAATACTGATTCCATATTTTCGTAGATATCGGGTTCATCGGTGTCTAATTTTACCAACACCTCACCCTTAAAGCTGTATTTTGAAACGACTTTGCCCAGGTAGAAACAGTCTTCCTTGCGCATCGTCTAGAGTTCTATTCTTCTTCTTTGGCAGCTTCCTCGGCAGCAGGAGCCTCAGCTTCTGGAGTAGCCTCTTCGGTTGCAGCTTCAGCAGTTTCTTCTGCAGCTTCCTCAGCAACTTCTTCCTCTACTGGCAATGCAGCAGCAGCTCTCTTCTCGTTCACTTCTTTCTCAGCTTCCAAGGCTTTTGCTCTAGCTTCTGCTTCAGCTTTGCTCAAACCATCTTTTTTGGCCTGGATTTTTTGCTCTTTCTCTTCCAACCAAGCTTTGAATTTCTCTTCAACTTGCTCTTCGGTCAAGGCTCCTTTACGAAGTCCACCCAACAAGTGGTGCTTCATCATAACACCTTTATAAGAAAGAATAGCTCTTGCAGTATCGGTAGGTTGTGCACCATTCTGCAACCATTTTACAGAACCATCAATATCCAAGTCGATAGAAGCTGGATTGGTGTTTGGGTTATAAGTTCCCAATTTTTCCAAAAATTTACCGTCTCTTTTTGCTCTGGAATCTGCGGCAACCACCCAATAAAATGGTTTACCTTTTTTACCGTGTCTCTGAAGTCTAATTTTAACTGGCATATCACATTAATTTGTAGGGTGCCCGACCCTTGTTATTAATTCTATTTAATCGCTTGTCTGTTAAGCGGGTGCAAATATAATCCAAATCTCCTAATCCACAACAACTAAACTATTTTTTATTGGTTGATAAATCGTAAAAACTCAATTTCCACAAACAAGACGACTTCCGTACATTTATCCATTCCTTTTTTTGATAGAGAACCTTAGCCTATGTACCTGATTTTTGATACGGAAACCACTGGATTGCCCAAACGATGGGATGCACCCATTACCGATACCGACAACTGGCCGAGATGCGTGCAGATCGCATGGCAGTTGCACGACGAAATGGGAAATTTGGTGGAGCACCAGGATTTTTTGGTTCGTCCCGAGGGATTTAACGTTCCCTATGAAGCAGAACAAATACATGGCATTTCCACTGCCTTGGCAGAACAAGAGGGTAAATCTTTGGAGTTTGTTTTAGAGGCTTTCAACAAAGCTTTGATTCAAGCCAAATTTATTGTGGGTCAAAATGTAGGTTTCGATGTAAATATTATGGGGTGCGAGTTCCACCGTAAAGGAGTGGAAAACAAAATGGAAAACCTCCCAATTTTAGACACCTGTACTGAACATACCGCAGAATTGTGTAAAATTCCTGGTGGTCGCGGTGGCAAGTTCAAACTACCCACCTTGACCGAATTGCACGAGTTCCTTTTTGGCGAACCTTTCGCAGAAGCGCACAATGCAACCGCCGATGTGGAGGCTACTACCCGTTGTTTTTTAGAACTAGTTCGTAAAAAGCAATTCAGCGTTCAGGAGCTGGATGTGCAGCCTGATTATTTTGAGCATTTTTCCGAGGCCAATCCAAAAGAGATTGAGCTTATCGGTCTAAAACATATCAACCTAAAGGCGGCTTCCAAAAAAATTGCGGATGCCCTTTGGGCCCAAGATACGGGTGAAATATCCGAAGCGGAAATCCAAGAAAACATCCAAACCTTGGAGGATGCCCCTTTTGCCCATTTGCATAACCATTCCCAGTTTTCGGTACTTCAGTCTACCATTAATATTAAGGACCTGGTAAAAGCTACTGCTCAAAATGGAATGCCTGCCGTTGCTCTTACCGACCACGCTAATATGATGGGTGCCTTTCACTTTGTGAAAGAGATCATGGCGCACAACAAGGCTGCAAAAGACAAAAATGCCGAACTCGAAGCGAATGGGGAACAGCCTACCGAGACTGAAATCACTCCCATTGTAGGATGCGAGTTTTATGTCTGTGAGGATTACACCAATAAAAATGTAAAAGACTACGGGCATCAAATTGTATTGTTGGCCAAAAACAAAAAAGGGTATCACAACCTCGCCAAAATGTCGTCTATCGCCTATACCGATGGATTTTACTATGTGCCCCGTATCGACAAAAAAATTGTGGAGCAATACAAGGAAAATGTGATTGCCCTCACGGGAAACCTTTATGGTGAAGTCCCAAACAAAATATTGAATGTTGGTGAAAAGCAGGCCGAAGAAGCCTTACTTTGGTGGAAAGAGCAGTTTGGCGAAGATTTCTACATCGAAATTATGCGTCACGGACAAGAAGATGAGGACCGCGTAAACCAAGTGCTCCTGCAAATGGCCAAGGACCATAATGTGAAATTGGTGGCTACCAACAACACCTATTATTGCGATAAAAAAGATGCCGAGGCCCACGATATTCTCCTTTGTGTTAAGGATGGAGAAAAACAGTCCACCCCAATTGGTCGTGGACGCGGTTATCGCTACGGATTGCCCAACCAAGAATATTATTACAAGTCTTCGGATGAAATGAAGGAACTCTTTAAAGATGTTCCCGAAGCCATTTTAAATATTAAGGAGATTGTAGATAAAATAGAGCCTTACAACCTTGCCAGCGATATTTTACTTCCAAAATTTGGCATTCCTGAAGAATTTAAAGTGGCCGAAGATGATGAGGATGGTGGAAAAAGAGGTGAAAATGCCTATTTGAGACATATTACTTACGAAGGGGCCAAAAAACGGTATGGGGAAATCACTCCAGAAATCTCCGAACGCATCGATTTTGAGTTGGAGACCATCAAAAACTCTGGCTACCCTGGTTACTTTTTAATTGTGGAAGATTTTATCCGCGAAGCGCGAAACATGGATGTATCCGTAGGTCCAGGTCGTGGTTCGGCAGCGGGTTCGGTGGTCGCCTATTGTTTGACCATTACGAATATTGACCCGCTTAAATACGATCTGCTTTTTGAGCGTTTCCTAAACCCAGATAGGGTGTCCATGCCCGATATTGATATTGATTTTGATGATGAGGGCCGTGGACGTGTCATGGATTATGTGATCAATAAATATGGTGCCAATCAGGTGGCACAGATCATCACCTACGGAACCATGGCGGCCAAAAGTTCCATTAGGGATACAGCAAGGGTACTGGATCTTCCGTTGAGTGATGCCGACCGAATTGCGAAGCTTATTCCCAACATGTCCAAACTGGGTAAGATTTTTGGGGTTCCAGAGGCCGATTTAAAGAAAAAATTCCGTTCCGAAGAACTGGAAAAGGTCAACGAATTGTTGAACATTTCCGATAGCGACGATTTGGAGGGACAAACCGTGAACATGGCCCGAGTGCTGGAAGGTTCGGTTCGAAATACGGGAATTCACGCCTGCGGTGTGATCATTACCCCAGATGATATTACCAATTTCGTTCCTGTTTCTGTTGCCAAGGATTCCGATTTGTACGTAACCCAATTCGATAACTCGGTGGTGGAAAGTGCAGGGCTCCTTAAAATGGATTTCTTGGGACTGAAGACCTTGACCTTGATCAAGGACACCGTGAAAATCGTAAAAGCTCGGACGGGTATTGATTTAGTTCCTGATGATTTCCCATTGGATGACGAGAAGACCTATGAGCTATTTCAACGAGGAGATACGGTAGGGATATTCCAATACGAATCCCCTGGGATGCAAAAGCATATGAAAACCTTGAAACCAACGGTTTTTGATGACTTGATTGCCATGAACGCGCTGTATCGTCCAGGTCCAATGGAATATATTCCAAGTTTTATTGCACGGAAGCATGGGGAGGAAGAGATTACCTATGATCTTCCCGACATGGAGGAATACCTCCAAGAAACCTACGGGATTACGGTGTACCAAGAGCAGGTGATGTTGCTTTCCCAAAAATTGGCAGGATTCTCCAAAGGTGATGCGGACGTTCTCCGAAAAGCGATGGGTAAAAAGATTTTCGCCCTGCTGGAAAAACTAAAACCCCAATTTTTGGATGGTGGTGAAAAAAATGGCCATCCACGTGATGTTCTAGAAAAAATTTGGAAAGACTGGGAAGCATTTGCCTCCTACGCATTCAACAAAAGTCACTCTACCTGCTACGCCTATATCGCTTATCAAACGGCTTATTTAAAAGCCCACTACCCTGCCGAATATATGGCTGCGGTGTTGTCCAACAACATGAACGACATTAAGCAGGTGACTTTCTTTATGGAAGAATGTAAGCGCATGGGATTGGAAGTTTTGGGTCCAGACGTAAACGAATCCTACTACAAATTTGCCGTAAACAAGGAAAATGCGGTCCGTTTTGGGATGGGAGCCATTAAAGGCGTAGGTCGTTCTGCAGTGGAAACCATTGTAGAAAACCGAAAAGAGGATGGACATTATCGATCCATATTCGATATGGCAAAACGGATTGATCTTCGTGCTGCCAACAAAAAAGCGTTTGAGAACTTGGCCTTAGCTGGTGGATTTGATTCCTTTTCCGATACGCATCGTGCACAATATTTCCATGATGAGGGAGACGGTATTACCTTTTTGGAAAAGGCTGTAAAATATGGTGCAAAGTTCCAAGAGAATGAGAATTCCTCCCAAGTAAGTTTGTTTGGGGAAGCCAGTGATGTGCAGATTCCAGAACCTATTATTCCACCATGCGAAGAATGGGGTACTATGGAAAAACTGCGTCGCGAAAAAGAAGTGGTCGGAATTTATTTATCGGGACACCCATTGGATGATTTCAAAAAGGAGATCACTGCCTTTTGCAATAGTGACGTTTCTGCTTTTTCTAATTTAGAGCAATACGTGAACCGTGAACTCACTGCTGCAGGAGTAATTACCGATGTGCAGCACCGTATTTCCAAAAACGGAAAAGGTTGGGGCTTGTTCACTATGGAAGATTATAACGAATCCTACGAGTTTCGAATTTTTGGAGAGGAGTACCTAAAATTCCGTCACTTTTTGATGATTAATTCCTTTGTGTACGTTCGTGCTTATGTGAAAGAAGGTTGGGTGAACCGAGATACGGGCAAAAAAGGAGATCCACGATTACAGTTCAACGATTTTAAGCAGCTTCAAGATGTGATGGAGGCCTTTGCTAGAAAACTCACCATCAAACTGAATCTTGATAAATTACAGGAAAATCGAATTCAAACCTTAAAGGAAACCCTCAACATGCATAAAGGGGATCACCCGTTGAGTTTTGAAGTGTATGAAATGGAGGAAGAAATCAAACTGAAATTATCGGCCCGAAAACAGAAAGTAAAGATAAACAGCGAGTTACTTTCTGAGTTGGAAGCACACGAAATTCATTACAAATTAAATTAGACCATAATTATTGTTGATGGCACAATAATTAAAACGAATATGTTGAATGTAAGTTAGATGGATTTTATTTGACTAACTTTGCCTAATATTAAAAAGAGATAAAAAATGGCACTAGAAATAACAGATGCAACTTTTGACGAAGTAGTTTTGAAAAGCGATAAACCTGTACTAGTTGACTTTTGGGCAGCTTGGTGCGGACCTTGTAGAATGGTTGGACCAATCATTGAAGAAGTAAGCCAAGAATACGATGGCAAAGCTGTTGTTGGTAAGGTAGATGTTGATGCCAATCAGCAATTCGCAGCCAAATATGGTGTGCGTAACATTCCTACCGTATTGGTTTTTAAAGGTGGAGAAGTGATCAACCGTCAAGTAGGGGTATCTCCTAAAAAGGTTTATACCGACGCAATCGACGCGGCTTTATAATATTGTTTTTACAATGGAATTAGAAAAGGTTTGGCAAATGCCAAGCCTTTTTTGTTTTATCTTGTCGCAAGAAATCACCCATGGACGTACGCTCGGAATTACATAAAGCCCAACTATTTCAAAATCTGGAGCTCTTGGCCAATCAGATTGTTGAAGGATTTATCAGTGGGATTCATAAAAGTCCTTTTCATGGGTTTTCGGCCGAGTTTGCCGAACATAAAATCTACAATCAAGGCGAAAGCACACGACACATTGATTGGAAATTGTTTGCCAAAACGGACCGATTGTACACCAAAAGGTTTGAGGATGAAACCAATTTACGGTGCCATATGATTTTGGACAATTCAGCATCCATGTATTATCCTGAAGTAAAAAATCCATCGATTGAAAACCTGAACAAAATTGGTTTTGGTGTACTGGCCATTGCCACTTTGATGCAGGTTTTGAAAAAACAACGGGATGCTGTTGGGTTGAGCATTTATTCGGACAACTATGATTTTCATAGTTCGGAAAAGAACAGTGAGCGTCATTTTCAGATGTTGTATTCTAAATTGAATGAGGTTGCATCGCATCAAAATGCATCTACTACCACAAAGACCTATACGTACTTGCATCAAATTGCGGAGAAAATCCACCGAAGAAGTTTGATTTTTTTGTTCACAGATATGTTCCAGACCGAAACGGAAGAGGCAAAACTTTTTGAAGCCCTACGTCATCTCAAATACAACAAACATGCTGTGGTTCTTTTTCATTTATTGGATTACGAACACGAATTAAATTTCGACTTTGACAATGCTCCGAAGCGATTTGTAGATGTGGAAACGGGAGCTCATGTAGATTTATATGCAGATTCGATTAAAAAAACCTATGCCGAAAAGGTGATGCAATATCAAGAGGAACTCAAATTAAAGTGCGCTCAATACCGCATTAAGTATGTGGGTGTGGATATTAAATCTGACTTCTCCCAAGTATTGAATTCCTTTATGATCGAGCGTCAAAAATTTGCGTGATCATTTTTTTAAAAAAATGTTTTGTCGAATCCGAAATGAGAATGTATATTTGCACTCGCTTTAAAAAAGCAAATGAACAAGATTTGAATCCCGCTGTTGCAGGAGTCTTTTAGATAAAATCATTGGTCTGGTAGTTCAGTTGGTTAGAATACCTGCCTGTCACGCAGGGGGTCGCGGGTTCGAGTCCCGTCCAGACCGCTTGGAATATTTCCAAATTTATGCAAAAGCCTGTAAATGAAATGTTTACAGGCTTTTTTAATTTCTATTGGCACCAAAAAACGTCAAAAAACACCATCTAAAAGGTGAGCAATTCGGTGCGCATTCCACATTCAAAAAAATGCTCACCGCCATCGCTGTAATTATCTGTTTTATAATTTATTGCAAGGTTTTGTTAACATTTATTTAAGACCTCTTTTTGTACCTTCAAAGTGTTAAATCAAAACCTTTTGCCATGTTCAATACAATCAATGTCATTTTTTACCCCAAAAAAAGAAAATCAAGCAACAATAAATTAGTACCCATCTATGCCCGCATTACATTGGACAGCAAGCGTGCAGAATTCAGCACGGGCAAACAAGTCGACCCTTTAAAGTGGGATGCCAACACTGGTCGATTACGAGGAAAAACTGCAGAAACACTGGTATTGAACCGATTTTTCGACACTTTGAAAGCCAAGTGTGTTTCCATCTATGACGATCTGGTACGCAATGAAGAATACGTGGATGCCGATACCGTAAAGAACATCTTTTTGGGCAAGGGCCAAAAACAGTATATGATCTTGGAAATATTCCGAAATCACAATGACGAAATGGAAAGTTTGGTGGGCCGGGAATATTCCGCCGGAACACTTCAGCGATATAAAGCCGCCAAATCGCATATCTCAGATTACATAGTACACAAGTACCAAAAAAAGGATTTTCCGCTTAAAAAGCTCGATTACGAGTTTATAACAGGCTTTGATTATTATTTGAAGAGCAAAAAAAAGGTTTCACACAATACAGCGACCAAATATATTGTCAATTTAAAGAAAATTGTTCGCATCGCCTATGCCAACCAATGGATCGATCGGGATCCTTTCTTCCACTGGTCGGCCAGTTGGAAACAAAAAGAACGTGAGTTCCTGACCCATGAGGAACTGGAAGCCATGTTAAAGCAAGAATTTGAATTCGAAAGACTTGATACGGTACGTGACATGTTTTTGTTCTGCTGTTATACCGGTCTTGCATTCGCCGATATCGAAAAGTTGACCAAAGATGATCTTGTCAAGGACATCAAGGGAAACAAATGGATCAAGACCAAAAGGAAAAAAACCAAAGTTTTAAGCAGCATTCCACTGTTGAGCATTCCAGAGGCGATTATCGACAAGTACAAAGAACATCCGAGGGTGATCGAAAAAAAGACATTGCTCCCGGTTTACACGAATCAACGCACCAATTCCTACCTCAAGGAAATCGCCACTGCATGCAAGATCAATAAAACTTTGACCACACATTTGGCCAGACACACCTTTGCGACGACCGTTACCCTTTCCAATGGAGTACCCATTGAGTCGGTCAGCAAAATGTTGGGTCATACCTCTTTGAAGACGACCCAGATCTATGCCAAGGTATTGGACAGTAAAATTTCAAACGATATGGAAAAATTGAAAAATGATCCTGCTTTATTAGAGTTCGCCAAGTCCATTTGATTATTATATTCACTTGTTTACCAATTGTCTCATATTGAGACACTCCAATTTTATTTGTATCAATTTGATGAATCTAAAAAAAGCAAAAAAATTCAACTTTTCTATTTTTTTAATGTTTGTATATAGTTTATATATGTTTGTATATACATACTAATGCTTGTTTAGTACTTGTTCACAGCTTGTCTCGATTTTAGTACAGTATCGGTACAGCACTTGTTCCAATTTTAATCAAGTTGTTTCCTTTTTTCTGATATGATTTGATTCCGTTTATAACTTATCTCAAATATGTAACATTTTATTTTATGTTTACATAATGTAAACTTATATATTTGACTCATGGAATCAAACAGAGCGCAGCAAGTTCAAAGAGAATTTGGGTGGTACAAAGCCTCAGGTATTGAATTCAAAATATTGGATTCAAACTCCCAGGGTTTTCCAAAAAAAGTATTGGTAACCCAAACTAAAGTCATCAACGGTTATATGCTGAACCAAAAACAATTGGTGGAGCGGACCAAAGCATTATTCGGGAGAGAAGTCAAAGTCATTCCGAGCGTGCATTCTTTGGATGTGAATGGAATCGATTTGGGTTGGATAGTGGACAAAATGAAAGACCTCGGAATTAAACGAAAAGATCTAGTTAAGCAAACAGGTTTGGATAAAACTTATTTAAGCAGATTGTTTTCGGGACAAATAGGCCTATCAACACCTATGAGGGCATTATTCCATTATTACTTTCAAACGTATGAATTGAATGGAATTTTCCGAACAGAGAAAAATTTTCAATAACAAACTTTCCATCTGGAATCATATTCTTCACTTTAAAAATTCAAGATCACCACCATATGAACCCAGAATCTCATCCTCTATATTAACAATGGGATCCATCCAATTGGCTTTGTTAGTGGCCCATTGAATCCAATCCAAATTTTCTTTGGTCATGGAATCTGATTTGACCGCCTGATTTTTGACCGCTTCGATAGATTCTCGCAAATCCATTGCCTTTTTCCATCGGGAAGCAATTTGGAAAAGTTCAATTGTTTTGTCTTGTTCATCCACTTTTCGTTTTTCTGCCTCCATCTCCTTAAGCCTTTCCTCCTTCCGTATCCTATTTCTTTCCTCAAATTCCAAAGTTCTTGCCTTGGATTCCATCGCCCTGGTTTCCAAAGAGATCAAAATTTTGAGTAATTGGCCCTCCAATGGTTTATCACTTGATTCCTTCCACATTTGTTCAGAAAACCATTGTGCATCTGCGCGAATGGAAAGTATCCCTGAGGGGATCAGTTCTGTATGACCCCACTTATTCTCTTTGACTACTACCCTTTTTACCATCTCCTTGAGTCTAATTTTTACAGACTCCCCATCAATTATCACTTTGGTTGTACTTCCCACTTCTATTTTATGACCCCTCTTTTCTAAAAGTTTTACCAATCTGTCCATAATCTTTAAAGCTCTTGAAAGACTTTTCTTGGAAACAGAAATGTTTAGGACTCCTTGAGATGGTATCAACAATCCTTGACCATTGCACCATTCTCTCGGCTTTTTATTTTTTAAATCCATTTTTGTTTTACGAATCAAAACGTGTGGATTGGATAACTTATCGGGAATTGTAAAATTTAATTTTCGATCCTGCTCAATTTCTTTCCTGACAATGGCTCTTATGGAATTTGAGTGGATGCCATTATCTTCATCTTCTTCTCGAATGGAAAGTTCGATCGGAACGACTTCTCCCTTTAACTTAGGCAATGGTAACTTGGCAACCTTCTTGTTATATTTCACTTTAGACCAATAACCAGCCTTGGGCAATGGAATATTATGTTTGATACAAATTTTACGAAGCCCATTGTCAGAATACGAAAACTCATTTGCCAATGTTGTCAATGGTTTTGACCATACGAGTTCATACAGTTCCTTTCTTGAGATTGTTTTGGTTTTCAATGTTATATACTTTAATGGTGAAATTTCAAATCAGATGATTATTTTATTGGGATTTAGATTGCGATGAACTTAAATAGCAAATCAACAAGAATTAGGATTATCTAATTATCAGTAGTAAAAATTCGAGTTTATACCTACAAAATGGGGCTTTTCTCGAAAAATTACTAACGCTGGAGTCATCTCTTAAATATTACTCTGATTCATGGGTTGAACTATATCATGTTTGAAGAAGAAAATGTCTTATTCAGTATCAAAATAGAAATTTCAAACCACCAATATTATCTTTTTTCAGAATAGTTTAATTCATTCTGGGCTATAAAAATGCAATTTATAGCTCATTTTTTAGTTATATTTGAGCTATAAACTACAATTATTTAGCTCATGACAGCTTTTAAATGGAACTGGCAACAGAAAGGTTGGCCAAATTTCACATATAACGAGGCAGCCTTGAAAGACTTGGAATATCAGTTTGTTCAAACAAGTGGTATTGCCATGGGTTCCATAAAACATATAAATGCAAATGACAAGAATGAGCTTTTAATTGAAGTTTTGTCTGATGAAGCCTTTACCACTTCAGCAATTGAAGGGGAGTATCTTGATCGTGGAAGCATACAGGAATCCATAAAAAAGAATTTGGGGCTTAAAACTGAAAGACAAAAACTCCCACAGGCCGAATATGGGATATCTGAATTGATGGTCAACCTATATCAGACTCATGCTGCCCCATTAACACATGAACAGCTTTTTGAATGGCATCAAATGCTTACCAATGGCAGAAGGGATTTGATGGATATCGGAAGATATCGCACTCATGAGGACCCTATGCAGGTAGTTTCTGGACGAATTGATAAACCGACTGTTCATTATGAGGCTCCTCCCTCTTCGCAAATGACAAACGAAATGGAAACTTATGTTCGTTGGTTCAATGAAATCCATACCGTGAACAAAACCAAAATGCTTCCATTAGCTAAATCTGGAATGGCCCATTATTACTTTTTGGCCATTCACCCCTTTGAAGACGGTAATGGGCGAATCGCTAGAGCTCTTTCAGAAAAATCAATATCCATGGATTTGAGAAATCCATCACTTATATCTTTATCACAAATTATTGAGTCAAATAAAAAAGAATATTATTCTTCCATAGAGGCCCACAACTTCAAACTAGACCTTACCGAATGGCTTATATATTTTGGAAAAACAATAATCACAGCACAAAATCATACTATTAAAACCATTGACTTTTTGATTCAAAAAGCAAAATTCTTTGATCACAACTCTTCTTTGATGAATGAACGTCAACTAAAAGTTGTCCAACGGATGTTTAAAGCAGGATATAGTGGATTCAAAGGAGGTCTTAGTGCAGATAATTATATCCGAATAGCTCGAACATCTGCATCAACAGCGACAAGGGACTTAAAGGATTTGGTCAACAAATCAATTCTAGTCAAAACAGGTGAACTTAAAAGCACACGGTATACCCTTAATCTAGAATTTAAAATTGTAGTTTAATGCAACTTCAATAAGCCAAGTCTTGTTCATTATTCTCAATTATTTATGAAATATGAACTTTCCTTTAAAAGGAACATCAATTTTAATCTTCATCAAAATCATCAGCACCTTCTCCTAGTTCCAAGGCCTTAACAGATTGAATTGCATTTCCGGCTATACCCTTTATTGACCCATACATATCTATAGTGTTGGTAATGACTTTTTCAATTTGACGCTCACGTTGTTTCCAGATACGCTGCATGGACCGTTTTTCGCTCTCCAAATCTGATTTCATTTGAGAGAAGCCCTCAACAATGGCCTCTATCTGCATACGAAACGTGGTGCTCGTCAAGAAATCATAAAGCATTCCCATTTTGTCACCCTTGTTTTCCTGGGTGGCCATGGCAAGACTTAATTTGATAATAGATTCTCGCAAAACTGCTGAAAGTCCTTTGAATTCTTCAAAGGTGCAGACCCAAACGCCTTCCATCATTCCCATACGGTCTAGCCCAGCGGGCATTACCTCGGTCACGAGGACACCGATATCCGCATCACGTTCGCGCATGTCGGCCTTGAATTTCTCTATCCAACTGGTATGAAAATCCTTGGTACGCTTACTTTCATAATAGATTTTCCCGCAATTTTGACGGCTTCGAGTGTTAACTATTTGAATACAATCAGCACCACGCGCTCCTTTTTTTACTTCATCAATAGTGTCCAACGGAAATTGCGTAGCAAGCCATTCTTCAATGGCCAGTTCTTGTACCTCACCCTGAAGCTGCATAGATCCTTGTGTAAGCTACCCTTAAAACCGAACTGTTTAAAAGTAGAATAATAATCTTAATTTTAAACAGCATTATGAGGAAGAGCAAATTTTCACCAACACAGATCGCGAAGATTTTAAAGGAGTTCGACAACGGCAAGTCCGTTGCCGAGATAACCCGTGACCACGGGGTCAGCTCCGCCGCGTTTTACAAGTGGCGTTCGAAGTACGCCGGGATGAGCGGGAAGGAACTCAAGCGCATCAAGGAGCTCGAGGAGGAGAACCGCAAGCTCAAGCAGATGTACGCCACTTTGGCCCTTGACCACCAAATGGCCAAGGAGATCATCGAAAAAAAGCTCTGAGGCCCTGCCGCAAGCGAAGCATCGGCAAAGATCTTGCCCATTACGGCATCAGCAGGGCGTGCCGTGTCCTTAACATGAGCAAGAGCGTTTATTATTACAGTCCGTTGCCAAAGGATGACGGCGAGATCGAGCAGGCTCTACGGGCAAAGGCCAGGGAACATCCGGAGGAGGGTTTCTGGATGGCCTATCACCGTTTGAGGGCAGAGGGAAGGCCATGGAACCATAAGCGCGTCCACCGTGTCTACAGGGCACTGGGACTGCCATTGAGAAGAAAGGTGAAGAAACGCCTGCCCGCACGTGTAAAGGAACCGTTGGAGGTGCCGGCGGAGGCGGACCACACCTGGAGCATGGACTTTGTCACCGATGTCCTGGAGAACAAACGACGGTTCAGGGCACTCAACATCATGGACGATTACAACAGGGAGGCGCTGCACATCGAAGTGGACTTTTCCCTGACAAGCAACCGGGTGGTATGGGTCTTGAACCATCTGATAAACCGAAGGGGCAAGCCCAAACGCATACGGATGGACAACGGTCCCGAGTTCATCGCTAAGCTAACGTCCCAATGGAGCGAGATGCACGATATCGAATTCAAATATATCCAACCGGGCAAACCGACCCAGAACGCATTCGTGGAAAGGTTCAACGGCCGTTTTTGGGAGAGGGACCCTCAACAGGTTCATCTTTGAGGACATCGACCAAGTAAGGGAACAGGCACGGATTTGGATGGAGGATTACAACAATCATAGGCCACACAAGGCCCTGGGATATGTGTCCCCCAAACAATATCTGGAACTTAATTCCTTGTGCGGTACCGCACAAGGAATTAAAAACGATAAATTTGATGAAGTTTTAGAAGAATAAGCAGTTCTATCTAGGGGTAGCTTACACTTGTTCTTGTTTGCGTTTCATCTCTTCCGTCAACTTCTTTTGGTCTTCCAGTTGTTTTTGAAGTTCCCGGAATTTTAGTTCTGTTTTTTCTTCCTCCGATTTTCTAATTTTTTCGCGTTCTGCAAATAGTACCTCGTTCAGTTTCTTTTGGGCCTCGGCCTCAGCGGTCTCCTTTAGTTCCGATTTTTCACGTTTGAGTTTTTCGATTTCGGCCTTGGAGCGGTTCAATTCCTTGACCTGTTCTGATTTTTCGTTCAGTTCTTTCTGCAAAGTCTTGAATTGCTCGGATTGTTCATCGGTCAGTTTAGCCTTAAGTTTTTCTTCGAGAGCCTTGCGGTCTATCCGCAATTGTTTGTCCAAACGTTCTTGAAAAAGCTCGTTCTCTTGTTTCTTCTTTAGCTCGAATTCTTGTTTGGCTTTTTCGAGTTTTTCTTGTTCTACTTCGTATTTCTTTTTTTCATCGGCCAATTGGGATTGATATTTTTGCCGAATCTCATCTTCCAACTGATGGGCCAAAATGTCTTGTACATCAATGGATGTTCCGCAGTTTGGACATTTTATTTGAGTCTCGTTTTTCATTTTCTATAACTTTGAATTACATGAAGTGTCTTTTCTTACTGTGATTCTCCAATACTAGTTAATAAAGCTTCATATTGATCAAAATCTTCCTCTTTAATTCTTTCAATAATTAGTTTGGCTGCAGTATTCATTTCAGGAACTTCAACAACAGTTTCACCTCTTTCAAAAACTCCACTTAAATGTGAATACTCGTTATTCAATCTATCAGTAAAAACTGCTGGAATATTCTCGTCCCCAAAGAACTTTTTCATTTTATCCATTGGACTTGTTGAATCTGGATATTTATAATAGAGGTATAATTCTAAAAATTTTCTTGCATTGTTACCGAAATTGTAAAACGCAGTATAGCTACTATCATCAACATTCTCCATTGTTGAGCACTTGTATATTTGACTGAATAAATAGTTAAACTCAGAAACATAATCTCTTAAATAATTTGGCATTATTTTAATGGAAGATTTTTTATCATTCCTTTCGATTACTAAATATCGATACAGTTTTTTTCTTTCAGATTTTTTATCATCATTATTGGCATTTGGCAATCTTTTCAGGTATTTCAAAAAGTTTAAATTATGAGTTGAAATGAATAATTGCTCAAAATCATCTTCTCCATATATCTGAGTATTTATTAATGTGTAAATAAAAAAGATGTGATTACTGTCAAGGCTTGAAATAGGGTCATCAATCCAAATAATTGGCTTTTTTCCTTTTGTTTCAATATCTTGAAGCTTAGCCATAAAATAGCAAAATGCAATTAAGCTATTTTCTCCTTCACTTAAGTGGAATGCCTTTTTATTCTCTCTATGTATTTCAAATCTGTAATGCTTATTACCTGTATCTTCATCTTCAAACTCAATTGCTTTTAATGATAAGAAGTTATGCCCAAAATAATTGTTTAGTAGTTCATTAACCTTATCAGCACCTTTGCTCTCATCTTTCAACTGCCTTTGCTTTTCTGAAACCTGACTTAAAACATCATCTATTTCAACTTGCTTATCGTCTCTTTTTTTCTTTTCCTCTTCTAGCTTAGTTTTAAGCAAATCGATATTAGCAACCTGTTCATTATACTTTATTGTAGCTATAAAGTCATAAATCTCACGTAAACGTAATTTCTTCTTAGCTTTCTCTTGGTCTTTGCTTAATTTTTCGGTGTATTCATTGGATTTTACTCTTAACTCTTCTATTTTTTCTACAGCTATGTCTACGTGTGATTTCGCATTATCTGGAGCTTCAAAAAGTTGAGCATTTATGATTTCATTTTTTCTTTTTTCTAATTGCGATATCAATAAGCCAAGTGTCCTTTGATAATTTATAATACTATTGTCAAATGCTGCTTTTGCCGTTTCAAACTCACCATGATACTTCGAATAAAAATCATCTTTTTTTATGATTTTTATTGAATCCAAAAGCTTACTCTCATTTTTAATTTCGGTAACCAAGTCAGTGATTTCCTTTTCCAACTTATCTGATTCTTCATCAAAGTGTTTTTCTAATTCATCCCATCGGGTTTCTTTAATTTCACTACTACAGAATGCACAAGTATCTAATTTATCCTTGTGTAGATCTCGCCCTTCTTTCACCCATCTATTTAATACAGCATCTTTAACTAAATCCTCAATTTTATCGGATTGAGCAATTGGCTTTTCTACCAATTCCTTTGTCTTGGTTGAAAAAATTTCAAATGATAAAATCAATTCTTTTAAATCAGGAATATCATCTTTAGCTTGTTCCAGAAGCATCTTTTCTTCTGCTGTTTTTTCTTCATCAGAAATCGGAACAAATTCGTCTTTTTTGACTACTAATATTTCCTTTCTAAGTTTAGCATTAGTGTAATTTTGATCACCATATTTTTCAGAATTATATTTAATCCCATTTGGATTGCCAATAGCTTTTTCATTAAGTTGTGAAGCTAAAGTTCTTTCAGCAGTCTGATGTACCAATTTAGCGGTATCGTAACTTTTTTGGAGAGATTTTAAATCTTTGTACAAAGCTGTTTCTTGATTCTCTTCATTAACCCCCAATTTTTCCTTTAGAACCTTTATTTCCTCTTCAATAACATTATTGTCTCCGCCAAGTATTGCAAAGGGTTCAACATTTTCATTGGGATTTATAATAAACTTTAAATTTTGTTTAATAAAATCGTCATTAAAAACCCTAATTACTTTGTTGTGAGAGGAAAAATCGACTTGCGTAACATCATCATTATCATGTATAGAAATACAACATTCAGGGTTTTCATATTTCTCTGAGATAGAACCTGTTTCCATAGCCCGTATTACTCTTGAAAGTGTAGTTTTTCCAGAGTAATTTCTACCATAAATAATGTTTGTCTTTTTTAAAAGTAAAACATTGGAACTATCATCAATTACTGCTGAATCCCAATCAAAATCATTAAATACTGCAAGGTTTTTAAGGAATTTAATTTTTTCTATCATTTCACAGTATTTAGTTACTCTCCACAACTTTAATCTCTTCCTCTGTCAGTCCATAAAGCTGATATACCATCTGGTCAATCTCACTATCAATTCGATTGGTTTCTGATTTCAATTCCCGGACATTATGCTTTTGTTCATTGAAATACTGCATCCATTCCGATTCTTCGGATAAACTTAATTGCACTTTCGCTTTTTTCAACTCTTTCAAAAAATCCTTAAACTCCAATTTATACCAGTTTTGCAGCTTGGTTGAAATTTTTTCTAATCCAAATTTGGATTGTATTAATCCCGCAAAAGTTTCAACCGCTTTTTGTAATTGGCTTGTTGCTGATACTATGTTATTGACAGCACTTATAAAGGGTTTTTGATCAACTTCTGGAATTTGCTTTATGGGGAATTCCTTTGCGTCTTTTATTAAAATCTTTTGAAATCGGTCTTTGAATTCTTCCAAATATTTTTTTCTATGATAAAACGAAATCAACCTACTGTTAATCAAAGCAATTAAGTATTCAGGGATATAACCTTCTTTTGCTATTAGATTAAATGCGTTTTGAGTGTTATAAAGTTCTTCTTCTATAATGGCTGCCCATATCCTTTTGTCAGACCAATCAATTATTTGTTTTACTAGAATTCGTTTCTTCGTAAAGAATTTTGGTTCTCTTGGGGCTCCAAGCCAATCTCCATAACTTATCCACTCTGCACCTCCCCATTCCACATGGTATCTCGTTATGTCATTTCCTGCTAGTAACTTTTTGAAGGTTTCGTCTTTTTGATAGGTAGCATGAAAAACTCGATTTTTAATTTGATCTTGCGTATGACCTTTGTATTTATCATAAGGGGTCAACCCCAAACAGAAATGAGCGCAATCAACCAACTTTTCCGTTTTAAACTCACACTTCTCAACGATTTCCATTGTTTTATTATCGACATTTATCCTAAAGATGTATGAATCATCTTTTTTCCAGTCAAATGGATTGGTAAAAAAATGTATATCAGCATTATGAGTTGTTATTTCGTTAATTCTATCAAATCCTTTGTAAATGTATATTTCAGCGGAAGTACGTGGTTCAACTTTTAATTTAAAACTTAGAATTATAGTGTCTACTTTAACCTCTCCTGCACTACCTCCAAAGGATTCATTTGGCAACCTAACAATGTTCGTAATTGTAGTATATTCAAGTAGTATTTTTCTAAGCTCCTTATATGATTCTTGGGTTAGTAATGACGATGGAATTATAAAAGAAAAATATTTGTGTTTATTTAAAAGATTTAATGACCGTTCGATAAATGATGAATATAAATTAACTCGGTTATTTGCACTTTGAAATTTTTCAAATAAATAAGTTACAATATTTTTATCCAAGCCTTTTATATCCACATAAGGAGGATTCCCAATCACTGCGTCAAATCCTCCCTTCTCAAAAACCTTTGGAAACTCCTTTTTCCAATTAAACGCTTTTTCCCCTGCAACCACTCGATCATCAATTAAAGAATTGCCACATTTAATATTGTTGTTTAGGGAAGTCAATTTACGCCCTCTTTGGGCTGTTCTCAGCCACAAGGAAAGTTTGGCTATCTCAACACTTTCTTCGTTGATGTCAACGCCGTAAATATTCTGTTCCAGAATCTGGGTTTCTATATCACTCAGTACTAAGGGTGATCTGTGGTACTGGGCAGTAAGTTCATCCAAATACTTGTGTTCATCGATTAAAAATTCCAATGCTTGGTTTAAAAAAGCTCCAGAGCCACATGCTGGGTCGCATATCTTAAGATCCAACAACCAATCACGGTAGGCCTGTAAATCGGCTATTCCCTTTCGGGATCGCTTACTGGCCAGACCAAAGCGTTCATCGGAAATGGAAAGTTCAGCCTTCTTTTCTTCGCAAAGTTTGCCAATTGTGTTATCAACAATATATTTTGTAATGTATTTAGGAGTATAGAAAACCCCGTCCTTTTTACGTTTGGTCTTGTTCTTGTCTATTTGTTGCCCCTCCAGCTCGGCGGTAATGTTCTCAATTTCATTCAATGAGTTTTCAAATATGTGGCCAAGTATGTTTACATCCACTTCACTTTGAAAATCATAAGTGGAAAGTTTTTCAGAGTACTTCAGCAATATATCATCATCGATTTTAATATTATCCAAAATCGAATCCTCAATAAACAACCCTCCATTATATCCAAAAATCTCTGCACGTTCATCTTTTGCGGGCCGACCTGAGTTGATAAACCCAAAATATTGTTTAAAGATATCGTACAACTTCCTTTCATCGCCCCAGTCGGTATCATCCTTCCATTTATCGATTATCTTCTTGACGGAATTAGGAGGTAACAACCCACTATCTTCGGCAAAAAAGATGAACAAAAAACGGTCGAGCAGCTTCTGTGTTTTTTTGAACAAGATCAATTGGTCATAATCCGGATGGTTTTTGACCATATTTTGCCACAAAGCGGTCTTAAATGCCGAATAATCTTTGTAGAGTTGTTTTGTTATGTCCTCCTCTGCAAGTAAGCTCTCTTCTTTTATTTTTAGTGGGATTCCTGATAACAGGTTCTCGACATGCATACAGAGCCATAGCAGCTTAAATTCCTCCTGCGTAAGTGTAAAAAGGTTGAACTCTATGTGTTCAACGGCATTTTGAACAAAAAAACGGAGTTTCTCAAAGTTTGAGGTAATGACATAAACACACGCAGAATGATTGTTCTTGTAACTAAAAGCTTGACTATTGACCTTGTCCAAGTCTTTGGTGCCGGTTCCTTTCAATTCAACAACCCCAAGAGCTTTCCCTTCCTTTAAAATTGCGCCATCTGCTTTCTTTGCACCTTTTTCATTTTTGAATTCCGTTGTTAAGTTATACTTAGGGCTTGGGTTTATCGAGTAATCAAGAACATTCACGAATAATTCTGTGAGAAAGGTTGCCTGAAACTGTTCTTCTTTGCTGTTACGGATATTTTGTTGAATTTCCTGATTTAGGAAATACTTTGAATATTTTAGGTATGCTTTTTCTATTGCAACCTCATCTTGTTGCGAAAGGTAGTTTTTAAGTACCGAGGTTTGGAATAAAGGCATTAATCTGGTTATTTTTTTGGAAATATTTTAAAGCAATGGGGAGGGTGCTTTGCTACCAAAATAGAAATAACCGTACAGTTAAACAATAAGTAATCCAAGGAATTAAGAATTTTCTTATTTATTTCCAAAGAGGCTGCTCCCTCCAATCCTCTGGAAAGCCCATGTGGTATAGATCAGCCTGTGGGAATTCTTCAAACAATTCCAAAAGACGCTTCTTGTATTTGTGATGAGGATTAATAAATTGAAGACAGTACAATATGGAGCAAATTGAAGCATATAATTTAAGAATCCTGTCATTTTTATCCACCCGTTCCAAGGTGTGTCCAGTTGGATCATAATCATTTTCCCAACGATTGATCCAATCGCCCTTTGGGGATTTTAGCCATTCCGGTTTAATGGTCAGGATTATATTCCACAATCGCCCATGGTGTGCACAAATATTTCTTATATATACAAAGCTTTCCAACCAAGATATAAGAAGGCTATGATGAATGCCGATACTTTTTGCGATGGGAATAAGCTGCTTATTGTCCTTAATGTTCTTTAAGATGGAAACCAGATTGGTAAAGGTCAGCAATTCGAAAGATTTCCATGCCGGTGGCAGAAATTGCTCGTACTTTCTATGATATTTTAAAATAAACTCTTGCTTTGTATCCTGAACATTCTTGGTGATCTTGGACAAAAATTGAACATAAAAAGGGTAACTCGAAAAGTCGTCCTCGTTCCCATACCAAAAACCAGAATTGTGGTTATGGGAAAAGTGATAAATAATCTGGGTTCGAACCGCAATTTCAATTTGTTCAATCGCCTGAAAAGTTATTGCCCTTAGCTCGCTATCAAATTGATAAAGTCTAAAAATTGTTTCAAAAGATGAGCCATCTTTAAAAATTTCATCTTCCTTTGGGGCCTTGAGCATTGGATACCAATAATTACTTAGCCTATTATAACTGATGTAGGTTAGGATACGCTCGGCCTTTTCTTCATTTGGGATCGTCAAACCTCTTTTTTTTAGAAGTTCGACTTGATTTTTGAAAGTTTTAGGAAGTTTTTGGTAGCGTTCTTTAGGCATGTAAATAAAAACAAAAAACCCCCCAAAAGTGCACATCGTTGAGAGGTCCGGGAGGTATTGATAAAACAAAGATATAAATTTTTATGAACTTGTTATTCATGTTTGCCTTTACTGTTTTGGTTTTCAGAAAAATGTAAGTTCTAAAGTAATTGTACACTAAATTCAATTTTGCAGCTCCATTAGCATTTCATCCAATTGGTCCAAAAAGTACATTTGACCATCGGGAAGGATGCTCAAAATCAGTTCCAATACTTGGATGACACTCTCCTCTTTTGATGCATTTTGGTTGCCAGGGGATAGCATCATTCCCTCTCCGTCAAGGGCTAATACACAGATCTCCAAAAGGCTTTTGATCTGTATCAAAAAATGGTTGTTGTCCCTGACCTTGAAGTATACATAGTTTCCCTTGGGGTCCATTGACCCATTGTTTCCCAAAAGTCCCGAAAGATTGTTTCTGAGCTCTTGGATATCTTCCATGGTCTTTAGTATTTTCTTCTTTGATTTCATATCATTGAATTTATTCGGTTGTGGTCGTAAGTTGTTCTGATAATAATTTTCTGACCTTGTCCAAGAATTCCATTTCATCATGGGGAATCAAATCCAAGATATATCCAAGAACCTCGCTTATGTTTCGGTGGGGCTGGGGAACGGAACGTGTCGAGAAATTTTCCGTTTCCAATGCGGTGATACAGACCTTAATCAAGTTAGAGATGATAAATGAAGTTTCTCCATATCCCTCGGTTATGAGGTCGATGCTGTACAGACCCTTTTCGGGGATGTATGGCTTTAGGGCAAAGAAGTGCTCTTTTTCCAATTCCTTCAATTGAACAATCAAGGAGTTTCCGTCTTTGTTCTCAATTCCCTTAGTTTCTTTAGGGAATGCTTTCTCAAATTCCTTTTCGATACCCTCCTTTTGGTTTTTGCACTGTTCAAGATGCCTATGGAAAATGGATTCAATCTTTTGGATGAAATCCTTCATCTGTGATTGGATGGCGGTGGTTTGTGATTTTATGATCTCAAACTCATTGCCATAACGGGCAACACTGTAGGCATGTTCCAACAGGAGCAAAAGTTCATTGTTCTTTATATCGGAAGATTCCAAAAAAGGTTGGAGGGTGGGAAAGAACTGTTTGCAGTAGTTGATATGGCTAATGATACTGTGTGTCACCATGCCCCTTCCTATGCACATCTGTTCGATGAACCGAAATGAAAGTTCAAAGGCCTGGTGCATATTGAAGGTGGCGATGGCATAATCTCCTTCCTTAATCAAGATGTCCGCAGTATTGGCAAAGGCATTTACCTTTCCCATTTCCGATTTGAAATACCGAGTGGCCCTCTTTATGAGGGTCTCGTATGCCATGGTGGAATAGTCCATGATGTTCCCTCCTTGTAAACGTGCAAAAACGTTTTCTCCCAGACAGCAATGTTCCAAGAAATAGAGTGACCCTCTTTCAAGGCCTGTTTCGGATTGGTTCTCCGTATAGACCCGTATCCTGAAATCTGGGTGCCTCTTGCCTTTTTTGATTACTAGTGAACGAATCTCATTGGGAAGTGGGTCATTGTTTACATCCACAAAAAGAGTTAGGAAATAATAGATTACATTACCTTCCTTCTGTTTTCTGGACAAAAAGGCCCTGTCAATGGTAATGATGTTCAGGATGCTGTCGAGCAATTCAGACAGCTCTTCCGCTTTTTCAAAGTTTTCCGGTATGTTTGTGTCATATTTCATGGGATTATGGTTTAAAGAGTTCGAGAATCGAAAACCATATTAAGGCCATATTCCCAAGTACCCCACCATGGGCACTTGTATTTTATTGAACCAGATTTGTATTTTACAATCGGATTATTGTGGGAAAGACCCTATATTTGAGATATGGAGACAAAGACCAAGAACAATCACATAGGCAGAAAGATCAGTAGGATCAGGGAACTTCGCGGGATGAAGCAAGAGACCCTTGCCGAAGAACTGGGTATAAGCCAACAGGCCGTTTCCAACATCGAGAACAGCGAAAAGGTGGACGATTTGAAATTGGAAGAGATTGCCAAGGCTTTGGGAGTGACTACAGATGCAATCAAAAACTTTTCTGAGGAGTCTGTTTTGAATATTATTTCAAATTCCTTTCATGACAATTCAGTTCTTAACGGAGTTTTGTATAATCCGACCTTCAATCCAATTGACAAACTTGTTGAAGCCTATGAAGAAAACAAAAAACTTTATGAGCGTCTTCTTCAAGCAGAAAAAGAGAAGGTTGCTTATTTGGAAAAGCTTGTCAAATAGCAAAAAGCCCTTGTCATCACCCTAAGTTTTAATCAAGACTCAGTTATTAATAAGCTGAATTTTATCGTTTACCTCATCAATGAATCCGTGTAAATAGTTCGGCACCTGACTTTTTGCTTGATCTATCCTCCAACTTTTCAATGAACCGTTGTAATAATATTGAATGAAAAGACCGCCACCATCCGCGCAATCAGGACAGCCCAGGATAGTTTCATTTTCACTTAAAAGTTCTTTGGGGAAATAATCCATCAGGTTTTTGACCTGTTCAAATTTTTCATTGTCCAACTTAATGAAATTCAGGTTGCTGCCAGAATAATCATCCTCAGTATCCTCAAACAACTCCGAATCAGTCAGCTTGAATGTTTCGACACATTCTTCCCCTACACACATCCCATAGAAATGCCCAAAAACCAAATAATCCTTTTCATCCAGAAGAAATCTGTTTTCATCATCATTGTCAGTGCATGACAAAATGAAACAAAGGCAACAAAAAGCGGACACTATTTTTTTCATGGGTGTTTTATTATAAGATACTGAGAAACCCTTACAGTTGCCTAATGAAATTTGTCAATGCCATGTCTTAACCTAAATTTCATATGCCGATTTAACTTAAATCTCCAACCTATTGAACAATGTAGGCCACTGCCTCTAACAATAAATGTTTAATACCCGATTCTTTCATTAAATTTGTCGCATAGTCGCCATACCGCGGTTAAGGATGTGCCAACACCTAGCGGGTGATGGGGGCACAGACGGCTGATAAAGACAGCGTGGTATGTCAATGAACCCGTTTTTTTTCCATTTTTGGTAGCTTTTGGTTATTGTAAGTTGAATCGATAAGCCTTGACTAATTGTCCCTAAATCCCACTACTCCTTTTTAAAGTGACCATTGCCTATTTTTTGCACGCTAGACCAGGCAGGCACAAACAAAAACCCGATGGTCAAATACCGGTTATTAGCATAAAAATAGTGACATACATAATTACATATTCTTGAGTTTTGTTCGGTATTTTTCGATGGCCCCAGGATTGAGGTCAAGTTTGAGGTGATTCTTGCCAAAGTGGTTCTTGACAACGGAAACATGATCCAGCACATAGGCGAAATCATCCTTGAGCTCTTCCATTTCCTCCTTCAAATGTTCATGCAATATTTTGGGGACATGGACTTCGGTATCCAACAGCTCGGGATTGGAGGGTGCCTTCTTTTCGGTCAACTGCTGCTCAAAAAAATCGAAGTCCCCTTCCCATCCGTCCTCCTCTTCGGATTCCAGTTCCTGCTGAAAAAGCGCCTGAATCATACTTACCGTGGGCAGGGTCTGCTCCTTTTCGATACTTCGCATAATGGCCACCATCGCATTGAAACGTCTTTTGATCAAATATTTTAAACTCGCTATGGTTTCGTGCATCCTTTCGTCCGGTGAGATTCCATTATGTTCAAAAAACTCCACCATGGCCAATAAGGTCATGGAATGGGACTTCCCTTGCCGTTTGGAAAAACCCCTAAATTTTCTTGCCACTGAAACCTTGACCTTCAGAGCCGCAAACCGTTCTTTTTCGTATCCTTTATCCATTTTTTCTCCAAAAATTCCTTGATTTTACTGGGCCAAGCCCATTTTTTCATCAAAAACCATTTGACCCTAAATTCCTTTAAATTCCAAAAACCCTTATAAACAGGGCTTTTCCGAAGGAAAATGAATCAATAGCGCGGTGCTTGCCCGCTATCCTCTTGCTCCTCCTTTTCGTCCCGCAGGGACAAAAGCGAATCGCTCAACATGGTTTAAAAACCAGTTGCATTCTAATAAAAAGTCAAATCGAATGGTACGGCTCCAGGAAAGTCAAACCAATTGGATTGCCGTAATTGGGTTATTATTTAACCTGTTTTTAAAGGTATGGAATTCATGCCTTTGAACATAGAAAAACCCAATCATAATGATTGGGTCCTTTTGGTCGAATCTGACATCCGTTTTTTGTTGCCAATTCTTAATATTTCACATCAAACCATGATCGGCAAAACTGTAATATCGTCCATCGGGTGCCAGGATGATATGGTCCAATACCTTGACATCAAAAAGTACTGCTGCCTGTTGGATCTTTTTGGTCAACTGCTTGTCGGCTTCACTTGCTTTTAACTGGCCGGATGGATGGTTATGTGTCAATATGATGCCCACGGACAAAGTTTTTAAAACAATGGCAAAAAGGATTCGCATGTCCACCAAGGTTCCCGTGATACCACCAATGGACAATGAATAGATTCCTTTGACCTTGTTGGATTGGTTGAGCAAAAGAATCTTGAAGCATTCGTTCAATCCAATGGTGTCAGCGTCCCAATTTTTGAAGAGCAATTGTGCCACGTCGTTTGAATTGGTCACGGAAAGGGATTTCAAGGTACTGAGCTTTTCCCTATAACTGATCTGTATTTCATTGACACGGTGTTCCATTTCAAATGTTTTAAGGATGAAAAAGAAAGGGATGCCCAAGGTCTGAACACCCCTTATTCATTTTACTCGGTGGTATTGTTATCACCACCACCCAAAAGCAGGATCTCACTGGCCACTACTTCGGTCACATACTTTTTATTGCCCTCTTTGTCCTCATAGGATCGGGAGGTCAATTTCCCTTCGATGGCAACTTCCTTGCCCTTGGTCACGAAGCCTTCGATGATGTCGGCCAGTTTCCCCCATCCGATGACGGTATGCCATTCGGTATTGGTCACCCGTTCCCCTTCGGAGTTCTTGTAATGTTCGTTGGTGGCCATGGTGAAGCGTGCCACACGTTTGCCTTTGTCAAGGTCTGTGATGGTGGGATCCTGTCCCACGTTTCCGATAAGTTGCACTTTGTTTCTCAATGTACTCATGATAAAAAGTTTTAAAGGCCTGCCGTCTTCCTTTATGGATAGATCAGCAAACAGGGTTAAAATTTTCCCCTCTATTTTTTGGTCTTTGTTTCCCAAATTTTAAGGGGGCGTTTGTTTGCTTCTTACGTGCGTAGCACAATAAAAGAAGGGGGTTCTGTCAAGGCTTTTGGACTGAAATGGGGAGGCTCCGCGACGTAGTAAAATCCTGGGATTTTCAAGGAAGTGGAACCCCTATTTATGGACAAAACCTGTCTTGGCCTTGACAGGTTCTATGAAGGCCTTAGGAATTCCATCCGACCCATTGGCAAGGGAGCGTACGGGAAGTTAAGCGACTGCAGGCAATGGTGTCCTGATTGGAAGTCCTTGGGCACTGCCCTGTTTTTCGATGCCCCGAAAAACAACCAGGGCTTCTTTTATTAAGGACCCCTTAAAATTTGATGGGCGGACGGACGGATTTACGGCCTTCCCAGGCAAAGCCCCAAGAAGGGTTTGCAAAGGAAGGACGCACAAAAAATCCGTTTGGACGACTTCCGTATTGGCCAAATGCCAACACATCAACTATTGCGATAGTAATGGGTCAATGATCCTAGAACTTGGTTTCTTTTTAGTCTTTCTGGAACAGCTCTCCCTGATTGTTAGGGGAAGGTCCGCTCAACTTTGGCATTGAAGTTTTCATCCTCTCCTTTATAGTTTGTCGCCGTTTCTCATAGATCCAGACCCTTAACCTTTTCAAAAGACCCATCTCATATTCGGAGAGTTGTTGGGGGGCCAGTTCCTCCATGGCCTTAATCTGTCCCGTTTTGAGAAAGGTCGTGGCATACTGGAGCCCACACCATGTGTAGATGTTCACTCATTCACTGGCCATGGGAGATTCGAAGGTCCTGGGCATCATATAGGCTACAACCTCGGTCAAGGAGGCCATGTGTTCCCCACGCATCTGGGTCAACATCCGGGCCATGGTGATATTGTTTAAAAGGTGTTTGGGCACGGCATCCTGCCATTGTGATGGATACACAATGATGGGACTTTGCAATAGGTCCATAAAGTCAAGGACAAAATCGGATTTGGCCTTTATGAAAGACTTCGGTCTTAAGTTTGGAATTGTTGTTTTCGCTGGCTCCAGTCCAAAGCCAAAACCCAGTTGCACTACGTTTTGTTTTCCATGATTTGCGTTTTAAATTGAACAATAGTGGCAGACCGCCAAACGCAAGGGAAAATTTTGGAGTGGCAAGGAAACGGAAATAGTGACATCAGCAACGGCTTTATGTGTCCCTTGTCCGAGAAAATAGTGCAAGCTTAACTTTAGGGAATATTGATTAGAAAATAATTGCCAGCAAGGCCATTCATTTATAAAAAAGCCATTTCCCATCCTTTTGGAAATATATCTTCATTGGATATGGGAAAGTATATTTATCAGCTCCTCTTCATTAAGGAAACAATTCAAGGAAACTGATAGGACCGTTAAGAATAAGAACAATTTTGACAAATCAAATCCAAACTAATGAAGTTCATATCAACCTTGCTTTAAAATGGAGTGTGTTTCTTTAATAAAGCATTCAATATTGAAAAATATATTCAAGTTTCGAATTGAATTGGAAGGACCCCCCTAAAATATCGCGTGAATTTTTGGCCCCTGCCAACACGAAACTTTATAGACTCCATCATATCATCCCAATCGTAATGGGATGGGAGAACCATCACCATTACAAAATCACAATCTTTAACTACTAGGAAATTCCTGCATTTATCAAAGTTCAAATAACCGATTCCAATGAAAGACAATCGGTTATATTCCAATTAGGCAATATCAGGTGTTGTTTTTTTTCCATACATTTAAGTAGTTCACAGGGCTAAAAAACTATAAAAGATGAAAAACGTACTCATAGTGCTCATACTATGGACAGTCTTTGGTTGCAGGCATAAAGAGGGTCAAAACGAAAATGCCAAAACAAATGAAAATCCTGGGGAAGTAAATCCTGTGAAAGAACGTTTTGCCAAAATGGAGGCGGAGGCCTTGAAAGAGCCATATATTGGAATCTTTTCAGAGGAGGGTGATTCAAACAATTTATTCCAAATTCGTTCAACTGGTGTTTCGACTTTACCGATTCAACAAGCCGCTGAGATATTTTTAAGAAACCTGTCCGCTTCACAAGTAGAACGCACCACATTTACTGTTGATGACGAGGAATGGAGGAAATGGTGCAACGTGGATAATGGAATTTATGACAGACAGGGCGTTAGCCTAAAAGAGTTGACCGACGATCAGAAAAAAAAGGCCTTTGGTTTAATACAGGAATCGTTAAGCGCAAAGGGGCTGCAACTGAGTAAGGACATCATGAAGACCGACCAGACGCTTAAAGAGCTCAATAATGGATCATTGGATTATGATGAAGAATTATATTTCTTGACCATAATGGGAAAACCTTCAAGTACTGAGCCTTGGGGATGGCAATTGGATGGACACCATCTGGTCATCAACTACTTTATATTGCGAGACCAAGTGGTAATGTCACCTGTATTTATGGGCGGTGAACCAATAATTACCACTTCAGGTAAGTACAAAGGAAATACCATTTTTCAGGATGAACAGAATATGGGATTGGCACTGATGCAGTCCTTAGGGCCCGTAAACCAGAAAGAAGCCACTATTACAAGGTTCAAAACTGGCAACAACAATTTGGCTGAGGCCAATAAAGATAATTTAACCCTTAATTATGAAGGTATTCCAGTCTCAAAGTTTTCAGATGAACAAAGGCAAAAACTTTTGGACTTAATTTATTTGTACATCAGCAATATTAGAGAGGGGCATGATAAGGTAAAAATGAGGGAAGTGATGGAAAATATTGATGATACATGGTTTTCTTGGGTCGGAGACACTTCCGAGAATGCCGTTTTTTACTATCGAATCCATAGTCCAGTTGTACTTATCGAATTTGATCATCAAAGAGTCGTTGGCGTACCCAATGCCGATGATGGGAAGCCATCAAGAAACCACATCCATACGGTGGTAAGAACCCCAAACGGCAATGATTATGGGAAAGACTTATTGAGACAACACAAAGAAAGGCATCATCACAATTGAGGTCAAAGTTAGAATAAACGATAATCAAATACTTCAATATCCATCTATTTTGGATATATCGATATTTTACATTGATATAAACAAGTTGTGGTCAATTTAAAAACGCCAAATGAAATCAAGACTATTGATCCTTTTTACAATTCTTTTGCCTCATTTAATTTGTTCCCAAGAATTTAAGGGCTACACTTTGGAAGAGATACAAGCCATCCATGCCGATTTTGACATTCATCAACAATCGAATAAAGGAGGTGATTTCACGCGGTACATCAATTCTCACATGTCCGAATTTTGGCCACACCAAGTCCTTAGCCGATCGGGTGATATACGACAACTGGATTATCATTTTAGGGAGGATGTGAGGAAATTCGTCACTAAAACTTGGGAAGGGGAGATACCCTTGGAAGAATATATAAAGAGCCCCTTAGTAGATGGCATGATCATTGTGCATAAAGGCAAAATCGTGTTCGAGGAATATCCCCACATGAAAGAGTACTATAAGCATCATAGTTTTTCAGTGACCAAACCCTATGTTTCTACTATTATTGCCTTGTTGGAACAGGAGGGTAAAATAGATGTTCACCAACCGATATCGACCTATTTAACAGAACTGAAAGGAACAGACTGGGGTGCGGTTCCCATTATTGATGTATTGGACATGAGCTCCGGAATGGGAATCGATGACAATCATTTTGCACAACTATTCTTTAACGAGAATGGCTGGATCGGTAATGATAAATCCAAAGGAGGACCATCAGGTCAACTTGCTCCGATGAAAAAGACAGGACCTTCCGGACGGATTTATGAATACTTCTCCCTCAACACCGAAGTTCTGGGGTGGATCATTGAGCGGATTACAAATAGGACTGCCGTTGAACTCATTGAAGAAAGAATCTGGCAAAGAATGGGTGCGGAATCGGATGCACTGATGTTTTTACCGAATTCGAACGATAGGATGTATATGGGAGGACTCAGTGCTACCTTGAGAGATCATGCCCGTTTTGGACTGTTGTTCACTCCATCGGGTAGAATCTCCCCCTATGATTTTATACCAGTAGCTTACATCAATAAAATACAACAAGGCGGCCGACCTGAAATCATTAAAAATTCGGGCCCAATTGATTTGTTCATTTACGATGATCCAATTACAGCTGAACATTTAGTGGACGGTGAGCCTCCAAGGCATTCCACTTATCAATGGGATGTAGTGATGAACGATGGCGATTTTTTCAAAGAGGGAGGTGGCGGACAGGGACTGTACATTTCACCTAGCCGTGATTTGGTCATCGCGTATTTCGGTACCCGTGGTTTTGACGGTGAAGGCCGAATTTTACTCAATAACTTGCATCAAATAGCCCGACAGCTGGCAAAATCGGGATTGTTTGACGAATAACCCGTTCAATATAGGCTATAATTAGGTGCTTATTTTAGGGCTACCTCTCCAAATATTGGCGGATTCTCAGTTTCGTGTGTACTTATATAGTTTCTTGCCAACGCGCACAACTATTGATAACTGAGAGCATTACCAAAGTTCAAATAAATGACGAATCAGAAAATTCAAATCTTATGGAATTTCTAATTTCTGATCAACCAGTTTACCTCGCAAACCATTTCTTGATTTTTATTTGTATTAAATCCAAATAAGATTTGTGTTTATCGTATTATACCTTATTTTTGATTCCTTATTTTAAATAAATCCAAATTAATGAAACTCATTACGCTTGCTACGGCTCTACTATTCACCTTTAGCGCATTTTCCCAGTCGAATCTCAACGGAAAAGTGACCGATGAACAAAACCAGCCCCTTATGGGGGCCACAGTCTACATCCCAGCTTTACAAATTGGAACCACGACAGATTATGATGGCAACTTTGAACTCACTTCCATTAAAGAGGGTACCTGGGAAGTGACTTTCAGGATGTTGGGCTATCGGACACGTGTGGAGCAAATAACATTTTCGCATGATGGCACCATCCCGTTCACGGCGGTATTGACCGAAGACTTGAACAGTCTGGACGAGGTCGTCATATCGGCCAGCAGAAACTCGGAATACCTTTCAGAAATCCCGGCCTCCGTGACCGTGGTGGGCGAGGTCAAACTACAGGAATTCTCAAACTCCACCTCGAACATCAGTGAAATATTGGAGTTTACGGTACCCGGTCTTGCGGTGTCCACCGGAACCTTTTCCAATTGGGGACAGACTTTGCGAGGACGTTCGCTATTGGTTATGGTCGACGGGATTCCCCAGTCCACCCCACTTCGGAATGGACAGTTGGGCATAAAATCAATAAGTCCCAATGATATCAGCCGGGTCGAGGTCATCAAAGGGGCCACCTCCATTTTTGGAAATGGGGGCAATGGGGGTTTTATCAACTATATCACCAAAAAGCCGAACGTTGCCGAAAAAATAGAGGGCACCACAAATGTTTGGGGTACTTCCAACCTGGCGGCCACAGATGACGCCCTTGGTTTTGGGCTATACCAGTCCCTCAAGGGCAATTTGGACAGATTTAAGTACTATATCAGCGGGAGCTATGAAAAGACCGGAAACAAATATGATGCCGACGGGACTGTGATCTTGCCCACTTATGGTCTGGACAACACGAAGATCTACAGTGCCCTGGCCAAGTTGGAATACCGGATTTCCGATAACCAAAATATCACTTTGGGAGGTAACCTATACAAATCGGCCCAGGACACCCCATTCATACCTGTTCCGGCAGAGTTCGAGGTCTTTAACGAGGAAGGGGACTATATCCTCACGGCCGGGTACGGGGTCGAGGGTTCTGTAGAGGGACAGGAGCCCACGGGATCGACACTTGTGAACGGGCAGCTAAAATATAACCTGACCCAAATTTTCTCGGGTACCACGGATTTTACGGCGGACTTATATTACCAAAACACGGAAAACATCTTCTTTTATTCCGATAAATTTGAAAATGGTGGCCAATCCGTCATCAATGCCGAAAAATATGGACTGAGGCCCAATTTCAATACGACCTTTCCCATCAATACTGCAACGGACATCTCCCTGACCTATGGTGTGGACCTGCTCCGCGACAAGACCAATCAAGGCCTTTTGGATGGCAGGTTATGGGTGCCGAACATTAAAATGTTCAGTTGGGCCCCTTACCTTCAGTCCACTGCCAAGTTCAATGGGACCTGGGTAGTGAAGGCCGGTCTTCGTTTTGATGACATGAACTTGGACATTGAGGACTACAATACGCTTCCCTATTCCCCTCTTGGGGATGACAACTTCAACCCATCAGTGGCCGTCGAAGGTGGTAAGATAGGTTTTGACAATCTGGCCTTCAATGTCGGTCTCCGTTATATCAAACACCAAGAGTTCATTCCCTATGTGAGCTATTCCCAAGGATTCTCCATTGCCGATCTGGGTTCGGTACTCCGGTCCGCAACAGCAGACAACATCAATGAGATCCAATTGGAACCGGCAGTGACCAAAAATTATGAGTTCGGCTTCCTGTCCAAGTTCCATAACATCAAATTTGAAGCTGTGGGATACTACAGCACCTCGAATTTGGGCACTGGCGTTGTATTCGATGAGAACATCAATTCGTTTGTTCCTTCAAAACAACCCCAGGATATCTATGGAGGGGAGGTTGCCCTGGATTATTTTTCCCCGGACAACAAATGGCAACTGGGCACCTCATACACCTATGTGGAAGGAGTGACCCATAATGGGGGCAATGAAAACAATCTGGTCTACTTGGGAGGTGATGTCATTGCCGCCCCAAAGTGGACGGCCTATGTCAATTGGGCACCAACGGACAAATTGGGCACCTCCCTACGAATGACCCATTTGGGGGACAGGGACAGGTTTGACCCCTATCTGGATGCCAACGACAATTACACCTTTAGGCACACCCAATTTCCAGTGGAAGGATATACCTTGCTCAATTGGTCCGCGACCTATCGATTGCAGTCCAATATATCCGTCTCCTTGGCCATCAATAACCTGTTGAACGAATATTACCTGCCCGCAAGGTCGCAATGGGCAGCACCCTTGCGCACCTTTACCGGAGCCGGGGAAGGCATCAATACGAAATTGAGCCTTTTGTACAGTTTCTAATCCATAAGAAAGCGGTGTCGATGTTCCCATTGGCACCGTTTTATAACAACATCAGGTACCCTTCTGACCACTATGAATAGAACGATTCGGAAAATACACCTTTGGTTGGGCCTCACCTGTGGGCTTATCGCCTCATTTTCCGGTCTCACAGGTTCCCTCTATGTCTGGCAACCTGAACTTTCCGCATTTCTCAATCCCGACCTGCTCCAGGTGGAGGACTTTGGGAATCTGGACGATAGGACCATCATGGAAACCACGGCAAGTTTGGTTGCCATTCATGGGGACAGCATCAACAGTATGTTCCTCCCCTATCGGGAACAACAGACGATCTCCATTACGTTCAATAATGGAAAGACCAGTTATTACCACCCCGAGACCCATGCCTATCTCGGCAAAAAATCAGCTTCCATTCGCTTTTTTGAAAACCTGTTGGTCCTTCACCGGACCTTGGGCATTCCAACGTTTGGCAAATACATTGTGGGGACCAGTGCCATCATTTTCTTTTTGTTCCTGTTGACCTCTGGTTTCTATATCTGGGCAACATCCTATCGCAACAACTTGAAAGAGGGCTTTACCATTCAATGGAAGGGAAAAAGAAAGAAAATCAATTTCGATCTGCACAAGACCTTTGGGGCCTATTTTATGGTGCCCTTGCTCATCATGGCCCTCAGTGGTTCCTACTTTACCTATAACTCCTACTACAAATCGGCCCTCGGCCTTTTTGATGGGAAACGCGACAGCACGGGCCTAGAGGCTCCACGACCATGGGCACATGGGGATTCTCCACGATTGCTGGATTATCTGTCAAAAACAAATGAATCCTACGCCTTACGGGCCATCCACTTTCCCAAGAATGGAACGGACCATTATAGGCTTCGATATATCAAGGAACGGTTTATAACCTCAGGGCTTCGAAGGACCAAAGAAGTGGAACTCGATGCCAATGGTCATGTTACGGTGGTGAGTGATTTTAGGACGGACCCCAACAGCAACCGAATGGCAACGCAGTTCTACCCTATCCATATCGGTGAAATGGCCGGTACCATCGGCAGGATATTGGTCTTCGTCTCCGGTCTGGTCCCTTTGCTGTTGTTCTTGACGGGGCTCAACATATACCGGAACAAAAAAAGAAGGAAGACCGGAAAGAAGAACGGGATGCAGAATTCCCCACAATCTCAGCTTCATCATATCCCAACCCTCGGGCCGGAAAATAGAGGTGGTGAAGATCAACTACGACTTTTTTCGGGGAACAAACAAAGAGATGCATGATTACGATTCATTTGATTTTATTTCACTTAATTTATAATATTAAAATATTTTTGATTAAAATCCGTTACAGATAAAATTCCTTGGGTCTTGGAATTTCAATTTAGTAAACCAACCATATCCACATAGGCAACATGCTTCAGAACTTAATTCTTTACCAGTGACGTTTGGTTATCCAACCGTTTCAGTTATCCCAAACTTTTTAAACCAACCTCAAAGGAATGTCCCCCATCCTAGATGCTTCCAGTTTATCGGAAGACCATATTTTTGATTTTTGTCCACATCCCATGTGGATTTACGATTTAGAGACACTTCGTTTTCTAAAGGTTAACAATGCGGCCCTGCAACAGTATGGCTTTACCAAAGGCCGTTTCCTTCGTATGACCCTTAAGGCGATAAGACCTAAAAAGGATATCGCCAAATTGGAAATGGCCATCGAGAACACCAAAAAGAGAAAGGACACCTACAAAGAGGGCTTTTTTCGCCATAAGAAAAAGGACGGTACGGTCTTCCCCGTATTTCTGAAGAGCAACCTCATCCAATACAAAGGTAGACCTGCTGAACTTGTCATAGCCATGGATATTTCCGATTCCGTGGAGTACGAAAAAAGGTTACTTTCCCAAAACCGACTTTTCCAGGCCATTTCGGATATGAACAACAATTTGATTCGAAATCCGGATTGGTTGAAAGCATTGGATGTTTGTTTTACGTTACTATTGGAGACCTTGAAAATCCATCGGGTCTATTTCTTTCAGAGCGATTCGAAACTTGATAGGATCACGTTAATGAAAATTAAGACCGACCGAGATCCTAAATCCGATCTCGATGGATACCCTGCCTTGCCCTTTCCGCTTCTACAGCACCTAATTGGGCGTTTGAGGAAGGGAAGGGTCTTTTCGATGAACCGATCGAAGGTCTCGGAACCTAATCTTGCGGAAACTTTGGAGACAGAATGCCTAAAGTCATTATTGGCTCTTCCAGTTTTTTCATCTGGCACATTCAGGGGTTTTATCGGCTTGGAGGACCATGAGACAGAAAGGAAATGGACGAAAGAAGAAGTGCAATTGTTGAACACCCTAACCACCAATCTATCCCATTTGATCAATCAATCGGATGTCTTGGACCAAGTAAAGAACAGCGAAAGCAGGTTCAAAAATTTGGTGCTGAACGGGACCGATCTGATCTCTATCGTGGATACGGACGGAATCTACCTTTATGCTTCCCCATCCTTTGACAACCAATTGGGGTACTCAACCCATGATTTGATGGAGACTTGTTTTTTTGATCAATTGTCCAAAGACGATATACCACGGTTAAGGAAGGCCCTCGAAATGGTACAAGAGGTCGAACATGTTGAGATCGAACCATTCCGATTCAAACATTCCAATGGAACCTGGAAGTGGATTGAATCCATTTGGAGCAACCATTTGGCCACGCCCCACATTCAGGGGATTGTCATGAATTCCAGAGATATTACCGAAAGGATGAGGTCCAAATTGAAAAAAGAGCTTTGGCTGGACCTCGTTAAAGCTTTTGGAAAAAAGGGAAGCCTTCGGGACGGCCTTGATACCATCATGGAAAAATTGGTCGAAGTGTGCGAAATACAAGCTGCTGAGGTGTGGTTAAAATCAAGGGACGGGGCCAAATTTAACCTGTTAGGCCAAGCCAGCGGTGGGAAGAGTGGCGAACTTTTTTTGAAGCAACCCATGCCTGTGGATTATTTTTCAATGGAGAAGGGAATACAAGGCAAAATCGAACAAGCGAATGCATTGATGATTTGGGATGACTTTGACAAGAACCCTGAATTTGTTCGATCAAATTTCGCCAAAAAGGTTGGGATCAGAACCTGCATTGGCCTACCCATACTTTCGGGCCAGGAATCCATTGGATGTCTCCTTTTATTTGCAAAGCAACCAAAAGAGGACTTGAATGATATCTTATATCTTGTTGAGGGAATTGGCCATCAGATAGGGGGACCCATCAAACAAAAAATGGTCCAAGCGGAATATTTGGAGTTTTTTGAGCTCTCACCGGATCCCTTTTGCATCATTGGTTTTGATGGGAGAATAAAACAGGCCAATAAAGCCTTCTCTAAAGCAATAGGCAAAAATCGAACACAAATTGTGGGAATGGCATTTGAAGCCTTTATACATGCATCCGATCAGGAAAAATTGGACCAAGTGTTGCCCAATCGACGTGGTTCGGGAAGAACTGATGGTATTGAAATGCGTATGTTGACCATAAGCAATACGGAAAAATGGTTCATATGGTCAAGTACTGCCAATATGGACCATGAACTTGTATTGGCGGTCGCCAAGGATATCACTGACCAAAAGGAACTTGAGCATTCTTTAAGGATGTCAAACACCAGACTCAACCGGGCACATCGGATAGCTAAAATTGGATATTGGTATAGAAATTTCGATTCGGACCTTAGTGAGTGGAGCCCGGAAACCTATGGGATTTTTGGATATACCCCTGAAAATTTCCATCCGACCATGGAAAATGTCACCAAAGCCTTCCATCCAGAAGACCGATACCTTATCGAGGAAAGTCCCAACATCCATTTGGAACCAGGGGTCATTACGAAATTTGAACATAGGATCATCACCGGGGACGGGGCGGTTAAATGGGTGCACCAAGAATTCCAAATGGTCGTCGATGAATCCTCAGGGGAACCAATGCATTTTGAAGGAACGGTCCGGGATATTACCCAAGAGAAGGAGTATGAGTTGCAATTAAGGATAAGTAGGGAACGGTTCCTTTTGGCCATGTCGGCCAGTAAGCAGGTCATTTGGGAACTTGACCATCGATCCAAAACCTTATTATATTGCCAAGTTTTGGACCGAGTGGAGGAACGAATAACCAAACAGCCCTTTGAAATTGAAAATGATTGGTTCAAAAGAATCCATCCAAAAGACAGGGAACATGTCTGGAATACCCTTGAAAACCATTTGTACGAGTCTGAAAAGAAGGATTGGGCCATCGAGTATCGGACCATATCCGAAAACGGCTCCATGGGATATGTACTAGATAGCTTTTATGTCCAGAGGGATGGCCGCAACAACCCTATTAAAACCATTGGTTCAGCAATGGATGTAACAGAGGCAAGGGAACAAATGGAAAAAATTAAGGGCCAAAACAAAATGCTTACGGAAATTGCCTGGCTGCAGTCGCATGCCATCCGTTCGCCCCTGACCAGGATTATGTCACTTCTGATCCACCATAGAAGCTATGGAGAAGAAGTTTTCTCAACAAAGGACCTGTTGGATATCATTTCAACCTCCATTGATGAAATTGACCGTGAACTACATAAAGTAATAGAGATAACCAATAAAAAATTTCAAAATGGCCAAAGAAATATTATTGATCGATGACGATGCCATCACCAATTTTTTAAATCAAAATTTGATCGAACAGAAAATAAAGGGCATTCCCATTTCCATATTCTATAACGGTTTGGAAGGCCTTAAATATATCAAGAACAATCCAGACAAACACTATATCGTTTTTTTGGACATCAATATGCCCGTGATGAACGGCTGGGAGTTTATTGAAGCAGTGGACTCCCTAACGGTTGAAACAAACGTGGAGATTCATGTTTTGACGTCTTCCATAAACCCTGGGGATAGGGAAAGGGCCAATGGTTTGCCAAATGTTGATTCGTTCATTGAAAAACCTTTGGATGAACTTGCGATGGAGTCATTTATGGTGGCGAAGCTAAAAAAGCCACTTTGATTTCAGTATAAGGCCGTTCACGGATATATCCATACCCAGTGCTTTATGCAGTTTCCCTGCAAATGCGGTATATGCGGTTTGCCTTATCTGTAGAGAAGTAACACCACAACACGGCATTTGGTTATTGCGCCTTTTTCATTTTCAATGAATAGCAAATGACACAAAAGATTGGCGTTTTGAATAAATAGCTTCGGTTTTATGTTTTAGGCATTATTTCCTGGAACCTTTAAATGTATTTTAGAGGTAAATTCATATTTCTGGATCATAATTTTACTTTGTCTAGGTGATTGACTTTAAAAATTGAGACCTTATTAACAACAATTAAATTGAATAGTTCCGTATTGTTTTTAACGAAATATTTTTCTTCTTCAACACTACCACAAATCGGCTCCTTGTACGGAAAGGTTATACAATTCTCAAAAAAGTATAGAATTGCTTTTTGTGAATCCCTTATGTTTCGCACGAAAGAGGAAATATCAAAACCAAGGACTTCGCTTTAAGCCATTGTAATAATTTAAGCATATAATCGGATATTATCCGATTATATGCTTGTTTTTTCGCATTAAATTGTTACATTTAAATACTTTAATCGGAAATAATCCGATTATCGTGTGAAAATATATCAATATGGATTTTAGAGCATTAGTAAAGGAATATGCCGAAGGCCCAATATCAAGGCACCTGATTCTGGCACTACTACATGAGTACCAAAGTCCGAACGATAAAATCAGTGAATTGATCAAAAACCAGGAGCTTATCTCCATTCGGAGAGGCCTTTATGTCATAGGCCCAAAAATAGACCTGCCGTCCCCCGAGCCTTTCTTGATCGCCAATCATCTCAGGGGGCCAAGTTATGTATCACTGGAATCCGCTCTGTCCTATTGGAACATGATTCCGGAGCGCTCCTATGAAATAAGTTCCGTGACCCTAAAAACTTCCAAAACCTATAAAACCCCTGTTGGGCGGTTCAGTTACCGGCACTTAAAAACTCCTTATTATTCATATGGCCTAAAAAATGTGGCATACTCCAGTAAACAAACAATCATCATTGCTTCTCCCGAGAAAGCCATATGCGACAAAATTGCCCTGACAGCAGGTATCAATCTTAGAAGTATCGGTCAAACCAGGGCATTGTTATTGGAAGATTTCCGAATGGACATCGAAGTACTGCGTACATTGGATACAAAGACCATGGAAACTTGGATAGAAAATGCACCAAAAAAAAATAGTTTAAAAATCCTCATCCAAACCCTAATTGCATTATGATCAAAGAATGGATTGCTGAATATGACCCAAAAAATGAAGAAGAGATACTGTCCGCATTGCGTGAAATCATGCAGGAAATTACCCTCGCAGGTCTTTCAAGAACCGATTTTTACGAGAAGGCTGCTTTTTATGGGGGTACCGCACTGCGCATCTTTTATGGCCTTGATCGATTTTCAGAGGATTTGGATTTCTCCCTACTACAACCTGACCCCAATTTTTCCATTGAGCCCTATTTCAAAGCCATTGTGGATGAATTCAAATCATTGGGGCTCAATGTCAGCATAAAGGAAAAACAAAAAGCTGAAAAGTCCTCGATCGACTCCGCTTTCCTGAAAGCTGAAACCATATGGCAAGAAATTGTATTGGAGGACATCATCAAAGAAACCGGGGTCCGTTCAAACAAGACCCTGAAAATTAAAATAGAAGTGGACCGAATGCCCCCTCTAAATTTCAACACCGAAGAAAAACTGCTACTTCGTCCATTTTCCTTTTATGTGAAATGTTTTACCCCACCAAGCCTATTTGCAGGAAAAGTCCACGCCCTACTTTTCAGAAAGTGGAAAGATAGGGTAAAGGGAAGGGACTGGTATGATCTGGAATGGTACATTAAAAAGGGTATTGAATTGGACACAAATCACTTTTTGGCAAGGGCCAAAGATACGGGTGACTGGAAAGAAGACAGCATTTCACCTGAAGATGTCATGGAATTGCTCCATAAAAAAATCGAATCCGTTTCATTTAAAAGTATCAAAGAAGATGTTGTAAGGTTTATTAAAAATGATGATGTTTTAAGTATTTGGAGCCCTGAATATTTCAATGATTTAATAGAGAAAATCAAATTTGGGAATACCTGATATACAAAATATTTAGAGGAATTGTAAAAATTAAAAGGGCACTTTAATGGCTTAAAAAGAATCAAAAAAATTAGTTCCAAAAAAAGATTTCATATGTACATATATACAATACAAAACAGATAATTCAATCCATATTGAAACCAAAACCCTATTTCAGAGCAAAATCCATCATTTTTTATGTTAGAAAGGTTAAAATTTGTTAAAAGGTGAGCAATTCGGTGCCTCTCAATAATGACCCTCCAGGAAGCCCTGAAAAATGGGCTATTTTGTCAAAAAGTTCGAGTCCCGTCCAGACCGCAAAAAGCTCCGATTTCTCGGAGCTTTTTTTGTTTGTAGTAATGATTAATGGAACATTGTTCAAGTCTCAGTACCAATTTGGCCTTTTGTTGGGATAAAAAACGATGAATAAAAATAAGATGCCAATAACGGTTAAAAAACCAATTTCAAGGCTGGAGAGCAGCTTGCTCACCTTAAGGGATTTCTGACTTCTATGGGTCAATTGTTGAGCTTCGGTCAATTGAACCTCGGCAAGTTCATCCAAGTTGGAGTTGATTGCCTCCAAAACCTTGTTCCGTTGCGATATAAAACCAGATTCATCCGCCATTTGACTTTCCAATTGTTGTAATTGATCAAAGTTATTTCGTAGCTCTGTAAAATAAACCAGCTCCTTTGCAGTAAGTTCAGTATCAGCAAAATCATTGAAAATTTGGTTGATGTTATCCGTAACCACATCTTTTTTCTGCTGTAAGCTTGCATTACTGAATTGCATTTCTTTATCGTGGAACAGATTATTGAGCTGGTAGATGTATTCCTGGGCAACCAATCTGTCTTCATAAACAGAACTTACGGTTTGTTCCAATATTTTAAAGGAATCTGAATTCGTTTCATTTTTTATTTCATCACCTGAAGCCAATCCTATAAGTTTAGCTCCCAGTGTACTCACTACAGACAGACTTCCGTCTTTTAAGTTTTCTTCCATCGGCATCACCAATTGATAGTGTTGCACCGCGTCATTAATTGTCGACACCCTTACTTCAGAGTATAACCTCACTACATCCTTTGGCATTTCATCATCACCTACAATTATCGCTTGTTCCATTTTATTACTTAATTGCGCCAATGCATTCTTGTGGGCTACATCTTCGTAGTGCTTATGAAAGTTTAGGATCCGCTTGATCACCAAATATTCTTTCTTCTCCACTATTAAACTTCCATATTTCATTAGGACACCAAGTATATTTTTAACTCGATACGTAAAAGGCAAAGGGTGTGCCATTTAAGGGCATGGAATCGTCAAAATAACCTTATGTATTTGTAATACAGCTATTTAAAATATTATTGAATCAGATGATAGAAAAATAGAATCGGGGAGTTTTTACCCAGTTGGGATGTATTTCCCCAGTAGGTTACTTTAATTTTTCGCGAAGTGTTTTTCGGTCTATTTGAAGAATTTCGGCAGCTTTGGTTTTGTTGCCTTTGGTATGAACCAATACTTTTTGGATATACTCCCTTTCAAAATCTTTAAGGGATTGATATCCTTTTTTAGGAAAGTCGATTTTATATTTAAGTTCTTCAGGCAATTCCTTTAAAGTGATTTTTCGGTCACACATGATAACCGCTCTCTGAATCACATTTTCCAATTCCCGAATATTGCCTGGCCATGAATATCGTTGCAAGATTTCAAGTGCTTGCGGTTCTATTTGCACAATATGGTCCTTGTATTCCACACCATATTTGAATAAAAATCGATTGACCAACAACGGAATGTCATCCTTTCTATCTCGTAAGGGAGGAACTTTTACACTCACTACACTCAATCGATAATACAGGTCTTCCCGAAACATCTTTTTTTCAATGAGTTCTTCCAAGTCAATATTAGTGGCAGCAATCACACGAACCTCTAACTTTTCTGCTTTTTGAGAACCGATCTTGGTCACTTCCTTTTCTTGCAGAACCCTCAGCAATCGAGTTTGAACAGGCAATGGCGCATCCCCTATTTCATCCAAAAAAATAGTTCCGTTATTAGCTGCCTGAAAAAAACCGTTTCTAGTTTCATTAGCCCCCGTAAAAGCACCTTTAGTATATCCGAAAAGTTCGGCTTCCAATAAATTTTCAGGAATAGCTGCGCAGTTAACCGCGACAAATGGGCTACGGGCAAACTTTCCAGAATAATGAATGGCTCGGGCCACGAGTTCTTTTCCTGTTCCACTCTCACCACGAACCAAAATGGTCGCCCTATTGTCTTTTACCCGATCAATAATCTCAGTGACCTTTTGAAAAGCTTCTGACTCCCCAATCATATCGGCATAACCATTTGAGGTATTTGCAGATTGAGCTATGGGTTTTTCCTTTTTTGGCTTTACACTGACCAACGATTTTTTTACCGCTTCGGCCAGTTCCTTTTTGGTAAAGGGTTTGGTTAAATAGTCCGTGACTCCAGACTTGAATACACTGAATGCATCTTCTGCTGAGGGAAAACCTGTCACCACCAATTTGGGCATATCGGGGAAATGTTCTGCCGTGTATTTTACCAATTCTATCCCATTGATCTCGGGCATATTCACATCCGTGATCAACAAATCCACAGGAGTATCCTTTAGGATATACAATGCTTCTTTAACTGAAACAGCCTTAAACGTATGGAAGTCCATAGATTCCAAATGCCGTTGCAGCAGCTCCAGAATCTGGATGTCGTCATCGACCAATAATATGTTCTCCTTTTTTAGCAATGTTAAGTGCTTTTTGGAAATTCCATGGTAAAGATAGTACCTGTTGGTGTATTGGACCTATGGGTAATTTTACCTTGATGACTCTGAATAATTCCATGCACCACACTTAACCCCAAACCTGACCCCTCACCAATGGGTTTTGTAGTGAAAAATGGCTCAAAAATATGCTCGTCCTGCTCTTCTGAAATCCCACTGCCCTGATCCGAAATTGTGATGACTACCTTACTTTCTTCATCCTTTACATCCACTGAAATAGTGCTTTTTGGAGGAGAAAAATAAATGGCATTTACCACTAAATTGAAGACCACTTGGGTCAATTGCACTTTATCAATTCGAAGAAATATTTCTTCCGCAGATGTGGTAAATGAACAAGTGATATCTTCTTTAGCCAAGGTGGTGCGCATGAGCGCAATGGCATTTTCAAGCACAGGAACAATATCCAATAGTTCTTTCTCCTGAGGAATTTCGCAGGCGAAGAACATGAGTTTCTTTACTACTTCCCTAGAAAAAATGGTATTGGTGATAATTTTATCCAAATCCTTTGAAGCCTGAAGATCATCCTCAACCCGTTCTTTCAGCAATTCGGTAAAACCTAAAATATTGGCAAGGGGTGTATTGAGCTCATGAGCTATTCCAGCAGTGATTTCCCCTAAAATCCGCAAACGATCCGTTTGTTCTACCTGTCTACGAATATTGGCCTCGTTATCCTTGATTTCCTTTCGCTCTAACAAATTCCCTACCTCCAAACACACATTATCGAGCAGTTGTTGTTCCTCCTCCAAAAAATCTTCCAATTTGTACTTTGGCGATGGGTAGCCTACCTTGATTCGGCCTTCCTTTTTATTGAAAATGGTAATGGGCGATTCCATAAAAACGTATTCCTTACCTTTTTCTTCGGTTTGTATATCGTAGGAACCCACTTGTAGACTCACAAAGGTTTCCTGATCAAACTGCCAAGCAATTTCAAGGCATTGCACAATGCCTTTCAGCGCCGTTTCCACATCATCATAATCGCAATGCACAATCAAAGAAGTCACCTCATACAAACAGGTAAGCTCCTTGATGCGTTCTTTTAATTTTTGTTCAGCAGTGTGCAAGTCAATTTCATTAAAGGTTCAGCGTTTAAATTACGGTTTTCCCTTTAAATAAAATAGACGTAGTGAAATGAGATGTAATTATAGTTTGATTACGGTTTCTTTATTACCCAATTTAATTTGGTAGGCACCCCTAACTTTTTTGAAAGGAAGTTCAACGCCCTCTCGTACACGTAAATAGGCGAAAGGGGTGTGCTCCGTACTACTTTCCAAAGTGAGGGTCACTTCGCCAGTTTTTTCATTATAGATTACCTTATTGAATGAACCAGCATCCAGCGTAAGCCATAGTTTTTTTGGAGCTATAAAAACTCGGGATTTGGTAGCAGTCGTAATCTCCATTACTACCTCATCTCCTCTTTGAGATAAATTCCCTCCAAAGGCCAACCAACCCAAATCCTCATCTTTTACCAAATAGGAAGAGGAATTGACAGCATACCCATAAAACCCAGAACCATAATCCCCAGAAATTCCATCTATTTTAAGCGTAGAGGGATAGGAATGGAATGCAGCAGGACCGAAACCATCTTGGGTTATATTGGAAATTCCACCCAAAAGTCCTCCGTATCCCACTTTTAACAAATACAAGTCATCTGGATTTTTGCGGTAATGGGTCAACACAGGAATAGCATTTAATGATGATCCATAATGGTGAATTTGACGTTCGACACGAGAAGTCTTGCCTGCTTTGCCCCCGTATAGAAAATCCCAATATCTTCTGGCGTTTCCATTGTACGCCCAATGGGAAATGGTGGGCATATAGGCTAAAATCGCGCTAAGGGTCACATTGGCCTTATAATCGTAGCCAAAATAACTAGACCACATATACACTTCTTCCTGTCCCGTGGAATCCCATGGCATTTCACTCCCAAAAGGATAGTCCAAAGCTCTCCAATGAATGGCTCTTTGCTTCATTTGTTCCTCCAAATCATTAGCCATTTCTGTTAGCCCCTCATTCTTTAAATCTTCCAAAATAAAAAGGAACACAGAACCTTCCATCTGACCGAATTGGGCATAATAAGGTGCATGCTCCACCATGGCTACACTAGTTTGATAGGCATTTTCCAGATACCAATCCCAAGATCTATTATCTACCAATCCTTCATGGTAGCGAGACAAACGATAGAGCACCCAATAGGCAGCTGCTACGTGTGGATAATTATAAGATCTTCCCAAATCATTGGCATGTTTATGGTCCCATGCCGCCCAAGTATTGTAATTTATAGTATCGCTATAGGTACCTTTGGGCAAAGAGTCGGGTTCATAGTAAAACAAGCTCTTTTTAACTCCGTACTTTTCGGGACCCTCATTGTTTTGAATGCCACCCCAAAGTGTTTCGCCAACAAAGCCCTGTATTTTTTGGATTTCTTCCTTGTCTGGCTGGACAAATTGTTTCATGACTGCTGCCAACCAGCTTCCAGCTCCTCCTTCGTCACTCAATCCACTGATCCAGACCCGACCATCTTGCACTACTTTTTCTTTTTTCTCATAATCGTAGCTAATGGCGGATGGGTTTCGACCAAAAGGGTCGTTGGGGTCATCGAACCATTGTTCCGTGGTCAAAAAATGACCAAAATCTTTGACCAACTCCGCTTCTGGCTTGATGACTTTATAGTTTATGGTTTGTTCAACCCCGTTTTCATAGGTAATGGTAAGTTTAGCCCTACCCCATTTTTCACCTTGAACCAAGTATTTTTTCTTTCCCGAAGAAGTAGTTCTCGCTTCTTTGATTTCCAAAGCGCCTTTGGGTTCAATTTTTATTGAAGCAATTTCACTTGCATAATCGATAAACAATTGACCCTTCACATCTTTCGGGAGAACATAACCAGGCACACCAACGGCTAGCGGATGTTCTTCCTTAACCAAGGTTTCTTGAATATTCTTGATGCCCTCGGAAAGCACAAATTTTAAAGCGAAGTTTTTTGATTCTCCTGGTTGAAGTACTAACGATGTAGGGGTATTCCACTGCTCCACACCTTTCCATTCATTTTCTGCATATGCCTTGCTGTGGACCATCCATTCATGAAAGCCTTCAAAAACAATACTCTTGGGCGTTGGGTCATCCAACAAGGGTCTGTAGGCTTCAAAAGCCATATTTTCTTTTGGAAGTACCAAAAGTGCTGGGCCTTTTCCACTCAATCGTTTCACTTCCAGATAACCCGCGTCCATTCCAATATAGGGATCAAAGAACACGTTCTGGGCATGAGTTTCCACCAAAGATTTACCCTCGAGAATATTGTTAAAAATCATGGGAACCCCCAAAGCACCAATTTCAACTGGAACATCTTGTTTATTGGTAATTTCGAAGCGCATCACCAATTGATTGTTGTCCAATTCGTAAAAGCGCTTTACTGAAACTGGAGTATCACTGGGCAAGGTGTTCGCTAAATCAGCTGCAGCCAATACATTCCCGCTCGTTTCCAAAGCTTGAACCTTGGCTCGTGAAGTGGCAGTGGAATAATTTTTCCAAACTCCATTTGCATCTTTAATTCTAAGGTTGATATCCCCCAAATGATAAAGACTATCCTTATCCCTAATTTCCAATCGTTCTCCAGGGGTAAAATCAAAATAAGGTTCGTTATTGGGTCTAAGTGCGGCAACCGTTTGTGAAGCTTTGACCAACTTTAGTTGAAAATCTGGTGTATTGAATTTCAGATACACATCAGCCACACCCAAGGTCGATTCCCTTTGCTCTACCCTACTCCAATAGGTTTGTTGTGCTTTTAGGGTTGGCGTAGCCAAAAAACAAACTACCGCGACCATCCAATACTTCACATGCTTCATTATTCTGCTAGTTTGGTTTTATATTTATAATGAATTGGACTATTTAAAATCCGTGGCGAACTTCCATTGGGTTTTGTAGTTCTTGTTCAGGGGAAGTTCTTGCAACAAACTACGCAAAATCTCTACAGGCATTCTGCCCTCAACCATAACTCGATCATGGAATTCCTTTTCGGTCCACCCTTTGTCCAACATTTCCTTGCGAAGTGCATAAAATTGCAATCCACCCATCATATAGGCCAATTGGTACAAGGGAGGGTAGCTGGTGGTGAACGAACGACGTACCTCAGCCTCTGCGTTAGCATATTCGTGACCTACCTCATCCACCAATAGGTCGATACATTCTTGAGGGGTCATTTCACCCAAATGGAATTTTAGGGAGAAAATGATACGGGCACAACGGTGGATTCTCCAGAACAACATCCCCAACTTTTGCTCAGGTGTTTGAGGGAATTCTTTGTTCCACAAGATGATTTCCCAATACAGCGACCAACCCTCTGTCCAAAATGGATTGTAAAAAGGTCTTCTGTAGCTTTTATGTCTGCTGGTCATAAAATGTTGCAGGTTGTGACCAGGCAATAACTCGTGCTGCACGGTTGGGAACGAGAAATTAGGATTGTTCCCGCGCATACTCATTAACTTGTCGTTGTGATTCATTTCCAAAGTCGGATAGGAAATAATGATATCTGGCCCACCCAAAAAGAACGGACTTACCTTCTGGCGTTCTGCACTCATCATTTTCATGCCCCAAGTTTCTTTGGCCAATTCGGGCAATGTGATTAAATCCCTTTCTTCGATAAAATCAACGGAGTGCTGGTACAAATCAAAAATGGCTTGGGGTTGATCACCAGCAGGAACGTAGGTATTTTTTACGTGTTCCAAAGCTTTTTTCCAATCGTCACCATATCCCAATTCTCGGGAAGCTTTTATCATTTCACTCTTGCACCAAGCAAATTGCTCTTCTGCGGTTTTGATCAATTGTGCTGGAGTGTACGGAATAAATTCCAAGGCCAAACTTTCTTTTAGTGCGGCTTCACCGATAGGCTTTCCGATAATACCACTTCCATCATCTTTCACACTTCCCTCAGAATAATTCTCTTTTAAAAATTCAGCGTAGGCGGTCAACTTTTCGTTGAGCTTTTCATACGGTTTTTCTACCCACCACGTAAACTCAGGATCGTATCCGTAATAAAATTCATAGGATTCTTTCAATCCCTTTTGGAACGAAGAAATCACATCGGATGCCTTATCTGCAGTTTGCCAATCTTTAAATGGTTTGGCTTTCCAAGCTTCGATTTCGGCATCAATTTTATCCGAAGCATCTTGAAATTGCTGTGATAAAAGCTTCGCATCAGGTCTTTTTCCTCTGCGTCTTTCTTGCATGAACCTAAAGATGTCTTTCCCGAAATCACCAACTTTATCCACCTCTTTAAATTCATCGTAATCCAATCCCAAAAGATACGCTCGCTTGTTTACCAAATTCTTCAACAGCACATAATCGACCTTTCCTTGCTGGGACATGGCATTGAAATCCACCTTATCCAATTTGTCATTCCAATCAGAATAGTGTTTGGTGTAACGTTGGTAATATTCTTCGGATTCATCAACAATATAAGTGCGTCGCAACGCCCAATTATCAGCTTCGAATTCGGTGACCATATCGGCCATTTCGCTGTTTTGCGCCGATGACATTATCCCGAATAGGACCGTAAATAGAAATCCGATTTTTTTAAGACCTGTGTGTTTCATAATTTTTGGTTTATCTGAACTACCTAAAGGTAGCGGTTGGTTTGGTTTGATGGTTATTGTGATATAAGGCTCACATCCAAATACACGGAATGCCTCCCATAAGTTTCATAAAATGGTTTGAATGTGATGCCATCAATGGTAAATTCATATGTTGATGGGTCTCCTTGAATGGTTTTCCCTAAATCATTTGCATCCAATGAAATTTTACGCCAATCCGTTCTTGCTTCTGTTTCTTGGGCCACCAACAAGATAGGCCCATAAAAAAGACTGGCAATGTTTTGTTGATCCATGATGGGATCTAAATGAAATTGGAATGGCATTTTGATATCCACTACATCTCCATTTTTCCATTTTCGGTTCAGGGAAAGATAGCTACCTGCTGAAGTTTCAATTTTCTCCTCTTTTCCATTGACTTTCACAAGCACCCCTTTGGTCGCCCATTCAGGAACACGAACTTTCAAATCGAATTTACCCTTTCCACTAATCACTAATTGGGTATGGTCTTCTTTTGGGAATGCGGTTCTTTGATCGACCATAATTCCTTTTTCTTTCCATTCCAATGTTGATGGAACAAAGAGGTTCACATAAAGCTCATTGTTGTCCAAACTTTTAAAATAAATGGAATTCTGAAGCTTGGTGCTACTTTCCAATGCGGTTCCATTGCAACAAGTGAAACCAGTCATATCAGCATTTCCAAATCGTTTTATGGAACCAGGTCGCAAAGGCACGTGATAGGTATTGGCTGGGCTATCGGCTGCTACCGAAGCTAAAATATGGTTGTACAATCCTCGCTCGTAATAGTCCATAAACTCGGTTCGCTGATCAAAAAGGAACAGGTTTTTGGTCAACTTGAGCATATTATAGGTCGCACAGGTTTCATTTTGACCGCCTGATGATAGACCATTTTCATACAAAGTTCCAGGTTGCGCTACAAAACATTCAGCATTGGTGGGATTTCGAGCTCCTGCTACTCCTCCGATGCTATACATATAATCGTTTCGGGCTTTATACCAAAAATTATCCGCAATCTGGTAATATTCAGGTGCATTGGAATCGCGATAAATTTCAAGGGAACCCAATATTTGTGGGATATGTTGATTGGCATGAAGCCCCCTAAACGTATCCACATTACTGGCCAGTCCGTGGGAATGTTCAGCATCGCCAAAAAACATTTTAATGTTATCGAACAACTGCGCTACTTTTAAAAAGTTGGGTTCGCCAGTGATTCGATTCAGTCTAGCCATGGCCTCGTTCATTCCACCAAATTCTCCTGCGATATAAGTATTCCACATTTGAATCAGGGTTTCCGTCGGCAACAAACTCAATCGGGCATAAACCCAATTTCCCATCCCTTCGGCAATTTCCAATGCTTTTTGATTTCCAGTGATCTCATAAATATCCATCAGACCTGCCAATAGTTTATGCAAAGTATAATAGGGCGCCCAAATTTGAGTGGGTTGAGTGCCATATGTAGCTCCATTTTCCAACATAATAAATTGGTCAGGAGGGTAAGCACTGATAAAACCTTTACCCCAATTCCAATAATCAGTTCGAATGCTATTTTCGCTCAAATCGGAATCGAAAGTAGATTTGCCCGGGCCTGGGGGAACTGCAGTGGGGTCGGCAATTGATTCACCTCCCTCTTTAGTTGGACGCCCAGACAATCTAGAAAGTTGATGGAGCACCTCCACCATATAATCCATCTTTTGCTGAAAATTGGATTGTAGATTTTTATCATATCCTGTGCTCGCGTAGGCCTGAGCCAAAGCGGTCAAGTAATGTCCTGTGGCATGACCTCTCAATTTGGTCTCTTGGCTGTCCCAAACCCCTAATGGAATTGCTCCTTCAGGTTGTTCCTGTCCAAAAGCATTACGGAACATGTACAAAAACGAATCTGGATTGGTGTTCGCCAAGGTGTTGATGAACTTATCCCGATTTTCTATGAATTTGGTTTGATATCCATGGGCGTCCATATTTAAGAACACTTGACTCAATGGAAAAACTTCTAAAGTGCGGCTGGGTGTTACAGATGCCTGAGCACCTTTTACCACAACCTTTGCCTTAGGTTTAAAATCGGTTCCCGATACTTTTCCAATGACCTCATATGTCCCTACTTGTGCAACATTGTCGTTATTGGTTGGTGCTGGCCATTGCACTCTAACTTTTGGACCATCAATTCCATTTTTGTAATCACCTAGCACATATCTTGGCAATCTTGGCAAGACACCTACCGTAGTTTCCACGGCAACATCGGATACCCCAACCAAATATTGATTGTACAATTGAGGCTTGTTTGGATCAAATTGTGGTAAGTCGTCCCTTGGTTTTTCTCGTTTCGTAACCGAAGTATTCCCTTTCAAAGCATTGTCACGAATCACTTCAATTTGGGATTCGCTTAAAGGGATTCTATACAATCTGAAATCATGAATGCTTGCATTCAAATAAGAATCACTAGTAGGAATTGACCGCCCCACATATAATTTGTTCTCATGGGTAAACAAATCGTCAAGTTCTACCTCAACTTGTTCAATTTTCTCGATTTGTTTTCCATTGAGATAGGCAAATATTGACTTTGATGGCGCATCAAAAACTAGGGCTAGATGTGCCCATTCATCTTTTGGAATTGACTTATTTGAATTAGAAGTTTTGTAGATTTCATTTCCATCTTTTATCAAATGAAATTGCCCTGATGCCTCTACATAAAAATGGTTTCTGCCATCTTTTCCAAAATCAAAAAGCACTTGATTCTTTTCGGTTGATTTCAAATTGACCCAAGCTGAAATACTCAAAGATTCTTCTCCCTCAACTGCTTCCCCTGGAATGGCAACATAGTTTTGGTTCTCTGCAGATAAGGTAAGTACCTTTTCAAAAGGCTCACTTTTATCAAATTTTATGTTGGAGCCATAAATTCTGGCATGCAACGTATTCCGTGACCAATCCTTAGCATCCCTATCCAAAATGTAGCGGGAAATCATTCCTGTTTCGCCAATGCCATCCAATATCTGGTTACCCTCTTGGGCATGTACAAAGGATAAACAAAATGAAAAGCAACTCAAAATAGTGCCTATGATTAATTTAGTTGGTTTCATGTATTTTTAATTTCTCATTTGACCACATCATCCCGCACTTTCTTTTTTTCAATTAAAGTACTTGAAATCCGTGGGCATATGGATCATCATCATCTATAATGATATTATTGTATCCTGTTACTTGCGCCCACCCTTGAATGCTGGGTACAATGGCCAATGTATCTCCTAAGTTGGTTTCGCCCTCGACCTTACCCACAAATTTGCTGCCGATAAAACTTTCATGAATGTATGACTCTCCCACTTTTAATTTGCCTTTACTGTACAACTGGGCCATTCGAGCCGAAGTTCCCGTGCCGCAAGGGGAGCGGTCTATGGCCTTGTCGCCATAAAAAACTGCATTTCTACCTGATGATGTTGCATCCAATGGTTCCCCCGTCCACATCATATGGCTCACATCGCGAATGGTCGGATTTTCTGGATGGATGAACATATCGGGATATTTCTCGTTGATGGCCTTGCGCACTACCTGCGAAAACAGAATAATTTGTCCCGCAGTGAAATCTTGCAAACCAGAAAAATTCTTTTGAGGGTCAACAATGGCGTAATAATTTCCACCATAGGCCACATCAAAAGTCAATTCTCCCAAACCTGGGCATTCTATGGTCAAGTTTTCGGCAGCCAAGTATGATTTTACATTCACCAATCGCACCCAATCCACCTTTTTTCCCGTTTGCTGGTATTCTATTTCCACCAATCCTGCAGGGGCTTCCATCTTGATTTTACCAGGCGTTTTTGGCGTAATCAATCCCTCCTCAATGGCTACGGTGATGGTTCCAATGGTGCCATGACCGCACATGGGCAAACATCCCGAGGTTTCAATAAAAAGAATGGCAAAGTCATTTTCTGGGTCATGGGGAGAAAGCAAAATACTCCCACTCATCATATCGTGCCCTCGAGGTTCAAACATCAATCCTTTTCTTATCCAGTCATATTCCTTAAGGAAATGCTGGCGTTTCTCACTCATATTGGCTCCCAAAAGATTTGGACCTCCACCTGCAACCACTCGTACTGGATTGCCACAGGTATGTGCATCAACACAAAAAAATGTTTTTCTGGCCACTCGCGTTTCTTTACTTGACTATTTTCTTAAATGTTCTGGCAACAATTCCAATGGGAACGATTGATAACTCACAGGTCGTACCCATCTTTTTATGGCATGGATTCCCACCGCTGTAAACCTCGAATCGGTCGAAGCGGGATAGGGTCCGCCATGTTGCATGGATGGACAAACCTCAACGCCTGTTGGCACACCATTATAAATAATTCGTCCCACTCTATTTTGAAGCGCATCAACAATCTCTGCAATGTCCAAATCATCATTGTCTTCTGCTATCAAAGTACCTGTCAACTGACCCTCTAATTCTTCAATCACTTGAAGTAATTCCGCTTCATCCTTACATTGAACCACCAATGAAAAAGGTCCAAAAACTTCTTGGTGCAATTTGGTGTTTTTCAAAAATTCAGTTCCAGAAACAGTGGCTACTGCAGAAGCGGCATAATTCGGATCTAAATCACCTTTCAATTGGCCAACAATGGCTACTCCATCTTGTGAAGTAACACTTTCGCCTTTGCTCACATAGCCAGATTTGATATTCGGGTGCAGCATACATTGAGCATCCAAAGCGATGGTTTCCTTGGCCAATTCATTTATGAATGCCTCGGTATTTTCATCTTTTATAGTCAACAACAACCCTGGATTGGTACAGAATTGTCCTGTTCCCAAGGTAATGGAACCTGCATAGGTCTTTGCGATATCATTTCCGCGTTTTGCAATCGCATTCGGTGTGATGATGACAGGGTTGATACTTCCCATTTCAGCAAAAACAGGAATTGGCTCTGGTCTTTTGGCCGCTAAATCGAATAACGCACGTCCACCTGTAATACTTCCTGTAAAACCAACGGCTTTTATTTTTGGGTGGCTTACTAAATCCACCCCTGCCTGAATTCCTCCATTGATGCTTGAGAACACCCCTTTTGGCATTCCCGTTTTTTCAGCAGCTTTTACAATGGCCGAAGCGATCAACTCTGAAGTTCCAGCATGCATGGGGTGCGATTTTACCACCACAGGACATCCAGCAGCCAAAGCACTTGCGGTATCCCCTCCTGCAGTTGAGTAGGCCAATGGGAAATTACTGGCCCCAAAAACGGCAATTGGTCCCAAAGGAATCATGGTTTTCCGCAAATCGTCTTTTGGCATTTGTTTTCTATCGGGTTCGGCCGCATCAAAGGTGTTTTCTCTCCAATCTTCGTTGGCCACCAAAGTTGCAAACGACCGCAACTGGTTCATGGTTCTTCCGCGCTCACCAATGGCTCTACCTTCGGGCAAACCTGATTCCATACAATAGGTATCCAACAATTCTTGATCCAAAGCCAAAATTTCATCGGCAATGGCATTCAAAAACTCGGCTCTTTTGTCTCCTGGTAATTTTCGAAACACTTTAAAGGCATCCCATGCCGAAGTCACCGCCAATTCGATTTCTTCAGATGAGGCCTCCACAAAAGTGGTTTCGTTTTGAATATTCAATTTGGGATTGGTGGTCTTGAACTCCACATTCCCCTTTGCACTAAACTCTCCTGCTATACAGTTTTTACCTGTAATCATGCTAAACTTGTTAAATTTTTATAATCTGGAAGAACGGGTCTGTTTTTCATGGCGTTGTCAATCACACCCAATACCCGTTCGCGTTCTGCTCCTTGCAATGGCAAACGAGGTGCTCTTACATGCTCTGTTCCAATTCCCGTAGCTACCTCAGCCAATTTAATGTTCTGTACCAATTGTGGGTTAATGTCCAACTCTAACAATGGAATAAACCACTTATAAATTTCGAGGGCTTCTTGGATTCTCCCCGCTTTTACCAATTCGTAGATGGCAACGGTCTCGGCAGGATAAGCACAAACAAGTCCTGCTACCCATCCATCGGCACCGACCACCAAACTTTCCATTCCGAGGGTATCCACTCCAGTGAAGACTTTTAAACGGTCTCCAAAACGGTTTTGGAAACGAATCACATTGGTGATATCCCTTGTAGATTCTTTGATGGCCTGAATGTTTTCACACTCCAAAAGTTCTTCCATCATATCCAGGGTGACTTCGATTTTATAATCCACTGGGTTGTTATAAATCATAATGGGTAAGGAAACGCTATTGGCAATGGCCTTAAAATAGGTCACAGTTTCATAATCTGTTGCCTTGTATCGCATCGGAGGAAGCACCATCAAACCTTTGGCACCCACCTTTTCGGCGTTTTGGGCCACTTCGATGGCTTCTTTGGTGCTCTGCTCGGCTATATTGATGATGACAGGAACTTTTCCCTCCACAATATCCAAAGAGGTTTTGATCAAAATTTCTTTTTCCTTTTTGGTCAACGTACTGGCCTCACCCAAGGTACCACCTAAAATAATACCGTTAACCCCAGCGTCCAATTGCGCTTTGATGTTCTTTTCGAACATGACCAAGTCCAGTTCGTCCTCACTTGTAAATTTTGTGGTTACGGCTGGCATAACCCCTTCCCATGTAATCATGATGTTATCTATTTTACTACAAAAATAGGGGACGAAACCCCAGAAATGCCGCCTTTTATTAGCTCATATTGATACTATATTACCCCAAAAATTGAATTTGATTGTTTTTGTGATGATATTTGTATAATCAATGAAAGTACTTCCGTTTAAAATTCCGAAACCCAGTGATGAGGCCTTGGTCTACCAAATAGACCATGAACGAATATTTTATGACCATTTGCACCAACATGAGGAAATACAGATCAGTTACATTGCCAAGGGTTCTGGATCGTTGGTCGTGGCTGATTCAATCTCTGATTACCAAGAGGGGGATGTATTGGTGATCGGTGGGTTTGTGCCCCATGCTTTTAAGAGTGATGCCTCGGCTTCTTCCAAATCCATTATGCATACCTTATTTTTTGACATCAATTCTTTTGGAAAGGATTTTTTTGGCATCACCGATCTTGCTTCGACCAAAGAGTTCTTTAAAAAATCGGAATTGGGTATTCGGGTGGTCTCGAACAAAGATGTAATTATTGATGCTTTTCAAAAGTTGAAATCACAGAACAAGGTAGAGCAAATTGCCACCTTGTTATTGGTGATCAGTGAAATCTTGAAAGCGGAGACCCAACCTTTGTCTTCCTTTGTGTACCGAAAAACATTTTCGGACGATGAGGGTAAACGCATGAACGATGTTTTTAAACACGCCATGGAAAAATTCAACGAACCCATAGAACTGGATGAAATTGCACAAGTCGCCAATATGAGCAAGAATGCTTTTTGCCGATATTTTAAAAGACGTACCAACAAAACCTTTTTCCAGTTCCTAATCGAAATTCGGATTGAAAATGCCTGCAAGCTTATTTTAAGTCAGCCTGAACTGGCGATTTCGGCAGTTTCCGACCAATGTGGCTTTAATAACATTGCCAATTTCAATAGAAAATTCAAGGCGTTGAAAGGCTGCTCTCCAACACAGTTTCGCAGTATGTTTTAGCTATCCTTATTCACCAATTCCAAGGCTTTTTCGAGCACCTCGTCCCTTCCCTCTTTTAATCCTTGGATGGTCGGGCGTACCTCAACATCCACTTTTACCCCTTTGCGTTGGGTCTCGGTACCATCGGGATAAAAAATGCCAATCCCAGAAATGGAAGTTTTAATGCCCCCTCCCAATTCCAAGCGGGACACATTGCCATCGGCACCTGCAGTTTGACTCCCAACGGTTACCACATTGTCGGCTGTTTGCAAGGCCATAGTAGTAAACTCCGCATGGCTTTGGGTAATTTCATTCACTAAAAGCACAACTTTCCCTGAATAATTTTCCTTGTTTTTAAAACTTCCACACTGCATACCATCACGCCATTTGAACTTCCCTGGATAATCGAGATCAGGATACGTTACCTTGAAAAAATCCCTTCGCTCTGGAACTAAATAATGAGCAATATAGTACATGGTACCTTTTGGGTAGTTTCTAATATCAAAAATGATGGCCTTAGTGTCTTTAAAGTTTTCCATCATATCTTTAACATCTTTCCTTTCCAACTTACCCATGTTTACATAACCAATACTATCATGAATAATTTCCCAACTTCTTAAGTCATTAGGTTTTGACCTTAATGCGTCCACGTCAAAATATTCAACCTTTGCTTCTTTAATTTGATTACCTCTTAGAACTTTGACTTTACGTGACGACTTTTTTGTTGATCTTACAAATCTATATTTTAAAGTACGATTCTTCGCTGCCTCATTGGATCCCCAAACCAATGATTTGTTATCTTCCATAAGTTCTTGAACTGGTATTTCGTCAAATGCTAAAATGACATCTCCTTTTTTTAATGGACAATTAAATTTTAAGGAATCCTTATAGAAGCCACTGACAACCAATTTATCGTTAAAAATTTCAGTTTTAAATGCGGGCCAAAAATACGTTTTTGGGTCTGTAGGTGCTCTAAACCAACCATGAGAGTCATCAATCCTCACTACCAATTTCTGTATCGCTTCATGAAACTCCTTTTCGGTGGAGGAGGATTGCAATTGAGGAATGGTAGTAAGCAACACTTCATCCCAAGGTTGGTCGGTTTGGTATTTGTAAGGGAAAAAATATTCCACAATGTTCCAATATTTAAAAGCAATCAACAACCTCATATTTGGGTTAGTCCAATCCAAATCCTTGTATTCGGGTTCATTTTTTAAGGTAATGTTGCCCACTTGTTTATATTGGGAATACACGTAATGGTTTTTTCCTTGAAATCGGTTTTGCTCAATAAACTTTAGTTTATCGCTTAATTCTGGGGTAAAAACTTCGCCGTCATCAAACCAGGAGAGGTCAAAATTTTTATCAAAATAGTCTTGATCTGAGTTCTTTGCGCATTTTTTACAAATGGGAATTTCTCCCAAGTCTTCTATCCAATCCAAATAGATTTTGGAAAGATCTTCTTTGTTTTGGGCCTGTTCCACTTTCGGAAGCACTTCCAGCAGTTGTTCATCCCAATTGAATTTACCCTTGGCAACTTGTGGATGGTAGTATTTTAAAAATCCCCAGATTTTTGCAGTAGAAGCAAGTTTTTGTGTTTCATTGAGTTGTGGGGCATGTGCAAGACATACGGATTGCGTCAATAACAACCCGAACAGGAAGACAATTTTGTTCACCATGATAATTTGATTAGCGTTTGGATTTCAATATAACCCTCATTCTTTCAGACTGATATATTCCCAACCCATATTTAAGAAGATTTAACGCAAATAAAGCCAATTTTAAGTAAGCTTTAATATTTGATACTGAACCAAATAGCAAAAAGTCCATCATATTTCAAAAATCATTCAAAAACGTTACAAAAAACATAAAACCCAGTATAATTGGGATTTACGGATTACTTGCCTTACCTTTGTACTGCGATGAAAATCAAACTCCACGAGAGAAAAAATTGTCGAATCCTAAGTTTTAACTATCTGGTATTCCGTAACCAGCCAGATAAGTTCATTCCGCCTACCTTTTAATCAATTTCCCTTGAAGAGGGAATTGTTACCCATGGGAAATTAGGGATTTTCTATTCCGTGATTTTTCCATCCCACTGTTTTTACCCATAATCTAAACACAACAATTATTATCGTCCAAGACAAAAGCATGGTCATCAAAACCTACGATGCCTATACACGACTTTCAACCCTAGAAGCCAATCGGTTCGCCAATTTTCTTTTTGAACATCAAGAGGGAAAAAAAGCGACCAAACAAGCCATTCGAAAGGCCATTCAATATTCAACCAAGGAAATTCCTGGATTGGGGGGCTACGTTTTTTCTATGGAGGACAAAGATGATATTCTCGGCCTTGCCGTGGTGAACAAAACAGGAATGGGGGACTATATCCCTGAAAACTTTTTGGTCTTTTTTGTGGTACATCGCAACTATCGTGACCAAGGTATCGAACAAAAATTACTGGAGTACACGCTTCAATATTGTAAAGGGGATGTTGCTATTCATATTACCAGCGAAAACCAATGCCCCAACAAGCAATTTTTTGAAGCCTACGGGTTCAACGTAACCCACACCGAAATGAGATTGAACAGATAAACCATTATATGCTAAAAATTGAAGTAAAACCAGGAGAAAGTATCGAACGCGCCCTGAAGCGTTACAAACGAAAGTACAGAAATACCAAACGTTTGGACCAAATCAGGGATAGGCAGGAGTTTACCAAAAAATCCGTGGCAAAAAGAAAAACACTTAAAAAAGCACAATACAAAGAACAGTTCCTGAACGATCAGGACAATATTTAATAATCAAAAACTCTATTATCAACAACAAAATGAAACTTTCAAAAATTAAAAGGGAAACCAAATATGAAAAACGCTACAGTGTTACCATGGGGGAACTGACTACCCAGGTAACCTACATAAAGCAGTACATTCTGGGCCTCCCTTTCCGTACGTTGCACAAGTACCGTGAGACCTACTACGGAGAGGTAAAGGATTGCGCAGATTGTAATTTGTTTGTTTGAAATAATTGATCACCCTTTAAAATTTTAAAATGAAAGTACTAGTTATTGGTGCAGGTAACATGGGACTTACCTATGCCACAGGAATGTCTAAATCCAAATTGCTGAAAAAGCGCAATATCATGGTTTTGGACAAATCAAAAGAAAAATTGGAAGAAGTGGGCAAACTCGCCCATTTCGATGCCATGGATAAATTGGAAGATTGCGTACCGCAAGCCGACATTATCTTTTTGGCCGTGAAACCCTATCACGCAGAAGATCTCTTCCAACGCATGAAAAAATTGGTGAACCCAGAGCAATTGTTCATTTCCATAATGGCAGGGGTCACCATCAACTATATCCAAGAATCACTTGGCATTCAGAAAGTGGTTAGAGCCATGCCCAATTTGCCCGCACAGGTTGGCAAGGGATTGACCAGTTATGTGTCTTCCGACGAAGTTTCCCGTTTGGAACTTTTTATGGTGGAAGGACTGCTGGACACCACTGGAAAATCACTCCGCGTTAAAAATGAAAAATACATTGATGCCTCTACGGGTATTTCTGGTAGTGGACCAGCTTATGTGTTCTATTTTATGCAGAGTATGATGGAGGCTGCCCTACAAATGGGCTTTTCCGAGAACGTATCCAAAGTTTTGGTGAGCCAAACCTTTACGGGTGCCGTGGAGCTCTTCAACCAGAACAATCTTACCCCCGACACTTGGATGGAAAGAGTGGCCTCCAAGGGCGGAACTACCCGAGCAGCTTTGGACTCGATGGAAGACAACAACGTAAACGAATTAATAAAAGAAGCGGCATTTGCTGCTTTTAACAGAGCCGTAGAACTAGGCGAAGAATACTAAATCATGTATAAAGAACTCGTGGTCATCAAGGTAGGAACCAATGTGATGACCAACAAAGACAACAGAATAGTACGACCCGTGCTCAACGGTTTGGTGCAACAAATTGCCGAATTGTACGAGCGTGATATTATGACCATTTTGGTCTCTTCGGGATCGGTAATTGCAGGTAAAGAAGTATTGGGAAAATCTAAAATTAAGGACAAGACCCAACGCAGACAGGTGTATTCATCCATTGGTCAACCAAGAATGATGCGCCATTACTATAACATTTTTAATGATTATGGTATGAAATGCGCCCAGGTACTTCCTACGAAAAGGGATTTTAATCCTGGAGTACACCGCGACAACATGATCAATTGTTTGGAAGGCTTGTTATCCGAAGGAGTAATTCCGATTGCCAACGAGGATGATGCTGTATCCGTATCCATGTCCATGTTTTCAGACAATGACGAATTGGCCACCCTTTTGGCCGAGTTGATGAATGCGGACAAATTGATCTTAATGACCGATATCGACGGTTTATACGATGGACACCCTGACAAAGCTGATTCAAAGGTTATTGAAAAAGTGGAGCCAAGGGAAGATTTGGACAAGTACATTGAAGAAGGAAACAAAGAAGAAGGCGAAGGCCGAGGAGGAATGGGTTCTAAATTGAACTATGCCCAAAAGGCAGCCGCCAACAACATTCCATCTTACATTGTAAATGGAAAAAAAGAAAACGTAATCATAGATATTGTAGAAGGAAAGAAAGTGGGAACCGAAGTTTCCCTTTAAAATGACAGAAATGAAATTACTAAAGACAGAAATAAAAAACCAAGTATTAAAAGATATGGAGCACATTCTCGATACAAATCGGGAGGAGCTGCTCCAGGCCAATCAAAAAGATCTTGATGCCTTTAATCGAGATGACCAAGCATTGTACGATCGCTTGATCGTGAACGATAAAAAGGTAGATCAGATGATTCAGGCCGTAAAAGAAGTTCGATTACAGGAAGACCCTGTAAGCAAAGAAATATCAACCCGAAATCTGGACAACGGGTTAAAGATCATCAACAAAACGGCTCCTTTCGGAACCATTATGATCATTTACGAATCCCGACCCGATGTTACGGTCGAAGCTGCCGTACTTGCCTTTAAGGCCAACAACAAAATTTTACTCAAAGGAGGTAAAGAAGCTTATCACAGTAACAAAGCTTTGGTAAAGTTTTGGCACCAAGCCTTGGAACAAAATGGACTTTCGGAAGATTTTATCCAGTTTTTGGAAATGGACAGAACCCAGACCCAAGAATTTTTGAAAAATCCAGATCAAGATCTGGACTTGATCGTACCAAGAGGTGGTGAACGTTTGATCGCTTTTGTTAAAGAGCATGCAAAATGTGCTGTATTGGTGAGTGGTAGAGGAAACAATTTCCTATATGTGCACAAAGAGGCCGATTGGAAAAAGAGTTTGGAGGTGATCGTAAATGCGAAGACCCACAAGATATCTGCCTGTAATGCTTTGGACAAAGTTTTGCTCGATACTCAAATTGAGGGTTATGAAGCAAAATTGGTAGAACTTAAAAACCTTTTGTCCGAAAAAGGAGTATCCATTTTAGTGGATGAGAAGGTGAAAAATGTGCTTACCGATGAGGAAACCATTACCGATGATTCAGTTTGGCAAGAAGAATTTTTGGCTATGAAATGTGTAATCGGTGCCGTGGACAATCTGGATGAGGCCATCATCAAAATCAATAAAAATTCTGGTGGACATTCAGCCTCCATCATGACAGAGAACAACAGCGTGGCCCAAACCTTTATGGAAAATGTGGATTGTGCGGCCGTATACCAAAATGCATCGACCCGTTTTACCGACGGTGGACAAATGGGCGTTGGGGCAGAATTGGCCATTAGTACCGATAAATTGCACCACAGAGGTCCATTGGGACTTAAACAATTGGTCACCAACAAATACTATGTATTTGGCGACGGACAGATCAGGGTATAAATCCCTATCAACATACAACTTAAAAGGAGGCCAAACGGTCTCCTTTTTTTGTGCATTATGCCGACCTTATTAAGAATCTTTTCAAAAAAAGACCTTAAGGGTTGATTTAATGATAAATTATAACTGATTTATTGGTCAATTTTTAATAAAATCTCTAGCTTTAGTATTCAAAATATATAAGCATGGGAAAATTTGAGATTAAAACGGATAAAGCTGGCAAGTTCAGGTTTAATTTAAAGGCTGGTAACGGTCAAGTTATTTTAAGCAGTCAAGGCTACACCACCAAAGCTGCCTGTGAAAACGGCGTAGAGTCGGTAAAAAAACACTCACAGGACGATGGTAACTTTGAAAGACTAACTGCCAAGGATGGAAGTCCGTATTTTAACCTAAAAGCATCCAACGGCCAAGTAATTGGCAATAGCGAGATGTATTCCAGCGTATCCGCCATGGAAAACGGCGTAGCTTCCGTTAAAAAAAATGCTCCCGATGCTTCTGTTGAAGAAGTTTCGGAATAAACCTATCCATTAATTAAAAAAAGCAGCTTGAAAAGGCTGCTTTTTTGTTTTAGCGCATTTATAAATTTCGCTTTCCTTTTCGCTAAATATTGAATTCCAATTTTACTCCACCAATTCAAATAGGGCATCCGTTGGTTGAAAACACCCATCCGTGAATTCAGCTCAAATTATTCCAAAGGATCATTATATGTTTGAAGTGCAATTACGCGTTGAACTAAATTGAAAAGCAAGATCAATTTTAACGCATGCACATATAGCAATTCACTTTAACGACTGTTAGTCATAAAAGTGTTTAGTTTAGTTGAGGTTTCCGTTACGCCAAGGGATTAGCAAAGTCCCTTGGTAGTAATGGTTTTTTTGTTTCCGCACCTATTAAATTTCTATTCCAGTAAGATTTTTCAACCTCCAAAACGCGATACATAAACTCAATTTGCCTATCCGTCAACTCAAAACCCCCATCCGTTCATTCACTCCTTATTTACATGTTTTAATGTATTCAATTTGTCAATTCCAAACGGAAAAATAGATCTCAAAACAAGATACAATGAAACATAAAATGAATCTTTTGAATAAACTAGGAATGTGTTTATTGTTCCTACTTCTTTGCAACAAAATCTATTCACAATCCTATGTTGGGTTTTTGGAGGATAATTACAGTGGTGTTCACAGTGTAATATCCAACCCAGCCAACATTGCAGACTCAAGATTAAAAACAGATATCAATTTAGTGGGTATTAGTGCCCTGTACGGAAATGATTATTTAGGATTCAATCTGGGAGATGCCTTTAAAAACTTTGGAGATACTTTCGATACTGCCAATACGTATCCTTCCGACGATAACTTTTTAGCCCTGAATATTGATGTGATGGGACCATCGGTTATGTTGAGCATGAGTGAAAAGCATTCTTTGGCCGTTTTCACTCGTGGTCGTGGCTTCTTCAATTTGAATGAAGTCAACGGTAATGTCCTGAAAAAAGAAGGAGGTTTTGATGAAGATGAGGATTTTTTCTTGGAAGAAGACAACGTTTATGGCTCCTTTAGTGGTTGGGCAGAACTTGGTGTTAGTTATGCTCGGGTACTTTACAACCAAGAGGAACATTTTATCAAGGGTGGAGCTTCTTTAAAACTATTACAGAACATCGGCAATGTATATGCTTATGGAGAAGATATTTCTTTCGACTACAATTCAAACACCAGAGAAGTTACCACAACTGGGTATTTACATCATGGTAATACAGGTGAAGTAAATGAGGAAGGCAATTTTGGAGACGCCTTCGGTTCTAGAAACGGAACTGGAATAGGTGCAGACTTAGGTGTTGTTTACGAATGGCGACCAGAATATGACAACTTCAAAAAACTGAAGGGAAATGGTACTTCCATAACCAATCGTGGTGTAAACAAATACAAAGTAAAACTTGGACTTTCCGTAACCGACATCGGTAGAATAACCGACATTGTAGGTAGGGACCGTTTATACGATCTGAACACAACCCAGAGTATCGATAATTTTGATGGCGATGTGCTCGAAGAAGCCTTATTGGACAACTTCGAAATGATTTCCGAAAAAGATTCCAAAAATTACGCCCTGCCAACGGCACTCCATTTTAATGCAGATTATAGCATCAACTCCAAATTCTATGTAAACCTGAACACCGATTTCTCCCTAACAGCAAAAAATGCGGTAAATACAGGTGGCATTCTTAACCAATACAGACTTACTCCTCGTTTTGAAAGCACCTGGTTGGCATTTTATTCTCCAATCAGCATCATCCAAGAAGTTGGTTTTATGTGGGGAGCTGGCTTACGACTAGGGCCACTGTATATGGGTTCTGGTTCCGTACTTTCTTCCTTGGTAGGTAAGGAAACCAAAGGTTTAGATCTTTACGCTGGACTTAAGGTACCTATTTATCAAAACAATTTAAAAGACAAGGACAACGATGGCATTGTAAACAAGGAAGATGCCTGTCCAGATATTCCAGGTCCCGTGGAAAACCAAGGATGTCCTTGGCCCGATACCGATAAAGATGGTGTATTGGATAAAGACGATGCCTGTCCTGACATTTCAGGACCAAAAGAAAACAAAGGGTGCCCATGGCCTGATACTGATAATGATGGTATTTTGGACAAAGACGATCATTGCCCTTCCGAAGCAGGTTTACCTAAATTCAATGGTTGCCCAGATACCGACGGGGATGGTTTGGCAGATAAAGACGACCGCTGTCCACAAATTCCTGGAAGTTTGGAAAACAAAGGATGCCCCGATACCGATGGTGATGGATTGGTTGATTTGGATGATTTGTGTCCAAATGTACCAGGACCTATTAACAACAACGGATGCCCAGAAGTAACAATAGAAGTTCAAAAACAGTTGAACGATTATGCCAAGACCATTTTGTTCGATACTGGTAAAGCCACCATTAAAACCGAGTCGGTATCCACCATGGTCGATATCATCCAAATTTTAAACGAATATCCAAACGCCAAATTTACTGTGGAAGGCCATACCGATAGTGTGGGCAGTAGCAGTAGCAACCAAAGGTTGTCCGAAGCTAGGGCAAATTCAGTAAGGGATTTCTTGATCAATGAAGGAGTGGCTGGCAATCGTTTAATCGCTATCGGTTATGGAGAGGAAAAACCCATTGCATCCAACACTACCAAAATAGGAAGAACCCAAAACCGAAGAGTGGAAATTAACCTGATCAAATAACCATCCTACTATTTTCAACAATAAAATCTGAAGAACAATAAGGTTTGGTGTAACTCCTAAGTTCATAAGATTCAGGATGGTTTGGGCCGCCAAAATTGGTGGCCCATTTTATTTCCAAGGATTAAAAACAAGCTATTTTATAAAGATTTTACTTACAATTTAACATTTTTACTCAATCCGCATCCATAAACTCAAAATGGGCATTCGTCAATTGTAACCCCCCATAGGTGAATCGGTTACACCTACCTAGAGATAAACCCTTTTATTTTATACTAAATATTCTTCTTGTCCCACCCCACCAAGAAAGATCCCAAATCTATCGGTATGGCAAAACTTCTACTCTACTCCTTTTTTGATGCTATAAATTTTTTAAAAGTGCATCGCAGTGCTTTTCACCCCAAAGCGGCAAAAGCTGTTTTTAGGTGCTTGTTTTTCTTTTTATTTTTCTTAACCAGCCAATCTACGTTCGCTCAAAACATTGAACTGGACACTTGGTTTGCAGCCGATAGGGCCGTTAATGCCCCGTCCTTACCCTATAGCCCAGGCAGTAACCTTTTTCTCCTTACACCTCACCCTCCTGCCGATGGTACAGCAGTGGAGTATTGGTCAGATTTGGTGGACTTTACCCCTCAAGATGCGTACCGATATCCAGCCCCAGCAGATTATGTAAATATCCCTACAAATCCTGGCAACCCATTACCTACATATTCTTACCCGCAGCACATACTTTCGCTACCTGACTTACCAGGTTTCGATTACCCAAATTCTTTAAGTGGTGATGGAACCACCTATTTAGATCTTGGGATTATTGCTCCTGCGGGCTTGCCAACCCTCCAAAGAAATGAAATCAATTTTAATCCCGTTATCGAATTTGATGGTGCAGCTAATGGTAGTGTGGGCCAAGCACTACATTTCAGGGCCAGTTCTAGGGAAGAGGTCACTATTTTTATCGTATTTCGCGGCCTTGGTGCAGGAAATTCGGCAAGTAGCCAACGCCTACTTTTCGGGGGTGATACAGATGATTATCCATTCAGCACTACCAATCTTTCATTGGGAGTGTCAGATGGCAACAATTTCTCTATAGGCAGAACATGGCGGACTGGTGGTGCTACAGAATATTTTCAGTCTGGAAGTATTGATCTCAATAACGAGCCCACGGTTGCAGTCTTTAATCGGAGAATAACTGGTGACTTTGAATATCTGGATACGTGGGTCAATGGCTTGCACGATATAGATATCAACGGGTATGGTGAAGCCGATTCAAGAAGAAAACTATTTTATTTCAACAGTATAGGAAGGCATTTTAACAGTAACAATGCCAACAGGAACTTTACAGGACAAATCGCCGAAATTTTTCTGGTAGATGACCAGATAGCGAATAACTATCCAGACGAAATTAAAAAAGTAGAAAGTTATTTGGCTATAAAATATGGCATTACCCTATCTGAAAATGTTGGAAATGTTCTCGGAAGTACCTTTGGTAATGGTGACTATAACTATTTGGCAGCTGATGGTACCGAAATATGGACACCACATATACAGTATAAGTATGATATCGCGGGTATTGGGGTAGATAGATACGACGATGTGGCCATACCAGGTGGTGAACTCAAACTCAGATACAACCAAGATCAAAGAATCTCCAAGAGTGTAAATACCGAAGCCATTGTAACCATATCTACTAATAGTGATTTCTTATCTCCTGACGATGAAGAAATTGAAGGTACCGAAAATTTCCGACCACATATTGATGGTGACGGCTCCGACTACGACCATAACTACCTTTTATGGGGTAGTGACCGTGCCAGCCTAGATGTTACGGCTGCTGCTTTGGCAGAACTACCTGGTGGTACCGTAACCACAAGAATTGAAAGAGAATGGAAAGTACAGAAAAACACCTCGGGCGGAGAAACACCTATATCTGGGGTAAGCGTTAGGGTTGAACTGGCAGGGTCTGATATTTTATCATTACCTGATTTCAATACTTGTGCCCTTTACTTAATGATTGATACTGACGGAAATGGAGATTTTACAGATGGTCCTATAACCTATATCCTAGCCACAAGTGTTGTAGGAACAGATGCATTCTTTGACAATGTAAATTTTGAAGACGAAGATGTTTTCACTATTGCTTATGGAGATTTTACACCACCAAAAGCATCCATTGGCGATGATACAGTTTGTGGTCCTATACCTGCACCAGATGCTACTTTAGTTACAGCAAGCGATAATTGTGCTGTAGATACTATTGAACAATTAGGAGTGGATAATATTATCGACGCAGGTCCAAATCCTATGATTATTGAACGTACCTATCGGGTTACGGATACCTCTGGTAACACAACTGATGTCGTTCAAACTATTACCGTATATACCCCTCCAAATGCGGGAAGTGCCAATATTGTTAATTTATGTACCAACAGCCCAGTCGTTAATCTTTTTGACTTTATAGATGGAGAAGATATTGGCGGTACTTGGACTGATGACAACAACACTTTAGGAGGAGGTATTGACTCTGTAATTGCAGACCCAACCAATGTAGACTTTTTTGGAATACTTCCTGGTATGTATCCCTTTACGTATGCAGTCTTAGGGGCGGGAACTTGTCCGAATGACGAAACAACAGTTACCATTACAATTACCCAACAACCATCTGCCGATGCAGGCTCAGATGAATCCCTTTGCGAAGGAGAAACACTTTCCCTTTCAGATTCTGCTGTGGCACCTACGGCATCAAATTATGATACCTTATTATGGGAATCATCAGGAACTGGTTTCTTTAATGATGCAACAGTTTTACATCCTAAATACACACCTAGCAACGATGATATAATTGCTGGGTCAGTAATTCTTACCCTAACCGCTACAGGAAATGGTGGTTGTGCCCCCGCCGCCTCCACCATGACCTTGTCTATTACTGAAATTCCCAATATTTCTATTTCAGCCACTTCTGACCCTACCACCTGTGGCGGCAATGATGGATCAATCACATTCGAATTCGATGACGTTCCTGATGGTTTCTACACACTGACATATGACGGAGGTAGTTTCCTTAATGTAGAAGTAGATGGTGGGTTTGCAACCATAAACGGACTCACTGCTGGGGATTATAACAATTGGTTCATAGATATTAATGGATGTATCTCTGCCGAATTTCCTGATGTTACTCTTATAGCCCCTCCTGCACCATTACCCCCTGCTGCTGTCAATCAAAACTTCTGTTCTTCGGATAGTCCAACAGGAGCAGATTTAGTACCTGCAATAGATCCAGGTGTCATTACTTGGTACAGCGATGCTGGTCTCACCACTGTAGTAAACGTAGACGATGACCTTACATCTCAGGACTACTATGTGACCAATACGCAAGCAGGATGTGAGAGCCCTGCAACAACCGTGACCGTGACCGTGGACCCTACGGTCACACCGACGTTCAGCTTCGCCACCACATACTGTGAGGACGGGACCCCAGAGGCACTGCCTGCGGCCTCTGACAACTTGATAACAGGTACTTGGTCGCCCAATGCCATAGACACCTCCATAACAGGCAACACCGACTACACCTTCACACCCGACGATGCCAGCCAGTGCGGAGAGCAGGTAATCGTAACAGTAACCGTACAGCCACAGCCCGATGCAGGGACCGACGGAAGCATCACCATCTGTGAGGGCACCGTGCTCTCCGAGGCGGACCTTTTCAACCAGCTCGGGGGATCCCCGGATGGAGGGGGGACCTGGAGCCCGGCCTTTGCAGGCGCGGGAGACTATACCTATACCGTGGACCCAACGGCACCGTGCGCAACCCAGGCAACGGCCATCGTGACCGTCACAGTTCAGCCACAGCCCGATGCAGGGACCGACGGAAGCATCACCATCTGTGAGGGGACCGTGCTGTCCGAGGCGGACCTTTTCAACCAGCTCGGGGGATCCCCGGATGGAGGGGGGACCTGGAGCCCGGCCTTTGCAGGCGCGGGAGACTATACCTATACCGTACAACCAACGGCTCCGTGCACCACAGAGGCAACGGCAACAGTCACCGTAACCGTGGACCCGACGGTGACACCCACATTCAGCTTCACCACCACCTACTGTGAGGACAGGACACCAGAGGCACTGCCATTGGTCTCCGACAACGCAATAACAGGTACATGGGCACCCAATGCCATAGACACCTCCATAACAGGCAACACCGACTACACCTTCACTCCCGACGACCCAACCCAGTGCGGGGAACAGGTGACCGTGACCGTGACCGTGAACCCGACGCCAACCACACCAATAGCAAACAACCAAATCTTCTGTTCGGGCGACAACCCCACGGGCGCGGATCTTGTTCCTATGATTGGCGCAGGCATTACCTGGTACAGTGACGCCATGCTCACAACTACTGTCAACCTAGGAGATGCCCTTTCGATACAAAATTATTATGTGACACAAACTACCAATGGATGCGAAGGACCCGCAACCATGATATTGGTTGGAATTGAAGAAGCTCCTATTGTTGATGCAGGAAGTGATGAAGAAATTTGTGAAACCGATGAATTTAGATTAATAGATTCCTCTATAATTCCTTCAGCAACTAATATCAGTGATGTAGTATGGAGTACTTCTGGTGATGGAAATTTTAGTAATCCTATTGTCCTAGCTCCAAGATATTTTCCTGGTCCCAATGACATAATAAACGGTTCCGTGGTGTTGACATTACAAGGAAACCCGAATGCTCCATGTACAGACCCTGCACTAGACAGCATGACACTAAGCATTTTGTCTTCACCAATTGCGAATGCTGGGCCGAATATTGACCAATGTGAAAACGGGGATTTTGTAATGTCTGCCAACACCCCTTTAATTGGCACAGGAACTTGGTCACAATTAAACGGTCCTATGGTGACCATAGTTGATGCCAATGACCCGAGCACCAACGTGACTGGACTTCCAATCGGAAGTTCTGCTACACTTAGATGGACTGTTACAACTGGAACCTGCGCTGATGTATCTGATGATATTATCCTAACAAACAATTTGATACCACTCGTTATGGTAAATGGTTTCGCAGACCCAACAATTTGTAGTGGAAACAATGGTTCTATCGGGCTTGAATTTAACAATGTACCGGATGGTGTATATGATATTGTTTATGACAATGGAATATTCAATGGAGTAGTTATATCAAATGGAAGCGCATTCATTAATGGATTGACAGCAGGTGACTATCACAATATGCGAATCACAGTAAATGGATGTACTTCCTTAAGTGATCCAGATGTATCACTAGATGACCCAACACCGCCAGACTTAGACCCACTAATGAATGTTAATGAATGTGATGCATATATTTTACCTCAAATTACAGGTACAGGTAAAAGTGGAAACGAAGCTTACTACACGCAACCTAATGGAGGGGGTGTTCAATATGCAGAGGGTCAGGTGTATGACATCATTGGAACAAACACGCTCTATATTTACGATCAAAATGGAACCTGTTCCGATCAAGAGAGTTTCCAGATAACCATCAATCAATCACCGTTGGCTGATAATCCCTCAGATGTTGAGCGATGTGAATCTTACATTCTGCCTCCTTTGACCAACGGCAACTACTTTGATGCACCAAATGGTGGCGGTAATGCGCTATCCGCTGGGGATGAAATCACCACTACATCAACAATCTTTGTATTCAGTCCCAGCATAGGCAGTTGTCCTGACACAGAGAACTCGTTCACGGTTACCATCAACACAACACCTGTGGCCGATGCACCATCAAATGTGGAACAATGTGATTTTTATATCCTTCCTCCTTTGACCAATGGCAACTATTTTGATGCACCCAACGGAGGCGGTAATGCGCTATCCGCAGGGGATGAAATCACTTCTACATCGACCATCTATGTATTCAATCCAGGTATGGGAAGTTGTCCTGATGCAGAGAACTCCTTTGTGGTGACCATCAACGAAACTCCATTGGCCGATGCACTATCAGATGTGGAACGATGTGATTTCTACATTCTGCCTCCTTTGACCAACGGCAACTATTTTGATGCACCAAATGGCGGTGGTAATGCACTGTCCGCAGGCGATGAAATCACCTCTACATCGACCATCTATGTCTTCAATCCAGGCATGGGAAGTTGTCCAGACGCAGAGAACTCCTTTGTGGTGACCATCAACAATACACCAATGGCTGATGCTCCAGCAAATGTTGAGCGATGTGAATCTTACATTCTGCCTCCTTTGACCAACGGCAACTATTTTGATACACCAAATGGTGGCGGTAATTCATTGTCCGAAGGGGATGAAATCACCTCTACATCGACCATCTATGTCTTTAGTAGAGGTAATGGAAGTTGTCAAAACGCAGAGAACTCCTTCACCGTCACCATTAATGGATTCTCAGCAACTATTTTGGTTGAAAATGAAAGCTGCACGGATAGTATGGATGGCGCTGCTACCATTGATTTGAAAAATGCAGCACTTCCTGTCACTGTTCAAATAAATGGTCTGGCTCCAATGGCATTCAACTCAAGTTCATTCACTCTAAATGATTTGACTGCAGGAAGCTATAATGTATCCATAATGGATAGTAATGGATGTGAAGTAACAGACAGTTTTGAAATTGAATCGGACGGTATGATCATAGATGCTACGGTTGAAGTAGTGTATTTATGCGACGACAACCTTCCATCCAATGCGCTTTTCGTAAACCTTTCTGATACATCCATAAGTAATGAGGTACTCTACGGGTTGAATACAACAAATCCTGATGAGTTTTTATTGAACCCGGATTTTGAGAATCTAAGTGCTGGAGAGCACATGCTTTACATTATGCACAACAATGGATGTATGTCCGAGATACCTTTTGAAGTTGAAAGTTCAACTCCATTGACTCTTACATTATCCAATGAAAATGTAAATGAAATCACTGCAAATGTTAGTGGTGGAAATGGTCCTTACACCTATTACTTTGAAAATAATGATGGAACAACTTCTAATACGTTCACGATTGATAGAAGTGGAACTTTTATAGTTAGGGTAGTTGATGACAAAGGTTGTGAAACTACGGAAACCATTACTTTAAATTTTGCAGACATCTCCATTCCTAACTTCTTTACTCCAAACAATGATGGCCAAAACGATTTCTGGAAGCCACGCAATATGGAGCTGTTCTCTGACATTGAGACCTTCATTTTTGACAGGTACGGAAGAAAAATCAAGATTATGGGACCACTTGATGCTGGATGGGATGGAAGTTATGAGTCCAAACCTCTTCCTTCTGGAGATTACTGGTATATGGTAAAACTGAACGATGGATCTGGACGTGAATATGTCGGACATTTCACTTTGTACCGATAAAATGAACAATAAATAATGAAGCGAATATTAATTTTTTTGATACTTATAAATTCCATTTGGATGATTGGTCAGGAACTTACGGTTCCGCAGTTATCTCAATACTTATCTGACAATCCGTTTTTAATGTCTCCTTCATATGCTGGGATCGGTGACTTTGTTAAGGTACGAATGAATGGACTTACGCAATGGGTGGGTATTCAGGATGCTCCTGATACCCAATCCTTGTCTGCTGATGTTAGATTGGGGAATCGTTCAGGAATAGGAATTCTGCTTTACAACGATTCCAATGGACAAACTAAACAGCGTGGAGGCAAAGTTTCGTTTGCTCACCACCTAACTATAAATAAATATGAAGAAAGCTATTTCTCATTCGGACTCTCATTCAATTTAAACCAATTTCGTATTGATATTGAAGATTTTGACGATAATAATGATTTAGCTGTTGTTAACGACCGGGCATCTAGTAATCCAAATTTTGATATTGCGACTCTGTATAGAAAGGGCAATTATTATTTGAGTCTGAATGTCTCCAATATTTTTAATAAGGATTTCAAAAAGTTTAATCCCATTTTTGAGCCTAATACGCTCCGTAATTATTACCTCTATTCGGGATATAAATTTCGAAAACACAGACGGGCCGATTTTGAAATTGAACCCTCTGTATTTTTTCAATATTTTGAAAGTGATGGAAGGTCCATTACCGATGTTAACACCAAGTTTAAATGGTTCGACTTTCTTGATTATTACTATGCTGGTTTTACTTACCGTTTTTTGAACGACCAGATGGGTTCACCTCTTTACATTGCCCCAATTATAGGACTAAAAAAAGGTGATTTTTATTTCGGGTATAGCTATCAGATTGTTATGAATGAACTCTTAGGGTATTCCTCTGGCACACATGTTGTTACTGTGGGCATTGATTTATTCCAAGGTGTTTCTAATTGTTCTTGCGCTTATTAATAAATAAAACTATGAAAAAAGCATACAAATCTATTAACAGTTTCAACCTACTTGTTCTTTTTACATTTTTACTTTGGTTAGCATGTAGTAAAGATGATGATTCGGGATTTAATCATCCCATTTCTACAGAAGTTGTTGTTTCCTCCAAAACGACCGATACAATTGTTTATACCGAGGTTAATAACAGTACGGTACCTATTTACATCTCAATTCCAGAGGGTTGTGATAATCCTAATTTTCCAGCTGTTGTGGTGATGCATGGTTCGGATGGTATGTGGAGCGACCATGATATTAACACGGGAAAAATGTCGGGTCAAAACAATGACTGGCGTGAACTTTTTGATCAAAACTGCATAATCGGAGTTTATGTGGATAGCTATTCAGGAAGAGGTACTCCAACTAGAAGAGGTGATTGGGAAGACCCACCCAAAAATTTTAAAATCAGTTCACAGTTTATTAGACCAAGGGATGCCAATGCTGCCCTTGCCTTGATCAAGGAACTTAAATATAAAGATGGTACACGTTTGGTTCGCCCCGAAGATGTGGGTCTAGTCGGATTTTCGGATGGAGCCGCTTCAGTTGCCGCAACCCTATTTGACACCAATGCAATTCCTGATGGATGGGAATGGAACCAAAGCTTCGGAGGCAAAGAATACTATGAGTCTGATGGGGTTTTGCCACCAGAACCTAAACCAACCTCTGGTTTTGCTGGCGGAATATTTTATTATGGCGGTTCTGTTGGTCATAATTATTTTGGCAAACATCCATGTGGTGATGAAGCTTATGAAAAAAACTTCTATCAACCCTACGCTCCTATGTTATATCAAATCCCCACTGAAGGCTATTTGACAGAAAATACTTTATGTATGGTTTATCTATTACAACAAAAAGGGATGCCTGTTACACTCAATCTTTATGAAGGAGTTGGGCATGGTTTTGATTTTGAAGACACAGAGCAGAGTGCACAAGCTAGAGCTAGTTCCATGGTCTGGCTTAGAGAATTATTACATATGAACCAATAATCAAATGATTAAAATATAACGGATTGTAAAACCACTTTTACTAAAAGTTCAATTCGTCTTTACCTCAATTAAATTATGATTTCTATGATATTCAGGTGAGTTTGTGTCGACCTGCGCAATAAAACCTCTATTACCTACTCCAAAAGAAATCACTCTTCAACCTCACAATATTAAATGAACCAAAAGTGCTCTTAATGGGCATCCAAATCAGAACAACTATAAACTTAACCGACAATGAAAAAAGATTTTTTAGAACAATGGATTATGGACCTTGTCAAATCGGAATATGAACATGGAAAAATCCCAAAACAAGCCAGTTATAAACTAAGGGAACGCATGAACGATTTTATTGAAGTTACCATTGAATGGATGGACACCCAAAACAATAACAATAAGATTGTATATCATGCAAGATCCTATGGCAAAATGAAAGTCAATGAAAATCTAGAGTATGTGAAAGACCCCATTTTTGAACTTGAGAACTATTACACATTGGAAATTCATACCTACAAAAATCATATCAAGCGTAATTATAGCACACGTAAGATTGCCAACTATGATGTTATGGCTGTAATTGGACAATTGGATGAATCCAAAGAAGCACTCTAATCGAATTCTTCACTATACATTTCAACCGATAAATGTGCTTTTAATCGACAATTTTATATTCGTCAATTCAAACAGCCCATCCGTCCATTGGTAGGGGTAACGGAGGAATTTTCTTTGTTATTTGGTATATGAATAAAGTTCCCAAAGTTTAATTCACCATAATCTGACAACCATGCAAATAATAACTATAATCTGGACCTTGGTTTGTGCAATAATAATTATTGGATACCCACTTTACCTATTGAATAAATCCAATTCGATGCCAACTTCGCAATTTGATCAAATTAAAAATAGATCCGCAAATACGGTTGAGCTGTTATCATTTGATATTCGTGAACAATTGCCTGGATGGTCATTTACATTGGATATTCCACAAATCACAGAGCAAGTTCTTCTTGAAAATCCGATTTTGTTTTATCTGGAATCGGAAGAAGCCTGCTTAAAGCTACCTCTTAATAATTGCAAAATGGGTTATAGGGCCAATGTATTTAAGAATGTTGGCAAAATATACGTCACATTTAAATCCTTAAAGGATGGCGTGTCCAATTTTTATGTTCCCCCACAGCATCTAACCAAATTAAAAGTTTTGATTATAAAGCCTGCCAAAACTACCATTTCAAAGCAAATGATCGACAATAAAAATTTAAAAAGTGCTGGTATCAACATTAACGATTATGAAGATGTACTGGGCTATTTAAGCAACATGGCCAGTATTGATTTTAAAGGGCATTTTATTACTCGCATGGCAAAAAAACCAGTAAAATCAGTTGGAAGAAGTACTATTAAAAGTCCAGTAGTTTACTCAACAGCATCTTAAAGTTAAAAACTTAGTGTTCTCCCTTTTTTGCAATGTGGGGTTTCACTCTCTGAAATCCCACATTACTATAAATCTGTTAATGATAATTTATTCATGAATTGAAAATAGGCATTCATAAACCCAAACCTATCATTCGTCAAATCAGCAACTTTTTTATGGAACACTAAAAGTAAATTTAGCAAGAACAATGTAAGACAGTATTAAAAAATGGCTGCACTAAGACAATTGTCTAATCTTCTTTTCTGGCGATGAAGGTTGTGCAGCCAACGAATTAAGCAAGTTAAATCACTAGCCAAAAAACCCACCATTGGAATTCCTTAAGCTGAAAGCAAGTATGGGGTTATGCTGCAATACAGTTGTACCAAAGGAAGGAAAATGGTGGGTTAATTTTTAAATCAATTAAAATATTAACCCCAAATAAATCATATAAGATTCTGGTTTGTAGGCACATATTTACACTTCCCCCAAAAAATAATTGTATTTTAATAGTTTTAAGGCAGGTTTTGTTTTCGAAGAAAGAATTTAAAACCTTGTATTGCCAGTACAACCAAAAGTATAATTGATGACGATATATTTAATTCATTATACTACCTATTGCTTTTTAAACAAAATAAGCAATGTCTAGTGTGAATTAAATTGCACAAATAAATGTTATCACCTATAAATCAAATATATAAATTATTTTATATCGTACAAATTTTGAAAGATTAATCTTTCAAAATATTTAAAAGAAATAACCCCTAACCATAACCCAATGATTCTTAAAGCAGTAATCATAGAAGATGAAAAACATAGTAGAGAAACTCTCAAATCCATGTTGGAAGAGTTTTGCAGAGATGTAAAAGTAATTGCAATGGCCAGTTCAGTGCAGGAAGCAGTAAAGGTATTATCCATTTATAGTCCAGATATTGTTTTCCTGGATATTGAACTACAATCTGGTGTTGGATTCGATGTGTTGGAACAAATCAAAGACCCATCATTTGAAGTTATTTTTACCACTGCTTTCGAGAAATATGCCATAAAAGCCATAAAATTTAGTTCACTCGATTATCTACTCAAACCCATTGATTTGGACGAGCTTCAACAGTCCGTTGAAAAAGCCAGAACACGAATGGACACCAATGTATATCGTGAACAATTGGATACTTTAATGCAAAGTATTTCCAGAGGTAGTGTGAGGCCCGAAAAAATATGTTTGGCAACAACAGCAGGAATGGAATTTATTGCCATTGATGATATTATTGCTTGCAAAGCGGATGGTTCTTATACCAGTTTTCTTTTAAAGGACAGCAGTACGCTTTTGGTAAGCAAACATCTTAAAGAGTATGAAAACCTTTTAGGTGAACACAACTTTATGAGAGTACACAACAGCTATGTCATCAATTTAAAAGAGGTGAAAAAATACTATAAATCCGATGGCGGATATTTGATCATGAGCAACGATATGCAGGTCAACATTTCACCCCGTAAAAAAGATGATTTGATAGAGGCCATGAAACGCTTATAGCTTTCCTATTCTTTTCGATTCACCAATCCTTTGGTAAACTCGTTCAACGCTTCCACTTTTTCTTCAAAATCCCCTTTAAGGGTTTTGCGGTACTCATTTAGGTTCTTTACCAAATCATCTATATTCTCTGGCAGCACATCCTCAAAAAATTGTCGTAATCGCTTGGCAGTTGTTGGCGACTTTCCGTTGGTAGAAATAGCCACCTTTACATTACCCTTGGTCACAATCCCACCCATATAAAAATCGCAAAAAGGCGGATTGTCGGCCACATTCACCAAAATACTGCGTTCCCTACAATCGTGGTACACCTCCTCGTTCACTTCGGGCTTGTCCGTACAGGCAATTACCATGTGTTTTCCCTCTATAAATTCCTTTTTATACACCGCTTCGGTAATGGTTACATCATGTTTTTGGGCCAGTTCCAAGGTAGCGGGCAAAAATTCTGGCGCCACCATTAATACCTTGGCATTCGGACTCGATTTTAATAAAAACGAAAGCTTTTCCAACCCAACATTGCCTCCACCCACTATGAGCACTTGTAACTGGGATACCTTTAAAAAAATGGGATATAGCTCATTCCTTTCCATAACATCATTTTAATGATATAAAGATACTCACTATTTCTGTTGATAGAGAACGCTTGTGATCTAGCTCGCTAAACCCTTAAAAGGTAGGGGCCTCCTTTTGAGCTTCTTTGGATTTAAATTCGTACCGAATGAAAATCTCGTGAGATCCTCCCGTATAGCTCGCCAAGTTGGATGAAGTAAGGTCGTAGGCATAGCCTGCGCTAAAATTAGGGTTGATCTGCATGCCCAACAAAGTTGAAAACGAATCGTTCCAGCGATAGGCCAATCCAAAAGTGAAGGTTTCTTTTAAAAGTACATTGCCCGAAATATCCGCAATCATCGGCGCCCCTGGCACCCATTTCATAAAAAAGGCAGGCTTAAACTTCACATCTGCCGACACATCGAACACCATTCCACCTATCACATAATAATGCATACGTTCCGAGGCAATTTCCTGCTCAGCGCCATCATAATGTTCTTGCGAAAGAAAATTAGGAATCGCAACCCCTAAATACCCTTTTTTAGAGTTGTAGTAAAGTCCAGCGCCTATGGTCGGGAAAAATTTGCCCTTTATATTATTTTGAAATGCCATATCAGCATCCTCGGCCAACCCTTTTGAAAAATCCACATTAAAAATACGTCCTCCCATTTTTAAACCGAATGATAATTTGTTGCCCGCACTGTCCAATTGAATGGTGTAGGACACATTTCCGTCCAAGAATATTTCTGAAGATGGTCCTAAAGCGTCATGGGCCAAAATTCCGCCTACCCCAATTTTATTTTCAAGAGGGGCATCTACGGCCAAAACTTGGGTATTTGGAGCTCCATTTACACCCACCCATTGTGAACGGTGCATCAACAATGCCGTTAAATGACCATTAGAACCCGCATAAGCAGGGTTCACACTCATGGTATTGTACATGTATTGTGTAAACTGAGGGTCTTGCTGTGCCTTTACTGCTATGGGTGCCAAAAACAGCAGTAGCAAACCTAATTGCCCAACTATAATCTTTCTATATCTTGCTGATACCATCCCCATGCTTATCTATTTATATACAACCAATCCGTTTGCGGTTCCGACCCATCGCCCAAATCCAACACATAATAGTAGGTTCCAGCGGGCAGTCCGTCTCCTTTTTGACCGTCTGCGGTTCCATCCCAATCATTTTTATAGTTTTTGGCATGGTGCACCATAGTTCCCCATCTGTTGAACACTTCCAGCGTATTGTTTGGATATCTGGACAGACAATCTATTCGGAAAGTATCGTTTACCCCATCACCATTGGGTGAAAACTCATTGTATACCAACAAACAGGTCGGGTTTACAAAGGCATCGGCCCTATTATTGGTTTCATCGGTATCCCATTGATCTACATAGGTCAGTTGGGCCACGTTCAAATAATCTTCTATATCCAAAATCTGAACGGTAAGTTCCAAAGTTGCCGTTTCGGATGACATTAGTTCTTCAATTTCCCAAAGTCCCGATGGATCATAAGTTCCGATGGTTGCTGAGTGACTTACATAGCGATATCCCAAAGGCAATAGTTCTTCTATACTTAAATTGGTTGCAGATTCCTCGCCCTGATTGGTTGCCGTAATTGAAAAAACTACCTCATCTCCTATTCTTGGGGATGTATTATCCACCGTTTTGCCAATTGAAATATCCGTAGTTTGAGGTTCCACAAAAGCGGTCGCTTCGTCATCATCTTCTAAACCATCAAACAAGTCATCTTCTTCAATGCCAACGTTAGGGTCACTATCTGGATCGGCATATTTACTGGCTGAAATAAAAGCAACATTCAAATATTCCTCTGGAGTATCCGTAGGTGGATTTACCATCGCCAAAACTTCCAAGCTTTCGGTATCTTGACTTGGGATAGATCGGTTCACATCCCAAATTCCTGTATTCGGATTGTAAACTCCTGCAGTGGTTGTGTGCGATTGATAAGTATATCCCGTCGGAAGTATATCGGTCACCTCAACTCCAGAAGTTCCTGAAAGTCCATGGTTGGTTACACTCACTAAAAAACGAACTACATCACCCACATTTGGCTCGGGATTGTCTACGATTTTTTCCAAAGACAGGTCGTTAGACCCAAACGGTTCCAAGGTTACAGCATCTTGATCATCCTCTGAGGCCAAATTATTGTTTGGTGTTGAATCTGGATCGAAAGTTGCCAATGCAATCAACTCCGCTTTGTTGGTGTGAATACCATCAGCAAGTACCAAAGCCGTTATCTCCAAAGTTTCGGTTACACCATTGTTCAATTCTGATATTCCCCAAGATCCTGCCAAAACATCATAACTTCCAGACGTAGCAGTTGAAGAAATAAATTGAAACCCTGTTTGCAAAACATCTTCAATCACCAATCCAGAAGCATCATTCGGCCCTTGATTGGTCACTTCAATGGTAAATACTACTTCCATACCCACATTTGGAGTAAGATTATCCACAGATTTTACCACTTCAATATCGGTAACGTGTCTAGGTGTCGTAACCTGTGCATCTTGATCGTCTTCAGACAGCACATTGTTATTTGGAGTTGAATCTGGATCAAAGAAAATTGCATCAGTTACTTCGGCAACATTGGTATAGTCGCCATCAGCATTCACCTCAGCTACAATATTCAATTCCATTTGGGAATTCAAACCTATGGTTCCAACATTCCAAATGCCACTGTTAGGGTTAAATCTCCCAGCTCCATCATCAGAAATATAAGTATAGCCATTCGGAAGATTGTTTCTAAGTCGAACACCAATAGCATCACTTGGTCCTTCATTGATCAGAGTTACCTTAAAAATTACCTGTGTACCCACATCAGGCGTTTCGTTATCCACGCTTACCTCAACAGCTAAATCCGCGGAAGGAATTGGTGTGGTACCCGCATTATCTTGATCGTTCTCAAAAATATTGTTGTTGTTCGGGGTTGAATTCGGGTCTATTTGGTCGGAAGCATATACTTCGGTCACATTAAAATAATCGCCAGAATTGTTCACCTCTGCCACAATGTTCAGGGTTTCTGTATTTCCATCTGGAAGCGGTCCTCCCAAGACCCAAAGTCCAGTTGCATTATTATAGTTGCCCGACGTAGAGCTATGCGACACATAGGTATACCCATCGGGCAATAGATCCATCACTTCTACTCCTGTCGCATCACTGGGCCCAAAATTGGTCACATTCAAGGTGAAAATCACTTCTTGTCCCACAAATGGACTCAACACATTTACCGACTTGCGCAATAACAAATCTGCTACTGGAATTGGAATGGTCGAAATGGTCTGTTGATCATCTTCAAACTCGTTGTTGTTCCCTGGGGTTGAATCCACATCCAATTCGGTAAGATTGGTCAACTCTGCCGTATTGGAATAATTTCCTGTTGGTAAAACTTCTACCGTAATTTCCAAGGTTTCGGTATTTCCACTGGCCAAATTACCAACCACCCACGATCCGTTGATAGAATTGTAAGTTCCTGAAGTTGCAGAAATACTCACCAGATCATATCCCGAAGCCAACATATCGGTTACCACCACATTGGTGGCATCACTAGGTCCATCATTCGTCACATTCACCGTAAACACAATTTCGCTCCCTACTTCAGGGATAAATTCATCTACCATTTTAGTCACTGAAATATCCACCAAAGGATCTGGGTAAACATTTACCTGATCTTGATCATCCTCTCCTGGCGCATCGTTATTGGGTGATGAATCAATATCGGTTTGATCGTGTCCTGTGATTTGAGCTGTGTTGTTATAGTCACCAGATGGGTTAACATTACATAAAATACTTAAGCTACGGGAACTGCCTGATGGAATTGTTCCCACATTCCAAATTCCAGTTGCTTGATTATAGGCTCCTCCTGCATTATCCGAAACATAGGTATAGCCAGATGGTAATTGATCTGTTACTTCTACCGAAGTGGCCGTGCTTGGTCCATCGTTGGTTACCGTGATGGTGAAACGAACATTATCACTCACCAAAGGTGGAGATTTGTCAATGGTTTTTGTCAACGATAGATCTATCACTGGAGATGGCACAACAACCAAATCGCCTTGATCATCTTCCGAAGAAACCCCATTAGCGGGTGTTGAATCTGAATCATAGGCATCCGAAGCAATTATCTGTGAAGTATTAGTATGGTTACCTGATGAATTTACCGTTACATTAATCGTCAATGTTTCGGTATCTCCATTAGCTACTGTTCCAACTTCCCAAAAACCTGATGTTGAATTATACGTTCCAGAAGTGGCTGAAGAAGAAACAAAACTAAAACCAGATAATAACTGGTCTACCACCCTAACATTGGTGGCATCATGAGGACCATCGTTGGTAACTGAAATCTCAAAACTTATTTGTTGTCCCACATAAGGTGCCAAATTACCTCCAACCACAGATTTGGTCAACGAAAGGTCGGACTGTAAAGGAGCGGCGGTAACGGTATCTTCATCATCCTCGCTTTGATCACCATCATCATTATCTGGGGTGCTATCGAAATCATCTTGGTCTGCGAGAACCACCTCAGCAATATGGGTGTATTCCCCACTGGTAGAAGTTGGCGTTTGAACCGTTGCATTAAAACTTAAAGAGGCGGTTTTGGAACCTACAGGAACGGAAATACCCGTCCAAACCACCCTATCTGGTGATGGATAAGAGGCACCAGAGTTATTGATGGCCGTAATATTATCATATCCAATCGGAACCAAGTTTTGAACAGAAACACCTGTGGCATCCACATCACCCAAATTGCTCAGGTTTATGGTAAAAGTGACGACATCGCCAATTTCTGGAACGGTATTGCTTGCCAACACCTCCAATTCAAGATCTATTCCCTGGACAGAAATAGCAACAGTGTCCGAATTGGTATCACAAGTAGCATCCGAAACGGTCCACTCAAAAAAGTAGGTGCCAAATGTAGTATTGCCTACTCCTGTAGTGGGATCGTTGGCGTCATCAAAAATTACGGTGGTCGGTCCAGAAACTTGGGACCAAACACCAGTACCTACTGCAGGAGTGGCTGCATTTAAGCTTACAGATGAAACTTGGGTAAAAACCTGATCTGATCCAGCATCAACAGCACAAGACTGTGAATACCCCATTTGAAGTGAGGTGATCAGAAATAGTAGAAAATATAAAAAAACCTGGGACGGGGTTTTATTCATAGTCAGTTTGGATGAGGTTTATCTTACGTAGTAAGACACTCAAACTTATCAAGAAGTTGTCAGTTTATCGAAGTTATGTTGTATTTCGGCGATCGTTTGTTGTGAAAACATGGAAACATGATGCAAAAACTAGGTGTATAAATGCAAAAAGGGAGATTATGTTGGTCATAACCTCCCTCTTGTAAATGTATTTTGCTAAAATCTATGCCTCGCAGCTAGCGCACTCTTTCTTTTGTTTGAATTTCTGAGCAGCGTTCATGCTGTGTTGATAGTACAACGATTTAAGACCCAATTTCCAAGCCGTAACGTGGATTTTGTTGATGTCTTTTGTTGGCATATCAGGGTGTACAATAATGTTCACCGATTGACCTTGATCAATATGGTTTTGTCTGTTGGCTGCTTGGTAAATAATATCCAACTGATCCAATTCAGAATAGGTTTTGAATACTGCTTTTTCCTCATCAGTTAAGAAGTCCAAGTGTTGAACAGATCCATCCATATCACGGATACTTTTCCAAACTTCTGGTGTATTTTGCCCTTTTTCTTCCAACAAGTCCGTTAAAAATGGGTTTTTGATAGTAGTCTTGATCTTGGCAATATCTTTCACGTAGCAGTTAGACCAAATCGGCTCAATTCCTTGTGAAACCTGGCCTAAAATAAAGGCTGAGGAAGTGGTTGGTGCTACCGCATTCAAGGTGGCGTTTCTTCTTCCGTACCCTTTCAAAACAGCTGGCTCTCCAAAACGTTCTGCCAATTGCTCAGATGCTTTGTACGAACGCTCTTTGATTTCCTTGAAAATCTCACTGTTCAAGTTGTAAGCTTCTTGGCTATCGAAAGACAATCTTTTAGACTGCAACAAAGAGTGCCATCCAAGAGCCCCTAAGCCCAATGAGCGGTTTTCTTTGGCAAAATTATAGGCTCTTTCCATGAACAAAAAGGTTTGTCTATCCTCACGGTCTTCAGAATCTCTATAAACTTCCAATTTTTCAATAAACTCGGTAATTACTGCATCCAAGAAGTGAACCATGGTTTCAACGGCATCGGTCTCTTTCCATTTGTCGTAATGCAATAGGTTAATACTAGAAAGCACGCACACAAACGACCAATTATCGTTACTTGGCAACATGATTTCGGTACACAAGTTACTAGCATGTATTCTGTGTCCTTTATCTTGATACACATCTACCGCTCCGTTGTTGGCGTTGTCGGTAAAGAATACATATGGATACCCCATTTCACCTCTACGCTGCAATACCTTGGCCCAAACGGTTCTTTTATCGGTATCACCCTCAATCATTTCCTGCATCCATTCGTTGGTCACAGTTACCCCGTGTGTCAACTGTTGAATTGGATTTCCTTCCGTACCGATTTCTAAAAATTCCATGATGTCTTTATGATCGATAGGCAAATATGGAGAAAAACGACCACGACGCACAGAACCTTGGCTCACAACATCGACCATAGATTCGAACAACTGCATAATATGCACTGCACCCGAAGCTTGACCATTGTTTTTTACAGGAGCACCACGATGTCTGATTTTTCCAAAGTAACCAGACGTTCCCCCTCCCAATTTGGACATCATTCCTACTTCTGATTGGGTGTAAAGAATGTTCCCCATATCATCATCAATGTGAGAGCCAAAACAGCTGATGGGAAGACCTCGTTTTTTACCAAAGTTAGACCAAACTGGAGATGCCAAAGAGAAGAATCCTTCGGACATATAGTGGTAGAACTTGTCGGCATAGCCTGGAATTCCCAAGATATCCTCTGCTCTTTCGGCAATTTCCCTAATACGCCCTTCTGGAGTTACCCCCTCGGTAAGGTAGCCTGATGCCAAGAATTTTCGACTGTATTCGTTCAACCATTCAAAACCTGCAGATTCCTCCGTGGTTTTAAGCTTGGCTAAAGCGTCTTTTCTGGCATTTACTAATTCTTGAGTTTTGTTTTCTGGCTGTTGATCAGCAATCTGTGGGGCTTGTGTTCTCTTCTCCATATTTTAAAAAAGGTCGTCGCTGGTTATACTTTGTGTTCTTTTGCTATAGTTAATGGATCTTTTTACGAAAAAGTCACCATGTTTTGTTCCAATAATTTCATCATCAAACCATTCGGTCTGATCTAATAGTTTTTGATCTACTTCGAATATTTTGTCGATACCAATGCTTTCCAATGAATTGTTGAATCTGTTTTTGATAAATTCGTTTACCAAATTCTTTGGTAAGAAATCCAATTCACCCTCCTCAAAAATCCAATCTACGATCAAGCTCTCCGCATCAAATGCCTTGGAACATAAATCCTGAATCATGGCTTTATATTGGTCATCGAACCATTCTGGATGTTCTTTCTTTATAATATTGATGATGTCAATTCCGAAATCTCCGTGAATCTGCTCTTCTTTGGATGTGGCCTCCACCACATTCGAAATTCCTTTCAGCACATTCTTATGCTTATTGAAAGCCATGATGATCAAGAACTGGCTGAACAGGGAAACATGCTCTATAAATAGGGAGAACAGCAAAATGGACTCTGCGTACTCTTTATTGTTCTCGCTTTTTGCATTTTTCAGGGCCGCCTCCAAGTACTGCACCCTTTTCATGATCACTGGTTTTTTCTTCAAGTTTTCGAACTCTTGGTTCAATCCAAGAATTTCCAAAAGGTGGGAATACGCATCGTGGTGGCGCACTTCACTTTCCGCAAATGTGGCCCCTACCGAACCGATTTCTGGCTTCGGCATACGATGGTAAATATCTCCCCAGAATGTTTTCACGGCTACCTCAATTTGAGAGATGGCCAACATGGTATTTTTAATCGCACTTCTTTCCACTTCGCTCAATCCAGATTTAAAATCTTGGATGTCGCTAGTAAAATTGAACTCCGTATGGATCCAATACGAGTGACGGATAGCTGGAACATATTCGTACAGTTGAGGGTACTCATAAGGCTTTAGGTTGATACGCTTTTCGAAAATATCCGACTCACGCATCTGAGCTCTTTTGTTCCTGTAAATAATGTAAGCTTTGGCAGCATCGTGGAACTCACTGTCCATAAGTTCGTTCTCCACAACATCCTGTACCTCTTCTACGGTAGGAACATAATGTTCATCTTTGCTTTTTCGCTCCAACAATGTCTTTTCAACGTTGTTGGCAATGGTCTGTGCATCATTAATCTGACCATGGTCCACAGCGGTCATGGCCTTTAAAATGGCATTCGTAATCTTGTGTAAGTCAAAAGTCTGTGTACTAAAATCCCTTTTAGTTATATGAGTAATGTGCATGAGAAAAATGGTTTGGAGTTGTACTAAATCGCTCGAATGTAAAATTCATATTTTCTTTACTTTGATTTTAGGTTTCGGCGATCAGGTTCTTAACACTTTTATCAACATTTATGTTGAGAAGCATTCCAAATAGATCCTAACAAACGTAAAATAAGGGCTCTGAAAAGATTCAGTAACGGCGCCACCCCAAGAACAATCCTTTCACAATTTTTTAACAATAATTGTTTAAAACTCAGATCAGCCCAGCAACCACAAAACCTCACCGCTATTGTGCCGAAAAATGTTAATTTTTGGAAATGGCTTTTTCCTTAAAATCCCGACAAAAGTTATCAACTAGATAAAGTTGATTTTAATATTATCAATGATTAGGAACATAAAAAAAGGCACCCAAATATTGAGTGCCTTTTTTATTTCAAAATATTCATTTAGTTATTAGTACCCCTCAGCCACTGCATCACCAGTTCGGGTATTATCAGCTGCACCTTCATAGGAACCGTCGGGTCGGACTAAAATCGCTTCAGTTCTCCCCAATTGTTCCGTAATGCGAATGGCATGCCCCATGGATTTCAATTTTTCAAGGGCAAGACTATCCAGCGCTCCATTTTCCACCACAATTTGATCGGGTAACCATTGCGAATGGTGCTTTTTGGCATCCACCGCTTCTTGCATTGTCATTCCATGATCAATTACATTTACGATGTTCTCATAGATCACATTTATAATGGTAGACCCACCAGGAGTACCCACCACCATATATAAATCCCCATTTTTTTCAATAATGGTCGGACTCATACTACTGAGCATTCGTTTTCCTGGGGCAATGGAGTTGGCCTCCCCACCAACCAAACCAAATATATTTGGGAAACCTGGTTTAAGACTAAAGTTGTTCATCTCATTATTCAAAAAGAAACCAGCATTGTCCACCAAAACCTTGCAACCAAAATACCCCACTAAAGTAGTGGTGATGGAAACAGCATTCCCCTCTTTATCGACAATGGAAAAATGGGTAGTTTCCAAACTTTCGATTTTTTCAACAGAACCTGCCTTAATTTCGTTGGACGGAGTTGCTTTATCCATTTGAATGGAACTGTTTCGGGAGGCAATGTATTCGTCATCCAACAACATATCAATTGGAACATCATAAAAATCCATATCACCCATATGTTCCGCTCTATCCGCATAGGCCCTACGTTGCAATTCAGTCATTACATGCACAGTTTCCACTGAATTATGACCCATTTTCTCAAAATCATAGGCATCCGAACCTTTGAGTTGCTGTACAATTATAATTCCCCCACTTGACGATGGCGGCATGGAAACAATATTAAAAGAGTCACGGTAAATTCCCTCAATGGGTTCTCGCCAAACGGATTTATAGTTTTTAAGGTCTTCTTTGGTAATAATCCCATCGCCAGATTGCATTTCATCTACAATATATTGGGCTGTCTCTCCCTCATAAAAACCTGCGCGCCCGTTATCCCGAATTCGCTCCAAGGTTTTGGCCAAATCTTTTTGAATCAAGGAATCCCCCTCAACCCAAAGGGAGTCTTTTAAGAAAATCATGGTGGAGTCATTCACCGCTCGAAACTGTTCTTGAGCATTATTAAAAGTGGAAGCATCATAATCGGTTACTGCAAATCCATGTTTTGCAAAATCAATCGCTGGTTGAATCAACTCGGTAAAAGTGAGTCCTCCAAATTTTTTATGAATTTGCTCCATGCCATCAACGGTTCCAGGAATACAAGCTGCCAAATGCCCTAAAAGTGCTTTTTGCCTGAGCACAGAATCCGTTTCAAATTCAATAAACATATCACGACTAGCAGCAGCGGGGGCAGTTTCTCGAAAATCCAATGCTCCTTTTTCGCCATCCGAAGTCCTGTAGACCATATAACCTCCACCTCCAATGTTTCCAGCCTTGGGTAACACAACTGCGAGAGCATATTGCACAGCCACGGCTGCATCAAAGGCATTACCTCCATTCTTTAACACTTCCAATCCGACTTTAGTTGCCAAAGGATGGGCAGTGACTACCATTCCATTGGCACCAACAACGCCTTCGTTGTTCTGTCGCTCCAACTTTACAGTCTTTTGGCTTGTTTCTTTGGATTCTTCACATTGGAAGCAAGTGATTGCCCCAATCAATAAGAGCAGGATTTTGAGATTTTTCATTAATTAAGGAGGTTGGTTTATAAAAAACACTGTTCCTATCAAAAACAGTATAATTCACCTTGAAGTTAAGGATAAAATCGTCCCAACGATAGAAGTTAAAATCGCTTTATGTAATTACTAATACTCCCGTAAAATATTATTGAAAATGCAATAAAGTTGAAGATGCGCCAATAAAAAAAGGATCGTAATGCTATCACGATCCTTTTTGGTTGTACCTTGGGTGGGAATCGAACCCACACTCCCGAAAGAACTGGATTTTGAATCCAGCGCGTCTACCAATTCCGCCACCAAGGCAAATGGTCATTTTTTCAAATGCGAGTGCAAAGCTAAACAATATTTTTTATTTCTCAACAAAAAATACTTCCATTTATACTTTAGCAACCCGAATTAATTTTTAAATTTGCACCTCTTTACAAAATAGCAGTTTAAAAAGCTAGTTAACAAGAGTTTGTAATGGCATATCAAGTTCCCGAACCTAAAATTTTTGCCTGCACCCAAAGTACTGAACTGGGTGAGAAGATTGCTGCATCCTACGGTGCGGAATTGGGTAAGATCCAATTCTCCAGATATAGCGACGGTGAATTTCAGCCTTCGTTCGAGGAATCTATTCGTGGAGCGCGAATTTTTATCATTGGATCTACCAATCCAAGCTCGGAAAACTTGATGGAAATGTTGTTGATGTTGGATGCTGCTAAAAGAGCTTCGGCCAGACACATTACTGCTGTTATGCCCTACTTTGGTTGGGCCAGACAAGACCGTAAAGACAAGCCTAGAGTTCCGATTGCTGCCAAATTGATAGCAAAGATGTTGGAAACCGCTGGTGCAACTCGAATCATAACCATGGATCTGCACGCAGACCAAATCCAAGGCTTTTTTGAAAAACCCGTGGATCATCTGTTTGCTTCCACCATGTTCTTACCTTATTTAAAAGGATTGAACTTGGACAATCTTTGTATTGCATCTCCTGACATGGGAGGTTCCAAAAGAGCCTATGCCTACTCCAAAGCTTTGGAGTGCGATGTGGTTATTTGTTACAAGCAAAGAGCCAAGGCCAATGTAATTTCTCATATGGAATTGATTGGTGATGTTCAAGGAAAGAATGTGGTTTTGGTGGATGACATGGTGGATACTGCTGGAACGCTTACCAAAGCTGCCGACCTTATGATGGAACGTGGTGCGCAAAGCGTAAGAGCGGTAACAACTCACGGATTGCTTTCGGGCAATGCGTATGAGCGTATTGAAAAATCACAGTTGACGGAGTTGATTGTAACCGATTCAATTCCCGTTGATCATACGCAACGAAAATTAAAGGTATTGTCTTGTGCCGACCTATTTGCAGATGTAATGCACAGGGTTCACCACAACACCTCAATATCTTCCAAATTTCTAATGTAAATTAATTTAATATATAATAATGAAGTCAATTACAATCAAAGGATCCCAAAGAGAAAGCGTGGGCAAGGTTTCTACCAAAGCCTTACGTAATGCTGGAAAGGTCCCTTGCGTACTGTACGGAGGGGATAAACCAATGCACTTTTCAGCTGAAGAATTATCATTCAAAGACTTAGTGTACACTCCAAATGCGTATACTGCAGTAATTGAATTGGAAAGTGGCGAAAAATTTGACGCCGTATTGCAAGACATCCAATTTCACCCTGTAACTGATAAAATCCTTCACGTGGATTTCTACCAGTTGTTCGAGGACAAACCTATCACAATGAACATTCCTGTTCGTTTGGAAGGAAACTCTCCAGGGGTAAGAAATGGTGGTCGTTTGCTTTTCAGAAAACGCAAATTGGCTATCAAGGCTTTGCCAAACTTGCTTCCAGATTTCATTACAGTTGATATCTCCAAACTAAGAATTGGTGGTACTATCGCTGTTGAAACTATCCTAAATGATGATTACACTATCCTTCACCCTGACAGTACTGCAATTGTACAGGTGAAAGCTTCTAGAACTTCTGTTGCCGGTGCAGATGACGAAGAAGACGAAGAAGCAGAAGGTGGTGAAGCAGCAGAGGGAGCAGAAGCTTCTGAAGCAGCGGAATAGCCCAACGCATAAGTATAAAAGCATCCCTATTTTTGCTACGGTGAAAATTTGGGATGCTTTTGTATTTTTAGGAAACTCAAATTCTAAATGCTCCACATTTTAAAAACCCTTTTTGGTAAACCAAAACAACTACTAGACGAATCTGACCCCATGAAAAAATTTTTAATTGTTGGCCTAGGTAATATCGGTTCCGATTACAACGAAACCCGTCACAACATCGGTTTTAAAGTATTGGATTTTTTGGCCGAACAAGAAAGTTTTGTTTTTGAAAGCGCCAAATTGGGATCCGTTGCCACTTTTAAACACAAAGGAAAAAGTGTGGTGTGCCTAAAACCATCCACTTACATGAATTTAAGCGGAAAAGCGGTGAAGTATTGGATGGAAAAAGAAAATATTGGTCTGGACAATGTATTGATCATTACCGACGATATTAATTTACCATTTGGCACATTACGCGTTAAAACCAAAGGCAGCGATGGCGGACACAATGGGCTAAAAGACATTCAGAATACGTTACAGACTTCCCAATACAACCGTTTTAGATTTGGTGTTGGTTCAGATTTTGGTCAGGGCAAACAAGTTGATTATGTTTTGGGCAAATGGGGTGAAGAAGAACAAAAATCCATGCCTGAACGGTTAAAAAAGTCTACGGACATTATCCGTTCATTCATTTTTGCTGGTGTAAAAAACACCATGAATCAATACAACGGCAAATAAATTAGAACACCTTAAAATCGAATACACCCGAATCGGAGGTATTACCTTCCAAATCGGTGGTCACCACTTTCCAATAATAAACTACCCCAGAGGTGACACCAACTGACATTTGCATAGTTGATGCATCAGTTGTACCCAAGGTAGTTGTTGGCGGATTGGTTTCGGAGAAAAATACTTGGAAGGTATCAATATCGTTATCCACATCAGCTCCATCCCATTCCAAAGTGACCTCATTAGCGATATCCATAATTACTGTTTCACCCGACTCAGGAGATACCAATTGTGCAGGAAATGGTGCATAGGTGGTTTCTGAGCCCGCATTGTAAAATAACCATGTTTCACTAACTGCGGATTCGTCCGAATCTGAATTGAAAGACATGACCGTCCAAGCGAAAGGAGCTCCTTTTGCAATAGAAAGACTAGCAGAAGTAGCCGTAGTGGTTAAGTTTTGAGGAGAGTTGGTCTCTAGATTCACCACATTTAGAGCATATCGCTCAGCATGATTGGCGGCACCCCATCGAAAGGTGACTTGACTCAAAGTTTCACTAAGGCTCGTCCCTGTGGTGCACTCAGAGTTTTCTTCGGGAAAAATCAAGTTGGTAGCTTCTGGAGCTGGCGGCGTATCGTCCCCTCCACAAGAAACCAAGAATGCAAGAAACAATATGCCAACAATATTCTTCATCATTCCTTTATGAATTTAAACGTTTCCCTGAGTCCTTCTTTATTTATTCGCATGTAATAGATTCCTTTGGATAATCCCGATAAGTCCAATTCTAGATCATTACCATTCACCCTTCTGTTTTCTATTTTGACCAATCTTCCGTTCGCGGTAAAAATCTCGATACCAACCAGCCCTTCAAATCTACCCAAATAAACTTCCGTGGTTGTATATACAGGGTTGGGACTTAAAATAGGTTTTGAGGAATAAAACAAGGTTTTCTCTACCACCCCTTGACACGGAATATTGGAATATACCCTTAGGGTATTTGCTCCTTCTTTTAATGGCAGGGTGAGATTTGAACCGCTTGTTTGCGTCACCACACCGTTCAACTCAACATTGTAAAGAGAGGCACCGCTCATTTCCAGATTTACCGAACTAGCATCCAGCAGGGCTGCGACATCCAATACATCAGGTTGGGTGATTATTGCTGTAAAGCACACTTCTTCGTAAGTAATAACCCCATTTGTTCCTGTTATGCATACCGAATATTCACCTGCATTCAAGCTGCCAATAACCAAAGAATCTGTAAAATCCAAAGCTGTTGATGTATCTCCATTCAAAACAGCTGTGTAGGTTATCGCTGTATCGAAAGGTGTGATGGTAATTGACCCATTATCTCTGGTTCTACAGGTTTCACTTTCAATTTCCAACTCAAAATTGTCCGTAGCGAAACGATAAATAGCGCAACCGTTTGTATCTACCTCAACACCTTTTGGTGTTCCCAAGCATAGGTCATCACCATCATCAAAAACACCATCTTCATCCTCATCAGGCCTATAATTGCCTTCCACGCAAATTTCCAAAGAAAAACCTATTAACGCTCCTCCATCACTCGCAGCTGTATCTTCAATGCGCAGCACCCATTCCCCTAAAATCGACTCTCCCTTTAAGGAAGCCAACGATCCCAATGGACTCACAATACCTGAAATGGCGGGATTATCGGAACAAGTCAAAGGGTCACCTTCGTCATCAAAAACTGCGTTAATATTGTTCAAACTTCCGCAAGTATTCGAAATTAAAGTAACCTCTGTGCTTTGAGGAGAGATTAAAGTAATGATCAAATCCTCGAGATAAGTGTGATCCAATTCCAAACTCACATTGACATCGGAAATGGGCAAATCCTCCAAAAACACCACAGAAGTTGACACCGTTGGGGTTCCCGTTGATGAAATAGTTAGCGGTAAATCGCCTGGTTCCATACTTTTACAATCCACCTGTGTGGTTGTAAAACTAAACGGAGCACTAAAGGTTCCTGTTCCGCATCCATTGTTGGGCCTGACCCTCCAATAATATTCAATTTGGGCATCTAAGCCCGTAATTTTATAAGTGGCAAACGGGATATTGGCCGATTCCAATATATTGGCAAACCCTAAATCGGTAGCTATTTCCACATCATAATTGCTGTACAATGGGTTTGCCTCCCAAGTTAAATCAGCATCCAATGAAACACCTCCTTCCGCATTGGCAGGTGATACCAAAACCACATCAGAAAAAGTTCCATCCTGCACCGTGAGGGATAAATCTATACTCTTGGCAACAGACGCAGAGGTGGCGGTCACAGTAACGTCATACACTCCAGGTGCAACACCAATCGTGTTAGACAAAGTAAAATCTACCGCCGTGTTATTGTCGGTTGCATTTGTTGGTGAAAAAGTAACAGTTATTCCTGTAGGAACCGTGGCTGAAAAAGTCGCATTTTCATTAAATCCAGCATAAGTTTCATATACAAACGGAATCACTAAATCATCTGGCTGGCAAACTTCATAGGAAAGCGCATCAAAGTTCAGCACAATTTCAGATTCTTCAATAGTGAAATTGGCACTGTTCACTGCAAAGAAAATATTGTCACTGGCTTTCACCATAAATCGACCATTGACAGTTGCATCACCAGGCAACAAAACCTCTTGCGAACCATCATTAGGTGTGTTTTCCAATAAAGAAATAGGAAAAGTCAATCCCCCATCCAACGATAAAAATATATCAACAGTTTCCGCATGAATTGGAGCCACATTGGTATTAGCCACATCCCATGTGATTTCCTGAACACTTCCACCTTGGTATACTTCTATTTCACTTTGCGAAGTGACCGTAAAGGGCCCAGCCGCTTTGATCACATTTACATCCAAAACATCAGATGTCACTTGTCCTCCTCCAGCAGCATTATCACGAACTGTAAAGGCAAAACTAAGATTCCGTTCTACTTCCGAAACGGTCTCCCAAGCGTCTCCAATGGTTGGGTCGGTTTGGGTGAGGTTGCCCTGTGCCACTTCAGACAATTTTGGAAAATAGCGAACAGGATCAGTAGTTGGCGGTAATGATCTGAAATTGGCCCCGCTTGGGTTTGTGGGTCCAAAAGTGGTGTTGGTCACCAAACCATCATTTATTTGTTCCCAAGTATAGGTCAGCACATCTCCCACATCAGGGTCAGTTGCAATTCCCTCTAATATAAAGGCAGTTCCTTTTGGAATGATAAAATCATCAACAGGAGTCAAAACTGGAGGTGAATTTGTCAATGCGGTTGTTTCCGCACAGGAAGTTGTAGCTAAGTATTCCGAAATCTGTAAAATGCTATAAAAATGAAAATAATCATCGCCACTGCTGGCTACATTATTGGCCCCAACAATGCCCGCGTAACCCATAATGGTGCTTCCACTTGCTGGTTCGGCCTGCACCCCTGTTCCTTCGGACTCAAATGACCAGGTATGATTGGCCCCAAATTGATGCCCTATTTCATGTGCCACATAATCCAAATCGAACACATCCCCTTGTGGGTTAAAGGCTGCTGAAAATCCACTTCCCTTACTATTGTCCACACAAACAGCACCAATGAATCCTGCATTACCATTATCCTGTCCTTGTCCCACTTTATGAAAAAGATGCCCCACATCGTAATTGGCCTCCCCAATAATTGAAGTAATAGTTGATTGCACCTGAGCATTCAAACTATCATCATAAGGATCAAGATCGGGATCCGTGAAAACAATAAGGTCATTATTGGCAATGAGCTCCAAAGTAACGCCCAAATCCGTTTCAAAAACTTCGTTTACCCGTGTGATGGTCGCATTGATACCCGCCAAGGCATCTTCAACCGTTCCTCCGAGTTCTTGGGTGTACTCCCCAGTGGCCGAAATTGCGATTCTATACTTTCGCAATAATTGATCATTAACTAAAGGAGCAATGGTCTTGGAAGTGGTGCCCGAAGATTTATTTAAAGTACCATATAAATCCTTGCTCGTTTTACATATAAAATTGATTTCATCAGTAAGTCCTGCATCATTTTCATAGATTACATAAACATTATCCTTGTTCGAAACAGGCTCCATAAATACTTGCTTCTGGCTCTTTAAATCGACCACCATACTTTGCAAGCCTTTGTGGGAACTGCTCAGTTTTATTCGATATTGACCGTTGTCACTTGTACCTGTGTACGATTTAATATTGGGGTATTTTTTTGCTAAATCAGGGTGAAGCACAGAGGTTTCCACCAATTGAAAAGGCACTATTTCACCATTGGTATCGGGGAGATAAATGGTCTTGGTTTGTCCTTTTAAAGTTGAAGAAGATGCTAACTGCGATTTGAAGCTGGTTCTGTCCAGTTCTAGCAACTTTTTAGCCGCATCCATGTCCTTCAAGGAAGCACTTTTTAAACCAGATTCTTTGGGTATAGATTTCCAATAACCCTGCTGACTATAAATACAAAAGCTAGTAAAAAATATTGCTATTGATAAAACAAGGTGTAATTTAGCTTTCATACAAAGTTGAGGCATAGTACAAATTCAAATGTAAGCCTTTTTTATTTCTTGAACCTTTGGAAACAATCCAGAACATTTCTCAATATAAAGATTTTAACCACCACACGGTAATTACCATTGGCACCTTTGATGGGGTACATTTGGGACACCGTAAAATACTGGAACGCCTCATAAATAGTGCCAAAAAAAGTGGGCTTAAATCTACAGTACTCACTTTTTTCCCTCATCCACGCATGGTGCTGCAAAAAGATGTGGATATTAAACTGCTGAACACCATTGAAGAGAAAAAACAGATTTTGGAGACCCTAGGGCTCGATTATTTGATCATTCACCCCTTTACCAAAGAGTTCTCTAGGCTTTCTGCAACCGATTTTGTCCGTGATTTATTGGTAAATGGACTCAAGGCAAAAAAAATAATCATCGGGTATGATCATCGTTTTGGGAGAAACAGAAATGCCAATATCCAAGATTTGATTGCCTTTGGAAATGCCCTCGATTTTGAAGTGGAGGAAATTCCAGCCCAGGAAATCGATGATGTTTCTGTGAGCTCAACCAAAATTAGAAATGCCCTTTTGGAAGGTGATGTGGAAACAGCAAACAACTACCTGAGTTATGCCTACACCCTATCTGGAACCATAAAAAAAGGTAAAGGATTGGGCAAGGAATTTGGATTCCCAACGGCCAACCTTCACATACCAGAATCTTATAAGCTTATCCCTAAAACTGGTGCTTATGTTGTTCGAAGCAACATTGAAGGCAAGTCATTTTATGGGATGATGAACATTGGCTTTAATCCAACAGTCGATGGCACCGAAAAAAGCATCGAAGTCAATTTTTTTGATTTTGATGGAGATCTTTACGATAAAAAACTACAAGTAGAAATTCTGCACCGAATTCGCGACGAGCACAAATTCAATTCCATTGATGAGTTGAAAGCACAATTGAAAAAAGACAAAGCCTTTTCGTTGGATCTAATTTCCAAGTAAATGTTCGACCAATTTCTTTTTAAGAAAATTGACAATGCCCAATTAGTGGTGTTTCGAGTATTTTATGGATTGTTGGTCAGTGCAGAATGCTACGGAGCAATCTTTACGGGTTGGGTTCGACGCACTTTGGTAGAACCCCAATTCACTTTTTCATTTATTGGTTTTGAATGGTTACAGCCTTTACCTGGTCATGGCATGTATATCTATTTTACTTTGATGGGTACTTTGGGTCTTTTAATTGCCTTAGGCTATAAATATCGATTTAGCGCCTTCGCATTTGCGCTTTTGTGGACGGGGGTGTATTTAATGCAAAAAACATCATACAACAACCACTATTATTTATTGATGTTATTGGCCTACATCATGGCCTTTTTACCTGCACACAAAGATGCTTCGTTGGATGCCAAACTCAACCCCAAAATAAGATCACATAGCATGTTCAATTGGGTTCGCTGGGTGATTATTTTACAATTATTCATTGTCTATACATACGCATCAATTGCAAAACTTTATGGTGATTGGCTGGATTTCAGCATTATTGAAATATTGATGCAATCCAAAAAAGAGTTTTGGCTCATAGGGGATTTTCTGCAATTGAAATGGGTTCATAAAATTGTGGCATTTTTCGGAATTTTATTCGACCTTTTAATTGTTCCCGCTTTACTTTGGAAACGCACTCGGAAAGCTGCTTTTGTTCTAGCTATCTTCTTCCATTTGTTCAACAGCATTGTTTTTCAAATTGGGATATTCCCGTATTTATCATTGGCCTTTATTGTCTTCTTTTTTGAACCGCAGACCATTCGAAATCTATTTCTAAAAACGAAAAACATAACACTGGATTCTTCGGTTTCCATTCCTAAAACAAAAGGGTTGATTTTATCCGTTTTGAGCATCTATTTTATCATTCAATTGGTGTTGCCCATCCGACACCACTTTTTTCAGGATGATGTGCTATGGACCGAAGAGGGACATCGGATGAGTTGGCGGATGATGCTTCGAACCAGAACGGGTAATATTCAGTATCGCATCGTGAACACATCAAATGGAGTAACTACGCATATTGACTTGGACGATTATCTCACCTCAAAACAAAAAAGTCGGGTAGCCTGTTATCCCGATTTCGCATGGCAATTTGCCCAGCATCTTAAAAAAGAATACGCAAAAAATGGGGAAGACATTCAAGTGTTCGTAAAAAACAAAGTGAAAGTCAATAATGGAATCTATGCCGAATTTATCGATCCAGAAACCGACTTGGCCAGTGTTCCATGGAAACATTTTGCACATAACGAATGGATTCTGCCCTCCCCGACCGAATAATTGTTGGGCACTTCTTCAGATTCAATTAAATTTGCGGCTCAAAACAGGGCTATGCTTCAATTACATACCATTCGAGAAAATAAGGAAAGTATTATCACCGCTTTAAAAAAGCGCAACATCGATGCAGCACCGATGCTATCTACAGTTTTGGAACTGGACGAAAAAAGACGTTCCATCCAAACCGAATTGGACAGTACCTTGGCTGAATCGAACAAACTTTCCAAAGAAATTGGTATCCTTTTCAAATCTGGAAAGGCACAAGAAGCCAACGAAATGAAAGAAAAGACCGCTGGTTTAAAAGAGACTTCCAAACAATTGGGAGACGAATTAAACGAAGTGGCTTCAGCTTTGCAGGATGCCTTGTACCTTATCCCAAATATTCCACATGAATCCGTTCCTGCTGGAAATTCCGATGAGGACAACGAAGAAATTTATAAAGAGGGTGATGTTCCCACGCTATTTGAGGGTGCATTGCCACACTGGGAATTGGCTAAAAAATATGACATCATCGACTTTGAGTTGGGTGTAAAAATCACTGGAGCAGGTTTTCCCGTGTACAAAGGCAAAGGTGCACGTTTACAACGCGCCTTGATTTCCTATTTCTTGGATAAAAATACTGAAGCTGGTTATACCGAAATGCAAGTACCTCACATGGTAAACGAAGCATCAGGGTATGGCACAGGGCAGTTGCCCGACAAAGAAGGGCAAATGTACCACGTACAGGCCGATGACCTTTATTTAATCCCAACTGCGGAAGTTCCCGTGACCAACTTGCACCGAGGCGATATTTTGGCAGAAGGAGATTTACCCATTAAATATACGGGCTACACCCCTTGTTTTAGAAGGGAAGCAGGTAGTTACGGTGCACATGTTCGCGGCCTCAACCGTTTGCACCAATTTGATAAAGTAGAGGTTGTACGCGTGGAGCACCCAAACAATTCATACCAAGCATTGGATGAAATGGTGGAGCATGTGAAAAACATTCTTCGCGAATTGAAATTGCCTTATCGCATTCTTCGCCTTTGTGGAGGGGATTTAGGTTTTACTTCTGCCCTCACCTACGATTTTGAAGTGTTCTCCACCGCTCAAGACCGTTGGTTGGAAATCAGTTCCGTGTCCAATTTTGAAACCTTTCAGGCCAACCGCCTAAAATTGCGTTACAAAGATGAAAACGGAAAAACCCAATTGGCCCACACCTTGAATGGAAGTTCACTGGCATTGCCAAGGGTGTTGGCTGGAATTTTGGAAAATTACCAGACCGAGGACGGCATTAAAATTCCAGAAGTTTTGGTTCCCTACTGCGGTTTCGACACCATTGACTAGGTTATTCAGAACTTAATTTGGATTCACTTAACAGAATCCCAAGCATTTCTACGTTATATTTGAAATAAAACACGCATTTGCGCCATTTTTTATTTCTCATATCAATCTGCCTACTTTCATTTTCGGCCATGGCCCAAGAAGATTTCTTGGCCAAACGCTACTTAAATGATGGTGACTACAAAAAGGCAGTGGTGTTCTACGAAAAATTGGTCGAAGCCCATCCCAGAAGAACCGATTACTCCGAAGGATTGGTGGCTTGCTATCAACAATTGGAACGTTTTGAGGATGCTGAAAGCTTTTTATTGGAAAAAGTGCAGGACGAATATGCTTTCCCAACTTTTTATATTGAATTAGGCTATAACTACACCCTGCAAAATCAACCAGAAAAAGCAACCGAGTTTTATGATAAGGCCGTTGAAAAAATCGACACCAACCCCAATTTTGGATACAGTGTCGGATATCGGTTTCAGAAATATGCGTTGTTGGATTATTCCATTAAGGCCTATACGCGAGCGATGGAACTTAAACCTGAATTGAACTACGACTTTCAGCTCGCAAGGATATATGGGGAACAAGGCAACATTGAAAAAATGTACCAATCCTATCTCAAGCTTATTTGGGAGGGAAAAACATCCCGCTCCAATGTGCTTCGGAATATCGATGATTTTATCTCCGAAGACCCTGAAAACGAAAACAATATCCTCCTTAGAAAGGTATTGCTCACCAACGCTCAGAAAAACCCAGATTTACTTTGGAACGAACTCTTGAGCTGGTTATTTGTACAGCAAAAACAATACAATAGTGCTTTCAGTCAAGAAAAAGCCATTTATAAGCGAGCCGATGGTAATAATGTAGATCGATTGGAGAGTTTGGGAGAAATTGCATTGGAAGAAAAAGACCTAGAAAGTGCCACAGACATTTTCCAATACATTGTGGACAACAATGAAGATCCCAGAATCAAGTTGAATGCGCAATTACAGCTCATTGATATTGAATTGGAGCAACCCACGGAAAAATCATTGGAGACGGTAGAAAAACAATTCGAAAAATTGGTGGAAACTTACGGGAACCAAAGCACGACCCTACAATTGCAAATTGCTTACGCCAATTTTCTCACCTTTAAAAGAGATACCCCTGATCCCGCAATTACCATGCTCAAAGAAAGTTTGGAACTTCCTATGGGCAGAATGACCATGGCCTACGTAAAATTGGCCCTAGGCGATATCTTGGTGTACGATCAGCGTTTCAATGAAGCGCTAATCCTGTTTACCCAAGTTCAAAAAAGCTTAAAAAATGATGTTCTAGGTCAAGATGCACGCTTTAAAGTAGCCCAAACTAGCTTTTATAAAGGAGATTTTGATTGGGCTTTGACCCAGTTAAAAGTGCTTCGAGGTTCAACATCGCAATTAATCGCCAACGATGCCATGCAATTGAGTTTATTGATTTCAGACAACTCCTTGGAAGATTCCACTCAAACCGCATTAAAAAAATACGCACGAGCCGATTTGCTGGCCTATCAAAATAAAGATAAAGAAGCCATAGCTTCCTTGGAAGACATCTTGGAAAACCACAAAGGGGAAAAGATAGAAGACGAAGCTTTGCTTAAGCAAGCAGAACTTTTGGTGGAGCAAAAAGATTACGAAAGTGCCGAATTCAACTATTTAAAAATCGTGGAGTTTTATTCCGATGGAATTTTGGCCGATGATGCACACTTTGCCCTCGGGGAACTCTATACAAACATTTTAAACGAACCTGAAAAAGCCAAGAGTCATTACGAGAAAATTATTTACAACTATCAAGACAGTTATTATTTTCCCCAAGCTCGACTTAATTTTAGAAGGCTTCGCGGAGATGCCATCAATTAAACCTCTCCTGTAATTCCTGCAAAAGCAGGAATCCACTCTCCTACTCTTTTATTAGATTGGCAATTGCAATGCTCCATTTTCTAAATGCCTTGCAAATCCTATTGAGTTCGCAAAAAATACCCTAATTTTCGCCCATCAAACCACAGGCTAATGCTTATTTATAATGTAACCATCAATATAGATACCCAAGTTCATGATGAATGGTTGTCTTGGATGCGGGACAAACACATTCCCGATATGCTTTCCACAGGTAAATTTTCACATGCCAAAATGGTAAAAGTATTGGTGGAGGAAGATATGGGAGGTGTAACCTATTCCATTCAATATACCACCCAAGACCGTAAAACCTTGGAAGCGTATTACAAAGAAGACGCTGAAAGGTTACGTGGAGATGCCCAGAAGTTGTTTCCCAATAAGTTTGTGGCCTTTAGGACAGAATTGGAAGTGGTAAGCCAACAAATTCCATAGATTCATGGAATATTTGTTTACCTATGGCACCCTGCAAGACACGCAGGTGCAGGAATATATTTTTGGTCGAATATTGAATGGACAATCCGATTGTGTTCTCGGATTCAAAGTCTTGGAAAATGCCGTTTATGGCAAATATGCCTTGGCGCAACAAACCCTAAACCTAGCAGATGAAGTGCCAGGTGTGGTTTATGAGGTAACCCTTTCCGAACTTAAAAAAGCCGATGTGTATGAAACCAGTGCCTATCGTCGAGAGAAATTCCCCTTGAAATCTGGCAAGCAGGCCTGGATTTATGTCGAAAATTCCAACTAACTTGCAAAAAAACACCCGTGTCCAAAAAGAAGAAAAAGAAATACACCCCTCGCGGACCGCAATCCCATAACAACGATCATGATGGCGCCGTTAAAGCCAAAAAGCATTTAGGGCAGCATTTTTTAAAGGATGAATCGGTAGCTCAGAAAATTGCGGAAACACTTTCACTTACTGGCTACAAAAACGTTTTGGAAATTGGTCCAGGAATGGGGGTACTAACCAAACACTTGTTGCAACGCGATTTGGATCTAGTGGCCATGGATTTGGATGAAGAATCCATCGTGTATCTCAACCACACCTTTCCTTTGGAATATCACGATATTCTAAAAAAGAATAATCGTCTCAACATTATCGAAGCGGATTTTTTAAAGTTCAATCTCACGGAACTTTATGGGGAGGAGCAATTCGCCATTACAGGAAACTTCCCTTATAATATTTCGAGTCAGATTGTTTTTAAAATGCTCGAAATGCGTCAACAGATACCCGAATTTTCAGGAATGTTCCAGAAAGAAGTGGCCAAGCGCATCTGCGAAAAACCAGGAAGCAAAACCTATGGCATACTTTCCGTTTTGGTACAAGCATTTTATACCGCGGAATATCTTTTCACAGTTCCACCAGGAGTTTTTGACCCACCACCAAAGGTGGATTCTGGGGTTTTGTTATTGACCCGCAAAGCAGAACAGCAACTGGACTGTGACGAACGATTGTTTTTCAAAGTGGTAAAAACTGCATTCAACCAACGAAGGAAAACCCTCCGAAACAGCCTTAAAACCTTTGCGCTTTCTGATAATCTAAAAGAAGACACTATCTTTGACCAACGCCCAGAACAGCTTAGTGTGGCAGATTTTGTAACGTTGACCCAAAAGATAGCCAATGACCCCGTTTAAACTCACAGACGAACTTTTAGAAGACATCAAGCAACTGATCGCCGATAATGGGGATGCCCAGCTTCAGGAGATGATGAAAGAGTTCCACTACGCCGATATTGCCGAAATAGCGGACGAATTGGAAGTGGAGGAAGCCACCTACCTCATCAAATTGCTCGATAGTGAGAAAACTTCGGATATCCTGGCCGAAATGCACGAGGACATTCGTGAGGCCGTATTGAGCAATTTAACCGCTAAGGAAATTGCTGGCGAGCTGGAGGAATTGGATACGGATGACGCGGCGGATATTATCAACGAACTTCCCAAAGAAATTGTCCAAGAGGTAATTTCTGAAATTGAAGATAGGGAACACGCCAAGCATATTGTTGACCTTTTACGCTATGAGGAGGACACCGCTGGTGGACTTATGGCTAAAGAGTTGGTGAAGGTGAACGAAAACTGGAACGTACTTACCTGTGTGAAGGAAATGCGTGCCCAGGCAGAAAACGTGACCCGTGTGCACTCCATTTATGTTGTGGATGATGAAGGCAGGTTGAAAGGCCGACTTTCGTTAAAAGATTTGTTGACCACCTCAACGAAGACCAATATCAAAGATGTGTACATCGATAAAGTCGATTACGTAAATGTGAATGAAAAAGGTGAAGAAGTTGCAAAGATCATGTCCAAATATGACTTGGAAGCCATTCCAGTTGTTGATGAAATTGGCAGACTGGTAGGTCGTATTACCATTGATGACATTGTGGATGTAATTCGGGAAGAAGCCGATAAAGATTACCAAATGGCGGCTGGTATATCGCAAGATGTGGAAGCGGATGACAGCATTTGGGACCTTACCCGTGCCCGATTGCCTTGGTTGATTCTTGGATTAATCGGTGGACTTGGAGCAGCAGCTATAATGGGTGGTTTTGAAGAAATGATATCCAAACATGCCGTACTGTTCTTTTTCACTCCTCTTATTGCTGCGATGGCAGGAAATGTCGGAGTACAATCCAGTGCGATTATTGTTCAAGGTCTTGCCAATGACGATTTAAAAGGGAGCATTAGCGGTAGATTGGTCAAAGAAATGCTTTTAGCCCTATTGAATGGTGTTATTTTGGCGGTCTTACTATTGGTTTTTACATGGGCATGGAAAGGTACTTTCTCCACTGCAGCAGCTATTTCACTTTCATTGATTATCGTAATTGTTGTTGCTGGATTGATAGGAACCTTTATTCCTCTTTTTCTCCACAAAAGAAACATCGACCCAGCCATTGCCACAGGGCCCTTTATCACCACAAGTAATGACATCTTCGGAATTTTGATCTACTTCACCATTGCTAAAATTATTTTGGGAATTTAAGCTATATGAAATCCATCAACCTAAAAGCTAAGCACGCAGAGTTTACCAATCAATGGCATCCACACCAGATTGCGGTTGTGGACGATATGCAAGTGCTATTGGCCAAGATACAAGGTGAATTTGTTTGGCACGCCCACGAGCATGAGGATGAACTTTTTCAAGTAATCAAGGGCACCCTTTATATGCAGTTTAGGGATAGAACCGAAGTAGTTAATGAAGGTGAGATCATTGTGGTTCCAAAAGGTGTGGAACATAATCCCATGACCAAAAACGGAGAAGAAGTGCATGTGCTTCTATTTGAAAAACTATCTACGGCGCATACAGGAAATGTGCAGCACGAGAAAACCCAAACTGTTTATCCAAAAATCTAGGAGTTGTATATTTGACCCTATGAAAGTTCTCCACCTTGACACCAATCACCCACTGCTTTTAGATCAATTCGCAGAGTTAGGTTTTGAAAACCACGAAGATTATACCTCAACTAAAGAGGAAGTAGAAAACAAAATCCACGAATACGACGGAATCATCATTCGCAGTAGGTTTACCATTGACCAACAATTTTTGGACAAGGCCACCAACCTCAAATTTATTGGTCGTGTAGGAGCTGGTCTGGAAAACATTGATGTGGAGCACGCCAAGTTCAAGAACGTATTTATGGCTTCTGCTCCAGAAGGTAACCGAAATGCTGTTGGGGAACATGCTTTGGGCATGTTATTGTCACTCATGAACAACCTTTGCAAAGCCAACAAACAGGTGAAAAAAGGAAAATGGGACCGCGAAGGAAACCGCGGTGTGGAATTGGATGGCAGAACCGTCGGAATCATCGGATACGGAAACATGGGGAAATCCTTTGCCAAAAAACTACGTGGGTTTGATGTAGAGGTAATTTGCTATGACATAGTTGGTGGAGTTGGTGATGAAAATGCACGTCAAGTAGGTATCATGGAATTTATGCAACGTTCGGATGTCGTCAGTTTGCATGTACCGCAGACAGAATTAACCACTGGTATGGTCAACACCGAATTTATTGAAGGATTCCATAAACCTTTTTGGCTGTTGAACACGGCCAGAGGTAAATGTATTATTACCAAAGATTTGGTTGCTGCACTTAAATCGGGAAAAGTATTAGGTGCTGGTTTGGACGTATTGGAGTATGAGAAAAAATCGTTTGAGAACATGTTCATCCAAAAGCCAAAAGCTTTTAAATACTTACGCAAAGCCAAAAATGTATTGCTTACTCCCCACGTTGCTGGCTGGACTGTGGAAAGCAAAGAAAAACTGGCCCAAACAATTGTAGACAAGGTCAAAGAAAGATTTTGCTAATTTTAATGGGTGAAAAAGACCGTTTTTGTTTTCTCGGCACTTATAATTGCTTTGTTGCTGCTCTTCAAGTTGAGTAGATATGCTTACCTATCGGGTGACCTTTCCATAGAAATTGTAATTGGAGTTATTGCTATTGTCTTTTTTGTAGTTGGGATCTACATCAATAAAAAATCTCTGCAAAAAGAAAAAAACCACTTCATTGATCATAAAAAAATAGAAGAGTTGGGTATTAGCAAACGGGAATATGAAGTGTTGGTGCAAATTTCCAAAGGGTTTTCCAACAAAGAAATAGCAGATACACTTTTTCTATCAGAAAGCACTATCAAAACCCATGTATCTAACCTTTTGGTGAAGCTCGACTCCAAACGCAGAACCCAGGCCATAGAAAAGGCAAAAAATCTTCAAATTCTCCCTATTTAGCTCTTATTAAACAAACAATTGGTGTTTTTGGTACTTTAGTATGAGTACTGAACAGGCTCTTACAGCTACTTTTGATTCAACCAATAAGCAGTAAAAATGAAAAAGACGATTTTGAGATTTGGAGCCTATGGCAGTATTACCATATGTATCCTATTTATAATTAGTTGGTTTGTTCTGGACCATCTTCCCATGTACATACAGGAGGTTTTGGGTTTTGCCTCCATGATTGTCTCCTTGAGCTTTGTGTATTTTGGAATCAAGCATTATAGGGATAAGGAGAATGGTGGGAAGGTAGGTTTCAAAAAAGCCTTGGCCATCGGCATTCTGATCAGCTTGATCACGGCCCTAATTTTCGGGTTGTTGGATATGCTATACTCCCAAGTACTCAATCCAGAATTTATGGACGAATATTACAGTGAGGTGATCCCCGATATGAAAGCAAGTCTTCCCGCCAACGAATTGGATGCCAAATTGGCCGAACTGGAAGCCCAGCGCGAACAGTTTTCCAACCCGATTTTTTTGTTTGTCTTTATGGCCTCAAACGTTTTTGTCATAGGATTTATAATTACCTTGTTATCATCACTCATACTCCAACGCAAATAGCATTGTTATGACGATAGATGCAAAAACACCTGAAGAATACCTTGAAAAATTGCCTGAAGAGCGAAAAGATGCCTTTTCCAAACTTCGAGAAACCGTTAAAAAGCATTTGCCCGAAGGTTTCGAGGAGTGCATCAACTATAAAATGTTGGGCTATGTGGTGCCCCATGCCCTATATCCAGACGGATACCATTGCGACCCAAAACTTCCATTGCCGTTTATCAATATTGCATCACAAAAAAACTTTGTGGCTTTGTACCACATGGGCATTTATGCCAATCCTGAAATGTTGGATTGGTTTGTGAAAGAATATCCCAAGCATGTTTCCACCAAACTGGATATGGGAAAAAGCTGTATCCGTTTCAAAAAGATGGATCAAATTCCATTTGATTTGATTGGGCAACTCTGTGAAAAAATGACTCCACAGGATTGGATAAAAATATATGAAAACCAAATTAAAAAATCATGAAAAATAGAGTTACAGGATTGGGCGGGTTTTTCTTCAAGACCAAAGACCCAGATCACATTAAAAGTTGGTACAAAACCCATTTGGGATTAAACACCGATCAATACGGCTGTACTTTCTGGTGGAAAGACAAAGAAGGGAAAGATTGTTCCACCCAATGGAGCCCGATGGGAGAAAAGACCGAATACTTTAAGCCCAGTGAAAAGCAGTTTATGATAAATTTTAGGGTGGAAAATTTAGCTGAATTGCTGGAAACCTTAAAAGAGGAAGGAGTAACAGTAGTTGGTGAAATGGAGGAGTATTCATACGGTAAGTTTGGATGGATTTTAGATCCTGAAGGAAACAAATTGGAATTATGGGAACCTATAGATAAAGCCTTTCTTTAATATTGATTTATTTTCTACTTTTAGGTACACATTAACCAACACATTAAAACATGTCAGAAGAAAAAAAAGATTTCGGTGACAAAGCCGAAGAAGCAGCCAAAGAATTCCAAGAGGATGTAAAAGAAGCTTTTTCTCCCAACAATCCTGATAGTGGTAAAACAGTTGCCATTATTGCACATTTAACATTGATTGGCTGGATTGTCGCAATAATAATGAACAGTAGCAATAAAACCGAAATAGGGTCATTCTATGTGCGACAAGTATTGGGAATTGCCTTGATAGGAATTGTTTTAGGTCTTATCCCTATCATTAATATGATTGCTTGGATTTTTCCATTTGTTTTGTGGATTGCCAGTTTAATTGGTGCCATCAATGGAAACCAAAAACCAGTCTTTTTGGTGGGTGAATATTTCCAAAATTGGTTCAAAGGATTATAAGGAATTTTAAAAGTCGGATTTAAAATATCCGACTTTTTTATTATCTACATCTATCGCAATATTACAATAAAAGAAAAACGACTTATGAAAATTAGACCAATGACTGCGGAGGATTGGGATTCGGTTTCCCAAATTTATGCCGAGGGAATTGCTACAGGTTTTGCCACATTTGAAACCCAAACCCCAACTTTTGAGCATTGGGACAAGGCCCATATTTCCAAATGCAGATTTGTAGCCGAAGAGGATGGTGAAATTATGGGTTGGGTAGCCCTTTCACCCGTATCAAGCCGTTGTGTGTATGGTGGTGTAGGTGAAGTAAGTGTCTACATTGCAACCAAAAGTCGTGGAAAGGGCGTTGGTAAACAACTGATGCAAAGACTGATCGAAGAAAGTGAAAAAGCTGGGTATTGGACACTGCAATCAGGGGTGTTTCCTGAAAATGAAGCCAGTATTAAACTCCATGACAAGGTAGGGTTTCGATTTATTGGAAAACGAGAACGGGTTGGCAAGATCCATGGGATCTGGAAAGATAACTTGCTTTTTGAAAAGCGAAGTGAAAAGGTTGGGGTAGACTAATCTTCTTCTGTAATTCCGTTTCCTTCAGCCAATTTACGTTCCAACTCCGCTTGAAATTCTTCCATAACAGGTTTTACGGTGCTCTCGGGCAAATCGGCAATTTTAATGTACATCAAACCATCCACCGAGTTGTTGAACAAAGGATCTACATTAAATGCCACCACCTTGGCATTCTGCTTAATGTATTTTTTGATCAATACAGGCAAGCGAAGACTTCCTGGTTCCACCTCACTGATCAGCTTATCAAATTTATTGAGGTCAGCCTGAGTTTCATCAAATACGAATTCCTTGTCCGCATCATTGAGTTTTACCTTAAATTCCTTTTTAGGTCGAATGTATTGGGCCACATAAGGATCCCAATAATTGGACTTCATAAACTCAATCATCAAGGATTTTGAGAAATTGGAAAACTGATTGCTGATGCTTACCCCTCCAATCAAATATTTATGTTCTGGATGCCTTAAAGTGGTATGCACTATCCCTTTCCAGAGTAAAAAGAGCGGCATTGGTTTCTGTTGATATTCTTTCACAATATAAGCCCTACCCATTTCAATGGATTTCTCCATCATGCCATACAATTCAGACTCAAATCGGAACAAATCCTGCAGATAAAAACCATCTATCCCGTACTTTTTAAAAATCTGTGACCCTAATCCCATGCGGTAAGCTCCTACGATGGCTTTGGATTCATCATCCCACAAAAACAAATGATGGTAGTATGAATCGAACTTGTCCAAATCAATGGCATTGTTGGTCCCTTCCCCTACTTCCCTAAAAGTAACTTCGCGTTGTCTCCCGATTTCATTCAAACAAAAAGGCATGTCCTTGGCTTGGGCCAAATACACTTCATAGTTTTTGCTTTGGAGCATTCTACAGTCCTTTTTGCGCAATTTTTCAATCTCACCCTCCAATACTTTTGCACTAATCGGAGAAGCAATCTTTTTAGGTGGTTTAGGAATTTTAAGTGAAGTTGGCACCTTATCAAACAATCGTTCCCTTTCAAAAACATTGGCCAACAAATACGTTTTTTTGCGGAGCAATTCGGTATAACCATCCAAGGTTTCCTCTTCTTGTTGAGTTGCCACCGAAATGGGTTGACCAATCCGCACTTTAATAGGTCGTCTACTTTGAGAGGTCAATTCCGATGGTAATTTGGCCGTTCGGAATACATCATCAATCTTGGACAATCGGTAAAAGAGTCGACTGTTCTTCGCATGAAAATAAATGGGAACCACGGGAACTTCCGCTTTTCGAATCAGTTTGATGGCGGCTTCTTCCCAAGGTTTGTCCACCACCAATTTCCCATCTCGATACGTTGACACCTCCCCTGCAGGAAAAATACCTAGAGGATGCCCCTCATTTAGGTGTTTCAGTGCATTTTTGAAACCAGCGATACTGCTTTTGGCATCCTTATGGTTTTCAAAAGGATTCACTGGCATAATGTAGGGCTTTAACGGCTCAATCCGATGCAATAAAAAGTTGGCTATAATTTTATAATCGGGTCGTTCGTTCGACAAAAGCTTTAATAACAACACCCCATCAATTCCGCCTAAAGGATGATTACTAATGGTGATGTACGGACCTGTTTTAGGGAGACGTTTGATATCTTCTTCAGGAATATCGAAATCAATTTCATAATGATCCAATATGCTGTCCAAGAACTCTGGACCAGACAAATCTTTGTTCTTATTATAAAATCGGTTGATGGTGGTTATTCTGGTGGCTACCATTAAAAGCCATCCGACAAAGGTGCCAAAAAAGCCATATTTGTCCATATTGATGACTTTCGCCACCTCTTTTGCCGTAACCAAACCCATGAAGTAGATATTTAGGTAAGCGTAAAGATAGAAAATTAACGCTATTGGGTTTTTTACCTAAATATGAAATCTAACAATCCTATTTCACCACCAACTGAACGGTCTCTTTTCCACGCTGTTCCACCAAAACAGATTTTCCATTTTGAAGTGATTTTACGGCCTCATCATTAAAATGACGAATGGTATAAAGTGATACATCTTCGTGACATACTACTTTGAATTTGCGTTTTAACTCTTCCAACAAAGGTTGAAGTCCTTTGAATTTATTGTCCAAACAAACCGAAAAACTAATGGCTGAATTCTGGATCATATCCACTTTTAGTCGATGATCATGGAACAATTTGAAAATTTCGCTGATATTATTTTCCACAATGAATGAGAAATCCAAAGATGATAATTTCAACAACACTTGATTCTTTTTCACAATAAAACAAGGCACTTTGGGCACAATGCCTACTCCTTTCCCAACTGTGGTTCCAGGATCTTTTGGGCTTACAAAAGATTTCACATGCAGAGGAATTTCTTTTCTTTGAAGTGGCTGTAATGTTTTTGGGTGAATAACCGATGCGCCATAAAATGCCAACTCAATGGCCTCACGATAGGAAATCTGTTCCAACAATTCCGCATTTTCAAAATTTCGTGGGTCAGCATTCAACACGCCAGGAACATCTTTCCAAATGGTCACCGATTCGGCATTTAAGCAATAGGCCAGAATTGCTGCGGTATAATCCGAACCTTCACGGCCTAAAGTAGTAGTAAAGTTATTATCGTCACTGCCCAAAAATCCTTGGGTGATGTTCAAATTGGCCATATCCACATGGTTCACCACTTCTGCTTGGGTACGTTCCCAATTTACTTGTGCATCGCGATAGGTGTTATCCGTTTTGATCATGCTACGCACATCCAACCATGTATTTGGAATGTTCACTTCATTCAAATAGGCACTCATAATGGTGGTCGACAACAATTCACCATAACATACCACTTGATCATAGACAAAGGCATATTTAGGGGACTTGTTCCAAGCCAAAAATCCTTTCAACTCCTCAAAAAGCAATTTCACTTTTGCGTGAATTGGGTGTTGTGGGTTTTCAAATAGATCGGCTAAAATCCCCTGGTGATATTCCTCAACTTCTTGAATGGCTGTTGGTAGATTATTTTTATCATTAAAGTAAGACTCCACCACATTTTCCATGGCATTGGTGGTCTTTCCCATAGCGGAAATTACAACCAAGGTGTCTTTGTAACCCACTTCTTGTAAAACGCTCACCACATTTTTTACCGCATCTGCATCTTTAACCGATGCTCCTCCAAACTTAAATACTCTCATGTATTTTATGCTCTTATTTGTTTGAAAACCTAGTTAAGGGTTTCCATATAATTTTTAATTCCTGTTTCGTCCATTTGTACTACATCCCAATCGCGCAGTACTTTGGCTCCTTTTTTCTCGTAAAACTCAATGGCGGGTTCATTCCAATCCAAAACCTCCCAACAAATACGTCGAACGCCAAGGTTGTGACCATACTTTATAACTTCATCCAATAAGGCAGAACCTAAACCACTTCCTCGCATACGTTCAGCCACAATAAGATCTTCCAAATGAATGGCAGGTCCTTTCCAAGTGGAATATCTCGGATACACCAATGCGATACCAGCAATACCTTCTGAAGTTTCAGCCACAAAACAATGGAACATCTTCTCTCCTTCAAAACCATCCTTTATAAGGTCCTCCACAGTGACTTCTACCGCATCAGGTTCCTTTTCAAAATCAGCCAGTTCCTGAATCAGCCCTAGTACTTGTTCCATGTCTTCGGGTCGTGCATCCCGTATTGAAAAATCCATATTGTTATAAATAAAACTCAAAGTTATAAAATTTCAAAAGTAATCTCCAACGAAAACGTTGTAGTTTCACAAAATGCACGATATTTGCCTATAAATAAAACAGCCTTTCATGTTCGATAAACAGCGACTCACCATGGGCGAGTTCATCATCGCCAACCAAAACTCATTTCGATACACTTCAGGGGAACTTTCTAGACTACTAAATGGCATTCGTTTGGCGGCCAAAGTAGTGAACCATGAGGTAAATAAAGCTGGGCTTGTTGATATCACTGGAGCTGCGGGTGACACCAACATTCAAGGTGAAGACCAACAAAAATTGGATGTGTTGGCAAACGAAAAATTTATTGAAACACTGAAGAACCGTGAAATTGTATGTGGTATTGCTTCCGAAGAGGAAGATGATTTTATCAGCATCAATAGTTTTGACAGGCAGCACCAGAATAAATATGTGGTTCTGATCGATCCTTTGGATGGGTCCTCCAACATAGATGTAAATGTATCGGTTGGAACTATTTTTTCGATATACCGACGAGTGACTCCTGTGGGGACTCCTGTTACTTTGGAAGATTTTCTTCAACCTGGTAAAAACCAAATTGCAGCAGGATATATTATTTATGGCACATCAACCATGTATGTTTACACTACAGGGCATGGCGTAAATGGTTTCACCTTAAACCCTGCCTTGGGAACTTTTTATCTTTCGCATCCTAACATGCAATTTCCAGAAGATGGACAAATTTACTCTGTAAACGAAGGGAACTACATCCACTTTCCGCAAGGCGTTAAAGATTATATTAAGTATTGCCAGATGGAAGAGGGCGACCGACCTTATACCTCAAGGTATATTGGATCCTTGGTTTCAGACTTTCATAGGAACATGATCAAAGGAGGAATCTACATGTATCCAAAAAGCAGCAAAGCTCAAAATGGTAAGCTTCGTTTACTTTATGAATGTAACCCCATGGCATTTTTGGCCGAACAAGCCAATGGAAAAGCCAGTGATGGATACAGACGCATCATGGACATTCAACCTACAGAATTGCACGAAAGAGTTCCTTTCTTCTGCGGAAGTAAAAAAATGGTGGAAAAAGCCGAAGAATTTATGTCTCGTTCTTAACGAGTAACCAATTCGTGGTAATCTTCGAATGGGATTTTACCAGTGAAGATTGCGATGGACTTGTCTACAATTTCCGAAGCTTTCTTAGGTGAAAAGCCAAGACCTACCGCATATTTTTCTACCAATAATCGCTCTTCTTTGTCAATACCGTGGTCACTGAAAATTATTTGAAAGAACTCAAATAATCTTTTAAATCTTTTTTCACCACTGTGAGGCGTTTCAATTGGGTATTTATTTTCCTTTTTCATTACCTCCTTAATCTCGGCTTCGGTAATGTTCAATTTAAAGGCAAATTTTTCCAGAATTGCTTTCTCCTCTGGATTGATCTCACCATCTATCGCGGCCAAACTTGCCAAAGTGGCAAAATGGGCCAAGTTTTTTCTATGGTCTCCGTGCTCGTAAAGATCTAAAATTGGCATGTCTCTAATTTTGTGCAACAAATATAAATCTTATCGCAAAAAAGCAGGTACAAACCCATGAAAGAAATTCGTAATTTTCAATTTTAAGTAGCTCTACCCTGCAAGACCCTGAACTTTTTCATATTGCCAAAAATTGGTTCCAAGAGCAAAATTGGACACCATTTCCGTTTCAAAAAGAGACCTGGAAGGTCTTTTTGGATGGTAAACATGGATTGTTGAATGCACCCACGGGAAGCGGAAAAACCTATGCCCTCTGGTTTCCGATTGTTTTGAATTACATCAAAAACCATCCCGACTATAAAACCAAACATAAAAAAGGATTAAAAGCGATTTGGATTACCCCACTCCGTGCTCTTTCGCAAGAAATAAAACAATCTGCAGAACGAATTACCCAAGATTTGGACACTCAAATGACGGTTGGCATCCGAACTGGAGATACTTCAACCAAAGAACGGGCAAAAATGCGTACCAACATGCCCGATTTGTTGATCACTACTCCTGAAAGTCTTCATCTGTTGCTCTCCTCAAAAGGGTATGCCAAAACTTTTAAGGACTGTACTGCCATTGTGGTAGACGAGTGGCATGAACTATTAGGTTCCAAACGAGGGGTTCAGATGGAATTAGGTCTTTCCCGATTAAAAACAGTTTGTAAAGAATTACGCATTTGGGGCATATCGGCAACTATAGGCAATCTGGAACAAGCAAGAGAAGTTTTATTGGGACCAACCTCACCTGAACTCGAAAATTCAGTTTTGATCAAAGCCAACCTCAATAAAAAAATCACGGTAAAGAGTATTATTCCAAAGGAAATGGAAACTTTTCCTTGGCGCGGGCATTTGGGATTGCATTTGTTGGACCAAGTGATTCCAATCATCAAAAAAAGTAGAACCACTTTGCTTTTTACCAATACCCGAAGTCAATGTGAAATCTGGTTTCAAAAAATTCTGGAAAAGTATCCAGAGTTTGCTGGTGAAATGGCCATGCACCACGGTAGCATCAACAAAGAAACCCGACTTTGGGTGGAACAGGCCATTCGAAATGAAAGTTTAAAAGCCGTGGTCTGCACTTCCAGCTTAGATCTCGGAGTAGATTTTGCTCCCGTGGAAACAGTCGTCCAAATTGGGGGACCTAAAGGCGTTGCCCGATTTTTGCAACGTGCGGGACGCAGCGGACACCGCCCAGGAAAGGAAAGTGTCATCTATTTTTTGCCCACACATGCCATGGAACTTATTGAGGCTTCTGCCATGCAAAAGGCAGTACTGAACAGTGCAGTGGAAGACCGAATTCCTTACTTGAACAGTTTTGATGTACTTATTCAATATTTAACAACCTTGGCTGTTTCGGACGGGTTTTATCCTGACGAAATTTATCCCGAAATCAAACAGACATTTTGCTTTCAAGCCATTTCTGATGAGCAATGGCAATGGTTGCTCAATTTTTTGGTGATGGGGAGTCAAAGTCTAAAAACTTATGACGAATACAAAAAAGTAGAGGTTAAAAATGATGGCAAATTTGTGGTGAACAGTAGGATGGTTGCCATGCGACACCGATTCCAAATCGGAACCATAGTTGGTGACGCTTCCATTTCCGTTCGCTATCAAAAAGGAGGCTACATTGGCACTATTGAAGAATATTTTATCTCCAAATTAAGTCCTGGGGATGTTTTCACCTTTGCTGGTCGAAATTTGGAGTTTATAAGAATCCAGGGGATGTCTGCCCATGTTCGAAATTCAAACAAAAGAACCAACAAAGTACCCAGTTGGATGGGCGGCCGTTTGAGTTTTTCAGCAAAAATGTCCGAATTACTACGTCAAGAACTTTATACAGCCGAGTTGGACATTTCGGAACAATCGGAAGAAATTCAAGCATTGGAACAAATGTTTTCCAAACAGCGAGAAGAAAGCATTGTTCCCCAACCCCATCAGTTTTTGATTGAAACGTTCAAAACACGAGATGGCTTCCACCATATGTTTTACCCCTTTGAGGGACGTGCCATCCACGAGGGAATGAGCAGTTTATTGGCCTATCGTATCAGTTTGTTGTCACCCATCACCTGCTCACTCGCGTTCAACGATTATGGATTCGAATTACTTTCTGACCGAGAAATTGATATCCAAGAGGTTTTGGACAACAATCTTTTCACTCCAGAATATATGTTGTCCGATCTTCAAAAAAGTTTGAACTCCAACGAAATGGCCCGAAGAAAGTTCCGTGACATTGCTGTTATCAGCGGAATGGTGTTTACGGGACAACCTGGAAAAGGCATAAAAATGAAGCATCTGCAAAGCAGTTCCCAATTGCTGTTTGATGTTTTCCGTGATTTTGAGGATGATAATTTGCTTTACCAACAAGCGTACACCGAAACTTTTGAACATCAATTGGAAGAGGGGCGTTTACGATTGGCTTTGGAGCGCATTGCCCAACAAGAAATAGTTTGGAAACAGTGTTCACAGCCCACGCCTTTTTCATTTCCAATTATAACCGATAGACTACGGGAAAAACTATCCAATGAAAAATTGGCGGATCGCATTAAAAAAATGATGGCTAAATTGACCAAATAATTAGATTTTTCCTTGTATGTCATTCCGTGCGGATACTGAGCGTAGCCGAAGTACCAAACGGAATCCAATTTGAGTGAGATGCTGAATCAAGTTCAGCATGACGCCAAAAAGTCATTTCGAAATGAGGAGTGCAACGACGATTGAGAAATATATTTTTAAGATTTCTCGACTGCGCTCGAAATGACAATTGAACTAAATTTGAGGTGTCAATGCAAATGATGCAAAAAATTCAAATACATAACCAAGATTTTCATCTCCACCCTTTGGGCGGATTGTTTTGGGAAGCAAAATCCCTTTTGCTGATCAGTGATGTGCATTTGGGGAAAGTATCCCATTTTAGAAAGTTTGGCGCTGCAGTTCCAAGAAAGGCCATTCACAAAAACTTTCTATTGTTGGATAAAATCGTTGCTGATTTTGAGCCTTTTCAAATTTGTTTTTTAGGGGATTTGTTCCATTCATCATTGAACAAGGAATGGGAATTGTTTGAAAATTGGGTCGCTAAAACACCAGCTGAAATAGTATTGGTAGCGGGAAATCATGACATCATTGCACCTGAAAAGTTTGAAAAAATAAAGGTTTCCATTTTCCCAGAATTGGTCATTGATTCTTTCTTTTTGACCCATCATCCCGAAGAGCGAGAGGGTTACTTCACCTTTTGCGGGCATGTCCATCCATCCATCAAACTCAAAGGAATAGGAAGAGACCGTTTAAAATTACCCTGTTTTTTCAAGTCTGAGAATCAAATGATATTACCTGCTTTTGGTCAATTCACGGGCACACACTCCCTTGATCCCAAAAAATCGGATGAAGTATTTGCTATTGTTGAGGATAGTATCATTAAAATTTAGAGTTTGTATGTCATGCTGAACTTGATTCAGCATCTCATCGTAAATGGTTTATAAGATTTCTCGACTTCGCTCGAAATGACATTGGAATATTCGAGTTAATTCGAGCCATTCGCGTCAAACCCTTAATTAGATTCTTCGCTTTTCTTCTACTTTGCTTAGCCTACCGCTCAGGGAACTATAGCCAATTGTCATTCCTGCGAAAGCAGGAATCCACTTAAAAACTAATGGATTCCGCATCAGGTGCGGAATGACATACCGTTCATCTGCAATAATTCGTGCCATTTGTGTCAAACAATTATTAGGCAAGAAACCCAAAAAAACATTTTTTGTAAAAGTTTCCGCGGTTTATCTTTGTCGCAAAGTTTTTTGGATTGACCAAAACCCCGATTTCCCAACTTTTTGAGCAGTCTCCCCCACTTGGGAAACTGAGGGATACTATTGCCCAAACTCAAGATAACGCTTCAGAAACATCACAAAAAATAAACCTTAAAGGACTGGTGGGTTCTTCACTTTCCTTTGTGGTTTCAGAAGCATTCAAATCTGCCGATTCACCCTTTTTGTTGGTTTTGAACGACAAGGAAGAAGCTGCCTATCATTTAAATGATTTGGAGCAATTGATTGGTGAAAAAGATGTGCTTTTTTATCCTGGAAGTTACCGAAGACCCTATCAAATTGAGGAAACGGACAATGCCAATGTATTGTTGCGAGCGGAAGTGCTCAACCGCATCAACTCTAGAAAAAAACCTGCGGTAATCGTCACCTATCCTGATGCCCTTTTTGAAAAAGTGGTGACACGAAAGGAACTCGATAAGAACACCCAAAAGATTAAATTAGGCGACGAAATCTCATTGGATTTTTTAAACGAAGTCCTTTTTGAATATCAGTTTAAACGTGTGGATTTTGTCACCGAACCTGGAGAGTTTTCAGTTCGCGGGGGTATTGTCGACGTCTTTTCATTCTCGCATGATGAGCCCTACCGTATCGAGTTTTTTGGGGATGAAGTGGATAGCATCCGAACTTTTGATGTGGAGACACAACTTTCGACGGACAAAGTGAAGAAAATTACGATCATTCCAAATGTAGAAAACAAATTCACCGAGGAAATACGGGAAAGTTTTTTAAAATATATTTCGGCTAATACGGTGGTCTTTGCCAAAAGCCCTGCACTGATCTACGACCGTATTGATTCCTTTTTTGAAAAAGCGGAAGAGAGTTTTGCAAAGTTGAGCAAGGAAATCAAACATGCGCAACCCAAAGAACTATTTTTGGATTCAGCTTTGCTGAAAAAGCAGTTGCAAGATTATTTATTCATTGAAATTGGGAACACTTCTGTCACTTCGAGCGGAGTCGAGAAGCAGACAGAAACTAATCCCTCGACTGCGCTCGGGAAGACAGCTTCAATTATTCAATTCAACACCAAACCACAACCTTCTTTCAATAAAAAGTTTGATATTCTAATTGATAACCTGAATGAAAATCGGGATTTAGGTTTCAATAACTATATATTTTGCTCCACAGAGCAACAGGCCAAACGTTTGCATGATATTTTTGATGAAGTGGACCAAACGGTGCATTATCAAACCATCATTTTTCCACTTTTCCAAGGTTTTTTAGATCATGATTTAAAAATTGCCTGTTATACCGACCACCAAATTTTTGAACGTTACCACAAGTTTCATTTAAAAAATGGCTATGCCAAAAAGCAAGCTATCACGCTTAAGGAACTCAACAAATTGGAAATTGGGGACTACGTGACCCATATTGACCATGGTATCGGCAAGTTTGGTGGATTACAAAAAATCGATGTAGAGGGCAAAAAGCAAGAGGCCATTAAACTCATTTATGGTGACCGCGATATTCTCTACGTAAGCATCCACTCGCTCCATAAAATTTCGAAATACAACGGCAAGGATGGAGCACCTCCAAAAATATTCAAGTTGGGTTCGGCAGCTTGGAAAAAGTTAAAGCAAAAGACCAAAGCAAGGGTCAAAAAGATTGCCTTCGACCTTATTCAAGTCTATGCCAAACGCCGATTGGAAAAAGGATTCCAATACGCCCCAGACAGCTATTTGCAATATGAACTTGAAGCCTCTTTCCTTTACGAGGACACGCCTGATCAAGAAAAAAGTACGCAAGATGTAAAAAAGGACATGGAGAGCGAACGACCCATGGACCGACTTGTTTGTGGCGACGTAGGTTTTGGTAAAACAGAAGTTGCCATACGAGCCGCATTTAAAGCCGTGGACAATGGCAAACAAGTTGCGGTTTTGGTTCCGACCACCATTTTGGCCTTTCAACATAGCAGAACTTTTAGGGAACGTTTGAAAGAGATGCCCGTTACAGTAGAATACCTCAACCGCTTCCGAACTGCCAAGGAGAAAAAGGATGTGTTGGAACGTTTGGCTGCTGGAAAAGTGGACATTATCATTGGCACCCATCAACTGGTGAACAAAAATGTGCAGTTCAAGGATTTGGGTTTATTGATTGTTGATGAGGAACAAAAATTTGGCGTTTCAGTAAAAGAAAAATTGCGTTCCATTAAGCAAAATGTGGATGTGCTTACCCTGACCGCTACTCCAATTCCACGAACCTTGCAATTTAGTCTGATGGCGGCTCGTGATCTTTCCGTAATCAATACCCCGCCACCCAACCGTTACCCTATCGAGAGTCAGGTGATTCGATTGAACGAAGAGATTATTCGTGATGCGGTTTCCTATGAAATTCAAAGAGGCGGACAGGTATTCTTTATCCATAACCGAATTGAGAACATCAAGGAAGTAGCGGGCATGATCCAACGTTTGGTACCCGATGCCAAAATCGGGATTGGACATGGACAAATGGAGGGTAAAAAACTGGAAGCCTTAATGCTAGCTTTTATGAATGGGGAGTTTGATGTTTTGGTTTCCACCACGATTATTGAAAGTGGATTGGATGTGACCAACGCCAACACCATTTTCATTCATAACGCCAATAATTTTGGTTTGAGCGATCTTCACCAAATGCGTGGTCGTGTAGGCCGAAGCAATAAAAAGGCTTTCTGTTACTTCATCACTCCGCCTTATGAAGTGATGACCCCCGAAGCTCGAAAACGTATTGAAGCTTTGGAGCAGTTCACTGATTTGGGAAGTGGTTTCAACATTGCCATGAAAGATTTGGAAATTCGTGGTGCAGGTGATCTTTTGGGAGGTGAGCAAAGCGGTTTCATTAATGAAATTGGATTCGAGACCTATCAAAAAATATTATCCGAAGCAATTGATGAACTCAAAGAAAATGAGTTCAAGGATTTATATGATGAAGTTGAGGGCGACAAAGAAAAAGTGTATGTGAAAGAGATGCAGCTCGATACCGATTTTGAACTTCTTTTCCCAGATGACTATGTCAACAATATTACCGAGCGACTGAACCTGTACACGCAATTAAATGATATTGAAGACGAAGAGGGCCTGCAAAAATTTGAGGCTCAATTAGTGGATCGATTTGGAGAACTGCCTGAACAAGCTGTCGATTTGATGAACTCAGTTCGAATTAAATGGATTGCCACACATATTGGTCTGGAAAGGGTAATCATGAAAAAAGGCAAGTTTGTTGGATACTTTATTGCCGATCAGCAATCCAGTTTTTATCAAAGCCCTGCATTTACCAAAGTGCTTCAATATGCCCAAACACATCCGCAATTGGTAAAACTTAAAGAAAAAGAAACCCGAAATGGACTTCGCCTATTGCTTACATTCGACAGGATTACCAATGTGGAAAAGGCCTTGAAGGTGCTTCAAGCGTTTACTCCTCAAAAAGAGAATATTTCAGCTTAGCATAAGATTTCTCACATTTCTGCCTGTTCGGCAGACAGGCGTTCGAAATGACAAGAACACCTAAAGGTTTCATTTCGATGGAGCAAGGCAACGAGAAATCTAAAAATATTAGAGATTCCGTGTCATACTTCGGCTACGATCGGCATCCGTACGGAATGACATCAATTATGATTCGTGATAATTAGTGAAATTCGTGTCTTTTTAAAAAGCCTCGTAAACCTGCTTTACAAACTCCCCAATTTTGGAAGGTTCCAACCAACGGGTCACAATGACCAATCCACTTTTTTGATCCACAACAATAAAATTCCCACCAAATCCAGCGGCATAGAACACATGTTCTGGAACACCATCCCAATGACGGCCACCTTGTTGGTTCAACCACCACATATAGCCATAGTTCACATTGGGTACAGATGGGGTAGTTGCTTTCTTGATCCAATCTTCACTGATAATTTGCTCGTCTTCCCATTTTCCGTTGTTCAAGAATAAGGTTCCAAAACGGGCCATGTCTTCTGTGGAAATAAAAAGTCCAGCGCCTGAGTGTCCACCACCTGTTACGGATTTCATTTTAATTCCGTCGATTACGGTCCAAGCATTTTCATATCCGAACCATCTCCAAGAAGTGGTCGCCCCAATTTTATCCATCACCTCTTCTTTAAGCACCAAGGGAACAGGTTTTCTCCAAACATGAGTCAATGAATAAGCTAGCACATTCACGCGAACATCATTATACTCCATTACAGTGCCAGGCTCGTTTAGTGTTCTAAACTTCCAATCGTCAAGGCCACCTTCACTTGGTGGACGGTCTGCCCAATCTTTTCCTCCCCAAAGTTCTCCTGACCAATCAGAATTTTGTTGTAATAAGTGCTCCCAAGTGATTTTGGAATTGTGGGCCCCATCAAAAGTGCCATCCCAAATGTAGCCACCCACCTTATCCTTGGTATCCTTGATCAAACCTTGATCTTCGGCAAGACCAGCAACGGTTGATAAAAAACTTTTGGTCACGCTAAAGGTCATATCCACACGCTTGGTATCACCCCATGAAGCCAAAACATAGCCATTTTTCATAATCATACCTGCAGGACCTCCGCGTTTTTTGGTCGGTCCCAATATTTGATGAAAAGGTTCTTTTTCAAAACCTTTTAAAATGGCAATTCGTAAATCCCTAGAACCTGAATATTCGTTCGCATTGGCATATTCCACTGCTTTGTCCAACGCTTTTTGGTCAACCTTAAATTGCCCTTTTCCAGCAGTTTTCCAAGTTTCGTAGCGGTCAGGAAAATTGATCTGTTGAGCGTTGGTTTGAAGTGATGTTGAGCATGCAACTAGAAGAACAGTTGCAAAAAGCAAATTTTTCATTTTTCGGAGGTTTGGTTTGGGCAAGAAAGGTAGTGATTGTTGAGGAATTGCTACAATCGACTTTGGAAATATATTTAAAAGAGATTCTTCGCTTAGCTCAGAATGACATTAATAATCTAAAACCGTTTTTTAAAGATCTGTTCTCCCTCTTGATTATAGAATCGCCAAGTGCCCACCTGTTCGTCATTTCGGAATCGACCACGGATTTTTCGAGTTCCATCAAAATAGAATTCTTGGTAACGACCATGTTTTAAGCCATCCTTTAATTCAACTTCAAACCGAATATTTCCGTTGGCATATTTTTTACTGAATGAATCTGCATTTAAATCGTTGGGATAAATGGGTTTCAAATCAAAAACAGCATCCGTTATTTCGGTTGTTGCCAAGTTTGGAGTAGATGGCTCTGATTGCTTAGGAAGATTGTTGGTCTTTTTCACCTCTTCCACATCACGATAGTTCAACACCAATCTACTTTCAAAAAGTTCGTCTTCAGGAGTCAATTGCAATCCTACTTGAGGGAAGCAGATGATAAAATCCTTGTTCTTGCGCATTTTTTGTTTGGTCGGCGCATCAGCTAGCGCATACATATTATCAAACAATAAAGGCACATTACTATAGGCAAATACCGTGGATTCGGAATCAAATTGTTCGTCGAACTTTCTAAATTCCTCATTAGTGGACAAAGTTTCACCTGCAGTTACTTTGTCAATAATACCCTTAAGGGTATTGGGGTTATCACTAAAAACCACAAAATCATCCATTTGGGTGAAATAGGGTTTGTCGAATTCATCAAACCTACCTCCCAACAACATTTTAAAGAAACCCTTTATGGAAAGAAAATTGATTTCGTATCCTTTATAATCAACTGCTTTAAACTTTACTGGGGTCTTCTTGCGGATTTGTTCGACCACAAAATCCAGATTGGTCTTAGCATCTTTTGCATTATTTGCTTTCAAGACCAAAGCCAAATCATTTTTACCTTGGTTGATGTGCGATTTAATTTGAAGCACACCAATTTCATCCCCTATCCAACTCACAAAATGCTCCTTGACATCAATTTTCAGGAATTTTTCCACTTTGGCAATCCCCTCTTGGTAGCTATCAAACTGTTCGGGGTCACTTTGCTGGACCATTTCAAAATTTTTATAGAACTCGGAGAAACTATCAAAACCATAACTCATATAAAGGGCCGTAGTATTTGGCGCAATTTTAGGAATAGAGCGTTCAGCCGTACCTGATTTTTGAAGCGCCTCCAAATAATACTCGTTTACAGCACTAATATTGGTATATCCATTGGCTGTTAAGGTACCGTTTTCATCCAAATCAAAATAAAAACCAGAAAACAAAAAGTTCTCACTCACACGTTTCACCCAATCGGAAGGTCTATCCGAATACATTTTAATATAGTCATCAAAATAATGGTATTGGGTATACAATCGGAACAAATCCTCGTGTCCCACCTTTTGATTGATTTCCAAAAAATTGAGATTTCGACCCAAAATAGGTTCATTATATTGATCAATGGATGCTTCAACCAGAGTATGTGTGTATGAAGCCACCAATTGATTTTTAATAAATGCCAAGTGCATGGTCTCCTTACTATCCCTATCGTGCACTTCCAAAATTTCGTGCTCATGATAAGTGCGCTTGCTCAGCACATAGCCATCATCCAACAGCGTATTCAAATAAGTTTTGAGGAGTTGAAGTTTGGCAATACGTTTTAAATCCAACACATAAAAAATCCCATAGTCTTTTGGGGAGATCATATGGATGGAAATAAAAAGGGAGCGATCATCAAAAAACTCAAAGAGTTTGTGATTATCCTTAAAAATGCCATCTACCCTTTGAATGTTCTGTGTAAGATTGGAAAAGTAATCGTTCTTTTTAAGATGGTTCCAAGCTTCACTATTGCTTACTTTTTCCCAACTTTCCACAGGTTGTTCCGATTCAATGATGAAAACGGCATCCTGAGGAATCAAATAAATGGACTGAAGATTGGTTTTTGGAGATAACACAAATATGTACACCAAGTAACACACATAAAGTGTAAACAAGGTCAAAATCCCCAGCAGAATCCGTTTTTTGGTCATTCCTTCAAAAGTGTCTTTTTCTTAAACGAAGGAGATGCCCATTTAGTTTAGGAAACCCGTGGCAATGTAAAAATTATAAGGATTTTAGATCTTTAATGGTTCGGAAAGCTACATCCACTTGTTCATCGTTCACCAAAATAGTAAACTCGTTGGTTGTCGAAATCACTTCGTATAGCACAATGCCCTCCCAAGCCAATCGCTGAAAAATAAAATAATAAATTCCAGGTACTGAAACGTTCTCCGCAGGTAATTTCACCGTAATCGAAGATAACCCTTCAGCCTTTTGGGTACAACGCTCACTCTTGAAATATTTCTCCACAACGCTATCCATCACATTGCTGATTACAATGTTGATCTCGTTCACACCTCTTGAAGAAGTATAAAACACATCTTGGTTCTCATTGACCTCTTCCAACAATTTGGCCTGTTGTTCCAAAATGGTATCGGAGGCCAAAAAGGTATAATCGGAAAGGTTGGAACGAACGGTAATCTCACCAATATTCTTGAGCACCTTTACAATACGATGGGTGGCCCTAAACTCCAAATCGTCGGACAAACGCTTCAATGCCATCACAATGGCACCATCTTTAACATCCTTACCCAATTCTTCGGCGATCTCGGGTTTTATCTGTCTAGATAATGATGTAAGGTTGATAATACCCTGTGCCAAAGCTGTTTGCAGAAATGGTTTTTTCTTAATGTAGTGCTCAACTACCGCAGATATGGTTTTCATTCTTCATTGGTTTTGAGCAAAAATAACATATTGTTACAAAACAAACAAATGGTTAGAAAAAATAAAATGCGTTTTCAAAGTGCTCAATTTCAAATTTTTCCCTGTTTTTAATGACTGTAATTACATCAAAACGCACCTCAAGATCCAGGTCATTTTCTTCCACATACTGGTTGGCCGCTAGGGCTAAAAGCTTCACTTTTTTAGGGTGGATTACTTCTGATATATCCTCCAAAAAGCCTTTATTTCTTGACTTCACCTCCACTATCACCAAAACATCCCGCTTTAAGGCAATGATATCGACCTCAGCTTTTTGAAAGCGATAATTTTGGGCACAAATCTCATATCCAGAAGCAAGCAAATGTTCCTTTGCCATTTTCTCACCAAGCTTCCCAAATTTGTTATGATTTGCCATACGATTACCCAATTTTATAAAATTTTACGCATTTCATCGAAAAATTTGGTCGTTGATGGACTTTAGAACGTTAAGGTTGTAATTTGTTGGCTCAATTGAACCACCCCAACACTAGCATAAACATATAGTTGCCCCAAAACTATGTACCTAATTAACGCCAGACATTGCTATGGAGTACTTCATCAATTGTAATTCCTCTACTTTGGCGCCGTATACTACTCCATTGGATGAGTTACGTGCGGCCCATTTGTACCGAAGGCTAGGTTTTAGTGCCTCTGTTGATACCATAAATGCCGCTGTGGGACAAACCGCAGGTACTTTGGTAGATGCATTGGTCGACCAAGCTTTAGCTGCCCCACTGATTCCAGCACCCGAATGGGCCGATTGGAACGATGCCAACTATCCTGCTGATGATGATTTGGCAGGTCAAATACGGAGAGCACAAATTGAGGATTTTACAACCGCCTACGGAAACGCACTATTGGACAACAACCTCAGAGATCGATTGAGTTTTTTCTGGAGCAATCATTTTGTGACCCAGTTGGAAACTTATAATTGTCCACAGTTCCTGTTTTATTATATCAATTGCCTACAGCGAAATGCCTTGGGCAATTTTAAGACCTTCACCAGTGAAATTGGCCTAACCAGTGCCATGCTCTATTATTTGGATGGGGTACGAAACAGAGGTAATAATCCCAATGAAAACTACGCCCGTGAGCTTTATGAGCTTTTTACATTGGGTGAAGGGAACAATTATACAGAAGAAGACATTATTGAAACCGCGAAAGCACTTTCTGGTTACACTGAACGTGGTGAGGAAGGCTGTACCCAAGTAACATTTGACCCAGAAGAATTCAACACCGAGAACAAAACCATTTTTGGGCAAACAGGTAATTGGGGGTATGATGATGTTATCGATATTTTATTCAACCAAAGACCTGATGAAATCGGATGGTACATTTGTAAAAAGCTGTATGAGTTTTTTGTACACCCCGATTCAACCAACGATGAAGGAGGAAATGCTCCTGAAATTATTGATGGGTTGGCCCAAACCTTTATCTCCAATAATTTCGATTTGGCACCAGTGCTGCGTCAACTCTTTAAAAGCCAACACTTTTTTGATGAAACCACAATTGGGGTGATCATCAAAAGTCCAATCGACCTTTATTTCAATTTTTTAAAGGAAACGAACTTTACGTATGATGATTCCGATGTACTGACAATGATCGATTCTTGTTCCTTATTAGGTCAACGATTTTTTCAGCCTCCCGAAGTGGAAGGTTGGCAGCGTGACAGACAATGGATCAATACGAATTTTATAATTGGTCGTTGGCTCACCATGGAATTCTTTTTGGAAAGAGCTTTCCAAGATAACGATGAACAATTTAGAACCTTGGCGATGGATGCTGTTGGGGCTGCCGAAAGCAATACCAGTAATCCAGAAACCGTGGTTAGGGCATTGGTAAACAAGTTTACACCCAAGGGCCTTTTGACAGATGCTGATTTTGAACGCGCTATGGATGCTTTCAAAATAGATGATGTTCCAGAAGATTATTATTCTTCGGATTACATTCCAGGCGGTAACGGATGGTGGGTGCTTTCTTCAAGTATGGAAGTACCGACCCAAGTCTATGTTTTACTGCGCCACTTGTCCAGAGAACCCGAGTTTCAACTTAAATAACCCCATCACCCATGTGCGATAATCACCATAACCACAATACATCTCCTCACAAAGGCCTAGAACACGAAGGTCATGATTTGGAACACAAAAAATGGAGTAGACGTTCCTTTGTGCAAGCCCTTGGGATTGCGGGGTCTGGCTCCATGTTTTTAGGAAGCCACTTTGTTTCAGCCTCGGCGCCTTCTCCCCTTACTGCAGCTGTTGCGGCAGCAGAAACCGATAATATTTTAATCCTGATTCGCTTATCAGGTGGAAATGACGGTCTTAGTACCGTAATTCCGATCCAACAATACGACACCTATGCCAATGCTAGGCCAAATATCTACATTCCAGAAAGTAAAGTATTAAAACTTACGGACGATTTTGGAGTACCTACCTATATGAATGCTTTGGAATCCCTTTGGGGAGATGGACAGTTTAAAGCTGTTCACGGCGTTGGATACGAGAATCAAAGTTTATCCCACTTTACGGGTTCCGATATTTTTGCCAATACCGATTTGACCACAACAGGATTCTCGGGTGAAAATACAGGATGGATGGGTAGACATTTTGAACAATTGTATCCTGATTATCTGATTTCACCTCCTCCAGCACCTGCTGCTATTCAAATTGGAAACTTGGCCAACTTGGTGTTTCAGGGCGAGGAAACCAACTACGCCTTTGTTACCAACAATGTGGATCAATTGGAGCAAATTGCAGAAACAGGTCTGTTTTATGATGTTGATGCCAATACTCCTTTTGATAATTGTATGTATGGCGACCAACTTCGTTTTTTAAGAGGGGTTGCGAATACCACTTACGAATATGCTGGCACCATTCACGATGCATATATGGCAGGTCAAAACCAAGTGGAATACCAAGATAATGGATTTGCTAGACAATTAGCGCTTTTGGCTAGATTGATCAAAGGCAACTTGGGCACCAAAGTCTACATGATCTCTATGGGTGGATTTGATACCCACGGCAATCAACCTATAGTGCATGAAAGATTGATGAGTAACCTATCCGTGGCCATCAATAATTTCTATGAAGACCTTGCGTACACGGAACAAGACAATAATGTGTTGAGTATGACCTTCTCAGAATTCGGACGACGAATTTTTGAAAATGGTTCCAACGGTACCGATCACGGAAAAGCCGCTCCAACCCTATTTTTTGGTTCTGGATTAAATGGTAGTGCCTTCGTGGGCGACCATCCATCTTTAGATGAACCCAACAACCGTGGTAATTTAGAGTACACCATGGATTTTAGGGATTTGTACGGAACCGTATTGGCCGAATGGCTTTGTGTACCCAGAAATTTAGTGGAACAACACCTTTTGGGCCACCCCTATAGAGCTATTGACCTCGGATTTAATTGTAGTGGAGAAACATTGGAGGATATTGCCATGGATAACGATCCACCAATTTTACCCGAAACACCACCAAGTCAAGATCCGAACAACCCGAATGTGGATATTTTGGACGGTATTGTTCATTCACCTTATTATCCAAGTTCCCGAGCACCGCATATTCATTTAGAGATGCCTGTTTCGGCCCATGTTGATATTGAACTTTTCAATATTTTGGGACAACGTGTTGGAACATTGTTCAACGAAATAATGTTGGAAGGTTCCGTTGAAATCAATATTAGAGAACGAATGCGTGATAGCCTTTCCACTGGAAAATACATTTATCGCATATCTGTAGGAGAGAAAAAAATGAGTAAATCCGTGATGATCTCTTAGAGAAACAAGAACTATAATCCTCAATTTTAGGAAGCCTTCGATAGTGCACCCCATACCCCAAGTTGGGTCGCATTATTGGAGGTTTCCTTTTTTAGGAAGTATCCCGCTAAAATCAGTATTTTTGGGGCCTAATTAGAATTTTTCATGGCCCAGAACCCATCACCATCAAGATATACGATTACAGCTGCACTCCCCTACACCAATGGCCCCATTCACATTGGGCATTTGGCAGGAGTCTATGTTCCTGCGGATATTTATTCCCGTTACCTTCGCCTAAAAGGCAATGATGTCGCTTTTGTTTGCGGTAGCGACGAACACGGTGTGGCCATCTCCATGAAAGCCAAAAAAGAGGGTGTTACTCCAAAAGAAATCATTGACAAATACCACGCTATCATTAAAAAATCCTTTGCGGATTTTGGTATTTCTTTTGACAATTACTCCAGAACTTCTGCGGAAGTACACCATAAAACAGCTTCAGACTTCTTTAAAAAGATGTACGAAGCAGGGGATTTTATTGAAGAGGTAACCGAACAATTGTACGATGAAGAAGCCAATCAATTTTTGGCCGATCGTTTTGTCATCGGTACATGTCCAAAATGTGGCAATGAAGAAGCTTATGGCGATCAATGTGAAAGATGTGGTTCGTCATTGAATGCTACCGACCTTATTAACCCAAAATCGACCATTACAGGTGCAGTTCCGACCCTAAAAACAACCAAACATTGGTTTTTACCTTTAGATCGTTACGAAGGATTCTTAAAAGAATGGATTCTGGAAGGCCATAAAGCCGATTGGAAACCCAACGTGTATGGCCAATGTAAATCTTGGATAGATGATGGCCTTAAACCACGTGCGGTAACCCGCGATTTGGATTGGGGGATTCCCGTTCCCGTTGAAGGTGGCGAAGGAAAAGTATTGTATGTATGGTTTGATGCCCCCATCGGATATATTTCTTCCACCAAAGAATGGGCCGAACGCGAAGGAAAAGATTGGGAGCCTTATTGGAAAGACAAAGACACCAAATTGGTGCACTTTATTGGAAAAGATAATATTGTTTTCCACTGTATCATCTTCCCGAGCATGCTAAAAGCCCATGGAGATTTTGTGTTACCCGAGAATGTTCCAGCCAACGAATTCCTGAACTTGGAAGGCAATAAATTGTCCACCTCCAAAAACTGGGCGGTTTGGTTGCATGAATACTTGGAAGAATTTCCAGATATGCAAGACGTACTTCGTTATGCATTAACGGCCAATGCTCCAGAAACAAAGGACAATGATTTTACTTGGAAGGATTTTCAGGCACGCAACAACAACGAATTGGTGGCCATTTTTGGCAACTTTGTGAACCGTGTCGCTGTGCTTACCCATAAATATTATGATGGCGTAGTTCCAACTCCTGGTGAGTTCACCGAAACGGATTTGGAAACCTTAAATACATTAAAAACCTATCCAGGTATCCTTTCCAGCTCTTTGGAACGCTATCGTTTCCGTGAAGGAAGTCAAGAATTGATGAACTTGGCCCGATTAGGCAACAAATATTTGGCCGATGAGGAACCTTGGAAACTCATCAAAACCGATGAGGAGCGCGTAAAGACCATTATGTATGTTGCACTTCAAATTGCAACTGGATTGGCGGTTTTGAGTGAACCCTTTTTACCATTTACTTCGGAAAAACTGAAAGGCATTCTTAATGTCAGGTCGAGCGCCCGCCTGCAGGACGGGCAGGCAGTCGAGACTTCATGGGAAAGTGTAGCTACTAAAGACAGTTTACTTCCTGCTGGACACACCATAAACAAAAGTGAATTGCTTTTCCGTAAGATTGAAGACTCAGAAATTCAACAGCAATTGGATAAACTAGAAGCCACTAAAAAAATAAACGCGCAAATGGAAAAAGAAGTAGCGCCGCAAAAAGATACCATCACTTACGATGATTTTGCCAAACTCGATATGCGAGTTGGTACCATTATAGAAGCAGAAAAAATGCCAAAGGCCAACAAACTTTTGGTATTGAAAATAGACACGGGTCTGGATACACGAACCATTGTTTCTGGAATTGCTGAAAGCTTTAAACCTGAAGACATCATTGGTAAAAAGGTTACAGTTTTGGTGAACTTGGCCCCTAGAAAACTACGTGGCGTAGAAAGTGAAGGGATGATTTTGATGACTGAGGATAAAGAAGGTAAACTCGTTTTTGTGAACCCAGATGAAGATGGGGTCAATAACGGGGAAGGTATTAGCTAATTCATGTCCAAAGAAAATGTCAGGTCGAGACCTACTTTAAAAATGGATGAAAAGACTTCTCGACTACGCTCGAAGTGACATCTACTAAACAAACATCATGCAACTTGTTCCCTACATTGTTCGCCACACCCAACTTTCAGAAAAAAGCGTTGTCAATACAGTAGCCCTTTTGGATGAAGATTGTACCGTTCCATTTATTTCCAGATACCGAAAAGAACTTACAGGCAATTTGGATGAGGTTCAAATTGGGGCAATTGTGCAATTTAAAGCCCAGTTTGAAGCTCTTGAAAAACGAAAAGCAGCTATTATCAAAGCGGTTGAGGAACAAGATGCCCTGACTCCCGAGTTAAAATCCAAATTTTTAAGCTGCGAGGATTTGACAAGTTTGGAGGATTTGTATCTCCCTTTCAAAAAAAGCAAGAAGACCAAAGCGGAGACTGCCCGTAAAAATGGATTGGAGCCCTTGGCCAAAATCATTATGGCACAACGCAGCGATGAAATCGAATACATTGCCTCCAAATATTTGAGCAAAGAAGTCGTAAACGAGGATGATGCCCTTGAGGGAGCGCGACACATAATTGCCGAATGGATCAACGAACGCACCGATCTCCGAAACCAATTGCGAAATCAATTGGAGCGTTTTGCTTTAATCACCACTAAAGTGGTGAAGGCCAAAAAAGACGATGAAAAAGCCCAAAAATTCCGTGATTATTTTGATTGGAGCGAACCTTTGAGCCGATGCCCATCGCACCGTTTTTTGGCCATTATGCGAGCAGAAAAAGAAGGTTTCATTCGGGTTAAAATTGAGATAGATGATGAAAGGGCACTGCAAAATATCGAAAGGCGCATCATTAAAACCAACAATGCTTGTGCCGAACATATTGAATTGGCGATTGCTGATTCCTTTAAAAGACTTCTGCTACCCTCGCTATCCAATGAACTTTTAAAATCAGCCAAAGAAAAAGCGGATGCTTCCGCAATTCAGGTGTTTTCCAAAAACCTAAAACAATTGTTATTGGGAGCACCTTTAGGTGAAAAACGCATTTTGGCCATCGACCCTGGTTTTAGAACAGGATGTAAAGTGGTCTGTTTAGATGAACAGGGCGACCTTAAACATAACGAAACCATTTATCCCCATCCGCCACAACGGGATAGTTCAGGGGCTATCAAAAAAATAAGTTCTTTGGTAGATGCCTATAAAATTGAGGCCATTGCCATTGGCAACGGAACGGCATCTCGGGAAACAGAACAGTTGGTAAAACGCATTGCGTTTAAAAAACCCATCGAAGTATTTGTGGTAAGTGAAGCTGGAGCCTCCATTTATTCGGCTTCCAAAATTGCACGTGATGAGTTTCCGAATTACGATGTTACGGTAAGAGGAGCTGTTTCCATTGGTAGACGATTAGCCGATCCCTTGGCGGAATTGGTGAAAATTGATGCGAAATCCATCGGTGTTGGGCAATACCAACACGATGTGGATCAAACCCAACTTAAGACCTCATTGGATACCGTGGTAGAAAGTTGTGTGAACTCCGTTGGGGTCAACATCAATACAGCAAGTGTTCCTTTGTTGAGTTATGTTTCTGGGATTGGTCCGAAATTGGCAGAGAACATTGTAGCCCACCGAAATGAAAACGGAGTATTTAAGAACCGTGACGAAATCAAAAAAGTGGCTCGTTTGGGTGGAAAGGCTTTTGAACAAAGTGCTGGGTTTTTGCGCATCAAAAACGGCGATAATCCTTTGGATGATTCGGCAGTGCACCCAGAAAGTTATGGTCTGGTTTCCAAAATGGCCAAGGACCAAGGCATTCCCTTAAAAGAAATTGTTGGTAACAAAACATCTTTACAAGGCATTGATCTTAAATCGTATTGCACCGACACGATTGGTATGCCCACTTTGGAAGATATTGTAAAGGAATTGGAAAAGCCAGGATTAGATCTTCGCGAAAAAGCCAAGGTGTTCACCTTTAACCAGAACATCAGGGAAATTACCGATTTACGAGAGGGACAATTGTTGCCTGGAATTGTAAACAACATCACCAATTTTGGTTGTTTTGTGGACATTGGCATTAAAGAAAGTGGTCTAATTCACGTTTCCAATCTTTCGGATACTTTTGTGAAAGACGTGAACGAACACGTGCACTTGCACCAACAAGTTGTGGTAAAAGTTTTAGATGTTGATGTACCTCGAAAACGCATTCAATTGGCACTGCATAAATAAGGCAACCCCATGCTGAAAATAGCGTACCATCCTATTTACAAACATCCTTTGCCTGAGAAACATCGGTTTCCGATGATCAAATATGAGCTTTTACCCCAACAATTGCTTCATGAAGGAACCGTTTCGGAAGCCAACTTTTTTGAGCCTATCCTTCCTGATAACAAGCATATATTAGCAGCCCATAATCAAGAGTATTTTGAGAATTTGGTAGGTTTGAAGCTCACTGCCAAGGAAGCTAGAAAGATTGGTTTTCCATTAAGTGAAACATTGGTACAACGGGAACGCATTATTGCCGATGGCACCATAAAAGGGTGTCAATTTGCATTGGAACATGGCATTGCAATGAATATTGCAGGGGGGACACATCATGCCTACTCCGACCGTGGTGAGGCATTTTGCATGCTCAACGATCAAGCCATTGGTGCTCGGTATCTCATCAACCAAAATTTGGCAAAAAAGGTTTTAGTGGTCGATTTAGATGTGCATCAAGGCAATGGAACGGCAGAAATCTTCCAGAACGACCATTCTGTTTTTACCTTTTCCATGCATGGGAAGGGCAATTATCCCTTTAAAAAGGAAACATCAGACTTGGATATTCCTTTGGATAAGGGCACAAACGATCAAGAATATCTTTCCATATTAAAAAAGACCATACCCGAACTTTTAGAGCAGGTTCAACCTGATTTTATCTTCTATTTGAGTGGGGTTGATGTGTTGGAATCTGACAAATTAGGTACTTTGTCCTTAACGTTGGAAGGATGCAAAGAACGTGATAGTTATGTTCTTCAAACTTGTTACGACTATAAGATTCCAGTCCAATGCAGTATGGGTGGTGGATACTCGCCAGACATCAAAATAATTGTTGAGGCACATGCCAATACGTATAGGTTGGCACAGCATATTTATATGTAATTTTAGCACATCTTATTTTCAACCTCTATGAAGCTCATAAAATACCTCTTGCTCTTTGTAGCTGTTTTGCCAACAATGGCTCAGGATTTCAACACTAAAAAAGATAACACGCTTTGGAACGATTTTACCTATGATATCGGTAACATTTTCGGTGGCGTAGGTTATGCCTACTCACGACCGTTTCATTGGCAAGGAAATGATTGGGCCAATTTTGGTTATTTAACAGGAGGAACCTTGTTGTTAACTACTGTTGATGATGAAATCAACCATTGGACCAATGGATTTCAAAATGATGTACCTGATTTTATTATGGATTATGGCCACGAATACGGAAGTCCAGAGAACAATTATATGTTGACAGGAGGGGTTTATCTTGCTGGTCTTTTCACCAAAAACGAAAAATTGAGGCGAACTGGTGTACTTTTAATAGCATCAGCAACAGCAGGTGGTTTTTTGCAACAAGTCACCAAACGAATTATTGGTAGAGCAAGACCAAAGAGTGGACAAAGTTCTGCTACTTTCGACCCGTTTCATTTTAACCGAGTGTATAATTACGATTCCTTTCCCTCAGGACATGCCATGTTAGCTTTTAGTAACGCTTATGCCATCGGTAAACAATTTAAGAGCCCTTGGGTAAAAGCAGGGATTTATACGGTGGGACTTATTCCAGGATTCGTTCGTGTTGTGGATGATTTTCACTGGTTTTCGGACGTAGCCTTCAGTACAGTGTTGAGCATTTTTATTGTGGAATCCATTGACCGTTATTTGGATTCCAAATACGATGAAAAATATAATAATCAAGAAAAAAACGTAAGCTGGAACCTTTCTTTTGGACCAGGAACTATGGGTGTCTCCCTTCAATTTTAATCTGCAAGAATCACTTTAATGTTAATTTCTTATTTAGATTAATTAAAAACAATTATTTTCGCCCCATCTCTATTCATAATCATGGGGAAAAAGAAGAAGGATAAAGAAAAGAAGAAACTTAAAAAAGCACTTTTACGTGAACTTCCTCCTAGTGGGAACGTAAAATCCAAGTGCTGTAAAAAGTTTAAAAAAGGTGAGAACAAGCGTTGTAAAAAATGTCCTTGTTTTGACCTGATGAAGAAAGTCGCTTAACCCCCAACCGATTTTTAAACTCCAATTTTTCAAGTATTCTGCATAGGTGCTCTAAAAGTTCTATTTTTAGGGAAAACTAACTCAAATGATACGCAAGAATACTTTAATCACTGCATTATTTACTTTATCGGTTTGTTTGGTTTCGGCTCAGGATAAAGACCCTGTTGTTGAATCCATCATCAAAGAAGCTACCGAAAACTCCCAGTTGGAAACTTTGGGACATGAACTAATGGACGGCATCGGACCTCGTTTGGTAGGTACGCCGCAAATGAAAAATGCCCATGATTGGGCGGTTGCCAAATACCAAAGTTGGGGCATTCCTGCTGCAAACGAGCAATGGGGCGAATGGAAAAGTTGGGAGCGCGGTATTTTCCATATCGATATGGTTTCTCCAAGAGTTCAGAGTTTAAGGGGAACCCAATTGGCTTGGAGCCCTTCTACTTCAAAAAAAGGGGTGACTGCCGAGTTGGTGGTTTTGCCTACCGTAAAAGATTCTATGGCCTTTGCAAATTGGTTGCCCAACGTTAAAGGTAAACTAGTGATGATTTCAATGCCACAACCTACAGGCAGACCCGATTACAATTGGGAGGAGTTTGCTACAGAAAAGTCCTTTGAAAAAATGAAAAAAGAACGTGACGAGCAAAACGAGGCTTGGAACGAAAACATGAAAAACACTGGATTGGACCGACGTTCACTTCCTGTTGCTTTGGAAGAAGCTGGTGCGGTAGGTATTGTTGCATCGTATTGGTCACGTGGTTTTGGTGTAAACAAAATATTCAGTGCTTATACCAAAGAAATTCCAACAGTAGATTTGGAATTGGAAGATTACGGAATGTTGTATCGCTTGGTTGAATCTGGACAAAAACCACAATTGCATATTGTAGCCGAATCCAAGGATTTAGGCGTTGCTCCTACATTCAATACCATTGCAGAAATCAAAGGTTCTGAAAAACCAGACGAATATGTTATCCTTTCTGCGCATTTCGATTCTTGGGATGGTGGAACTGGAGCTACTGACAACGGAACTGGCACATTGGTGATGATGGAAGCCATGCGTATCTTGAAAAAAGTTTATCCAAATCCAAAACGTACCATATTGGTAGGGCATTGGGGAAGTGAAGAACAAGGTCTGAACGGTTCTCGTGCTTATGTGGAAGATCATCCTGAAATTGTATCGGGTGTTCAAGCTGTTTTCAATCAAGATAATGGAACAGGAAGGGTAGTTCGCATTTCTGGAGGTGGATTCTTAAAATCCTATGACTATTTAAGCAAATGGCTTAACGCAGTTCCCGATGAAATAACCGATGAGATCGAAACCACTTTCCCTGGGACACCAGCACGTGGAGGTTCAGATTATGCCTCTTTTCAAGCTGCGGGAGCTCCAGCATTTAGTTTGAGTTCTTTGAGTTGGTCGTACTGGAATTATACCTGGCACACCAATAGGGACACATATGATAAAATTATTTTTGATGATGTTCGTAACAACGCCATTTTAACTGCAATTTTAGCTTATAAAGCTAGCGAAGATGCTGAAAAAACGGATCGTGAAAAAGCTGTGTTGCCCATTAACAAAAGAACAGGAGAACCCATGGAATGGCCATCTCCTAGATCTCCCCAACGAAAAGGCGGGTTAGATTAACCAATAAAAAAAACGCTCCGAAATCGGAGCGTTTTTTGTTAACTAACCAAATTAACTTAGAAGTTTTCTACTTCCAGTCCGGATGTCTCCACCCTTACCTCTGAAATCATGGCACTGCTTTCTCGAGGATAATAATATTCGTAATACTTTATGTAAAAAATCGCATGTTGCATATAGTGTTCACTATGCTTGCAATTTTGATTACACTTTTTTGCATATTCGCTATAAGCATAGGATTTTTCTTTTAAATAAACGTGATAGGCATTTGAATCCCATTGTTTTAAATCACTTTCGTATTGAAGTTGATCGTTCCAAAAATCTATTTCATCCTCCTCGTTTAAAGGGATAAAAGATTGTTCGTAGTGGGCATCTATTTTAGCCTTTTCTTTAAAAAAGGAAACATCAACTTGCTTTTCTTGTGCTGAAGTTTGGTACGCCAGTACAGAAACAAACAAAACCATAACTAATGTTTTGTAATTCATTTGATAGAACTTTTAATAGGTTGTTCATCTAAATTTATTCTGGCGTTCGTCTTAATAACAATCCAAGAAGATTATACCCTACCTTAAATAAAAAAAAGGGGCGATTACCCCTCTTTTAGTCACATTTTTATACGATTACTTACTCAGCATAAGCAGTTCATTACACCGAACCTCGGTAATGTACCGCTTCTCACCTTCCTTGGTTTCGTATGAACGGGAAGTCAACTTTCCTTCAATCATAACTTCCTTGCCTTTGGATAAAAAGTTTTCCACGATTTCGGCAATCTTTCCCCATGCTACTATATTGTGCCATTGGGTATCTGTTACTTTTTCACCCTCATGGTTTTTATAGGTTTCGTTGGTTGCAATGGCGAACTTGGCCAATTTGCTCCCATTTTCCATGGTGATGATTTCAGGATCGTTACCCAAGTTTCCGATTAACTGTACTTTGTTTTTTAAAGAATTCATACGATAAGATTTAAGATTTGTATTTGTTACATCGAACTTCATTGTTTCGACAGGGCAAACATAAATTGCTTAAAAAATGGGATTCGGTTTTAAAACATTTGCTTTCGTTTGTATCCGTTTGTAAATATTTATACAAAAAAGAGTGACCAAAAAGTGCATTAGGTGTCTAACCCTTTTTAGAGCATTCAACTATGGGCATACGCAAAATCGATAAATATCAAGTAGTTAATAGATTTAGTTTGGGAAAATGCATGTATGATACATCGGACTACATTTATATTCAAGAGCATGACCCGATCCATGGTGAACCCCAAAAAGTATTCAGTGCCAGTAAGGAATATGTGACCGACATTTCTTCAGAAATATATCTTTCACTCTGTCAGGGGTTTGTGGTCCTTATAGACGAATAGCAGCTCCGTTTATAATATTTCCCACTTGTTAAATCATGTTAAATACTTGATTTTCTTCTATATAAGTGTATATTGTATATATATGAATTACACAATAACACACTTCAAGACATTGGTATTCTAGGCCCTTCTTGGCCAATTTTTATTTGAAAGGATACTTCATCCTATTTCAAAAATCATTTCTACTTAAAAAATCATCAAACGAATTGTTTGTGATGCTGTTATGCATTTAACTGAAGTCAAATCAAAAAAAATTATTACATGGAAACCGTAAAAGCAAAAAACAAAACTTTCAAAAAATTAGGATTTACATACTTGGAAACCGCAGAAATTGTGGTCGCTCTTAACACCCTCTTAGCCAACTACCAAGTATTCTACAATAAACTCAGAAACTTTCACTGGAATATTGAAGGTCCCGAGTTCTTTGAACTTCACGAGGAGTTTGAAAACGAATACAACACTACCAAAAAGAACATAGACATTGTCGCGGAACGCATCCGTGTATTTGGGGTAAAACCAAATTTCACTCTAAAAAAGACATTGGAACTTTCCGATTTAGAGGAACCCACCAAAGAGCTTTCTGCCATTGAAATGGTAAGAGAAGTGCTTAGGGATTTTGAAACTCTACATAATAATATGTTGGATGGTGTAAATGCATCCTTGGAAACTGGAGATGTTGTTACCGAACAGCTTTTGACCGATTTCATGACCCATTTGGAGAAAAGAAATTGGATGTTCACTTCTTATCTTAAATAAGAACGCTTGAACCATAGAAAATAAAATCATTAACTATAAAATATTAAACATGAAAACACTCACAGCACTATTATCATTATGTATGTTAACTGGCATTTACAGTTACGGACAATCCAATAGCGGAACTATGAACGCGTCCATCAACAAAACTTTTTCAGTTGAAAAAAATGGAACCGAATTTCCGTATCACGTAAAAGTGATGGAACATCGTAATTACCCCATTGATTTGGAAAACAAGAATAAAAATATGGTCAATAAAGACCGCGAAAACAAAGCCGCACAAGTCGTAAAGCTTATTGCTGTTGACTCCAACAACGATAGCAATTATGAACACTACATGGTATTAAAATACTATAAAACAGTGACCGATAGTTTTAAAGTTGTTCCAACTGATAAAGGTTTTGCCGTAAAAGTGGACGACAAAACCATGGAATACTTTGTGGATGAAGGAATTTATTTCATCAACAATAAGGACCAAGATTTCTTTATGATTGAAGAATTCAAAGAAATTGGATAACATTAGGTTTCGTTTTTTGATTGACAAAGGGTCGGGGGTTTTCCCCGGCTTTTTTGTTTGTGAAAATGGCATTAAATACTCCTATCTTTGGACTCTAAACACTATATATGGAATCTTGGTTACAGCCCCTTGAACTTGAGGGAAATCTTGTAAAGCTTGTCCCACTTCAAAAAACACATAAAGTGGATTTGGTTTTTGCCGCTTCGGATGGTAATCTATGGGAACTTTGGTATACTTCTGTCCCCAATCCAAAAACCATGGATTCATACTTGGATACCGCACTTGCAGAGCAAAATTTAGGCAAATCACTCCCTTTTACAATAATCGATAAAAGAACCAATACCGTTGTTGGGACCTCCCGTTTTTTAAATGTTGATGCAAAAAACAAACGGTTAGAAATTGGTGCCACCTGGTATGCCAAAAAAGTGCAACGAACGGGAATCAATACAGAGTGCAAATACCTATTGTTGAAATATGCCTTTGAACATTTGAATTGTATTGCCGTTGAGTTCCGAACGCACTTTCACAACCATCGTTCCCGGAATGCTATTTTGCGATTGGGTGCCAAACAGGATGGTATTTTAAGGAATCACCGTTTGGATGAAGCAGGGAATTTACGCGACACCGTTGTTTTCTCTATTTTGGATAGCGAATGGAAAACCGTAAAAGCTTCCTTGGAATTTAAAATGAAAAGAGGCGCCAATTACTAGGCCATACTTTGTTTTAAAAGTCGAGCAAAATTATAGGCCGCCAATTCCAAATTTTGCACAGTTTTGGCCTTTGCATCCTCTAAATTCCCTATTTGATTAAGAATGGACACGGCATAATCCAATCCCATGGCCTCCATTTGCTCCATTGTCACATCCACCGAACCACAAAAGGCGGCAACTGGAATCTGCTTTTGCTTTGCAGACTGAATCACTCCATTAATGGTCTTGCCCGACAAAGTTTGGCCATCCAACTGCCCTTCTCCCGTAATTACCCAATCGGCACCTTCCAAAACTTGTTCAAACTGGGCCATTTCCATCACCATATCGACTCCAGAGACCAGTTCTGCGTTCAAAAACACAACTGCACCTCCACCAAGACCACCTGCAGCGCCAGCACCTTGTATTTGTTGCACATCTATATTAAAAGTAGAATTCAATATTTGGGCAAAGTGCTCCAAACCTTTATCTAAAAAAGCAACTTCCTCTTCCGAAGCACCTTTTTGAGGACCGTAAACATGCGCAGCTCCTTGGTTTCCGTAAAAAGGATTGTTCACATCACAAGCCACTTCGATTTTGGCCTCTTTTAATTTGGGATGAACTTTATCCGCTTTAATTTCTGAAACATGCGCCAGATGCCTTCCAATGGGCTCCAAAATTTGACCTTCCTTATCTAAAAACTCAAATCCCAAAGCAGCGGCCGTACCCATACCTCCATCGTTGGTGGCACTTCCCCCAATGCCCAAAACAATATGTTTGGCTCCTTTTTCCAAGGCATCCACAATCATTTCACCAGTACCATAAGTGGTGCTGCGCATGCAGTTCATTTCCGATTTATCGAGCAATTTATAACCTGATGCTTCGGACATTTCAATAAAGGCCGTCTGTTGATCAGCAGAAAGTAAATAAGGGGCAGAAATCTCTCGAAAAAAGGGGTCTTTCACTTTTGTGGAAACCACCGAAGCATTTAAATAGTCCTTTACCACATCAATGGTGCCATCGCCGCCATCGGCCAAAGGCCTGCTCACAATTTCACCTTCTGGAAAAACTTTTTGAAGGCTACGGGCAACGGTTTCACAAAATTCACGTCCTGATAACGAACCTTTATATTTATCGGGTGACAAAATAAATTTCATCTTTACAATGTACTCAAGATAATTGAGTTAATCCAGAAATTTTGCTCCCTTTAGGGATGAATTTTAAAACGGCATAGGTTTTGAATGTAAGGTCGAAGTATTTACATTTAATCAAATTACATCATGAAAAAAACAATTCTATTTATAGCTACAGCCTTGTTCACAACGGCAATTTTTGCCCAAACCAAGAATTTTTTAGACACCCCTTATTTGGAAACTACGGCCCAAGTGGACACTTTGGTTACTCCTGATAAAATCTATTTGAGCATTATTATTCAGGAAAAAGACACCAAAGGAAAAGTTTCGGTGGAAGAGCAGGAAAACAAAATGGCCGCACGGTTCAAAGCCTTGGGCATTGATTTAGAAAAGCAATTGGTGATCAAGGATATGGGCAGCAACTTTAAAAAATACTTTCTGCGTCAGCAAGAAGTACTCAAAAGCAAGCAATATTCCCTATTGGTCTATTCTGGCAAGGAATTGGGCGATGTTATGGTCGCTTTGGAGAATTTGGATATTGCTAACACTTCGATTGAAAAGGTAGAATACTCCAAAATGGAGGAACTGGAATTAGAACTCAAAACAAAAGCCGTTCAAAAAGCCAAACAAAAAGCGGTTGCTTTGACCCAACCCTTGGGACAAAAAGTGGGAATGGCTATTCATATTGTGGACAACTCCCAACCCTATTACCCTAGATACAATGCAGCACCCATGATGGAAATGAAAGCAGTTTCAGCTAACATGAATCAAGCAGCGCCATTGGATATTGATTTTGAGAAAATAAAGGTGGAAACTTCGGTCAACATCAAGTTTGCTTTAACTAATTAAGTAAATTACCTCATCAATCAAAAAACACCCATTATGAAAACCATTACATGTTTAATGCTGCTTTGTGTAGGCATTGTTTCGGCACAACAAACTCTTTCACTGCCTGAAGGCGAGACTTCTCCTAAGGCAAATCTGGACCAAGTTGCTTGGATCGAAGGCCATTGGAAGGGAGAAGCATTTGGTGGTATTGCCGAAGAAATTTGGTCACCGCCCTTGGGCAATTCCATGATGTTCGTGTTTCGATTGGTGAACGATGGCAAAGTTTCTTTCTACGAATCAGGGCATATTCAACAAGTGGATGAAACCATTATTCTGCAACTCAAACATTTTGATGGCAACATGAGGGGCTGGGAAGAAAAAAATCAGACCATCGACTTCAAGTTGGTTAAAATTGAGCCCAACAAGGTCTATTTTGATGGATTGACGATGGAAAAAATCAATGAAAATCAAATTAATGTATGGGTATTAATTGAATCTGAAGGAAGTACGGAGGAAGTCCTGTTTTTATACAAACGTGTTTAAGCAAGTTTAGCCCAAAACTGATAAACCAGATTTTACGAGTTTCCGAAGCTTGATTGGATCAGAATCAACCTTGGCCATTACTTGCAGACCACTGAATAGGGCAAAAAGCATAGTGCCAATACTGTCTGCATCTTTGGATGCATCTATTTCACCTGATTCAATTCCTTTTTTAATCTGCTCAATAAAAAGGTTTTCAGCATTTTCCTTGTTCTTTCGCAAGGCGTTGTGAATTGCTTCATCCCCTGGAATAAGCTCTGTAGTGGTGTTAACAACAAAGCATCCCTTTTGAGCCTGGTCCAACTGTGCTTTTTCAATCGCATTTTCAAATAGCCTACAAAAACCAGCTTTCACAGAGTTCTCATTTTCAAAAGTGGCGCGAACCTCTTCACTGCTTTGTTTGCGATAATGTTCAAAAACTTTGTTGAACAATTCTTCCTTGCCACCAAAAGTGTCGTACAAACTGGCCCTATTTATGCCCAAACAGGTCACCAAATTCTGAATTGAAGTGGCATGGAACCCTCTTTCCCAAAAGAGTTCCATAGCCTTTTTCAATATTTCCTCTTCATTAAATTGCTTTGTTCTAGGCATTCATTTGGAATAATTGTTCCAAATTTATCCAAAAAAATTTACACTTGAGCCAAACCTCCATCAACTGGGATCTCTGCTCCTGTAATAAAACTGCTATCGGAAGATGCCAAGAACAATGCTGTTGAGGCTATCTCACCTGAGTTACCATACCTTCCTAATGAAACCATGGAAGGGAAAGATTCAGCCATTTCATCAAAAGACTCCTTTGGCATATTGTGCTTATCATAAATAGGAGTATCAATTGGCCCTGGTGCTATAGCATTCACTCTAATCCCTTTTGGTCCGAATTCTGTGGCCAACGTACGAACCAATGATCGTAAGGCCGCTTTGCTAGATGCATAGGCAGCCAACCCTGGAAAACCTTTTACATTTACAACAGAGGTATTGAAAATAATACTGGCACCTTCATTCAAAAAATTATAAGCTTCCTTAACGGTAAACAAAGGTCCTTTTACATTCACATCGTACACTTCGTCAAAAATGGTTTCAGTAAGCGCTTCAATGGGTTCCAAACGTAGAATTCCTGCATTCAAGAAAATAATATCGATTTGTCCAAAAGCCTCTACAGTTTTGGAAATCAAAGCTGCGCTATCTTTTGAGCTGGAGGCTTCAGCCTTTACCAAGAGATAATCACCTTGCAATTCACCTTTCAGAGCATCCAATTTTTCTTGGTTTCTACCCGTAAGAACCACCTTTGCTCCTTCTTGAAGATACTTTTTGGCTGTTTCCAAACCCATTCCACTTGTTGCGCCCGTAACTATGGCGACTTTTCCTTCTAATTTGTTCATGATGATTTTGATTGTTAGATTAATATTAGAACGATTGTTCCAGAACAAATCTATTTAATTTGGAACGAATGTTCCGTTATAAATCATTATTTATCTTTTTATTAACAATGTGGTGGTGGTTTTGTATATTTCCGTAAGCTAATTCAACTCAACCAAAATGAAACTATTTCAACTCCTTCTGGCGCTGTTTTTACTTCAACCCTTCACTGGGGAAGCGCAGCGCAGAAACAAAAAATCAGACGAACCCTCCATTATTGTAAACGACTCCCTTTTTCCAGGGTTAAAATGGCGTAATATTGGCCCTTTTCGTGGTGGTCGAAGTGTTACCTCATCTGGAGTTGTGGGCCAACCACATACCTATTACATGGGTAACACTGGAGGTGGAATTTGGAAAACCACCGATGATGGCGTTACCTGGAAAAATGTTTCTGACGGTTTCCTGAAAACAGGAACCGTAGGTGATATTGCCGTTTCCGAAAGCAATCCCAATTTGGTAATTGCTGGAATGGGTGAGCATGCCGCCCGTGGGGTAATGACCTCAATGGGAGATGGTGTATACAAATCAACAGACGCAGGAAAAACATGGCAACACATTGGTTTGGATCATACACGCCATATCGGTGATGTTATTATCCATCCAACCAATCCCGATATCATTTTTGTTGCGGCACAAGGTGCCCAATATGGCCCTTCTGAAGACCGAGGGGTTTACCGCTCCACAAATGGAGGAGAAACTTGGGAAAAAGTGCTTTATGTAAATGATATTACTGGAGCCGTATCCTTGAGCATGGACATGAACAACCCATTGATTTTGTATGCTGCTATGTGGCAACACGAAAGAAAACCTTGGACCATCACTTCGGGAGGTGCTTCATCAGGATTTTACAAGTCTACCGATGGTGGAACCACTTGGGATAAAATAGAAAAAGGACTGCCTCAAGAATTTGGAAAATCAGGTATATCTGTTTCAAGGGCAAATTCCGATGTGGTTTATGCCGTAATTGAAGCTGAAGGCGAACAAGGCGGTGTGTACAAAAGTATGGATGCAGGGAAGACTTGGAGTCAAACCAACAAAAACCGAATCAACATTGCTCGTTCTTGGTACTATATGGAGATTTTTGCCGATACGCAAGATGAAAACATCGTTTATGTACTCAATGCGCCCGTAACCAAATCCATTGATGGTGGAAAAACCTTCACTCCTATCCCAGTTCCGCACGGCGACAACCATGACCTTTGGATCCATCCAGAAAACAATCAGGTAATGATCAACTCCAACGATGGTGGAGCCAACGTGTCCAACAACGGAGGTAAGAGCTGGAGTTCACAACAATATCAACCAACAGCACAATTTTATCGTGTAATTACAGACAATTTGGTACCTTATAATGTGTATGGCGGGCAGCAGGATAACACTTCTGTTTCCATTGCTAGTCGTACCCGTGATAATGGCATTGATTGGAAAGATTGGCATCCTGTTTCAGGCTGCGAAAGTGCTTATTTAGCCTTTGACCCAGACAATCCAGAGTTTGTTTACGGAGGATGCTACCAAGGAATCATTGAAAAATGGATAAAAGCATCACATACGGCTAAGCCTATTCAAGAGTATCCCGAATTGGGCTTGGGTAACATCCCGAAAGATTTCAAATTCAGATATAACTGGAATGCACCTATCATTAGTTCGCCACACGATAGAAACACCATTTACCATGCAGGGAATGTAGTATTCAGAACTAAAGATGGCGGCTACACTTGGGATGTGGTAAGTCCAGATTTAACACGTAACGAAATTGAAAAACAAGGTCCTGGAAGTGGTCCTTATACCAACGAAGCTGCAGGAGGTGAAAACTACAACACCATTATGTATTTGGTGGAATCACCGCATGAAGAGGGCGTGCTCTATGCTGGCTCAGATGATGGTTTGGTTCACATTACCAAAAATGGTGGAGAGTCATGGGACAATATCACCCCTCCAAACATTAAAGAAGGTATCATCAACAGCATTGAAGTTTCACCACATGATGCCGCAACGGCTTATATTACTTTAATGCGCTATAAGTTCATGGATTTGGACACTTATATCTTCAAAACCACCGATTACGGTCAAACTTGGACTCAAATCTCCAATGGAATTGACGGCGAGCACAACTTTGCCCGTGTGGTACGCGAGGATAAAAAACAAAAGGGATTATTGTATGCTGGTACTGAAACAGGATTGTTTGTTTCCTTGGATGATGGTCAGCATTGGCAACCGCTTCAATTGAACTTGCCCGTGGTTCCCATAAACGATTTGTATATTCATGATAATGATTTGGTAGCTGCCACCGCTGGACGTGCTTTTTGGATTTTGGATGATTTAGGAGCGATTCAAAGCAGTTTGTCCCTTGCATCAAAATTGAGCATTGTGACGCCAAAAAATACTTATCGCATTTATAATGAAAGCTCAGACAATTATGTGCCAGGCGTAGGGCAAAATCCAAAATCAGGGGTAACTTTCGATTATTATTTGCCTCAGAAATTGGATTCCACTGAACTTAAATTGGAAGTGTTATCTGGTGGAAAAGTGATCAGAAGCTATTCCAATCAACCTCCAAAAGGTTTTAAAAGCTGGCCTGGTGGTCCTTCAAAACCACAAGTTTTACCAGCCTTAAAAGGCTACAATCGATTCACTTGGGATTTTTACCGTGAGTCTCCTCCTGCTATTGATGGCGTTTTTGCCATGGATGGATACAGCGGTTCGCGAGTAGCACCAGGAACGTATACCCTTCGCCTTACTCTTGGGGAAGAAATGGTTGAGACCAAAGCAGTTGTTTTGGCCGACCCATTGATTGAAGGAACACCTGCTGATTATGCCGAGCAACAATCCTATTTAACCAAAATTGATGAAACCTTGGTGAACATGCACGAGGCAGTCAACCAAATGCGCACAGCCAAAAGTCAGCTGGAGAAATACAAGGAATTGTTGAAGGATAATGATGATGCAAAAGACCTTTTGGAAAATGGGGATAAACTATTGGAACGCATCTCCACTTGGGAAGAAAATCTGATTCAACCCAAACAGAAAACCTTCCAAGATGTGGTGAACTTCAGCAGTAAACTGAATGCAGATTTTATGAACCTTAAAGGTTTTATCGATGTGGAGGAACCCAAAGTAACGGGAGGTGCCAAAGAACTTTATAAGGACTTGATGGCTGAATGGAAAACCTATGCAGATGAAAAAACCGCCATTATAGACGGTGAGATGAAGACGTACAACGATATGTTCAAAGCATTGGATATTCCTGCTATAATAATGACTGGCAAATAATGGAAAAACCCTTTTGGTTAGATCAGGAGTTCACAAAACAGGATTATTCGCAAAACAAATTGCCTAAAGGTGATTACGAGAATTGCCGTTTTGTGGACTGCCTGTTCACCGAGGGGTTTTTGGACAACCAAAACTTCGTGGAATGCACCTTTGAAGGGTGTGATTTCACGAATACGAACATTTCGCACACCATTTTTAATGAGGTAACTTTTATAGGTTGCAAAATGGTAGGATTACAATTTGATTCGTGCAATCCCATTTTGTTAACCTTCAATTTTCAGGATTGCAACCTATCACTTGCCTCCTTTTACAACATGGACATTCCAAAAACCACATTTTTGGATTCCAAATTGCATCAAGTTGACTTTTCTGAGGCCCAATTGTCCAAAGCCAACTTTTCCAACTGTGATTTTGAAGGTGCCATATTTTCAAACAGCAATCTGGAGCAAGCTGACTTTACTACTGCCTTTAATTTCAACATTGATCCAACCCAAAATAAAATTAAAAAGGCCAAATTCAACAAAGAGGGATTGATCGGTTTATTAAAAAAGTATGATATTGTAGTCACCTAATCTTATGCTATGTCCGATAGAACCTGTTTGGAATGCGGTGACAAACTCATAGGCCGTATTGACCAAAAATACTGTTCCGACCACTGCCGAAATGCCTACAACAACCGATTGAACCGCGATGGAAAAAACCTCATGCGGAACATCAATAACAAACTCCGAAAAAATTATAGGATTCTAGATAGTTATACGCTACGCGATGGTAAAACCAAGACCACCAAAATGCGGTTGATGGATAAAGGCTTCGATTTTGAATACTTTACCAACCTGTACACCACCAAAAAAGGCAGCACCTACTATTTTGTGTACGACTTGGGCTATTTGCCCCTCGACAATGATTATTATATGATTGTAAAAAGGGAATAAATTACTTCCAGCTATGCGAAGTTAATTTTAGCGCAGCAATCACAATATCTTTTCGACTGATTTGCCCTACCAAAATATCGTTTTTCATCACGGGCAGCCTTCTACGGTTATGACGGTCGAATACCCCAGCCGCATCAAAAATGGACATGTCATGCGGAATAGTCTCCACGTTCTTGGTCATAAAACGCTCCACGCTTTTATCCAGAATAGGTTGGTTAAAATAGCGGCTCTCGGATATTTGCTTCATACAATCCGCCTCGGAAATGATGCCTACCAAAAAACCGTTCCCATCCATCACTGGCCCCCCAGAAATATGATGTTTGGCAAAAGTCTCCATAACTTCCAAAATGGACTGGTCTGGAGAAAAAGTAATCAAATTTTTGGTCATGTAGTCCTCTACCAAAATTGGTGCGTTGTATTTTTTCTTGGACTCTTCTTTGGAACGTACGCCTTGAAAACTTTTGATTGCCATAGGGTTAGGATTTAAAGTTGAATAATAAATATAGTCTATTTTAGCGAATATCCTAATTTTAGGTATTAAAATATGAGAACCTTTCATAATTTCATACATTTAAAATACAACTAAACCATACCATGAAATTTTCACGTTCCCTCGCCCTTATTCTCCTACTTTTTGCGGTTTATTGGAGTTTTAAATCGTTGATGCCCTCCTACCAACCAGATGAAGACCTAAATTTGAATTCTTTCTCTACGGACAGGGCTTTGGTCCATGTAAAAAATATCTCACTTGAGCCACATGCAATAGGTTTTCCAGCTCACGAAAAGGTGAAAAGTTATATTGTTTCTGAGCTCAATAAAATGGGATTGGAGACTTCAATTCAAGAGGGATACACTGCAGGAGATTGGGGTAATTTGAGTAAAGCCTCTAACATTTTGGCTCGAATTGACGGTACTGGTAATGGCAAGGCTCTTTTACTCATGTCACATTACGATAGTGGACCTCATTCATCCTACGGGGCCAGCGATGCAGGCAGTGGCGTGGCTACGGTTTTGGAGGGAATCAGAGCTTTTTTGGAAGAAAATCCCAATCCTAAAAACGATATCATCATCCTAATTACCGATGCAGAGGAACTCGGACTTAATGGTGCAGACTTGTTTGTAAAAAAACACCCTTGGGCCAAAGAAGTGGGACTCGCCCTAAATTTTGAAGCACGAGGAAGTGGGGGTCCAAGTTATATGCTGGTTGAAACCAATAGAGGCAATGGCAACCTTATCAAAACCTTTAAAGAAGCTAACCCAAAATATCCCGTAGCAAACTCCTTGGCCTATAGCATTTATAAAATGTTGCCCAACGATACCGATCTAACGGTTTTTCGGGAAGATGGTGATATTGAAGGATTCAATTTTGCCTTTATCGATGATCATTTTGATTACCACACCGCTTTGGACACTTACGAACGGTTGGATAGAAACACTTTGGCACATCAAGGTAGTTACCTAATGCCCTTGCTCACCTATTTTAGTGAAGCCGACCTGAACAACCTCAAAAGTTTGAACGACGAAGTCTATTATAACTTGCCTGTGTACCGAATGGTCTCCTACCCTTTTGAATGGATTTGGCCAATGTTCGGATTTGCAGTGATTGCCTTTATCCTATTATTGGTTGTTGGCTTTAAAAAACAAGTTCTCAACCTACCAGACATTTTTAAAGGATTCATCCCCATGCTGATTACTTTAGTAATCAACGGAGTTGTAGGCTATTTTTGTTGGACCATAATTACGTGGTGGTATCCTGGTTTTAAAGACATGCTTCACGGATTCACCTACAATGGCCATTTATATATTGCAGTTTATGTGTTATTTTCTCTAGCAGTATGTTTTTACACCTACAATAAATTTCGAAAAACAAGCACGCCGAACATATTGGTCGCTCCAATGCTCCTTTGGTTGATCATTTGTGGATTGGTTGCCCAGTATTTAAAAGGAGCAAGCTTTTTTATTGTTCCAGTATTTGGGGTTCTCGCCGCATTTTTGGTGGTTATCTATCAAGAAAAGCCAAATCCGTTTTTATTGCTGTTTTTTGCCCTCCCAGCGGTTCTCATATTTTCCCCTTTCATTAAAATGTTCCCAGTTGGGTTGGGATTAAAAATGATGGTAGCTGCTACGGTTTTAACCACTTTACTATTCTTTTTGGTACTTCCGTTTTTTGGTCAACTCAAAAGCAAAGGACGACTGTCCTACCTGTTTATTTTATTGTTTTTCGGATTTGGTATCGCAAGCCATATCCAATCCAATTTTAATGACAAGCGTCCAAAACCCAGCAGCCTAATTTATGTGTATGATGAAGATAAGGATACATCGGTATGGGCTACCTACGACCAAGTATTGATTGGCTGGAACGGACAGTTTTTGGGTGAAAACAAAAGAAAACCTGATGGCGAGACCATTTCGAGCAAGTACAGGACCAACTTAAGCTATATCTCAGATGCTCCAAAAAAGGATATTCCTACACCTTATATCGATAAAACTTTGGATACCATTATTGGGCAAAACCGAATGATTGAAATTTGCATTACCCCAAAAAGAAAAGTGAATCGATTGGAAGTTTTCACCAATCCTATCCCCATACAAGCCGCCAAGGTGAACCAAATTGAGTTGTCCTCCTACTTTTTGGAAAATCGAAGAAGCAAACTCATCACCCATTACATTACCAACAACGATTTTACGGAATTGGCATTGACCTTCCCCAAAGATTCGGTTTTGGAACTAACCTTGTATGAAGCTTCCAATGATTTATTGACCCACAAAGATTTTAGCGTTCCTGAACGACCACAAAACAGTATTCCCATGCCATTTGTACTCAATGATGCCATTTTGACCATTAAAACCTTACGATTTGAGTAAAAACAGCATCGGCGTTTTGGGTTGTGGGTGGCTTGGATTACCCTTAGCTAAAACATTATTATCCAAAGGTTATTCGGTCTCTGGAACAACAACTTCTCCAGAAAAAATGGAAGAATTGCGGGCCTTGGGCATTAGTCCATTTCAAATAAACCTGTCACCCAATGCTATTGAAGGTGATATTAAAGAGTTTCTTTCCAAACTTGATGTATTGATCATTAATGTGCCTCCCAAATTACGTGGTACCCAACGCGAAAGCTATGTGGACAAGATGCAACTGTTGTTAACCGAAATAGAGGCCAGCCACCTGTCTAAGATTGTCTTTGTGAGTAGCACCGCAGTTTATGGCGATGCAGAGGGTGAAGTCACAGAAGCCACCATTCCAATACCAACAACCGAATCGGGCAAACAACTATTGGTTTGTGAGCAATTATTTCAAAATACTTCAGATCTAAAAACCACAATTATCCGTTTTGGGGGTTTGATAGGCCCAAAGCGACATCCCATAACCATGTTATCGGGCCGTCAAAACCTATCTAATGGCAATGCACCCATCAATTTGATTCATTTAAATGATTGCATTAAAATGATCATCACCATAATTGAAAAGGATTATTGGGATGAAACCTTTAATGGGGTGTATCCGCTGCATCCTACCAAGCGAGAATATTACACCTCGGAAGCTAAAAAAAGAAACCTAGAACCACCTCATTATTCAAGCGAAACGGATAATGCTTCTGGTAAGATGGTTTTAAGTCAAAATTACCTGGATAAAGGACATGCTTTTACTGCAAATATCCACTCCTAAAGGCCTTGATTTACTTATCGTATTCTTAACAACTTGGTTACAATTAATTTGTTAGTTTTGGCGCACTAATTTGATGATCAATGAAAAAGACAGTTCTCCTACTGCTTTTACTAGTAGGCTTTAGCGGTGTTGCACAAACCAACAATCAACTTCTTGAACACTATCAAGCATTTTACAAAGAAATGCGACTACAAGGTGATGTTGAAGGTGTGATCAATGCCATGACCCACTTAAATGTGCTATCACCATCCGAACAAAGAAGGGACACACTTGCATTCGTGTACATGAACAATGGTCAACACATGCAAGCCTTGAACACTATCGGTATAGAAAAAAAAGATTCTGATTCTGATTTGGCGATTCAGGTAAAAGCTTTTTCATTAAAAGCGTTGAACCAACCCAAAAGAGCTTTGGAACAATTTGAAGCCCTTTTTAGTAGAAACCCTTCTCCTTATTTAGCTTATGAAATGGCTGATTTAAAGATTCAGACGGGTGATACAGGCGGAGCCTCTACCAACATTGAATATGGGATTGCCAATGCGCAAGATGACATGATGTATGCCTTCTACGAAAGACAACAACCATACGAAGTTCCTCTTAAAGCGGCCTTTTTGCACTTAAAAGCTTTGGCCGATTTTAATTTGAACAAAGACAATATTGATCTTGCTATTGCATCAATTGATGAAGCGTTGAAAATTGCGCCGAATTTTAACTTGGCCAGTTTGAGCAAACAGGCTTTGGAAGCAAGAAGAAACGAAGCCCCTGAAGGCGGAAACTAGATCTAATTCTTTTTCTTTAGCTCAAGGAGTAAAGCATCATCTTTTGCTTCCTTGATTTGAATCAGTTCGTCCACATTTTCGTTGGGCACTGCAATTGAAAGTACATAATGGGCAATTTTCCATTGCCCATTTTCTTTTTTAAGCACCCCCGAGCCTCTACATATTTTCATTTGGGTATCTAACAACTCATCAAACCAAGCGAAGGTCTTGGCTTCATTTAGGTACACATTTCGTTCTACCGAAGTAAAGCTCCATGCCTTCCCTTGATCAAAATAGGGTTTGGAGAAGGACCGAAACTCATCATTCTGCCAATTTTCGGTGGCATCAGTACCCAAAAACACCCCGTCCTTGGTCATTAAACCAAAGTAGGCATCAAAATCTGCATTGGCAGCAGCCAAATGCCAATCGTCCAAAACTTGATTGATTTTTTGTTTTTCGCTATTCTGTGCAGTAACTACCAATGATAAAAATAGTAGTCCGATTAGTGCTTTAAATTTCATCCAAGATTATTTTTTTGTCCAACTGACTGTTCATAATCACGTTCAACTGTTTACGTAAAGCATTATAGGCTTCCAACATTTGAATGGTAGGCTCCGTGGTAGGCTGATTTTCCAAAATACTAGCCTTCACTTTATATAAATAGGTACGTAAAACCTGTTGTCTGCTTTTTACTTGAAAGGAATCGAAAAGCTCGGGATACTTTCCTGTTTCCAAATTTTTCTCTTTTTCAATTAGGTCATCAACCGCCAAGGCCAAATCCTCATTGTTGGTGGCTTTATATAGCACATCTATACTTGCATTCAGTGCATTAAATTCTTCCCAGTTCTCCACAAGAACTGCAGCATCTGGGTTAATGGCAATCTTATCTGGCATTTTTTGGTAGTTAAACTCCAAATCCACCTGCTGCGTTGTGGTCGCAACTGCTTCATTTTTTTTACACCCTAACAAATAGGATGTTATCACCACAAGGACTAACAATTTTCGCATAGGCGAATGTACAAATTTTAATAAAGGGTATCTTTGCGACCAAACCGAATTAACTTCAATTTTAATGCAAAAAACAATTCTTATTATTGGGGCATGTGGCCAAATTGGAACAGAACTAACCATTGAACTCAGAAAAAAGTACGGTAGCGAAAATGTGATTGCTAGCGACATACGTGAAGGTGGTGAATCTTTGATGCAATCGGGACCTTTTGAGCTTTTGGATGCCACCGATTATTCAGCCGTTGAGGATGTGGTTATGCATTACGAAATTGATGAAATTTACCTGATGGCCGCCATGTTGAGCGCCACCGCGGAAAAATTCCCGATGAGGGCATGGAACTTAAATATGAATTCTTTGTTCCATGTGTTGAACCTAGCCAAAGAGAAGAAAATATCCAAGGTGTTTTGGCCATCCAGTATTGCTGTTTTTGGACCGAACACCCCAAAGGAAGATACTCCTCAAAACACCATAATGGAGCCGAGCACCGTGTATGGTATCAGTAAACAATCTGGGGAACGTTGGTGCGAATATTACCATAAAAAATACGGGGTGGATGTGCGAAGTGTTCGCTACCCTGGTTTGATCAGTTGGAAAACCATGCCTGGAGGTGGCACTACCGACTATGCAGTTGATATTTACCACGAAGCATTAAAAAATGGGAGCTACGAATGCTTTTTAAAAGCCGACACCCAATTGCCCATGATGTATATGGACGATGCCATTAGAGCAACCATTAGTTTAATGGAAGTTCCTTCGGAAAAGGTAAAAGTGCGCTCTTCCTATAATTTAAACGGGATGAGTTTTAATCCTGAGGATATCGCAGAAAGTATCAAAAAACATATTCCTGATTTTAGCATAAGCTATGAGCCCGATTTTAGACAGGAAATTGCAGATTCTTGGCCCAGCAGTATTGATGATACACCTGCTAGAAATGAATGGGGTTGGCAGCCAGAATATGATCTGGACCAAACCACTGCTGAAATGCTTGGAAATTTAAAAAAGTAGGCTACTCTTCCTCGTCGGAAAAGTCTTCATCTTCGTCATCTGGGAGTTTGCCCAAATCTTCGGATTCAAGGTCAGAGTTATCGCTATCGTCCTCATCCTCGTCGTAATTGGCCATGGAGTGCTCTAATTTAGAACTGATCTTTACCAAGTATTTGGTGTCTTCGGTTGACACCTCTACAGCTTCAATGGATTCTCCTTTTAGGTTTTTGAAGTTGATGACATCATCATCACCATAGCCATCAGGATATTTTTCCACCAAAAGCTTCAGGACTTCTGGTGTCAACTTCTTAAAATCTACTATTACACGTTTGAGGTTATGCATTGCTTTGGGATTGATTTGTGATTGTCCTAAAATTAGAATAAAAGTGTTGACATGTAAAAATTATAAAAACTTTTTTATTTCAACCAAAATATTAAACTCAATTCAATCAATGGAGATTTTAACACCTCATCATTTTTAAATGAAAAAGTAGTAGATTCATATTCAATTACTTCCTTTTAGGCTTACAAAACGTTGGAATGCATGATAAAAGAACTTTACAAACGTATTGATGATGAAAATTTATGGGAGAAAAACTTTACCATAGAAAGGAATGAATACCTTAAAGTTGCTGGAACCACAGACACCAATCTTTATTTTATTGAGTCTGGAAGCTTAAAAATATCGATTATCAATGAATATGAAGAACATATCATAAGGTTTGGATACCAAGGTAATTTTATCATCTCATTAGATAGTTTCTTTACCGAAAAATCTTCGGACCTATACATACAATCTATTAAAAAAACAGCGCTTAAATCTGTATCGAAAACGCGCTTTATGGAATTCGTACGGTCAAACCCCGAAAATGTTTCGCTTTGGGAAACCATTATGGAACAATTGGTGCTTCAGCAATTTGAAAGAGAGAAGGATATTTTAATCTCATCTCCCAAAGAAAGATTTGAAAGAGTTCTGGCAAGAAGCCCTCAATTATTTCAAGAAATTCCCAACAAATATATCGCCACCTACTTAAGAATGACCCCCGAAACCTTATCCAGGCTAAAAAAGTCTTGACTTGAATCAAGAATCATTTGCTTTTTATCCAGCAATTTTGTCTTCGAAAAACATTAAACATGGATGCAGCAAAACTTTTAAAAGAACTTATTGAATTAACCCAAAAGAATATGAACGTTGTACAATCGTTCAAAGAATTGACGGATGAACAATTAAATTATAAGTCCAATGCAGAAAGTTGGAGCATTTTGGAGTGTATTGAGCATCTTAATAGATATGGTGAATTTTATATTCCAGAAATCACAAGACGGTTGGAACATTCAAAATATCCCAAGTCAAAAAAATTCAACACTGGCGTTTTAGGTAATTATTTTAGTAAGATGATGCTTCCCAGTAAAGGAATGAAAAAGATGAAGACCTTCACCGAAATGAATCCATTGAACAGTACGCTAAGTCGAGATGTATTGAGCAAGTTTATCCACCAACAAGAAGTTATGCTTCAACTATTGAATAAGGCCAAAAATTCCAATCTCACAAAAATCAAAACCTCGATTTCCATTTCCAAATGGATAAAATTAAGACTGGGAGATACTTTTAGAGTTGTTATATACCATAACCTAAGACATATTGAACAAGCTAAAAATATTTAACACCATCACTTTTAGTTTTATTTCAAACATAAGGTTCAGCTTTTTACTCTGAACCTTATTTAATTTTAATGCTTATCTTCAATTCATTAATATTAGGTAATTCCTAAAAACTTCAGGACTATGAGCTTACTCAAAGACCTGCCAGAACTAGAAAAAGCTGGAGTTATCACTTCAGAGACTGCGGTAAAAATTGAAGCATACTACAAATCGCAACATGGTTCCTCCACCAACAAGCTTTTTGTGGTCTTCGGCATTTTAGGAGCCATTTTGGTGGGTTTGGGTATTATTTTGATCATAGCCCACAATTGGGATGAACTCTCCAAAATCACCAAAACTTTTTTCGCCTTTTTACCCTTACTGGTAGGACAGTTTTTCTGTGCTTTTGCGCTTTTCAAGAAAAAGGAGAGTGTTGCTTGGCGCGAAAGTACCTCTGCCTTTCTGTTTTTCGCTTTTGGATCAAGTATCTCGTTGGTAAGTCAAGTGTACAATATTCCAGGAAATCTTAGTTCGTTCTTACTCACTTGGATGTTACTTTGCCTTCCTCTTTTTTATGTGATGAAGTCCTCTATAACATCATTGTTGTACTTGATCGGAATCACATATTATGCCTGTGAAACCAGTTATTGGAACTTCCCAACTTCCACTTCTTATGCGTATTGGGCTTTATTGTTATTGGCCCTACCCTACTATTATCATTTATTAAAAAACAAAACCAAAAGCAATTTTACCAGTTTTCATAATTGGGTGGTTCCATTATCTGTTATCATTGTTTTGGGAACCATCACCGATAAATTTGAAGAATTGATGTTTGTGGCCTATATCAGTCTATTCGGACTGGTTTATTTGGTCGGGGAAAGCAAGTTTTTTGCAAGTCAGTTGAGTTTTAGAAACGGGTATCGCATTCTGGGTTCTTTGGGAACCATAATTTGCCTTCTAATTTTAAGCTTCGATGATTTTTGGGGTCATTTACGGCAAAAAGACTTTTTATTTGATGAACTAGCCAGATCACCAGAGTTAATTGTTTCGGTATTGATAGCTATAATCGCTGGAGTGATGTTCTTTTTTCATTTTAAAGAAAGAGGAATTAAGCAACTAAAACCTATCGCTCCTGTTTTTCTCTTTTTTATTCCCCTATTCATTTTGGGAATTTATACCCCCTATCCGATTTTTTTGGTCAATATTTTAATCTTTTTAATTGCCATACAAACCATTAGGGTCGGTGCTCATCACAACCATTTGGGCATTCTCAATTACGGATTACTAACGATTGCGATTTTGATTGTTTGCCGATTTTTTGATTCGAACCTTAGTTATGTTTTAAGGGGAATATTATTTGTAATAGTTGGCGCAGGTTTCTTTTTTGCGAATTATTGGATGCTCAAAAAAAGAAAGGAACATGGATAAAAAGAAAATCACGATCACGCTTTTTGCCTTGGTTGTTTTGGCGCAACTTTTTGTCCCAGCAAAAATGATATGGGACCAAGAAGATGTTTTAAGATCTGGAAACGAATTTAAGTTTAAAACGGCTCCAGTTGACCCCAATGACCCTTTTCGAGGTAAATACATTACGCTAAGTTTTGATCATAACACCGTCGAGGTGGAAAATACCGAAGATTGGTATCGAGGTGATGAAGTTTATGCAATAATAAGCAATGGAAAAGATGGCTTTGCTCGCATTCAATCCATTAAAAAGGAAAAACCATCGGGAAATAAGGATTACCTAAAGGCAGAAATAGGATTCTCAACTGGAACTGCCAACAGAGTTAGTATTGATTTTCCTTTCGACCGATTTTACCTAGAAGAATCAAAAGCTGAAGAAGCAGAATACACTTATTGGAGCTCCCGAAGAGATACCACTAAAATCACTTACGCCTTGGTGAACATTAAAGATGGGCAAGCCGTCTTAAAAGATGTATTGATTGATGGGGTATCCATAGTAGAATTGGTGAACAAAGAGTAAAAGAAGAACTGTAAATTTGCAAGAATAATCAAGTCTTCATTTTTGACTGGCAAACTAATAGGTATTGGCAACTGGCTCACCGTTAATAGATCCAAAACTAGTTTATTTAAAAACGAATGGGCAAGATCCAATTCCTGATTCATTTGAATATCCTCATTTTTATACGCCAATTGGAATAGCCAAGAAATCGGCTAAAGACCTTCAAACTCGATTGCAACAACATTTACCAGAAATGGTGAATCAACCCACAGGGCACATGTTGGGAGTTCTTGTTGTTCAAACTAAGGATGGTGAACTTGGATATCTAAGTGCTTATTCGGGTGAACTGCAACCTGAGCTGGAAATATTACCTTTTGTGCCTCCTGTTTATCAATTGTCTAAAGGAGAAGATTTTCCAGAAATGGCTGCCATTAATGCCATTTCAAAAGAAATTAATGAACTAGAAAAAAGTAAACAGTTCATAAGCACAAAACAACACTTAACAAAGACCTTAAAGGAGACCAAAGAAAATATAATCACCGCCAAAAAAGAAGCGAAGCAGCGCAAAGCTGAACGTGACAGACTTCGAAAAGAGTCAATTCACCTGCCTGAAAAAGAACGACAAGAGCTTTTTGAAAAGTTGACAGAACAAGGTACGAATGATGGAATGGACCTAAGACGTTTTACCCGTTCGGAGAATTTACGATTGGAAAAAGTCACAGCTGCCTATGTTGAATTCGAAGAACGAATTGAATCCCTAAAAACGCTACGCAAAACCAAATCCAATGAGCTGCAGGACTCCATTTTCACATCTTATATTTTTTTAAATGGGGAGGGAGAAGGCAAAAATGTTAAAAAGGTATTCACCGATTTTGGAGTTGAAGAACCACCTGCTGGGGCTGGGGAATGTGCTGCTCCTAAATTGTTTCAATACGCTTTTAAAGAGGGAATGACACCTGTTGCACTGGCAGAGTTTTGGTGGGGACCATCTCCAAATTCAGAAATAAGAGAGCATGGTAAGTTTTACCCAGCTTGTAAAGGCAAATGCCAACCAATTTTAGCACACATGCTCAAAGGAATTTCTGTAAAACCAAACCCCCTGTTGGAAAATTTTGCGGCAGAAAAGCAACTGGAAATTCTATTTGAAGACGAACATTTGGTGGTTGTAAATAAACCTACGGGCATGTTGTCCGTTCCTGGAAGGTACATAAAGGATTCGGTCAAGACTCGCATTCTGGAACAATATCCTGAAGCCAATGGCCCCATCATTGTACATCGGCTAGATCAAGATACTTCTGGAATTATGATCGTTACCCTTTCCAAAAAGGCGAACAAGCTGCTACAACAACAATTTTTGGAGCGTACCATTCACAAAACCTATTTTGCTGTTTTAGAAAAACCTATTGAAGAAATAAAGGGCGTGATAGACCTCCCCCTTATTTTGGATATCAACAACAGGCCCATGCAAATGGTAAGCTACGAACATGGCAAACCTGCATTGACGCATTATGAGGTCATAAAAAAGACTGCCTCCCAAACCTTGATTAAATTGAATCCGATTACTGGGCGTTCACATCAATTGCGGGTACACTGTGCCCATAAATTGGGTCTACATATACCCATGGTTGGAGACAATTTATATGGCACTCCATCTGATCGGCTTTATTTACATGCCCAACAGGTTGAATTCACGCATCCCATGACCAAGGAGCAGATGAAAATCAGCACTGAACTGCCTTTTGATATTTGATGATTAGGTGATTTTGAATGATAAAAGAAAGTAGCCCCGGCAAGAATCGAACTTTTCTCTCGGACCCCTTGTTTTATTAGGGTTTTCGATTTTTGATTTCAAAATGTTGACGATTTGTGAACTTTTGTGATTGATTTGTCTTTCGTCATTTCAAATATACTTAAAGCAATATAAATTACACTTTTTGAAGTACTATATTAAACTTTGTCTTCTTGCCTTTTGCACGGCCTCTAACTTGTTGTGAACTTGGAGCTTTTTGTAAATATTCTCGATATGCTTCCTTACCGTACTGGGTGAGAGAAAGAGATTTTTGGCAATCAGGGTATAGCTTAACCCCTCGGCCAGTTGCTCCAGCACCTCCTTTTCGCGGTCGCTGAGCAAAATTTCTTCCTCTTGCACGGACAGTGATTCCTGTCTTTCGGGATAGCGTAATAATTTCAGGGTCTTTACCGCTATTGAAGGGCTCATGGCCGCACCCCCGCCAATGGTCTCAACAATGGCATTGTGCAACTTTGGCCCTTCGATCTCTTTGAGCAAATAACCATCGGCACCGGCCTGGATGGCATTGAAGATATTTTCATCATTGTCAAAAACGGTAAGCATGAGCACTTTAATGTGGGGATATTTCTGTTTTACGATACGAACAGTTTCTATCCCATCCAAAATAGGCATTTCTATATCCATTAACACTAAATCCAGATTATGGCTTTTTTCCAGTTTAGCAAGCAGCTCGCTACCATTAAAAACCATGTACTTGATGTCCAATTCCTCAAAATCGACCAATTTTTCTTTGATGGCCCTAGCTAAGAACGTATTGTCATCCACAATGGCCAGTTTGATTTTGCTCATGGTCTTGTTTTTTTTTGTGCTGAAAGAATTATGCCTTAACCTGTAATGTTACCTTGGTGCTTTTACCGATTATACTTTCTTGTTTGAAATCAATCCCGGCTTTTTCGGCTCTGTTCTTCATAATTTGAAGTCCGTTGCCATTTGATGACTGCAATGTGTCAAACCCCTGGCCAAAGTCCTCTATTTCAATTTGTACTTTTTCATCAATATCGGTAAACCTGACTTGAATCTGTTCACTCCCGGAATGTTTTACGGCATTGTTCACGGATTCTTGAATAATTCTGAAAAGATTCATCCCTACAAAGGCATTGAGCACCTTATGATCCGGCCTCCCTTCAACCTTCATCCTGACTTTATCATCCGTGGCTTCATGAACGGTCGCGGCCAATTGCTGGGTTCTTTCTTTGATATCTTCCAAACTGATCTCATCCTTGTTCATGGCCCAAATGGTATCCCGAAGCTCGGATATGGTTACCAGTGAAAACTGTTTCATTTGGGTGAGCTTTTCCATCAAGAATACCTCTCCCTTGTCTATGCCCCTTTTAGCGGAATCGGTTATGGAGGTAAGATATGTGAGCTGCGAACCTATGTTATCGTGCAGGTCGCGGGCAATCCGTAAACGTTGTTCCTTTAGGTTTTCTTGTGCCCGAGCCTCTGCCATAGCCTTCTCCAAAGCGGTTTCCCTTGCAAAATTCTTCGCCTTAACCTTTTGCTCACGAAAAATCACAAAACCGACAATAAGCAGAATGGCCAAAAGAGCCCCACTGCCCATAAGCATATTGTTCCTATTTTTTAGAGCAAGCTCGCCTTCGACCAGTTCGTTCTTTTGACGGAGTATCTCATTTTCCTTTTGTTCCGACTCGTACTTTTCCTTTAGGTTAAACATTTCCTTGGCCTTTTCTGTAAAGTATAAGCTATCTCTTGCTGCCTTATGTTTTTGGTGATAAACATAGGCCTTTTTAAAATCCGGTTTTTCTTCGTAAATCAAGGACAGGGTCTTGGAAAGTGCATCAATACCTGGAAGGTAATCTATAGAATCTGCTTCTCGATATGTGGTCAAAGCCAATTTTTCAGCACGATTCATTTTTCCCTGATTAAGATATATATTGGCCAAGTCATTTTTTAGGGAAATCAGGGCCAAACGCTCTCCCTTTTTTTCCTGAAGGGCTATGGCCTCAATATAATAAAGTTCCGCTTCATCATATTTACCAAGTGCCCAACTGGCTAAAGCCAAATTCGTCAAAGGATACGCGAGCTCTAAAACAGCTCCTACATCTTTATTGGTGTCGTACGATTTTTTGGCATATTCAATGGCCTTGTTATACTGTTTGTTTTCTAAATAGGCCACGGCCAAACTGTTATAACACATCGCCATAAAATAGTTGTTCCCGATTCTTTCGTACAAATCCAATGCTTTGAGATAATACTCCATGGTTAGACCAGGTTCTTGAATCAACTTATATCTATTCCCCAAATTCAAATAGGATCCTGCTATCCAGAGGGTATCCTTTCCTTCCGTAAAGCTTTCCAAAGCCTTAAACTGAAAATCTACCGCCTTATCAAACTCAGATAGTGCTTCGTACGTATTGGCTAAATTGGTATAGAGACTTCCCAAAACAAAATAATCTTTGGAGTTTTCCAAAATAGGTTTAGCCTTCAAATGAAAACTCAATGCTTCTTTGGGCCTGCCCTCGTCCCAAGAGAGAATCCCGTACACAATCCATATCCTGGCCCTGTAATAATCGTCATCCAAAGCTTCTGCTTCATTAAATGCCAATTTTGTATAATATCTGGCACTGTCCATATCTATGGAACGAAACTTCATTGCGATATCTTTCAAGACAAGAATCCTGTCCTCACCTTCCTTGACTTCCAAGGTATCTTTCAACGCATTGATGGCCTGTTGAATATCCTGCGCCTCAACAGTATGCAAAGACAATAGGCCGAAAAGTAAAATGGGAATCAGGGTCTTCTGAAAAATGGTCATTAGAGAAAAAAATGGTTGGTGCTTAAAACTAATCCAATTGAGTATATAATTTAAGTTTTTCCAGAAAATTTAATTCGCCTTGTCCACCAACTTTTCGATAGTGGCATCCAAAAATGATGTAATGGCTAGTTCTGCTCCTTTCTTATATGTTTCTGGATTACATTTTACGACTGAAACATTTATATCTTCCTTGTCCTCTACGCGCCAAACGTGAAACACGCCAGCATCCATTCCTCTCCTGTCCACATCTGCTCCTTGAGAAGCATCAAATTTTTGCTTTTCAAGAACCCCTTCGACCTCTACACCACGATTGGAAACCATCATACCAATATTAAACTTATTGTAACTTTTTGAATCAATCTTAAAATCGGTCTCTGCCTTTACCTGTGCATATCCGGCATGTCTGTTCAAGGCTCGTGTAGTTTCGCTCAATGCATTATCGAAAGCGAGTACGTTCAAAACCACCTTATTGAATATAAAATCAGTTTTTTGGTTGGATACTTTCATTTCGACTTGCTCTTCATAATTGGCTATTTTCAAGGGACCGGTCTTCTTATTTTCCATGGATTGCTTGTTCACAATAAATTTTTGACCGGTAGGACGCATCACAATGGCCCCGAACTCATCTCCTTTTTCACCTCCTTGACCTGATCTTAAATCCCATCGCTTTTCACGGTTTTTTTGATAGGTGCTATGGTTCCATAACTCTTCAATGGGAACTATCTCAAATCCATTGGAAGCGAGGTCTGCCTTATATTGTTCAAAGAGCTTATCGGTTAGTTGCTGCAGCTGGTCCATATTAAGCCCATCCAACACCAAGGTCAAAGATGCCTTGGCATCACCTTTTATTCCACCTCTCCACAGTTTTCCGCCTTTTTTCTTGTCCTCTAATTGAAGTGCTGTTTGGAAATTGACTTGAAAATCGGAAATAACAATTCTCTTAGGGCTCTTTCTAAAATTCAAATTAGCAGGCCCCAACATTTTGATTTTAAAATCCTTGACATTTTGCGCATTGACCTCTGGCAAGACACACATTAGGATCAATAAAAAAGAAAATACAGATAAATTGATACGTTTCATACTATTGGTTTAAAGTTTTGAACAAACCTAGTCTCCCAGTATCTTGGTTTCAATAGGGCAATTGTCGTAAAATGAAGGAAAACCGACAGTTTTCATCTTAAATATCAAAATAAAGGAAGCTTACAAACCCCATCAATATTGCAGCCATTAACAAGGCGGTATTTATTCGTATCAACTTCGGGTTCAGATTTTTGCGGACAGTACATAGATGTAGTGCAAGTGCAAGAAGGAATACGGGCAAACTCAAATAGAGGTTAAACAGATAAAACCATAACCAACTTGTAAAAAAGGACCAAGCTGAAAGCGCCGATACTAGCGCCGGAACCCATTGATCAAATCCATTGACATTCTCAACGGGAAAAAGATAATGTAGAAAAGTTGCCAAGAGTACCATAGGCCCTATCATCGCAATCAATAACAACACACTGCCGAGCATAATTAGCTTTTAGAGAAGATGAATTTCTTCACCATTGGGAAGCACTAAACTTAACGGTATATTGCCATATTGGGTTTTATATAAAATTACCTTATCACGAACAGAAAGTTTATCGTACAAGACCGTATTTACCATGAGTGACCCTGTTGTAAGTACGATCCGATTGTTATTTGAATGTCGATTAGAGGCATAGGTAAATTTATCCTCCACTACCTCGGGGACCCCACGTTTGTATGATCTATTCTTGTTCCTATTATAATTTCGGTAAGCTGCGTAAAGTCTATATCCTTGATAAAGAGGTACGGCCCATAGCGGAAAAAGAACAACTACAAAGCTCCAAAATCCATTTATGATCAATAGAAATCCGATGGCTAGAAAAGGACTGGATTTGACCAAGCGATTTTTTATTTCAGCTTTCCATTTACGATTCAAAACCTCATGGTCTTTTGGTGTATACCTCGCGTGGGGCACATGCTTCTCCAAATGTTTTTCCTCTTCATCTTCTTTTGCAATATCATTGGTTTCATCAGCCCGCCGCACCACTTGAAGATCTAATGTAATTCCTGATTTGGGGGCACGGTCCAACTGCACTTCTGTACCTACCCTAGCTTTAGAGTAACAAGAGTAGTCTACGGCAAACTCATCATTATCAATATAGACATAATATGAACTTCTGGTTTTTGTCCTATTTCTATGACCATGAACAGGTCTATTACTAACAGTAGACTTGTGCAGCCTCTTATCCGTAATCTTTCCAGAAATCCGTGTTTTAACCCTTCTTTTTAAATCGATTGCTGTAGATGCAATGATATAGGCTATGACGCCAAAAAATAAAACCGAGAATGCCATCATCATATAAATGCCAAAGGCATCATTGGCAAAACTGGAATTGAATATAATAGAAAGGAACGACCAGAATATTCCAATCACGACTACCGGAAATAGCAACATGCCATATAACTGACGCCTAAGCTTGGTCTTGTCTCCATGTTCTAAGGGCAATGTTTCTAATGTGGGCATGAGTCATTTATTTTGCAGACCCAAAATTAGAACCTGTACAAATCCATACAATAGGGCAATTGTCCTATTGCACTATAGGTGGGGTTTCCGATAGTTTTGCTGGGAACCAATCCATCAAAACAGATGAATTCCAAAACCATTATCAAAAAACTCCCCACTGCCTTACTTATAATTCTTGCACACTTTTTTCATTACAACGGGTCTGCTCAAAACCTGCACCTTAGCAATTTTGATATCAAGGATGGACAGGTAAAAGCGATGTCCATCACCAAATATCATGCTATTGGAGCCCATTTATATAGTGAAAAGAATGAACTTCTGTTCGACTCTAATGGGTATTTGACAGAGGATAAACTTTACTTGGACAACCATTACGAAACACGTACCTCGTATAATTACTTGGCCGATAGTTCAAAAGCCATTATGAAGAAGTTCAACTCATCGAGAAAACAAGAAGGAATCGCCAAAACACTTTATATCTACAAAACACCTATTGGTATAATTTCGGATGACTTGCCAGAAACCGTAAAAAATGATGAAGGGCAATATATTGTTCTGGGTGGTTTAAAATATGGGGCCATCTTTAAATATCAAAAATATGTGATTGTTTATGAACTTGCCGAATCCAGCAACGGTAAAGCCACAGTTTTCTATACGAGCAATTATTCCTATGATGGATTAAAATTACATGAATCCTATAACCAAGATGACATACGCTACTTTCGGTACAATGACCAAAACCATTTGGAGGAAGAATTGGGGATGTCCGATATATGGGAAAGCATTTTATACGATTATGTGTATGATGAATATGGCAATTGGATCAAAAGAACAAAATTCAAAGCATCTAACTATTCGGGAAGTAAGTATCAATGGAATATTGACGAAGTAAAATACAGGACCATCACCTACACTAACGGCACCATTAGCGGTAACGGTATACCAACAACTCCAGAATTGGCTTATTCATCCAATCAGGGGAAATTACAAGACCTGCCAAAACTCAGCGACCCCATTTTAATGTCTAAATCAATGAAATTTCTTCAAGACATTACCAGGCTCAGGAACGACACTAAACAAGGGAAGGCTGAAGCGACCAAAAACGAGGTCACCATAACATGTTTAAATGGTGACTGTTCCAATGGCTTTGGGAAAGCAGATTTTGGGACCTACACTATTGAAGGCTTTTTTAGCAATGGAAAGGCAAATGGGCAAGGAACTTTATTTTACAAGGACAATTCAGGATACTATCAGGGAAACTTTGTTGATGGATTTAGAGGTGGATTTGGCATATACACATGGATAGACAGTAAGAACTATTACATTGGACAATGGGCAAAAGGGTATCAGAATGGCTATGGCTATATTAAAAACGGAGGTGAAATATTGCAGGCAGGCAAATACGAAAAAGGAAAGTTGGTTCAGGATTTCCTTACCGATGATTACAAGAAGAAAATTGCACGGGGAAACTGTGTAGGTGACTGTCAGAATGGATTTGGGTACTACAAGTTTGACAATGGAGATAGCTATGTTGGATTTTTTACCAATGGTAAAAGAGATCATGTAGGTGCTTATTCTTGGAAATCTGGAATGGCGCATATCGGAACAATTGTAAATGAACAGCATAACGGTTACGGTCAAGAATTCTATAGACCTAGCGGACAATATTATCTTGGTGATTTTTCACAAGGAAAACGCACTGGACTTGGCATTTTTTATAACAATGAGCATAAAATACTACAAAAAGGTATTTGGGGTGATGGACAATTGACAGATGAGTTCTAGAAAACTTGATTTTATGAAAAGCTTGCGCTACCCAAGATTCATTTAGTATTAAAAATCAAAATTTAGCGAGCGTAACGCAGTGAAGTGCTGCAAGCGTCCCAAAACTTACCCTTAACTAATACTACTGAGCGAGGTAATTTTATCCATTAATCCGATATACTCTTCTCATCATTTGAGGTAATCCAACGGTCTGTTAGCCTCAATTTTATATTGTTCCAATCTCCATTCCGTTATTTTAAGCTTTAGACTGCTTCCATAGGCCATTTTGTTTTTTCATCAAATTGTGTCAATTTTTTCGTCAAAAATTTCCAGGGCTTACAGGGCTTCCCAAAGGGTTTACTGTAGATTTAGGAAAAGTTTACTGTAGCCCCGATCTTTGTGAAGTATTACAAAATCAGGTCAATCAACTGGTTTTCAACTTGTTGAAGACCCGAAAACAACCATGATGGCGCAATCTGCGCATCACCCTCTTGCTATTCCTTTTTTCACGCAAGCGTGAAAACCGAAATACCTTTCTTTGGTGTATAGAGTAACAATAAATTCAGTGGTTTTTGTTTATTAGAAGCTGTTGAATGAATTTATCTTCCCGAACACTACAAAAACTCGATAGGAACCAAGCGCAAAAGTCTGGGTAAGATTGGGACTTGCAACACTACGTTACCCTTGGTTCGCTTTCTTCTTTAAATCTGATTCGGTTGCTACTTCTAATTTGCTTCTCAAAATCTCCATATCCTCACCAACCTTCCTTTCCAACACCTTTGCATAAATCTGGGTGGTGGTAAGTTTTCGATGTCCCAACATTTTTGAAATGGTTTCTATGGGTACACCATTGGTCAGGGTAACTGTCGTGGCGAACGTATGCCTTGCCATGTGAAATGTAAGATTCTTTTTAATTTTTGCTTCACTTGCAATCTCTTTCAAATAGGCGTTCATCTTTTGATTTGATATTCTTGGGAACAGCGTATTATTTATTACTGATCTGGAATCTTGTTTATACCGTTCAATCAAATCCATAGCTTTTTTTAAAAGTGGTATTTTAACAGGGTTATGGGTTTTCTGCCTTTTAGTGATTATCCAATATTTTTTATCCAACCCCATTATTACGTTATCTTCGGTCAGAAGCATTAAATCAGTATAGCATATACCGGTATAGCAACTGAATACAAAAAGATCTCTAACAGTTTTTAATCGCTTGGTTTGAAGCTCCAATTCTTCAATCGCTTGAAGTTCCTCGGAACCTAAATATTCTCTGTTCGTAGGGGTCAACCTTTGTTTAAACTGCCTAAACGGGTCTTTATCTATCCACTCCAGTCGATAGGCCAGAGAGACCATTTTCCTCAGTCTTTGAATATGCTTCATTACAGCATTGTTACCAATTTGCTTCTGATAGTGATTAGGTTTATGCTTGCGAAGAAAATTTTCAAAGTCAAGGATAAACTTATAATTCAGTTCATCAAGTCTGATGTCTTCCAATTTTAATTTTGTTTTCAAGAATAAAAAGATATACTTCTGGCTTGTCAGGTAGAGTCTCGAGGTATTTCCGTGGAGCTTGGTAAACATATTGGAATTATGGTAGGACACTAAGTCCTTCATGGTAAAATGTTGATTCTCCACTTCCTCATCCAGAAACCTAGCCTTTACACTCTTAGGAGTGATATGTTTACCCTCTATTCGTAATTGTTGGAATGAATGAAACAAACCAGAGTAGAACCCATCAAGATATTGGTTGATGGATTTGGCATCAATAGTAGAATTTTTTACCCGCTGCCTTTCGGAGTCCCAGTGATTGATTTGGATTCTCCGCTTTAAACTAATGTTCAGTTTTTTACCATTGACAGAAATCCTGGCATAAATAGGGGCTTTTCCATTTTTTGACCTACCGGAATAAAGCCAAAACAGGACGGAAAAAGTGAAATTTGACCTCATAGTTGTCTTCTTTTTGTTAAACGTTGACGAAGACGAAAGTCAAATCAAATCGAGTGTTCCAACTAAATTACTGAATTTTAATTACTTATCTTAAAACAGCAACCTGAAAAATGTTGACGATTTGTGAACTCTAAAAGCCAAAATCAAAGGAATTCAATTAAAATCAAAAAATATTAAATATCTGATTTTCATTCATTTAATGATTTATTGAATCATTCAGAAGTCAAAAAGTAGCCCCGGCAAGAATCGAACTTGCATCTAAAGTTTAGGAAACTTCTATTCTATCCATTGAACTACGGGGCCATTATAAAAATGGACTGCAAAAATATGTTTTTTCTTAAAAACTATTATTCCCTCAGCACTTAAGATTGGCTGCGATTCTTCTCCTCTTCACTTAGGATTTTATCCATGCAGGAACGGGATAACGGTTTATCGATATATCCAGAAATCATCTTGTGACCTTTGGCTACCGTTCGGTCATAGGAATTGGTAAATGCGGATAAAATATAAACACTTGGCAAGTCCTTTCCTTTAAAAAGGTTTTGAAGATTATCCAAGAAGGTCCAGCCATTCATTCCATCCATGATCAAATCCAAAAATATGATATCTGGAAGCTTGTTTTCGGTTTCAAACAGGTCAACACATACTTGTAAACCCTCTTCTCCACTGGAACAGGTTATGATCTCAAAATCGGCATGGGACTGTTGAATGCAATAGCGGGTGGCAAATTGAGACACCAAGTCATCGTCTATAATGCAGGTTGTAAGTTTCATGCAAGGACATTTATGTAAGGTTTGGGACAGCCAAAGCTAATGGCCAGCCGCCAACGAACCATTCATAATCGTTGTTTTGCCCAAATATCCCGTTGATTTTACCTTAATGCGGTAATTTAACCCTTAAAACACCATATAAAAAGGCCCCTAAAATGGCTCCAATCAAAACTATGATTATGGGCCAATATCCAGCTCCCACCAAAATATAGATAGGTCCTGGACAGGCTCCTGCCAATGCCCAACCCAATCCAAAAAGGGTTCCACCCAAGATATATCGGGTAAAAGATTTTTCCTTATCCTGTATATTTATCGCTTCTCCAAAAAAGGATTTGGTTTTTGATTTCTTGATCCATTGCACCAACACAATTCCAACAGCTAAAGCAGATCCAATGATACCATACATGTGGAATGAATCGAACTGGAACATTTCATAAATCCTGAACCAAGAAGCCGCTTCAGATTTGTACAATACAATACCCAAAAAGGTACCCAATATGATGTAGACTATATTCTTCATGCTGCAAAAATTAAGGGGAACAACAAGTGAACCATGATCAATCCACCAATAAAAAATCCAATAACAGCGATAAGGGAAGGTCGCTGTAAATTACTCAAGCCAGAAATGGCGTGTCCAGAGGTACACCCACCAGCATAGCGAGTTCCGAAGCCTACTAAAATTCCTGCAATCAAAAGTATGATCCAAACTTTAGGTTCGGACAGCGATTCCAAACTAAAAAGCTCCGTGGGCAAATAGGCTTTTCCCGCACTATCAAATCCCAATTCCTGAAGTTTGGTTACGGTTTTGGGTGAAATATCGACTGCGGGATTGGGCGACAACCAATGTGCTCCCAAAAATCCACCGATAACGGAGCCTAGAACGACCAATAGGTTCCAGCGTTTGGATTTTATATCTACTTTGAAGTAATCCGTAAATTTTCCAGCACCTCCTATAGAACAAAAAGTTTCTAAGTTGGAGGACATTCCGAAGCGTTTGCCCATTAAAATGAGCAATGCCATACAAATGGCAATAAGGGGCCCAGCTACATACCAGGGCCAAGGTTGATAAAGCATTTTCGCGAGGTTTTGTGCAAATGTCACGAAAATGCTTTAATTATCAAATATGGGTGAAGTTTAGCAACAGTTCTTTTCGCCGTCAGATACCCCAAACTTTTTCAAGATATCTTCCAACAAACACCATTTGGTCAAGGAAGATTGCAACAAATTGGCTCCGACAAATGCGGTAAACCAAAGCCAGTTCTGACTCACAAAAATGGCCAAGATCAAACTGATCAATATAAAGCTTCCTGCTACTCCTCTTACTATTCTATTTCTCATGCTAAAATTTTAAACGGTTCTTTCTATAGGTAATTCTACGGCTCTAATCGGGTTGGTGGTTTCACTTTTCTCATTGAATTGCTTGATCAACTTGAACAATTCGCTCACCTTTTCTTCTTCAGTGAACGAAAAGAACATGTTTGAAGCAGCCCCACCTTTTTCACTGGGAAACCAACTGCTGGTGTACATAAATGGCGCAGCACTTTTATATCCATCGATGTCGGATTCGCTAAAGCTGTCTACTCCAGCTTGTTTAAAGAGTTTAAAAACTTGGCTTTTATACTCTTCGACTGTGGTAACAATGATCATTTTCATCTTACTTGTAATTTTTACGTTCAATCATATAATACACCAATGGCACCACCAATAGCGTCAACACGGTGGACACTATGGTTCCTCCCATTAGTGAAATGGCCAATCCCTGGAAAATGGGGTCGAACAAGATCACAAAAGCTCCGATAACAACGGTTCCTGCGGTTAACAAAATAGGTGTGGTTCGCACGGCACCTGCTTCAATTACGGCTTGCTTTAGGGGAACTCCCTCATTCAACCTAAGGTTGATGAAGTCGATAAGCAATACCGAGTTCCGCACCATGATTCCCGCCAGGGCAATCATCCCGATAAAGGAGGTTGCGGTAAAAAATGCACCCAACATCCAGTGGCCCAACACAATTCCAATCAAGGAAAGTGGAATAGCCACCATCATCACCATTGGCGCTTTAAAGTTTTGGAACCACCCTACGATCAACATGTAAATGATCACAATCACACCAAGGAACGCGATTCCCAAATCACGGAACACCTCAAGGGTTATTTGCCATTCCCCATCCCATTTTACCGTGTAGTCATCCTCATACTGGGGTTGCTCCATATAGAGCTCGTTAATGGAATAGCCTTGAGGTAGCTCCAATTGATTTAACTTATCCGTCATGCCCAAAATGGCATACACTGGGCTTTCCAGTTCACCCGCCATATCGGACATCACATACACCACTCGCTTTTGGTTTTTTCTATAGATGCTCTTGGCCTTTGTCCCCTCTTTAATGGAAACCAAATCACCAACGGACACCATATTCCCTTGCTGGGATGTTATTTTTAATTGTTGAATCTGATCCAAGCTCGATTTGTCCTTTTCACTAACGGATAACACAATTCCGATTTGGTCAAATGCTTCCTCACGATAGATGTGGGAAACGGGCTGCTCACGGAAAGCCATGGCCATCACTTGAACAATTTGTTGTGGCGTTACGCCATAAAGCATCGCTTTCTCTTTGTCCACCACAAAATCGTATTCCACTTGGTCATCCTCAACCATCCAATCCACATCCACAACGTCGGTGGTATTGTTCAAGATGCCTTTTACATCCTCGGCCAATGCAATCTGCTTGTCGTAATCGGGCCCGTACACCTCAGCAACAATGGTGGAAAGTACAGGGGGACCTGGTGGCACCTCAACAATCTTGATGTTCGCGTTGTACTTTTTGCCCAATTCTTGGATTTTAGGCCGCAATAATTTGGCGATATCGTGACTTTGCTCGCTTCGATCATGCTTATCGGTAAGGTTCACCTGAATATCGGCCATGTTGCTTCCTCCACGTAAATCATAGTGTCTTACCAATCCGTTGAAAGTAATTGGTGCTGATGTGCCCACGTAGGTTTGATAGTTCACCACCTCAGGTCTTGTGGACAAATAAGCCCCTACTTCTTTAGCCACGGCTGATGTTCTTTCCAAAGTAGAACCTTCTGGAAGATCAATCACCACTTGGAACTCGTTCTTATTATCAAAAGGAAGCATTTTTACGGCTACCGATTTGGTAAAGAACATACCCACTGATGCAAATAACAATGCCACTGTGATGCCAATAAAAACCCATCGCTTCTTTCTACTTTCAATCAGTGGTTTTTCGAATTTCTCGTAGGCTCTATAAATAAAAGTGTCCTGAATTTCGACCGCTTCTTTTTCTTTTTTATTTTTCTTTTTGTCCTTTTCCCTCAAGAAGATGAAACCCAGATAAGGGGTAATGGTCAAGGCCACAAACAGGGACAACAACATGGCAATGGATGCTCCGATGGGCATTGGGGACATATAAGGCCCCATCAATCCCGATACAAATGCCATGGGCAATACGGATGCGATTACCGTAAAAGTCGCCAAAATGGTCGGGTTTCCTACCTCGTTGATGGCATAGAGTGCTGCATCTTTGAACGGCAAACGTTTCATCTTAAAGTGGCGGTGCATGTTCTCCGCAATAATAATGGAGTCGTCCACCACGATACCTGTAACAAAAACCAAGGCAAACAAAGTGATTCGATTCAAAGTGTAATCGAGCATGTAATAGCTCAACAAGGTTAAAGCGAATGTGATCGGTACAGAAAGGAACACTACCAATCCACCTCTCCAACCCATGGCCAACATCACCACAAAGGTCACCGCAATGATCGCCCCGATCAAGTGCATCAATAATTCGGATACTTTTTGCGAAGCTGTTTGACCGTAGTTACGGGTTACCTCAACATGTACATCATCGGGAATCAAATTTGATTTCAAGTGCTCCACCTTGTCCAACACCACATCGGCAATCTTCATGGCATCAGCCCCTTTTCTTTTAGCAATGGAAATGGTTACCGCTGGATATTCAGAATTGAAAGTTTCTGACTTCTCGCTTGCAGCTCCAAATCCAAGGGAAACATAGTTTTTGGGCAATTCTGGGCCATCCAATACGGTTGCCACCTGTTTTAAATAGATGGGTTGATTTTGTTTGGTGCCCACTATCAGGTTTTCCAGGTCTTCTTTGCTTTCCAAAAAGTTACCTGTACTGATGTGGAACTCGGTATCATTGGATAGGAAATTCCCAGCATCCATTTGTTGGTTGTTAGCCTGAATCATTTGGGCTACGGCCAACATGTCAATTCCAGATTCGGCCATTTTATCCTTATCTACCACCACACGAAGCTGACGGTTTCTTCCACCAATCTTTTTGGTAATGGAAACCCCGTTTACTTTTTCAACTTCATTGATCAATTCTCCAGAAATCTCTCGTAACTGAAAATCATCATACTCATCGCTCCATAAAGTTAGAGCAAGCATAGGCACATCGTCAATCGCACGGGTTTTTACCAAAGGCATGGTAACCCCGTTTGGCATTTGATCCATATGTTTGTTGATCTCATCGTACAAACGCACCAATGATCTTTCAATATCTTCCCCAACATAGAATTGTACAATGGCCATCCCCTGCTCCTGCATGGAGGTGGTATACACGTACTCTACGCCTTTAATGTTGGATATAATTTTTTCAAGCGGTTTTGTGATTCTGGATTCCACTTCTGTTGGGCTGGCTCCAGGGTATCCCACAAAAATATCCGCCATGGGCACATCAATCTGTGGCTCCTCTTCCCTTGGGATCAAAAAAGAACTGTACACCCCAATGACCATGAACACGATCATTAAGAGCACCGTTAGTTTGGAGCTGATAAACCCTTTGGCTATTTTTCCTGCTAGTCCGTCTTTCATTGTTAGCTTTTTAGGGTTATTGAATGCTTACTTTAGCTCCATTGTACAGCTTTCCATCGGCTGATACGATGTATTGATCTCCTTTGGACAATCCAGATAACACTTCTACTTCATCTCCATAATTCTCACCCAAACGCAACCAACGCAATAGCGCCACATTGTCTTGACCAAGCGTATAAACACCTGTCAATTGCCCTTTGTGCACCAAGGCTGTGGACGGAACAGTCACAACTGTTTTTCCATTGCTCTCATTTTCCGCCTCTAGCCTAACGGTTGCATACATACCTGACAAAATCTTGGCATTTGTTTCATCCAAGCTTACTTTCATTACATATTGTCCACCTGTATTTTGTGCTGAAGCACTCAATTCGGAAACCTTACCTGTGATGGTGGTATCCAATGCTTTTACCAAAACTTGGGCTGTTGTACCTACTTTAATGGCAGAAATATTGTTTTCGGCTACTTTCGCCTCTACCTCAAATCCTGTTCCTGGGGATTCCACTGAAACCAAGGGCACTCCAGGATTGGCCATATCTCCCTCATCGATGTAAGTGTTGGTGACCACACCACTAAATGGCGCTCTGATATCTGCATAAGCGAATTGGGAATTCACTTCGTTCTTCATTTGATTGGCTGCTTCCAATCTAGCTTTTGCCATTTCATATTGGGCAGTCATATCATCCAATTCCTTTTGAGAGGCACTGCTTTCTTTAAAAAGGTTTTGAAATCTTTCGTAGTCCTTTTTCGCATTGTTGAATGCAACCGTTGCCTCGGTAATGGAAGCTTCTACTTGTGCTTTTTTAGCTCTTAGATCTCCATTGTTGATGGAAATAAGCAAGTCTCCCTTGTTTACTTTCTGACCTATTTTAACAGGTAAGGATTCCACATGGCCCATCATTCGGGTGCTCAACGTAGCGCTGTTCACAGCTTTGATTTGACCACTTCCTGCCAAAATGGTGGAGCTATCGCCCATATCCACATCGGCAACTGTTACTGGCACCGCTGCAGAAGTGTCAACAGTTTGTTTTTCGTCACTCCCGCATCCCATTAAGGTCAACCCCAAGGACATGATTAAAATGATGCTTTTATATATCGTAGTGTTTTTCATGTTGCAATTATTCTTTGGTTAAAAATGTGAGTAAGGATTGTGCTTGATTGTATTCAAAAATGGTTTGATAATAGGCCAATTGCTTTTCGGCATAAGTGGCCTCGGCCATTAATAAATCAGTTGTTTTTTCCAATCCCTCTTTAAATCGGTTTGTACGTATTCTCAATGATTCTTCGGATTGCTCCATAGCCAATTTTGATGTCTGGAGCCTGTTCTCCGCGTCTTCGACCATCCGCTTGGTGCGTTTAAGCTCAATAGTACTTTTGGCGACGTATTGTTCGTATTCTTTCTGTGCTTTTTCATAGTTTGTTTTGCTTTTTCCTGCCTTGGCAAATCGCTGTGATCCTTTAAAAACATCCCAACTTAAGCTTGCCCCAACAATGTATCCTTTGGAATCTGCCTGAAATATTTGATCATCATACATCTCATAGCTGGCAAAGGCATTCAACCTTGGCAAAAAGGTCATATTATCCGCTTTCATGTTTGCTTTGTATGCTTCGGATACCAAATCCATTGCCTTGACATCCGCTCTGTTTTCCAAAGTGGCATCAACTTCTTCACCCATGTTTTCTGGCAACAATTCTTGGGTGGGTTCAAAAACAACGTTTCCTTGTTCGTTCATTAAAAAAGCCACGTAGTCTGAAGCATTTTTTACATTGCTCTTAGCAGTTTTTAATTGATCTGAAACTTCGGTCACCCTCACTTTTACTTCCAATAGATCTGCTTTTTGAAGCAATCCTTGATCAAAACTGTTCTGTGCCATGTTCAAGTTGGCGGTTGCTGCATCGTAGGCTTTCTGCATTACTTCCACAGCACGATAGGCCAATTGCAATTGACCATAAGCTTTCTGAGCCTCAAAATCCAAATAATCCCTAGTTCTCATGGCTTGAAGCTCTTTGGCCTCCATGGTAGTTTTGGCTGCCTTTCGCTGATAAAAACCATCCATATTGATCAAAGGTTGCTGAACAGAGACCACGGTGGCGAAATTTTCCACCTGATCGGGATCGTTCAATAAGTCTGGGTTAAAATCGGCCTGGGTCAAAATCCCTTGGTTGAGTTTGGACCCAAATGCCATTAAAGGGTTTGTAGTTGCCATTCCCGTATGCGATACAGAAATCTGTGGCAAAAAGACAGAATTTGAAAATCTATAATCGTATTTGGCCATTTTGGCTTCCTGATCGGAAACCTGAATGCTCGCATTGGACTCTTGCACCCTAGCCAAGACATCATCCAATGAAATCTTCACTTGATCTTGGGCAAAAATCACCTGCGTGAGCACCAATGACATTAATAAAATAGTTCGCTGCATTTTAGTTCATTTTGAGCCAAAATTAGAGCGATGGAATTGTTCCCACAGTAACATTGGTTACTTAGGTATAGGGTAACTTTATACTATATGTCAGGTTGGGATATACTACTTTTTTCCACTGTTCATCATGGCCAAAACGGCAACTACAAGGACCACCACCACAAGGGCGAACAGACCTATCATCCAAATGCCATTTTCCCAAACTACCAAGGGTATAATATTGCTAAGTGTTTTCACAATTGTATTGGTTTTATTCATCAAAAATAGGGGCTATTCACCCCTAAAAACATGATTTATCTCATATGCGCTGGAAGCATCAAACATTTTTGCCTTTCAACATTTTGTTCCAGTACAAATGGGGAAGCCCATATTTTTTCAACATCCAAAGTCTCCAATGCTCTTTATCACTATTAAAAACCAGCATACGTTTGAGTTTTGGATCGGGTATAAAATTGTTTTTATAATCAAATTCAGCTAAGGTCATTTTTCCATAGCCCGTCACCAATGGACAGGATGAATATCCGTTATAGGATGTATTGTCAGCAGTGGCAAGGGACATTAATTTTTGGATATTGTCCACTACAACTGGCACCTGTTTACGAACCGCTGCCCCTGTTTTTGCAGTTGGAAGTGCGGCTACATCACCCATTCCAAAAATATTTGGGTACTTGTTATGCTGCATGGAATGATGATCCACATCCAACCAACCTGCATCGTTGACCAAGACAGAATCCCTCACAAATTTTGGCGCTGCCTGGGGAGGGGCCAAATGCAGCATATCAAATGGGACACTGATATCCACATCGCCAACCATTTGTTCTCCTAATTCATTGTCTTCATTGATGATACATCGGTTCTCTTCGGGTGCGGTATGATTAAAATGCAGTATTCGGTTTTCAACATCGATTTCTTTTGGGGAATAAAAAGGTTTAAAATGAATTCCGTAGCGGTCTATGACCTTGGTAAGGGTATCCCGAATTTCTTTCACCCCAAATATTACGCTACCAGGTGTTGCGAAAATCACATTGGTGCTATTCTTCAACCCTTGCTTTCTGAAATGATCTGCCGCCAAATAGGCTATTTTCTGGGGTGCACCCCCACACTTGATCGGCGTAGTGGGTTGGGTAAAGAGCGCATTTCCCTTTTTAAAGTTGCGAATCACTTCCCACGTATATTCTGGATTGATGTAGTTGCTACAAGCCACTCCTTTTTCCAAAGCTTCGGGTAAACCCTTGATTAAACTGGGTTCCATGACCAATCCAGGAGCCACTACTAAATAATCATAGGTAATATCTCTACTTGTTTCGGCAGACACACTGTTCTGTTCTGGATTAAATCCAGTCGCTTTGTCCTTTACCCAATCCACCCCAGATGGCATTACATCTGCCATTGGTTTTGCCGTTTTCTTAAAATCATAAGCTCCAGCACCAACCAAGGTCCATGCAGGTTGATAATAATGCGTTTCGGAGGGTTCGATTATGGCAATATCCAGTTTCTTCTTTTTTGCCAAAAGTTGGGCAGCGGTCATAATTCCAGCAGTGCCACCCCCAACAATCAATACTTGGTAGTGCGATTTCATGTTTTGTTTTGTTAATTTTTCAGTAAAGTATTGATGATAATCATAAAAAAATGTAACTAATGTTACATAATTGATAATCAGCAATCTTCATTACATGAGAATCATCAGGCCCAACCCATAAAAAAAGCCGCTCTTTTCAGAGCGGCTTTCCTTAATCAACCAACCAAAAAACCTAGTTTTTAGTCTTGCATGTATTTAACCCGAAGAGGGTGTACAATGGACAAAAACTAATTAAACTTGTTAAAACAAAAATCGCTGCCAGTGCCAAAAGCACATAGGCCAATGTTCCTGTAATTATATTAAAATAGAATAGGGCCACTACTGCCAGTGCCAAAATTATTCGAATCGTGCGGTCTGCTCCGCCCATATTTTTTTTCATATTATATGATTTGTGGATTACTATACTGTTTCGAAAATTTCAATCAATCTATTCTACATTATTTCAATCTCTTACACCAAAATTAGTATTTATACCAACTCTAAATAGTAACATTGGTTACATAGGCCATATTATTTTTGTCGTAATTTTAAGTTTGACTAAAAATGCACGACATAACCCTATATGATGCAAGATTATATTGATGCTTTGACCAGCGGTTTTGTGGGCACACTTAGGTGGACATGGAGGTCCATTTTGTTCGATGTGCCTTGGTACAACAATTATTTTTGGGGATTGATTTTGATTTCGCTTCTGGTATGGAGTTTGGAAATTCTGTTCCCGTGGCGGAAAGAACAATCCATTTTTCGTAAAGACTTTTGGTTGGATGCCTTTTATATGTTTTTCAACTTTTTCATTTTCGCGATCATCATCAGTGGAGTGTATAAATTCCTTGGCGTCCTATTTAAGGATATGGGTATAAGTGCCACTACTTTAACTATTGTTGATATCGCACATTGGCCACAATGGTTACAATTGGTCGTCTTTTTTATCGTGTTGGATTTTGTGCAGTGGTTCACCCATGTGCTTTTGCATAAATATCCAGTGTTGTGGCAGTTCCATAAGGTACACCATAGCGTTAAGGAAATGGGATTTGCTGCCCACTTAAGGTATCATTGGATGGAAAACATCTTATACAAACCCCTAAAAACTATTGGGGTAATGGTCTTGGGTGGATTTGAACCCGAGCAAGCGTTTATTGTTCATTTTGCTGCCATTGCCATTGGGCACTTTAACCATTCCAATATTAAAATCACCTATGGTCCTTTAAAATATATTCTGAACAATCCTGTGATGCACTTGTATCACCATGCTTACACCATTCCTGAAGGCTCCTATGGGGTCAATTTTGGAATAAGTTTGAGTATTTGGGATTACATCTTCAAAACCAATTACATTCCTGAAGACAGTGGGAAGATCGAACTAGGTTTCCCAGGGGATAAAAAATTGCCCAAAGGATTTTGGGGTCAACTGGTGTACGGATTCAAAAAGGAGAAGTAACTGTTATTTTTGGGGTTGAACTGCATCAAAAACAATGCTCCAAATACCCCTAACCTCATTCTCTCCATATCCCATTGCTTGGTCTGTTGGATATAATTGCGCCAATGTATTGGATACTTCAGGAGACACTTCTTTACCCTTTGTTCCATGACAGTTTAAACACATACTATTGGTCACAATGGGATAATAGAAATTCACTTTTCCATCTTTTTCGGAAACAATAGGTTCGTAAGATTCGCCAGCCTTTACTTTGGATTTAAAGGTGGCAATATGTGCCATTTCAATAGCGTTGGCTGTGTTTTTCGGGTTGCGGGGTCTATCTGATACCCTTTTTATGCTTGCATTAAAATTCACGGCCATACTATCGGTTAAAGGATAGGCTCGTTCATTACAAAACAACAAAGCTTCTTCCACTCCTTTATTTTGAATAGTCCCTATGAGATTTTTACCCAACACTTTTTGGGTTTCTTGAGCATATTTCATGCCCATTTCTTTTGGGCTTGATTCAACAGAAACTTCAGTGAGTTTTTTGCCTTGATTGTACAAAGAATCTCCTCTACGCTCTATCCAATGTGCTTTGAACCACTCTGGCTCCGCAATTTGATATTCGTACATATACTCAGCAATCTTTTTAATTTCTTCTTCAGGGAATTGTTGTGTTGGCATTATGCCAAATCGGCGAACTGCACCTCTCATTTGGGTGTTATCTTCAGAAGGTGCTTTTACAAAATCCACAACACCTTGAACAAAGTCCGCTTTGGTTTTGAATACATCCAAATAGTGTGCCTTTACGGCTATCATCGGCGGCGCAATGCGTTGCCCATTTTCTGGCACTTCTGGATTATGACATAGGTAGCATTTGGCTTCCATCAGCTTTTTGCCCTCTTGATAAACAACCTCTGAATGGGAAGTTGAATCTTCCAATGCTATTTCTTCCGATTTAGGTCCTTGTTTACAGGAAACCATCATCAATACTACACCAATGAAAATAAATACATGTTTCATTACTTGGTCATTTTACCAGTGGCGCAACTCACAAAGGATTTGGCCTTGTCCACAAAACCATTTTCTTCATCGATGGTCGGATACCCCAAATTTTTCAGGGTTTCTTTAACTAAGGAAGCGTCCTCAGCGCTTTGATGCTCAAAGCTAACTGATGAACGCTCCCTTTCCACAATCACATCGTTAATTCCGTTCAGTTCCGACAATTTGTTGGATATGGTTTTGGCACATCCACCACATTTAAGATTTTGTACCTCAACAACTGTTCTCATCTGTATTTTTTAATAAGTCCATCTTCCGTAACCGCCCCTAAGATCATAGATCTTGGTGAAGCCCATGCTGGCCAATTTTCTGGCTGCTTGCTGGCTTCTGTTACCTGATTGACAATAGATATAAAGTGGTTTATCCTTTTTGAATTTTGAAAAAGCTGACGCAAATGCAGATCCTTGGAAATAATCAATATTACTGGCTCCTTTTATATGACCGCCCATAAATTCGGACTTGGTCCTTACATCTACCAATTGCACTTTTCCTTTGGAAATGGCTTCGTGGTATTCCTCTCTGTCCAATATTTGAATTTCTTCTGGAAGTGTTCCTCTGAACAACATGCTTAATAATGACATATATTATATTTTATGCCACTAAAGTATCTTGGTTTTGTGTGATGGTCAGTAACGATTGTTACACAAGATGTTATCTGTAAAAACTTTTTAATTTCTTACCCAATCGCTGTAGCCCCCAGAGTAGTCAAAGACTTTGGTGAACCCTTTATCCTGAAGAATTTTTGCTGCATAAGCACTTCTAGAACCCACCAAACAATACACATAAACAGGCTCGTTCTTGTCCAAGGTCTCAATTTGTTTTAAGAAACCACTTTGGTTGCTCAAATCAAAGTTAACTGCATGGTCAATATGGCCAGCTTTGTATTCCCCTGGTGTTCGAACATCCACAAGTTGCACCTCTTTTCCGATTACTTCGGATTTAATGACCTGCTTATCTACCTTGGTGATAGTTTTATCTTGCTGTGATTGACATGAGGCTACATTGGCAAAGACTGCCAAGAAAAACACCCATTTGATCAATTGCTTCATGCTTCCTTATTTCAAGGTTGTTGGGCAAACATAATCGGTCACAGGAATCCCTACTTTTTTAATGTCGGCAAAACCTCCTGACACATCTACCAAATTATGAATCCCTCTACTTTTAAGAATAGAAGAGGCTATCATACTCCTATACCCTCCAGCGCAATGAATGTAGAATTTCTCTTTTTCAGGGAATTCGGCCAAGTGGTCGTTTAGGTAATCCAAAGGTGTTAAATGGGCATCAACTACATGTTCTGCCTTATACTCCGATTCCTTACGGACGTCATATACAGGAACACCTTGCTCCACTTTTTCTTTAAATTCCTGGGCATTTACATTCTCTACGGTATCAACTTCCTTTCCCGCTTCTGCCCAAGCTTCAATTCCTCCTTTCAAATACCCCAAAGTATTATCAAATCCAACTCTTGATAATCTGGTTACAGTCTCTTCTTCCTTGCCTTCTGGCACTACCAAAAGTATCGGTTGTTCCACATCTGCGATCAAAGCACCTACCCATGGAGCAAAACTCCCCTTCAATCCAATAAAAATGGATCTTGGCACATGTCCTTTTGCAAAATCATCTTGATGACGAACATCCAATACTACAGCTCCTGTTTCATTGGCTGCAACTTCAAAAGCATCAGGAGTTAAAGCATGGGTTCCTCTTTTTAGAACTGTTTCTATATCCTCGTACCCCTCTTTGTTCATTTTAACATTAAGTGGGAAATATTGAGGTGGTGGCAACAATCCGTCTGTTACCTCCGCGATAAATTCATCACGGGTCATATCTGCCCTTAGGGCATAGTTCATTTTTTTCTGATTGCCCAAAGTGTCCACGGTTTCTTTCATCATGTTCTTACCACACGCTGAACCTGCTCCGTGCGCTGGATATACAATTACATCATCGGCCAAAGGCATGATCTTGGTGCGAAGACTGTCAAACAAGGTGCCTGCCAACTCTTCCTGTGTCATATGAGCCGCCTTTTGGGCTAAATCTGGTCGTCCTACATCTCCCAAAAACAACGTATCTCCACTAAAAATGGCATGGTCTTTCCCGTTTTCATCTTTCAATAAATAGGTAGTACTCTCCATAGTATGCCCTGGGGTGTGCAGCACCTTGATGGTGAGTTTACCCAAGGTAAATTCCTGTCCATCTTCTGCGATGATGGCATCAAATGCGGGTTGGGCTGTTGGGCCATAAACAATAGGCGCCCCAGTTTCTTTGGAAAGGGTTATGTGACCACTCACAAAATCAGCATGAAAGTGAGTCTCGAAAATATATTTGATGGTGGCTCCAGCTTCTTCCGCTTTTTTAATATACGGTTGCACCTCTCTTAGTGGGTCAATAATCGCTGCTTCACCTTCACTCTCTATATAATATGCCCCTTGGGCCAAACATCCTGTATAAATCTGCTCTATTGTCATGTGATTATGGTTTTGGTCAAAAATATAATTGTGATCCCAAAAGTTCAGTGACCAAAGTTACAAACTCTTGGTTTTAGATTGAAAAGACACTTTTCGTTGGATTCCCGTTCGCTCTTTTGGATTGGAACAGCATTCCACAGCATCAAAGGTTTGGGCAAAGAGATTTTCTTCTCCCAGCACATCAATAATGCCGCTGCTGTACAAAATATCTCGAGTCGGTCCAATTGCGCCAGCTATTAAAAATTGAATGCCTTTTTCTCGTAACTCCAAAATAATCCGTTCCAACAATACGGTCGCACTGCTATCAATATAATTGATAGGTTCTGCATTGAGGACTACAAATTTTAGTGCAGGGCCTTTCTTTTCGATTTCTTTATAAAGTTGTTTTTTGAAATAATCCTTATTCCCAAAATACAGTTGGGCATCAAAGCGTAAAATCAGTTTATCATCATCTACCAGTACGTCTTCGGAAAATCGATTGACGTTTTTAAAATAATGTGTGTCCTTAATTCGACCCAGAATCGCAATATGGGGATGCGAAATGCGGTACACCAACAATAAAAGAGACAACAAAACTCCCAAAATGATTCCTTCTATTAATCCAATGGAAAGCGTCATAATGAATGTTGCAATCAACAAGAGGAACTCATCTTTTCTGTTTTTCCATAGCATTAATGGGTATTGCAAATCGATAAGTCCAAAAACGGATACGATGATGATACCGCCCAAAGCCACAGTTGGCAGATTATAAAACACTGGGGTTAAAAAGAGTAAAACGCCAGCAATGAAAATTGAGCTAAACACCAAAGATAAACTGGTTTTGGCCCCCGTTTCATCATTGACCGCACTTCTTGAAAAACTACCCGAAACGGAGAATGATTGAAAAAAGGAACCCAAAATATTGGACAATCCCAATGCCCTGAGTTCTTGATTCGCATCAATTTCATATTCAGGATGTCTTTCTTCCACGGTTTTTGCAATAGAAATGGATTCCATAAAGCCAAAAAGGGCAACTGTGAGTGCAATAGGCAAGAATTTACCTATCTGGTCCCAGTGGGCAACAGGAAGTTCAAATTTGGGCAATCCTCTTGGAATTTCACCCACTATTTTGATTCCCTTAGCTTCCAATCCAAAGATAACAACGGCCAGAATTCCCAAAACAACAATGAGTAAGGGTATCGGCAATTTTTTATTGATTTTCCGAAGTACTACAATCAAAACGATAACCACAATACCCATTGCCAAAGTCAATAGGTTCGCATTGCCAAGACTGCCAAAAATGTTACTTAAAAGCACATGAATCTTTCCCGATTGGGGCAAACTCACACCTAAAATGTACTTGAGCTGTCCCAATCCTATTAAAATGGCTGCTGCGGAAGTAAATCCATTGATCACAGGTTTGGATAGAAAATTGACAAACGAACCCATTTTTAAAAATCCAAACAGCAACTGCACCAATCCGATAAGCAGCGTCAAGAAAATAACGGCAGCAATATAAGCTCCTTCACCTGACAATTGCATGGCTCCGATTCCTGCTGCCACCAATAAGGAGTCCATGGCAACTGGACCAACGGCCAATTGTCTTGATGTTCCAGTGAGTGCATAGACAAATTGCGGCACCAATGCTGCGTACAACCCATAGATGGGTGGCATTCCCGCAATCATGGCATAGGCCATTCCCTGGGGCACCAACATAATGCCCACAGTAATGCCAGCCACTAGATCACCATAAAAATACGAGCGATTGTAGTTGGACAAAGAAGATAAAAAAGGAAAAATCCTTTTGAGCATCTGATTGGTTTTATGCAAAAATAGACGGCCCGTGGGCTATTTTCAGTAACAAAGGCTACATTACAGGTCGGTCACATGGATATAACTCCGATGCAACTTTACTTTTTTCATTTTTTCGAGCTTCTTTAACAGTCTGGACACCACTACCCTTGATGTATGCAGATCATACGCAATTTCTTGGTGGGTGCTTCTAATTTTGTCATCGTTGGTGACTTCCACTTTCTTTTTAAGATAGTCCACCAAACGTTGGTCCAAATTCTTGAAAGCAATATTATCCACAGTTTGCAACAACTCGTTCAAACGGTTATGGTAACTATCGAACACATAATTGCGCCAACCTTTGTATTTCCCCATCCATTCTTCCATTTTTTGAACGGGCACCATCATAATCTTGGTATCGGTTTCGGTAATGGCTCGAATTTCACTTTTGGTCTGACCCATACAACAGGCCATGGTCATGGAACAGGTTTCTCCTTGTTCCAAATAGTACAAAAGCAACTCGTCCCCCTCTTCATCTTCCCGCAACACCTTAATGGCTCCAGATAACAGCAAAGGAATACTGCGAATATACTGGCCTATATCCATAATGGTTTCACCTGCAGGTACTTCCACAATTTTTCCGACCTCAACAATTTCATCGATCAGAGGTTGCTCAAAATAATTACTAAAGGTGCCTAAAAGTTCTTCTTCCATAGTGTAGTTAATGCTGCCCTAAGGTAAGTATTTTAACACAACTGTTCCATGTCGGTTTGTGGGATAAAAAAAGACCTACACCAACGATGCAGGCCCTTGACAAACTAAATTACTGAATTTGAATCTACTTAAACTTTATTTTAAGGGAGTTCCCTTTATCTCTTTAGGAATAGGTTGTCCCAATATTTTTAAAATGGTCGGTGCAAATTGATTGGAGTACAATTGCTCGTCTTGTTTTACTTCGCCCATGGCCTCTACATCTTTTCCAAAAGTCACGAACCAAACTTGACCCGCGCCTTTTACATCACTGCCATGGCCTCTCCAAGTATCCAAAGGTTGCGTTCCCCTCCCGTGGTCGGTGGTAATCATAAAAATGGTCTGATCTTTATAGAAATCATCCTGTTGGGTAAATTCCCATAGATCTTTGATCAATGCATCGGTATTGTGAGCCGATTTTAAATAAGCCTGATAATCGCCATCGTGGGCAAAATCATCGGTTTCGCCATAGGAGATAAAAACCAACTTCGGATGTTCCTTTTTCATGTGCTCCAAAGCATAATGGTGCGTAAAGGCATCCAATCGCACACTGCCCCAAGGACTCGGAATCTGGTCTTGCAATTCGTTCAGGAATTGCTCCTTTTCGGTCAAATCTCCTGTTGCTTCTTCAAAACCTGCATTCACAGGAACCCCAGAACGCTTTTCGTTCACGATAAATGGGAAAACGTCCCAGCTACCAAAGGCCGCCACCTTACCTTTCCCTTCGGATGTATTGTTGAAATGCTCTAAAATGGTAGTGTTGGGGTTTTGCATTTTATCATTGCTTCGGATACGGGCATCATCAGCTGTTCCTGTTAAAATTTCGTTGTAACCAGGATAGGAAAACCACATGGAATTGGTCAAGTTTACCTTGCTGCCCAAGTTTCTATTTCCATGTATTTGACCCATTTTCTCCGCTTGATTCCAGAAAAAAGGCATCAATGCCACTCTTCTTTCTGCTGGAGTTTCTTTCCAAAAAGCTTCTTTCAACATGTCAACCTCATGGACATAATCTTTGTTCCCCACCAAAAGGGAATCGGCTCCTGTGAACAATTCTTGCCAACGGAAGCCATCCAACGTGATCAAAATCACCTTGGTGTTATCCGCATTTTGTGCTTGAATATTGAAAATCGCTGCAAAACCAGCCATTAAAAGCAAAATCTTATTTTTCATTTTCTTCCTGTGTTTTAAATGATGCCATTTCGGACCAATCACTCCAATTTAGGTTTTGGTCACGGTACCTTACCCTCCAAAAATAGGCGGTGCCCGGTTTTAATCTCTTGGTTGGCTCATCGGTAAGGTCGTCCTCTTTCTGACGGTCTTCTTTGTAATACCAATTTTCAAATTGTTTCCAGCTGTCCAAAGCCAACTTTTCAAAATTTTCGGTTTCGGATAACTGCCAGTGTGCCGCTGCATGGAATGCCCCACTCAATGGACTGGAAAATTCACCAGCTTTCAAGGTAGCAAAATCATCAGTTACCACAACGTTGTTTATTGGCGAGATGACCTTAGGTGCTTCGGGTTTCTTTTCCAATCGCCAAATGGTAATGCTATCGCGAAGTTCATTTTCTCTGGACTCGATAGTGTTTCCTCTACTGATTCTTTTGATCGTGAATTTTGGATCGTTTCTGTTACCGTCCACTTCAACCATTACAAATCCGTATTCGTCTTGGGTAACAGTGAACTCATCGTAATCCCTACCTTCGAATTCACCCCAATTGTCTATGGCGCCACCTGCAGAGGCTACATTGATCCAAAGGTGTTTATGATCTCTCGACTGGCCTCGGGAATAGCCATGCGTATGTCCAAAAAAATGAACGCTCGGTTTTCCTGTTTTGGTTGAGAATGCTTCCAACATTTTTACCACTTTTCCCGTTGATTCTTCTTCCCCTGGAATCCAAAGTTCAGATTTATGCGGATGGTGCAATTGGGCAAAAACAAAGTCAATGTCCTCGTTCTTTTCAGTTTCATCCAAAACTTTTTCCAGCCATTGGTATTGCTCCCCAAGATCGCGATAGCCATCATTGGAATTTAAACCGATAATACGGGTGTTGCCATAATCTTTGTACCACCAATGTTCAGCATAAGCTGGGGTTCCATTTTCGGGCAAACTGAAATATTTGAAATAGAAAACAGAGTTTCGCTCATGGTTTCCCAAAACTGGATACACAGGTACTTCAGCAAACAATTTTTGCGCTGGGTCGAAGAAGTGTTCTTTCCATTGGTAATATTTGCTACCACTTTGAACCAAATCGCCAGGTATCATCACCATGGCTAAATTATCGGGTAATTTACCACCATGTTCCTTTTCCAAATATTGAAGAAGACCTTGATTAACGATTTCCGAAAACTTGTTGGGCTGCTGGCTATCGTATTGCATATCGCTCATAGCAACTATGTTGAAACTCTCCTCATCACTCGAAAATGGCGGGGTTTTAAACTGGAAAATATCCGACTTGGCCTTTCCCGTTTTCACACGATAATAGTATTCCGTGAATCGTTTTAGGCCTTCCAACTTAACGGTATGCACCCTTGATTCGGAGAAATTGATATCCTCGGCTTTTCCAGAGGTCTTTTTGCCTAATTTTTCGGTCGTTCCCCACTCCACAATACTTTCTTCGCCACTGGTGGTTTCCCACATAATCACAATGGATGTTGGCTCGGCATCTTGAAGATAGGGTTGCACCAAAATTTGAGGTTCGGTCTGGGCAGCGAGGTGCGTCACTCCAGCAAAAAATAGAATGCATAATTGGTTAATCTTTTTCATTAGGCTATAGCATTGGTTTTTAAAAAGGCACAGTTCAATATTTCAAATGCCTTTTCCAGTTCTTCTCTTGTTATGGTCAATGGTGGGGAAAGTTGCAATACATTTCCTTTGGAAACCTTAAAACTTAATCCCTGTTTTAAGCACTCGTACATAATTTCTTCGGCTTCGGCGGTCGCTTTTTCTTTGGTAGTTCTATCGGACACCAATTCGATGCCCCACAAAAGTCCAACACCTCGAATATCCCCGATCAAGGAATATTTTCTGTGCATTTTGTAGAGGGCCTTTCTCATAAATTCTTGGTCTTCTTTTACTTTTTGAAGTAGATTTTCTTCTTCTATTACTTCCAAAAGGGTCAATCCAGCGATGGAGCCCAATGGACTTTTTTCGTGGGTGTAGTGGCCCAGTGAAATATCTCCGAACTTGTTGTACTCATCTCGAGTTACAATGGCAGCTTGTGGAATAATTCCGCCACCAAGGCCCTTACCCAAACACAGAATGTCGGGTTCAATACCAAACAATTCGTAGGCAAACATTTTTCCTGTTCGTCCAAAAGCAATCGGAATCTCATCCAAAATCAGAAGCACTCCATGTTTTGTGCACAGTTCGCGTGCACCTTTCCAAAACTTATCGGATGGAATCTGTACATCGGTATTTCGGATGATTTCTGCCAAAAATGCCCCAATCTGGTTGTCCTTTTCCAGAACATATTCCAAATATTCGAGGGCTTTGGCCTCATTCCCTTCAAAAATACCGCGATAGGTTATTGGAGGTGGAATTCGTTCAACTCCTGGCATCATTGGTCCCATATGTTCCTGAAATATGGATTCGCCACCTACACTAATAGCATCCAAATTAGCCCCGTGAAATGAATCCCAAAAAGAGACCACTTTGTGTTTTCCAGTGACGGCTCGGGCCAATTTTAATGCAATTCCAATGGCTGAACTGCCATTTGGGGTCAATAGAATTCGGTTGAGTCCTTTTGGTGTGTAGGATGTTAGTTTTTCAGCAAACTGAATGGCGGTTTCATTGGCATATCGTCGAGTGGAAAACGTCAAACCTTGAAGTTGTTCGGTTAACCGAGCTATCATTTTTGGGTGCGAAAACCCAATTTGATGCACATTATTCCCGTGAAAATCCAAATATTTTTTTCCAGATACACTTTCAATGTAAGAGCCTTCACAATTTTTGAGCACGTCCAAACAAGGGGTCGACATGGATTGATGCATAAAATATTTTGCATCCTTTTCCAGTAGTTCCTTGGTTTCTTCGCTTACTTCGTTTTGCAACCACTCCTTTCGTGCTGGAGTCAGGTTGATATCGCCTTCCACAACAGATTCTGAGTTGTGCTTATCGCGCTTTATATGGTCCATGTTTAGTTAGTATTTCGCGTTCTTCGGATGCATCGTTCAACACATAAATATCATATGTATCACCATTATCGTACACCCGAACAACAATATGTCCGTTTTGACTTTTATATTGATCCAACCTGCCACCGATCACGTCCCTGGTGCCTTGTAGCATAATGGTTGAAAAAATATCCCGATCACCGGGGTATAATTTTTTTGATGTTATTCTTCGGAGGACTTCCTCCCCTGGATGGTCTGCCGTCCAGTTTTGTTGTATCCAAACGCGAGGGCGAATGGTCCGAACATAATAGGGATTTTGGGAATCGCGATTGCCATGATGGTTCAAGGTTGCGACATCCACAGGCCCCACTACTGGCGCCACATGGGATTCCAGTCCATTGATATCCGTTTCTCCATAGCCATCAATCCCAGCAATATCGCCTCCTGTATAGTAATTGAATTTTCCATAATCTATTCGGATAGCATTGCTCAATGGGTTTTCACCTGGGTATTCGCCTTTTTTAAATAGGGAGTAGTATGAAGCATCATAACCCGTCCAAATATTTCCGTTTGAGGCTATGTTTTGAACTTTAAAATCAGGATAATCCTTTGGGTGATATTGTAAATGAATCTGATTATTGCTACCCACTTGCAAAGCTTCATTTTCCAACCCAGATTCTTTGTATTGAAATTCGATAAACTTCCAATACTCTTTTAAGGTGGGAATCATTCCGTAGGCATCGGAAGCGAATCTTTCTTGGGACTGCACTTTCGAATCTTTGAGATCTAATGGAAAATCGAACCCGCGATCAATCAATGTTTGTATCGGAATCAAGGTTCCCACTTCCATAATTCCAGTTAATTGATAGCTTCCTGAAGCTATTTTTCGCAAGGAATCAATCTCCCCAAAATGGTCGTCGTGGTAATGGGTAATCAGGGCATAATCCAACCTTTGATCCTGCTTTTTCGACAGAAATTGATCTATGTAATCCACTATCCATTCTGGGGCTGTTTTGGACCTATTCGGAACCAACTTTGCATTTCTGCTCGAAGTGGTTCTCGGATGTGTCTCGGACATATCCCCAGCATCCACCAACATAGTTGTGCCATCGGGAAAAACCATAAAAGCAGCATCACCCCTACCCGTGTTGATATGATGAATGTCCAAAAAACCAGGTTGCCAAGCAGGCAAATTTTTGGTTTGCCCAATGGAAATAGATGTCATCAAAATGGTGATGACCAGTAGACCCATTTTTTTAAGTTTGAATTGCATTCTTATTTTTTTCTATACAAATGATTTGCAGGAATAATCTGTTTTGGAGTGCTCGGGCCTTTGAATTTTACATCCAAATGATAGCCCCCACCTCCGTTGAAGAACTCTACTCGTACCAAATGTTTTCCTTGGGTCAAATCCAACGAACCACTGCGCTCCATTACGCCATGATCGCCATCATTGTCCACAATTTCGTTACCGTTTACGTAAAGTTTGCTACCATCATCGCTATTGGTGAAAAATGTATAATTTCCATCTTCCAAAATTTCCAAATAACTTTCAAAAACCACGGCAACTTGCTCTTGAGGCCTATCTCCTGAAAGCGCTTCCTTGTGCGAAAACTCGGTTACAAAACCTTCATGCAATGGGCTCAAATTTGAAAAATCGGGCAACATGGCAATACCGCTAACTTCATAGATTTGAAATTTTACAGCATCCTCCTTTGATTGGGGAACTATTCTAAAATTCCCCTCGGCAATCGTACTCACCAATCGACCTTCTTGAAAAATCCCAGCTTTGATAATGCTGGTCTCTTTTACATAGAAAGTATCCTGATAGGCTTGACTATTTTCCAAAGAGGGCACTTTGTCACCTATGGTGTATCTGATCTCCCCCAAATTGTTGGGGTTTTGAATCACTACTGCTACGGAATCCGCTTTAAAAACCCCACCAGCAGGTTCAAAATAACCCGCATCTGGAAGTATTTTGGGTTGGGTGATTTGGGCTTTGCGCTTGTAGATCAATTTTGGCGCTTCATTTCCTATAAATGCCCCTTTAACAGGCCGACCAATCCAAGCTTGGGGCGTTTTCAACCCCATAGCATAGGCGACAGTCGGTGCATTATCGTATTGGTAAACGGTTTCTTCAATAGTGTATCCTTTTTTGATACCAGCCCCATATAAAATGAAAGGGATTTCCATTTCGGCCAAGCTTTCTCCGCCATGACCAAAGCCTAATCCACCATGATCGGCAGATACAATGAACATGGTTTTTTCAAAGATTCCAGCTTGTTTGGTGGCATCTACTATTTCTGTGATCAACGAATCAGCCTTTTCTACCGATTTGTAATACTCTGGACTTCCGTGACCCAACGCATGGCCTGCATGGTCCACATGATCCAAGTGCACAAAAGTGAACTTTGGGGTATGTTCCTTGATGTAATTTACTGCTGCCCGTGTGGTTTTATCCTCGTGGTCTCCATCAATGTCAAAATCAACATCTGATTTCTCGAACAAACGACCAAATCCATCCCAATCGTAAATGGCTCCTACATGAGCTCCAGGTTGTTGATCTTTAAAAAGGGTGAAGATTGTTGGAAAGGTTCCGTTCTCTGTTTGTACTACGGGTGGTAATTGATGGTCGAATTTTTCCCAACCATTGGAGGTTACACCATGTTGTTCGGTATCGGCACCCATGATCATACTGGCCCAGTTTGGACTGGAACTGGATGGAAGTACCGACCTTGCATGTAGGGTTGCAGCTCCATTCTGGATCATGGAATCCATCATGGGCGTATTGGCCTTTTGAATTCCATTGGGACTCATTCCGTCTATTCCTATGACGACGATGTGCTCAATGCCCTTTGGAGTTACCTCTTGATTAGAAGAACAAGACCACAGGAACAAAGTTCCCATGGTCATGATCATTGCTATATTAAACGTCTTAAAACACATTGGCAAGCCTTAGTTTTCCCACCAAACCTTGGTGGTAATTTGGTCACCACCGATTCTGGTAGCAGCTTCGGTATAGTTTGTATTGTTCAAGGATTCCTCGTTGCTAGGATACTCGAACCTACTTGGGTACACATCATAGAATGCATCTGGTCCAGGAGCAATCGTTGCTGGAAATCCAGTTCTTTTGTACTCGATAAAACCTTGGTAATCGGTATAGAACAAGTTGATGTATTTCTGGGTCATGATGGTTTCCAACGAATTGTCAAAAGCAACTCCTGCACTGGTCAAATAATCAGCTGGCATGTCAACTCCCCAATACCCGAAGTTGGCAGTAATCCCTTCTTCGTAGAACGATTGGGCATCACCAGTAATCCATCCTCTTTGGGCCGCTTCGGCCAAAATAAATTGCACTTCAGAAAACAACATCAACCTCGCTTGATTGGTATTGGATTGGTAATAGAAATAATCAATGTTGAATTTAGACAAAAATGCATCCCCTCCTTGGTAGGTGTAGGCAGGTCCATCCACAACCCCGTTCAACATCCCAACAATTTCTGGAGTGCCTTGCTCCACAGAATTCGCTGTAGGATCTGCGAAGAATTCCAATCTTGGATCATTCAATCCATCCAATAGGTTTACAAAGTGCTCTGAAATTCGGTATTCGTTATAAGAACCAACACGGTAAACAGACTCCTCGGTTACTGGGTGCGCATCTGGGTTAGCTGCCAAAAAGGTAAGGGTCGCATTGTCATCATTGGAATCCATAACTGGGTTCTGAGCAGGACTTCCATAAATAGCAGAAATAACACTTGATGCAGTTGAAGGTGCTACTTCACTCAAACGAAGTGCCAAACGCAATCTCAATGAGTTTGCAAACTTTCTCCACATAGCCAAATCGCCATCGAACAACAAATCCCCTTTAATTTGGGTAAGGTCTGAACCTCCCAAAATGGTATTGGCCTCAGCCAACTCTGCTAACATGGAAGTGTAAATTGCCTCCTGTGTGTCGTACATTGGTGTGTAGTTCTCCTCGCTAGCTTGATTTACCTCAGAGTACGGAACATCACCCCACATATCGGTCAAAATACTGTAGGCCCAAGTTTGCATGATCTTAGAAACAGCGATATAACTGTTCAATCCATTTGCATTGGCTTGTTTTTCCAACTCTTTGGCATCTCTAATGGTATAGTAATAGTTGTTCCAAGCACCGCTTTGATCTCCCCAGTCGAACAGGTCGAAAGAGGTAAATACGATACGGGCGCCATACTGACCCATTAGGTTTCCTTCACTCCAAGAACCTCCTACTGCTTCACGAATGGACCTTCTTTGAAGATTGGTCAAAAGCAATTCTGGGTTTTGGCTAATGTTCAATGCAACATCTGGATTATCGTTGCTCACGTCAAACTTGTCACAGGACCAAAGGGCCGTTGCAAGTACTGTCGCTATTATAAATATCTTTTTCATGTTGTTATTGTTAACCTGATTAAAATTCTACGTTGATTGCAAATCCTAAACTACGTGTAGTTGGAACAGTTGCATTTTCTACCCCTGGCACATAGTTTCCTCCACCGAAAGACAATAGTTCTGGGTCACCATGGTTGTAATCTTTAGCCCACATCCAAAGGTTGGTGCCGATCAAAGAGAAACTTAAGTTTTTGATGTCATCTCCTCCGAACAATTTGGTTGGGAAATCGTAGGTCAATCTTGCTTCTCTCAATTTGATGAAAGTAGCATCGTAAATACCTTCTGTATCGTTATCTCTTCTGTATCTGTTGTTGTGGTATGCATTGGCAGCAACGATTACATTGTTGGGCACATACTCCCCATCTTGTAACATTACCCCATCACCAATAATACCATCTGTCTGGGCAACGCCATTCCCATCGGTATAAGAAAGTCCCGAATCTGTAATACCTGGGTGTGGACCACCGTATTCTGGTGAACGACCCCAAAGTGTTTCTACTACGTTACCTGAAGTGGCTGCAATCAAACGGGTTCTGGAAAGCAATTCACCACCTTGTCTCCAATCAAAAAGGAAGTTCAACGATACATTTTTGAAAGAAATAGTATTGTTCCATCCCAAAGTAAAGTCAGGATTAAAGTTTCCAACTTTTCTTAAAGTGTTATCCTGTTGTACCAAACCGTTATTGAAGATTACTTCACCATTGTACGGACTATCTTCGTCTTCAACTTTTACCAAACCTGTTCCGTACATATCACCTAGGGAACCACCTTCTTCAGCCACCAATGAAATTCCGTTACCTCCGTATTGGTATCTTTCCACATCATCAGCCAATTCCAACACTTTGTTTCTGTTCAAACCAAAGTTGAAAGAGGTATTCCAGTTGAAAGTTTCATTGGAAATTGGATTGGCGCTCAACATAATTTCCAAACCTTGGTTTCTGATCTTACCAGCATTGATCGTTCTTGCGGTTTTACCTGATGTAATCGGCAAGTCGATATCCAAAATCTGGTTTTTGGAAACGGAGTTATAGTAAGTGGCATCCAACGAAAGTTTGTTGTTGAAGAACCTTAAATCGGTACCGAACTCGTAGGAAGTCTGAATCTCTGGCTTCAAATCGAAGTTTGGCAATGTATTGGTTGGACTTGCAGTTGGATTATCCCCTACTGGAGTTCCCAAAGCATAGTATTCTGAAAGTCTGTAAGCGTCGGTATCGCTACCCACTTGTGCCCAACCTCCACGAAGTTTGGCGAAGCTCAATACATCCTGACCGCTAAAATCGAACAAATCTGAAAGCACCACACTTAACGAAGCAGATGGGTAGAAATAAGAATTGTTCTGCTCTGGCAATGTTGATGACCAGTCGTTACGAGCGGTAAGATCTAAATAAATACTACTGTTCCATCCCAATTGCGCAAAAGCATACAAAGAGTTGATTTGCTTTTCTGGACGGCTGGAACGCTGTACCAAGGCTCCATCAACATTCGAGAAGGAATAGATGCCAGGAATTAAAAGCTTATTGGCCATTAAAGAGTTGTAATGGTTCTTTTGTACCATTCTGTTACCACCAAAGTTGGCATTCACATGGAATTTATTGGTAACATCTTTGTCATAGGTCAACAAGAAATCCAAGTTGGTTTCCTGGAAGTTGATTTTATCTTCCCTGAACTGTCCATTTGGAAAACGTTGTGTGGAATACGCTCTTTTAATGGTTCTGTATTCGGAGAAGAAATCGCGACCGCCGCGTACCATAAATTTGAAATCATCGCTGATATCATAAGTGGCAGAAAGGTTTCCTATGATTCTATCCTTGGCCAACCCATTGGTGTTTTCATACATGGTAAAGTATGGGTTATCATGATAGTTATAGTTGTAGTTGTACTGCTGGAAGCCTTCCAAACCATCTTGCCAGTAGTTTCTCAAACTATTTACATTCACTTGCTGACCCCACCAGATGAACAAGTACATTACAGATTCTGTACCGTACCCATTTACGTGACGGTTATCCGAATCGGAACGGATGTAGTTGATTTTGGAAGAAACCTTTAATCTATCCGTTACCTGATAATCTCCTGAAGCAGAAATAGTATTTCTTCTGATATCTGTGTTTGGAACAATACCTTTATTATCCAAGTTGGTATAACTAACACGGTAGTTTCCATTATCGTTGGAACCGTAGAAAGAAACGGTATTGATTAATGTTCTACCAGTTTCCATGAATTCTTCGGCTGGGTTACCTCCGTACACAAAAGGTGTTGGAGTAATGGTACCTCTTCTGTTTAAATCAACACCTGAAGAACCCAATACGTAATCCAAACCGTGAACATCACCTCCACGAAGTCCATTTGAAGTTGGAGAATCGTGCTGAGCACGCAAAGTACCATCCAAAAGTGGACCCCAAGATTCATCTACACCATCATAGGTTCCGCTACCGTAACCATCTACAAATTGGAAATCAAAGTTTTTACCTTGACCATATACACCTTGATATTCTGGCGCTTTTAAAACACTTTCGAAAGTGGTCTTGGAGCTAAAACTAATTCCACCTTTACGTCCTCTACCCGATTTGGTCGTAATGATCACCGCACCGTTGGCGGCTCTGGAACCGTAAAGTGCTGTTGCATTGGCTCCTTTAAGTACAGAAATAGATTCTACATCGTCTGGGTTGATTTCGGCAGCTCCGTTACCATAATCCAAGTTCATGTTGGAAGCACCACCCAACGTATTGGTTCTTGTATCGGTAGTATTATTAATAGGAATACCATCTACAATAAATAAAGGTTGGTTATCACCCTGCATGGAAGAATATCCACGAATCACAACGGAAGATGATTGACCAGGACCAGTTCCGTTGGTCACCACCTGCACCCCTGCAGTTCTGCCTGATAAAGTACTTACGGTGTTGGTACTGGTAGATTGGGAAATTTCTTCACCACCCACTTTTTGAACGGAGTACCCTAAGGATTCTTCATCTCTGGTAATGTTCAAAGCGGTTACCACTACCTCATCCAATTGTTGGGAATCAGGTTGAAGCACAACTGTAATAGAGGTTTTCCCCGCAGTATTTACTTCTTGGGCAATGTACCCAATGTAAGAAACCACTAAAATTTCACCACCATTTGGCAATGTAATCTCAAAGTTTCCATCAAAGTCGGTAGCTACCCCATTGGTACTACCTTTTACAACAACAGAAGCACCTGGTAAGGGTATGTTGTCACCGTCTACAACCTTACCTGTAAAAGTAGATTGGGAATACCCAATAATACTTACAGTAAGAGCAAGTAAAAACGTAAGAATTGATTTTTTCATTTGTTGAGTATTAGTAAAATTGTGTTAATTATTTATCAACAAATATCCAACTCATGAGTTAAGGCATCCATTCATACAGATTAAAAAAATGATATGGAAAGGTTAAAAGAAATAACCCAATGTTATGTTAACATTATTTACAAATATTCAACTTTTAAAAATCACATAAGATTGGTCAATTCACAATATATCCTTGTTTTATAGTGGATTAATCAATTTTTTTAGTAATTATGATTTTGAAAGAATTATTATAAATACTAAAATTCAGTTTCGGAGATAAAATGGAAGATTACTTAATAGGTATTGGTAAGCGAATCAAGGAAATACGCAAGAACAATAAAAAGACCATAAGCGATGTTGCCATCTCCGCAGGAGTAACCGCTGGACTCATTTCCCGTATTGAAAATGGCCGTACCATTCCCTCACTTCCTGTTTTTTTGAAAATTGTTGGCGCCCTTGAAACCGAGATGACCGATTTTTTTGATGGTATTCCCAAAGCCCTCGGGCAAAACTTTTTGGTGACCCGTAAAAACGAACAATCCATTATTGAAAAAGAGGACGAAGCTGTTGGGTTTACCTATAATTATATTTTCGGAAAACAACTAAACTCTGTCGGATTTGAAAGTGTGCTTTTGGAAGTGCAACCCAATTCGGAACGTGAAAAGGTAGTAACCGATGCTTTTGAGTTCAAATACCTTCTGACTGGTGAATGCTATTACGAAATCGGTGACCAGGAAGTGCTTTTAAAAGAGGGAGACTCTATATTCTTTGATGGCAGAATCCCCCATGTACCTATTAATAAGGGCAAAGTACCTTCTAAAATGTTGGTGGTTTATTTCTTTATATAATTAAGAAAACAACACTTGGGCCAAATCAGCTAAAGAATCTAAAATCAAAGTAGGTTCGGCCGTGGCCAATTGCTCGCGGGTTTGTGCACCTGTCAACACCCCAACGGTAATTCCACAGTTGGCATTCTTGCCTTCTTCAATATCAATCACCGAGTCCCCTGCTTTTAATACTTTTTCAGTATCTGTGATTTCAAAAAGTTCCATCGCCTTGTCAATCATTTCGGAAGAGGGTCTTCCCTTGACCACATCATCAGCTGTGATTAAAGCATCAATTTGATTGCCTGGCTCCCAACCCAATTTGGTTAAAAGGGATTGAGCCGTTTTTTTATCATATCCCGTGTTCAACACCACTTTTACATCATGGGATTTCAAAATCTTAAACAAATCCTCAACGCCATCATAAGAAGTCACGGCTAAATTGGCGTATGCTTCCTCCAACATGCCTTTAAAATCTTCGAAAACTTTGTTGGCATCAACGGAAGTGTTTTCGGTCTGCACCAAAATATCAGCAATGGCCTTGAATTTTTCTTTACCTGCTCCAAATTCCAGAACCGTTTCCAAAGTCACTTGAACACCATGCTTTCCCAAGGCGTCCCTTACCGTTTTGTACACTACATTATCTTCATTCACCGTGGTACCTGCCATATCAAAAACGGCTAGTTGTATCTCTTTCATAAATTGATTTTCTGTCGATTAAAAATTTTAGCAATATTCTTTTTGGAAAAACCCGCACTTCCTGTCATTCCCTTTCCTCCGATTCCAGTTACAATATGAATGTTGTTGTCGATGGTCTTTTGAAAAATATCGCTGTTCTTACATTGGGAATACATACCATACCATCTGTTTTGAATTTGATAGGTAGGCAAATCAAATATTTTCTGCGCTTCGGCAATCATAAAATTGTCGATATCCATGTCTAGGTCATATCCCAAATCCTCCATGTTGGCGGCATCCGCATATTGATGGGAATCCCCTAAAATGATAGAACCGTCCACTGCCTGTTTAAATAGAATATGCACTCCCCACTTTTTCTGAAGGCTATCCTCGGTTTCATTCGCCTTTATTTGTGCAAAGGATGGACATTCATGAAAGGCTTCGTACCTACGAATGGACCAACCTGTTAAAATGGAACCTTTTAAGCTATAATTTTCTTGAGGTTTGGTCTGCATCATCTGCAATTTTGAAACTTCAAGGTCACTTGAAGCAAATATTTCGGGATATAGATTCTTAAAATCGCTCCCATTACAGATAATCACTTTTTTTCCAAATACTTCTTCATTGTTAGAACTCTTAACAGATACCCACTCCCCATCAGTTTCACAAGAAATCACAGGAAAATTGAACTTGATTTCCAGTCCTTTTTGGGTCACCAAATATTCTTGAAGTTTATGGATCATGGTTCTGGGTTCCACGGTAACCTCCTCGGGAAAATAAAGTCCAGCTTTCACATAATCCTTTCGCAATCCAGGGTATTTATCCAGACACTCCTTTTTGGTCAACATTTTGGAAGCATAATCGTTCCCGTTATTAATGCCTCGTAGCTCCACCAACAATCTTTCCTCCTCTTCATTCGATGCCAAATACACACTCCCATTTTGACGAATGCTGATATCGAATTGGGATTGTATCTCTTTATAAATTCGAAGACTTTCCCTTCCGAATTTTTGCCATTTGGAATTCATTCCCGAAGGCACCACCTGACCAAAGTTTTGGGTCGTGGCTCCTTTAGCATAGTTATCTTTTTCTACCAAGCAGACCTTTAGGCCCAGTTCCATAGCATGAAAAGAATGAAACGTTCCCAAAATGCCCCCACCAATTATGACGGCATCATATCTATTTTCCATAATCCAATTGCTTGTTGATTTGTTCTGTTTTGTATCGTGCACCAAAATGGAAAAACAGCATTATGGTCGATACGATTCCGATAAGCGCTACCGCATAGGTTCCGTAAACGAAGAAGTTAAGCCATGATACATTGGCCTGACCGAAATTTTTATAAAGCAACACCAAAACGCTGCCCACATAACCAAAAGCATCGGCGATGTATATGAGGAATCCTGAATTTCCCTTCACCTTAAAAGTGGCAATAAAACGGTCGAAAAACAGACAGTTGAACGGAACATAGCAAATGTAAAGTCCAAAACCAGTGCTTACCATCCAAACAAAAGGGTCTAGAACTCCCATTTGAAACATTATGGTTGAACCTGCCAACACCACAGTTCCCAAAAGTAATAGGGCATGATAAGTAAGTAAGGCCTTAAAATTGTTTTTGATATAAAATATGGCTCCAATGATCAAAAGCACCACAATGGCAATGATAATTTCCGAAGTGGAAAAAACAGAAACATCCCCTTCATAGCCAATACTGTCCCAAAGTTCACGGGCAAAGTTGTCCCGAAAATCTCTAAAGGCAGTTAAAAAAGTGTAGAATAGCACAACCAATAGCAATGGAAAAAAGAATTGCTTCACCAGATTTTTTCTATCCAAAGCTGTCATTGGAATACGCTCCGTTCTGTTGGCTATATCTTCTTCCGTAGGTGGTGGCACTTTTTGAAGTGCATAGGAACATATCAATAGAGGAACAAAAAACAAGGCGCCCGTTACCGAGGGCATCCAAAACTCACTTATCCCCCACGACGTCATCACATAAAGCCCAACCGATTTAACCACTCCACTTGAAACAATAAAACTAGATGATAAGACCACACCTAGAATATCGGTAACCCGCCTTCCCTCAACATAAGAAAACACAATGCCCCAGATCATACCCAAAGGCAATCCATTAAAAAACATGAAAACCATATTGTAGGGAGCTGGTACTATACCGAACAAAATCAAGGAAAATTCAGCTATCGCAATCAAAGAAATAAGGTAAAGTAACCTACGATTGGGTTTGAGTTCAGAGATTACTTTGATTCCGATAAATTTTGAAAGCGCATAACCCAAAACTTGGATGATCACTAAAAGAATCTTGTAGTTAATGCCCCAAAAGGCCAATCCATCAAAGGTGGCCACCGAAAAAGGTTTCCGAAAGGCGTACATACAAAAGTAGGTGCCAAAAGCAGCTAAGGAAGCGTGCAACACAAAAACTAAATTCGACTGCTTTTTACCCATATGATCAAATAAGTTTACAAATAATAAAATTATGTTTCAAATTACTCAAATTTATAAGAAACCACCCACTTTTTTTAGATTAAATAATCGTTAGTAAAAAATTATTTTACATCGTAGATTTAGAATTTTATTTCCCTATAAAATTTGAATTCATTAATAAATACCTATTTTAATTGCATTTTTTAACAACAGTACATGTATTGGATTGGATATGATATTGGCAGCTCCTCTATAAAAGCTGCTTTAATATACGAACATGACGGTGGAGTTTTAGCGGTTGAACAGTTTCCAAAGAAGGAAATGCCCATAGTTTCCGAGCAAAAAGGATGGGCAGAACAAGACCCCGAGTTATGGTGGCAACATGTTTGTACCGTTACCAAAACATTAATTGAGCATAACGGAATTTCCAAAGATGACATTAAAGGTATCGGAATTTCCTATCAGATGCATGGTTTGGTAGTTGTTGGGAGAAATTTGAAACCCCTTCGACCTTCCATTATTTGGTGCGATAGCCGAGCTGTTGCCATTGGAGAAAATCTTTTCCATAGTGCTGGAACCGAAAAATGTGTGGAGCATGTTTTGAATTCTCCAGGCAACTTTACCCTTTCCAAATTAATTTGGATCAAAGAAAATGAGCCTGAAATTTATAACCGCATTTATAAATTCATGCTCCCTGGCGATTTTATTGCCTTAAAATTATCTGGTGAATGCGTAACTACCCCTTCTGGACTTTCCGAGGGGATCATGTGGGATTTCAAGAACAATACCTTGGCCACATGGCTTTTGGAAGAAGCTGGAATTGACGAATCCTTAGTTTCAGATATTCGACCTTCATTTTCAGAGCAAGGTTTTGTAAACAAACAAGGAGCATCTGAAAGCGGATTACCCGAAGGTATTCCAATCATGTATCGAGCAGGGGATCAACCCAACAATGCACTTTCGCTAAATGTGATGGAACCAGGAGAAATTGCTGCAACGGGAGGAACTTCTGGGGTTGTTTATGCCATTTCAGGTCAAAAAAATACTAACGAGCATACAAGAATCAACAGTTTTGCTCATACCAACCATAGCGCAGAACAAACCAGAATTGGAAAATTATTGTGCATCAATGGCACAGGGATTCAATACAGTTGGATCAAAAATGAACTGACTAGTAACCTATCCTACAACCAAATGAACCAAGCTGCAGAGTCTGTTCCTATTGGTTCGGATGGCTTGCAAATACTCCCTTTTGGAAATGGTGCTGAGCGTATGCTGGAAAATTGCAATAAAGGTTCCAGAATACACAATCTAAATTTTAATGTACACAAATCTGCCCATATCTTTAGGGCAGCGTTGGAAGGTATTGCCTTCTCTTTTGTTTATGGGATGGAAATCTTAAAAAATGATGGTGTAGACATCACCTCTATAAAAGCAGGAAACGACAACCTTTTTAGGGCCGAAGTTTTTGCTAAAACCATAGCGACCCTAACACAAAGCAAAATCAACATAGTTGAAACAACAGGTGCTGTAGGTGCCGCCAGAGCAGCCGCTTATGCCGCTGGAAAATTTACAGACATGAGCGAAGCTACAGCCTCAGATAAGGTGGAACTCACTCACGAGCCAGACGCTTCAGTGGAGCCATATCAAGAAGCATACAATGCATGGAAAAAGACTTTACAAGAATATTTAAAAAACTGAACAAACAACAATTATGATTACAACAGGAGACAAGGAGTATTTCAAAGGAATTGGAAAAATTGCTTTTGAAGGAAAAGAGTCGGACAACCCAATGGCCTTTAAATATTATGATGAAAATAAAATGGTGGGCGGTAAGTCCATGAAAGACCATTTTAGATTTGCCATTGCCTATTGGCACACCTTCACGGGTGTTGGTGGAGATCCTTTTGGGGCACCCACTCAAGATTTCCCATGGATGGTGAATGCAGACCCAATTCAACAAGCGAAGGACAAAATGGATGCTGCCTTTGAGTTCATTACCAAGATAGGTGCGCCTTACTTCTGTTTCCACGATTTTGATTTGATTGCCGAGGGCAACACTTTGGCCGAATCCGAAAAGCGATTGGACATCATTACCGATTATGCCAAGGAAAAAATGGCTGCTTCTGGAGTGAAATTACTTTGGGGAACTGCCAATTGCTTTAGCAATCCAAGATATATGAACGGTGCAGCCACCAATCCCGATTTTGATGTGGTTGCCTATGCTGGTGCACAAGTGAAAAATGCCTTGGATGCCACCATTAAATTGAGCGGTGAAAACTACGTGTTCTGGGGAGGGCGCGAAGGCTATATGTCACTTTTGAACACCGATATGGGTAGAGAATTGGATCATATGGCCCGTTTTCTTCACATGGCAAAAGATTATGCTAGAAAACAAGGCTTTAAAGGCACTTTCTTTATAGAACCAAAACCTATGGAGCCTACCAAGCACCAATACGATTTTGATTCTGCAACAGTTCTTGGATTCTTATCCAAATACGACTTATTGAACGACTTTAAATTGAATATCGAAGTGAACCACGCTACCTTGGCGCAACACACTTTTGAGCACGAGCTTCAAGTTGCTGCGGACAATGGACTTTTGGGAAGCATCGATGCCAACCGAGGGGATTACCAAAACGGTTGGGATACCGATCAGTTCCCTGTTAACGTGTACGAGCTCACAAAAGCGATGTTGGTGATTTTGGAAGCTGGCGGTTTCCAAGGTGGAGGAATCAATTTTGATGCAAAGATCAGAAGAAATTCGACGGACTTGGATGACATCTTCCATGCACATATTGGAGGGATGGATACTTTTGCAAGAGGGCTTTTGGCCGCACATAGCGTTTTGGAAAATTCCCAGTATCTTAGTATGCGAAAAGACCGTTACGCCTCTTTTGATTCTGGATCGGGGAAAGCTTTCGAGGATGGTAAATTCTCTTTGGAAGAACTTTATGCACATGCCTCGTCCAACCAAGACATTAAAAAACGTAGCGGTAAACAAGAGTTGTTTGAAAACATCATCAACCAATTCGTTTAATTAACAATCAAACTAATCTTATTGACTTTTAACCCAAGGTCAAAACATACAAATTTTATTTTATGGCACTAATATCATTTTTGGGCTTTACCCTTTTGGTAGGATTCATTTCGTGGTGGTCCGTTAGAAAAACCGATGAAACATCTTCTGACGGCTACTTTCTTGGAGGAAGAAGTTTAACGGCAGGTGTAATTGCAGGTTCGCTGCTTTTGACTAACCTCTCCACCGAACAAATTGTGGGCCTTAATGGTAGTGCCTATAAAGATGGATTGTCGGTAATGGCTTGGGAAACCTTAGCAGCATTGGCCATTGTGGTCACGGCATTGTTCTTATTGCCCCGTTATTTAAAAGGTGGACTGACCACAGTTCCCCAATTTTTGGCAAAACGATTCGACACCACCACCAAAACCATAACCTCAGGACTGTTCTTAACAGGCTACGTAGTTGTGCTTTTGCCCGTAATTTTATATTCTGGTTCTGTGGCCATCAGTGGCATGTTTGATATTCCCCAAGTTTTGGGCGTTTCGGATTCAACGGCTTTGGTGATTTGCATCTGGGGTATTGGAATTATTGGTTCTATATATGCGGTATTTGGTGGGTTGAAAGCCGTAGCTGTTTCAGATAGTATCAATGCCATTGGATTGATCATTGGTGGTATTCTTATTCCTGTTTTTGGTTTGATGGCCATTGGTGATGGAAGTGTTTTGGGAGGTTTGGAAACTTTGATGAATGCCAATCCAGAACGTTTTGATTCCACAGGTAACCCAGGACAAGAAGTGCCTTTTGCGACCATTTTTACTGGTATGATGTTGGTTCAGCTTTTTTATTGGGGTACCAACCAGCAAATCATCCAAAGGGGATTGGGAGCCAAAAACTTGGCCGAAGGACAAAAAGGATTGCTTTTAGCAGCCTTTTTAAAGATTTTAGGCCCCATCATCTTGGTTTTACCAGGAATGATCGCCTATTACTATTTTGAAGGTGGATTGGCCAGTAGCGACCTTGCGTATCCTGAATTGGTTAGAGCAGTTTTACCCAAACCCTTAATGGGCTTTTTCGCCGCTGTACTTTTTGGTGCTATTTTGAGTTCCTTCAATAGCGTGTTGAACAGTTCTGTGACTTTATTCGGAATTGATATCTATAAACAGCACATCAACAAAGATGCTCCAGAAATGACCGTTGTGAAATACGGGAAAATATTTGGTATTTGTTTGGCACTTGCTGCCATGCTTATCGCTCCTTTAATTGCAAATGCAGGAAGTTTGTTCAACTATCTACAAGAAATCAATGGTATTTACAGTATTCCAATTTTCACCATTATTGTGGTGGGCTATTTGACCAAAAGAGTTCCTGCGATTGCTGCTAAAATTGGAATCTTGTCTGGATCCATCCTTTACATCATCAGTCAGTTTATTGTTGGCCCAAAAATGGTGGCCAACGCATTGGCAGAAGCAAAAGCAAATGGAATTACCGACCCTGCAGAATTACACATGGTAGAAGCTGGTGCTTATCCACATTACTTGCACGTAATGGCCATTTTGTTCGTGGCCAATATCATCATCATGTTGATCATCGGGAAATTTAAACCTAGAGCAGAGGCCTTTCAATTGGAGTATACCGAACAGGTGTCCATTGAACCTTGGAAGCACGTAAAACTAGCGGGAGCAGCAATCTGTGTGATTGTGATCGCCATCTACATCTACTTTGCTAAATAGATAAAATTAATAGGGTCTATAAAATACTTTTAAGAAAGTCTTCTTTGTAGGCCCTTCCCATTGGGATTTTAGAGCCATCGGTCAACATCACCATATTACCAGAAATTCGGTCTATCTTCTTGGTGTTGATGATATGGGATTTATGCACTTGCAAAAAATGATTAGATCCCAGAACCTCCAACCAATGGCGAAGTGATTCGTTGGAAAGTATCTTCTTCTCTTTTAGGTAAATTTCAGTGTAATCCGAGTCTGATGAAATGGTATAGATATCCTTGATCAGCACTTTGATATGCTCATGACTGGATTTCACATAAATTTCTGTCAATGGAGCATTAGTAACCGTACTCTGGGCAGCTTCCTGTTTTACGTTCACTTTTCCTACTGCTTGCAAAAAACGCTGAAACGAAAACGGCTTTAATAAATAATCCACTACATTCAAATCATATCCCTCGAGGGCATATTCGGAAAAAGCTGTAGTTAGTATAACTTGGGGCGGATTGGGAATACTTTTCAAAAAATCAAGACCGTTGATCTTGGGCAAATGAATATCCAAGAACATTAAATTCACCGATTCCGAATTCAAAAAATCCATGGCATCCACACCATTTGAAAATGCACCGACCAATTCCAAAGTTGGAACATCATCAATGAACTTTTTTAAAATTCGCTGGGCTGGCGGCTGGTCCTCAACAATAATGCATCTCATGATCCCCCAATTTTATAGTTCTAGTTTAAGATACACATTGTAGCTCTTATTCTCATCTTTTATGATCAATTCGTGCTTTTTAGGATAAAGTAGTTCCAACCTTTTCTTCACGTTGGCCAAGCCTATTCCTTTTGCTATGGTATCTAAACTTTCTGTAGGCTCAAAATTGTTGCGGCAATTAAATTCCAAAATACCATCCACAACCTTAATGGATACATCAATTTCTATATCTGAAGATTGTCCAGACTGACTGTGCTTAAATGCATTTTCAATGAACACAATCAGAATTAGAGGTGCTATTCGATATTCCCCATCCACCTTTTCAACATTGAATTCTACCTTACCACGCTCCTCAATCTGCAATTTGTACAAACGTATAAAGTTGCCCAATTGCTCCAATTCCTTTTTAAGAGGAACAAATTGCTCCTTGGATTCATAAAGCATATATCGCAACACACCGCTCATCTCCAAAATTATCTCAGGTGTTTTAGGTGAATCCTGTAGGGCGTAGGAATATAAATTGTTCAAATTGTTGAACAAAAAATGGGGGTTGATTTGGTTTCTTAAAAACTGAAGTTCACTTTCTTGGATCGTGGACTGTAATTGATTGATTTGTTCTTGCTTTTGTAGGGCGTCCCAACCAAATTTTGATCCTGATAGAATAAACATAATAGGTAAAGTGCTCAAAAGGGCAACGTAAAGCCCTGGAAAATCATCTCCCCTTTTCGTGCCAGCAAACATCAAGGGCTCTAACAATACCTCCTCTATAATAATTACCAAAATTACAATGAGCGCCGAGCCGATAAAAAACTTCCAATATTTTTTTTGATATAAGAACTTGGGCATCAAATAATAGCTGATTCCAAGTGTCGCCACACTGTAAAGAAGCGGAAATATAGCTTTGGTAAAGTTAATGCTCTCCTCCATTCGATCGAATGAGAAAAACAACAACACCAAAACGTGCAATACAATTTGAAATATTAATTCTCTTCTAGAAATCAAGGCGTGTTTATTTATGGGAAGGTAAAACTAGGCATATTACCTTGGCCTTAAAAAACCAGTTATACAAACAACCAAAATAATACCCTAAACGACAGATGACCACATATTTTACAACCAATTGGTTGATTGGAGGTTAAGCCCCGTCGTTCACAGAAAATAATCGTCTGTTTTAACAGAAATAGTGAATTTTATGCAGCAATTAAGCTTAAGTGTTGAGCTTTAACACTTATGGATTAACTTTACAAACACACAATTACTAAAATCACGCGATCATGAAAAAAACAATTTTTGCCTTTGCCTTTCTAACTACTTTAATGGTAAGTGCACAATCTACATGGAAATCGGATGGAGCACACTCCAAGGTTGGATTTTCCATAACCCACCTTATGATTTCCGAAGTTGAAGGAAGTTTTGGAGAATTTGATATCACAGCTACCGCAAACGACGCATTTGAAAATGCAGATTTCACCGTTGATATCAAAACAACTAGTATTGATACCGATAACGGTAGAAGAGATGACCACTTAAGAAGTGGAGACTTTTTTGATGCTGAAAAGTTCCCATCCATCACTTTTAAAACAACAGGATACGAAAAAACTGGCGATAAAACCTTTAAACTAACAGGTGACCTTACCATGCACGGCGTAACAAAATCAGTGACGTTGGATGGTAAAGTAAATGGAATCATTACCGATCAGCGCAGCCAAAAACTAAAGGCTGGTTTAAAACTGACCGGTACTGTTGATCGTTTGGCCTTTGGTGTAGGTGGTGACACGCCTACCTTAGGTGATGAGGTAGAATTGACCATTAATTTAGAAATGGCACAACAATAAAACCTTAATATTAATTTTTTACTTGAAGAAGGGTTTTCATCCTATAAACCCTTCTTCATTTATTTTTAGACTTTTACGCATGGGAAGAAAATCGGAAAACACATTTAGGGAATTCCACCGTTATTTGGGATTCTTTTTGGCAGGAATTATGGCTGTTTATGCCATTAGTGGTATTGTATTGACTTTTAGAACTACAGATTTCTTAAAAAGCGAATATGAGGTAAACACCACCCTTGAAACCAACCTAAATGAAGAAGCATTGGGTGCAGCCTTGAGAAAAAGAGGGTTTGCCGTTGAGAAAACTGAAGGCGACCTTATGTATTTTGCTGGAGGTACCTACAATGTAAAAACGGGTGAAGCTTCTTACACCGAAAAAAGATTGCCATTAGTGTTGGAAAGCATGAACAAATTGCACAAGATGCACACTGGGAATCCGTTATTTTGGTTAGGCATCTTTTTTGGAATTGCCTTATTGTTCTTTTCGGTTTCGGCCTTCTTTATGTTCCGACCAAGTGCTCCCATATATAAAAAGGGACTGTATTTTGCAGCTGCTGGATTTTTGTTGACCATTGTGTTACTGCTGGTCTAAAAAACAATCTTTAAAAGGGAAATTACTATTGACAAAAGTTTTCAGCGAGGATTTCTTTAAGGACTTCCTCGTTGATAGGCTTTATAATGTAGTTTCCAACAACCTCATACTGTTTTGCTTTTTCCATATCTGAAGGATTAATGGAAGAGCTTACCACATATATGATCACTTTTTCGCGATTGTGATGGGGTATTTTTACAAAATCGTCCAAAAAGCCCCAACCATCTTTTATAGGCATATTCAAATCCAGAAAGATCATAGAGGGTAACTGCTCACCTGCATTCAAAAGATCCAAGACGGCATCTATAGCCTCTTGACCATCGCGAAACACCAAAATTTCTTTGGAAAATGCAAGACGACTCATCATGCGCTTCATTCCAAACTGATGAATTGGATCATCATCAACGATAAAAGTTTTTTGTACTGGATTCATTATTTATCCTTTTGCAAATTTGACTTTAAATGTGGTTCCCTTACCAACCTCACTATCTACCATAATACTACCTCCCATCGCTTCGATTTGATTTTTGGTAATAAAAAGGCCTATACCCCTGGCGTCTTTGTTATGATGAAACGTTTTGTACATCCCAAATAACTTTTCACCATATTTATCCATATCTATTCCCAATCCATTATCGGAAACTTTCATAACTACGAATTCATCCTCTACTACAGATGTTATAAAAACAGTTGCCATTTTCGCAGTGTCACGGTATTTAATGGCATTGGTCACTAAATTCAATATTATACTTTCTATGTAGGCGATTACACCATTAACCATGTGGTCGGGCGAAACATTTACACTTACTTGTACTTGATTCTCATTGATAAGCGCCGCAACATCTTTCAATACTTTGTTCACGGTCTTGCCAAGGGACACTACCTTCAACTTTTTTTCTGAACTCAACTTTACTTGAACCACCTCATTCAAATGGGTAATGGTCTCGTTAAGTCCGCCAGAAGCGCGCTCCAACATTCCCAAAGTAGCCACTTGTTCCTCTTCACTTAGTTCATCTTCCACCAAAAAACCAGTGATCATGGATAAATTGGCTGCATGTGAACGAAGGTTATGCGATACGATATGTGCAAAATTGATAAGACTGTTGTTCTGGTTTGTAGTTACTTGCAACAGCCCTTTTAATTTGTTTTCGGCCTTGATTCTGGATGAAATATCAACGATTTGGGATATGAAATGAGAAAGTTCCCCATTGATCTTTCGCACCGAGGTTACGGTAAGAAACACATGAACCAACTGTCCGTTTTTTCCAAAATACCTTTTTTCAATTTGATAGGTGCTTCGTTTACCATCGATGACTTCATACAGCATGGATAGGTCGATCTCCAAATCATCTGGATGGGTAATATCTTGAAAAGTGAGTTTCAGCAACTCCTCTTCGGTATACCCCAAACTTTTACATAAACTTTGGTTAACCTGAATAAACTTTCCATCTGTTGCAACCAAAGCCATACCTACGGAAGAATTTTCAAAGGCTCCTTGCAATGATTCTTCACTTTGCACCAATTCAAGCTGAGTATTCTTTAATTCCGTGATATCATCATTAACCCCAACCATTTTAACGGGAATACCTTCTTCATTTTTAATTACCGTGGCTTCCGACTTGATCCAACGTACTTCACCATTCGGCCACTTAATCCGATAAATGGTTTCAAATTCCTTTATCCCATTTAGGGCATCCTTATATGCTCGATTTACCTCCTTTAAATCTTCCTCAAAAAGGCAAGCTTCCCAAGCTTCAATAACACCTGCAAATTCAGATTCTTCTATCCCATATAATTTGTACATATTGGCATCCCACAACACCTCGTTGTTTGGAATATCGAATTCCCAAATGCCAATTCCAGCTGTCTTTGTAGCCAAAGCTAAGCGGTCACTTGCTTGGGTATATTGAAGTTCTGCTTTTTTGCGTTTGTCTATATCCTGAAAAGTTCCATTGATACGAATGCATTTACCATTCAAAATTTCTGGCTCTCCAATGGCTTTTACCCAAACATCCTTACCATTGGCTGTTACTATTTGTAGTTCGGTATCCCAAGGCTTGCCATTTTCTATACAGTCCTTTACCAGTCGGGTTATGGTTTCCCTACTTTTTCCTTCTTTATAAAAAGAAATGCCCTTTTCAATATCTGGCACATAATCCTGCGGCACCTCATGAATCTCTTTTGTGATTTTGGACCAAAACACGGTGTTTTTGATCAAATCCACCTCCCATGCTCCAATTCTAGCTACTTCTTGAGACTTTAAATAGAAAGACTCCTTAAACTTTTTCTCGGTTACATCTTCCAGTATCAAAATGACACCGTTCACATCTCCATCCTCCGTTTTGGATGGGCTAATTTTCCATTCGTACCAAACTGCATCACCATTTTTTGAAAGGATTCGTTGCACGTCGGTTCTTTGGTCCAAACCTTCCAGACAATATGTAATGTCCATTCTTAGCTCCTCGGGCAATTCGGGCATACAATCAAAAATGGATTTTCCTTTTATGGCTGTACTAAGATTGAATTGCCGCAACCACTCTTCAGAAAAATCAATAAAACTGAAATCTTGACCGAGCAATGCCATGGGAACTGGGCAATTTTGCAGTAAAGAATAATGTGTTGTAATGGACATTTTTATAGTTGAGGTTAACTAAAGTTAAATAAATTGGTGTAATTACCTACCTCAACGAAAGAAAAAACCATCTTATTGTTTGTAAGATCGACCAAACCTCACAAGATTGAAGAAATTTGAAGCATCTCCTTAGGTTTGACTTTAGGGCAAAAAAAAACGCCGATCAAATCGACGTTTTCTAAAGGTAGCTCCCCCTCTTGGGCTCGAACCAAGGAATATAACATGCTAAATACATTTTATTTACTAATAATTTGTGTAAAGCTAATCCGAAAAGTGTACCTTTTTTATGTTGATATTACCATAAAAAATTATGTATTATCACTTCTTCTGTTTTGATATCTGATCTATCCTAAGTTGTTTGTCAACAGGTATATTCAAAAAACTTAATATTTTGTTCTTTTGAACGTGATTTGTCGGGTATAAATACAAATAATTTACTACCATTCGTTTCATTACAAATAATGAGAGTCTTGAATCACTGAACTCTTTTGACAATCTTTTAATTTCAGAATCTGGGAAACCTTCAAAATGATCAAGCTTAATTGCTAGTTTAAGAAGTTTGACAGAATTATAATCATGCTTAGCATATACTTTTTCTGAAATTGCCTTCAAATGTTCAGTTCCAACTGAATCACTAATTTTTTTAATAAAACTGTATGATATTTGGGAACATAAACCAAAAAGAGTTGTTTTGGATAAAACTTCAATTTTTTTTGCAGAAACTTCTATTTTCTTTGGATTATCGACCTTTTTCCCCCTTGCAATTTCAATTTCTTCAATAATTGAATTCACCTGATTTATAACATATTCCGAGTTCTCTTCAATAATTCCAAAAAACATATTCAACGACCGTAATCCTAGTAAAATTGTTTCTTCAAGCAATTTTTCAATTTGGCTATTTTCAATCTTACCATAATTGTTTTTTAAAATTTGACCGACTATTTCAATAGTCTTAAAACCAGTGTTTAGGTTAGAAATAGCATTTAGCTCATCATCTAGTTCGTCATAAATATTTTGAGCTGGTTCTATTAACTCAGCGTTTCTAACTTCTATATAATATTCATCTTTAAGTTTATTTTCTTCTTCCCTATATTCATCAATACTTCGAGATTTATAAACCAATTCTGGGATTGAATTTCCCAACTCATTAAGTTTACTTATATCCTCTTGTAATTTACAAGGCTTTAAGTCCTTAAATATAGACTGAGCTTTTTCTAGCAATTTTTGCAGTAAAAATTTATCTCTGGAATGATGCGTAAGAAATAAAATAATATTGGAGAATTCAGATTTATATAATCGCTCCGATAACCTAGAAATTATCGTTTTAATCTTTGATTCATCAATATGATTCGATAAGTAATTTGAAACAAAATAATAATGAACGTAAGAATACTTATATTCATAAACACCATCAAGGTGCTCAATAATTTTCCCCTTAACCAAGTTTTTAACTATAGTTTCAAAGGATTCCGAAATAGTATATTTTTCACGATATAAAGAATCAAATGATTCAAATTCATATCTGTCAATTTCCCGTAAAGAATTTTCCAAAAGATAAAAGGAAAATTCACTTAAATAATTTTCATACTCTGTAATTTGTCGCTGACTTGACAAAATGCTAGTAAAAGATTTTTGGATTAAAAATTGATAATAATGCCCAAAGGTACTAGCTGATAAATCTGTTGGGTTTCCTAATTCAATTGATTGTAAAATAGTAAGTATAAAAAATGGATAGCTTGGAACAAAGTTAATCCCTGTTACGGTATTTACGGTCATTTCAGCATTATGTAGTTTTTTAATCCTTTCTTCTTCTGAAATTGAGTCTTCAACACCCAATGTATTCCATTTATTAATCAGCTTACCCTTTAAATGAAAACCAAACTCTTTTAATTCATAGAGTGAAAAAGATGAATATAAGTCAACGGAACTACTTTCATCTAAAATGATATCCTCCAATGACATCAATTCATTTCCTGCGATGATTATATTTGGGAAATAGGCAATCAAATTTTGTAACAATCTTGCCTTATATCTTAAATTGACCTTTACTTTATTAAAGTCATCAATTATGATTATTAATTTTGACCTATCTAACTGTTCAATATCTTCCTTTTCCTCAGATGAATATTGTTGTAAAAAATTTTTAACCAATAACTTTTTAAAGTCATCAATTGAGGTACTTTTAATTTGAATGCCATCAAAAAATATAGGCACAAGCCCCCTACTATGTAGATCTAAAAAATATCTTTTTAAAAGCGATGTCTTCCCAATATTTTCCGCACCACTAATAATAATTCTAATATCTAAATCCGCTTCAATTATCTCTTTTTTAAATAGTTCAGCAGAACTTAAAGTAATTACCACAGGTTGTTCCTCACCATCATCTACTTTTTTTAACAATTCAAGGTTCGGATAAACAAAAACATCGGATAATTTGACTACCTCTCTATTTGGGTGTGAAAAATTTGCTCCATTTTCATCTAATTTAAAGTAAAACTTATCCTCAATTAAAAATGGATTGTTTATGGTCTTTCTACTTCTTTCAAATGAAATCTTTTCATTTGGAATTTTAACGTATTTATTCTTTTCCCATTTGAAAGAATTAATTTGAAAAGATTTTTCGCATAAATTAAAGTTCACAAGATTGTATCCACTTTTTTCATCATCAACAGAATCTTGCAATACATCACCCTCGATGTGGTAAATATTGTTTTTAGAAATAAGATCCTTTATTTGGTATCCACCATCAACATGTTCATGTCCTGTAAAAAAAACATCACTGTTTCTTTCTATCAATGCTTTAAACTCTCTTCTATTATCAGGCTCAAACCAATTCAACGGATGATGAAAACATGACACCCTTAAATCCGCTGAATCTGATTCTATTTCTGTCGGGATAAGGTTTATTGGAAAAATCATTTTTCCTGGGATTTCCTTCAGTACAGATTGAAAAGAAGTATTGTAACAATAAAAAATTACTTTTTTATCCAACACATCAAATTCAAAAGTTTTTAATAGTATAGAAGAATTATTGGAGTAGGTATTTTGATTAAACGAAGATTCAAATTCATAATAATTGTCCAAATTTTTACCAATTGTATTTACAAGTTGTAAATCACATGATTTCGGGGAATTTTGAAACTTCTCCAAGAGAATTTCCCTTACTGAATCCACCTCTGTCAACCTACTACAATCATGGTTGCCTGGAACAATAATAACTTTCACCTTGCATTTTGCCTTTTCATTGACAGCATCAATTATTTTCCCAAAAAAATCATTGGCTATTACAAATTCTTTCTTACTACCTGAAAAAGCACTATCTCCAGTAATTAAAATAATTGTTTCATTAGCATTTTCTAATTCATTTAGAATCGAATCTATGAGTTTATCCAGCTTATTAATTAGTGAGTTGTTGTTTTCTCTAAAGTGAATATCGGAGAAATGAATTATTTGAAGTTTCATAAAAATAGAGCTTTGTGATATTTAAGAATTTTCACACAAGACCCTAAGATAACTGTTTTCTTCAACTAATACGAACCCACAATAAATCTACATGATTTTTAACCGTTTTATTGCATTAGTCAACATAATACCAAACGAATCCTCCACTATATTTACGTTCTCCTCTGCAAACTCTTGAAATGGAGGTTTTGCTCAATCCAGAAACCTTGCTAGCTTGTGATACTGAGTCAAAACAATTAATTAATACATTATTCATGTCATATTGGCAAACACGCTTTTTTCTTAAATCGGTTGGTATGGTAAAGTTTTTATTATAACTCCAATAGTAACCTTTATAGCTTTTAATGTAGCCTAAACAAGCATTTGAAATTCCTTTTTCATTACCCAGAACTTCTGTTGACGCATCTATCAATGAATCCCATTCACCAACAAGTAAACCCGAATCAGTGAATTGGTAAATTTTTTTCTTAAATCCTCCGCCATGATCATTGTTATAACCATTTCTAAATGAATCGTAACTTGCAATGTATTGTTTTTCCTTAAACGCAAGTTCGTTCACTGAATTAGCTACATCAATAGATTCCCATTTGAAATTATCAGGACCATAGGATGAAATTGCTTCATGAAAGAAACTTCCAGCTCCTATTTGAGCTTTTTGAATATGATCTTTTTTCCTTTCTTCTACAGTTTTGGTTGTCGAACCAATGTATACCATCCCATTTTCAGTATTCTCAGCCTTATAAATTACTCCCGTAATTTTATTTATCTCATCTAGCAAATTGCTTTTAACTTCAGTGTAGACACCAAGTTGTTGTATTGTTTCATTCATGGTAGCTATAACAGTACCTGCTTGGCTTTTTTTGCAATACAACGCATCATAAACGTATATTACATAAATACCCTCTTGATTTAACCTTTTAATACATTCGGTCATTATCTCCACCTCTTTAGCAAACATTAACCTTGCAGTGATTTTGTAACCATACTCTTTTTTATCCTTTATCAATTTAGAAAGCATTTCAGGTTCATTTTTTAGGAAATAATTATAGAGAATACTTTCTTTCATCTGATTATGATGCTTATTGAAAAATGACAAATGCTCTTTTTTAATTTCCTTTACATCCATGATAAGTTTATCTGCCAGCATTTGGTGATTCAAGAATTTTTGTTTTCCACCGTATAAAGACATTACAATATTGGGATGCAAAGCTGTAAAATCAAGTTCAACAATTTCTTCTTCATCTATTTTGCACATCATCCTTATCCATGACGGCATTAAATTAAAACTGTCTACAACTCTACCTCCAGACTTTAAATCTCCTACTATAGGTGTCATAAAACCATTCTTAGTTAGATAATTGAACTGTTTTATGTTGTCCTCCACAAAACTTCTAATTACATCATTGGAAAAATCATCTCTTTTCTTATGGTTCAAAAAAGTTAAAAGTTTACCTTTTTTGGAATGGTAACTTTCCTTTATCAGTTGTTTTGCCCTTAAAATGATTTCTCTCTCCGTCGGTAAGCTTATAAGCGGGTATACGTTCAATAAATTAAAGCCGATGATATTATTTGATGCCTTAGCCAATAACTTATATTGGTATTTTCTTCGCTGAGCAATACATTCTTTGGTCTTAAATTCATAACTCGATAGGGTTTTGCCCCTAAAGGCGTCTGTATATCTATATTGTTTGGATACTACTCCTGTTTGATATGAATCTTTACCCTCAGAATTCTTCTTTGATTCAATTATAGGTTCTGTGCTCGACGTAAAGTACTGTAGTGCATTTAATACAGTTGAGTATAAAAAAGTATTGTCATTTCCTCTCTTTAATTGCTCATGAAGGATACTAGAATTCAATGCTTTCCAACAATCGGGATCATCCATAAACAAAGATGATGTTAAGCTAGATACTGTCATCAAACATTTTTCAACAGCAAGTATTTTGTCCTGATCAATAGATGATAGGACTCTTTTAGGTAGACGTTCCAGTATCCTTTTTACTCCTTTGGGGACCCATACTTTAGTTGCTTCAGCAAGAAATGTCGGAAAAGTGTCATTGATTTCCCAATAATTGGAATCTACAAAACCTTTCGAAACCCCTTTTAATACAGAGGGTTCTTCATTTTTACCGTTAATTTCTTTACCAGTAACATAATTGTAGGTGTATTGTGTGGTTGAAACTGGATTGGATAGGGATTTGGAGGGTTCCTCCATTTTTCTTTGTTGCCCATGTGGTACATTATTACACATGTCAACATCATTGCTTTTCTTTCGCATATTTTAAATTTTTTATTTTGATAGTCCTAAAGACCTTATTGGCAAATAATGTTCAGTAGAAAGGTGAATGGTTTTTATGCCATTAGATAATCCAATCTCATGACCAAATCGTTTTAGGAATATTAAGTTGTCGAATCTATCCTTTTGGTGTTCTGATATCCGATTTTGTTTGGTCAGAATACATTTTCAGGATTTTTGTGAAGTACCCCAATATACGAGATCAGCTACCCTAAAGTCAACCGATTAAAGGTTTAACTGGGCGGCAACGTGAATTGCTAATAGCTATTTCGTGAAGTCTTAAATGACCTAATTTTAAAAATTGCCCCTTGGTTTGGTAAAATTTGGCACCCCAAAATCAAATTTATGGGATGCCATTTTACTTATTTGAAGCGCCTAAATACATTTTCAGTGGTTTTTTGTTCAAGGGGAAACCGTCTCAAAATGTAATACAGCATAACCCCGTTAAGTCGTAGTCAATCATAAAATAATATCGAAATAGAAGTAGAAATAAGCCCTACCCTTGATCATAAAAAGTGTAATCAACGTAGGAGTTACCTTGATTTGGTCTACTTCATAAATTTGACCAGTCATTAGTTCGCCTATGGAATCCAATGTCATTACGCTAAAGGGGCACCTTACCACAACTAACTTGTTCATTTCATCCACCACCAAAAGCTCATAAGAATTACTGAATTTCAATATATCAGCCAATATTTTATTATCCATTTATAGGTTGACATTTTTCGTTTTAGCCATGATATTAATTATGAGTGTACCAATTTTTCTCCCCTATTTCAAGCGATAATGCGATGTTTTGCATCAGGTCGAATGCATTTACATTCCGCTCCAGACTACTGTCTATATAGGAGGATTTGTTGGCTTCTGTGAACAGGTTGTATAGGTTCCACAGGTTTATCGACCCATTGGATTCTTTACCAAAGTTTGGGCATTCGTAATAATCCCTTACCACTTTGGTTATCTGTCCGTCATTTAGTTTGCTCGGAAAGATTCCCCTTTTCTCTTCATTGCCAAGAAACTGGAACATTCTCAACCTTCCCACAAAGTGTGAGAATTGGTGCTCGTCCAGAATATAGTTTTGGAGCAACTGAAGATGGTTTAGGTGCATTTCCATATCATATCCATTGAACAGCTCTTTTGCCTTGTTCATTAACTCAATTGTAGAACATGACCTTATCTCATTGGAAAACCCATCGGTACTGATACATAGGTTGGTGCATACGAGATTCTTGAACCCTATGAATAGTTTGAACTTCTCCATGGTTTTTTTGCTGTAGAGGTTCTCTTGGTTATATGCCCTAACACCACCAATGGTCAATGACAGTAAATTGTCCCCAACCCTACGTTGAATTGACGGCACCTCAATTACGAATGCACACCTTTCATAATAGATGGTCTTTTCATGCTCTTTCAGTTCCTTGACTGGTTTTCCTATGGCAGTAGGCACCCTTCCCTTGATGACGTGGCTTACCCTAATATCTGGCATGTTCAAGACTTCCCCATGAAACAATTCCTTTGCCAAGTTGTCCACTGAATGGATAAATTCATGATGGCTAATCGTGGTTTCATTGTCCTTGGAAAATACTGGGACTATGCAATCGTTTCCCAAGTGATTTATACTCACTTTTTGGGTGTTGGCTTCAATGAAACCAGAATGCTTTCCACTATCATTGTCCAAAGTTTTAAGTGAATTATTGTGATTTTTAATTATTAAAGTATTCATCGCCTTAGTCTTTATTGGGTTGGGTTTGATGTTTTGATTCCTTGGCTCTCCAGCTCCGTTTTCCTGTTGAGTACTATTGGGTTCAACTGTTTCTTGAAAGCTTCGTATTTCGCATATAAATGTCTTAGACCCTCGACTGTGGTCGTTTCATTGATTTCATTTATAGCCTTGTCTAATGAAATTCCCTCATTGCACCAATCCACCAACTTTTTCCCTGTTGAGGCATTGATGACAAATTCAGGTCTATCCATGAACAGCCCTGTTCTATCCTTACTGGCTTTTGCCAAATGGCTGTCATTGATGAGCTCAAAGTTCACAGTAAGTTCATATTCGTAACCCTCTCTAGTAATCTCTTTCGTCCCGTGCTTGACCACTTTGGTCTTACCATTGTTGGATACATCAAGGGAATAATCTATTTTTCTCCTAGTAGTGGTTATGACATGGCATTTTGAGTTTAGAATTGATTCAATAAATGCTTGGTGCCTTGGTGAAACCTTGCTCCAGTCCTGAAAGCGACCACCCAATTTTTCATGGATTTCCAGACACCCGCCCTTACCTTGCCATTCATGGGTGATACTGTCAATAATGATTACCTCTACATCTGCTTGTTCACACAATCCCAATGCCTCAATGTATCTTTCGGGATTATAGGGGTCCATCAGGTTCAATACATTAAAACCGCCTAAATGGGAATAGAGGTTTGAGCTTCCATTTTCAGTGTCAATCACGGCTATCTTGGACCATTCCTTGGTCATTCCATATGCAAGTAATAATGCTGAATAAGTCTTTCCAAACCCGCTTGGTCCACTAAGACCTATTCGCAGCTTCAATTGCTGTCTTTTTGCTTTACTGAGTTTCATTTTATTAAAAATTATAGGTTATACTTTTTTTGATTAGAGGGTATAAAAAAAGAGGTTATAGTTTCCCATAACCTCTTTGCTAACTGCTGTTTTGATTTTTAAACAACCGCTTCTTCTGCAATCACATGGTCATCAATGATGTCATCAACATCACTAATAAATTCATAACGATGCTCCAAAGTGACCAGTTCACCCGTATCTGGAATCATATACTCATACGGTTCCACGTTCACTTTCTTGATTTTACCCTCCAGTGAGGTGCCAATCAGTGATTCACATGTGTTTTCGTCAAAAGTGCATGCCACCTTTGCTTGTCTTGCGGTCAAATACGTTCTGCCTGTTTCTTGGCTTCTGACTGCTTCTACTCCGCCTTGTACCACCAAGGCATAAAATTCCGACCCATCCTCCCTGGAATAGGTTTTGTACCCTACGATTGTAACCATAGTTCTTAAATTTTAGGATTAATATTGATTTATGGGGGGGATATCCCCGAAACCAAAAAAGGGTGGGGGGTGATGTTGGATTAATGTGCTCTCTTAGAAAGAACAAAAAAAATCAAACTTACTTATTTTGTCTAACCAATCTATCTCCTTCGATTAGGTAAACAATTTGGCTTTGATCGTCTGGAAAATTAGTTTTTGATAGATGCAATAGCTTTTTGTTCTTCTTATCTATCATTTGAATTTTTAGGTAATCCCAATCCTCTTCATGCACGAATTTTTTTGTAGTTGGGTTATAAATGTAATATTGTGACCAATTATCATTTATAGGTACACTAAAGTCAATGTTTCCATCTAGATTGAAATCATAAAATACAAATGGAATTTTTCCTAACCCAATTCCATCTTCTATATTTTGAATAGTTTGGGTTTTCTCGTCATCAAGGTATATGTTTAATGTTTGTATTCCACCATAATAACCTATGTTGTTGGAATAGCTCAATTCGTTGTTCCAACTAAAGTTGAACTTGAATTTATCAACCTTAAATTCTAGATTTTTACTTACTACTTTACTGATTTTTGGTTCTTTTGAAAATAATTCCCAATTACCTTTTATATCTTGTGCGTACAACTCTATAACACCTAAAGCCAATAATAATAAGGTTATGGTTCTCATCTGGTTTACAAGTTTTTTATTTTGAAGCATCTATCTATTGAGTACGCTTCCATCTGTAAAAGCTACAGATTGAATCCATACTGAAGGTACAATATCATTGTTTAGTGAATACTTTCTTGCCTTTTCCAAAAGGAAACTTTCCAGGCTGTTTTTATTGTAGAGCACATTGAATGTCTTTCCATTCCGTATATCATATTCAAAAAAAACATCATCCTTTCCAGCCATACTGCAATCCTTTCCAGGTTTTAAGGGAAAATCCAAGGTGATTGTCTGATTATCTGAAAGGTATAAAGGTTCTTTGAATTCATCCTCTATAACAAGTTTAAACCTTATGGCGGATATGATTCGATAATCACATGGCTGACCTCTTGCAGGGTTGATATCATACATAAATTCGTAGATTCCATCACCCCTCTTTCGCCATCTCGGTCTAGGATTATTAACGATTACCAATTCTTCAATATTAATATTTGACTCTATGGAGTCTTTTAAGAATTTATTATAGGGTTCAAAATTTGATGATTTATAAAATATTTGATGAACCAAATTATTTTCACCCACAGATTCGGTTTTGTATTGAATATTTAATCTTTGATTTTTCCATAAAAAAGAACTTGTTTTACGATTCAATTCGGCATTATATTGCTCTATTGTATCTGGAGTCCCATACCAACTAGAATATGCTTCATAGACCATGTTTTTTAACTCTTTGGAATTATTCTCATAAAAACTAAGTTCAAAACTGGTTTGCTTCCCAAAACCATAAATATCCTGATTGAAGTCGATTGAAAAATTGAATGTGTCCGCTTTAACTACAAATGGATAATCATAAGTTGGTTCATTCGACAACCAGTCTTTCTTGCCTTCAAATACTAGACCCAAATCAATTAATTCTTTAATAAAACTATTTTTGTCAACTTGCCCAAATGACGGGATATCTAACGGGTCTTGACCCATTGAACATGAGTAATTAACTATTAAAATAATTACCAATGTTATTACGCTGCTTTTTTTCATTGTAAATAAATTTCAAATTAAAAATAGGCATATGTGCCTATATATAAAATTGTTGAGTCCACGATTTTTAAACTGTGGACAAATCAAGTGAAAAGGAGTTCTTAGTTAAATTTGGTCAAAACCTGAGAAGATTACGCAAACAGAAAGGGTATACTCAGGAAGAACTTGCCAATGAGCTTGATATTGAGATTTCCCAGATAAGCAGAATTGAACGAGGAGTAATCAACACTTCTGTTTCTTTGGTAAAATCTATTGTCGATTGTCTTCAGGTAAAGGCTAACGAGCTTTTCGACTGATTAATGGTTTAATTTCTTATCGCACTCAATCACAAATCGTTCTCTATAGCTGGATATAATAAACCGATTCGTTAGGCTCTTATTCCTTTTTTTTGTTTGAAAAACCATTTTTTGAAGATACAAGCCCTTTGTAATAGTCCTTTTCTCTTAAAAAGCAAATGTGTATTTCTTACCGTTTAAAGGCACAACTACATTTAATCCCTTTATTTTTCTGGAGAAAGGTATATTGATGAAGCCTAAATATTCTGTTTCGTTAAAAAGTGTATGTCTTTTTAAATATCCCTCGTTTAAAGTGTTTTTAATTTCATATTGTTCACCTTGGAATTGATTAAGCACGTTTGTGGCATTTTGTTGAGCCTCATATGCAGCGGCTCCATTGTAATTAGCAGTATAGGTAGTACTATAAGTGGTCGAATATGGGTAAGTTGTATAATCATAGGTTGTTTCATAGGAAGTTGAGCTTGAATACCCCGCCGAGGATGCCGAAAGCCCTGCACTAAACCCTAGAGCTAAAGAATTCCAGTTTTGACGTCGTTTCACTTTTTTCATGTACTCTTCATGGCTAAGTGGCTTTGTTTGTTTGGCTAATTCTCCATATTCATCTATATAGTCTACATAAATATCTTCTGGATTTATTTCTATACTTTGACCTGTAAGATTCTTTATGGAAAAATCAACTTGGAAATATTTTCCATAGGTCTTGTCTAATACAATTTGAGCGGCTATAATTAAACCACTAGAATCGGAAAGGAATTGAACTATATCTCCCTCATTATAGAAGTACTTTTTCTTTACTAGGGGTGTTTGATTCAGGAAATCATCCAAATTTAAGTATGTGTCCGTGGTCTTGTTAATGTCAATAAGTACTCCATAAATATTAAATGCATTTTTATTCCCTTCCATTTCGACCACATCAAAGTAATTAAATCCTTCCCTGACCTTTTCAAATTCCAAAGTAAAATTCAACTTTTCTCCAAATTTCATTAAACACCCAAATTCATTACTATTATCTAGGGGAATGTTGTAACTATTGATAAGTTGATAAGTTTTCTTGGACGCAATTTCTATTAACTTAATATCCCTACTGATGTAAATGCAGTTTTCTAAGGGAGAGGGACTTGTAAAAGTAAAATGTAGGAGAGTGGAATTTTCACTAAAATCAATCTGTACCAATTTTAATGCCTCAAAATCACCACGAAATAATGGCTTTTCAATACTGAACGTCTTGAATTGGGAATAGCACATGGTTGAAAATGTGAAAATCAAGATAACTGCAGTGCTTAAACGGGCTTTTCCTCCTATCGTTGTAATCATATTTAGTAACATAGTTTAATCTTTACTAACAATTATGGCAGAACAAAATTTGAGACCACTCAGCTATCAAAATTCATCATTTCTGATAATGCCACACTCATCGCATAAGTTCTCTCGTTTGAGTCCCATTTCTTCTGGGAATAAGAATAATCAATAGAGCATATCAATAATTGTTGACTTCATGGGTTTTTATTGTTTTAATAAATAATTAGCAGTTATTGTTTAATCATTCGAATATTTTCATTTACCCCAATGTATCTTCATTTTTGATGCTGTGTCCATTGTTTCATGCTTATCTCCAAAAAGTTGTTGAATATTCCTACTTATCAAAACTAAGAGCATATTTTAAATTAGGATTAAACGACTAGATGCATTTTCAAAATGCCTTTATTAATTTAGCAGTCTTGCAAGTTCGTTAAGTTTTAATGCTTGTTTTGATTTTATATTAGTTTCAGCATACCCCTTTGAGGTATAAACACGTATCTTATCTAAGTTCTTTTCTTTTAATTTTAAAAGAATTGTATTATCAATTAAACAGATCAGTTCAACACCAAGCATTTGACTCCCTACAATCCCAATAGCTCCATCTCCAAAATTGGATAGTTGATATTCAGCATTAAAAAGTTTAACAATTTCGTCGTCTACAAATTTTAAATACAATACTTCTCCTTTATCCACCGAAAAAACTTTATTCCCGATCATAAACTTAAAGTTTAAAAAAACTTCATCGTCAATTTTCCTAAATCGGACATAAGAGTAAAGACTAGAATTTTTTGTTAAGCTTTCCCAAGAAGATTCTATCACTCTACTTCCCGTAAATTCGTCAACTTCATTTTTGACTATTTCTTGTCCTAAAACGAATTCTGACATTGATGAAAATAATATTAAAGCAAAGCTTATTTTCATGATGTAAACTTTAAACAATGTAGATGTCATCTTTGAAACAGTATTTAAAATATCAATAAATATCAGAAAACTATAGATACAAACCCGATTCCAAGTTTAGAAAAATGATATTATGCGATTTAAGGAAATCAGCAACTTAGATAATTATTTTAGATATTCTATTCATCTCCTCGCTTACCCTCCTCTGAACAATCTTGCCATAATATTCTTGGGTGATTTTAATGCTTGAATGCCCTAATAACTCACTTACTATTTCCATTGGCACATTATTATATAGCAAAACAGTAGATGCAAACGTTTTGCGGGCTGTATGATGGGTGATTCGCTTTTCAATTCCGACAATCTCAGCAATCTCTTTAAGATAGGAGTTTACTTTCTGATTACTGATCTTTGAAAACACATTTGTAGAATTGGATTTATATCGGTCAATAATTTGAATTGCTTTAGGCAACAGAGGAATTGAGAGACTTCTATTGGTCTTTTTTCTATGAATTGAAATCCAGAGATTATTATCAAATGAAGTCTGAATGTTCTTCTCTTCCAACGACATTACTTCTTGATAAGGCAACCCAGTATAACATGAGAATACAAACAAGTCCTTCACATATTCCAACCTTGATTGAACGAATTTAAATTCTTCCAATTTGATCAACTCCTCATTAGTAAGAAACACTACATTATTTATCACCCTTTTAGGTTTAAAGGAATAGAACGGGTCCGTTTTCAAAATACCCTCTTGCACAGCAAGCCTCACTGGCTTTCTAAAACGCTGTATTGCTTTATTTACTGTTACCTGAACCTGATTCCTTTCAACTTTTAAATAATGGTCCAAATCGGCTAAAAACTTGGGATTAAGGTTATCTAAGGTGATGTCATTCTTAGAAAATTTCCAATGAATAAATTCCTCTACCTGATTATATACATACTGGAATTTACTATAAGTGCTTTCAGAAATATCCCTCCCGCACAACCCCTTTAGTTGGTCCAAATATTCTGCAAAATACTCCAATGTGCCAGGTACCGATTTACCATTATTTTCTCCATTATAGTAACCATATATATCACTAACACTAAAGGAGTCATTTTCCAACCTTAACTTCAAATAAGCTGTTTGAATATTTGAAACGGTAAGCTTTATTTGGGAATTAATTAGGTTATTTTTGGAAAGTTGCTTCTTAGCATCCCAATCCTTGTCCCTAATAAAATGACCTGTTGCAAATTGTTTACGGTTTTGTTCATAGGTCATTCTACAATACAAGGGACATTCTCCTTGTTTGTTCTTCCTTGCTTTATTTATAATAAAGCGAATTGATAATTTGTTTTGATTCATACCAATTGATTTTGATTAAACAATTGGCACACAATTCGGAATGGTAAGGTTGCTACCTTTTATATTTTTTGAAGCAACCTTTTTGTATACCCTTTTTAAGAGGAAAGAAGAGTTCACTTAATTTTTCAATTATAGAAAAATCATTGAAAGAACCCATAAAACAACAAAATCCAACACTATTTCTAGTATTGGATTTCTAATTAAGCTCCCCCTCTTGGGCTCGAACCAAGGACCCTCTGATTAACAGTCAGATGCTCTAACCAACTGAGCTAAGGAGGAATTTTTTACCTTAAGCGGGTGCAAATATAATTGATTCTTTATTACACTACAAAGAAAAAAATTGCTTTTCTATTTAAAAAGCCATTTATATAAATCATTACCGTTGGCAAACAGCAACAAAGCAATCAATAAAAAGAAGCCGATCATTTGCGCGTACTCCAAAAATTTATCGCTTGGTTTGCGTCCTGTAACCATTTCGTACAACAAAAAGGCCACATGTCCACCATCCAATGCAGGGATAGGTAAAATGTTCATAAAGGCTAAGATAATCGAGATAAATGCTGTGGTAGACCAAAAGGCTGCCCAGTTCCATGTATCTGGGAACAATCCACCGATGGCAGCAAAACCACCAACACCTTTATAGGCTCCTGTTTCTGGATTGAATATCTTCTTCAATTGTTTTACATAGCTCGATAAAGTAGAAACTCCTTTATTGATTCCTGCTGGAATGGCCTCCATAAAGGAATACTTTTGGGTCTCAATGCTGAAAATGCCCCTTTCCTGCATTTCTTCCATAGTAAGAGGTGCAGTTTGCAATCCCAATTTACCATTGCTGTTCACTTGAGCTGTCACATGAGCTTCGGTTCCGTTTTCGCGTTTCACCAACACATCAATATCCTTACCCTTGTTGCTATCAAGCAAAGACATTACTTGATCACGATAAACGGCCGTTGAACCATTGATGGCCAAAAACTCATCCTTTGGTTCAAATCCAGCATTTTTATTGTGTGAAGTATCTGGGACTTGGTTTACGATAAATGGAGCCCTGAAGCTCAGGAATCTCATTTTATCCTCATCTTCCAAAAGCGTGGAAATAAAATCCACAGGAATTTCCTTCTCTATGCGCTGACCATCTCTTTCAATGGTAAAGCTGTTTCCATTGATCAATTCCATAATGGCACTACTGAAAGTCTTCACTTCGTTCCCATCTACAGAAATGATCTTATCCCCTGTTTGAATTCCAACTTCGTCACCTATAGACTTTTCAATAACCCAAACTCCATCCTTTAAACTGCTCATGGGAATATACTGATCACCATACGAGTAAGCCATTCCAATATAAATGATAACAGCCAACACAAAATTCACGGTAACACCACCCAGCATTATGATCAAACGCTGCCAAGCTGGCTTACTACGAAACTCCCAAGGTTTAGGCTCCTCCTTCATTTGTTCGGTGTCCATGCTTTCATCAATCATTCCCGAAATCTTCACATACCCCCCTAAAGGCAACCAACCAATTCCGTAAACGGTCTCCCCTATTTTCTTTTTGAACAAAGAAAATTTAACATCAAAGAATAAATAAAACTTCTCCACCCTCGTCTTAAAAATCTTGGCTGGAATAAAGTGTCCCAGCTCGTGAAGCACGATAAGTAGGGATAAACTTAGAAAGAATTGTATGGCCTTTATTGCTATTGGAGTCATCCGTAGTCTTTTGTTAAAACGCACAAAAGTAAACTTTTAGGGAGTGATAAAAAAACCTTGAATTTGATAGCCTTCGCATTTAAGAAAGATTTAATAACAAAACCTGTCTTAGATCTTGAAGATTAGCCGTATGGGCCGTAATTTTGCATTCATGCGTTCGTTTTTTGCCAAATACAAAATGTTCGGAATAGTGATGCTCATCCTATCAGTGGTGATCATGTACCTATTTTATGATGCATTACAGCCCAAAAAAATGCTTCCTGTGTATCAGCCCAACATGGTTGACCCGACTTTGGTGGATAGCACCCTACACTACACCAAAAAATACCATAAGATTTCAGACTTTGCCCTAGTGAACCAGAATGGTGATACTGTTACCCAGGCCAATTACAAGGACAAAATTTATGTGGCGGATTTTTTCTTCACCACATGCCCTACTATTTGCCCGATAATGACGAAGAACATGGCCGAAATTCAAAATGAAGTTTTGGAGGACCCAGATATCATGTTGCTTTCCCATTCCGTTACCCCAGTAATTGACACGGTGGAACAATTAAAAAGATATGCGATTGAAAAAGGGGTAGTAGACAGCAAATGGAACTTGGTTACGGGTGATAAAAAACAGATTTACGAACTTGCCAGAAAGTCCTATTTGGCCGTGAAGAATGATGGTGATGGTGGCCCCTATGACATGATCCACACCGAAAATTTTATTCTCGTGGACAAAGAAAAAAGGATTCGCGGTTTTTATGATGGCACCAATCGGGAAGAAATAGCCAAACTTTTGGACGACATTAAAATACTTGAAGCCAGTTACAATGAGTAATTGCTCTAGCTTTATATGCAAAATCATCGTCTAGTTTCCCATTTTTACTTACATTTGCCTTAATTAAATTTATTCTAAATAAGAAGAGTGGCTACCGTTGCAGATTTACGTCATGGACAAAAGGGAATCATAAAGGATTTCACCGAAAACACCCTCCCCATAAAATTATTGGAACTCGGTTGCCTTCCAGGCAACAGTGTTGAATTGGTGCAAGTAGCTCCTTTAAACGACCCTATCTACATTAATCTTAGTGGAAGCCATTTAGCAATAAGAAGGTCTTTGGCCGAACTCATCGAGCTGGATATAGTAGAAGAAACCAAGTCCAAATGAGCAAGAATATCAATGTAGCCCTAATTGGCAACCCCAACACAGGGAAAACCTCCGTTTTTAACCAACTCACAGGACTAAAACAAAAAGTTGGAAATTATCCTGGCATCACCGTAGAGAAAAAAGAGGGCATTTGTAAGCTACCCCGAGGTGTAAAGGCCCATATTTTGGATCTACCTGGAACCTATAGCCTCAACACCACCTCTTTGGACGAAAGTTTGGTAGTGGAATTGTTGCTCAACAAAAATGACAAGGATTATCCAGATGTTGCCGTGGTGATCAGTGATGTGGAAAACCTAAAAAGGAACCTGCTTCTCTTTACCCAAATAAAAGACCTTAAGATTCCGACCATTTTGGTCATCAATATGGCAGATAGAATGTCCCGAAAAGGTATTTCCTTGGACATCGAAGCCATGGAAAAGAAGTTGGACACCAAAATTGCCTTGGTCAGTACCCGAAAAAATACTGGGATCGATCGTATCAAGGAACTTATTGCCGATTACAAGAGCATTTCCTCCAAACCCATTTTGGATCCCAACAGAATTTCCCCTGAATATTTTGAGCGTTTACAAAAGACCTTCCCACAGAACGATCTTTACAAACTTTGGTTGGTGATTACGCAAGACGTGAATTTTATGCCCATCGAAAAGAAACGGATTCAAGATGCGACAGACTTTGCCACCAAATCCAAGGACGAGCTTAAAAAATTACAGCATAAAGAGACCGTTCTTCGGTACCAACTCATCAATAATATACTAAAAGAGACCTATAAGGTCGATTTTATGGCCGCCAAAGGATTGCGTGCCTCAATGGACAAAATTCTGACCCACAAAGTTTTTGGTTACCTCATTTTCTTTGTAATTCTACTTACCATTTTCCAAGCTATTTTTGATTGGAGTGGTTACCCCATGGATTTTATCGATGAGCAATTTGCTTTGGGTGCTGAATGGATCAAAAACACCCTGCCTCCTGGCATTTTCACCGATTTATTGGCTGAAGGTATCGTAGCAGGTATTGGAGGAATCGTGATTTTCATTCCCCAAATCGCCTTTTTGTTCCTTTTTATCTCCCTGTTGGAAGAATCAGGATACATGAGCCGTGTGGTCTTTTTAATGGACCGCGTAATGCGTCCTTTCGGTTTGAGCGGTAAAAGTGTAGTCCCTTTAATTTCTGGTAACGCCTGTGCCATTCCAGCTATTATGGCCACCCGTACCATTGAAAACTGGAAAGAAAGACTCATCACCATTTTGGTGACGCCTTTCACAACCTGTTCGGCAAGATTGCCTGTTTATTTGATATTGATTGCACTCGTTATTCCAGAAGGTAATTTTCTAGGACTTAGCTATCAGGCCTTAACATTGATGCTGCTTTATCTCATTGGATTCGGAATGGCCTTATTGTCGGCCATGGTATTGAACAAGATTTTGAAAATAAAAAGCAGATCGGTATTCATGATTGAAATGCCAACCTATCGTTTGCCTTTATTAAAAAATGTTGGGTACACTGTAATTGAAAAAACCAAAAGCTTTGTACTTGGTGCAGGAAAAATCATCTTGGCCATTTCCATTGTATTATGGTTTTTGGGTTCCAATGGGTATTCCGATGATTTTAAGGATGCTGATCAAATCGTAACGGAACGCATTGAAAATGAAGGATTGAGCACTTACAGTAAAAACTATATCCAGAATAATATCGCAGCATATCAAGCAGAAGCTCAGGCTGAAGGAATGTCTCCGACCGCAATTCAAGATTCTATTCAAGTTCTGTCTGAAGAACTTTCTGAAAGAGCCGTTGCACAAGAAATTGCCAGCTACAAATTGGAGCACTCCTATATTGGGCAAGCTGGAAAAGCTTTTGAACCCATTGTAAAACCTTTGGGGTACGATTGGAAAATTGGAATCGCGGTATTGACCTCTTTTGCCGCCCGTGAAGTGTTCGTGGGCACGTTAGCCACTATTTATAGTGTGGGTAGCGATGAAGAAGAAACCATCAAAAATCGAATGGCTGCTGAATTGGATGAAAACGGTCAACCCTTGTTCAATTTGGCCTCTGGAATTTCTTTGATGTTGTTTTATGCTTTCGCCATGCAATGTATGAGTACCCTAGCTATTGTAAAACGGGAGACCAACTCATGGAAATGGCCTATGATCCAATTGGGCTTTATGAGCGTTTTTGCGTATATTATAGCTTTAATAGCCTACCAAATCCTTATCTAATTCCAGCATGATTCAACAACTTTTGGCATACGGAACTTTATTGCTCGCAGCAGGCTATTTGGTGTGGAAATTCTTGCTTCCAAAATCTCTTTTCAGCAAAGGAAAAGGCAATTCCCATTCATGCGGAAGTGACAACTGCGGCTGTAGTTAAAACAATCTAATTAAAACATGTCAGGCCGAGCGGAGTCGAGACCTTGATTCAGTTTTACCGACCTCTCGACTGCGCTCGAGGTGACATTTAAGTATCTTTTCGTCAATTTGAGTGCTCTTTTTGAATACAAAACGAAGAAAGATTGTATCGATAAATAATGACGTAAATTCCTGTTCTCGATACTTTTTCCTTGAAAAAAATCGAACTGACGCTCTATTTTCCATCTATCTATAATTTTTTTCTTCCCCTTTCTGTAACCTTTCTTAATTTCCTGACTATATAAGTTAAACGCCAACTAAAAAGCTGCATTTGGAAACGCTTTCAGATGAAATGATCATGCAAAAAGTATCCGAGGGTAACTTGGATTTGCTTAAGGTACTTTTTGACCGACACCACAAGCATGTGTATAATTTTTTATACAAAATGTCTGGTGATCAAATGTTGGCCGAAGATCTTACACAGGATGTTTTTTACAAGCTGATCAAGTATCGGAACTCATACAATAATGGATCTTTCTTGTCATGGCTGTTCACCATAGCACGGAACAACCTTAAAACACATTACACAAGAAACCACAAATCCCATGACGATATTGAGGTGCTGGCATACAAAGCTGTTGAGGAAGAAAATGATGTGAGCGAAAACAATGCACATCTTCAATATGCTTTGAGCCAACTTGATCCAGAAGACAGGGAGCTAGTAATCTTGAACCGCTACAAGGAAATAAAATACGATGAACTAGCGGAAATTTTTGGAAGCACCCCAGGAGCTGTAAAAACCAGAGTGTGCAGGATCTTAAAGAAATTAAAGAATATCTATTTAGAAAGTATATAGCCATGGAAAAGCAACACGTTTTTGACCAAATACCAGATTATCTGGATGGCAATCTGAGCAAGTCGGAAGCATCAGTATTCGAAAAGCACGTAGAAAACTGTGCGGATTGCCAAAAGGAATTGGAAGAGATGCAGGCATTTTTGAATGTCATGGATAAAGAAGTTCATACGCCCTCGGATAAACTAAAAGCGAATTTTGAGGCAGCCTTAGAACAAGAAAAACAGCATCAACGCAAAGTGGTTCAATTGAAATCTAAATCATCATCCAACTGGACAGGAAATGTATTGAAAATTGCAGCTAGCATTGCTTTATTGGTTGCCTCATTCCAGATGGGAAGTCTCTTTCAGCAAAGGAAAGTGGATGCGAGCATTGCACAACTCCAAGATGAGACCAATCAGATGAAACAGACTGCCATGCTCTCGTTGATGGAAAATCAATCTGCTAGTAAACGTATACAAGGGGTAAATTATATCGAAGAATTTGAACGGCCTGATGAAGCCATCATTCAAGCATTGGCCAACCGATTGCTGTATGATGAAAACGACAATGTTCGAATGACCGCCTTTGAAGCATTGGCCAAATTCACTTCTTCTGAAACGGTGAAAAACACCCTTATCGAAGCCCTGGAAAATGAGAAAAACCCAAGTATTCAGGTCGCTGTCATTCAAGCGTTGGTGCAAATTCAAGAGAAAAAAGCAGCCGAACCTATGAAGAAATTGTTGGATAAAGAGGATACACAACCCTTTATCAAAGATCAAATCAAGGCCGTATTGCCCAGTTTAACTTAATATCAAAAACCGAAAATCATGAGAAAATTCACATTCATTTTAATGGCCCTTTTCATAGGCACAATTGCCCAAGCACAATCCGATTACACCAAATCTTTGGATGGTATCAAATGGGTGAAAATCAACTCAACCTCAGACATTGTTGTAAAATCACATAGCTCAAATGAACTATTAATTAAATCTGCCCAAAAAATTGAAACTCCCGAAAAAGCCAAAGGATTAAAGTTGGTTGGCGAAGGAGGCACAGACAACACCAATGTTGGGTTTTCCGTTGTTCAAGATGGAAGCAATCTAATCGTACACAACTTAAATAAAAACAATAAGGCCGAAATTTATCTACCAAAAAATCAGAACGTTTCAGTAAAAACAACTTGGAACGGAGACATTTCTATTGATGGTTTTTCTGGAGAAATAGAAGCTAATTCCGAATTAAATGGCAGCATAAATATTACCAATGTAAATGGTCCAATTACGGCAAATTCTTTAAATGGTGGATTGAACATTGTTTTTGGAAATGTAAAGCAAGATTTACCCATCTCACTATATTCTACTAATGGCTCAGTTGATGTTAGCCTCCCATCCAGTACCCCTGCTAATATTACCTTAAGTACTTGGAATGGCAATGTCTACACTGATTTTGACATTAAAGCTGAGGAAAAAGATGGTATGAAATCGGTTTTGGGCAGAAACATCAATGCTTCCATCAATGGAGGTGGTGTTAAAATCTCCATGAAATCCACTAACGGGAACATGTACCTCAGAAAAAAATAATATCAATCATATAAAATCAAAAAACGAACAGTCATGAAAAAATTCATCCTTACCGCAATTGTGGGATTGGCGACCCTATCCCTAAGTGCACAGAAAATCATTGAAAAAAACTTTAACTACTCAGGACAATCCATCGACTTGGATGTGAAATTTGCCAAGAATATCCAAGTGAAAACCTGGGATAAATCCACCGTGTATTTTAAAGCTGATATCACCATTGAAGATGGGAAATATCTAGATAAATATGAGTTGGATATTGATGAGAGCAGCAGTTCATTGAGTATTGCTTCGGATGTTGAGGAGGTTTTTAAAGCCTTTAAGAAAGAATGGGATAAAACGCACACCGATAAAAAAGGATACTATTTTACCAGCGACACATACGAGTTCAATTATGTGCTCTATGTACCCAAAGGAGCAACTTTTAAAGTAAGCAGCATTAATGGTGACTTAACTTCTGACATCATTGAAGGGGATTTTACCGCTGAATTGATCAATGGGGATATTGACATTGCCAAATACAGTGGCGATATGGACCTACAGACCATCAATGGGGAAATTGATTTGGTGATGAAAAATTCCAGTTTGGTAGCCGAAACCTTGAATGGAAACATTTACGCTGATGAGAACATGAAACTCATGGTAGCCGATCGTTATGTAGGTCAAAAAGTAACGGGAAGCTTTGACGGTGCAGCACACAGGTTAAAACTGAACACCATCAACGGGAATCTGTATCTGCGTCTTTAAATCAAATTGGCAATAAAGGAATAGAGCAACAAGCCCCAACCTACGACCAAAAGTAGACCACCCATCGGAGTCACTGGTCCTAAAAAACGGGGTTTGTTTCCTTTTGCAGCACCTAAACACAGTGCATAAATACTGAACGAAAACAATAGCGTTCCAAAAATAAAGCAGTTGACTATCGCAGAATCCAAGGGTTTATCGAAACTAAGATTAAAGCCCAAAACCAATAATACAATCGCGTGATACATTTGATATTTGACCCCTGTCTCAAAACTTTGTAGCAGTTCGGGGGTCAATTTCTTTTTAAGGGCATGGGCACCAAAAGCACCAAAAATCACCGACAAAAGCCCATATAAAGCTCCCATAAATTGAGCCATAAATATTGTTTCCATAGTGCAAGACCAGTTTAAAAATCAATGTGAATTTCGTAGTCCGAATTTACGGTAAAAGCACATTCTTTGTATTTGGGAGGGCCAAAAGTCTTCATTTTGGCATTGCTGAAAGCTACTTTTTCCTTGGGAATGCCCAACCAATTGGTATCCAGTTTGCCATTATCATTTTCATCATGAAAAACAGCCAAAGCATATTCGCCATCTGGCAAATCAGTAATGGTAAGGTCAACAGTTCCTTTATGTGCCGATACACCGTGGGTCTTCATTACCTTATCAAATGACAAAAATGCCTCGTGAGAATTGTACACCGCCACATTTACCTTTCCCTCGTTAGATGTCACATTATTTACCTTAACGGATAAGGTATGCTGTGCAAAGACACTGGTAGAAAACACCATCAAACAGATAACTACTAATCTTTTCATACTATTGGGCAACTTTTGCCTGCTCTGCACGCTGGAGCAAATCGGCCTGCAAAACTGAAAATAATTCTTGGGTCTGAATGCTATCTTGAAGGTTGATGTACAATTGTAACGAATCGTGGTGGACCAATTTTATCTTATGTTGATACAAATTGTCCACGAACACATACACTTTGGATTGCGTAATGGAATCAAAAAAAACGCCTTTTTCACGTTCCATCCATGAAAAACCACTCGAACGTTCCATTTCGGGTAATTTTTCCACCAAAAGCACGCTATCCAATTCAGCTAATGGGATTTTTTGATAATAAAGACCAGAAAACACCTTGAAGTTTCCCTCTTCAATTTTGTGCCAGTTTTTATAGTGTTCCACAAAGGCAAAAACACAAACCAAAACAGTGAGAACAATCAAAATGTTCCACAAAACATGTCTTTTTTTAATTCCCATAGTAATTCTCGAATATCCAGTTGCACTCAAAAAATCTAAATACAAAGGAAGCTAATTAATACAACAACCCCATATTCCATATAATATTGTGCATTAAGTTGTTATCTTTAAACAAACCACCAACCATGCCAACCTTATTCAGAAATCAATCCCACCTTGATTAATTTTTAGAATTGTGAATTAAGGTTGACCTTTGTACAAAACCAACACTAATGGATTTCACCAACAAATATGTACTCGTAACAGGTGCTTCACGAGGCATTGGAAAAGCAACTGCGATGGCCTTTGCCAAAAAAGGTGCGAAAGTGGGCCTCAATTATCGAAACAATGATGAAGTTGCCCAAAAGACCTTGGCAGAATTACCTGGGAACGGGCATCAACTTTTTAAAAGGGACATTTCCCAAAAGTCAGAAACAGAAGCTTTAATCAACGATTTTGTTGCCGAATTTGGACGTTTGGATGTATTGGTGAACAATGCAGGGATTTCCATTTTTCACGAAATAGACCAAGTTGATTTTGACCATTGGTCCCACGCTTGGGAAAAAACCTTTGAAACCAATCTGTTTGCCGTAGCCAATTTGTGTTATTGGGGCGCAAAAGCCATGATGAAAACGGGTGGCGGACATATCGTAAGTGTATCCTCCCGTGGCGCTTTTAGAGGTGAACCTACAAAACCCGCTTATGGCGCCAGCAAAGCTGCTTTGAATTCCATGAGTCAATCCTTGGCCAAAAAATTGGCGCCACATAACATTTATGTTGGGGTTGTTGCACCAGGATTTACCGAAACCGAAATGGCCAAAGTAACCCTTACCCCTGCCGAACGAGAAAATTTGCTCCGAGAATCACCCTTTAAAAGAATGGCCCAACCCGAAGAAGTGGCCCACGCCATCTTGTTTTTGGCTTCTGCCGAAGCAGCCTATTCTTCAGGTACCATAATCGATGTAAATGGAGCATCTTATTTAAGATAAAAAAGTATGAAAGCAGCCACCGTTGCACAACTCAAGAAAGAACTTCAGTTTAAATCGCAAGATGAAGTGATGCAGCTGTGTCTTCGTTTGGCGCGCTTCAAAAAAGAGAACAAGGAACTTCTCACCTATTTGCTGTTTGAATCGGAAAGTGAGGAAGGCTACATTGAGACCGTCAAAGAGGAGATGGATGAAATGTTTTCCGAAATCAATGTGAACAGTTACTTCTACATTAAAAAAAGTGTTCGCAAGATCCTGCGCACCATCAAAAAGTACATTCGTTATTCGGGAGACAAAGCGACCGAAGTGGAACTACTCCTCTATTTCTGTGAAAAGTTGAAATCTTTCAAGCCATCCATCAACAGAAACATTACCCTAAAAAATTTGTACAATAGGCAATTGGAATACATTGGCAAGAAAATCCCATTGCTTCACGAAGATCTTCAACACGATTACGGAGTGATTCTCGAAGAACTTACCCTTTGAATTTTTCTCAATAAACCGCAACCTATTCTTTAGAACGCTTCAAAATATGCAAGGGTTTACACTTTTTGGCTAAATTTTCTCATCAATATTGAGTAAATTAGGGGATTATTCTAACTTAACTCAACCAACCTTGACATCATGAGAATGCCAATTACCTCAACAAAGACTTGGGCGCTACTCTGCCTATTTCTTTTTACACTATTTACCTATTCACAAAATGCATCCCCCACAACCATTGACACCAGTTTTTACAGCGGTTTCAAATGGAGAAATATCGGTCCCGAACGTGGAGGCCGCTCTTTGGGAAGTTCTGGAAGTCCATCCAGACCCAACGAATATTATTTTGGTGCCACAGGCGGTGGTCTTTGGAAAACCATTGATGGTGGAAATACTTGGAATCCTGTTACCGATGGCCAGGTAACCAGTTCTTCTGTAGGTGCCGTAGCCGTAGCCGAAACCAACCCTGATGTAGTGTATATCGGGATGGGAGAAACCCAATTGCGTGGAAGTATTACCCAAGGAGATGGGGTATACAAAACCACGGATGGTGGTAAAACATGGACACACTTGGGCTTGGAAGAAACCCAAGCCATTGCAAGAGTTCGTGTAGACCCAACCAATGAAAATATTGTATACGTAGCGGCCCTTGGTCACCCATATGGCGACAATGAGGAACGAGGTGTTTTTAAATCCGTAGATGGAGGCGAAACATGGAAAAAAGTGCTTTATGTAAGCGATAAAGCTGGTGCTGCCGACTTGATTATAGACCGTAATAACCCTAATGTCCTTTATGCCAGCACTTGGCAAGTTTACCGAAAAGCTTGGAAAATGTGGGGTGGCGGACCTGACAGTAAATTATGGAAATCCACCGATGGTGGTGAAACTTGGACCGACCTTACTGAAAATCCAGGAATGCCAGAAGGACCCATAGGAAAAATTGGTGTAACCGTTTCTCCTGCAGATTCTAACAGAGTATGGGCCATTGTAGAAGCCAATGAAGGTGGTGTTTTCCGTTCCGATGATGGTGGAAAAACTTGGGAAATGACCAACAACGAACGTAAATTGAGACAACGTGCATTTTACTATTCCCGTTTGGTCGCAGACCCAAAAGATAAAGATGTAGTATATGGTCTTAACGTAGGCTTCTATAAATCAACAGATGGTGGTAAAACTTTTGATGTGACCATTAACCCACCACACGGTGACAACCACGATTTATGGATAGACCCCAACAATCCAGATAGAATGATCAGCTCCAATGATGGAGGCGGTGTGGTTAGTTTAAACGGAGGTGAAACTTGGACCGAACAAGATTATACCACAACACAGGTGTACCACGTAATGGCAACCAGCGATGTTCCTTACCATGTAGCTGGTGCACAACAGGACAACTCTACCTTGGCCATGCCAAGTGATGGATGGGATTTTAAACAAGCTAGAGGACCAAACCACGGTTGGTATTATGCCGTTGGTGGTGGAGAAAGTGGATGGATCACACAAAGCCCAACCAATCCCGATATTTTTTATGCAGGAAGTCAAGGCGCCTTATTGACCCGTTACGACCGTAGCAATGGACAAACAAGGGATATTCAAGTATACCCAAGATTCTTTTCAGGGGAACCTGCAAGTGCTTTGCCAGAGCGTTGGCAATGGACGTTCCCCATCATGTTTGCTCCAAAAGACCCTAGCATCATGTATACTTGTTCCCAGCACGTTTGGAAAACGACCAATGATGGTCAAACTTGGGAAAAAATTAGTCCAGACCTTAGCTATGCCGATCCAGAAACGTTGGGTAAAACGGGTGGAGTGATCACCATGGATATGAACGGACCTGAGATTTACGCAACCGTATTTGCTTTGGCGCCATCAAACCATGATGTAAACACGATTTGGGCAGGTTCCGATGATGGAAAAATCCATATTACAAGAGATGGTGGTGCTAACTGGGAAGACATCACTCCAGAAGATTTACCAAAATACTCCAGAGTAAGCATCATTGAAGAGTCTATTCACAACCCAGGCACTTTGTATGTGGCTGCCAACCGATACCAAGTGGACGACCGTGAGCCTTATGTTTTCAAAACACACGATTACGGAAAAACCTGGACCAAAATCATCACAGGAATTGAAAAAGGGCATTTCGCCAGAGCTATTCGTGAAGACCACCAAAGAGAGGGGCTATTGTTCTTGGCCACGGAGCACGGCGTTTATTTTTCTATAAATGATGGTGAAGAATGGCAATCTCTACAATTGAACTTACCAGATACTCCAATCCGTGATTTGGTGATCAAGGACAACGATGTGGTTTTGGGATCACACGGTAGAGGTTTTTGGATTTTGGACGACATTCAACCGATAAGAGAATACTCTGAGGAATTATTGAGCTATAAAAATGTACTCTTTAAGCCTACCAATGCCATTAGAGGGATTTATAATGCCAACTTCCAGTACTATTTGGAAGAAGAAGTAGATACGGTAACCTTTTCCATTTTCGATGCGAACAACAAGTTGATTGATACTTTTGGTGGAAACAAACCAAAGTATGAGTCAACTGGAGGTTCATCTTGGTATAGCCGTTTCAGCAGCACCAAACCAACCACCGCCAAAGGCATCAACACCTTTAGTTGGAATTTGAGATATCCTGGTCCAACGACTTTTGATGGCATCATTATTTGGGGCGCTTCTGCTACTTCTGGGCCTAAAGCACCGCTTGGCACCTATACGGTTCAAATGAAAGTGGGTGAAGAAGTGATTAAGAGTTATCCTTTCAAAATTGAAATGGATCCCAACTTAAAAGGCATCAAAGCGGAAGATTTGCAAGAGCAATTTGAATTGGCTTCCAAAATCACAGCCAAGGCAACCATTGCCAACGAAGCCGTTATTCAAATTAGAAGTATTCGCAAGCAATTGGATAGTTTGGGCAAGGGTGTATCCAGCAGAAAATTCAAAAAACTTTCTGAGGAATTCATGACAAATTTGACTGTTATCGAGAATGATCTATATCAAACCAAGAACCAATCTGGGCAAGATCCATTGAACTTCCCTATCAAATTAAACAATAGATTGAATGCTTTGCAACGAAGCATTGAAAATGGGGATGCCAAACCAACGGATGCTGCTTATGTGGTTTATGATGAGCTTACCAAAGAATTGGATGTTCACATGGGTAAACTTGAAGCTACTTTGAGCAAGGAGCTTCCTAAAGTGAATGCTTTGTTGGAAGACAATGGTGTTTCTGCCATAAGTTTGGAGTAGAAATAGTCCAAAGCCTAAAAATATAAAGGCAAATCGTTAACTTTAAGGGAATCAGCGCATAAATTAAAAATTATGAAACGTTCCACGATAAGGTTGGCTATTTGCCTTTCCTTTTTTGTTGGCACTTCGTGTAAACAAAATCAACCTCAAACCGCCAATACTTTAATTGAAAATGCCACTTGGTGGAAAGAAGCTATTGTGTACCAAATCTATCCTCGAAGTTTTAAAGATTCCGATGGGGATGGTATTGGTGACCTAAAGGGCATCATTGAAAAGTTGGATTACATTAAAAGTTTAGGGGTTACTGCTGTTTGGTTGAATCCAATTTACACCTCCCCGAATGCCGACAATGGTTATGATGTGAGTGACTACAGAGACATCATGGCAGAATTCGGAACCATGGAGGATTTTGACAACATGCTCGAGGGTATGCATCAAAGGGATATTAAATTGGTGATGGATATTGTGGTGAACCACAGTAGCGACGAACACGAATGGTTTAAACAATCTAGAAGTTCTCGGGACAATCCTTATCGCAATTATTATCATTGGTGGCCTGCGGAAAAAGGCAAACCTCCTTACCGTTACAGTCTTTTTGATGCCAAAGGAGATGCCTGGCAATATGATTCAATCACTGACGCTTTCTATTTGCATTACTTCGCCAAGCAACAACCCGATTTGAACTGGTCCAACCCAAAAGTGCGACAGGAAGTGTACGACATCATGAAATTTTGGGCCGAAAAGGGTGTGGATGGATTCCGTTTGGATGCCTTTCAGTTTGCTGCTAAAGACACCACCTATCCTAAATTTCCAGATGGTTTCGAAAAAGATTTTATTCAATATTACGCCATGCAAGATGGGCTCCACTCCTATTTAAAAGAAATGAATGAAGAGGTTTTTAGCAAATACGATGTGATGAGTGTTGCCGAGGGAGCGGGACGCAATTTTGAGGATGCCCACAATTTAGTGGATGCCGACCGAAAGGAACTGAACATGGCCTATGCCTTTGAAGGGGTCGATATTCCCAAATATGAGGGATATGATTTATCAACCATGAAAGAAATTTTTACGAAATGGGATCAAGAGTTTGCTAAAGAGGGTTGGCTTTCTATCTTTTTAGCCAATCATGATCAAGCCAGAATGGTGAGCAGATGGGGCAACGATGATCCAAAATTCAGAAGCGCATCTACTAAACTTTTGAACACTTTTATGCTGAGTATGCGAGGTACACCTTATTGTTATTATGGGGATGAATTGGGGATGACCAATATTGATTTTGATTCCATATCCCAATATCAAGATATAGCAGCCATTAATGGATACCAAAAAGCACTTTCGGAAGGTGAGGACATGGAACTCTTTATGGAGAAACTTAATTTTTCTTCGCGGGACAACGGTCGAACTCCTATGCAATGGAACGAAACAGAAAATGCGGGGTTCACATCAGGCACTCCTTGGCTACCTGTGAACGAAAATTATATAGATATTAATGTGGATGAAGAAAATTCCAATCCCAAATCAGTCCTCAACCATTTCAAAAAGATGGCAGAGCTTCGCAAGCAAAATCCCATTTTGATCTATGGGTCCTATGAACTTGTGGAACCAGAACATCCAACAATTTATGCCTACACCAGAAATTTAGATGGCAAATTGGTGCTGGTATTGTTAAACTTTTCTGAAGAAAAATCTGAAATCACTCTTGATAAAAAATGGGGCAACCATACCGTACTGATCAATAATTATTCTGGCTTGGATTATATTGACAAATCCATAAAATTGATGCCCTATCAAGCCGTCATTTTAAATATTGACTAATGTGCTGAAAGAAATGAGAATAATTCTAAATTAAGGTCAACTGTTTATCCTACAACACATTATTCTTAATTTTACGAAGTCAGGATGAATAAAATAGTTATCATAGGGATATCCCTGCTCATTTTGCTCCAAGGGACCAGCATTCATTTAAAGGATTTGGTTGAAATTGGACAGTTTGTTGAGCATTACCAGTTCCACAGTGAGGAATATGGGGATAATCTTATGGTTTTTGTTTCCAAACACTACGGTGAACTCAAAGCTTCGCACAGCGAAAAACACCAAGAGGAACAAAAAGAGCATGAAAAATTGCCCTTTCAGCATCAATCTCCATGTGCACAACCACTAGTGTTCGTTTTAGACTCCGATAATTTTATTGAAACACGTTCCGATACACCTTTGGTGGTCAAAGGAAACTTTCATTATCAAATGTCCTACTCCCACATCTGGGGAGACGACCCTTTTCAGCCACCCAAACACGCATAATTCATAGTATTTCAGCATCGCTGGACACTTTTTCGCAAGCCTTATTCTATTTAATAATGCTATCATTCTCTATGAATCATGTTTTCAAAAATTATAAACTTTAGTATTAAGAACAAGTTTATTGTTCTTCTTTTCACAGCGTTTATAGCCTTTGTTGGGCTGTATTCCCTATCACAAATTCCTATCGGGGCCGTTCCCGATGTAACCAATAACCAAGTTCAGGTGCTGACCACTTCCAATAGCCTGTCCACTCAAGATATGGAACAATTTGTTACCTATCCCGTGGAGCTGGAAATGGCCAATTTGCCTGGCGTAAAAGAAATCCGTTCGGTTTCAAAGTTCGGTTTGTCTGTGGTCACCATCGTTTTCGAAGACGATATGGGCACGTATCTGCCCAGACAATTGATTGCCGAAAAAATTAAATCTGCATCCAGCCGAATTCCAGAAGGTTTCGGGACACCTGAAATGGGCCCGATTACTACGGGATTGGGTGAAATCTACCAATACATTTTGGATGTAGAACCCGAATATAAAGACCAATACTCCTCGACTGAGTTACGAACCATTCAGGATTGGATCGTAAAGCGTCAACTTTCGGGTATCCCAGGAGTGGTCGAAGTAAATACCTGGGGAGGTCACCTAAAACAATATGAGGTTGCCATTCAAACCCAAAAATTGAATGCTTTTAACATCACCGCCAAAGAAGTTTTTACGGCTTTGGAAATGAACAACAGCATTTCAGGTGGTGGATATATTGAAAAAGTAAACCAAGCTTATTTTATCCGAGGAGAAGGTTTGGTCGGCAGTCTTAAGGACATTGAAGACATTGTAGTCACCACTCGTAACAGTATTCCTATTTATATAAAGGATGTGGCAAAGGTCGGATTTGGAAGCGCCCCTAGATTTGGTGCTATCACTGGGAATGGTGAAGGTGAAAAAGTACTCGGTCAAATTATGATGCTCAAAGACGCGGATTCCAAACGCGTAATTGAAGCCGTTAAGGAAAGGGTAGCCTCCATTTCAAAATCTTTACCCGAAGGTGTTTACATCAATCCCTTTTTGGACCGAAGTGAGTTGATTGGAAGAACAACATTTACCGTAACCGAAAACTTAGTTTTGGGTTGTTTGATCGTAATCTTCGTTGTGGTTCTTTTATTGGGCAACTGGCGATCTGGACTTGTTGTTGCCTCGGTAATTCCACTCTGCTTGTTGTTCGCATTGACCCTAATGAACATATTTGGGGTAGACGCCAACTTGTTGAGTCTTGGTGCCATCGATTTTGGTATCATTATCGACGGAGCGGTAATTATTGTGGAATATATCGCATTTCAAATCACCCAAAAGAAAGCAGAAATTGCCAATTTGGGTAAAAATGAGGTACAATCCATCAAGGATGACATTACTTTAAAGGGAGCAACCAAAATGATGAACTCTGCCGTTTTCGGGCAGTTGATTATCTTGATTGTGTTCATCCCAATTCTGTCATTAAGTGGTGTTGAGGGTAAAATGTTCAAACCCATGGCACTGACATTCAGTTTTGCCTTGTTGGGAGCCATTTTACTTTGTTTTACATATGTGCCCGTTGCATCGGCTTTGTTTTTAAAGCCGTCCAAAGAGTCAGAAAAAAGTATTTCGACCCGTTTGGTCAACTGGATCAACAAACAATACGAGCCTGTTATCGAATGGGCCATGAGAAGCAAAAAATTAGTGCTTTCGCTCGCAGGAGCAATGTTGGTGGGTGCCATTTTACTGTTCGCATCTATGGGAGGTGAATTCGTGCCTACGCTGGATGAAGGAGATTTTGTGATTCAACCTGTGTTAAAAACAGGAACCTCTTTGGCCAAAACGGTAGAAACCACCACCAAAATTGAACAAATTTTATTGGATCAGTTTCCAGAAGTGAAACAAGTGGTGAGCCGTATTGGTGCTGCCGAAGTACCTACCGACCCGATGTCGATGGAGGAAAGCGATGTGATCATTGCCTTAAAACCTAAAGACGAATGGGTATCAGCAGAAACCAAGGATGAGCTTGCCGATAAATTTAAAGAAGCCATTTCTGTACTTCCAGGGGTTGAAGTTGAATTTACCCAGCCGATTGAAATGCGTTTCAATGAGTTGATCACTGGGGTACGTGCTGATATCGCCATCAAAATATTCGGAGAAAATCTCGAGACCCTGAATAAAAAGGCGAATGAAATCAAAAGCCTGATTCAAAATGTTGAGGGAGCATCCGATATTATTGTAGAAAAAGTTGAGGGACTTCCGCAAATGAATGTGTCATTCAACCGAGCTAAAATTGCGCGTCATGGACTCAACATTGCTGACCTGAACGAAATGATCGCAATGGGCTTTGCTGGTAAAATTGTCGGTAGTGTTTTTGAGGGAGAGCGACAATTTGATATGGCGGTGCGATTGGATGCAGCAAATCGTCAAGATATTTCCAACCTTAGAAATCTGTATGTGGATATTCCCAATGGTGGTAAAATCCCAATGAGCGAATTGGCCGAGATCACTTATCAAAAAGGAGCTGCCAAAATCTCAAGGGACGATACCAAGCGTAGAATTGTGGTGGGAATCAATGTGAGGAACCGCGATTTACAATCCGTAGTGGATGATGTTCAATTATTGATTGACAAAAACATCACCTTGCCACCTGGATACACCATCACCTATGGTGGTCAGTTTGAAAACTTGCAAAATGCCAAGGCCCGTTTGATGATTGCGGTGCCCATTGCGTTATTGCTCATTTTCATCATGTTGTATTTTGCATTTGGATCTGTGAAAGAAGCTTTGCTTATTTTCTCCGCGATTCCATTATCGGCAGTGGGAGGTGTGCTTTTACTTTGGTTACGCGATATGCCTTTTAGTATTTCAGCAGGAGTTGGATTCATTGCACTATTTGGGATTGCGGTGTTGAACGGAATTGTATTGATTGAACACTTTAAGGAACTCAAAGGAAAAGATTTTGATTCCATGGAAGACCTCATCAAACAAGGAACCAAAGACAGGCTTCGAGCCGTATTGTTGACCGCATCTGCAGCAGCATTAGGGTTCTTGCCCATGGCAGTTTCGACCAACGCAGGAGCGGAAGTGCAAAGACCTTTGGCCACCGTTGTAATTGGTGGATTGGTAACGGCAACCATGCTTACCTTGGTGGTACTGCCCGTATTATATGCTTACTCCCACAACATTAAATTCCGTGGTATGAGAAAAAGACGAAGAGAGCGTAAAATGAAAAAGAATGCGCTGACCATCATAATACTTTTAATTTCAGCTTCAGGATTTTCACAATCCCAATTGAACCTTGAAGATCTAATGGCGTTATCCTTGGAAAACAACAAAGGGATTCAAGCCGAATCTTTATTGGTAGACCAAGCGGAAACCTTAAAAGGAACTGCTTTTGAATTCGATAAAACGGACATTTATTACCAATACGATGAAAATAACCTGGCATTGAACGGGGAACCCCTTAAGGTGTTTGGCGCTCAACAACAATTTGAGTTTCCTACAGTTTATGGAGCAAAGAGCAGACTTCAAAAATCAAATTATGAGCTGCAAAAATCCTCGTTTGAGATTCGAAAGAAACAATTGTACCAATCGTTGAGCAATGCGTATTACGAGTACCAAACGTTGAATCAAAAAGCAAAGCTCTATAAAACGTTGGATAGTATTTATAGCACCTTTGCCCATGCCGCCCAACGGCGTTTTGAGTTGGGTGAGACCAATTATTTGGAAAAAGTGACCGCCACTGCCAAACAACGGCAGATTGCAAACACCTATTCCAAGATTCAACAGCAGATGTTAACCACCTACGGTCAAATTGTGAGTTTGGTGCAAAGTGAAGATTCGTTGCTCATTGCAGATGAAAAACCTGAAAAGTTGATGGTTTTAAATGCCCAAGGGATGTTGGAAACCGAGACTTCATTTTTGGACAATCGCCAAGAGTTAAGCAATGCGCAAAAAAGCTTGGAAGAAAACAGATTGTTGCCCGACCTTAACTTGCAGTACTTTCAGGGCACCAACAGCGGATTGGGCACTTCTTTGTACGGGATTCAATTAGGGGTTCGCATTCCCATCTTGTTCTTTGGACATAGCAGCAAGGTGAAATCTTCAAAGATTCAGACTCAAATTACAGAGATGCAGAACACCGAAATCACGGTGGCCGTGAACCAACGCTACAAAACTTTGTTGGGTCAGCTGGAGCAACAAACCAAGGAACTTTCTTATTACGAAGACGAGGGTGGACAACTTTCCGACCAAATTTTGAAAGCAGCCACGGGCAACTTTCAAAACGGAGAAATTGACTTTTTCCAATACATCCAAAGTTTGGAAAACGCCTACGATATCCAAGTCAATTATCTGGATATCCTCAACCAATACAATCAAACTGTAATCGCCATTAATTACTTGACAATAACATTTTAAAAAATGAAAAATATATTTCACATCGCCGCTGTATTCCTATTCATAATGGGCTGTGGCAATAAAAACACCGAAGAATCTGCATCCGAAGAACAAGCTGAGGCAACAGGAATCGTGGTATCCCAAGATCAATTCGACACCAATGATCTTATGATCGGTGCCATGGAACGAAGAACTTTTCCAAAAATGGTGGAAACCTCTGGAATGATTGATGTTCCGCCAGAAAACCGCGCCAGTGTAACCGCTTTTATGGGTGGTTTTGTTAAGCAAACATCATTATTGATTGGGGATCAAGTAAAAAAGGGACAACTATTGGTGATTTTGGAAAACCAAGAATTTGTGCAAATGCAACAGGACTATTTGGAGGTGTTCAACCAGCTGGATTATTTAAAAGCTGAGTTTGAAAGAAACCAGACCCTTTTTGATGAAAAAATCGCGTCGCAAAAGAATTTTCTTCAGGCCAAAAGCAATTATGAAACCGCTAAGGCACGTTACCAAGGGTTGAAAGAGCAATTACAAATGCTCAATATTTCACCCAGCAAAGTTGAACAAGGCAACATTTCGTCACAAGCGGCCATTTATGCTCCGATTGCAGGAAGCATCACCAAAATGAATGTAGCCAAAGGAAGCTACGTTTCACCTGCCACCGAAATATTGGAAATAGTGGATAATGAGCATGTGCATTTGGAATTGACTGTTTTTGAAAAGGACATTTTAAAAGTGAAAAAAGGACAAAAAATCGAATTCAAAATTCCCGAGGCTTCCGAGGAAACATTTAATGCCGAGGTTCACTTAGTGGGCACTTCAATCGACAATTCGCAACGCACCATAAAAGTTCATGGACATTTGGAGCACGAAGATGAAAAAGCCAGTAATTTTCTTCCAGGCATGTTTGTTGATGCCATGATCATGACGGATACGATCAAAACATTGTCCCTGCCCGAAGAAGCGGTAATTGAATCTGAGGGCGGTTATTATGTGCTCAAATTAATTGACCAAAAAGATGGTGGTTACACTTTTGAACGAGTAGCCGTAAAACAAGGAAGCACTTATGGTGGATTCACTGAAATAAATTCATCTGAACTCACCGAGAGCGACAAATTTTTAACCAAGGGTGTCTTTGATTTGATTGGGGGATAGTTCTGCTAACCCAAACCTACATCCAAGGTCATCATAATGATAAATCCACCGATAAAACCCATTGTGGCGATATCGGTGTATTTGTCTTGTTGCGTTTCTGGAATTACTTCTTCCACCACTACAAAGATCATGGCACCTGCGGCAAAAGAAAGTGCGTAAGGCAAAATAGGCTCAAAGGTAAGAACGGCCCAAGCACCTAATACCCCTGCAATAGGTTCTACCAATGCCGAAGCCTGACCATACATAAAACTTTTGGTTCTACTCAACCCTTGTCTTCGCAATGGCATGGCCACAGCAAATCCCTCTGGGAAATTCTGAAGCCCAATTCCCAAGGCCAAAGCAACTGCTCCTCCGATGGAAGCTCCCTCAAAACCAGCTGCCACCCCACCAAAAAGCACCCCGACAGCCAACCCCTCAGGTATGTTGTGCAAGGTAATGGCCAAAGTGAGCAAAGTAGTTCTATGCCAAGGCGTTTTTACCCCCTCAGCCTCACTCATTTTAAAATTGATATGCAAGTGAGGTAGGATCTTATCCAATCCAAAAATAAAGGCTGCACCCAGCAAAAATCCTACGGCAGCTGGAATCACTTTTACGAAACCCTCGCCTGGACTCATTTCAATACCTGGAGACAACAAGCTCCAAAAACTTGCCGCGACCATAACACCGCCAGTGAATCCGAGCATGCCATCCAAAAGGGCACGGTTCATCCCCTTGAAAAAGAAAACCAATGCAGCTCCTGCCGCGGTTAACCCCCAAGTGAAAAGTGTGGCATACAATGCAGCCAAAACAGGGTCAATCTCTTGAAAATAATGTATTACTTGTTCCATCAGTCGTTCTTTTTTACATAAAGGTTAGACGCTATTTGATGTGATATTCGTATTTCTTTCCCCTCCAGCTGAATACGTAGAGAGTTGTCAAAATCTTCTTTATCCAATACTTTGATACTGTTCCCGAGTGCAATCTTGTTTTTGTCCAAAAACTTAAGAAAGGGTACCGAAGAATCTTTGACCCCAACACAAACTCCAGTAGCATTAATCGCCATTTCACTGAGCAATTTCTTGTCTCGCTCCTGAAACTTTCCATCTTTGGTCGGAATAGGGTCACCGTGGGGATCGTATTTGGGAAAATTGAGGAGTTCATCAATCTTGTCAATGAGCTTTTCACTTTTAATATGCTCCAATTGTTCGGCCACTTCATGCACCTCATCCCAAGAAAAATCCAATTTTTCTACCAAAAAAACTTCCCACAAACGATGCTTTCGAATTATGGACAAAGCAGTCTTTACTCCAGAATTGGTTAGGGACACTCCTTGGTACTTCACATAATTCACGAGTCCTTTTTCCGCTAATTTCTTCGCCATATCGGTCACCGAAGATGGTTTGGTTTCCATCTGCTCGGCAATGGCATTGGTGGTGATGGACTTGGAATCACCTCCCCCTAAATGAAAAATGGTCTTTAAATAATTCTCCTCTGATCGGGTCATCAAAAAATATTTTTTCAAAAATACATTTTTATTTAACAAAATCTATTTTTAGTTTTGTCTAAATTTAATTTTATACCAATTGAAATCAATTTGTAGACATCTCGCTCTCTTGTGGATAGCTTTGGTTAGCAGTTGTTGTTTTGGCCAAATGGCATCCTTAAGTGGAAAGGTTACCGACAATGGATCGCCTTTACCCTTGGCAAACGTATTGCTGAAAGGAACAGAAGTCGGAGCAGCTACAGATATTGATGGATTATTTCGATTGGAAAACATTGAAGCAGGAGATTATGTATTGCTAGTGACTTCTCTCGGCTATCTTCCCTACCAAACTAAAATCAATTTTGAAGCTTCGGAAGAAAAGAGCATCAACATTCAATTAGAACCCTCAGCTCAAAGTTTGGATGAAACGGTGGTTACGGGCACCTTAAAACCAGTGAGTCGATTGGAAAGTCCAGTACCCGTGGAGGTCTACTCTCCCACTTTTTTAAAGAAGAACCCTACCGCCAGTGTTTTTGATGCGCTTCAGAACGTAAATGGCGTGCGTCCGCAGATCAATTGCAATGTGTGCAATACGGGCGACATCCATATTAATGGATTAGAGGGCCCCTACACCCTTGTTTTAATTGATGGTATGCCAATTGTGAGTGGTTTAGGCACTGTTTATGGATTGACAGGTATCCCAAACTCATTAATTGAACAAATTGAGATCGTAAAAGGTCCTGCTTCCTCACTTTATGGGAGTGAAGCTGTAGGAGGACTCATTAACATCATCACCAAAAATGCCTTGAGTGCTCCTGAATTTTTTGCCGATGGCTTTGCCACAGGCTGGGGCGAGTACAACTTGGATGTGGGCAGTAAAATTTCAATTGGGAATAAAACAGATCTATTATTAGGCGTCAACTACTTTAATTACGACAATCCCATCGACAATAATGGTGATAATTTTACGGATCTGACACTCCAAGATCGCATTTCCATTTTCCAAAAATGGGATTTTGAACGTAATGAAAATCGGGTACTCTCTTTAGCAGGACGCTTTTTTTACGAAGATCGTTGGGGTGGAGAAATGCAATGGACCCCTGAATATAGAGGTGGAGATGAAGTCTATGGTGAAAGCATTTATACCCGAAGATGGGAGGTACTGGGAAAATATCAATTGCCGTTTGAGGAAAAATTCTTGTTATCATTTTCATATAATGATCACAATCAGAATTCGGTATATGGCGATACGGAATATTTGGCAGACCAACGTATCGGTTTTGCTCAACTGACCTGGGACAAGGCTGCTGGCAATCATGATTTGCTCTTCGGAAGTGCGGTTAGATATAATTTTTACGACGACAATACGCCTGCGACCATAGAAGCCGATAATATTTGGATTCCAAGTTTATTTGCCCAAGATGAATATACTTTTGCTGCTAAACATTCTTTTTTAGCTGGTTTACGATATGATTACGACCAAAGGCACGGAAATATTCTTACCCCTAGAGCAGCCTACAAATGGAAAATCTCGGACAACGACATTTTTCGAGTGAACGCAGGAACTGGTTTTAGAGTAGTGAATCTATTTACCGAAGATCATGCCGCGCTTACGGGATCTAGAGAAGTGATTATTGCTGAAGAATTAAAGCCAGAACGGTCTGTCAATGTCAACATCAATTATTTAAAGAAGATTTATAGCACCAATGGCACCTTTATTGGGATTGATGCTTCTGCGTTTTATACCCGATTTTCGAACGTGATTCTACCCGATTACGACACAAATCCTAACCAAATCATTTATGATAATTTGGATGGAAGATCTATTTCGCAAGGGGTTAGTGCGAATTTGGACGTAGCTTTTCCAAGCAGCTTTAAGATTATGGTTGGAGCTACTTGGCAGGATGTGAGCACTACAGAAAATGGAGTGACCCAACAGCAAATTCTAACCGAAAGTATCACTGCTACGTGGAATTTATCATACACCTTTCGTTCCCTTAACCTAACTGCAGATTATACAGGAAATTTGTACGGCCCCATGCGCTTACCGCTTTTGGGTGAGCTTGACCCAAGACAGGAATATTCGCCTACTTGGAGCATTCAAAACATCCAGTTTACCTATAAAGGGCTCAATAATATTGAAATCTACGGTGGAATAAAAAACCTATTGGATTGGACTCCAAATCGAGGAAATCCATTTATCATAGCACGAGCCAATGACCCCTTTGACAAAGAAGTTACATTTGACAGCAATGGTAATGCCGTTGCTACGCCAAACAACCCTTATGCCCTTACTTTTGACCCTGGCTATGTGTACGGACCCAACCAAGGTATTCGTGGATTCTTTGGGTTACGGTATACTGTTTTTTAAGGTGATCAAAGATTGGTTATCTTAGTTGTTGACAAACCTTTCTCTTTTCTATTAAAAATAAAAGACTAATTCTTATGCTAAAAATAATTCTACCAGCAATTTTAACGATAGTTGGTAATTTAATTTTTTATTTATGGATTAAAGGAAGGGTAGACAAGTCAATAGAAAAACAAAAAACTGCATACAGTGGTATTTTTAAAGAAAAAATAGACATCTACCGAGAGCTTCTCAGAAAAACATATTCAATAAAAAAAGAGCTCAATCGATTTAGGTATGTTGGAACGAAAGAAGAGGGTGCTGAGATTATGCAAAACATAAATGATTATATACAGTTCTATAGTATTAACCAACCTTTTCTCTCAGATTCAATGTTATCTGATTTAAAGGTTTTAAGGGCGGAATTCCAAGATATATTTGATAATTTTTATTTACATATTTCAAATAAAGACCCTAAAGACCTCACTAATTTTTTTAATGCAGGAAATAAATTGAGAACTAACAAACCATTTGAAGAAATAGAAAATCGGTTGATAAAAGAAATGAAAGATGATTTACGCATTAAGGATTTTAATAAAAAATAAAATCATTCTTTAAGGAAACCATCCTCTTCTTACTTTTTGAAATATGCCCAAGTACGATTACATCATTTTAGGAGCTGGCGCTGCTGGTCTTTTATTGGCCGATGCCTTGGGCAAGGATGACTACTTTGCTTCCAAATCTATTTTGGTGTTGGACAAAGATGACAAATCCAAGAATGATCGTACTTGGTGTTTTTGGGAACACGGCAAGGGTCAGTTTGATGATTTGGTCCATAAAACCTGGAGCCATATTTATGTGGGTGGTGAGCAGTTGCAAAAATCCACTTCGATAGCCCCGTATACTTACAAAATGCTTCGTGGTATTGACTTCTACAAACATTACTTACCGAAGGTAAAAGCATATCCGAAAATTACTTGGGTTCAAGAAGAAGTTTTGACCATTGATGAACAAGAGAATGAGGTTTTAGTGACCACCTCTACACAAAAATTCACTGGACAAACGGTATTTTCCAGCTTATATGATGCCTCTATCCCTTTAAAACAAAAGGATTTTCCTGTTTTACAACAACACTTTGTGGGATGGGTTATTAAAACCGAACAATCGGTATTTAATTCCAAAGAAGCCACTTTCATGGACTTCTCGGTGCCTCAAAATGGCAATACGCGCTTTATGTATGTACTGCCATTTTCCGAAAACGAAGCTTTGGTGGAATACACTTTGTTTTCTGAATACCTTTTGGAAAAAAGCGAATACGAGGAAGCGATTAAAACATACATTTCCGAGAACTATGGAGATACCAAATACACCATTGAAGAAAAAGAATTCGGTAGTATTCCCATGACCTGTTATCCGTTTCACCAACACAATACGGACCGAGTTTTTCACATTGGTATAGCAGGTGGATGGGCTAAGCCAAGTACAGGATATACATTTTACAATACGAGTCAGCAAGTGCCTAAATTGGTGGAGTATTTAAAAACTGGGAAGCCACTTTCTCAATTCTATCAAAAAAGTAGGTTTACATTTTACGACATGCTTTTACTCGATATTTTATACGAGAACAATCATTTGGGGCACGAAATTTTCGAGTCGATGTTCAAGCGAAGAAAAGCTTCATTGATTTTAAAATTCTTGGAGAACGAGACCAATTTATGGGAAGAATTCAAAATTGTAACAGCTCCGAAACCCTTGCCCTTTATCAAAGCACTTATTAAACGAATCTTCTAAACAGTACGATTCATCAAAGCTTCACCAAAAGCCTGTAAAAGTTGCTTTTTGGGAGCTGGCAAATCCAAAGTATCCAAAACATCAAATGCCTTTTGGGTATAATTCTCGATGGCTTGTTTGGTTTCGTCGACGGCACCACTTTCCTTGAAAATGGTTTTTACCGCTTCAACTTTTGCATCTGCATCGGCTGGTTTAATGGAATACAAATGCAACAACCCATCTTGGTCATCTTTCGTTGCTTTTTCTAAAGCTTTTAGGTACAGGTAAGTTTTCTTGTTTTCCATAATATCTCCCCCAACTTGCTTTCCGAACGTTTTTGGATCTCCAAAAGCATCCAAATAATCGTCTTGCAATTGAAATGCAATGCCCAAGTTGCGACCAAACTCATAAATCGCATCGGCATCCTTTTGTGGAGCGTTAGCCACCAAGGCACCCATTTTCATAGCAGCGGCCACCAAAACCGAAGTCTTATACTCAATCATTTTAATGTATTCGGGAATGGTCACATCGTCACGGGTCTCAAAATCGACATCGTATTGTTGCCCTTCGCAAACTTCCAAAGCAGTTTTACTGAACAACTTGGTGAGTTCCAAATACAATTCGGCGGGGTACTCTTCAAAAAATTGGTAGGATAGAATCAACATGGCATCCCCAGAAAGAATCCCTGTGTTTATATCCCATTTTTCATGCACCGTGATTTTTCCGCGACGTAATGGGGCATCATCCATAATATCATCGTGGACCAATGAAAAATTATGGAACATTTCAACAGCTAAAGCTGCATCCAATGCATCTTCCACTTTAGCACCGTACATATCGGCAGTCATCAATGTTAGAACAGGGCGCATGCGCTTGCCACCCAAATCCAAGATATAGCGAATAGGTTCATACAGATTTTCAGGCTCTTGCCATTGCACTTTGTCCTTTAAATAAGTAACAAATGTGTCCCTATACTGACTAATAAAATCGAATTCTGCCATGGAGTCAAAAATACATGCAAAAAATCGAAATGAAATAGCAGACGGAGGTAATACTTCAAATTTTAAGGGTGGAAATTGAAGCCTTTTCCAAAAATTTTGAAAAAAGTTTCGAAAAAAGTGCAATGGATTGCAATTCGTTCGTCTCTATTAATAAAGACAACAACCAGTCACCAGAAAAATGTCGGCCAAAACGGAAAACCGAAATAACCTATCCCAATTTTTCAACGAGGAATATGGCTCGTTGCGAAACTATGTGCAGTCGCGCATTCGGGATACGTCGGAAAGGGATGCCGAAGATATTGTGCAGGATGTTGCTTTGAGAATGTTTTCTAGATCTGATGATGCCATTCCCATTACTAATATAGGTGGGTATGTTTACAGTGCCATTCGCAATCGCATCATAGACATTATGCGGGGCAAAAAAGAACAAAATCTCCCAAGTGAAAACATAGACGAACAGTGGCAGGAGTTTGCAGAGTTCTTTTACGGTGATGCGGATAATGCCTATTCCCCAGAAATGGAAGCGGAACTCAAAACTGCTGTGGAAAACCTTAAACCTTCCTATCGTGATATTATTATCGCCATAGATTTTGAAGGGTATACCTATAAACAAATATCGGAACGAACTGGAATTCCCGCTGGCACTTTAATGTCGCATCGACACCGTGCCATGTCGGAACTCTCTAAAAAATTAGAAAATATAAAAGCACTGAATTATGGAGCATAAACAAGAATTCGAAAGAGTTGTGGAAAAAAAAGTGGAGCACACCGTTAAAAAGGTGGTTAAAATAATCGCCTTTGTTATTTTAGGAATAATTGTTTTCCTATTGGCTAATTACCTATTAATGCGATTATGGAACTGGATAATGCCTGAAGTTTTTGGTCTGGGAACAGTTACCTACTGGCAAGCCCTGGGCATCTTTGTCTTGGCCAAACTCTTATTTGGCTTTGGTGGCGGTAGTGGTAAAAGCAAAGGGAAATCCGACCACAAAAAACGCATTCAACACAATAAAAAGTGTACGCCTTGGCGAAGGGATTTTGATGAGTGGAAGCATTACGATCAATTTTGGCAAGAAGAAGGCGAACAAGCTTTTAAAAATTTTGTAGATAACATCAAAAACGAAAATCATGATAAAGAACAGTAAAACTTCATTGAAAGAGCGCTTAATTCGCTTTAAAAGACCCTTTTATTGGAATTTAGGCCCAGTAGCTGTTCCTGTGAAAACCCAAGAGAATCCAATCAGCAACTTACCGTTCAGGAACAAAAATTGAAATAAATAATTACGGCTTTGTTAAAAAACTGTAAAACCATGGAAACTTTTTTTGTTTTTAAAGTTTCCTCATCTACATTTGCGCCTTCATTATGAAGGATAAAATAATAGAGAAAGCGAGTGAAATGTTCTTAAACCTAGGTTTTAAGAGCGTTACCATGGATGATCTGGCCAATGAAATGGGAATTTCAAAAAAAACGATTTACTCCCATTTTAAGAACAAGACGGAATTGGTGGAACAAACCACTATGACCATGTCAGAGTTTATCACCTGTGGTATTGGTGATATCATCACAGAGGAAAAAAACCCTATTGAGGAGTTATACGAGATCAAGAAATTTGTAATGCTGCATATGAAGGACGAGAAATCATCCCCATTGTACCAATTGCAAAAATATTATCCCAAGATCTTCAAATCACTAATGGCCATTCAATTTGAATGCACCAACAAATGTGTTTCAGAAAATGTGAGAAGAGGGATGGAAATGGAAATTTATAGGGCCAATTTAAATCCTGAATTCGTTTCCAGAATTTATTTTTCGGGGGTAATGACAATCAAGAACACCCAATTGTTTCCTACTGAAAAATTTAGCCAGCACCAATTAATGGACAACTATTTAGAATATCACCTCAGGGGTATTGTTACTCCGAAAGGAAGAAAAATTCTTAACTCAATCATCAATTCAAATCAAGATTAAATGCGAAAAACACTAATCAGCCTGCTCTTACTTTTACCTGTTCTGGTCTCGGCACAGGACACCATTCCAAGTTTTAGCTTGGATCAGGCCATTACATATGCATTGGAGCATAATTACAGTGCGATAAATGCCGAAAGGGACCTAGATGACGCCCAAAAACAAAAATGGGAGACTATTGCATCGGGTTTACCACAGATCAATGGGGCGGTAAGCTATCAGAACCAATTGAAACAACCCGTTTCACAAATTCCTGCTGAATTTTTTGGTGGTGAGCCAGGCACATACCAAGAAGTGATCTTTGGGCAATCCCAATCCATGTCTGCCAGCGCAACTTTACGCCAGCAAATATTTGACGGATCTTACATTGTTGGGGTACAAGCCACCAAAACGTTTTTGGCCTACAGTGCGAACAGCAAGGAAAAAACCGAACTCGACGTTCGCAGATCGGTAGTGGAAGCTTATGGAAATGTGCTTTTGGCCCAAGAAAGTGTTCGTATTTCGGAAAGAAACGTGAACACCTTGGAGCAAAATCTTTATGAGACCAAGCGAGTTTATGAAAATGGACTTGGAGATGAAGAAAGCGTAGATCAATTGCAGATTACGCTATCCAGTATGCAGAATTACCTAAAAAATGCGCAACGTATGGAGAAAATCACGCTCCAGATGTTGAACTTGGTTCTAGGTTTACCTATTGACGCTCCCACAGAATTGACCGAAAATTTGGATGACCTTACTCAAAGTCAAATTGATTTTCAACTATTGGATTCCGAATTCAATATAGAGAACAACGTGGATTACAAAATGGCAGTTAACCTTAACGAACAAAGAGCGTTAGAGTTAAAATTGGCCAAGAGCTACGCCTTGCCAACGCTCAATGCTTTTGTCAACTACGGTGGAAATTCATTTAGCAACGAATTCAACTTTTTCAGTAGTGGTCAGCAATGGTTTGGTTCCTCCATTTTAGGAGTCGACCTCAACATTCCAATTTTTAGTTCTTTAAGAAGAAGCGCTACCACCCAGCGCGCTAAAATTGCTTTGGACAAAGCCAAAACCCAATTTACCGAAGCCCAGGCGCAGATTCGTTTACAGCTAGAGACTGCAAAAAGTGATTACATCCTTGCCATAGAACAATACGGAACATCCAAAGAAAATTTGGAACTGGCCGAGCGTATCGAAAAGAAAAACGAAATAAAGTATACCGAAGGTTTGGCCACCAGTTTTGAATTAAGACAGGCACAGACCCAATTATATACCAATCAACAAGAATATTTACAATCCATGGTCGATGTGATCCTAAAGAAAACCGAACTGGAAAACATATTAAATCAATAAACAAAGAAGAAACCATTACGTCATGAAAAAAGCAATATATATAACCCTAATAGCTGCAGTACTAGCTTCTTGTGGAGGCTCTGGAAGCAAATCCATCGAAAAAGTATTGGCCAGCAAAGATGTAGAAGCCATTCGTGCCAAGCGAAATGACCTCAATACAGAACTAAAAACATTGGAAGACCAAGTAAAGCAATTGGACGATGCCATTGCCGAATTGGATAATAGCGCAAAGTTACCATTGGTATCCGTACTTACCGTTCAACCACAAGAATTCCAGCACTTTTTAGAATTACAGGGCGATGTAAAAACTGACCAAAACGTTTTGGTCTATCCTGAAATGTCGGGAACGCTTTATCGCATTTATGTGGAAAAAGGGCAAAAAGTAGCTAAAGGACAATTGTTGGCTTCCATTGATGATGGTGGACTTTCCAGCCAATTGGCGCAAATGCGCACCCAAGCTGAATTGAGCAAAACAACTTTCGAACGTCAAAAAAGATTGTGGGAGCAAAACATCGGTTCAGAAATCCAATACCTACAGGCGAAAACCAATTACGAGGCGCAAACCAGTGCCGTAAAGCAATTGGAAAGTCAAGTAGGAAGATCATCCATTCGCGCTCCATTTTCGGGTATTATTGACGATGTGATCAAAGATCAAGGTACCGTGGTTAGCCCAGGTCCAGGTTCTGAGGTTTTCAGAATTGTGAACCTGTCCGACATGTACATAGATGTAGAGGTGCCAGAGGCGCATTTGCCAACGGTTTCCCCTGGTAAATTGGTAAATGCCTATTTCCCTGTTCTTGGTGAGACCATTACTACTAAAGTGCGTCAAACCAGCAACTTTATCAATCCAAGTAACCGTTCCTTTAAGGCTGAAATTCCAGTTCCGAACAACAATGAACATATCAAACCGAATTTAACGGCCAAGGTGAAAATCAACGATTACACCAATGAAAAAGCCATTCTAATTCCGCAAAGTGTGGTTTCTGAAAATGCGGAAGGTGAGCAATTCATTTATGTAATTGATGATAAAGATGGAAGTATGGTGGCCAAAAAAGTGGTTATCCAGCCTGGAACCACACAAGGAGATTATCTAGAGGTACTTGAAGGTATTTCTGCAGGGAGCAAAGTAATTGTTGAAGGTGCCCGTAGCATTAGAGAAGGACAAGCTGTTCAAATTTTGGACTCAACCTTAACATCTAAAAACTAACCTACCCAAATGGAAAAAGCTAAAAAGAACGCAAGTAAAGAATTCCGCCTTTCATCTTGGGCCATAGACAATCCGTCTGTGATCTATGTGATGATCGGTATATTCTTGATCATAGGGCTTTCCGCCTATTTCGCTATGCCGAGGGAAGATTTTCCTGAGGTGGAAGAGACCAAAATTTATGTGAGTACCATTTATCCAGGGAACACTGCCGAGGATATGGAGCGTTTGGTCACGGACCAATTGGAAGATGTACTTAAAAACGTGAGTAATGTGGTTGAGATCACTTCTACTTCCCAAGAGGATTATTCCATGTTGGTTGTGGAGTTCGATGAAGACATCTCCGTACAGTATGCCAAACAAAAGGTAAAGGATGAAGTAGATTCGGAAAAAGCCAGTGAGGATTGGCCAGTTTTTAATGGTGCCAAGGTAGAACCCAATGTTTTTGACCTGAATTTGGCGGAATCGTTCCCAATCATGAACGTAAACCTTACAGGAGATTACCCTGTGGAACGTTTAAAGGAATTTGCCGAATATCTGGAGGATGAAATAGAGGACCTTCCGCAAATTAAGGAGGTTGATATTAGAGGAGCTCAGGAACGCGAAGTTGAAGTTGCTGTAGATGTGTACAAAATGATGGCATCTCGAGTGAATTTTGACGATGTTATCCAAGCTATTGGGAATGGAAACATGACCATGTCTGCAGGGAACTTGGTGACCAGTGGTCAAAGAAGGACCATCCGTATTATGGGTGAAATAGAAAACCCTGCCGAACTTCAAGATTTTGTGGTAAAATCTGAAAACGGGGCCATCTATCTAAGAGATATTGCCACTGTTTCCTTTAAGGAAGAGGACAAAACCACTTATGCAAGGGAGCATGGTTCTCCTGTTGTGATGCTGGATATTAAAAAGCGCTCAGGAAAAAACACCATTGAAGCAGCAGATGAAATCCGCAGAATTGTTGATGAAGCAAAAGAGAATTATTTTCCGAAAGACCTTCAAGTAAGTATTGCGAACGACTCCTCGAGTAGAACACTGAACCAAGTGGATGACTTAGTAAACAACATCATCTTTGGTATTATTCTCGTAGTAACCGTTTTGATGTTCTTCTTGGGCTTTAGAAATGCTTTGTTCGTTGGATTCGCGATCCCGATGTCGATGTTTATGTCATTCATGATCCTAAATGCACTTGGCTATACCTTGAACACTATGATCCTTTTTGGTTTGATTATGGGATTGGGGATGTTGGTGGATAACGGGGTTGTGGTTGTAGAAAACGTGTACCGACTCATGGAGAAAGAAGGTATGTCCCGTAAAGAGGCTGCCAAAAAAGGGATTGGAGAAATTGCAGTTCCTATTATCATTTCCACGGCAACCACAGTTGCGGCATTTGTTCCGCTCGGGGCATGGCCTGGAATTATGGGTAATTTCATGATTTTATTCCCAATCACATTATCAGTTGTACTTGGTTCATCTTTGTTCGTGGCCATTTTTATGAACTCCATGTTGGTTTCTCAATTTATGGAAGTGGGTGACAAAGAATTGACCAAAAAACAATTGATCCGATTGAGCATAATCCTAGGTGTTCTGGGTGTATTCATCTTTATAGTAGGAGGTGAAATGCGAGGCCTTGGAACATTGATGATTGTTATCGGAATTATGTTCTGGATATACAAATACTTTTTAAAACCTTGGGCAAGAGCATTTCAAACCAAAAGTTTGGTACGCTTGGAGAACTTCTATGAAAAGCAACTCAAGAGTGCACTTCGTGGTAAAAATGTGTACTTATATTCAGGGCTCACTTTTGTATTGTTGCTTTTGGCATTTGCATTCTTTGGATGGTCTTTAGATTCTCAACGAACCAAAGTAGAGTTCTTCCCAGACAACACTCCGAACGAGATTTACGTGTACATCGAGTATCCTCAAGGAACAGATATCGAAAAGACCAATGCCATTACCAAAAATATCGAGGAACGGGTTTATGGTGTAACCGATAGAAGCAAGTACAACAAGGGCGACTATAATTTTTTAGTACAATCCAGTGTTTCCCAGGTTGGAAAAGGAGCAGAAAACCCATTTACAGAAGGAGGTTCTGCAGCAGAAATGCCACATAGAGGTAAAATCACCCTTTCCATGCGTGAATACAAGTATAGGGATGGCTTGGATACCGAAGAACTTCGTCAACAAATTCAAGATACCTTAACTGGTGTTTATCCTGGGGTTACCATTTCTGTGGAGAAAGATGCAGTTGGTCCACCAGCAGGATATCCTATCAATATTGAAATTGAAGGGCAGAACTATGACACCTTGATCAGTACCGCTGAGCGCATGCGCAACTTCATAAACAGTAAAAATATTGCTGGTATTGAAGAATTGAAAGTGGATGTGAACAAGAGCAAACCTGGTATGCAAGTGCAAGTGGATAGAGCAAAAGCTGGTGAGCTTGGTGTATCTGTGGGTCAGGTAGGTCAACAGTTACGTAGATCTATTTTTGGTGATAAGGCAGGTATTTACAAAAAGGATGGCGAGGATTACGACATCAATGTTCGTTTTAACCAAGACTTGAGGTACAACACCAGTGCCCTTTTCAATCAAAACATCATTTTTAGAGATCCATCCAATGGACAGATCAAAGAGATTCCTGTTTCTACAGTGGCCAGCCAAAGAAACACCTCTTCGTTCAGTGCGATTAAACACGTAGATACCAAGCGTGTGGTGACCGTTTATTCAGCTTTAAAACCTGGGTTTACCGATGCAGCAGCCATTGTAACTGAAATTCAGAATGAGATGCAGGAGTTCAAAGGACTTCCTCCAGGTGTGAAAATTGACTACACAGGTCAGATTGAGGAACAAAACAAACAAATGGCGTTCTTGATGAGTGCATTCTTTTTAGGTCTTGGTTTGATCATGTTGATACTCATCTTCCAATTTGGGGGCATTTCCAAACCGACGATTATCATGATTGCCATATTCTTGAGTTTTATCGGGGTATTTGGTGGATTGATCGTTACAGGTTGGCCGTTCGTGATCATGATGACCATGATGGGAATTATTTCCTTGGCGGGAATTGTGGTAAACAATGGGGTGGTGCTTTTGGATTATGCCCAGATTTTGATTGACCGTAAAAAGGTGGAAATCGGAATTTCTGATGAGGACTTGTTGAACAATGAAGATGTAACCGATGTAATCATTAAAGCGGGTAAAGCTCGTTTGCGTCCTGTATTGCTGACAGCAATTACAACTGTTTTAGGATTGATTCCATTGGCCATCGGTTTGAACATCAACTTTGTAGGCCTGTTCTCAGATTTTGATGCCCAAATTTATATGGGAGGTGATAACGTGATTTTCTGGGGGCCCTTGGCTTGGACCGTAATCTTCGGTCTGATCGTGGCCACCTTCTTGACCTTGATCATCGTACCTGTATTGTTCAACATTACCTACAGGCTTAAAATTAGAATTAGAAGCTGGAAATCTGCAGATTCAACTCCCGAAGCAATAACGGAGTAAATCCAGTTGACGGTATAAAAAAAGCCCCGACCTAACGGCCGGGGCTTTTTTCTTAAACACTGATTTTAATCTACTGGTTTACCGAGACAACTTCGCCTTGGTTCCAGTCTTTTACATTCGCGATACGGTTATCGGTAAAGTCAACTTCACGCAATACATCTTCTTTCCAGAAAAACCATTTTCCTGTTTTTGCACCATTTTCATACTGTCCAGATGCAATTTTTTTACCTTGGTCATTAAACATGAACCAAGTTCCGTGTAATTTACCATCCAACATTGTCCCAACTTGGGCAATTTCACCGTTATCGTGATAATAGGTAGCTTTTACCATTTTTCCCTCTTTCTCATATGTCGGTTTTACATCTTGTGCAGATATAAAAGCTGTAAACATCAACGCCACAAAAAATACTGCTTTCTTCATTTTATTTGGGATTTAATTCATTAATACTTATCTGATAACGTAACAAAGATACTTAAATTTTACATTGTTCACACATTTAGATAACATTTAGTTTACATTGAATTAACATTAAATCTTTTATTATTTGTTTTTCAATGTTTTATATTTTTCATTTTAACACTTTTAAACTCATTTTATCGGTCAGATATTCGACAAAACGAATCAAAATCATCACCTTTTGTAAATTTTAGGTTAACTATAAGTTAGTTAAACATCATAAACTATACTCTCAAAAGACCATCTTTAGTTGTATATAATTATGAAGCAGAGAAAATGATAATTACTGGCCATTAATAATCCGATTACTCTTAAATTTGCCCCTCTCATTAAATACATCATGTACAGAAGTAACACTTGTGGTGCACTAAGAGCATCGGATATTGGTTCGGAAGTAATTTTAAGTGGATGGGTTCACAAACTCAGAGACAAAGGTTTTGTTGCTTGGGTAGATCTTCGTGACCGTTATGGTATTGTTCAATTGGTTTTTGACGAAGAACGTACTAGCAACGAGCTTATGGAAAAAGCAAGAGAGCTGGGTCGTGAAACCGTGATTCAAGTTAAGGGAGAAGTGATAGAACGTGCTTCCAAGAATCCTAACATTCCAACAGGTGATATTGAAGTATTGGTGAAGGAGCTGAATATTTTGAACGAATCCAAGCTTCCCCCCTTCACTATCGAAGATGAAACTGATGGTGGTGAAGATATTCGAATGAAATACCGCTATCTGGATATCAGAAGAAATCCTGTAAAAAATAACCTCATCTTCAGACACAAAGTGTCCATGGAAGTGCGCAAGTACCTTTCCGACCAAGGTTTTATTGATGTTGAGACTCCATATTTGATCAAATCCACTCCTGAGGGTGCAAGGGACTTTTTGGTGCCTAGCCGTATGAACGAGGGACAGTTTTATGCGCTTCCACAATCCCCACAAACTTTTAAGCAGTTATTGATGGTCGGTGGTATGGATAAGTATTTCCAGATTGTGAAATGTTTCAGGGATGAGGACCTTAGAGCCGACAGACAACCTGAGTTTACCCAGATTGACTGCGAAATGGCCTTTGTGGAACAAGAGGATATCCTGAACACCTTTGAAGGGTTGACCAAGCATCTTTTAAAAGAAATTAAAGGTGTAGAAGTGGACGAATTCCCAAGAATGACCTTTGATGATGCCATGCGTTTGTACGGAAACGACAAACCAGACATCCGTTTTGGAATGCAGTTTGGTGAATTGAACGAAGTAGCTCAACACAAAGATTTTAATGTGTTCAACACTGCGGAATTGGTAGTTGGCATAGCTGTTCCTGGAGCTGCATCCTACACCCGTAAAGAAATTGATGCCTTGATTGATTGGGTTAAACGACCTCAAGTTGGTGCCAAAGGCATGGTGTATGTAAAATGTAACGAAGATGGTTCCTTTAAATCATCCGTTGACAAATTCTACGACCAAGATGACTTGGCCAAATGGGCAGAAGTAACAGGTGCCGAAGCTGGCGACCTTATTTGTGTGCTTTCGGGGCCCATCAATCAAACAAGAGCACAATTAAGTGCTTTGCGTATGGAATTGGCGACGCGTTTAGGGCTTAGAAAATCAGATGAATTTGCCCCACTTTGGGTCATTGATTTCCCATTATTGGAATTGGATGAAGAAACAGGCAACTACCACGCCATGCACCATCCATTTACCTCACCAAAACCTGGTCAATTGGAACTTTTGGATTCTGACCCAGGTGCTGTGAAGGCCAATGCCTACGATTTGGTATTGAATGGTAATGAGATTGGTGGTGGTTCTATCCGTATCCATGATAAAGAAACACAAGCCACAATGTTCAAACATTTGGGCTTTACTCCAGAAGAAGCTAAAGCGCAGTTTGGATTTTTAATGGATGCCTTCCAATATGGTGCGCCTCCTCACGGTGGAATTGCATTTGGTTTGGATAGATTGGTTTCTATTTTGGGAGGACAGGAAACCATTCGCGATTTCATTGCTTTCCCAAAAAACAATAGTGGAAGAGACGTAATGATCGATGCTCCAGCAAACATTGACAATGAGCAATTGAAAGAGCTACATTTAAAATTGGACCTCTAAACATATACATCCCGCCTTCGAGCGGGATTTTTTAATACTTTTAAGTGCATCAGCGACACCGATGGCCTTAAACCAAAAAAAACTGCTAACCCGTTTTCTAAAATGGCGATATAGAAATATCTCCAACAGGACTTTTATTCAGGTAATGAGTCTGGTAGTGGGATTTTTGGCAGGACTGGTTGCCGTAACCGTTAAGAACAGCACCTATTTTATTGAATCCCTTTTAAAAAAGGGAATCGTATTCTCAGAGAATCAACTCTATTTTATTTTGCCTACCATTGGGCTTACGTTGGTATACCTCTATGTGAAATTTGTGCACAAAGAACCCCTACAGCATGCGGTATCCTCCATTATTTTTTCGCTTTCCAAAAAACGGGGATTACTTAAGCTAAAGGATATTTACACCCCATTGATCACTGCACCGTTAACAGTTGGTTTTGGTGGTTCTGTAGGATTGTTGGGCCCAGCGGTAAAATCTGGTTCCGCAGTAAGTTCCAACTTGAGCAGACTGTTTCATATTGATGCTAAAACACGAACCTTGTTGGTCGCTTGTGCATCGGCGGGAGCCATTGCCTCGATTTTTCAATCCCCGATTGCCGCTATAATTTTTGCTGTTGAAGTGTTCACTTTGGATTTGACCATGATGTCTATGTTGCCCCTTTTATTAGCTTCCATTGCTGGGGTATTGACCTCCTATTTCTTTCTGGGGAACGAAACTTTGTTCAGTTTTTCCCTTTCCGAAGGTTTTCAATTGAAGGATACGGCATTTTACATTTTGTTGGGCGTAGGAACAGGATTCGCTTCCATCTACTTTACCAAAATGTATTTTTCAATTCTATCTCTTTTTAAAAAATTGAAAAGTCCGAAATACAAATTATTGGTAGGCGGTATAGCCATCGGTATTATGTTATATGCCATTCCCCCACTCTACGGTGAAGGTTTTGGCTTTATCAATAACCTTTTGGATGGTGATCATATAAAAGCACTGGGCACAACCCCTTTCGATAACTATACCGATAACATTTGGGTGGTCATAGCCCTTTTGTTCGGCATAACCATTTTTAAGGCCATTGCGATGACCACCACCATTGGCGCTGGAGGGGCAGGTGGAGTATTTATCCCTACTATGGTTATGGGTAGTGCTTTGGGAAATGTAGTTGCCAAAGTAATCAATCATTTAGGATTGGGGTTTTCGGTATCGGAAAGTAATTTTACACTGATCGGAATGGCGGGCCTTATTGCTGGAGTAATCCACGCTCCATTAACGGCCATCTTCCTTATTGCTGAAATCACGGGAGGTTATCAACTTTTTGTCCCCCTGATGATTACCGCTGCCATTTCGTATCTGATTACCAAAAACGCTTTGGATTATACCATCTACACCAAAGAATTGGCCAAAATAGGAGCCCTTTTATCCCACAATAAGGATCAAATGGTCTTGAACCTCATGGAAATGGACGATGTAATCGAAAAGAATTTTAGAGTGGTTCATCCAAAAATGTCTTTAGGCGAAATGTTGCACCAATCTGTATCAAAATCAAAAAGAAATTTATTTCCCGTGCTGGATGATGACAAAAAATTGATTGGCATAATAGTTCTTGATGACATACGATCTATGATGTTCGACACTGAAATCTACGATACTGTGTTTGTTAAAAATTTGATGCACGCACCGCCTGAAGTTATCTTTTACGAAACGGACAACATGAAAACGGTAATGAAAAAATTTCAGGATAGTGGAGCTTGGAACTTACCCGTAATCCGAAACGGAAAATATGAAGGGTTCATTTCCAAATCTAAAATGCTCACAGCCTATCGCAGAAAATTGATCAATTATTCACAATGAAAATCAAAATTAAATACATCGTTGTTCTCATTACACTGGCCTCCCTTGGTTCCATTATTTATGGTTTTACGTTGGAAGAAGCCCATCCTTTGGCACCAAAATTTATAGGCGGAGGCACTATTGGGTTGTTTTTAATTGCGATGCCGCTCTTTCTTTACAAAGAGAGTAAGGGTAAAAACATGAAAGATTACATGTTAACCAAAGAGAATATTGATAAAATGCAAGAAAATGAACGTAAAAAGCCTGAAAATCAATAATTTTCAAAAGATTTAATCCACATTTTATACGACCGCCAATAAAATAGTATACTTTAGTGTTTTAACATATTTATATTATTTTAATGACTGGTACAGTAAAATTTTTCAATGAATCCAAAGGTTACGGGTTCATTACTAACGACGACACAGGAAAAGACATCTTTGTTCATGTTACGGCATTGAACGGAGTGGAATTGAACGAAGGCGACAAAGTAGAATACGTAGAAGAAGACGGAAGAAAAGGAGTGGTTGCTGCCAAAGTGCAGGTAATCTGATAAAAATATTTTATTTTGATTTGATCTAAACCTCGGCTAGTAGCCGGGGTTTTTTTAGTTCAAATTTCTACGTTGGATAAAAAATCGCTTTAGCATTTCGGCAGATTCATTTTCCAAAATCCCATTCACAACTTCAGTCTTCGGATGCAAGTGACCTCCCATTACATTAAATCCCCTTTCCAAATCAGCAGCTCCATACACCACCTTCGATATTTGGCTCCAATACAAAGCCCCTGCACACATTTGGCAAGGTTCCAAAGTCACATATAAAGTACAACCCCGCAAATACTTTCCACCCAAAAAATTGGATGCTGCAGTAATGGCCTGCATTTCGGCATGGGCAGTAACATCATGAAGTCGTTCTGTAAGGTTGTGCGCCTTCCCAATAATTCTATTGTTCGCTACAATAACGGCACCAACGGGCACCTCACCATTTTCAAAAGCAATCTCGGCCTCTTGTAGGGCCTTCTTCATAAAATATGTGTCATCAAAAGGATTCTCTACCATTTCAATTCAAAATTCATGTATTCGCTAAGCTAAGCATAAATAATTATGGGGATAATCGATACTTTTGTTTTTTTATTTCTTGGAAAATCTACTGGTACATATTGATTCCCCCAAAGACCTCAAAAAACTGACCTTGGCTGAGTTGCCACAACTTGCCCAAGAACTACGGGATTTTATAATTGATATTGTCTCCACCAAGGAAGGACACCTCGGCGCCAGTTTAGGTGTTGTGGAACTTACCATAGCCCTTCATTATGTGTTCAATACCCCAACCGACAAACTTATTTGGGATGTGGGGCATCAAGCTTACGGACACAAAATTTTAACTGGAAGAAAAGACATTTTCGAAACCAATAGGCAATTGGGTGGCATAAGTGGTTTTCCCAAAAGAAGTGAAAGCGAGTACGATGATTTTGGAACAGGACATAGTTCAACCGCCATTTCGGCGATTTTAGGAATGGCCATGGCCTCAAAATTGAAAGGAGATGTAGATAGACAGCATATCGCCGTAGTGGGTGATGCCTCTATAGCCGGTGGAATGGCATTTGAAGGTCTCAACCATTTGGGAGTCACCGATGCAAATGCACTTATTATCCTTAACGATAATGCCATTGGAATCGATCCTAGCGTGGGAGCACTCAAAAAATACCTCACCAATGTTAAAAAAGGCACTGCCAAAGATGAAAATATCTTTGAATGCCTTAATCTAAATTATTCTGGCCCAATAGATGGTCATGATGTTATGGTCTTGGTTTCAGAATTAGAACGTTTGAAGCATATACAAGGTCCTAAATTACTCCATGTAATCACCAAAAAAGGTAAGGGTTTAAAAAAAGCCGAAGAAGACCAAGTGGTGTACCATGCACCAGGAAAATTTGATAAAAAAACTGGCGAACGTCTTAAAAAGTCGAGTACCAACGAACCTCCAAAATACCAAGAAGTTTTTGGGTACACCCTTGTGGAATTGGCTCAAAAAAATGAAAAAATTGTGGGCATTACCCCAGCCATGCCAACAGGGAGTTCACTTAAATTAATGATGGATCAAATACCAGACAGGGCTTTTGATGTGGGCATTGCGGAACAACATGCCGTTACCCTTGCTGCTGGAATGGCCACTCTGGGATTGATTCCATTTTGTAATATCTACTCCACTTTTTTACAGCGTGCCTATGATCAGGTAATTCATGATGTGGCTTTACAAAACCTGCCCGTGATCTTTTGTTTAGACCGTGCGGGACTAGTGGGTCAAGATGGACCAACACACCATGGCGTTTTTGATCTGGCCTATTTGAGATGTATCCCCAACATGATTGTTTTTGCCCCAATAAACGAAATGGAATTGCGCAATATCATGCACACTGCCCAACTTGGACTGGATAATCCCATTGCGATCCGATACCCTCGTGGTCGTGGTGTCAATTTAAACTGGCGTCAAGATTTTCAACCCATTGAAATTGGGACGGGAATCTGCCTAAAAGAGGGATCTACAACCGCAGTTTTGACTGTAGGGCATATTGGAAATGAAGTTGGAGAAATTATCGCATCCTTGGACCAAAACGAATCCATCGGACATTACGATATGCGATTTGTAAAACCATTGGATAAAAATATGCTTCGAACTATTTTTGGACAGTACGAGCAAATCATAACCATTGAAGATGGATGCAAGATGGGTGGATTTGGTTCGGCAGTGCTGGAATTTGCCAATGAGGAAGGGTTTACCAAACCAATTAAAATTTTTGGTATTCCTGATGAGTTTATTGCTCAAGGCACCATAGATGAGACACATAAAATAGCTGGTATAGATTTTGATACCCTAAAAACTTTTATACAATCAACCACAGACCAATGCGAATAAGTTTTTTTCTATTCCTATTCCTTACGCTTTCCTTTTCCGTCAATGCGCAGATTACCCGTCTAAAAGTTTTTGAACCCGATAGTACCGATTCTGGATTTAAAGTGGTGCGCATAAAAGAGGTTAAACTTAAATATCCCGTTCGAAGTGCAAAGCTTACCGATCCACGCACGGTTCTTAATCGAGTTAAACCTGTTAGCAGATGGTACCGACGATTTAAGCCAACATCGTTTTGGAAAAAAGTGAATGAGTTTGGGTTGAACATCAATGAAGTTGCTTTTGTAAACTGGAATGCAGGGGGTGATAATTCCGTTTCAGCGTTAGCTAGCTTCAAATTTGTGCGAAACTATAAGTTTCGATATCTGAGTTGGGACAACGAAGTACAAATGCGATATGGATTAAACGCACAGGAAGGGAGAAAACTTCGAAAAACGGATGATCAATTGCGATTATCGACTACTTTAAGTTTCAGGAACGATACCATTACCAAATGGTACTATTCCGTTAAAATGAACTTCAATACCCAGTTTTCCAACGGTTATAAATATCCCGACCGTGAAAACCCGATTTCCAAATTCATGTCGCCTGGTTATCTCTTTCTGGGTATGGGTACCTCGTATATTCCAAACGATAAGTTTAATTTGTACATATCGCCTGCTACCTTAAAATCTACTTTTGTTTTCGATGAAAGATTGTCTAACCAAGGTGCATTTGGGGTCGATCGAGGGAAAAATACCTTTGTAGAACTTGGTTTTTTGATCACCAACACTTGGGAACATGAAATTCTCACCAATGTAATCTTAGACCATCGAATAAGTCTTTATACCGACTACGTGCGCAGTTTTGGCAATATAGATGTGGATTGGCAAATGAATTTCAACTTGAAAGTGAACAAGTTTCTCACAGCCAATATTGGCACCCATCTTATTTATGATGATGATATAAAATTTGACGAAGTAGTAGATGACGATGGTTTGATTGTTGATCCTGGTGAACCTCGCATCCAGTTTAAACAGCTTTTGGGAGTTGGTCTCCTCTACTCCTTTTAAATCATTCTGCCAGTTAATTTATCATGAATGTGTACTGCGGCACTATCCGATAAACTAGCAACAAAACAACTGGTGTCTAGCAATATTTGGTATACAGAGGTGTCAAAATTTCGATAGTTTTCAGGTAAACTTTTAATCAACAAACGGTCATAATTGGTATCGTTTCCGTTTTTGGCGTTGACCAAAGAGGAAGTAAACATATCCAATAGATCCGAAATAATACGGTAACCCGCCAATTCTTTGTCAACTACATCTTGGGATTGGTAAATTTTTTCGACACTTAGTTTGATGATGTCCTCTACTTGAGCCTGATATTTTCCTTTGTCCAAAAGGGCTGCATCAAAAGTGCCGTTCATGATTTTTTCTTCGTTCTTCACAAAAACCTCAACTGCATCTTTGATCAGGGTACTGATTGCCAATGCCCTCAAATAACTCAATCGGTCAGAGGAGTTCGTCATGGCATTATACTTTTTAGTATTGATGTTTTCTTTTACCAAATTGATCAAGTATTCCAACGCATATTCCTCGGGGATTAATCCCAAATTGATACCATCTTCAAAATCAATGATGGTGTAGCAGATATCATCAGCCGCTTCCACCAAATAGGTAAGTGGATGCCGTAAAAATCCTGTTTTAGGGTGACTTGGATTGGGCAACAGCCCTATTTCATTGGCAACTTCCAAAAAGAACTCCTTCTCCGATTGAAAAAAACCAAACTTCTTATCGGCAATGTTTTTGGATGGTTTTTTGGGCAAGGATCCTTTAGGATATTTCATAAAAGCGCCCAAAGTGGCATAACTTAATCGCAATCCGCCAGGAACACCTGCCCTAGATTCCGTTAAAAGTTTAAAACCATTTGCGTTTCCTTCAAAATCAATCAAATCTTGAAACTCTTCTGCTGTAAGTTGCTCCTTGTATTTAAAACCGCTCCCCTGTTTAAAATAGTTGCCGATGGCTTTTTCACCACTGTGTCCAAAGGGTGGGTTTCCAATATCGTGTGCCAATGCAGCGGCAGCGACGATGGCTCCGAAATCATTAAAATGATAGCCGTGAACTTCACTTAAAAAAGGGTATTTAGCAATAATTTGTTGTCCTGCACTTCGTCCAAGGCTTCGCCCAACCACAGATACTTCCAAACTATGCGTTAATCGTGTGTGTACAAAATTCTTTTGGGAGCCAACACTAATGGGCATTGGAAACACCTGGGTCTTATCTTGCAAACTTCTAAAGGCAGAGGAAAAGATGATGCGATCATAATCCACCTCAAACCCAAGTCGGGTCTCATTTTGCTCTTTTCGCAATCGCTTCGAGGTATCTCCCTGTCGTCTTAAAGAAAGTAATTGTTCCCAGTTCATTGGAATTGATTTGTGGCGAAGATATATCAAAAGATAAACCTTTGGTATTTGTGCCACATTTATTGGTATTTTTAGCACCGTATTTGGTAACATTATGTTAACCTCATTGCGAATTTATAGTGGCATTTTTGCCATATTTATTAAAGAATGGGTGATAATATCTACATTTTCATGGTTGCTGCCCTCGGTATTTTGGCCATTACCGATTTGGTGGTTGGGGTAAGTAACGATGCAGTCAACTTTTTGAATTCGGCCATTGGGTCTAAAGCCATATCCTTTAAAACCATTATGATTGTTGCCAGTGTTGGAATTGCCTTTGGTGCAGTTTCATCCAGTGGAATGATGGAGGTTGCTCGAAAAGGAATCTTTAATCCTGGTGAATTCGTTTTTGAAGAGATCATGTTCATATTTATGGCGGTAATGATCACCGACATACTCCTGCTCGATTTTTTCAATACACTGGGAATGCCCACATCAACAACGGTATCCATTGTATTTGAACTTTTGGGAGCTTCTGTAGCCATTTCTTTGATCAAGATTGCAGACTTAAATGGTGGTTTCTCAGATTTAGCCACTTATATCAATACCGATAAAGCAGCTGAAATTATATTCGGAATACTCCTTTCAGTCGTCATTGCATTTTCTATTGGTGCACTGGTACAATTCATATCACGGATATTGATTTCATTCGATTTCAAATCCAAATCCAAGTGGGTAGAATCTATTTTTGGCGGATTGGCCATCACAGCCATTGTATATTTCATCTTGGTAAAAGGACTTAAAAGTGCCGCCATTTTTGATGGTGCCATTTCTGATTTTGTCGCTGCTCAACCCGAATTGTTCCTGTTGGCCAACATGGTTATTTGGACTTTAATATCCTACCTAATGGCCACTTTAGGTAGAGTAAATATTTATAAGTTGGTAATCGGCTTTGGAACTTTTGCCTTGGCCATGGCTTTTGCAGGTAACGATTTAGTAAACTTCATCGGAGTTCCTATTGCTGCATTGCAATCCTACCAAGATTGGCAAGCATCTGGTATTGCACCAGGTGATTTTAATATGCAAGGTCTGGCTGCTGCTGTGCGTACTCCTACCATGCTCCTACTATTTTCTGGTGCAGTAATGGTGATTACACTTTGGTTTTCATCTAAAGCTAAAGGAGTGGTAAAAACCAGTGTGGATTTAGCTAGACAGGATGAAGGAGATGAGCGTTTTCAACCCAACTATTTATCGCGTCAAATTGTAAAATTCAGTATTGCCGCTGCAGAAAGCTTAGGAAAAACAATCCCACCCTCTCTTCAAAAGAAAATAGATAAGAGGTTCGTAATTCCTTACACTTATGTTCCAAAAAGTAAAGTACAAGAACAACCTGCTTTTGATTTGGTTCGTGCTTCGGTAAACTTAATGGTGGCCAGTGTGTTGATTTCTATCGCAACCTCAATGAAATTACCTTTATCCACTACCTACGTAACCTTTATGGTAGCCATGGGTACTTCTTTGGCCGATAGGGCTTGGGGTGCTGAAAGTGCTGTGTACAGGGTTGCTGGGGTGCTCAACGTAATTGGAGGTTGGTTCTTTACAGCACTAAGTGCATTTGTTGCTGCAGCCATTATTGCCTATTTATTGTTTATTGGAAAGTTTGTGGCTTTGACCATTATGTTGGTTGCCGCAGCTGCCATCTTGTTGAGAAACTACTTATCTCACAATAGGAAGACCAAAGAGATCAAGGCTGAAGATAGTCTTCGTAAAGCTGAAAGCAGTTCCATCCAAGGAGTGATTGAAGAAAGTGCGACCAACATTGCCAATGTAATAAAGCGTAGCAACCGAATCTACACCAACTCTATTAACGGTCTTGCCAAGCATGATCTTGACTTTTTGAAGAAAAACAAAAAGCAAGGTGCCAAACTTTCCACAGAGATTGATGGACTGCGTAACGATACTTTTTACTTCATTAAGAATTTGGATGAAGCCCATGTGGGTGCCAGTAATTTCTACATTAATATTATGGGACACTTAACAGATATGTCCCAGTCGCTTGAGTATATTGGAAAAGTGAGCTACAATCATGTTCACAACAACCATAAAAAACTCAAATACAACCAGATCAAAGAGTTAAAAGAAATTGATCAAAAGCTGGAAGAAATATTCAATACCACCCAACAGGCTTTTGAAAAACGTTCTTTTGAAAAAATAGGAACCATTCTGAATTCAAAACAGGAACTGAATGATATGGTTTCCCAAAAGATTGATCACCAGATTTCCCGAACCAGAACCGAAGAATCAAGTCCAAAGAACACTACGTTGTACTTCTCTTTGTTGTTGGAAAGTAGGGATTTGATCAATGCCATGATGAATCTTTTGGAGCAATACTTCGCAGAATACGATAGCTCTGTTACACCAGCTAAAATTGAAAAGAAATAAAAAATGGTATCTTTCATTTCGGTAAATCATCCGATATGAAAAAACAGATTCCATTTTTACTTTTCTTGGTTTTTATTCAATTCCAAAGTTTACAGGCACAACAAGAAACCGCCCAACAGGTTCTGGAAAAAGCAATTGCTTATCATGACCCTAATGGTAACTGGGGAGGACTTAAAACCACTTTTAAGGTGACCATGACCACTCCAGAACGACCCGAACGAGTGAGCACCATTCAGGTTGATTTTCCGAAGCAAGTTTTTAATCTAACTGTAAAACAAGCCGAAAACACTTCGCATTTTAAAATTACCAATGATGGGTGCGATATTACCTTAAATGGTAGTGCTGAATTTTCGGAAGAGGATAAAGAGAAAATGCGATTGACCTGTGAGCGGGGTAACTTTATGAAGGATTATTACACTTATCTATATGGGTTACCGATGAAATTAAATGACCCTGGCACCCAATTGAATCCTAAAGTGCAAAAGAAAACTTTTAAAGGGAAAGAATATTTGGTTTTGAATGTCACGTACGATGCTGAAGTAGGTACTGATGAATGGTATTTTTATTTTGATCCAAGTACCTACGCCATGGAAGTCTACCAATTTTACCACGATGAAAGCAAGAATGATGGTGAATACATCCTGCTTGAAGGCATAGAGGAAATTAATGGAATTAAAATGCCGAAAACACGTGCTTGGTATGTGAACAAAGACAATAAATATTTGGGCACAGACACCTTGGACAAAATTTAAGCCAGATGGGAAAAGAAACCGTTCATACACTGATTCTTTTACTTTTTTGTACTGCTGTTTTTGCTCAAACTAAAGAAAAGGAATGGATGTTGGGTCCTTTTGTTCGAGCAGAAAATGCGCAACCCATTTTACAAAAAGATGGTGAATCTACCTTTAAAGATCCAATAACTGAAAAGGTGGTTCATTGGGAATCCATGGCCACTTTTAATCCAGCAGCCATTGTTAAGGAAGATTCCATTTACGTCTTGTACCGTGCCGAAGAAAAATTAGGTGAAAAGGAAATCGGTGGTCACCGTTCCCGAATAGGAATGGCAACAACTTCTAATGGCACCACTTATAAGAAATGGGCTAATCCTGTTTTTTATTCGGACAATGACAATCAAAAAGAAAATGAATGGCCAGGGGGTATTGAAGATCCAAGAATTGTTGAGACCGAAGATGGTCTTTATGTACTAACCTATACACAATGGAACCGAAAAGTGCCTAAGTTGGCTGTTGCTACATCCAAAGATTTGGTGCATTGGGAAAAGTATGGCCCCGTTTTTAGAAATTATAAGGATGGGCTGTACCATGAAAATGAAACCAAATCAGGAGCAATAGTTACCGAACTTAAAGATGGAAAGTTGGTTGCTGCCAAGATCAATGGCAAATATTGGATGTATTATGGAGTACCACACGTTTGGTTGGCTTCTTCAACCAATTTAACCGATTGGACCCCTGTGGAAACCTACGAAGGTAAACTTGCCCCTGTATTAAGCCCAAGACCAGGTTATTTTGATTCGTGGTTGGTGGAAGCTGGCCCACCACCCCTGCTCACCGATAAAGGCATTGTTGTAATGTACAATGCAGGAAATTCCCAAAACATTGGAGTAAAAGAATTGGGCAATAGAATTTATACGGGTGGACAAGCGCTTTTTGATGCCAAAGAACCGTGGAAACTATTGGACAGAACTACTCAACCATTCATTCAACCAGAATTGCCTTTTGAAAAATCGGGTCAATATAAAGACGGAACTACCTTTTTGGAGGGATTGGTGTTTTTCAAAAATGTATGGTATTTGTATTATGGAACGGCGGACAGCATGGTAGGTCTGGTCACATTTAAACCTTAAGACTACCTGTAAAAATTCATCTCATCCATATATTTCCAAACCGAATAAGGTAATAAAGGACGGATATTTTTACCTGCATTATGCGCTTTGCGGATAAAGGTGGATGATATTTCCATAATGGGCGCATCCACTTTAGTGATTTTGGGATGTCCTTTAAACTGATGCTCAATTTCCCCGTTTGAAATCCTTGGATACACATAAATGGAATACAGGTCTAAAATGGTCTCATAGTTTTTCCATTTATGGAAACTCTTGAGGTTATCCTCACCCATGATCAGCGCAAATTGATGATTCCCTCCGTACTTTTCATCCAAATGCACCAAAGTATTGATGGTATAATTGGGCTGCGGAAGATCAAATTCAATTTTACTGGGTTGTAACTTGGGGTAGTCTTTGACAGCTTCATAAACCATCTGATACCGATGATTATCATCCAAAAGCGATTGCTTGGTCTTAAATGGACTTTGGGGAGTGATTACAAACCAAACCTCATCGAGATCGGAAAACTCCACCAAATGGTTTGCAATGGCCAAATGACCTATATGAATAGGATTAAAGGTCCCAAAAAAGAGCCCTACCTTTTTCATGGTCTAATCTTCTTTGGAATCTGGAATTTTGGCACCTACATAATCGGCCACCAATTTATGGGCTTCTTTTAAGGCCACATCCAACTCGTAGTTTTTAATGATGGTATCGAACTGAGGAGCAGTTGCCAACTCAACAGAGGCTTTGGCGACCCTCATATTGATTTTATCCTCGCTTTCAGTACTTCTTTTCTTAAGCCTAATTTTAAGCTCATCCACACTTGGTGGTTTCACAAAAACGGCCAAGGTTTTATCTGGGAATTTCTTTTTGATACGCAATCCTCCAACTACGTCAATGTCAAAAATTACATTCTTGCCTTCAGCCCAAAGACGTTCAACTTCGCTTTTGAGAGTACCGTAAAAATTATCTCGATACACCTCTTCCCATTCCAAAAAATCCTCGTTTTTGATGTGTCGCTTAAACTCGGAAACCGACATGAAATAATAATTTATCCCATTCTTTTCTTTTCCACGTCTAGGTCGCGAAGTAGCAGAAACGGAAAATGCCAGATTGAGTTCTGGCTGGTCCAACAAATACTTTACAATGGTAGTTTTACCACTGCCAGATGGTGCTGAAAATATGATAAGCTTGCCTCCTTCTGTCATAAAACATTAAGCATTTGTTCCTTGATTTTTTCCAATTCGTCCTTCATCTGCACCACCAATTGTTGCATGGGAGCATAGTTCGCCTTGGAACCAATGGTATTGATTTCCCTTCCAATTTCTTGGGAGATAAACCCCAATTTTTTTCCATTGCTTTCTTTGGAATTCAAGGTGGTTTCAAAATATTTTAAGTGGTTGGCCAATCTCACTTTTTCTTCGGTGATGTCATACTTCTCTAGATAGTAAATCAGCTCTTGCTCAAATCTATTGGCATCGAGTTCTACCTTAAGGTCAGCAACAGCACGTTCCAAACGTTCACGAACCGATCCCAATCGTTCAGGATCCATTGTTTTCACTTCTTCCAGCAAACGGTTTAGGTTTTGAATCCTTTCCACAAAATCCTTTTCTAGTACTTCACCTTCCTCATTTCTGAATTCAACGATATTGCTCAGCGCCTCTTTCATGGCCGAAACAATAGATTTATATTCCTCCTCGTCAATATCGTTTTTGTCTGTTTTCAGGGTGTCTGGCATGCGAAGCGCCAATTCCAATAATTTAATATCGTCGCCCTCTGCAATTTTTGCCAACTGGCTCATGTAGTTTTTCACCACGCCTTGATTTACTTCGGCAGTGGTTTCTTCACCAGTTATCTCCACATACAATCCAAAATCGACTTTACCTCTAACCAGATTGTCCGCTATCATTTTACGAAGCTCCAGCTCCTTTTCACGATACGCTTGTGGAATTCTGGCATTGATGTCCAAACTTTTACTATTGAGCGATTTCAACTCAATGGTAATTTTTTTGGAGGGAAGTTGAATTACGTGCTTCCCAAAGCCTGTCATGGATTGAATCATAAGCAAAAGAATTTTGCCAAAGGTAACCAAAATAGCTTTTGTACCCTTGGCAATTAAACTGTTGTAAAAGAGTGGGAATTAAAGTTCCCTTACCCAAATATTGCGATAGCTCACACGGCTGTTATCTCCGTGATCCTGTAATTTAAGTGGTCCTTTTCCATGCACTGGATTTTTGGGCCAACCGATATAGGGTGTTGTGCCCTTGATCTCTACATGATCCTGAATCAATACACCATTATGAATCACAGTTAATGACCCTGATTTTACTTTTTGACCTTTCTCAAATTCTGGAGCATGGTAAATAATGTCGTAGGTGTTCCATTCTCCTGTTGGAACAGAAGCCATGGCCAAAGGCACATGCTGCTTGTAAATAGAACCTACTTGACCATTCACGTAGGTGTCATTATTATTGTTGTCCAAAACCTGCACCTCATAAAGTCCATTTAAAAATATACCACTATTTGCACGGTGTTGACCCTCTAATTGCACATCGGCTGGGGATTTCCATTCGATATGCAATTGGATGCTTCCAAAGTTCTGTTTGGTCTGGATATCGCCAGTTCTGTTGTTTACCGTCATGCTACCATCTTTGTTCAAGATCCATTTTGCAGCAGTGCTGTCGGCAACACTTATCCAATTGTCCAATGAAGTACCATCAAAAAGTACAATGGCATCACTGGGAGCAGAACCATTGGTTCCTGGGGTAACTTTGGGTGGTTTTGGTTCGTAAAATTCGGTTTCTTCTGGTGTTGTGGGCTCTACCTCTTGGGCGGAAACAAATCCAGCAGCAAGTAGCGATAGTGCCAATAGTCCGTTTGTTAATTTTAACATGCTTATAGTTCTTTAATTTTTATGTTTCTGAAAGCGACTTTATCACCATGATCTTGTACCCCAATTTTTCCAGTTGTAAACTTGGCAAAATCTTCCCAATCAGCAAATTTTGATTTGGCCACCAATTCATCCCATTCAGGGCTGTTCACTGGAAACTCTACAATTTTTACTCCATTTTGAATCACATGGCCTTCATTGGTTTTGTGATTGATCATCAACTCAACAGAATTCCATTCTCCAGCAGGGTTCACCGAATTCTCCGATGGTGGAACTATATCATACAAAGAACCTGCCAAACGATCTTCGCCATTTTTGGCATCTGGGTGGCGCTCATTGTCCAATACTTGAATTTCTGGTCCAGTGATATAAGGCTGTCCGAATTTTTCATCCTCCTTTACACCCCAAAAGAAACCACTGTTTCCTCCTTCGGCAATGTTCCATTCCAAGGTCAGAACAAAATCTGTGTATTCGGTATCTGTTACCAAGTTGTAGTTGGCTCCTTCTGGTCTTGGGTCTGGCGTGTACAGTACCATAGCACCATCTTCCAATACCCAAGGTTCGGTCACTTCCCCTCCGTTGTAAAAATGCCATCCGTCAAATGAAGTACCATCGAACAATACGCTCCATTCGGGTTCCTCTACTACTTCAATAACTTCTTCGGTTACTTCTTCAACCTTTTCTTTTGGTTTTTCCTTGCATGCAAAGGTTACAGCCAGGACGGCTAATAAAAGTGGTTTTCTCATAATCCTAGTATTCGTTTTAGTTGTTCTTTATCTATTTCAGCACCTGCAAAATCATCAAAGGTCTTGGTTGTGGCTTCAATAATGTGGTCTTGGATAAATTTAGCTCCTTCCCTTGCACCTTGCTCTGGACTTTTAATACAGCATTCCCACTCCATTACGGCCCAAACATCACATCCGTATTGGGTCAATTTGGAGAAAATGGTCTTAAAGTCGATTTGACCATCTCCCAAGGAGCGGTATCTACCTGCTCTATCTCCCCAATCGTTATAGCCTCCGAAAGCTCCTTTTTTTCCTGTTGGATTGAACTCGGAATCTTTTACGTGGAAGGATTTGATGAATTCGTGGTAAAAATCGATGTACTCGATGTAATCCAATTGCTGCAATACAAAATGGCTTGGATCATAAAGAATATTCACCCTTTTATGATTGCCAGTTGCTGCTAAAAAGCGCTCAAAAGTATCCCCATCGTGAAGATCTTCTCCTGGGTGAATTTCATAACACACATCAACACCTTCTTCATCAAAATGGTTTAGAATAGGCATCCAACGATTGGCCAATTCTTCAAACCCCATTTCTACCAAACCAGCAGGGCGTTGTGGCCAAGGGTGTGCGGTGTGCCAAAGTAAGGATCCAGAAAATGTAGCATGGGCATTCAACCCCAATCTACGGCTGGCAGTTGCTGCTTTTTTTACGGTTTCCACAGCCCATTTTGTGCGTTCTTTGGGTTTACCGTGCAATTCTTTGGGAGCAAAATTGTCGAACATTAGATCGTATGCAGGATGTACGGCTACCAATTGACCTTGCAAGTGTGTAGAAAGTTCGGTGATTTCCAAACCGTATGAGTTGATTTTGCCTTTAAGTTCATCACAATAATCTTGACTTTCGGCAGCTTTGTCCAAATCTATCAGAAACGATTCCCAAGTAGGAATCTGAATACCTTTGTACCCCAAATCGGATGCCCATTTGCATAGACCATCCAACGAATTGAAAGGGGGTTGACTATCTACAAATTGTGCCAAGAATACGGCTGGCCCTTTAATTGTCTTCATTGATATTGATTTTTAGGAATTTATAAATCCGCATATAATTGGGATTTATCTTCTATATTTAAGAAAAAAAGTATGTTAATTTTATGTCGCATGTAGTAAGATATAAATATAGCGATTCGTTAACAATTAATAATACTTAGCGATTTTTTTAAATACCATTTATGGAAAATGCTTCTGCCCGTAATCTTTGGGGCGATTTTTTAGACGCACATTTGGAATTTGCTTCGGAAGATGCTCCAAAGGTGATTCATTTTTGTGATAATGAAACGGATGCCAATACGTGCGCGGAATTGGTCTGTAAGGAAACCAAAAGAGCCACTTCTCATTCGTTAAAAGGGCTACAATTACGCAATGAAAATTTACCTAAAATCGGGGATTTTTATGTAGTCACGGATTGGAGTGGAAATGCCAAGTGTGTTATTAGAACCACAGGGGTAAAACTGCTTCCTTATTTTAGTATCAAAGAAGATCATGCACGATTGGAAGGTGAAGGCGATAAAAGCCTTGATTATTGGAAGAAATCCCATTGGGATTATTACACCAGAGAATTGGGCGGTTTAGGAGCTTCTCCAAAAGAAAGTATGATCGTGGTTTTCGAAGAGTTTGAAATGCTCTACAAAAAATAATGACTGCTTAAAAAGTTTGATGCCGTCATTCTGAATTTATTTCAGAATCTCATTGTCTAAAGACAAATTTTGATGAGAACCTGAAACCAGTTCAGGTTGACTTCTTCTTTTCAAGCAGCCATTTTCTAGAAAGGCCTTAATCCATATCTACCCAAATATTTCCCTGTTTGTGGGAAGCTACGGTATTCTCAATAAATTTAAGACCACGAACCCCATCCATCATGGTTGGGAATTCACCGCTATTGTATTCTTCTCCACGGATAGCTTTAGCAGCTCCTAAATAGATATTCGCCATCGCATCGAAAATTCCCTCTGGGTGTCCTGGAGGTAATTTTGTTCCATCCAAAGACAATTTGGAATTATAAGCGTGACCTGGTTTATATACCTGCAACGGTTCTGGATCGTTTAATTTGTATAGATAATTTGGGTTTTCTTGCTCCCATTTTAATCCTCCTTTTTCACCATAAATGGCAATGGTCAAATTATTTTCTTCTCCTGTTGCAACTTGACTGGCTCTGATAACACCTTTCACGTTTCTATCCATTCGGATTAAGGCAGTACCGTCCATATCCATCACATTGTCATCGTACATATAGTTGAAATCACAAAGTAAGGACTGAACTTGCAATCCTGTTGTAAATTCCACCATGTTGAAGGCATGCACTCCAATATCCCCCATACAAGAGCTGATTCCTGCTTTTTTAGGATCTAATCTCCAAACGGTTCCACGTTTTTCTTTATCGTGAATGATTGGATTCATCCAACCTTGATAATATTGTGCATCTACTTTGTGTACCTTGCCAATCACACCCTCTTTGATCATTTCGCGCATTTGGCGCACCATTGGGTATCCTGTGTAAGTGTGGGTAACTGCAAATACAGTTCCTGCTTTTTCCAAGGTTTCTTGTAAAATCAATGCCTCTTCATAAGTAGTGGTCATTGGCTTTTCACAAATCACATTGAACCCGTTTTCCAATAGTTTTTTGGCCATTGGAAAGTGCAAAAAGTTAGGGGTTAGAATGGAACATACCTGAATACGCTCATCTTCAGGCAATTTCATTTCCTCTTCGATCAACGTATCAAAATCTTTATAGATTCGGTTCGTTGGAACATCTATCTCTTCTGCAAAAGCAAGGTTGTCGTCATAGTTAGGGTTAAAAACCGCCCCAACAATTTCATAATTATCATTGATAAAGGATGCTACTCGGTGCAAAACCCCAATTAGGGAATCTCCACCACCACCAAGTATTCCTAGTCTTATTTTTTTTGGCATTTTCTTTTACTATTAATTTTGGGTTATAAAATCTATTCTGATGTGTGCTCTTGTGGTACTCTTCTTTCTTCCAATTTTTTACGGAACAAGAACAAAATGGCAAACAAAATGGCTACTGCCAATGGGAAAAACATCATTTTTCCAAGAGTTGCCTTTCCTGCTGAAAGCTCCGCTACTTGATCTGATAATCCAGATGAAACCGCTGCTTCTTTGGCACTATCCAACCAGCCACCGATCACGGGTTGCCAAATGGATGTGGCGAACATTCCTGCCCCACCTACCAACGACATCCCCAAAGCTCCTGTTTTAGGAAGGTACTCGGATGTAAAGCCGATCATAGTAGGCCAAAAATAACAAACTCCCAATGCAAAAATAACTGCTGCCAAGTAAATCATGGATCCTTCAGCTATACTCATACCGTACACCGCTACAGTTGTAATAACAGCAGACATTAAGAGTACACCAATTGGGTTGATTCTATGGACAATCGGACCTGCAAAAAATCGTCCTATGGCCATAATCCCTGTAACCATGGCCAAAACCAACATTGGACTGGCTCCTGAATTTCCAAGGATTCGCTCTACCCATTGCTGTGGGCCAAACTCGGATATGGCAGTCAAGGTCATACAGATCATGATGAAAATAAACAATGGATCGGCCAGCGACTTGATGTTTTTGGCAGTATCTGTTTCGATATGCTCGCTCTCTGGAAATTCTTGTTTGAAGAACATGTATCCATAGATCAAGGTCGGAATCAACATTACGCCAATCTGTAATTGCCATCCCATTCCAAAATCTGTCATAAATTTTGAGATCAAGGAACCGATCACGATACCTCCAGGGAACCAAACATGAAACCTGTTCAGCATAGCTGTACGGTTTTTAGTAAACATGTCTGCAATCATGGGGTTACAGGCTGCTTCCACAGAACCATTTGCAAATCCAATAAAGAACGTGGAAATGATCAAGGTCCAGAAACCTCCAGCTACAATGGTAAGCACCAATCCCAAAAGGTGGCAAACGAACGCCGTAACCATTAGTTTTCGGGCACCAATTTTATTGTAGAGCAAACCTCCGAATATCATGGCCAAAGGGAATCCCAAAAAGGCCATACTGTTGATCCACCCCAATTGCTGGTTGGAAATTCCAAATTCCTCACCCAATTGGGTTAGAATACCTGCCCTAATGGCAAAGGTCATGGATGTTACGACCAGCGAAATACAGGCAGCTAAAAAAAGCTGTTTTTTGTTTACGTTTTTCATGTTTGTATCAGTTAATTTTTGGTTGTTGTTATTTTATGGCATTATGTGTTTTATGATTTGTATTCTACTTTTTCATTTTTAAAGATCAATGCAAACAATATAAATACTACTGCTGCAAATGCGGATGGATAAATCCAAATGCTTTCCCAAGCGTGAGTTCCATCCTCCAAAGTAAGTGAATCTGTGATTTTTCCCGCAATCCAGAATCCAATCAACATTCCCACTCCATACGTGGCCAATGTGATCAAACCTTGGGCAGCACTTTTATATTTTTCACCCGCTTTGGTATCGGTATAGATCTGTCCAGATACAAAGAAGAAATCATAACAGATTCCGTGCAATGCAATTCCCATGATCAACATAAAGGAAAGTTCGCCTGCATTACCATAGGCAAACAACAAGTAACGAACTGTCCAAGCCAACATTCCTACCAATATGGTTTTCTTAAATCCGAATTTGGTAAAGAAAAATGGTAAAGCAAGAATGAACAAGGCTTCTGAAATTTGACCAATGGCCATTTTACCTGTTGGATTTGCCAATCCGATTTCCGCTAAGAAAGGGTTTGCATTCTGATAGTAAAAAGCCAATGGAATACAGATTAAAACGGATGAAATGAAGAAAACCAAGAAGTTTTTATCCTTCAACAATTTTAAGGCATCCAAGCCCAACATATCCGAAATGGTCACCTTTTCACTTTTATCAACTGTTGGTGGTGTTTTTGGCAATGTAAAGCTGAAAACTCCCAAAATAGCAGAAGCGATTCCTGCCATTAAAAAGGTGTTCTTCAACATTCCTGCTCCTAAAGCCTCTGGTGAATCCCAAACAAAAACGTAGCTGATCACCAATCCTGCCAAGATCCAACCGATGGTTCCAAACACACGAATGTTCGAAAATTCCTTTGCGGGATCTTTCATTTGGTTGAATGAAATGGAATTTACCAAAGCCAATGTTGGCATATACAAAATCATATACCCTAAAACATAGGGATAAAAAGAGGTAAAGTCTGTTGAGCTATACATTTGATACATTAAAAATGCACCGATTAAATGAAGCACACCTAAAATCTTTTCGGCATTAAAATATCTGTCGGCAATCAATCCAATAATAAAAGGTGCTATGATCGCTCCCCAGGATTGGGTTGAAAATGCCATTGAAGATTGTCCAGCCGTAGCTTCAAGATTGTTCCCAAGGAAAGTCCCCAAGGTCACGAACCAACCGCCCCAGATAAAAAATTCTAGGAACATCATAAAAGACAGTTGGAATTTGGTTTTAATATTCATGTTTAATTGAGTTAGTTTTCATCGTTTGTAATGCACATAATCCAATGGATCTGGGACAAAACCTGCGTTTCGCATTTCCATCATAATTTGTCCCCTATGGTGCGTGGAGTGGTTGATTATATGAAAAAGAATATCCTTTATTTGATTGGTAAAGGCTCTCCCTTCGCTGTTTTCGTACTCCAGTCTTTTTTCAAAATTATCCGTATTGCTGACAATTTCAAAGGAAGTGCGTTGGTTTTCGTAGTGGATTTCTTCCCATTTAACAAAAGAATGTAAATCCCATACCCCTAACACACTCGGAATGCCCATCATTCTGTGATTCCAGATATGATGGGCATTTAAAATGTGACTAAAAAGTCGTTCGCAGTTGTTAGGCAACTTATCCAAAGCACCACACTGCTGAATTATTTTTTTGTTACAATAAAAATTGTAATCGAACAGTTCATGAAAAAATCCCTTCATGGACCTTTAGTGGTTGATTCTTTTATTCCAATATCCTTTCAAGCAGTTTTTTTGTTGCCAAGATACCTTCTTCTTCACTCAATTCGGAACCTTCGTATTCTACATCAACATATCCAGAAAATCCAGCATCTTCCACAATTTTCAGCATTCTTTCAAAATCGATGGTAGTTTCATTTCCTTCAGCATCAAAATCAAAGGATTTACAGCTAACTCCCTTAGCATATGGCATTAATTCCTCTACACCTTTATACTTGTCATATTCTTCCACACATTTAGAGGAGTAGTAATCTCCAGCTTCTCTTTTGATGCAGAAATTACCAAAATCGGGAAGGGTTCCAACATTGTCCATCCCAACTTTATCCATAACCTCTGCCAACATTTTCGCATTGGATGATGGTCCGCCATGGTTCTCTACGATAATATTGATGTTTTTGTCCTTTGCATAGGTTGCCAATTGGGTAAGCCCATCAACAGAGGAAGGCGTCCAAACTTCTGGATCCATACTTCCATTCAGGTTCACTCGAATGGAGTGACATCCCAAAGCAGCTGCAGCATCAACCCACTTATAGTGGTTTTCAACGGCTTCTTTTCTTTTGGCAGCATCTTCAACCGCGATATCTCCTTGACCATCTACCATGATCAATAAATTGGTCATTCCGTATTTATCGCTTTCAGCTTTACTTTTTGCCACCCAATTGTTCATGGCCTCTTCAGAAAAATTGGCTGCCTGTAATTCTTTGTAATAAAGGGCACTAACGTATTCCAATCCGTCAAATCCCCATTTGTTTGCTTTTTCGGCAAAGGTGTAAGGATCAACGCCTTCTTCAAAAATCATTTTGTGCATGGACCATTGTGCCAGGGATATTTTAATGTCTGGTTTGGTCTCTTCAACAGCAACAACTTCGGCAGTGGTTTCCTCTGTATTTTCTGTCTTTGGATTTTGCTTACAGGAATAGATTCCCAATAATGCGATCGCAATCAAGCTTAAAATGCTGTTTTGCGCTAAACTTCTTTTGTTCATATCTTTAGTTAGTTAATTTCATGTGGAACTCAAAAACTATAACGTTATAGTGCTGAATTCTCAATAAACATAGGGTTTAAATGTAGAAAATTAATTTAATAATTAATACATTTAGCAAATAAACAATCCGAATAAATGAGTAAATTTTATTACAACCAGGAACAGGAATCCTATGATGCCATAGTGGTAGGAACGGGCATTAGTGGCGGTTGGGCTGCTAAGGAACTGTGTGAAAACGGTCTTAAGACTTTGGTCTTGGAGCGTGGTCCGATGGTAAAACACCGTGAGGATTACCCAACGGCCAATATGGACGATTGGGATTTTCCACATGCAGGAAGAGCTACCCGAGAAGATGTGAAACAACAGGAAAAACAATCCAGAACAGGGTATACTACAGGTGCTGCCTCCAAACACTGGTTTGTAAACGATTTAGATCATCCTTACAATGAAACCAAGCGTTTCGACTGGATGCGCGGATACCATGTAGGTGGTCGTTCCATTATGTGGGGGCGTCACAGCTACCGCTGGAGCGATATTGACTTTGCTGCCAACAAGAATGAAGGTATTGCCGTTGACTGGCCTGTTCGTTACAAAGATATAGCTCCTTGGTACGATAAAGTAGAAAGTTACATCGGAGTTTCTGGAGAACTACTTGGTTTGCCACAATTGCCCGATGGACAGTTCGAGCCTATGATGGAGTTGAACTGTGTGGAAGGTTTGGTACGTGAAAAGGTAGCCGAGAATTTTGGTGGTCGTGTTGTAACGGCTGGTAGGGTTGCCCACATTAACAGTGATAAAAAGTTTGAAGGTGATGGCCGTGTGCGTTGCCAATTTAGAAATAGATGTATTAGAGGGTGTCCTTTCGGAGCTTACTTTAGCAGTGTTTCTTCTACCTTGCCTGCTGCCGAAGCTACGGGCAACATGACTTTGAGACCAGATTCCATTGTTCACGAAGTAATTTATGACCCAGATACCAAATTGGCTACAGGTGTTAAGGTAATCGATAGAGAAACCAAAGAAGAATTCGTATTCAAGGCCAAAGTAATTTTCCTTTGTGCTTCAGCCATTGCTTCTACTTCTATTTTGATGCAATCGAAATCCGACAGATTCGAAAACGGATTGGGTAACGATTCTGGAGAGTTGGGCCATAACGTAATGGACCACCACTTCTTGGTAGGTGCATCTGGTAAATTTGACGGTTTCGAAGACAAATATTACAAGGGTAGAAAACCAAATGGAGTTTATATTCCAAGATTTAGAAACTTGGGTGGCGATTCCAATATGAAAGATTTTGTTCGTGGTTATGGTTACCAAGGTGGTGCCAATAGAGGTAACTACGAAGAAATGGTTGCGGAAGCTGCTTATGGTAAAAACTATAAAGATGCTGTATTGACCCCAGGTGGTTGGAACATGAGTATCAATGCTTTTGGAGAAACACTTCCTTACCACGATAATAAAATGACCTTGGATTACGACAAAAAGGATAAGTGGGGATTACCTACCGTTACTTTTGATGCCGAAATCGGAGAGAATGAACACAACATGAGAAAGGATATGCAAGATCAAGCCGTTCAAATGTTGGAAAAAGCTGGTGCTAAGGATGTGGTTGCATTTAACAGACCTTACGCTCTTGGATTGGGCATACACGAAATGGGAACTGCCCGTATGGGTCGTGATCCTAAAACCTCCGTGGTTAATGGTAACAACCAGGTGCACGCTTGCAAGAACGTTTACGTGACCGATGGGGCCTTTATGACCTCAGCAAGTTGTGTGAACCCTTCGTTGACCTATATGGCGTTTACCGCAAGAGCAGCTAATCACGCCGTTCAAGAACTTAAAAAAGGAAACATATAATGGAAAGAAGATCAGCACTCAAAAATATGGGGATGGCCTTCGGGTACGCCGTGGCCACTCCAACACTATTGTCACTGCTCAACAGCTGTAAGGACAAACCTGCCTTTGCAGAATGGACCCCTAGTTTCCTTGATAAGGAAAAAGGATATGCCCTGGCGCAGACCGTGGACGTGATCCTTCCAAAGACCGATACACCTTCTGCAACAGAAATGAACGTGCATACCTTTATAGATGCCTATCTGGACGAGGTAATGCCGTTGGAGCAAAGGGAATTTGTAATGATGAAAATGGATGCCTTCTATGACAAGGTACTTGCCGATTCTGGAAAGACCTCACTCATGGACATCGAAGCTGCGGATATTGAGCCTGCTCTGCAGACATATCTTAAAAAGCGTTCCGATGAGGAAGAGAAACTGCACTTTGAGGCCATTATGAATTACATGGAGGCCATCAAAGAAGGTGGAGCTGCTACCCTTGATGAGGAAATCTCCCGTTTTTCCTTTGCGACCGAATTGAGAGATCTGGCCACTTGGGCCTATAAATCATCGGAATATATTGGTGAAGAGGTTCTGGCCTATCTACCTGTACCTGGTGAGTACATCGGTTGTGGAGACCTTCAGACATTGACAGGCGGAAAGGCTTGGTCTATATAACCAAGACTCCTATGATAATTACAAGAAACCCTCCAAGTTGGAGGGTTTTTTATTTTAAAAAAATACCTCGGAAGGTTCTTGTGTGGGGTGAACGTTTCCGAGGCATAAATCAATAAACACTATCACGCGTGCTGATATAGTTCAACACAAACTACAAAAGAGTTCCATTTCATAACATATTGGTGTTTTGGAAACGGATTTGGCAAAGATTTAAAAATGGAAATAAATGATGAAAAAATTAACACTAAAAACCGCCCAAAGTTTTTAACATAAGGTGTTGACATCTAGGCGTACACAAAAACGCAGTTGGGTTTTTGGTCGATTTATTAGAAATAAAAAAGCCATGCAATAGTAATTATTCCATGGCCTATAATGTATGACGAAATACAAAGTTGTATTACCAAAGCGTACGGCCTCCCCGTTAAGTTAATCCAAATCTTTCTTCAACTTAGGTAGTTCCCCCGAAACCTAATATCGAATCCAGATCATAACTGTCTCGAAGATTTTATTTTGCAAGCGGTTTAACAATCAGATGATTGGTTGCTGTGGCCGTACAGTTTATTTGGTAATACAATATTTTCAAGAACAAATGCCGAATTCCTCATTTTTTCACCAAGACCCTTTCCATACCAGCTTCAAACTTGTCGCTTTTGGTCTGGGATACGGCAGCAATAACCAACGCTACAACTAAAATCAAAAAAAGCAAAACGCATTTTCTCATGGTCGGTTATTTAAATAAGGAACAAACCTTAATTTTTTGACAACTCGAATATAGACAAGAAAAGGAAGGTGGTTTTTGAGGTATGTATAAACTGTACTTTTTTATGTATAGTTGGTCTTTGATTTTTGCATAAAGTTTGCTTTCCCCCCTAAATCAATGGGATAAAATGCAGCGTCACACCTGAAAAACACTTGATTTTGAATTTTTTACCAGTTATACGTGTTAAATATCCATTAACACATAATTGTAGTGTTATAATAAGATTAATTCTAAATTTGATTTAACAGATACCCCATTCTATGTTAGAAGCAGTAATAGTTGACGACGAAATCAAAGCACTACAGAGTTTAAGTTGGGAATTGACCAATTTAAGTGATGAAGTAGATATTATTGCTTCCTTTACAGATGCACGTGAAGCCTTGGAATATTTGGAGCACAATACTCCTGATTGTTTGTTTCTTGATATTGAAATGCCTGCGATGGATGGCTTTCAATTCATCAAAAACCTAAAAAACAAAAATTTTCCTGTAGTAATCACAACGGCCTATAACCAATATGCCTTACAAGCTTTAAAAAACGAAGCTATCGATTATCTGTTAAAACCAATCGACACCGACGACCTTGAAGTAACCATCGCCAAAATAAAAAAATACAACGCTAAAAGCCTTACTGTAGAACGACTTGAAAAAATTTTGCTTAACTTCAATTCAGAATCACACAGTAAAAAAATAACCATAAACACCGATGGCAAACTGGTGTTCTTGAACAGTGATGACATTCTTTATGCGGAATCTGATGGCAACTATAGCACCATCTTTTTAAAAGACGGTCAAAAAATATTGTTGACTAAAAAACTAAAGGAGGTCAATGCACTTTTACCTGAATCCAGCTTTTTTAGGATTCATAATTCGTATATAATCAACCTCAATAAAATAAAAGAGTTTCTAAAAACCGACGGTTATGTGGTTTTGGAATCGAACGATAAAATACCAGTTTCACGTCAAAAAAAATCCGATTTTTTGGATATGCTTTAAATTGCAAATTCTACCGTGCCTATCGTAAAATTCAAACAAGTCGAAAACCTACAACGAGTACCAAGAAATACTCTGGTTTTTCTATGTTTACTTATCTTCCAACTTTTACCAGCGCAAGAAATACCCCAAGACTTTAAGGACATTGCCGAAACACTTATTCAGCTTAAATCGCCAAGTTATGAGGCTTTGGATAAAGATCTTGATGCATTTAAAAACGATACTACCCTAATACGATACTTCGATAGAATTGCAAATCAATCCCATTATTTGGAAGGTAGAGCATATGCCCTCAATCTTTTGGGCAGAAGCTATCGAAACATATCACAATATGAAAAGTCGGTAAATCTACATCAAGAGGCCCTTAATGTATCCGAAGAAGCGAATAGTTTGGATTTTAAAATATTAAGCTTAAATATGCTGGGAGTGGTCTATCGGAGAATGGATGCCATTAAAACTGCCTTGGATTACCATCAACAAGCATTAGAACTTGCTGAAGATGTAGAAAATCCTTCACATCATATTAAACGTAGCATTAATGTATCCCATAATGGTATTGGGAACCTTTACCTCACTCTAGAACAATATGACCAAGCTATAGCTCAGTTTAATAAAGCTTTGGATTTAGAAGAAGAACTGGTCAACAAATTGGGATTGGCCATTAATTATCAGAACATCGGCTATTGCTTGGAGCAAAAAGGCGATTTGGATGGCGCGTTGGAAAACTACCGTAAATCCTTAGCATACAATGAGGATATTGACTCTGATACTGGAAGGATTATTTGCAAAAACAGTCTTGCTCAAATCTATCTGAAACAAGATATGTCTTATTCTGCACTAACCTTGTTGAACCCTCTAAAAGAAGAATCTAAAAAGGCAAAAGACCTCTATATTGCCTCCTATGTTTATGTCAATTCTGGTTGGGCCAATACCAAGTTGGGTAACTTTGACAAGGCTTATGAGGATATTCAAGAAGGGCTAGAAATGGCAAAGTCCCGCAACATGCCCAAAAATATTCAATATGCGTACCAAAAACTCTCTGATCTAGCAAATGCCAAAGGAGATTACAAAGAAGCCTATGAATATTATAAGATGGCCGATGAGTACGATAAAGAAATTTTAAGCGCCACCAACCTTAAGTACATAAATGATAACATAGAAAAGTACCAAGACGATAAAAAGACAAATCAGATTGCCGTTTTGGCTGCAGAAAATGAATTGGTGCGATTGCGGTTAAAAAAGAATGAAACCACTTTTTTGGTGAGTGCTTTGATTGTGGGGTTGATTTCATCCATACTTTACATTCTGTACCGTCAATATCAAAGTAAAAATGAGAAAAGGGTACTGACCTTGGAGCAGAAGATGTTGCGTAGTCAAATGAACCCCCATTTCTTGTTCAATTCCTTGAACTCCATTAAGCTTTACATCATTAACAACGAGCAGAAAAATGCCGTACACTACCTAAATAAATTCTCAAAATTGGTACGGAAAATATTGGAAGCTTCATCGCAACGAGAAATCTCTCTTGCCGAGGAGTTGGAAACGGTTGAATTGTACATGAACATTGAAAATATTCGATTCTCCAATGAAATCAATTTTAAGATCAATGTGGAAGATGATATCAATATAGATAACATCAAAATTCCTTCTTTGACGCTTCAACCCTTTTTGGAAAACTCGTTATGGCATGGTTTATCACCAAAGGACGGTGAAAAGAGCATTCAAATCAATGTGAGAAACAAGAACAATGGCCACGTAAGCATTGAAGTGATTGACAATGGTATTGGTAGAACAATGGCAGAAGTAAACAAAGAAAACCGTGTGCTTAAAAAGAAGTCATTGGGCATCCATATTACAAAAGAACGTTTGGCGAATTTCTCCAGGGACTATCAGAACAAATTCGATGTTGATATTATGGACCTCTTTAACGAAAATGGAATGCCAAACGGCACCAAGGTAATCTTGGATATTCCTACGATTTAGCGTTTTCTTCCGCTACTTGCTCCAATTCCTTATACCAAGCTTTTCCAAATTTTTGAATCAAAGCATCCTTTACAAACTTATAAATCGGCACTTTTAATTCTGCCCCTAAACTGCATGCAGGATCACAAATTTCCCATTTATGGTAATTCACCGCGGTAAACTCGGTATACTCTCGGGTTCGAACAGGGTATAAATAACAGGATATGGGCTTTTTCCATTTGGTGGCACCAGCTTCATAAGCTTCTTCCAGGCCGCATTTGGCAATTCCTTGTTCGGAAAATACCACATAGGCGCATTCATTGTTGTTCACCAAGGGAGTTTCCCATTCTCCATCCTCACCTTTTACAAATGCACCTTGCTCCTCAATGGCCTTAATTCCTTCTGGTCGTAAGAAAGGTTTAGCGTCCTCATACACATTCACCAACTTATCAGTTTCAAAATCTTCCACAGGAGCACCATACTCTCCTCCCACACAACATGCGCCTTTGCATGCGTTTAAATTGCACACAAAATCGTTCTCCAATATATCTTCGGATACAATAGTTTTGCCTATCTGAAACATATCAGTCTATTAACTTTTGGGCAAAGGTAATTTAAAAGCCAAAATTTGATGTTTTCTAAACAATTTTATGTGATCCAAAAGCTTTTTTTACTCGTACATTTGCAGCCGAAAATTTGGAACCATGAATTTTGACCTTAAAGAAATAGCTACTGCTGGAATGATTTTGTTTGCCGTAATCGATATTTTAGGCAGCATTCCCATTATTATCTCCCTTAGAAACAAGGTTGGACACATTCAATCTGAAAAAGCCTCCTTGGTCGCAGCTTGCTTAATGGTCGCTTTTTTGTTTGTAGGTGAGAGCATTCTTTCCTTGATAGGTATTGATGTGAATTCATTTGCAGTGGCGGGTGCATTCATTATTTTCTTTTTGGCCATCGAAATGATCTTGGGTATCACCTTGTATCGTGATGATGTTCCTGAAACTGCTTCTATTGTTCCTATTGCATTTCCATTAATTGCTGGTGCAGGTACCTTGACCTCCATTTTGGCCTTGCGAGCAGAATATCATGTGGAGAACATTATAGTTGCCATTGTTATTAACATTATCTTTGTGTATGTAGTGCTTAAGTCCAGTTCAAAGATTGAACGCATTTTGGGCAAGAACGGATTGAACGTTATCCGCAAAGTATTTGGTGTTATTCTTATGGCCATTGCCGTTAAGCTATTTGCAGCGAACATCAACCAATTATTTGAGCACGGTATTTAAACCATACGCATGAACAAAACATTTGCAGTTATCCTGATTATTTTGGCTTTGGCACTTATCGCCTACAATGTAACCATGGTAAATTTTGATAATCCGCTTCAAGGAGATAGTACGGTAGCTTTGATAGGTATTGTGGCCTCTTTGTGTGCTATTGTGTTGATTCTCATTTTTATGACTTCCAAAAAAATTGAGAACAAGCTTAAAAAGTAAACTTCTACTGTCTTAAACCAACAGCTCCTATTTGGGATTGGTTCATTACCGTTTCATCAATGGCTTTCACTTTTTGAAGCATAGCATCATGTTCTCCTTTAATTTGGGCTGAAACATTCGGAGAAAACAACTGTTCCGCAATATTGGCTTTTAGGTACGCTTTGATTTTATCCTCGTAGGCATAAAAATCCAATTTAATCTTTCTATCGAGCACAAACTGGATGAAGTTATCGAACAGAATGTCATCTACCTTGAAATTATCCAAAAACTCGTTTTGGTCATAATCTTCATAACGGGTTCTGTCTTCTTCCAAGTGCTCAAAGATAAATCTAGCAAAAAACTGGTAAGTATCATCCATACTTTCAATGGCTTCCTCCTGATTGCTTCCTATGGGCACAAAAACATCTGGTATAATTCCGCCGCCACCATAGACTATTTTACCCTTGGGAGTCACAAATTTTAGGGAATCTGCTACCTTGATGCTATCGGCAGAAGTCAACTCACCACTAGAGTATCGTTCCATGAACTTTTTATAGTAGTCATGGTTACCGTCTTTATATGATTTTTGAATTGAACGGCCTGTTGGTGTGTAATACCTGCTTACCGTTAAACGAACCGCAGAGCCATCGCCCAAATCCATTTCGCGCTGTACCAATCCTTTGCCAAACGATCTTCTACCCACAATGGTTCCTATATCGTTATCCTGAAGCGCACCAGCAATTATCTCACTTGCTGAAGCGGAACGCTCATTGATCAACACAAAAACAGGCTTGTCTTCAAAATCTCCTTTTTTGGTTGCGTAGGCTTTTTCAATTTTACCGCGTTTGTTTTTGGTAAAGAGAATAAGTTTATCATCACCCAAAAATTCATCAGCCAACTTCTCGGCAATGCCCAAATAACCTCCTGGATTGTCCCTAAGATCAAGAGTCAACTTTTCGGCACCACGCAGTTTCAATTTTCTAAGCGCATCCTTAAATTCATCGAAAGTGGTTTCTGCAAAACGGTTGATTTTGATGTAGCCCATATCACTGGACATCATATAATAGGCATCTACACTTCTAATTGGCACTTTATTCCGTACAACATCAATATCCATCAACTTGTTTTCCGTTTTTCGAAGGACCTTGAGGTTTACTTTGGTGCCAATTTTTCCTTTTAGGGTAGAAACAATATCATCGTTGGGAATTCTTTTTCCAAACAAAGTATCGTTTCCTGCCATTAAGATTCGGTCGCCTGGTTTTATGCCGCTGATATAGCTAGGGCCATTTTTAATGGTTCGTATCACGGTAATGGTGTCCCTATACATGTAAAAACTAATCCCGATTCCAGCGAAATCACCTTTCATGCTTTCAGCCACATCTTTCATTTCATCTTTTGGGATGTAAACAGAATGGGGATCTAGCTTGCCCAAAATATTGTTCACCGTAACATCCACAATGCTATCGGTATCTACATCATCCACATATTCGTAGTCGATATAATCAATTAGGCGATTGAGCTTATCCTTTTTGGAATTGGTAGAGAACAATTTCTCTGGAGAGTCATTAAAATGAAGTTTGCCCCCAATAAAAATACCTATGGCAACTGCCAAGGCAAGTAAGGTAGGCCAAATATATCCTTTAATCTTTTTCATTAAGCAATGAGGTTTTAAACCATTTCTTCGAGCACGGGCAAATGAACCATCTCAACACCCGCTCTTTCCAGAAACTGAATTCCCGAATCATCTTTGTAGGCATTTTTATACACTACACGTTTTATGCCAGCTTGATGCACCAGCTTACTACATTCCCTACAAGGAGACATGGTAATGTATAAAGTTGCACCCACACAGGATTGGGTAGAAGAAGCTACTTTAAGAATAGCATTGGCTTCGGCATGTAGAACGTACCATTTGGTGTAGCCCTCATCATCCTCACAAAAATTTTCAAAACCAGTTGGTGTACCGTTGTACCCATCGGAAATGATCATTCTATCTTTTACAATAATGGCCCCAACCTGTCTTCGTTTACAGTAGGATAGTTTGCTCCATTCCAAGGCCATGCGCAAATACGCCCTATCGTACTTTTCTTGTTTGCTCTCCTTCATAAATCAGAAAAAACACTGATAATTAATTAAATATACCTGTATTGAAAGACCCTTACAACCTTATTCGATAAAATTTAACGTAAGCCCTACATCGGGAACGTTGCAATGAGCAAGGGTATTGTTATGGCAATGATCAAAATAGAAGCAACGGCAATAAATATTTTCTTTTTCACCTTGAGTAAATCCAAAACTAAAAATGCAATGGTCAATACCATCAAGATTATGGTCACTTGCGAAAGTTCTATTCCTGTCGCAAAACCTAACAGAGGTGTAATCTTATCTTCTTCTTCGGCCATCAACATCTTAAAATAGTTGGAGAAACCAAAACCATGAATCAAGCCAAAAAAAGCGGTTGCCAAAACATGGAGGATCAACCCAACATCCAAGGTCTCTTTATACACATAGGCAAAATTAAAAAGTGCTGTAAGCAATATAGTTACTGGAATCAAAAATTCGATAAGACCTACATCAACTGTGGCAACTTCATACACCGAAAATGCAAGTGAGGTACAATGTGCCACTGTAAAAATAGTCGCCAACAACAACACGCGTTTCCATTGCTTAAACGTAAATGGGACCGCTAATGCGGATAGAAATAAAATATGATCGTAGGCACCAAAATCCAATACGTGATCCAGTCCCAACTTTATATAAAACCAAAATTCTTGCATGCTGCTTTTGTTCTCAAAAATAGCCATTAATCCCTGCTCTAATGAAAACATTTAACCCCATTTTAAATTTATTTTTAATTAATCTAAATAATCTTTGGATGTTTCATTCACCCGACCCTATATTTGCGTCATTATTTTTAACAAGTCTAAATAATAACTAATAATGCTCAAAAACTTACTTTCAATCTTACTACTATCTGCTGGAATTTGTTCTGCTCAACAGGGCAGTTTATCTGGCTCTGTAACTGATAGCACGGGCGAACCTATTCCCTTTGCCCATGTAATACTATCCTCTGAAAGTAGAGGAACCTCAGCTGATCAATATGGTTTCTATGAATTCAAAAATCTTAAACCTAATTCTTATGAGGTCGTAGTTTCCTCCGTTGGGTATCATTCCATGAAAAAAACCGTGACCATTGGATCTAATTCTGATGTTATCTTAAACTTCACACTTCAACAGGGCAATGAACTGGAACAAGTAGAGGTTTTTGGGAATCGCTACGAGCATCCTGATAAAATTGAAGCCTTGACCCGTCTTCCTTTGGCTCCCTACGAGCAAATTCAGAGCATCTCAGTGGTTTCTGAAAAGCTTATCGAGCAACAGGGAAACTTGACCATATCCGAAGCTACCAAAAACGTACCTGGAGTATACACCTTTGCAACTTATGGCAATCAGCGAGAAAGCATGTCCTCTCGTGGATTTAGAGGAATCCCAATACTAAAAAACGGGGTTCGAATCAACTCCGATTTTAGAGGTGTTGGGGTTTTGACCGATATGCAAGGAGTGGATAACATCCAAGTGTTGAAAGGTGCTGCTTCCATCACCCAAGGTGTTGCTACCGACTTAGGAAGTCCTGGTGGGGTAATCAACATTGTGACCAAAACCCCAAGATACCAATTTGGTGGAAACGTAAGTGGCCGTGTGGGCAGTTTTGGACAAGCAAGAACAACTTACGATGTGTACGGACCACTCAACGAGAGCAAAAACCTTGCTTTTAGAATTGATGGAACCTTCGAAAAAGGCAATTCGTTTAGAAAAATGGTGGAAGGTGAACGTTTTTACATCAATCCTTCTTTGGAATGGCGTATTGACAACAAAAGTAAATTGACCTTGGAAATGGACTATTTGGATGATAGCCGAACCCCAGATATTGGGACCGTAAACTTAGGTGAAAATGATACCAATGCCATTTACGATCTTCCCTACAATCAATTCTTAGGGTTTGAAACCGATAGATCGAACACCATGAACCAAACCTACTCCATTCGATTTAATCGCGATTTGGATGATAAGTTGAACCTACAAGTTGCCTACTACCATTCCAATTTGGATTTGGATAGCAGGGGTGCCAGTTTGGGAAATGCAATTTCCGATAGCGAAGGCAACTCCATTTACAATCAACATATCCGAGGGTTTTCTAACTCCGAACGCTCCGATAAAAACAGTGTATTGCAAGTCGATTTAATCGGAGATAAACTGGAAACAGGAAAAATAAAGCACACGTTCCAAGTAGGAATGGATTACCGTTCTACCAGTTACAGCACTTTCTCCCAAACTGCTTCTGCTGTGGACACTATTGATGTTTTCTCTGCAATCAACAACACGCTACCAGATGAAATTGCATTTAGTTCTCCTCGTGAAGCTGAAGCTTCATCCCGCTCTTTAGGATTTGTGGCTCAAGATGTCATCACATTTAATAGCTGGTTGAAATCCTTTTTGGGCATTCGATACAGCACAACCAAAACCGATTCAGAGACCGAATCCGTAACCAATGATGCTTTTAACCCATTGGCAGGGGTAATTGTAACTCCCTACAAAAACATCAACGTATTTGCATCCTATACCAATAGTGCATACCCAAGAACTGCGTCTCGATTGGATGAAAATGGGAATCCTTTGGGTAATGAACGTTTTGACCAATTGGAAGCAGGAATCAAAACCAACTGGTTAGACAACAAATTGCGTTTTAACTTCACCTATTTCAAAATCAACAATAAAAACATCAACCTACCCGTATATGATGAAAACTGGGTAGCCACAGGTTTCTACCAACAAGGCGGAAATGATGAACGCAAAGGGGTGGAATTGGAATTGACAGGTAGGATCATGGACAATTTGGAATTGATCGGGGGTTACTCCTACATTGACGCTCAGTACAAAGAACACACCTCTTTTGTATATGGTTCTGCTCCCTTGAACACACCAAAACACACCTTTAACCTATATCTAAATTATGGGTTTACAGGAGCCTTGGATGGTTTAACATTGGGCGGTGGAGCTTACTACACAGGAAAAAGACCCATCAACGATTGGAGTGCTGGTGCGGTGACACATGAGGGTATTGTTCCCAACCAAAAACCTTTTGATGTGGATGCCTATACCATGGTGAATCTACAAGCGGCCTACCGTTTTAATCGAAACTGGAACTTTAGGGTAATTGCCAATAATATTTTTGATCAGATCGGTTACAACGCCTACCGAACTAGATTTATCAATCAAACCGATCCATTCAATTTGGCAGGGGTAGTAACCTATTCATTCTAAAATTAAATATTTAAAAATACAGGTCCAGCGGAAACGTTGGGCCTTTTTATGGTTATGGGAAAAAGTAAATCAAAATACGGAATCAGAGCATTTATCAACGATGTGCACCTTTGGTTAGGATTAGTAAGTGGTATCATCATCTTTTTGGTGTGCTTGAGTGGTACCATCTTAACCTTCGAAAAAGAAATTGAGAACTGGTTCAAGGAAGAATTGACAGTTGTTCCTGCAGGAAACAAAAAATCGCTTACTAACATTGTGAACGATCCTACGATTCAATCTAAAGGACAACTCACTGCGATTACCATCCCTTCGGATGAGACCACTCCGTATTCCTTATCCATCAAAGAAGATCCCAAACAGCGTAGAGGCTCCACCTACGAATTGAATCCGTACACTGCTGAAATTTTGGCCCCACAAAAAACAGCAGTGGATGACTTTATGTTCAGCATGTTTAAAATGCACCGTTGGTTGTTGATGGACATTAAATGGGGAAGACCTATTGTTGGAATTGCCACAATCATCTTTTTGATTCTTTCCATTACGGGAATAATACTTTGGTTTCCTAAAAAGGTGAAGTGGAAGACCGTTAAGGCAGGTTTCAAAATCAAGACGAACGCCAATTGGAAGCGTATCAACCATGATTTGCACAATACCCTTGGATTTTATTCCTGCTTGTTGATTCTAATCATGGGCATTACAGGTCTTTGTTGGTCCTTCGAAGGATATAGAAACGGATTGAGCTCCTTAATGGGTGCAAAAGTTTTTGGAAACCGTGGTGCTCAACCAAAGGTTGATTTCGAACATTTAGACACTGAAAAAGTAATAGGTCTAGAAGAGGCTATTCAATTGGCCAATACAACTTTGAATTATAATGGTACTCTCACAGTAAGTTTACCCAACGAAAAGAATCCTGTCTACGGTTTTCGTAAAATTGCCGATGATTCTTGGTCCACTGTGGCTCAAGATCAGTTACAAATCCATACGTCAGGCGAAATAATTCACAAAGAAATTTATGCCGACAAACCTTTAAATGTAAAAATAGCATCGGCTATTAGACCTATTCATACGGGTGAGATCTACGGAACTTTTAGCAAGTGGTTGTACTTTTTGGCTTGCTTGATTGGCACCAGTTTGCCAGTAACAGGAACGATCATTTACTTCAACAAACTAAAAAAGAAGAGTAAGCGAAGAAGAAGTTTGGCAACAGCTTAGGAGATACCTCTTTCTTTTTGAATGGTCTCGTAGGCCTTCTGCACCTCTTTGAATTTTTCCTCAGCCCCTTTTCGAATGGCTTCATTTTCTGTGACCACACGATCGGGATGATATTTTTTTGCCATGGTACGATAGGCTTTTTTCACCTCATCGTCCGTGGCATTTTTATTGATTTCTAAGATTTTATAAGCGTTGTCGGCAGCTTCAATAAACATGGCCTTGATACTCTCAAAATCATTTCGGCCCACACGTAAATAGCCCGCAATTTCGATCAATTTTTCTACTTCAGCCTTACTTACCTGACCATCTGATTGTGCGATTCCAAACAAAAAATGGAGCAATTGCAAACGCACTTCGTATCGAGTACGCTGTTCCATAAAGGCACAAATACGTTGCGCCGAAACTTCTCGCTTTTTAATCACCTCATTAAAAGTGCGAAAAATGGCGTTCGCTTTCTCCTTACCGTAAGTGCTTAAAAAATACTGTCGAACATAATCCAATTCCCTTTGATTCACCTGTCCATCAGCCTTGATAATTATGGAACAAAGCGATAACAAATTGAGTTCAAAATCGGCAGGGGATACCGATTGTCGGGTGTAATCTTGGAACACGGAACTGGCCTTATTTCCAGAACCGCCGAAATTATCCAAAAAAGTACCTACAATAAAACCCAGCACAGCGCCAGGGAATCGAAATAAAAAATAGCCGAGAAAGGCGGCCACCCATTTGATCATGCCTCAAAATTTAATCGACAAATATAGGGCTTTGATAAGTAAACAAGGCGTTAAGCAATGTTAAGGGTGATGAAAATACGCTCGTAATAGCTTATCTTTGAGGCATAATTAAAAAAAGTACTATGTATCCAGAAGAATTAGTAAAACCTATGCGTGCAGATTTGGCCACTGCAGGGTTTGAAGAACTACATACAAGTGAAGCTGTAAACGACGCCCTAAAAAAGGATGGAACTACTTTGGTAGTGGTGAATTCTGTTTGTGGATGCGCTGCGGCCAACGCCAGACCTGCAGCTAAATTAAGCCTACAAAACAGCAAAACTCCAGATAATTTGGTAACTGTATTTGCTGGAGTAGATATGGAAGCTGTTGCAACCGCAAGAAACCACATGGTTCCTTTTCCTCCATCATCGCCAAGTATGGCCTTGTTTAAAGATGGGGAATTGGTTCACATGATCGAAAGACACCACATTGAAGGTAGACCAGCTGAACTTATCGCTGAAAATTTGATGGAAGCTTACAACGAGTTTTGCTAAATCCACTTTCAAAACCGATTAGATTAACCACCCTTAAGGGTGGTTTTTTTATTTTTACACCAACCTAAACGTAACGACCGTGCAAAAACTACTGTCCTACCCCTTAACCATCATTTTCTTCATATGTTTTGGTTTGGCCTTGGTCATATTTCATCCTATTCAATGGATTTGCCTGAATGTTTTTGGATATAATGCCCATAAAAAAAGTGTTGCTGTCCTTAATTGGACTTTAATGCGGTGCACCAACATTTTGGGTACCCGTTATAAATTTGAAAACAATCCACAAATTCCAACCGACCGACCATTAATTATTGTGACCAACCACCAAAGCATGTACGATATTCCGCCCATTATTTGGTACATGCGCAGGCACCATCCAAAATTTGTGAGTAAAATAGAATTAGGAAAAGGCATTCCCAGTGTATCCTATAATTTAAGGCATGGAGGTTCCGCTTTGATTGATAGAAAAGACCCAAAACAATCCATTTCAGAGTTGCAGAAACTGGGTAAATATATTGAAGCCAATAAAAGAAGTGCCGTAATTTTTCCCGAAGGAACCCGAAGCCGAACTGGAGTTCCGAAGCCTTTTCGCACTACAGGGCTAAAAGTGATGATAAAAAATGCACCTTCGGCCTTAATTGTACCTATCAGTATAAATAATTCTTGGAAATTATTGCGCTTTGGACAATTCCCGATGGGATTGGGTTCCTATGTAAAATTTAAAGTACATCCTCCCATGGAAATCGAGGGCAATGTGGATGAATTGATCGCAAAGGTTGAAAAACAGATAGTTTCAGGGGTAATTACCAAGTAATGAATAAAAACCAACTGGTACAAAATACCATTGATTTTGTAAAGAAAGAACTGGAAAATGCCGAAGGTGGACATGACTGGTTCCATATTGAGCGGGTTTTCAACACCTCAAAACTCATTTTAAAATCTGAGCAAGCAAACGAAATTGTTGTGCAATTGGCCGCTATCTTACATGACATTGCGGATCCTAAATTTCATAACGGAGATGAATCCGTGGGGCCAAAAGTGGCCCAAACCTTTTTAAAAGGTCAAGAAGTCTCTGAAAATATTATCGATCATGTGGTGAACATCATCAAACACATGTCTTTTAAGAATAGCTTAGAAAATAATGGTAAAGCTTTCTCTTCAATAGAGCTTCAAGTAGTGCAAGATGCAGATCGATTGGATGCCATTGGAGCGATTGGTATTGCCCGAGCTTTCAATTATGGTGGTTTTAAAAACAGGGAACTCTACAATCCATCCATTCCGCCTAACCTCAACATGAGCAAGGAAGAGTATAAAGCTTCCAAAGCACCCACCATCAATCATTTTTACGAGAAGCTTTTGCTACTAAAGGAAAAAATGAACACAGTAACTGGTAAAAAATTGGCTGAAGAGCGACATCAGTTTATGCTGGCCTACCTTGATCAGTTTTATAAGGAATGGAACGGTAACTAACCCCACCTGCTTTTTTGTATCTTGTGGTAGCATAAATCAAACTAAACAAAATGCAAAGAAGAAAATTCATTAAAAATGCGGCAGCTGCTTCGGCTGCTTTTTCAATTGTACCCAGTCATGTATTGGGAAAAACCCACGTTCCTCCCAGTGATACGCTTTACGTAGCTGGTTTTGGTGTTGGAGGTAGAGGTAATGGTGTACTTCGAGGATTCAACGATACAGGAAAAGTAAAATTTGTTTCTTTTTGCGATGTTGATGACCGACGCGCGAAAGAGACCTATGATCTATTTCCTGATGTAAAAAGATATAAGGACTTCCGTAAGGTGTATGATGAGCAATTGAGCGATATCGATGCCATTATGGTGGCGACTCCCGATCATACTCATGCCACTATCGCTTTACCTTTTATGCGTGAAAAGAAACACGCTTATGTGGAAAAACCATTGACCCATAATATCTACGAGGCTCGTTTGATGACCAAAGTGGCGAAAGAAAATGGGATTGTAACCCAAATGGGAAACCAAGGGGCATCGAGCGATGATAGTAGAATTGCCCGTGAATGGGTAGAATCTGGTATTATTGGTAAGGTACACACCATCGACTGTTGGACCAACCGCCCCGTGTGGCCACAAGGTGTTCCCATGCCCACCAAAAAAGATCGTATTCCAAGAGAATTGGATTGGGATCTTTGGTTAGGCCCAGCAGCCATGCGCGATTATAACAACGCTTATCTTCCCTTTAAATGGAGAGGATTCTGGGATTTTGGAACTGGAGCTCTAGGTGATATGGGATGCCACATCATGGAAACACCTTTTAGCGTATTGGATCTAGGCTATCCAACTGAGGCGGAAGCTAGTTGCACTACAGTTTGGGTGGATGATTTTGTGGAAGCTGATTATAGCCATTCTTGCCCTCCGTCTTCTAAAATACATTTGAAGTTTGAACATGAACACCATGGTGATATTGCCTTGAACTGGTACGATGGCGGTCTTAAACCAGATCTTCCAGATGAATTAAAGGATGGTGAAACTATTGGTGATACAGGTGGAGGAACCGTAATTTATGGTGAAAAAGGAATTTTGGTGTGCGATACCTATTCTAGAAATGCACGCTTATTGCCATCCGACATGATGGATCTTTACAAGGCACCTGAACCAAAATACCCAAGAGTACCTGGAGGTATGGAAGGACACGTAGCCAATTTTGTGGATGGTTGTTTAAATGGAACTTCTACCTCTTCCAATTTTGAAAAAGCTGGAAAATTGACCGAAACTGTGTTAATGGGTAATTTGGCTGTTAAAGCATACCAATACAAGGAATTGCAAGAAGGAAAAACGGCTAGGGACTGGAATCCATATAATTCTCCTGGTAGGAGAAAACTATTGTGGGATGGTGAAAACATGAAGATAACCAACTACGATAAAGCCAATGAATGGGTAACCCGAGATTACCGTTCTGGTTGGGAATTGAAATAACCATTATTTATAACTCAAAATAGCGCAGTCGAGAACCTAATTCAAGGCCTTTGCTGCGCTTTTTGGTTTGACTCGAATTTCACGAATTCGCTCGAATATTTCCAAAAATGCTGCTTTTTGAGCTTGTATTTGACACTTGTTAATTGACCATAGTTGTCAAAACAATTTCATCTGTCCCGTTTTGTAGCTCTCATGTAAGTCATGATTGAGTTTAGGAAAAACTCTATCCGCAAAATATTTTTTCCGAGCCAATTGTGCCATTTCATGAATTTGCTCGGCTATTTTACCCTCTCCTTTGGTTCTGGTTCCAAATCGGCTGTCGTTTAAGGAGCCGCCATGGCAATCTTGAATTTGATGCAATACCTTATCCGCCCTGTCTGGCATAGTTTTCTGTATCCAATCTGTAAATATTTGGCCGATTGCTCCATTCAATCGAACCACCGTCAATCCAAAAGATAATGCTCCATTATCAGAAACTGTTTTGGCCAAGGGCAATAATTCGTGACTGTTTATGCCTGGAATCATCGGTGCCAACATTGCATTTACTGGAATATTATTTTCCGATAATACCTTAATGGTTTTTAATCGCTTCTGAATAGATGCCGTGCGTGGTTCCAAAATTCTCCTAGTGTTTTCAGACAGCGAAGTCACCGAAATATTTACACCTATTAAACCATATTGATTTAACTCTTTAAGAATATCCAAATCCTTTAAAATCCAAGCATTTTTAGTGATGATACCTACAGGGTGTCTATATTTTAAAAACACCTCCAAACATTTTCGGGTCAATCCAAACTTCTGTTCTGCGGGTTGGTAGCAATCCGTATTTCCAGACAACACAATTGTTGTAGCTTTCCAATTTTTACTTTTGAGCTTGACTTCCAACAATTCTGGCGCTGACTTTTTTACCAAAATACGCCTTTCAAAATCTAAACCAGCACTATAGCCCCAATATTCATGTGTGTTTCGAGCATAGCAGTAAATACAACCATGTTCGCAGCCTTGATAAGGGTTTAAAGAAAAAGTCATACCCACATCTGGACTAGTGACTTTGTTCACAATTGTCTTTGGAAAAATGGGAATGTATTGGGTGGTATTGCTTTCTATTTCCTCACCTTCCAATCGGCAGAATTCTAAAAAATCTTCCCTTGTTTCATACAAATGCTGTAGAAACTTGTTGGGTGTATTCTGTTGGGCGCCCCTCCCCTTTAAATGTTCCTTTGTGGACAAAAATTGGTTTTATTCCAAATATATGGATTATTTCCAATATCAAGATTGAATTTAAGTCAAGGGTGAAAGGTGAAAGGGGATAGCCACCCGTCCTTTGTCTTGTTTCTTAGATAAAAAAAAGAAATGACACGAATTGCTCGAAACGGGGTTGAGCGTGAAGAGTCAAGGATTAAAAAAGAGATTTCTCGACTGCGCTCGAAATGACAACAAACAACAAACGTCTTATTGGTTATTGAAAAATTGTCTATTGATCATTGAAATCAACTTTCACCAATTGTTTTTTACTACCCTGTTTAGCGTAAAAGAGCATCTTGTTTTCTCTTTTGTCCTTTAGGGGTTTGGAAACCATCAACGGCAGACGAGCTTCCTTGGAATCGATGATTTTCTCGTAGTCGATACTTCCATTTTCATCCAAAGAAATAATGAACACATTACGGTTTCGACTAAAACCCTGCTTAAAAATAAGTCGTTCGTTATTGATCAGATCAGGAGATTCTGAGGCTGTACAAATGAAGAAATATGTTTTCCCATTTTTATAGTACGAACTGTAGGAGGCATAGGCTCCGTCACCTTGGGTCACTTCGGTTTTATTGATGTTTCTTGCCCAATCCAATGCTCCATCGGGAGCAAGTTTCACGCTTACAATATCATTATAATGATACCTTTCAATTTTTACGCGCTGGCCTGCACCCGTAACCTCCAATCCTGAGGTCACAAAGTATTCTTCGGCATTAAATAAGATCTCTTCTTCAGGAGAAACTACCACACTTTTAAAAATTAGGTTTTTGATCTCCTTATCTCCCTCTCTACCAAATTTATCGTCCATAAACTGCTGCGAAAAGGGATTGTACTTTTGACTTTTGATGTTTAAAGTACTTGGATCTAGATCAAAATAAGCGATCCCATTGTACCGATTATCTTTTCTATCAGCATAAAATCCGACACAGACTAGTCTGTCTTTAATATTGATTGGGAAAAGTGCTTCAGGATACTTTCCAGGATCTACAAACGACTGGGTTTGACTTCCCGTGGAGTTGACTTTTATGAGTTCATATTGGAATTTACGCTCATCTACACGGAAACGTTTTCGCTTAAAATAGGCCTTTCCAACTATATAAGCTGTTTGAAGGTCTTGGGAGATAGCGACATTTTCAAAAGCATAATTTTTTTCTTCTATCTCATCGGAAAAATCATGTTCGAAACGCTGATTCAACGAGGTGTCGAACAAATGGATCATATGCTTGTTCTGTTTCCCCTTTTTATGATGGGTACTGATCACGAATCCTGTTTTGGCCTCATTGAACAGAATTGCTGTGGTAAATCCATTGGAAAAATTTCGATTGTAATAGTTTTTACCTACAGGATTCTCCACCTGTTCAGAAGCAATGGATAGTATTTTCTTCTCCCTAAAGTTAAAATTGATAATGGGACTGGTGTGTGCCCAATATTCGTACTGACCTTGAGTTTGGTTGTAATTAATGAAAAGTAAATGTAATTGTCCGTTTTTGAGAAATCCATCCACAAAATCCATCCCCTTGAGTTTGTAGTTGAACTCATTGATCAGTTCAAGATCTTTGTTGTAATGTTCTATGAGATACCCTTTGGGTCTCAAAATCAAACCTTGATAATAGGCTCGCACCAAAATATAACCTCCTGATGCGTCTTCATCAATCGTCATTAGATTGGAGTAACGATATCGGTCTTGGTATTTTTCTCCAAAATCGTAGGAAACAGGCATCTTTTGCGCACTGGCAACGATACCAACACATACAAAAAACAGGGTAAATAGTAGGTTTTTAGTCATGATTTGGCTTGGTTAAGGCCACTGATCACGATCCAGGGAAATCTGCCTTGCGCTTGTCCAAAAATGCAGAGGTTCCTTCTTTAAAATCGTCGGTTCCAAAACAAGTACCAAAGGCATCAATTTCAGCCGAAAAGCCATCAGCGTCATACCTAAAACCAGCATTTACCGCTTTTATTGCATATTTTATGGCCACAGACGAATTATTCGATATCCTGCTCCCTATTTTGGCACAGACTGGCAATAATTCCTCAGGGGAAACCACATGATTCACCAAACCATAAGCAAAAGCTTTGTCGGCATCGATCATACCCGCTGTCATGATCATTTCCATGGCCCTGCCCTTACCGATAAGTTGAGGAAGGCGTTGCGTACCTCCATACCCTGGAATTACTCCCAATGAAACCTCAGGCAACCCCATTCGAGCATTGCTATTGGCAATTCTAAAATGACAAGCCATAGCCAGTTCCAAACCGCCTCCCAAGGCAAAGCCATTGATGGCCGCAATAACAGGTGTGGTCAAGTTTTCCACAAAATCAAATAGTTTTTCTTGGCCAATGGCCGCCAGTTGTCGGCCTTCTTTCACTGAAAAATTGGCGAATTCCGAAATATCGGCACCTGCTACGAAGGCCTTTTCCCCACTGCCTGTAACAATGATCACCTTTATTTCTGGGTCTTCATCCAACTCCTTAAATGCCACGTGAAGTTCCTTTATGGTTCTTTGGTTGAGTGCATTCAATTTGCTGGGCCTATTGATTGTAATAGTGGCCAAATTGTTCTCTTCCTCAATATAAATGTTTTCGAAGTCCATATGCGAAGTTGTAGATTTAAATTGAATTTTTGCAAGTCATTACGTTGAATGTTCCTTTGGAAACTCAATGGTAAAAACGGTTCCTTTTCCTTGCTTAGAAGTAAAGTTAATTGTTCCGCCGTAGTTTTCCACTATGTTTTTTACCATTCCCAATCCAAGTCCTGTACCACTGGATTTGGTGGTAAACTTAGGTTCAAAAACACGGTGTTTGAAATCGTCTGAGATTCCCACTCCATTATCCGCCACGGAAATTTTAACCCTATCACCCGCCGAGGCAACCGTAACCAAAATGCGAGGCGCTTCTACATCGGGAACAGCTTGAATGGCATTTTTTACCAAATTCGTTACCACCCTAATCAATTGGGTTCGATCTAATTTGGCAATGATTTCCTTTTCATCCGCTATAAAATGAATATAGTCCTCATTAAAAATTTCCAAGGCCAATTTTACTACATTCACCACATTCAACGTCTCATTTTGTTGTGCTGGCATATCTGCAAAGCTTGAAAAGGCCGTGGCAATATTACTCATGGTGTCGATTTGTTGTATCAACGTATTGGAAAACTCATGTACCTTTTTATCTATATCGGGGTCGTTGGGGTCGAATTTGCGCTCAAAACTTTGAACGGTCAACCGAAGGGGCGTTAATGGATTTTTGATTTCATGTGCCACTTGCTTCGCCATTTCGCGCCATGCTTGTTCCCGTTCACTACGAGCCAATTTTACTGCACTTTCCTCCAATTCATCAATCATTCGGTTGTACGAGGATACCAAAGTGCCAATTTCTTCCCCAGGACTATTAATATAGATTTTCTCATTCTGTCTGGTCAAATTCGTTCTATTGATTTTATCCGAAATGGTCTGGAGCGATCGGGTAATGTATTTGGTGATGAAATACGCCAAAATAATGGCCACTATCAACATTAAAAGATAAACCAATCCTAATCGCATCAAAAACTCCCGCAATTCCATGTTATTGAAGGAATTGTCCTCAAAATAGGGCAGGTTCAAAATCCCTATGGGTTTGAACTTTAGATCCAACAAGTAGGTGTATGAAGCTTGAAAATCTTCCCCAGCGGCATGTTTTTCTTCGACCAATCTAGATTCTCCACTTTCCCTTAAATAATTCAATACTTCTGAATCCAAACAGGCGGAAATGGAATCGGTGTCAAAACTTGGTCTGGAGCTTTTGATCAAAGTACCCTCAAGATCATAAATATTGAAGTTTAAATCCTGAATATTGGCAATCTTATAGATTTCTTCACTGAAAATGAGGCCGAGATTTTCGGTGTTTATGGGGTAAGTGGTTTCACGAAGAGCATAGGTGATACTTCGCAAGATTTGTTGTTCTTTCCGCTCAAGCCGAACATCATGGTAATCTCTAGATTGCTCCTTGTATTGATACACTGTAACCCCTGCAATTAAGACAGAGGCAACCACCACCAAAGTGATCATGGAAATGAAAATACGGGACCTTAAGGATAGCTTTCGGAACAAATTGGCTTGATTTAAGGTTAAATTTAAGCAATTATTGAGCCAAACAAGGGGTAAAGTTAAAGTGCAAGAATCAAGCTCAAACCCAAGTATCCGTATTTCATTGAAACATGTACTTGAATTTGAACTTAAACCTTGAACTTGCGCTTGAAATTTTATGCATTAGGATTTCTATCCCTCACTTTCTTGTACCATCGAATGCCAAGCATGAGTAGAATCATCAACACAAACATGCCAACAATGCCATAGATCCAGTTGAAGGCACTTTTAAGGATGACCAAAAAGACCACGGCAAATAAAATAATGGTTGCCACCTCGTTCCACATCCGCATGAACTTAGAGGTGTAGTTGACCTCATCGCGTTGCAATTGTTTGAAAATTTGATGGCATTTAAAATGGTATCCGAAGAGCAACACAACAAAAGCAAGTTTTACGTGCATCCATGCTTGCTCCAACCATCCTGGCATTAAAATCAACAACCAAATGGCGGTGAGCGTGCACAAAATTGCTGATGGCCAAGTAATAATATACCATAACCTTTTGGTCATCAACTTTAATTGGTCAGAAAGAATCTCCTTATCGGGTGATGGTTTTTGATTTGCTTCTATGTGGTAAATAAACAGCCTAGGAATGTAGAACAAGCCTGCAAACCAGGTCACCACAAAAATCAAATGAAGCGATTTTATATAAGGGTACAGCAATTTATCCTGTTTTTAGTTTCTACAATCGAATAGCTCCCACACCATTTTCCCAAAGTTTTTTGTTGAAATTGGGAATATCGGCATTCATTAAGGTCTCTGCTCGTTGTTTGAGACCGACCCATTGGGCATCCAACTCCGCTTTTCTATCCTTTGAGGGTTGATTGATCTGCGGAAGCGAACTATCACTATGGTTCATCAAAAATAAGTACTCTGCGGTAAACTTGTTGGGGAAATTCTCCACATCGTCATACGCTTGTGACTTTCTCTGCACCATATCACCGTCCCACGCTTTTAAAGCTTCCAATAAGGCTTTACCCTCTTCTTTTAAGGTTTCATTTTCCAAATCTTTCAACAATCCAGCTAACTGACCTTGCACTTTTTTAAGAGTATTAACCTTGTTGTGCATATCGGTCACATTGGCTTCGATTTCTGACATGAAGCTGTGGTATTCCTCAAAATGTTCTTGGGTAATTTCGGTATTTGGTGTTTTGATAATGGATGCTTGGGTGGAAACGGTTTCATCCCCAACCTTTAGGTTGATGGTATAGGTTCCTGGCGGCACTTTGTGTCCTGTAAAATTCGCTTCGATATAAACTCCTGGAACACCAGGAACAATTGGTGTTTTTAAATCCCACACAAAACGATTCAATCCTTTGTCCTTTCCTAAAGTTGGGGCTGGTGGTGCACCACCTCCATTGTGCGGAACAAAACTTTCATCTTTTTTGGAAGTCAAACTACGAACCACTTTTCCTTTGCTATCCACAATTTCCATGGTAAGGTCTGTGCTGTCCAATTTCTCAGGAAGATTATAATAAATTACCATTCCATTGGCGGGGTTTACCCCTTCAAATGTACTGGTGCCTGTTACGCTTTTGGAGCTGCTGTTCAATTGACTGCCCCAAGATCCGTGAACGGTAGTTTCTGGTTTGTATAGTTTTAAGCTTTTGGTGTCACCTTTGTATTGTGAAAGGGTGGTAATATTATCCAAAATCCAGAAAGATCGACCTGAAGTAGCCACGATCAAATCCCCTTGGTGTACTTTTAAATCGGTAATAGGAGTTTTAGGTAAATTCAATTGTAGTGGCTCCCATTTTTTACCATCGTCCCAAGACACGTAAAGACCTTTTTCGGTACCTGCGTACAACAATCCTTTTTGGTCTGCATCTTCTCGCACTACTCGGGTGAAAGCTCCATAGGGAATTCCCTCGCTAATGTTGGTCCAACTTTTTCCATAGTCTGTACTCTTGTACATCGCTGGCGTATAGTCATTGAATTTATATCGGGTGGTAGCTATATAAATGGTTGCTGGATCATGTGGAGAAACTTCAATAGCGTTCACCAAACATTCCTTTAAACCCTTTGGGGTAATATTTTCCCAAGATTCACCTCCATTTTTGGTAATGTGTACCAAACCGTCATCACTACCAGAGATCAACACCCCTTTTTCATGAGGTGATTCGATAAGATAGGCCAAGGTTCCATAATTTTCGGCACCTACTGCCTCATTGGTGTAGGGACCGCCTCCTTTTCCTTGCAATTCATCTTGGTCGCGGGTAAGATCGGGTGATATTTCTTCCCAATTCACCCCATTGTCTCGAGTTCGCAACACCAATTGCGCTCCATGGTAAAAAGTGCCTGGTTCATGCTTGGACCAAATAATGGGTGCATTCCAGTTGTAAAGATATTTCATGTCACGGGCATCACGACCCAAATATTGGATGGGTGCCGCCATAATATTGCTCGACATTTTGGATTCCATATCCAGCAACTCAATAGTTCCCAAATAACTTCCTCCCATTACATAGCGAGGGTCATCTGGATCAAAGGCCAAAAAGGCACTTTCACCCCCTGCGGAGTAATGCCAATCTTCCCTGCCAATGCTCCATCGACCCATGGATTGACTAGCAATTTTAACCGAAGTATTGTCCTGCTGCCCTCCATAAATATTGTATGGATAAAGATTATCGGTGTTTATTCTGTAAAACTGAGCCGTTGGCATGTTGTCCAATAACGACCAGTCTTTCCCATAATTAAACGTGATGGTTGCACCACCATCGTTCGCCATGACCATATTGTTGGAATCGTCTGGGTTGAACCAAAGATCATGTGTGTCACCATGGGGAACCGAAATGGTCTCCCATGTTTTTCCTCCGTCTTCGGAACGCATCATGGGTGCACTCAGCACATACACCGTGTTTTCGTTATTGGGATCGGTAAACACCTCAATATAATACCAAGCACGTTGCACCAATCGGTTGTCGCCACTCACCATGTGCCAGCTATCACCAGCATCGTTGGAAACGAATAAACCTCCTTTATCTTTATTGGAGTCACTTTCAATCAGAGCATACACTTTATCTGAATTTGCAGGACTCACCGAAATGGCCATTTTTCCTTTTTCCTCTGGTAGACCATTTGTCATTTCTTTCCAAGTATCACCGCCATCGGTACTTTTGTACAATCCACTGCCTGGTCCACCACTGATCACTTTATTGGGCTTGCGTTGATGCTCCCACATAGCGGCATACAGCACCAAAGGGTTATTGGCATCCATAGAAAGCTCTACGGCTCCCGTTCCTGCATCCACATAAAGCACTTTTTCCCAAGTTTTTCCTCCATCCTCGGAGCGGTATACTCCCCTTTCTTCATTTGGAGCATACAAAGCACCTTGAGCAGCTACATAAACAATATTGGGATTGATCGGGTGGATAATGATTCGGGAAATATGCTGCGTTTTTTCCAATCCTAATTTGACCCAGGTTTTTCCTGCATCATTGGATTTGTACATTCCATCTCCGTAAGAAGTCATTACCCCTCTTGGTGCATGTTCCCCCATGCCGCAATACACAATATTGGGATTGGATTGGGAAACCGATACGGCACCCACAGAACCCAGTTCAAAATAACCATCGGAAATATTTTCCCATTGACCTCCTGCATTGGTGGTTTTCCAAAGTCCACCTCCCGTGGTACCCATATAGTAAGTAAGCGGGTCACCGACCACACCACTTGCAGTTACGGAACGACCACCCCTAAATGGGCCAATGTTCCTAAATTTCATGGGGTCAAAATATTCGTTTGCGGTCTGTGCAAAGGCTAGCATCCCCCAAAAGCCGCACAGCAAGAGTAGTAATCCTTTTTTCATGATGATAGGTGTTCTAAATATTTTAAAGCAAAAGCCCCTATGAAAAACATAAGGGCTTTAAGTTGTTTTATTCTTCGATGCTCAAATAGCTTAAGTTAAGCTTGTTGAACTCTTCGTTAAAGTCTGAAATTTCCTTGTCGACCAAAGCATCAAATTCTGCTAATTGTTTTTTGATTTCGGCTGACAATTCATTTTTCACCACGATATCTTGATCGGTTGGTGGGAAATCGTCCATGGAAACCAAACTGTTCAAGTGACCCAATTTATTGGTCAACCTAATCGGGAAGTTCAAAGGATCTTGATTACTTCTATTCTGGGTTTGGTACAATTCCTTTTCAATGGAACCAAATTTCTCTTTCATGGTTTTGGCTTTCTCCACCAATGCTGTAGTTGCTTCTTCATCTTTGTATTTTTTGATGAATTCATCCAACTTCCCATTTACCGCTCTGATTTTTTTAATGGATTGGTGTGACAAATCAACAGTTTCATTCACCTCTGTAATGAAATCGTATTGCTTTTGCATATCGGCAATGGTCACCTCAGCTCTTGGGTCTGGAAGAATCTTGAAATCTTCAGTTTGTGTTTCACCATTTACATTCAAGGTTACTTTGTAAGTTCCTGGAACTGCTTTTGGACCGCTTAAGTTGGCCCACCAAAGAATCATGCCATCCAAACGTTCGGCACTTTTACCTCTAGTATCCCAAACATGGGTATTACCTCCTTTTTTAACCTCCAACTTTTTACCTCTTTCTTTAGAATAGGTGCTATAAGTTGCCAAAGTATCGCCATTCATTTTGGTGTAGGTAAGGGCAACACTGTCTTTTTCAGCAACATCTTTTAGATAGAAATGTGTGATTACACCATTCGCCAAGTTGGTTCCCTCGGTTTTGGATGGTCTTCTACCCGTATTTCCTTTTGTTCTGTAGCTTTCTCTTGGTTGATACAAAATAGTCTCGGAAGATTTTTTAGAATCATCCAATTGATGAAGTACGGTAAGGTCATCTATCACCCACAAACTTCTACCTTGGGTAGCAACGATCAAATTGTTGTCCTTAATAGTCAAATCCGTGATTGGAACAATCGGCAAGTTCATTTGGAATTTCTCCCATTTGGCACCATCATTAAATGATATGTACATGCCAGTTTCAGTTCCTGCATACAACAAACCTTTTCTTTTTGGATCTTCACGAACCACACGGGTAAAGTGCTCATCTTCGATTCCATTAGTAATCAAAGACCATGTTTTTCCATAATCGGTTGTCTTATATAAATAAGGTGTGAAATCACCCAACTTGTAACGTGTAGCGGCCACGTAACAAGTTCCCTCATCAAAAGCAGATGGCTCAATGCTATTGATCATGTTCCATTCTGGCATACTGGATGGGGTCACATTTTCCCAGGTTTTTCCTCCGTCTTTGGTTACATGGATCAAACCATCATCACTACCTACCCAAAGCAGACCTTCTTTTAAAGGACTTTCGTTGGCTGCGAAAATGGTACAATAATATTCCACACTGGTGTTATCTTGTGTGATAGGCCCACCACTTGAAACCAATTTTGTTGGATCATTTCTAGTAAGGTCATCACTCAACAACTCCCAACTTTGACCTTCATTAGTGGTCATGTGCACGTGATTGGAGAATGTGTACAGTTTTTTAGGATCGTGCTTACTGAACATGATGGGGAAGTTCCATTGGAAACGATACTTCATGCCCTCTGCGCCATAACCCATAGGGTTATCTGGCCAAACATTCACCGCTCTGGCAGTATTGTTTGCATGGTTTTGACGCACTAAAAATCCATCATAACTACCTCCATAAACAATATCATCGTTGGTTGGGTCCACTGCAATATGGGCAGACTCACCCCCTGCTGTTCTTTCCCAATCGTCTTCACCAATTGAAAAATCATCACTTCTGTAATTGATTCTTAAAGTAGAGTTGTCCTGTTGTGCCACATAAATTCTATAAGGAAATGCATTGTCCGTAGTCACTCTATAAAATTGTGCAGTGGGTTGGTTCATCATGGTACTCCAAGTTTCACCACCGTCATAACTCACTTGTGCTCCTCCATCATCAGCGATGATCATTCGCTTGGAATCTTCAGGTGCTATCCAAAGGTCGTGGTGGTCTCCGTGTGGTGCATTATTGGAAACAAATGTTTTACCTCCATCCGTACTTTTATGATAGCTTACGTTCATCACATACACCATATCTTCATTATTGGTATCTGCATAGATTCTTGTGTAGTACCAAGCACGTTGTCTAAGGCTTCTATCGCTATTGATCAGGCTCCAAGTTGCACCACCATCTTCTGAGCGGTACAACCCTCCTTTTTCTTTATTTTCTACCATGGCCCAAACCCTATTGCTATTTACAGGTGAAACAGCAACACCAATAATCCCAAGGGTGTCAGTTGCAAAGCCTTCGTTTTTAGATATCTCTGTCCAAGTTTCGCCACTATCGGTACTTTTCCAAAGCGCAGAACCTTCACCACCACTACTTAAGCTGTAGGGTGTACGTTGCACTCTCCAAGTGGAAGCATATAAAATTCTTGGGTTGTTCGGGTCAAAAATCAAATCAACAGCACCAGCCAAATCGTTGGCATATAGTACTTTTTTCCATGTTTCGCCACCATCGGTACTTTTATACACTCCTCTTTCTTCAGTTGGTTTGTACAGATTCCCCATTACTGCGGCATATACTGTATTATGATCTTTAGGATGGATTCGCATACGGGAAATGTGTCGGCTATTTTCCAATCCAATGGATTTCCAAGTTTTACCAGCATCCTCCGTTTTCCATGCTCCGTAGCCAGATGAAACATTACCTCTTACAGTCTGCTCACCTCCACCGACATAAATCACGTTGGGGTCGCTTTGTGCCACCTCAACGGCACCGATACTTCCACCAAAAAAACCATCGGAAATATTCTCCCAAGTGATTCCGCCATCCGTAGTTCTCCAAACACCACCACCTGTGGCACCAAAATAGTATAGGTCTGGTTGTCCTGGAACACCTGCAACGGTTCCTGAACGTCCTCCACGGAATGGACCGATCAATCGATATTCCAAACTGGAATATAGCTCTTCGGGATATTCGGGAGTGCTCTGATTTTTCTTTTTTCGTTGTGAATAAATAGGTGAGGTAAACAAGACGGTAGCCAATAATAGCATACCGACCCTTAAAAAGCTAGTCTTCATTATTAAAGTGTTGAGTTAGTCGGCCTTAAATGTAGTGAAAAAGGGTCAAAAAAAGTATGTAATATTTCGTACTTTGTCCCTTCACATATGATCAAATAACTAAACTATGCACAAATTAATTAAGCTTGCAATCGTATTATCCTTGTTTGCGGCTTGTAAAAATCAAACCAAACCTCCAGAAACTTCCCAAAGTCCAGAAATTGCCGAAAACGAGACATCAGAATGGATGTATCTTTTTGATGGCACCTCTTTGGAGGGATGGCGAGGCTACGGTATGGATTCCCTACCCCCAGGCTGGACCATTAAGGACAGTACCCTGACCTTTGACACCGAATTGGGTCTTGAGCAGGATTACAAAGGAGGAAAAGACATTCTTTACGGAGCCGAAGAGTTCGATAACTTTGAACTTTACTTGGAATGGAAAATTCCAGAAGGAGGAAACAGCGGTATTTTTTATCATGTAAAAGAGGGCTATGATGGACCTCCTGTTGTTTCTCCAGAATACCAATTGATTGATGACGAAAACTATGCCAACATCCATGATTTGGTAGGATACAATTCCCAGTTTGGGGCTGAACACCCTGAATTGCTTCAAGATTGGCAAAAAACGGGAGCCGATTACGCCATGCACACGGCGGATGAATCCCAAAAACAGTTGAATCCTGTAATGGAATGGAATTCCACCAAAATCGTTTTTACTCCTGAAAAAGTGGAGCATTGGCTCAACGGGAAAAAACTATTGGAATTTGAGCCATGGTCCGAAGAATGGAATACCAAAAAGGCTTCAGGAAAATGGGACAATGCACCCGATTACGGAAAATATAAAACGGGCTACATTGCTTTGCAAGACCATTCCAGCCCTATTTGGTTCAGAAACATAAAAATTAAAAAACTATAACCCTCCAGACCATGAATAAAAGAGACTTTATCAAAAAAAGTAGTGTTGGAGCACTCGGAATCATGTTGGCGCCCTCCTTTTTAAAGGTAGGTTTCCCTCAAAACAAACTAAGAACCGCCCACATTGGAGTGGGTAATATGGGAATGGAGGATTTAAAAGCCATTTCTTCCCATGCATCCGTTGATGTGGTTGCATTGTGTGATGTAGATGCCCTCAATCTTTCTGCTGCCCACAAAATGCACCCTGGTGCACGCATCTTTTTCGATTACCGTGCCATGTTGGAAGAAATGGGTGATGAAATTGATGCCGTTGTGGTATCCACTCCTGACCATACCCATGCACCAGCTTCGTTGATGGCGATGAACATGAACAAACCCGTGTATTGCCAAAAACCTTTGACGCACTATGTTTCCGAATCAAGGGAAATGAAAAAAGTAGCTGCGGAAAAAGGATTGGTCACCCAAATGGGAATTCAGGTGCATTCCTTTTACGACTACAAATTGGCCACTTTGTTGATTCAATCGGGAATAATTGGAAAAGTACATACCGTTCACGCATGGTCTCCGAAAAACTGGGGGTATGATGGTCCACTTCCAGAAGGTGAGGATCCCGTACCAACACAATTGGATTGGAACCTTTGGTTGGGTACATCAAAACAAAGACCTTATAAAAAGGGCATGTACCATCCAGGAAATTGGAGAAAATTGATGGACTACGGTTGTGGTACCTTGGGCGATATGGGCGTTCATATTTTTGATACCCCTTATAACGCATTGCAATTGGATGTACCAAGAACCATAACCACCGAATGTAGACCATCCAACGGATTTGGTTTCCCAGAAAACAACACGGTGACTTATGAATTTCCTGAAACGCCATACACAGGAAAATCCTTAAAATGGGTTTGGTATGATGGCCCTGGTGCTCCAGAGATACATGAAGACCTGATGTTGCCCGGAATGGAAATGAAGAAGGACAATGCGTCAAAAAAGACTGATGGAAATAGCATATCGTTGGATGCAGGTGTAGCTGGCGAAAATGAACTTCCAGAGCAAGGCGCCATGTTTGTTGGATCAAAAGGTCGATTATTGTTGCCACACTTTATGCAACTTCCTAAAAAGATTGTTCGCGGTAAATATGTGGACATTTCCAAAGAAATCGCCAAGGTATCTGAAGAATATAATTTGGGTGAGCCAATCCGAAATTATGGTACTGAGGGACCTAAACACTACCACCAATTTGTGGATGCTTGTTTAGGAAAAGGAGAAACGACTGCTCCTTTTGATTATGCAGCTCGATTGACAGAAACCATTCTTTTAGGAACTATAGCAGGTCGTTTCCCTGGTGAAACATTGCATTGGGATGCAGAAACTGCACAATTCCAAGAAGAAAAGGCAAACAAATATTTGTCAGGAGATTATCGAGATTTTTAAATTTTACTAATGTCAAACACTCCCGAATTTTGGCTCAGTGGTCCTGTGCCAGATGTGCCACCACTTTTGCAACCTGCGGCCCACGCCCTATTGCAATCGGTTCGGGAAATAAAGACCTATCTAACGGATTTTCCTGAAGACAAACTTTGGGAAAATCCAATGGGTAGAGCTTCGGTTGGGTTTCACTTACGGCATATAATTGGGGTTTTGGACCGTATGCTCACCTATGCCGATAAGAAAGCATTGACCGAAGAACAATTTCATTTCCTTAAAAATGAGGGTAATGGAGAAAATGCGCCATCTTCCCAACAATTGATCGCTGATTTTGAGACCAAGGTAAATCAAGCTTTGAACTATTTTAAAAATACTCCTGAGTCCATTCTCACTGAAGAGCGGTTTGTAGGACGTAAAAAATTGCCCTCAACAGTTATTGGATTGCTGTTTCATGCGGCAGAACATTGTCAACGGCATGTAGGTCAACTTTTGGTGACAGTGAGCGCTGTAAAAGATTAAATATTTCAACATGAGCCAACCTAAATCCAGTCTATTTTACACATTCTTTTTAATTCCATTGCTGATGCTATCACAAAACCGACTTCGAGATCATGGGGTTGAAATTGGCGTACTCCAACCCGGAACATTCAATGCCATAACCGATGTTCCAGGAGTTCAAGTGGGGCATACTACTCACAATGAAAGTGAAAATATTAGAACTGGAGTAACGGCTATCTTACCACATTCAGGAAACATTTTTCAAGAAAAAGTGCCAGCGGCTATTTATGTGGGCAACGGTTTTGGAAAGTTGGCTGGCTATACACAAGTAAAAGAATTGGGCAATCTAGAAACCCCGATTGTATTGACCAACACCCTTAATGTTTCCACCGCCATGAATGCGGTTATAGGTTATACCTTGGAACAAAAAGGCAATGAAAATGTTCGCTCTGTAAATGCAGTAGTCGGGGAAACCAACGATGGTTATCTTAATGATATCCGAGGGCGTCATGTTATCGAAGCTGATGTGATTCAAGCTATTTCTTCAGCAACATCTGGCACCGTGCCCGAAGGGAATGTAGGTGCAGGGACAGGTACTATTTGTTTTGGGTTTAAAGGAGGTATTGGCACCTCATCTAGAGTGTTGCCCAAAAAATCTGGAGGTTACACTGTTGGCGTTTTGGTGCAGTCCAATTTTGGTGGTGTATTGCAAGTTGCAGGGGTTGAAGTGGGAAAAAAACTTGGGCATTATTCCGAAAGTTTCAAGTATTCCCCCGATGGTTCTTGCATGATGGTAGTGCTTACCGATGCTCCATTGGATTCCAGAAATTTGGAGCGATTGGCCAAAAGAGCTATGCTCGGTCTATCCAGAACAGGAGGAATTGCCAGTAATGGGAGTGGCGATTATGTGATTGCGGTTTCTACTGCTGAGGAATGTCGAATTCCTTATGAAAGCGAAAATCCAATTCAAACAGTACCGACTCTACGCAATGAAGCTATGACTCCGCTCTTTTTGGCCACCATCGAAGCCACGGAGGAAGCCATCCTCAATTCCCTTTTTGCAGGGGAAACCACCGTGGGAAGAGATGGTCATAAAATCGAAGCACTTCCGAAAGAAAAAGTACTCGAAATGTTGAAAGAGGCGGGTAAAATGGATTGATTTTTCACTCACTGTAACAAACTCGCATCATTTCACACTAATCTAACGGAAACCATCCACATTTTTTATAGCTTTAATCAACAAAATACATAAACACACTACCATGGATATTTTTGGAAAAATCAAGGAAAAACTCAGCAATGAGTTTATTGATATTATTGAATGGCTCGACTACACCGATGACACCATCGCTTTTCGGTTCGAACGCTATCAAAATGAAATAAAGAACGGCGCAAAACTGATTGTTCGTGAAGGACAGACCGCTGTTTTTATCAACGAAGGGCAATTGGCCGATGTTTTTGAACCAGGTACTTACGACCTTACCACCCAAAACCTACCGATTTTGGCAACCCTAAAGGGTTGGAAATATGGATTTAATTCTCCTTTTAAGGCAGAAGTTTACTTTGTAAACACCCACCTTTTCACCGATGAAAAATGGGGCACCAAAAGTCCTATCACTTTAAGTGATGATAGATTTGGACTTGTAGAAATACGTGCTTTTGGAACATATGCCTATAAAATTTCGGATGCTGGTAAGTTCATTAAAGACATTGTTGGTACAGACAGCAACTTTACCAATTTCGAGATCAACGAGCACTTAAAAAGTTTGATTGCCACTCGATTTACGAATACCGTTGGACAGGCCAATTTGCCGATTGAATTGTATGCCGCAAATACCACCGAACTTTCAGATACTTGTCGCGAAGTGATGTCGCCCGAGTTTGAAAGCGTGGGTATTTCCTTGGAAAAATTCTACATCGAAAATGTATCTATGCCCGAAGACCTTAAAAAGGAAATCTTCGAGTACAGCCGTATCGATAAACTTGATCTGGACAAGTTGACCAAATTCAAGACCGCAAAAGCAATCGAAGCCGCTGCCCAAAACGAGGGCGGAACCGCTGGTGCAGGAATGGGAATGGGAATGGGATTTGTTTTGGCCCAACAAATGGGCGGCATGATGGGCGGAAACACCCAAGCTGCACCTCAACAAGCTGCGCAACCCACTGGAGGAACTGTCCCCCCCCCTATGCCAACTCAAACCCAATATTTTTATGCATCCAACGGAGTACAACATGGACCAGTAGGTTTTGAACAAATGCAATCTTTGTTCGCTTCCAGAGCTATTAACCGTGATAGTTTGGTTTGGAAACAAGGCATGTCAGCATGGACTGCATTGAAAGAAGTGGAAGAATTAAAATCGTTCTTAGGAGGTAATACACCACCACCGTTACCAACGGAATAATCATATTTATTGTCATTCTGAGCAAAGCGAAGAATCTATTCTTTTCATGATTGTGAGATACTTCACTTCGTTCAGTATGACAATTTTAAGCCTAAATCTTAGTCAATCCTATTTTGCTGGAATCCAAAAAGGATATGGATTTCCATCCTCACGGAAATGAACCTATGGAAGAACAAAAAATCCAAAAAACCGAGCTCAAAAAAGCCTGCGCTAACTGTGGTGCAGAACTCAAATATAAGCCTGGGACCACAAGCATAACCTGCGAATATTGTGGTCATGAGGAATCCATCGCCATTGATGATAAAGGTTTCCAAGAGTTGGAACTGCACCCTTATCTCCAAGAAATGGGTTCGCAAAAGCACAGTGAAGAAATCTCCATGCTCCATTGCAAAAACTGTGGGGCGGACCAGCATGTAGAGGAAAACTACAAATCGCTCCATTGTGTGTATTGTGGTCAACCATTGGTTATTGAGGATGCTTATAAGGAAAACTGGATTTTACCAGGAGCGGTTTTGCCCTTTCAAATTGATAAAAAAAAGTCTTTTCTCATTTTTAAGAACTGGGTAAAAAGCCTTTGGTTCGCTCCGAACAATTTAAAAAAGGCAGCTCTAGACCCTCAATTCACCAAAGGGCTCTATTTACCTTATTGGACCTTTGATGCACAACTCTATGCTTCCTATACAGGGCAACGGGGCGAATATTATTATGAGACCAAACGCGTGCGCAACTCCCAAGGTAAAATGGTGACCCAAAGGGTCAGAAAAACAAGATGGTACCCTGCCGCGGGAGAAGTATCGGGTTTTGTGGATGATACCTTGATCAAAGCTTCGCATCAAAAAACAGGGCGGATTCCAGCAAAAATATCTTCATGGAATTTAAAAAAGCTACAACCTTTTGATAGTGGTTTCCTTTCGGGATTTGTGACTGAAAAATATACCATACCACTAAAAGATGGGCATTTGCAATCCAAGGAAGAGGCCAGAGATATTGCAACCACATGGTGCCGCCGTGACATTGGGGGCGATACGCAACGTGTTTTGTCCATGGATATGAAATTATCCGATGAGACTTTCAAGCACATTTTGTTGCCCGTTTTTGTAAGCGCTTACCGCTATAATGGAAAGGAATACAATTTTTTCATCAACGGGGAAAACGGCAGCATTTCTGGAAGTAGACCCTACAGTTTCTGGAAAATATTATTTGCTGTCCTCGCTGGACTTATTCTGATTGGGGTGATAGTTTTGTTGGCTAATAAGTAAAGATTCTTCGCTTCACTCAGAATGACATTCAGAACATTATTCAAAATCTTTTGTCATACTGAGAAGTCTGAAAGACGACGAAGTATCTCTTATTAAATCCTGAGATTCTTCGCTACGCTCAGAATGACAATGAAAACTATTATTAAAACAATAGACAAACAGGAATTGAGTGCTTGACCTCGTTTAAAAAGGTTAAAGTACCATTTTCTGCATCTCTTTTGAAAACTGTAATATTGCTTGATTTCTGATTGGCGACCAATAAAAACTCTCCTGTTGGGTCCATAGAAAAGTTTCTGGGCCAATCGCCGTGAACAGATTCCCTGCCCACCAATTCCAATTTTCCAGAAGTGTCATCTACAGAATAAATCACGATGGTGTTTTCACCACGATTGGAACCGTACAAAAAATTTCCATCAGGTGACAAATGGATTTCAGCGCAAAAGCTTTCACCATCAAAATTGGCATCCAAGGTCGATACTACTTGAACTTCTTGATAATTTCCATTTTCAACGTTTTCAAAAACAGAAATGGTACTGTTCAACTCATTGATCACATAAAGCATTTTCCCATCTTCACCATGGGTAAAGTGTCTAGGGCCAGCTCCATCAACAAATGGTAACGAAGCTTGTTCTGCAGGCACAAAGGTTCCATCTTTTTGATCATATCTTTTTATGGCATCCAAACCTAAATCTGTCACCATAAGTCCATAGGCATCAAATTGGGCCATATGTGCATGGGAGGTTTTTACTGAATCCAAGATTTTATGATCTATAATTTGAGGGTCTTTTCCAAGAGAACCATCAGCATTCAAAGAAAATACGGCTACATTGCCTCCTGTATAATTGGAGACGGCCAATTTTCCATCCCCAGAAAGGGAAACATGGCATGGATGTGCACCTTGCGTTCCCATACTATTTTGAAGTTCCAACAGTCCATCTTTTAAAGCAAAGGCCGTAACCCCCCCTCCCAAACTATCAAAATCGGCAGTTTCTTGAACGGCATATAGATTTTTCTTGTCATTTGATAAGGCCAAATAGGATGGATTGGTGATTTTGGCCATCAACTTTTGATTGGAAAGTTCGCCCGTATTGGCATCAAAAGTAAAGGTGTAGATACCCTCACTATCGCCATCGGTATAAGTTCCAACAAAAAGGGTGTACATGGGTTTGTTTTCAGGTTTTTCAGAACAGGCAAAGGCCAAAATAGCAGTAAATCCTGCTAGTATCAATTTTTTCATGGATGTTTAGTTATGCCCTCCAAAGTAAGCATTCTTGCTGAATGCTTAGGCAGGAATAAGTTTGGTCTTTATTTCTTTCACCAAATAGGCTCCAGTTACAATGGTGGCCAACACATCGGCAATGCAAAATGAGACCCAAACTCCAAGTTCTCCATAAAAACTGGGCAACACCAAGATTAATGGGATAAAAAAGAACCCTTGACGCGTTAAGGTCAATAAAAGTGCAGGAATCGCTTTTCCAATAGCTTGAAAATATGCTGCTCCAATCAATTGAATGGCGATTATTGGCGTTGCGGCGAATACCAAACGCATAGCCAAAGGCGTGTGTTCCAACACATATTTGTTCGTTGCCAATTGTTCGGCTCCCAAATCTGGTCTATCACTTAAAAATAGGGATGCTATTTCTGCTGGGAAAACCATGAGCACCACAAAAACAATGGCAGCCACCAATGCGGCATATTTAATCGCCGTGTAGATGGATTCTTTTACCCTATCATATTTTAGGGCACCGTAATTGTAGCCCGCAATGGGCAAAAATCCTTGGGTAACTCCAAAAACAGGGAACAGTGCAAACATCAACATTCGGCCAACTATGGCGTAAACCGCCACACTTGCCTCCCCTCCCAAATTGAACAATATGTTGTTCATCAACAAATAGGTGATGCTGGTTACGGCTTGTCTGGCCAAGGTCACAAATCCCAAAGAGCCAATTTCGCGCAAAATGGGTCGGTCTAATCCAAAATGGGAAATATCAATCTTTAATTCCGAGTTTTTTGAAAGGAAGAAATACAGCACATAAAAGAAGCACAATAAATATCCAACTGTTGTGGCCCAGGCTGCACCCTCCATGCCCCAATCGAACACGTAAATGAAAATATAATCCATCAACAGGTTTCCTATGGATGGAATGATCATCGCAATCATGGCGAACCTTGGTTTCCCCTCGGCCCTGATTACGGTGTTTCCCATCATACAAAGGGCCAAGAATGGCACTCCATATAAAATGATGGTATAATAGATTTTTGCGGGTTCAAAAATGGTGCCTTTTCCGCCAAAAGCAGGTATAAGGCTATCTACATAATATAGACCCAAGGCCACCATAACAACCGTGACCAATAAGGTCAAGGTAATTTGATTTCCGAATGTTTTCAGGGCTTTTTCTCGGTTATTGGCTCCAAGGGCACGCGAAATAATACTTGCACCACCAATCCCAATGGCCATTCCCAAGGCAGCAATAAAAAAGGAAACTGGAAGTACTACATTGATAGCGGCTATGGCGATGGAACCGATCCAGTTTCCTACGAAAATGGAATCGACCAGTACGTTCAACGACATTACCAAAATACCTATGGATGCAGGGACAGCCTGTTTGATCAGTAATTTTCCAATGGGTTCTGTCCCGAGTTCGTCAGAGGTGATTTTGGCCATGCCTAGGGTATTCTTTGGTATTCTAAATGGAACAACCCAAAGCTACAACGCATCCACCAAACTTCCCTTATTCTCGGTCAGTTTTTTGGCAATGCTGTCCCAAAGTTCAATGCGGTATTGCAATGCTTTTTTGCTGTATTCAGTAACATCATTCCATTTTTGATTGTCTGAACCACAAAGTGCTTTGATCATGCGCAGAGCTAATGGACCATGCTCATCACCATCCAATTCGATGTGCCTTTTGAGGTAATACTCCAACTTTTTGTACTTGCTTGGACCATCCTCTCCTGATTGCTCAATGATACTCAAGAACATATCGGGAATCAAATCTTCCCGACCAAATGTAAAGGCAGAGGCAATGATGTGCGCTTGTTGGGTATTGATGACTTCAAATGTAAACTGAAGAAAGTTTTTTTCAGCTTGATTCAAATCAGCCGATTCAATTTGCTGAGAAATCTGCTTCAAATTGGTAAAACCAGCAATGGTTTGAGTTACTTTTTCTGTATTGGCATCCACCTCTTTCATGGCATCCAAATACATCTCAAAATGGCTTTTCGGCTCTCCCAACTCATTAAAATCGGTTTCCTCTTCCAACACAATTTCATTAATGAATCGTGCTACGGCAGTATCGCTCGCAGGATGCCAAGGCAAACCTACACAGGTCAGGTTTTGTTGCAATGCTTTCAACAACGACATGAAATCCCAAACAGCATACACATGGCTTTCCATAAAGATTTTGATGTCCTCAACGGAATCCAATTGTGCGTAAAGTGGGTGATTTTTTAGTTGTTCTCTGTAAGGTAGGAGTGTATTCTCTAGTTTTTCAATTTGCATAGCGCTCTTTTCTGTCAACTTTTATTGAATGTTGTATTCGGGCAACACACTGCTTTTTTCCCATTCGTTGATCCATTTGGCCATCAATTGGGCCCAGTCATCACGATCGTTCAAACATGGAATATGAATGTAATCTCCTCCCCCTGCTTCTTGGAACTGATGTTTGCCCTCCATCGCAATCTCTTCCAAAGTTTCCAAACAATCACTCACGAAAGCTGGGGTGATGACGGCCAATTTTTTAACGCCCTCTTGCCCCAAACGTTCAAATTCTTTATCGGTAAAAGGTTGCAACCATGGGTCGCTACCTAGTCTAGATTGGAAAGATGTGCTTACCTTATCCTCGGGCAATCCCAATTGCTTTTTCACCAATTCGGTGGTGTCATAACATTGGTGTCTGTAGCATGTGTGATGTGCGACAGAATTTATTTTGCAACAAGCTCCATTCAATTGGCAATGGAACTTGGTTGGATCTGATTTTTTAATGTGTCGTTCAGGAATTCCGTGATAAGAAAACAAAATGTGATCGTAATCAAAATCCTTTAACCCCTCGGCAATACTATCTGAAAGTATTTTCACATATTCTGGATTGCTGTAAAAAGCTGGAAGCGTGGTGATTTCCATTTCTGGAAAATCTTGTTTTTGCACTTCCAACACTTTTACCACCACAGTTTCGTAGGACGACATTGCGTAATGTGGATATAAGGGCACCAAGAAAACCTCATCAACGCCCTGATCTTTCAGTTCCTGCAACGCATTTTTAATGGTCATGGAACCATATCGCATGCCCAAAGCAATGGGAAGTTCAGTGTGTTGCTTCACCTTTTCCATAAACCGCTCGGAAATCACAATCAATGGGGAACCCTCTTCCCACCAAATTTTGGAATAGGCTTCTGCAGACTTTTTAGGTCGGGTATTTAAGATGATGCCTCGAACAATAATGTTTCTGAGGACAGGATTCACATCAATAACACGTTCATCCATCAAAAATTCATCCAAATAGGGCTTAACATCCTTTGCAGTGGGGCTATCAGGTGACCCCAAATTGACCAATAAAACTCCTTTTTTCACGGTTTTTTAGTTTAGGCCGCTAAAATACAACACGAAGTGGACTTCACCTTTTTCGCATCAAAATACTTTCTTATGACAGGATAATGAATCTCGATTTTGTTTAAGCATTCTGTTCTCCTTGAATTTTCTGTCTTATTTTTGGGAACATGGATAGTTTTTACGACAATGTTTCCAAAGAATCTCTCATCTATTTAGGAATTTCCCTCCTTGTACTTATTATTCTCTATTGGACCACATCGGTGGTTTTGAAACGTTTAGGGAAAAATCCAAAATACCTTTTGCCCAAAAGTGCCTTTAAACGTATGGCCACTCCTTTGGTGTTGATATTTGTTTCGGTCTTGCTCAGATTGAAAGCCTTGCGGGATATTCTCAATTTGGAAGATGCAAGATTTTGGTTTAGAAAAGCCAGCACCATCCTTTTTATTCTGGCCATGGCTTGGTTGATGATTGCGATTTTGAAAATCGTTAAAAAAATTGTCATCAAGAATTACGATATCGGGGTTGCGGATAATCTGAAAGCCCGAAAGGTTTATACCCAATTTACTATCCTGGAGCGCATTTTTATTTTCATCATTATTCTGCTCGGAGTTGGGTTTGTGCTGATGAGTTTTGAAGAAATTCGTGAGGTGGGCATCAGTATTTTTGCCTCTGCAGGGGTTGCGGGTATCATCATCGGTTTTTCGGCCCAACAATTTATTGGGACCATATTGGCAGGTATTCAGATTGCTATTGCTCAACCCATTAAATTGGATGATGTAGTGATTGTTGAGGGAGAATGGGGACGCATCGAAGAAATTACCCTGACCTATGTTGTGGTAAGTATTTGGGACAAAAGGCGCTTGATTGTTCCAACTCCCTATTTTATCAACCAACCTTTTCAAAACTGGACCAAGACCTCGGCCGATTTGATGGGCACCGTGTTTTTATATGTGGATTACAACGTTCCCTTTGATAAACTTCGGGAAGAGCAAACTCGCATTTTAAAAAGTACCGATTTGTGGGATGGCAAGGTGGATGTACTTCAAGTAACCGATACCAAACCCAATTATGTGGAGGTGCGCTGTTTGATGAGCGCCAAAGATTCACCGACTGCTTGGGACCTAAGGGTACTGGTTCGAGAAAAATTGATAGTATATCTTCAAGATAATTATCCAGAAAGTATTGCACGAACCACACGATTAACCGTTGAACAAAAAAAAGAAAACAATAAGGGGGGTTAAAATTTATCCCCTTAAACGGTTGTTTGACAGAAATTTCTTTATTGATTCATTTGGATTTTTATCTTTAGTGCAACTAAACTATGTACATGAAAAAACTAATCCCCATGCTCTTGGGCAGCCTTATTATTTTAAATGGGTGCTCAAAGGGTGAATCCCAAGAACCTAATCCAGAAACCCCAAACCAAGAAGACCCTACTAATGAAACACCTGAAGAGGAAGAACCTAAAATGGTTACTTATTTTACTTTTGAAGCTTTGCTGGACACCTCTGAGTCCGATGATTGGATTATTATCCATGATGATGAGGGGAATTTATTAGACTTTTCTCCTTATGAAGAAGGTAATCTATTGACCTTTGACAAATTGGATAATGAATTATCCAGTACCTTTACTGTAACTTTTTTCAATTATTTTGTTGAACCAACTGGTGTTCTGCAGCATACTATTAAATCTTATCCAGAAATTTCAATTGGTTCCACTTGGAAACAAACCCCTGAACCCCTAGCTGTAAATGAGCCTATTAAAGGAGTTCAAGAAGGTTATTTTCAAATCTTTGTAGAAAACGCTCCAGCCCCAAAATATCGTGCTATTTCGGATAAATATGGATTATCTTTTTATGAGCATGGCTGGCCTTATTCAGAAGATATCATTGAAAACTTTTGTGGTATATATAGACATAATAACCTTCACTATTCTTTTTATGATTCCAATGATGAATTAAAATATTATACTATTCAAAATGTATCCCATGAAGATTACTTGTTTGTAGATTATTCAGAATTTAAATCATATGATAGTTATGTTGAGATAGATATCCCTTTTGAATATCGTCAATACCCCACATACCAATTCAACGTAACAGCATTTGAATCAGATGAGCCTTTTAGTAGGAGTGGTGGCATTCAAATTTTATATGTGATTTTTTCTCAACCACTGCTTCTTACAAACCCTCTTAAATTTGGCTATTTGGATTCTTATGATAGATATAAAACTGAATTATGGTTTGATTTAGGAGCAGTAGTTTACAATTACCGAAGTTTTGGGGCTAAACCAGATGAAATAACAATTCCTAAAAATGCTACTAGAACAGTAATCAAAAATTCCATTTATCAATATGAATTTGAAACGAACGTAAATCATCAAATGAAACATGTGTCTTGGTCAAATTGGGATAGCTATGATAGCCCATATAAGACTAATTGGAATGTGTATTCCGGGCCAGAATTTTATGGAAAAATTGGTGAAATTCCACAAGAAATCCAACAATCTTATCCGAATTTGGGAATTCAAGATATGCAGCACAAGGGTACTAGTTTATACTTAGATTTTATTACCTATCCAGATTTAATACAGCAAGAGTTTGTACAACCCGATCAGAAAACATATTATAGTTCCTATGAAATTTTCACTCTTAGATAATTGGGGTTTTAAATCAATTATATTAATCCTAACTTTGTTTGGTTGTTCATTATCTTTATATGCCCAACAAATCACCTGCTCGCCAGAAGATAAATCCCTTTTTGAGACCAAAATTGTTGACTTGGGAAAAACAAAGGGAGCGAATTTGGGTGACACGATTTCTTTGGTAGGTCAATCTTTTATCGGAACTCCTTATGTGGAAAAAACGCTTGAAATTGGCGATACAGAAACCTTGGTCGTAAACTTTGGGGGCTTGGATTGCACTACTTTTGTGGAGAATGTACTGGCTTTTAGTTTAATGCTCCAAAATCAACAGAAAGATTTTGAAAACTTCACAAACAATCTTGAAACCGTTCGGTATAGAAATGGAAATTTAATTGGCTATCCATCACGTTTGCATTATTTTACAGAATGGATTCGAAACAAAGAAAAGAAAGGTTTGGTGAAAGACATCACTGCTGAATTAGGTGGTGTGGAGCTGGAAAAGCCCATCAATTTTATGGGTACCCACCGCAATTTGTATCCTTTTTTAGCCAGCGATGCGAATTTTGAAGCTATGCAAAAAGTTGAAAAAGAGATAGCCAAAGAGAACCTTTGTTATTTGCCCCAAAACCAAATTGAAAGTAAAGAACACCTTATTAAATCGGGAGATATCTTGGCCTTGGCCACTTCCATAAAAGGTTTGGATGTGACCCACACTGGAATCGCCATTCATCAACCTGATGGAAGACTGCATTTGTTACATGCTTCAAGCAAAAATGGTGAAGTAGAAATTTCCGAACTTCCTTTGGCGGATTATCTCAAAAACATCAAAAGCAATATTGGGATTATTGTGACCCGACCAATTTTAAAATCCCTTTAGACGTTTGAGGTCAAGTATTTTTTCGGTGTGGTGCCAAATTTCTTTTTAAAAGAGGAAATAAAATGACTAGCCGTACTGTATCCAACTTTTAATCCAACCTCGTTCACATTGTGCTTGCCCGTTTCCAACATTTTTCTGGCATATTCCATTTTATATTCAAACAAAAACCCATAAACCGAATCACCGTAGATTTGTTTAAAGCCCTCTTTTAGTTTTTTCAAGCTCAAACCCACTTCTTGAGAGAGTTCGGCCAAGGTTGGTGGTTCGGCCATTCTGGAAATCATGATTTCTTTGGCCATTTTTATACGACGTACGTTATCCTCATCTGCCAAATAGGGACATTGTTCCAAATCTGCATCTTGGGTTTTATTGAAATAAAGTGAAATCAACTCGAACACCTTTCCCTTTAGGTACAATTTTTTAATGGATGGGTGCAGGTTATAGTTCATCATCTGGCTCAGCACTACTGCAGTTGCAGGGGAAACCATTTCTTGGGAGTAATACTTTTTCTCCTTGTTGTCATCACTTAAAAAGGGAATATAATCGGCCTCATTGGAAAATAGCGAATGGAATTTTCGAATGGTCATTACCACGGACAATAACCAAGATTTTGGAGAAACAATCAGGTTCAGCGGCAAATCCTTTTGGGTGTTGTACAACAAAAGTGAGTTTTCTTCATTCACTTCCAAATAGTAATTCCCCTCATTAAAATTAAACCTAGATCTACCTTTCAAACAAAAATGAAATTGAATATGCGTACTGTCGATTTCCCGTTCAATGAGTTTGGGTTCGTCGAATTCATTCTGGATTTTCAGAATATAAATTCCATCTTCCACCAATATTTCATCGTACGAACCTTGAGCGATATTTTCCATGCTTTTAGCTATATCATTTTTTTAAAAAATTCAATTTAGAATGACTCTAAATTAAGATTTGTAGTGTCTAATTTATCAATAAAATCAATGTCTAAGGCGAATTTAACCCAAATTTTAAAATGAAAATACAAATGGTGATATTTATAGTACCGCTAGCGTTATTTTTTAATACCTAAGCCTGTTACTTTTGTGTCGCGATTACAATCCTTTATGAGGAACTACCATATTTCAAAACATAATTCCTTCTACGCCATTGGGTTAAGTTACAAGAAGGCAGATGCAGAGGTGAGAGGAAAGTTCAGTCTGGATGTTCCGGGCATTGACCATATTATGGACAAGGCAAAGGAAATTGGGGTGGATGGGCTTTTGGCCATATCTACATGCAACCGAACTGAACTTTACGGTTTTGCACAACACCCTTACCAACTCATCAAACTTCTTTGCGACCAAACCCAAGGTACCGTTGAAGAATTTCAGGAAGTGGCCTACGTGTATAAAAACCACGATGCCATTTCGCATATGTTCAAGGTTGGAACTGGTTTGGACAGTCAAATCTTAGGTGATTTTGAAATCATCAGTCAAATTAAACAAGGTTTTTACCGAGCTAAAAAACAGGAAATGGCCAATCCGTTCTTGGAGCGTTTATGCAATTCTGTGATTCAGGCCAGTAAACGAATCAAAAACGAAACTGAACTTTCTTCAGGTGCCACTTCTGTTGCTTTTGCTTCTGTAAAATATATTTTGGACAATGTTCCTGATATTTCCGAAAAGAACATTTTGTTGTTTGGAACTGGTAAAATTGGACGAAACACTTGTGAAAATCTAGTAAAGCATTCCAATAATTCACATATCACTTTAATCAATAGAACTCGCGAAAAAGCCGAGGATATCGCTGGAAAGTTTAAACTGACCGTGAAAGATTACGGTGATCTGCAATCCGAAATTCGAAAAGCGGATATTTTGGTGGTGGCCACAGGCGCCCAATTGCCTACGGTTTCCAAAGCTTTGATTTACCCTAAAAAACCATTATTGATTTTGGACCTTTCCGTTCCCAAAAATGTTTCGGACGATGTAAAGGATTTGGATAATGTGACCGTGATTCACTTGGATCAACTTTCACAGATTACGGATGAAACCTTGGCCAAAAGAAAAGAATACGTTCCAAAAGCCGAAGCAATTAATGAAAAGGTGAAAAAAGAGTTTCTAAAATGGTTGGAAACCCGAAAATTTGCACCAGTGATCAATGCTTTAAAAGAGAAATTGAACACCATGAAGGTGGAAGAAATCGACTTTCAAACCAAAAAAATTGAAGGTTTCGACCAAATGCAGGCCGAAATCATCTCCGACCGCATCATTCAAAAAATCACCAAGCAATTTGCCAATCACCTAAAGAGTTCGGAAGTGGATACCGAGGATAGCTTGGAACTTATTCAGAAAGTCTTTCAGTTAGAACCCCATTCCAAATGAGCAAAATCATCCGAATAGGAACACGCGACAGTGAACTGGCATTGTGGCAAGCCACTACCGTGCAGCAAAAGCTGGAAGAATTAGGCTACGACACCACATTGATTCCAACAAAATCCATGGGTGACCAAGTATTGGACAAGCCGTTATACGAATTGGGTGTAACTGGAATTTTTACCAAAACATTGGACGTTGCACTTTTGAAGGGACAAATAGATATTGCGGTACATTCCATGAAAGATGTGCCCACCCAATTACCAAAAGGCATTGTACAAGTAGCTGTTTTGGAAAGAGCGATCACACACGATATTCTAGTCCACAAAGGGTCAGATTTTTTAGAATCTGGACAACCCTCGACCATTGCAACAGGTAGTTTGCGAAGAAAAGCCCAATGGTTGAACAAATATCCCAACCATCAAGTGGTGGATTTAAGAGGAAATGTGAACACCCGACTGATCAAGTTAATTGAAAACGATTGGCAAGGTGCCATTTTTGCCCAGGCTGGATTGGAACGTATAAAATTATTACCCAAAGATGCCATTCAATTGGATTGGATGATTCCCGCTCCAGCGCAAGGTGCCATGTTGGTAGTTGCCAAAGAAGAAGACAAGTTTACCAGAGAAGCTTTGGCAAAGCTCAACCATTCGGAAACCGAGATTGCCACCACCATAGAACGTGAATTTTTGCGCACATTGGAAGGTGGTTGTACGGCACCTATCGGGGCTTTAGCTCAAATTAAAGACCAAGCAGTATTTTTTGAAGGTGTAGTTTTCTCTTTGGATGGAAAACAGAAAATCGACATCAAAAAACAAGTAAAACTTTCCGATGCGAAAGGAATGGGAAAAGCTTGTGCGGAAGAAGTCTTGCAAAAAGGCGGTGATAAATTGATGCAAGAAATCAGAAATGAAAACAGTGCTCTCCACTAAAATATTAACCCCTGCGCAGAAAGAATTATTTCTAAATTCTGGATTGGGATTGGTGGAGTACGATGCCCTAAAAATTGATTTCTTGAATGTAGAAATCCCATTGGATTACAGCAACTATATTTTCACAAGCAAAAATGCCGTTGCAGCATTTTTAAATCAGGTTAAAGATGTGGAATTGTCCAATTTCAATACGTTTTGTGTAGGTGAAAAGACCAAATCACTGTTGGAAGAAAACGGCCTTAAAGTGATTAAAATGGCTGAAAATGCTACAGAATTGGCAAAAAACATCATAATAAACCATAAAAACGAGGGATTTTTGTTTTTATGCGGCAACAAAAGAAGGGATGAGCTTCCAGAATTGTTGACCAAAAATAATATTCAATTTAAAGAATTAGAAGTATACCGAACCGAGGTAAATCCAAAGGCATTTCAAAGAAATTTTGATGGAATACTTTTCTTTAGTCCAAGTGGCATCCGAAGCTTTCTATTGGAAAACAAAATAGGCAACAGCACATTGTTCTGTATTGGTGATACCACAGCTAATGAAGCTAAAAAGCATTCGAAAAATGTAATCATTGCCAATAAACCTACCGTTGAAAATGTGTTGGTTCAGGTAATAAAAGAATTATCAATACAAACGGATGCTGAGCGAAGTCGAAGCAACTAACAGAATCCAAAAAGAATACAAAATATCCCTGCCCGTGCAGGAATGACAAATTAAAATTTATGATAAAAAACGACTTGTTCCTTAAAGCTTTAAAAGGTGAAACTGTTGAACGTCCACCCGTTTGGATGATGCGACAAGCAGGGCGCTATTTGCCCGAGTTTATGGAACTCCGTAAAAAATACGATTTCTTCACACGATGCCAAACCCCAGAATTGGCTTCGGAAATCACAGTACAACCTATTCGCCGTTATGGCATGGATGCCGCTATTTTGTTCAGCGATATTTTGGTGATTCCACAGGCCATGGACATCGAAGTTGAAATGAAACCGAACTTTGGACCTTACCTACCGAACCCGATTCGTTCCAAGGAAGATTTGGACAAAGTGATTGTTCCAGACATCCAAGATACATTGGGTTATGTGATAGATGCCATTAAAATGACCAAAGAGAAATTGAACGATGAAATTCCATTGATTGGTTTTGCGGGATCTCCTTGGACCATTCTTTGCTATTGCGTGGAAGGTCAGGGCAGTAAAAGTTTCGACAAAGCCAGAGGATTTTGCTTTACCCAACCTGAAGCTGCTCATGCATTGCTTCAAAAAATTACGGATACCACCATTGCTTACCTAAAAGCAAAAGTGAAAGCGGGAGTAAATGCGGTTCAAGTTTTTGATTCTTGGGGTGGCATGTTGTCCCCAACTGATTATCAAGAGTTTTCCTGGAAATACATTCAGCAAATTGTGAATGCACTTAAAGATGAGGCGCCCGTGATTGTTTTTGGTAAAGGTTGTTGGTTCGCTTTAAAAGAGATGGCCAACTCAGGGGCATCTGCTGTTGGTGTGGATTGGACTTGTTCGGCTCAAAATGCAAGATATTTAACAGGTGGAAACATTACGTTACAAGGTAATTTTGACCCTGCACGCTTACTTTCACCTCCAGAGAAAATCAAGGAAATGGTTACTCAAATGATTAATGAATTTGGAAAGGACAAGTACATCGTAAACCTTGGTCATGGTATTTTGCCCTATATTCCTTTGGAAAACGCCAAGGCATTTATTGATGCGGTAAAAGAATATAAATAGTGAACCTTTTTGCGGTTTTAAAGCGGGTTGATTTTAAAAATATACTGAAAGGTGTATTTATTGGATTGAGGCGACCTCACTTAATACTGCCAACCATAAAGGCCACTAAGGATTGTATTTCTATTTCTACGAAGTATTACGGCAAGCTTCATCATAAAAATGGACCTGCCAATGCCTTTAGACATGCTTTTTGGAATTATTTGATTGCTAAAAGATGTTTTAAATGGCAAAAAAGTGAAGAGGTTGTTTTGTCTTGGGCGAAAAACGTAACAGATTGGCACGAGGATTCATTTCCGAACAAACAGTTGCCCAAGGAGATGGATCTGCACAACAATGAAGTAGGACGGTTCATTTTTGAACAGCATACAGAAAAATCAGAACAGGAAATTGTGGGTCTATTGAAACTAATGGCGCTAGAATCCACCAAAATTGATGAAAGTTCAGTGCTTTCTGAATATAAAAACCGAATGGTACATATTTTAGAACAATGAAAGATAAATTCTACACATACATTCAACAATTACAGGACACCATTACCTCAAAACTGGAAGAATTGGATGGCACCTCCAAATTCCAACAAGATTTTTGGGAACGTGAAGAAGGTGGTGGAGGTAGAACCCGAGTCATTGAAAATGGTGCTGTTTTTGAAAAAGGAGGCGTAAATATTTCAAAAGTTCACGGCCCGTTGCCCAAAAGCATGCAAAATTACTTCGGAGTTGAAGATGTGGATTTCTTCGCTTGTGGACTGAGTTTGGTGATTCATCCAAAAAATCCGATGGTGCCAACCGTGCATGCCAACTGGCGCTATTTTGAAATGTACAACAAGCAGGGTAACATTGTAGATCAATGGTTTGGTGGTGGACAAGATCTTACCCCTTATTACTTGTTCGAGAAAGATGCCTCTCATTTTCATTCCGTTTGCAAAAAAGCCTGTGATGCCCACAATCCAGAATTTTATCCGAATTATAAAAAGAAATGTGATGAGTATTTCTGGAATGCCCACCGAAACGAGGCCCGTGGGGTCGGGGGATTGTTCTTTGATTATTGCAAAGCAACGGACGAAATCAGTATGGAAGATTGGTACAATTTTGTGACTGAAGTCGGTGATAGTTTTTTGGAAGCCTATGCTCCGATTGTTGAAAAAAGAAAAAATCTTTCCTATTCCCAAGACCAACGGGATTGGCAAGAAATCAGACGTGGACGTTATGTGGAGTTCAATTTGGTGCATGATAAAGGAACACTTTTTGGTTTGCGAACCAATGGCCGAATCGAAAGTATTTTGATGAGTTTACCTCCACACGTGCAATGGCGGTACGATCATCATCCAGAAAAAGGTAGTGTGGAAGCAGGATTGATTGAAGTGCTACAACACCCTAAGGAATGGGTTTAATCTGTAGTTTTACATTGAAAACGAAGCTATGAGACAGAAAATTTACCAAATAGATGCATTCACAACCCAAACTTTTGGAGGCAACCCTGCCGCAGTTTGTATTTTGGATTCATGGTTGAGTCCAGAATTGATGCAGAAAATTGCGCAAGAAAATCATCTGGCTGAAACTGCCTTTGCGGTTAAACGTGAAGATATCTACGAAATCCGATGGTTTACCCCCGAAGTGGAAGTAGATCTCTGCGGTCATGCTACCTTGGCCACTGCCTACGTAATTTTCCATTTTTACGAACTAGAAAAAAATACCATTCAGTTTTATTCAAGTAGAAGTGGAGATTTATTTGTAAACAAGGCCGACAACAACTGGTTGACCATGGATTTTCCTGCAGATACGCTGGTTGCCATCAAAAATATTGATGAAATTGACCATGCTTTGGGGAAATCACCCATTAAAACCTTTAAAGGAAAAACAGACTATATGTTGGTGTACAATTCCCAAAAGGAAATCGAGGAACTGGCACCCAATTTCTTCCTTTTAGATCAGGTGGATGCAAGGGGAGTAATCGTAACCGCTCCAGGGACAGAAGTTGATTTTGTTTCCCGATTTTTCGCCCCATCTTGTGGTATCCCCGAAGACCCCGTTACAGGTTCTGCACATACATCAATGTCTCCGTATTGGTCAAAGGAATTGGATAAAACTAAAATGACGGCCAAACAACTTTCCAAAAGAGGCGGTGACCTTGTTTGCGAAATGTTGGACAATCGAGTTAAGATTTCAGGGAAAGCAGTGCCCTATTTATTTGGAGAAATTGAAATCTAGCTTTCAGCTTAAAACTAATCTATATGTACCCATTAATAAGAAATAGAAGACTTCGTGCCTCCGAATCCATCAGAAGATTGATTCGCGAAACCACTTTGACCCCAGATGATTTTTTAGTGCCTTTGTTCGTTACCGAGGGAAAAGGAATCAAAGAAGAAATTCCATCCATGCCCAATTATTTTCGGTTGAGTTTGGATAATCTTGAAAAGGAAGTAAAAGAACTTTGGAAAATGGGACTGTGTTCTGTGCTTCTATTCGTAAAAGTTGAGGATAAACTAAAGGACAACAAGGGAACTGAAGCCCTAAATCCTAATGGTTTGATGCAACGAGCCATAAAAACCGTTAAAAATGCCTGTCCACAAATGTTGGTAATGACAGACGTTGCTTTGGACCCCTTTTCATCCTATGGCCATGACGGTATCGTAGCTGAGGGCATGATTCTAAACGATGAATCTGCAGAAGTTTTGGCAGAAATGAGTGTTTCCCACGCAAAAGCTGGAGCCGATTTTGTCGCTCCAAGTGATATGATGGACGGTAGAATTTTAACTATTCGTGAAGCTTTGGAAGATGAGGGCTTTACCAACACTGGGATTATGGCTTATTCTGCCAAATATGCAAGTGCTTTTTACGGGCCTTTCCGTGATGCCTTGGATTCAGCTCCTGTGGATATTGCCAATGTGCCCAAGGACAAGAAAACCTATCAAATGGATTATGCCAATCGGTATGAAGCCATTCGTGAGACCCAATTGGACATCGACGAAGGCGCTGATATTGTAATGGTTAAACCAGGGTTGTGCTATTTGGATATTGTTCGCGAAATCCGAAATGACGTTGATGTTCCCGTTGCTGTATATCAAGTTTCAGGAGAATATGCCATGGTTAAAGCCGCGGCTGAAAAAGGTTGGCTGGATCATGATGCCGTAATGTTGGAACAATTGACTGCCATAAAAAGAGCCGGAGCCAATATTATTGCCAGTTATTTTGCGAAAGATTTTATCCGTACTTTGGGATAAAATCAACCCAATGAAAAAAACCACGGTTTCGTTTTTCCTCATCACTTTATTGATGCAACTTGGATTTGCCCAACGCGAACTCATCCATGCCTATCCCGCCAAATTAGGGTTTAATGAAGATTTCATCAACCAAAAGGTGGATTCCATCATGGAAATGGGCATTGATAGCTTGGCCTTTCCTGGAGCACAACTTTTGGTAGCCAAAAACGATACGGTAATTTTCCACAAAGCCTACGGTTTTCATACCTACGACAACAAGCAGCCTGTTGCACTGAACGATCTTTATGATCTGGCATCAGTAACTAAAATTTCTGGTCCACTTCCTGCCTTGATGAAATTGGTGGACGAGGGTAAACTTGATTTGGACCAACCTTTCAGTAGCTATTGGGAACCTTGGCAACATCAAAAGGACAAAAAAGACCTCACACTACGCGAAATTTTAGCACACCAAGCTGGTCTAGTGCCTTACATCGTTTTTATGCAAAAAGTGCTTCGGAAAAATGGGAAACTGAAGAAGCGCTTTGTCCATACTTCACCAGATGATAAATTTCAAGGACAGGTATATGATGAGCTTTACATCAACAATCGTTTTGAACGAAAGATGAACCGAATTATCAATCGGTCCAAAGTTTCGGAAGAAAAGAAATACAAATATTCAGGACTTACTTTTCTCATTTTCCCCAGTTTGATTGAACAACTTACGGGAACCGATTACCAAACCTATCTCGATCAAAATTTTTACCACCCTTTAGGGTGCCATACCTTGGGATATCTTCCAGAAGAAAATCATTACGTAAACAATATTGTGCCCACCGAAGTGGATACCCTTTTCCGAAAAACTTTGGTGAAGGGTTGGGTGCACGATGAAAATGCTTCTTTAAAAGGCGGCGTATCTGGGAATGCAGGCTTGTTTGGAACAGCAGATGACTTAGCAAAGTTGATGCTCTTCTACCAAAATTATGGGAATATGGATGGCAAACAACTTATTTCAGTTGAAACGTTAAAAGAATTTACGACCGTTCAATATCCAGAAAATGAGAATTATAGAGGATTGGGATTTGACAAGCCTCTATTGAACAATTCGGAGCTTTTTTTGGAAGAAGCCTATCCCTCGCCTTTGGCATCACCAGAAAGTTTTGGTCATTCAGGATTTACAGGCACTTTTGTTTGGGCCGACCCAGTTAAAAAATTGACTTTTATCTTCCTTTCCAATCGCGTTTATCCCACTCGAGACCACCGAAATTTGTACAGTTTGGACATTCGGCAGGCTTTACAGGATGTTTTTTATAAAGCGGAGGGTTTAAACATTCAAAATTAATTCCTATTCCCTATCTTGGTACTAAAGATTCTGCCAACTCATGGGATTACTCATTTTTTACGCCCTTATTTCCATTTTCTTTTCCTTTTTATGCTCCATTTTGGAAGCGGTTTTACTGAGCATTACCCCTACTTTCATTAATGTAAAAAAGCAAGAGGGAAAAGATTATGCAGCCACACTGGAAAACCTTAAAAAGGATGTGGACAAACCTTTGATTGCCATTCTTACTCTAAACACAGTGGCTCATACTGTCGGTGCTATTTTGGTTGGGGTGCAGGCTAAGGTGGCTTATGCAGAAATGTACGGCACAACAGAGCGTACTATTCTTGGTTTTAAACTTACCGAAGATCTTATGGTCGGGATTGTTTCAACTATTATGACCATTTTAATTTTGGTCGCATCTGAAATTATTCCAAAGACCATTGGAGCTACATATTGGAAGCAACTGGCCAATTTTACAAGCAAAGCGCTTACTATTATGGTCTTTGCGCTCAAATGGACAGGACTTTTATGGATTCTTCAACTTTTTACCAAACTCATTGGTGCAAAAGGTGAACATGGAAGTGTTTTGAGTCGGGAAGACTTTACCGCTATGACGGAAATTGCCCATGAAGAGGGTGTATTCCAAGAATCAGAATCGAAAGTGATTAAAAACCTGTTGAGGTTTGATGAAGTTCTGGCCAAGGACATCATGACCCCAAGAACCGTAATGAAAATTGCATCGGAAGATATGACCATAAAAGAGTTCTTTGATGCCAATCGACCCTTACGCTTCTCAAGAATACCCCTGTATAAGGATCGTATGGACAATATCACAGGCTTTTTCCTTAAAGATGAGCTGATGGAAGCCATTATCAATAAAAAGGGCAGTAAGACGCTATCTGAGCTTAAACGCGAAATTTTGGTGACGAACAGAACCAAGCCAATTCCTGAGTTGTTCGACAAATTTGTAAAGCAACGGGAACATGTTTCTTTGGTGGTGGATGAATATGGTTCAGTCAGTGGATTGGTGACCATGGAAGATGTAATTGAAACACTCCTTGGATTGGAGATCATGGACGAAAGTGACAATGTGGAAGACCTCCAATCGCTTGCTAGAAAGAACTGGCACCAACGCGCACAACGTTTAGGAATTATTGAAGATGAAAGTGAAATAGAGTAATGGAAATTGCTTATTTACAAACACCTATAGGAATTACAGAGTTTAAAGGCGATGAAAATGGGCTTGCTTCCATTACTGTTTTAGATAATAATAAACCTATCGGTACAATTCCAGAAGTTTTAAACGATGCTGTTACCCAATTTCAAGAATATTTTGAGGGGAACAGAACAAATTTCAATCTTAAATTAAACCCAGAGGGCACCGATTTTCAAAAGAAAGTTTGGAACGCCCTTTTAGAAATACCTTTTGGAAAAACCATTTCTTATTTGGAACTTTCCAAACAACTCGGTGACGTAAAAGCCATTCGTGCAGTAGCCTCGGCCAATGGTAAAAATCCACTTTGGATTGTGGTTCCTTGTCACCGTGTCATAGGGACCAACGGAGACCTCACAGGCTATGCAGGTGGACTGCATAGAAAAAAATGGTTATTGGAACACGAGAGCCCTGCAAAGCAGACGTCTCTTTTTTAAATTTTTACAATGCTTTATAAACTTAACCTGGAGCATATCCTTTTTTTGGATATTGAGACCGTACCTCAAAAACAACATTTCACCGAACTGGATGAGGATGTCCAAGCCTTATGGGAACAAAAAACGCAATACCAACGCAAAGATGAATTTACCCCCGAAGAGTTTTATGACCGTGCGGGCATCTGGGCCGAATTCGGAAAGATAGTTTGCATTTCTGTGGGTTATTTTGCCCCAAAGGGTGATCAGCGCAATTTTAGAGTGACTTCGTTTTATGGGGAAGAAATAAAAATTTTAAAAGACTTTAAGCAATTACTTGCAGACCATTTTAGCCAGGCCAAACACCTTTTGTGTGCGCATAATGGCAAAGAGTTCGATTTTCCCTATATCGCCCGTAGAATGGTCATCAATGGTATCAATTTACCCTACAAATTGGACCTGTTTGGAAAAAAACCATGGGAAGTACCTCATTTGGATACCATGGAGCTTTGGAAGTTTGGGGATTACAAACACTTTACCTCTCTAAAATTATTGGCTCTTGTGCTAGGAATTCCATCACCCAAGGAAGATATGGACGGTAGTATGGTCAAGGATGTATTCTATATAGAAAATGACTTGGATAGAATTGTAACCTATTGTGAATTGGATGTGGTCACCACGGCGCAAGTATTCCTTAAAATGCGCAATGAGGAGCTTTTAGCGGATGATGAGATAAAAAAGGTATGATTATTTGGGTGAAAGTGAAAAGGGTGAATGGTAAAGGGTTTAAGGATTTCTTGTCATTCTGAGCTGATGCATGAGCTTAGTCGAAGCGAAGCGAAAAATCTATTAAAGTTGGTTTGACACGAATTTCACCAATTATCTCGAATTGCAATATCATTAATTTCGAGCCAATTGGTCATTGTTTATTCCCAATTTCTGATTGAAAATTCCCTTGAATATTCAATTTGAACTTGTTCTTGAGCTTTTCAATTTAATTTTTATAAAACTTCGTGCTCTTAATCCCGGCGTAATCCTGAACCACTAAAACATACAATCCAGAGGACAAAGAAGATACATTGATGGAGCCCTGTGTTTTCCCTTTTTTGATCACATTCCCAGAGGTAGTTACAATCGAATATTGAGCATCTTGTGAAAGTTCCGCCTCTACATTCAAATAACTTACGGCTGGATTAGGGTAAACAGATATATTCAATTCTTGTGGAATCGTCAACGGAGCATTCTGCATGATTTGAGTTTCCTCTCCATTAAATTCAAACTCCAAAATATCTGAAAACTCAGAAACTGCATTTTCTGTACAAATGGAACGAACTCGTGCTTCGTACACTTTTCCAACTTCCAAATCGGTCATGGTAAATTCACTCTCCCAAAGCATTTCACTGTTCCATTCATCTGTATCAATGCTTTTGAATTGCACTTCGTATAAGGTTTCACCTATTCCCTCCCACGAAATGTTAGTTGCATCCTTTGAGGAATCCAATACTTCCAATCCTGTAGGAACCTCCAAAGAACAAGTTGAAATCTGTGCTCCTGAAACGATCAAAGAAAAATCCTGAAGCCCATTGGTCAAACTTCCTTTGTGGGTAATCGTAATCGTATATTCACCTGATGCATTGTCAATGTCTATTCGCTCATAAGGATCAACTTTGTTATCACCTTTCGTTGCGGCATCATTGGCTTTGGCTGGATTTAATTTCCAAGGCAAATAGGTTTCTCCACCTTTGGTGATTCTAATATCCAAATCGTTCATTATAGCGGCAGTGGTACTATTTAAATCTCCTCGGTTGATGTTTACAGCTTCTGGATCCGTCCAAGAAATAGATGCCATCAAAGGACCATTTCCATCCGCAGTGACTTTAATGGAATAGGAATTTCCATTAGTCAAGTTTTCTTCATTCACCAAAGTAGTGTAATCTTTATTTTGAAGCACCTCAGCGGCAACTTTCGCATTCATTACCCCCCAACCCATTTTGTAGTCAGGACCTTTTGCTCCAATATCATCAGCAGTATGAAGCGCAAGCCCCTTTAAGGTGGCCGCTTTCATGTAATTACCAAAAAGCTCTTCGTGATATTGTTGTAACAATAATAATGACCCTGTAATTCCAGGAGCCGCCATAGACGTTCCTGCAGAAACTTGATAACTGCTATTGGTTGCAGAACTAGTCGATAATATATTAGTTCCGTCTCCTGCTAAATCTGGTTTGATTCGACCATCATCCACAGGTCCAAAACTACTGTATCCAGCCACAGAAGCTTTAGTTAATTCACCATTTTGATTGATTTCTGTATCAGCCCCTGCAATGGTCAAACCATTTTTTGCCACGGTAAACCCCAAAAGCAAATCAAACCCATCAGCAGTTTTTCCAAAATTAGGTGTAGCATTATCGTATGAATTTTGAGCATTCCCTGCTGCAGTCACCATTAAATAATAAGGAGCGTTGTACATGATCTTGTCCCAGTCTTGGGCTACTTTAATATAAGCGCCAAAATACCAATCTGGAACACGATCCGATAAAATTCCATAAGAATGATTACTCAGCAACATACCGTTTGCAGCAGCTTCAGCTACCTCAATTTTATCACGGGACCAATCGTAGGTTTGGGCTTTGGCTCCGTAAGCAACACCTTGGGCATTCGGTTCAACTCCAGAGGAAATAATATTTCCTGTTACCAAAGTGGAGTGTAGACTAACCTCTCCAGAACCGTCTGCATTGGTGGCTCTGGTATCAAATTCTTGGTGTGATGTTAATGCCGCACCAGAATCCCAAATACCTACATTCATTCCCAAACCTGTTAATCCAAGGTTCAAAAGACCATTATCATACAAAGTATACGCTCTTGAAGTTTGGGAAGCAGGATCATTTAAGGTGGTATAGTAAAGTGGTGTACCGTCTGTTCCCACATCTTTTAAGGCAACATCTGCACCAGTTGCAGATTTCTCGGTGGCCTTGATTCCTTTGGATGTAAGTAAATCGGTAATCTTTTTGTTTGTGATTTCATATTCGGATTCCATTTCGGAAATAATGGAAACCATTTTGCCATTGTTGTAGGATGAACGAATGGCTTCTTTGGCATTACTTGACTGGCCCATTACTGAGAACCAGCCTGTAGTCGAAAGTAAGATGGAGAAGATCAATCCTTTAGCCCCTATAGATAATCTGAAGTCCATAATTAAGTTTAGGTAAGATTTGGACTACGAATATATTAGGAGAAGTAAGAATCATCGATAAAAATCCTACTTTATTCGATGAAATACATCTTGATTTATATCAAGCTGTTGTGAAAATTCACTTTTATGTGGTGTATTTTTTTCCTACTTATTTTTTGTAGTCCAAAATTACCTGAAACAATACCTATTTATTTCCAGTTTCAGAGGCCTCATGGGAGGCGGAAACACTTTCCCATGATTCTAAAACTTCTCTTTTCATGTTGGGCATGTCATTTCCGTATAGCAATGCATTGAACAATGTACGGTAGGTTCCCATGGGTTGACCTCGCCATTGTGGCTGAAATCCGAACAACAAGACATGTCCTTTACCATGCTTTACATCCAAAGCGGCCGCTTTTCCATTTAGAAAGCTTTCCCCAACCAAATAGCCTGACATTAAAGGGGATCCTTGCTCTTGGTATTTGGCCAAAACCTCTCCCTCAAATCCATCGGTAGTTGCAAAAACAGGACTGTTATACACAAATACATTGGCTTTATCCATCATTCCCGCCATTACAGGATGACTTGGATTGGTGTTGACTTGCACAATAGATCCTCCAGTAAAGAATTTAGCCCTGCTTACTTTATCCACCACATTGGTTACTGGCAAATGCAAAGCTTTAATTGTATAATCGGAGCTGCGGTTCAAACTGATCAATGTTCCTCCTTCTTCCACAAAGTTATTTAGGTTTCTAGATCCAAGTTCACCCAATCCGCCTGTATATTCTGCAGGTGCAGAACCTGGTTCAATCCCATTTTCGATAGATCCTGGCCATTCAGAACCAAAAACAATCACATCAAAACGGTCTTTTAAGTTTCCTGATTTAAAATCAGTATCTCGAAGTGAGGCATAATCAAACCCAAAATTATCCAGTAACCAACGGGTCCAACCCATATCCATACTGGCTGTCCAAGGACGATACACACCAATTCGCGTTTTCACTTTTGCGGAATTTGATCCAGAACCTTGCACACCATTTATGGCATAATCTCTCACCCATTGTTGTTTCTTGGCAGTACTTGCGCCTTGGACCCCATATTTTTTGGTTTTGGCATCATAAACAACAGACATTCCAGCGGATTTTGTAGCCTCAGCCAATACACGGAAAATATTATTTTCAGCAGGATCTAACCATAACGTGCTACCTCCTCCTTTTAAAGTGCCAGGCAAAGGTTTGATTCCAGCAGCAGTGGCATCCGTATCAAATCCTACTCCTGGAGCAAAATCATTTTTGTTTAAATCTTCAGTTTCATCATCGGTGGTTTCCAGCGGTGTTCCCTCAACTGGTTTTAGTGCAGCTCTAAAATCATCCGACAAAGGCACCATTCCTGTTACCACATTCACCTCCATCTGAAAAGGGAGCGTCCAACCAGCCGCATCGTACGGTTGTTCCAAAGGTCCATCGGGAGATTCCCTTAAATCAGGATACACTTGCACATCCAACACCTGTCTTGCCATTTCCGCAAACTCTTGGTCCATCGGAATTACCCAAGTTCCTTTAGGATAGGTAACTCCGGAGTATGCCATCGGTTGGTCCAATTGCGCAATTTCAATCCCATTAAAAGCCAACCGCTTCAACAATTCAACAGGACGAACCGGATCTCGTTGCTTTTGTGGAATGATGTACGCATAAGGTGCTTCATTCTTATATTTTTCAATGGTGGTAATCGCTGCCTGATATTTATTGAAAAGCAGTGTTTCCTTATACTTAGCCGAATAATCCAACACAGCAATCGAAGCGGTTTGCATATACTGCATGGCATCACTTAATCGCCACCAGCCCCCTTTCCAAGGGCTGTTGTACAAAGATTCCACTCTTAAATCTCTTCGACTTTCTGGAAAATCCCGAATGGTATAAAAATAGGGCGTTGCATATCGGTACAATGCTGTTTCCGTCCAAAAAGATGGAATATTTTGCATGGCAGGCAAGTAATCAATGTATCCTGGATACCAAGCATCAAAGCCTTTTCCCATGTGAACTGCACCCGGCAACCCTTCCGATTCCAATTCTTGGGCCATTGCCATTCCGATCATGTTAGTTTCACGAGCAACGATCGGGGGCGTTTGTGGTGCAATAGGCTCCGCAAAGGGCGGCAACCAAATCCGAGTTGGGAATGGGGAGGACTGATGGTGCACATGGATCACATTAGGCTCCCACTCACGCCATGTTCTTCCAACAACACGAGATTCCAACATATTGAGCATGTAAGCATCCCTATTATTATCGTGTCCCACATATTTTTGATATAACCAAGGGGTTCTCGCCGTTTCATAAGGAGTTCCTACGTTGGACATATACCAATTGGCGATGATATCCTGACCATCAGGGTTTAAAGATGGCCATAGTACCAAAATCACATCATCCAAAATAGGTTTGAATTTTTTGGTATCGGCCTCACTGATAATTTGATGTGCCAAGGTTATAATATGTTGCGCTCCTGCCACTTCCGAAGCGTGCAATCCGCCACTTAAATCGACAATGGCCTTGCCCTCCTCAGCTAATTTTTTCGCTTCCTCTTTACTCAAACCTTTAGGATGGGCCAACTTTTGGGAAATTTCTTTGTAATGCTTAATCTTGGCCAGATTTTCTTTGGAAGAAATCAACACATAATACCATGTTCTCCCTTCGGAAGTTTTTCCAGTCTCTCGCATCTCTACCAAATCACTAGCAGCATCCAATTTTTTAAAATATTCGATGGATTGTTCGTAGGTAGCCAAATGAAAATCAGAACCCACTTCGAAACCAATGACATCTTCGGGTTTTGGAATAGTGGAATTTTGGGCTTGGAGTCCCAAACACATCAAACTAAAAAGGGATAAAAATCGAAGTTTCAAAAAGGAAAAACCACTAAGTTTTCCCTTGGGGGAGTTAGGTAAACGGAGCATTGTATTGAGTTAGGTTGAATTACGGCTTCAAGATAGGAAACAATCTGTTGTCATCGTACTGTTTTCCTGTGTTCATCGTGCTTTAAAAGGCAAAAAGCAGATTTTTGCTTGCAAAACATTGTGTAGATTTGCACTTTAAAACTTTTTGATGCTAGAAAAGAAGTCGATAGATTATGAAAAGGCGGTACTCATTGGGATCATCAACCAAGCGCAAGATGAAACCAAAGTTACTGAGTACTTGGATGAATTGGAATTTTTGACCTACACTGCAGGTGGCGAGGTGGAGAAACGATTTGTGCAACGTATTGATGTGCCCAATCCCAAAACCTATATCGGAAGTGGGAAGATGGAAGAGGTGCAGCAATATGTTAAAGAGAACGAAATTGGCTCCGTTATTTTTGATGATGAGCTTACGCCTGCCCAACAAAATAATATTGAAAAAATTCTTCGCTGCAAGATTCTGGATAGAACGGGGCTTATTTTGGACATTTTTGCCCAACGAGCCCAAACCAGTTATGCCCGTACCCAAGTTGAACTGGCGCAATATGAATATTTATTGCCTCGATTAACGGGTCTTTGGACGCACTTGGAGCGTCAACGAGGGGGTATTGGAATGCGTGGTCCTGGTGAAACGGAAATTGAAACGGATAGACGTATTGTTCGAGACCGAATTTCTTTGTTGAAAAAGAAATTGACCAAAATCGACCGTCAAATGGAAACCCAAAGGGGTAACCGTGGCGCATTGGTTCGCGTTGCCCTTGTCGGATATACCAACGTGGGAAAATCTACTTTGATGAATGTAATCAGTAAAAGCGAAGTGTTTGCTGAAAACAAGCTTTTTGCCACCCTAGACACTACAGTTCGAAAAGTGGTGATTGGAAATCTTCCTTTTTTGTTGAGTGATACGGTTGGGTTCATTCGCAAATTGCCCACTCAATTGGTGGAAAGTTTTAAAAGTACCTTGGACGAGGTGCGCGAAGCTGATTTATTGCTTCATGTGGTCGATATTTCACACCCGAATTTTGAAGAGCATATTGCTTCTGTGAATCAAATTTTGGATGAAATTGATAGTTCGGGTAAACCGTGTATTATGGTATTCAATAAAATTGATCAATACCAACCTGAAATTATCGAAGAAGATGATTTGGTGACCGAGAGAACAAGTGCCCATTTCACCTTAGAGGAATGGAAAAAAACATGGTTCAATAAAATAGGCGACAATGCTCTTTTCATCTCTGCTTTGAACAAGGAAAACATGGACGATTTTCGCAAGAAAGTTTACGATGCCGTTCGTGAAATTCATGTGACTCGATTCCCGTACAACAACTTTTTGTACCCAGAACACTTGGATGAATACTAGATAGCACTAGACAAAGTGTTCTCAATTTCCGATAAGATGTTTTCCTATTCAGACTTTACCACAATTTAAAGTAGGTTCACAACAAAAATTTAGGAAAAGACCACAGATGACCTAGATTCACATTGTTTTTAAGTCGTTTAGTGTCCAACCTCGATCTAACTGATCTTAACCTACTTTGGCCATGGTCTTAAAAACATTAGAAAATATTTTTCACCCCACAAAAACGCCCTCCAATTGAAGGGCGTTTTTTGTTTGTATTATAAATTGTAATTCTTTTAAAACTTATAACTCAATCCAAGAGTCCAATACGTCTGCAATTCATTATCAATATTATCAAAAGTAGCATTTGGGTCTGGAGTAGGAGCATTGTTCAAAACATAATTCAATGTTTCTTGTTTGTTGCTTCTCAACCCAAAATCAAAACCTACTCCGATCATTTTCCAAAGGGTGTAAGAGAATGAGTTCGTCCACGTCCAGTTGCTGTAATCACTGCTCTTGTAACTTTGGAACATGGAAAGGTTACTTTTAAAGCTGATGTCACCGAATTTCTTGGTGTAATCTGCTACAATTTTGGCACCCATGGAAGATTCAAAAATATCATCCCCACTGCTGAACACAAAGTTGTAGTTCAAAGGATGGATTACCACAACCAAATCTGGAATAGGGGTCCAGGTACCACCAACACCCAAATCAAGGTATCCAGGATCATTGAAGTTGTCCAAAATTGTGGTTCTATATTCACCAAGAGCGGAAATCGCGAAGCTTTCGGTCAATTTCCAGCCATAAAGCGAGGAAATATTGAAAACATCTGTAGTTGGTCTAAAGCTATCATCATCATTAGGGTCATCCTTATCATCCAGCTTTACCCAGGAAAGGTGAAGATTGGCTGCATTTCTCCAAAAGTATTTTTCCTCTTTAAGATTGGCATAAGCATTTACTGTAAAACCGAAGTTTCCTGATGAGTTGTTCGGGATTCCTTGAGAAAACCAATTGTTGAATTGGGAAAGACTACCCCCTATAGTTCCGAATGCACCGATTTTCCACCCTGGAAGTGCATCCAATTGGGCTTGTAAGGCGTCTACCCTTTTTTGAATAGCGGCGATGGAATCTTTCTTTGGCCCCATTTCGGCCTTGATTTCTTCTTCGGTCTGTGCCGAGGCAAAAGACCACACGAAAATGGCCATGGTGGCCAAAAGCAATTTTTTCATAGTATGGAGTTTACTGTTTAGAACCCCAAAAGTAAGAAATGTCACTGTGATGTTGATATTGGGCTAGCTTTTTGACCTCAATCTTGTTGAGATTCGCCTATTTTTCTGGTAAGGTTGATTCTTAGATTATTGGATTGTTGGATTTCTGGACGTCCCTTAAAACCGATTAAGAATAACTCGAAATAATATGCCTTATTTCCAATTGAGGAGCATAGCTACGATTGAGAAATCTCTTTTAGATGTTTTAGATTTCTCACCTCTGTTCGAAATGACATGGTCATTCTTGATTATAATACGCACCATCCGTCAACCCAAATAGGGCATTCATCAATTAGCTCACCCCATGCTCTACTTTTTCCCCTTACTTGATGCATAAACCAAATTTTACACATCATGAAAAGATTACTACTTAATGCTTTATGCATTTTAACTACTTGCCTATTGGTAATTTCCTGTGGTAAGGATGAAGAACAAACTCCTGTTGCTGGAGGGCCAAAAATGAATAGTTTTAGTCCTCTTTCTGGGTCTGTGGGGACAGAAATATGGATTACAGGACAAAACTTTGGGGCAACCAAAGCCGATAACATCGTTAAAATTGGATCTACCACGGCCCCAATCACAAGTGCTTCCACCACAGAAATCTTTGTAACCGTTCCCGAAGGGGCAACCACAGGAAAAGTAAGTGTCACTGTAGATGGAAAAACAATAACTGGTGGGACTTTTACTGTTTTGGAGGAAACTGAAAAAGCAGGTATAACCCTGAACAAAAGCACCTTTGATCTATTTAGCTTGGACAGCGAAACAATTACTGTCACGCTTACAGGAAATGTGAGTGCCGAAGATATTGTTTGGAGTTCGGACGATGAAAGTGTGGTGATTGTAGATGAAAATGGAATGATCACTGGGGTTTCGGAAGGAAGTACACTCGTAACTGCATTTATAAATGAAGAGGTTAGCACCAATTGTATAGTTAACGTAAGCCATAGTGTTTTTGCTGTTGGTTATGAGGAAATAAACGGAATCCCAGTGGCCAAAGTTTGGAAAAATGGTGTGGCTACCAATTTAACCGATGGTTCTTCTTTTGGAGCTGCAACATCTATATATGTTGATGGAACTGATATTTATGCATGTGGTATTGTAGACAAAGGTCTTCCTGCTGCTGTAGTTTGGAAAAATGGTGATATCCTTTACGAATTGACCGATGGCAGTAAATATGCCAATGCGCAATCTATTAATATATATAATGGTGATGTATATGTAATTGGAAATGAAGAGTTGGGCGTCGACAATATTTCAAACGCTACTATTTGGAAAAATGGGGATAGCTTTGCTACCCTTACCGATGGTTTAAATGTAAATGAAAGATCATCAGGCGAAGACATCTTTGTAAACGAAACTGGTATCTATGCGGTCGGTTATGAAGAAAGTGAACTACATATAAATGGAACCCCTAAATTATGGGAAAACAGCACACAAATTAATTTAACAGATGAAGCCTTTCACGGACGAGCATATTCCGTTTATGCCGTAGGTTCAGATGTATACGCAGCTGGTTATGAAGAAAATGAAAATGGAATTTGGGTGGCCAAGTATTGGGAAAATGGTGAGGTCACCAGCTTATCAGATGGTTTACAAAATGCCGAAGCACAATCCATATTTGTATTAGGCAATGATGTTTATGCAGCCGGTAGTTATTATGATGGACAAGGTGAATTGCAACAAGCCGTTGTTTGGAAAAATGGCACACCAACCAATCAGGCAGCTATGGGTTCTGGAGCTTCTTCAGTATATGTTGATGGTGGAGATGTTTATGTAGGTGGTTTAATTTCTGAAGGGGAATTGTCAAAAGCCACAGTCTGGAAAAATGGAGAGGCCATGAACCTAGAACTAACAGAAGGCGCTGGTAGTTCAGTAGTTTTCTCGATTTTTATAAAATAAAGGAAGAAAGTCTTTAAACAAAAAGCCCTGATTTTTAAAATCGGGGCTTTTCTTATTAATTATCTCTTCTTAAAAATCGGCACCGAAGAGCAGGCCTCGCCGTACATCACACTTTTGGCCACATGTTGAATCTTGGCAACAGCCATAATGTAAGCGTTTTCAGGAACAGGTTTGTTAGAACAACCTTTTATGATGACAGGTTTATCGGCAAACTCGGTAACATCCAATTGCCCCAAAATGGTTTGGTATAAAGAGGTTTCCAACGCCTCCAAGTCTCCCACCACCACTTTTTTAGCGTATGGTAATAATCTTGAAGACACCAACATATAGGCCCATCCCGGAATAATCGCATCTGAGGAACAATGTAAAGCCACAAAACAATCTTGGTAAGCAGACCAATCCTCTGCTTCTACATGGGCTCTAAACTCCTTTTCACGCAGGATAAAACCCTCGTACAGCCAATCTTTGATGTCCAATACTTTGCGTTCTCCTTTAGGATAATACTCCTCAAGGTCGAAAGTCATCAATTTACTTTGCGCTACTCTGTTTACGATTTCTTTTTCCATATTAGCTAGATATCAGTTTTCGGATTTCAGATATCAGATTGTTTCTTTTCAAGATGCTTAATTAATCCATGAATGGTTTTAGATATATCATCACAAAGAGAATAGAGCGTTTTAAAAATTTCTTCATCCAAATATTGAATATCTGTAGCCAAATATAATTGTGACTTAACTTCGTAACAAGATGCTTGGGCAACATTCAAAAAATAAACGAACTCTTTGCTGGATTTTCTTCCATATCCCTCGGCTATATTGGATGAAATTGAAATGGATGCTCTCCGAATTTGATCTCGCAAAGCAAAATCTCTTCTAAAACCCTTGTCCGATGTAACTTTATAAATTTCTTTGTTTAGCTGACGTGCTTTTTTCCACGAAACTATTTGTTCAAACCCCTTTTCCATACAATTATAGAGTTGGTATCGGGGGTTCGATACTGTATATAATTTAAAAATCTAACTGACTTCTGATATCAGAGGTCTGAAAACTTATTTTATAATAAACCAAGCTCCAACTTCGCCTCCTCGCTCATCAGTTCTTGGGTCCAAGGAGGATCAAAAGTGATTTCTACTTCCACATCTTTGAGCATGTCGATGGATTTTACTTTTTCCTCGACTTCCACTGGCAAAGTTTCGGCTACTGGGCAGTTTGGAGAGGTTAGTGTCATCAATATTTTGACTTCATTCTCCTCGTTTATGAACACATCGTAAATTAGTCCCAACTCGTAAATGTCCACTGGAATTTCTGGATCGTAGATGGTCTTTAAAACCTTTACTATTTTTTCGCCCAGTTCTTGTGTATCTATGGTAATTTCTTCGCTCATCGTTTCTATTTTAACTGTGTTTGATAGGCCACGGCGTACAATTTCAATTGTTTGATCATACTTACCAAGCCATTGGCTCGTGTCGGAGACAAATGCTCTTTCAAACCAATTTCATCAATAAATTCCGTATCGGCATCAATAATATCCTGTGGTTTTTGGTTGCTGAAAGCTCTGATCAAAATAGCAATGATTCCTTTGGTAATAATTGCATCACTATCCGCCGTAAAAACTAATTTGTCGTCCTCCAATTCGGCATGTACCCAAACCTTGCTTTGACATCCTTTAATAAGGTTGTCGTCGGTTTTGTATTGGTCGTCTATCAATGGAAGGGATTTTCCGAGCTCGATCATGTATTCGTACCGTTGCATCCAATCGTCGAACATGGAAAACTCGTCAATAATCTCTTCTTGTATATCTTTTATGCTAGCCATTCGTCAGTTTTATTCAAATGTACAACTCGGGATGTTGCGATTCAAGTCTTTAAGATAAAGATAACGGCTGGTACTATACAAGCATGTTTTTGGCCCTCTTTACCCCAGCTACCAAAACGTCAACTTCTTCTTTGGTGTTGTAAAAGCTAAAACTGGCCCTTACCGTTCCAGGAATTTTATAAAAATCCATGATGGGTTGTGCACAATGGTGCCCAGTTCTTACAGCGATTCCCAATTTGTCTAAAATGGTGCCTATATCGTAAGGGTGAATCCCCTCAATATTAAATGAAATTACCGAAGTTTTATTCTTGGCCGTCCCATAAATTCGTAACCCCTCAATGGAAAGCAATTGTTCAGTGGCGTATTGCATCAACCCGTCTTCGTAATGCGCGATGGCATCAAATCCGATGTTGTTCATGTAGTCCAAAGCTGCACCAAAGGCAATTCCTCCACAAATATTCGGTGTTCCTGCTTCAAATTTATGGGGCAAATCGGCATAGGTGGTCTTTTCAAAAGTCACCTCAGCAATCATTTCGCCACCACCTTGGTAGGGTGGCAATTTTTTCAGCCACTCCTGTTTTCCATACAGCATTCCCACACCAGTTGGGCCACACATTTTATGTGCAGATACGGTATAGAAGTCCACATCCAAAGCTTGCAAATCGGCTTTGATATGGGCTGCTGCTTGAGCGCCATCAATCAAAACCGCCGCACCTACTTTATGGGCCGCTTCAATAATTTCTTCAATGGGATTTACCGTACCCAATGCGTTTGAAACATGGTTGCAGAACACCAATTTGGTCTTATCAGAAAGCAAATCGTGATAAGCATCCATCACCAATTCGCCCTCCTGATTCATTGGAATTACTTTAAGGACAGCTCCTGTTCTTTCGCACAGCATTTGCCAAGGCACGATATTGGAATGGTGCTCCATGGCCGAAACTACGATCTCATCTCCTTTCTTGAGAAAGGAAGTAAATCCTGTGGCCACCAAATTGATACCATGGGTAGTTCCCGAAGTGAAAATCACTTCATAGGAATGAGCAATATTGAAATGCTTCTGGATTTTCTGGCGCGCAATTTCGTACGCATCTGTTGCCTCTTGTGAAAGCGTATGCACTCCCCGATGGATATTGGCATTGTACCCATGATAGTAATCCACAATAGTGTTTACTACCTGATCTGGTGTTTGCGAGGTTGCCGCATTATCCAAATACACCAAAGGCTGCCCATTGACCTGTCTTTGGAGAATGGGAAAGTCCTTTCGAATGGCCTGAATGTCCAATGAGGTTTCCATCATGGTTAATATAGTTCTTGATTAAAGGTCGAAACCTACGCGAACACCCAATTTATCGGCAATCAACTTATTGATTCTAGCTTTAAGCTCCGGAATGCGAACACTCTCCAAAACGTTGTTGGCAAAAGCATACATCAATAAGGCTTTGGCTTCTTTTTGAGGAATACCTCTTGATCTTAGGTAGAAAAGTGCATCCTCATCCAACTGACCAATGGTACAACCGTGTGAACATTTTACATCATCCGCAAAAATCTCCAACTGCGGCTTTGAGTTGATGGTCGCCTTATCGCTCAACAAAATATTGTTGTTCTGCTGGAAAGCATCGGTTTTTTGGGCAATCTTGTCCACAATGATCTTACCATTGAACACTCCTGTTGAACTATCCCCAAAAATACCTTTGTAATCTTGATGGCTCTCACAATTAGGCTGTGCATGGTGCACCAAGGTATGATGATCTACATGTTGTTTGTCACCCAAAATGGTAACTCCTTTTAAGGTAGAATCGATACGCTCCCCGTTTTGGTAAAAGTTCAGGTTGTTTCTGATCAATTTACCTCCTAGAGAGAATGTATGTACGCGAACTACGCTGCTATCTTTTTGTGAAATATACGTATTGTCCACCAAGGAAGCTGTTGAAGCATCGTTTTGCACTTTGTAGTAATCCACAATCGCATCCTTACCTGCAAAAATTTCGGTTACGGAATTGGTGAACACTTCATTATCGGTCAAACTTTGGTGGCGCTCTATAATCTGCACCTCGGCATTGTCCTCTGCCACCACCAAGTTTCTAGGCTGCAACATCAATGCTGCCTCATTGCCCGTTGCCAAATGCAAGATTTGAATGGGCTTTTTAGGCATTTTGTTCTTTGGAATGTAGATATAAGCACCCTCTTTACTGAAAGCGGTATTCAAAGAAGTCAAAGATTCATCTTTGGAAGCTGCTTTGTTGAAATACACCTCAATCACCTGACGGAACATGGGTTTGCTGAAAGCTGAGCTCATCAAACAAACATCCACACCATCGTGAGTGGTTTCGGAAAGGTAAGAGCTGTAGACTCCATCTACGAAAACAATTTTGTAGGTATCGATCTCATGAAGAAAATACTTCTTGATATCCTTGTATTCCAAAGCGGTTTCTTTCTTTGGGAAAATGCTGAAATCAACCTTTTGAATACTGTTTAGGGATGTATATTTCCAAGCTTCCTCTTTTTTGGATGGAAAGCCCTTTTCCTCAAAATTCTTAATGGCAGCCGATCTTACTTCATGCACTGGATTATCCAAATCCAAGCCATCTTCAAAAGCCAAAAAGGAGGAGACTAATTTTTCCTTTAAATCCATATTTTTTTCAGTTTTCAGTCGTCAGTTTTCAGTGCTCTGAAATCTGATATCTGAAGTCTTACATCTATTTTAAACTGTAGCTTCTTGCTTTAACCAATCGTACCCTTTCTCTTCCAACTCCAAAGCCAATTCCTTGGTGCCAGATTTTACGATTTTTCCATTGTACAATACATGTACATAATCAGGTACGATGTATTCCAATAATCTTTGGTAGTGAGTAATTACCACGATGGCATTATCCTTGTTTCGCAACTTATTCACACCATTGGCCACAATTCTTAGGGCATCGATATCCAAACCTGAATCGGTCTCATCCAAAATGGCCAATTTGGGTTCCATCATCGCCATTTGGAAAATCTCGTTACGCTTTTTCTCCCCACCAGAGAAGCCTTCGTTCAAGGAACGGGACAAAAACTTACGATCCATTTCCAACAATTCGGATTTTTCACGAATCATCTTCAACATTTCGTTGGCTGGCATATCTTCCAAACCTCTCGCTTTTCTGGATTCGTTGATGGCCGTTTTCACAAAATTGGTCACCGAAACACCAGGAATCTCAACAGGGTATTGGAACGAAAGGAAAATTCCTTTGTGTGCTCTTTCTTCTGGAGAAAGCTCTTCCAAGTCTTCACCTTCCAAAATAATGCTACCTTCTTCTACTTCAAATTCTTCCTTCCCTGCAATTACGGAAGCCAAGGTACTTTTACCTGAACCGTTGGGGCCCATAATGGCGTGCACCTCTCCTGCATTCACCTTAAGGTCGATTCCCTTTAGGATTTCTTTATCGTCTATGTTGGCGTGTAAGTTCTTTATTTCTAACATGCTGTTCTTTTTCAAATATTACTTTACGATGATGTTTTTTGTTATCCCACAGAGCCTTCAAGGCTGATTTCCAATAGTTTTTGTGCTTCTACGGCAAATTCCATTGGGAGTTTGTTCAATACTTCTTTACTAAAACCATTTACGATCAATGCAATGGCCTTTTCGGTATCTATCCCCCTTTGGTTGCAATAGAAAATCTGGTCCTCTCCAATTTTACTGGTGGTGGCCTCGTGCTCTATTTGTGCGGATTTGTTTTTTACTTCGATATATGGGAAGGTGTGTGCCCCACAACGGTTACCCATCAACAGGGAATCACATTGTGAAAAGTTTCTGGCATTGTCTGCCCTACTGCTTACCTGCACCAATCCTCGGTAACTGTTTTGTGACTGACCCGCAGAAATACCTTTGGAAATAATGGTACTCTTGGTGTTTTTACCCAAGTGAATCATTTTGGTTCCTGTATCGGCCTGCTGAAAGTTATTGGTTACTGCAATGGAATAAAATTCTCCGATAGAGTTATCCCCTTTCAACACACATGATGGATATTTCCAAGTTACGGCTGAACCTGTTTCTACCTGTGTCCAAGAAATTTTGGCGTTCTTTTCGCAAAGACCACGCTTGGTCACAAAGTTGAAAACTCCGCCTTTGCCCTCTTTATCTCCAGGGAACCAGTTTTGTACGGTTGAGTACTTGATCTCGGCATCATCCATGGCAATCAACTCTACCACTGCTGCGTGCAATTGGTTTTCATCACGGGATGGAGCGGTACAGCCTTCCAAATAACTTACATAACTGCCTTCATCGGCAACCACCAAAGTTCTTTCAAACTGACCTGTTCCTGCTTGGTTTATTCGGAAATAGGTGGAAAGCTCCATTGGGCAACGCACTCCTTTCGGAATGTAGCAGAACGACCCATCAGAAAAAACTGCTGAGTTCAAGGCTGCATAAAAGTTGTCTTTTTTAGGCACTACAGTTCCTAGATGCTTCTTCACCAATTCTGGATGTTCTTGAATCGCTTCAGAAATAGAGCAGAAAATGATTCCTTTTTCGGCCAAGGTTTTCTTGAACGTAGTGGCAACAGAAACGGAGTCCATTACTATATCCACGGCAACACCTGCCAATTTCTTTTGCTCATCGATGGAAATTCCCAACTTTTTGAACGTATCCAGCAATTCTGGATCTACCTCATCCAAGCTATTGTACTTGGGCTTTTTATTCGGTGCCGAGTAATAGGAAATATCTTGGAAGTTCGGTTTTTTGTAGGTCACATTCGCCCACTCGGGTTCCTCCATTTCTTGCCAAGCACGAAAAGCTTCCAATCGCCATTCCGTCATCCATTCCGGTTCGTTCTTCTTTTTGGAAATAGCGATCACGATATCCTCGTTCAACCCTTTGGGGAGGGTATCCGATTCAATATCCGTGTAGAAACCGTACTCGTACTCTTTGGTTTCCAGTTCTTTTTTTAATTCTTCTTCAGTATACGCCATACGTTCTCAATTTGTCAATCAACAATCATCAATCGACAGTTTTATTTTAAAGTGAAAAACTTTCTCCACATCCACAGGTTCTTTGGGCATTGGGGTTGTTAAAAACAAAACCCTTACCGTTTAAACCTCCTGAATATTCCAAAGTTGTTCCCACTAGGTACAGAAAACTCTTTTTATCTACTACAATGCGAACATTATTATCCTCAAAAAGTTTATCTGTATCCGCAACGGAATTGTCAAATTTCAACTCATAAGACAATCCACTGCATCCCCCGCTCTTTACGCCAACTCTAACAAAATCGGTAGTCGCATCAAAACCTTCTTCGGTCATGAGCGTCACTACTTTTTGCTTAGCAGTTTCCGAAACTTTAATCATCTTAATTGAATTTAATCTAAATAGCCCACAAATATACTGTATAAGAAGGGTTTTACCATAGCATCTAACATTATAATAACGAATGCCTCAATAGGAGAATCTTATGGAAAAACAGGACATTTTCCCAAAACACTTGAATAGCCTTAACTTTCAGAGATTATGCGACTTCGCCTAGGAAAATTTTAGTTGAAGAAATTTATCTCACTCCCTACCAAACAATTACAATTATCCTGTTTATTTTTGCAAAATGTTAGAAGACAAGAATCAACAACGCACCTCATTGGAAGCATTGGGCGAATTTGGCCTGATCGACCACCTTACCCAAAACTTTAAATTGAAACAGCCTTCATCCCTCGTTGGGGTGGGCGACGATGCCGCTGTAATGGATTACAAGGGCCAAAAAACTGTGGTTTCCACGGATATGTTGGTGGAAGGTGTTCATTTTGACTTGAGCTACATGCCCCTAAAGCATTTAGGGTACAAATCTGTGATGGTGAACCTTTCCGATATTTATGCCATGAACGCGATTGCTACCCAGGTGACGGTTTCGTTGGCAGTTTCGAACAGGTTTCCTTTGGAAGCTTTGGAGGAATTTTATGAAGGAGTTGCCCTTGCTTGTGAATTGTACAAGGTTGATTTGGTAGGTGGAGATACCACCTCTTCCAACAAGGGATTGATCATTAGCGTAACCGCAATCGGTGCTGCTGATGAAAATGATATTGTTTACCGAAAAGGAAGCAAACCCAATGATCTTTTGGTGGTTACTGGAGATGTGGGGGGAGCTTATCTGGGTCTTCAGGTTTTGGAGCGCGAGAAAGAAGTGTTCAAAGTGAATCCGAACAGTCAACCCGATCTAGAACCTTATTCTTATATCGTGGAGCGACAATTAAAGCCAGAATCTAGAAAAGATATGGTGGAATTGCTTCAAAAATTGGAAGTAAAACCAACTGCCATGATTGATATCAGTGATGGGCTTTCTTCCGAAATCTTGCACTTGTGCAAACAAAGTGAGGTGGGTTGCAATTTGTTTGAAGATAAAATTCCATTGGATCCCACAGTAATTTCTACTTGTGAGGAATTTAAAATGGACAGCACCATGGTGGCTTTAAGTGGCGGAGAGGATTATGAACTTTTATTCACGATAGATCAAGCTGATTTTCCAAAAATTAAAGCCAATCCGAATTTAACAGTAATTGGCCATATGACCCAACAAAGTGAGGGAGTTCATTTGATTACTCGTGCAGAAACCAAGATTCCGATTACGGCACAGGGTTGGAATTCGTTCAACGAATAAAAAAATCCCGAAAAAAAAGGGCATCCCTACTTCATGGTCTTGGGGCACGCGACCGATAGCTGCAGGCAATTACTTAAGTTTCCGGGATAAGATTTGGGTCTCTTAAAAACTAAATAAAGGGTTAGGCCACTTGGTGCACTACCCTACTTCTTCTTTTACGGTACATATCTTCCAATGTACTGTTAATGTCTTGCATTTGTGGAGTCAATGCGGATAGTTTACCGCTTACGTCCGTTGTTACTTGTTTTTGGCAATGAATACATTTGTATTCTTTAATGTGTTGTGTCACTTTCTTGGAAACCACATAATGGTGACCGAATAAATTGCAGAAAAAGGAAGTGAATTTGTTGCCATGGTGGATGGTAGAAGTCTTCATAGGCCAGTGTTGTTTTGATAATGCATCAGTACGATTTGGGGTATCGATAAATGCTGTAAATTGGTTGCTGTAATTTTTTGTTATACTCGAATCTTTTAGTTGTACGTTTTTTTAATGTGAACGGATGTTAATAACTTTTTATTTTCGGACATTCCATATTTTATTGTTTTTTCGATGAAATGCAGCATTATCGACAAAAAGTCACGTAAATCCGTTGAAAAGCTCTAGGGCAATATAGAACTTTAACAAGAAATTATCAACAACCCATGGATAAAAAATCGCTCTCGGTTACCGCTTTTGCCCTTTTTTCTCTCTTTTTTGGAGCTGGAAATTTGATTTTACCCCCACTTTTGGGATTCAATGCTGGAAATTTGTGGTGGTTGGTCGCGTTGGGATTTTGCCTATCTGGAGTTTTGATTCCTGTTTTAGGGATCTTGGCCCATGCAAAATTGCAGGGTACTATGTTCGATTTTGCCAAAAAAGTGTCTCCGATTTTTAGTACCATTTATTGTTTTGTGGTCTATGCTATTGCCATTGCATTACCGTCCCCTAGAACAGCATCGGTGACGCACGAAATGGCCATTCAGCCTAATTGGGATTCTTCCTATTTGCTCACGAGTTTTATCTATTTTGCATTGGTTTTTGTTTTCGTCATTAACCGATCAAAGGTGTTGGACATTCTGGGTAAGATTTTAACTCCTGCCATTTTGTTGATTTTATTGATGATCATTGCCACGGCAATTTTTACCTTGGATTTTAATTTTTCACCTTCCCAGATGACCAACCCGTTCAGTGCTGGGATTTTGGAAGGCTACCAAACCTTTGATGCCATTGGGGCTGTTGTAGTGGGTGCGGTGATCATTATTTCCATCAATTTAAAAGAAAAGAATGCCAGTTTTGAAGATAAACGAAAGCTCATTGTAAAAGCTGGTTTGTGGGCTGGACTTGGTCTCTTGTTGGTTTATGGCGGACTTATTTTAACAGGGGCTCTTTTTGCCGACACCTTTGATGCTGAAATTACAAGAACCGAATTATTGAGAGGCATCAGTACCCAAACTTTGGGAAGTACTGCTAACTTGTTTTTGAGCATTTTGGTAAGCTTGGCCTGTTTTACCACCGCGGTGGGTATTGTGACAGGAACTGCGGATTTTGTCCGAGGACAATACAGCGATTCCAATCTGGCCTATAAAATCACAGCTTTGCTGGGGTGTTCGTTGGGCGTATTAATGGGCCAGTTTAATGTCGGTTATATTATTGCCGTGGCATTACCTGCCTTAATGTTTATTTATCCCATCACCATTGTTTTGATTCTTTTAAATGTATCACCAGACAAATGGACCTCGCCCAAAGTATTCCGATGGGTGGTTGTGGCAACCATACTATTTAGTGTACCCGATTTTTTGGGAAGCATCGGGTTGGCCGAATCTTTAGATTGGTTTTTTAAATGGATACCCTTAAACCAACACCAACTGGGATGGGTGTTGCCTTCTTTGGTTACTTTTTTTGTCTCGAACCTATTATTAAAGCAAGATCTTAAGCGCGCTTCTTAAAACCATCTAACATCATGCTGAACTCGTTTCCGCATCTTATTAGGCTTGACTCAAATCTCGCGAATGGCTCGAATGGCGCAAACGATTCTTAGTCATTTCGAAATGAGGAACGGAGAGACGATTGAGAAATCTTGTTCTATTTTAAGATTTCTCACTTCGATTTCGACTACGCTCAATCTGACAGTTCGAAATGACAATTGGCTGTTTTCAATTCTGATATCAGATACCAGACTTCTGAACTCTGACTTCCAAAATTGATGAGATTCCGAAACGAATACGGAATGACGCATCCGAACCATCCAATCTCTAAGAGCTGACATCTCAATACTCTCTTCTAAAAAAAAGAGATTCCCTGCCTGACGGCAAGGCGGGCTCGTCGCTGCGCTCTGTCAGAATGACGTTAGGTATAAACCAAAAAACACCCCATAAAAAAAGCGGAGGCCATGGCCTCCGCTATCTATATATAAGTAAAATGTGTTGTGTTTATTGTTGACTAATCTTTTATAGCTCTTATATAAACATAGGCATCACCACCCTGAACGGATAAGCCTGATGATTGATTTTCAATACTAAAAAAATTAGCTGCATCATTTTCATTTTCATTAAGATGCCAGAGAGCAATTAAACCAATACCTCCATAAGGAGCATTAAAGTATCCTCCATAAAGCGCTTCAAATCCTGAAGAACCTCCTACTTTCATGGCGTCGCCAGCTACATCATAACCTCCCAGTTCGGCTGCCAGGGCATCAATTTCTGCAGGGGTGGGTAAATGCCAACCTTGCGGTACAGCATTTTGTTTGTATTCAATATCGTATATGGCACCATAGGTATCGCAATTGGCTGGGTCATCATCGTAACAATAGTAGATTACATCTTCACCTTGGTAGTTCAAATTTTCTGCAAACCAAATTTGGTCGCCGATCTTTGTCAATTTATAGGTTTGGCCATCGCGGTCGTCTATAAACGATGCCAAATTCTCTGCCAATACACCATAGGTGGTGGTACAATCATTGTCATCCTTAATGGTCACCGTATAGTTTTGTTGCTCCAAATCGGAGAAGGTGCCACTTTCTTGGAAGTTTTCACCATTAATGCTATAGGAATAAGGTGCCTTTCCTCCAGAACCCGTGGCCACAATTTCAAAAGCAGCTGCGGTTACGCTAAGCTCCAGGCCAGAGTCTTCACAGGTCACGGAAACGTCGGTGGTACTGGTACAACCATTGGCATCTTTTACGGTAACCGTATAATCTCCCATAACCTGACTGTCGAACACACCACTTTCTTGAAAATTGGTGCCATCTACACTATAAGTATAAGGGGCTGTTCCTTCCGAACCTACGGCGGTAATAACATAATTGGCTACCGTAACATCAACCTTTAACGTGCTACCCAAACATGGATCTACAATGGCAGCTACGGAAACCTCGGTCTCGGCTGTACAACCGTTTGCATCTTTAACGGTTACGGTATAGTCTCCCGCATCTTGGTCAGTAAACTCATTGCTCTCTTGGAAGTTGGTACCATCCAAACTATAGGTATAGGGTTCGGTACCTTCGGATGCGGTGGCGGTAATGGTATTACTTTCCGCAGTGGCTTCCACGGCCAAGGTGCTATCGGTACATGGATCCGCTACAGTTGCCTTGAGGAAATCGATACAATCGTTGGCGTCCTTAACGGTCACCGTGTACTCCTTTGGGTCCAAGTTAGAAAAGGTACCCGAGCTTTGAAAAGCACCATTATCCAATTGAAAGGTATATGGAGCCTCTCCGCCCGCTGCGGTAGCCGTAATGGTCGAACCTTGGATGGTCACCGCAATGGCCAACAAGGGCGTGGTATTACAAGGATCTATTGGGGTAGGTGGTGCATCATCTTTGCCACAGGAAATAACTCCGAGCAGGACAAAAAACAACATGCTTTTTCGAATAAGATTTGGGTGTAAAATTTTCATGATCAATAATTTAATTTTTTGAGAAAAATAAATTTGATCATTATTCGTGTTACTACCTTACCCTAATTGACGGATGCCCTATCTGAGTCCATGTATGCCTGTTTTAAATTGATACGATTTTTAAAAATGTGTAGAAATGCCTTAGTCTTTCTTCCTAAAACTGCAAAAAATAAAATTCTGTGTAGTGCCGAACGGCGTAGTGTGGTCCACAGTTTTGCATTCCAATTTTTGAAATGTTTTTTGGAAATTGGTTCCCATCTTTTCTTCGGAATATCGAGTGATGTCCAAACCACTACATTTTTTAGGTCCTTGTTCTGAGAATGTGCCCAAAACCAGAAAACCTTTTACCGCTTTTTCCGTCAATTTTACATAGTTGGAAATCTGTTCGGGTTCGGTAAGAAAATGAAAGGCAGCACGATCATGCCACAGTTCGTATTGTTCTGTGGGTTCAAATTGGGTTATGTCGCTCACCACCCAGTTGACTTTTTTAGCCTTTTCGCCCAATCGGGATTGGGCTCTTTCCAAAGCTTTGGCAGAAATATCGAGCACGGTGATGTTTTCAAAACCTTCCTCCAACAGAAAATCGACCAACGTGCTATCGCCACCACCAATATCAATGATATTGGCCCTCTTCTCTAAATTAAAGGAATGGATAAAATCCAGTGAGGTTTGTGGCTTTTCTTGTGTCCAACTTACCTCATCTGGATTTTTAGTATTATAAACGGTTTCCCAATGTTCTTTTCTATCCAAAAAATTGAATTTTAATAAAAAACAGAATCAAAAAAAGATTTCATTTCCTCGGCATAAGGAATACCATATTTGGCAAATGTGGCCCTGGTCTGTGCATCGGGTTTCCAATCGAAAAAGGCATGGCCCGCATCTTGTACTTCAAAATATTCAACGGTTTGTCCCTCTTTTTTTAGAACATCCACATAGGCTTGTACAATTTCCTTAGGAATTAAAGGGTCTTCTGTTCCCCTAACGATAAAGTGAGGAATCGCCCGATCCCCAATATTAGGCACATGTTTTATTGGAGATACGGCATCGTAATAGGCCTGATCGGTCTGTTTCATAAACTGCTTAAAGTTGGCTGCATCAACTGGTCCATAACTAGGTGCGGCCACTTTAATAGCATCCGTGATTTCCCGTTTTACGGTTTCAACCGTTTTTCCGTGAGGCATATAGGAAGGCATAAATTCGTAAACGCCATTGGTACCACTAAAACCTCTATCTCCGATCATAGTGCTCAGCAGAGCTGCAGATGCTGATAAATGTCCTCCAGCACTATCACCCGTTACAGCGATTTGTGTTGGGTCACCCCCATATTCGGCTGCATGTTCTTGAATGTGGGCGATAGCTCCAAAAACATCTTCAATTAAATTGTGCATGGAATTTGGGGTTTCATCTCCGTCCAAATTGTTCACCCATCTGTAATCAATGCTAAAAACAACATAGTGGTTATCGGTCAAAAGTTCACGAGCCAGACCCCTCATAATATCTTCGTTGTTGGAAGACCATCCACCTCCGTGAACGATGACAACAATAGGTAAATCTTTTGCTCCTTTGGGAGAATACACATCATACTTTAAAGGCTTAACACCTGGTTGGGCATATACTACATCGTGGGTCACATTAAGATTTTCAACCAAATTGCTTTCTACAAACACTGCTCCAACAGACATGTCCTTATCTACAGTTATTTTCATAGTTGGCGTAAAACCCTCAACGCTGGTTGTGCCCCACATTCCACCTTTAAAGGTGTAATAAACGGCATCCAAACTATAGCCTGAAGCTGGTGTTGCGGTAATGGTAATTTCTGTTCCTGCTGCTACCATTCCATCTTCGGGAATTTCTGGGGCAACAGTATATGAACCGTTTACAGGTGCAACGGTGGTAACTTTAAACATTTCTTGTGTTTTTTTGTGGGTAGTATTGGCCGAAGTTGCAGAAATGGCCAATAGCATCATAGCGAATACAATTGTCTTTTTAATCATGATTTATGTGCTTAGTTTGTGATTTTATCTTTTTGAAAGATAATAAGTAATTCGCTACTTGGAGTGCCTTTTTTGTTGTGGAAACAACTTTTTAGTTGCTGGAAACTTGGTCTGCCAAAACCAAATGGGCAATTTCCCTTGTAACTTGAGTGGGTGAATTGCAATCGCAATTACTTAATCCGATAACATAAATATCCTGTTCGGGCAAATAAACCCCCATGGATTTGAATCCAAAAATAGAGCCGCCGTGCTCATAGCCTTTCACATCATTTTCAGAGGTAATGTGCCAACCATATCCATAATTGATGGGATTTCCGTTGTTCAATTTATAGTTGGTAAAGATTTTTTGAGTGCTTGCTGCATTAATCAACGTGTGATTTTTAATGGCTTCATTCCATTTTAATAAGTCCTCGACAGTAGACATTAATGATCCTGAGGCATAGGGCAAGGAATAACTGATCTGCCTTGAGTTGATATAGCCATCCCTTTTATGATATCCAGATGCTCTATTTATTATCAACTTACTATGGCTTGCATATCTGGAAGAATTCATTCCCAATTTTTTAAAAATGTGCTGTTCTACATAATCAGCATAAGACATCCCAGATACTTTTTCAATAATATATCCCAATAGCACATACCCCGAATTGTTGTATTTAAACTGCTCTCCTGGAGCAAAATCCATGGGTTCCTTTTTAAAAAAATCTATGAGTTCCATGGGTTCCATATCCTTTGTGGCAATCTCATTTAGCCCTTTCACACTAGTAAAACTTTTGATGCCCGAAGTATGTGTCAATAAATGGTGGATCGTGATTTTATAACCTAGGGTTGGATAGTCTGGTATGTATTGGGTAATCTCATCATCCAAGTTGAGTTTATCTTCTTCCATCAACATTAAAATTGAAATGGCAGTAAACTGCTTGGTCATAGATCCTATTTCGAACACATTAGCTGTTCGCATGGGCACTTGAAGCTCCAAATTTGCCATCCCAAAGGCATTTTTATATAGAATTTCACCTTCTTTCGCCACAAGGAAAACAGCTCCTGGCCCACTTTCTTCAAAACTATCATTGATCTTTTCATCAATTAAGGACTCTAGACTTTGACCATAGACAAAAGTTTGAAGATTGAATGCAATGAGCGTTAAAAATAGGAGTGTCCTTAATTCTCTTTTAATGTTCATTTACCCAACGTTTTTTGATTTGTTAGGTAGGACGTAAGTTTGATAAAAGAGGTTACATTTTAGGCAAAATCCTTGACCATAAGATCAATTTTATCGAAGAGTTCTGCCACTCCCAAGGCGGTCCAAAGAATTAATAAAGCGAGAATTACTTTAATCCATATGGGAATTACAACACCTGTTTTTTTGGCCAAAAAATCGGTGGCTGGTTTAAAAAATACGGAAGACGCAAGGATGTCAAAAATACCATAGCCCGGGTCATTGCCCCAAAAGGTATTGATCAGGCCAATGGCCAAAATCAACAAGGCAAATATCCAACCAGCTATTCTCATTGTCTTTCTATTTTAAATTCATTATTCCGAACCTCGTCGTTTTTTATTGTAATGATAAATGGCATAAGCAATGCCTGCCAAGACCACAAAAGGCAAGTAACTCCCGATCACCACCCCTATTTCGTAGGCGCTATCGGGAGCTTCTTGAATCTTTTTTTCAATGTTGGATTGTTGAACTAAGAAAATTAAAAGTTTCATTCAATTTTATTTATTCATCAACTCCTCTATCTCTTCAATTTCAATTGGAATGTTGCGCATCAAATTAAAGGGTTCTCCTTTTTCTTGGATCACAACATCATCCTCCAAACGAATTCCCATGCCTTCTGCTGGAATATAAATTCCAGGTTCAACGGTAAAAACCATGTTCGCTTTCATCGGAGTTTTTAACTCGCCATAATCGTGGGTGTTCAAACCAATGTGGTGACTGGTTCCGTGCATGAAGTATTTTTTGTACGCAGGCCAATCTGGGTTTTCATTTTGAACATCGGCTTTATCCAACAATCCCAAACCTAATAACTCAGAGGTCATTATTTTACCCACTTCTTTGTGATATTCGGCCCAAATAGTTCCGGGAACCAACATTTTTGTGGCTTCATCCTTAACACGAAGTACTGCACTGTACACCTCTTTTTGTCTTGCGGTGAATTTTCCATTACCAGGAATGGTTCGGGTCATGTCGCTGGAATAATTGGCGTATTCGGCAGCCAAATCCAACAAAATCATGTCACCATCCTTAACTTCCTTATTGTTTTCCAAATAGTGGAGTACATTGGCATTGTTTCCTGAAGCGATGATAGGGCTATATGCGTAACCTTTAGAACGGTTTCGAACAAATTCGTGCAAAAATTCAGCTTCAATTTCATACTCCCAAACGCCCGGCTGCACAAATTCCAAGATTCTTCTAAAACCTTTTTCAGTAATATCACAGGCCGTTTGCATCAACGCAATTTCTTCAGGCTCTTTTACCCCGCGAATATTTTGTAGGATAGGATTGCTCTTAGCCCATTGATGTGCGGGATATTCCTTTTTTACCTTTTCAATAAAACGAGCCTCTCTAGTTTGGGTTTCCACCGCTTGGCGATAATGTTCGTTGGTATTGAAATAGATCGTTTCCGCCTCCGTCATCAAATCAAAGAAAATCTTATCGAAATCTGTTAGCCAATAAATGGTCTGAATCCCAGAAACCTCAGTTGCTTTTTCTTTCGTCAATTTAGCTCCCTCCCAAACTGCAATATGGTCGTTGGTTTCCCGTACAAACAAAATTTCACGGTGTTTGGCATCCATGGCATCTGGAAACAACAATAAAATGGTTTCTTCCTGATCGGCACCACTCAAATAAAAAATATCGCGGTCCTGTTCAAAAGGTAATGTGCTGTCCGCACCAATGGGATAAATATCGTTGGAGTTGAAAACGGCAATACTTTTCGGCCTCATATAGGCCATAAATTTCTTGCGGTTTTTTACAAAAAGATTGCTGTCTATCTGCGTGTACTTCATATATCAATTTGATTTGTTTCAAAAGTAGTTAATTGCGTTAGCGATGACAAATGATTACCTTCCATATTAAATTGAAATCATGCAACTCACCCTAGGTATTCCCGCACTACTTTTCCCTGCCATTTCGTTGACCATGTTGGCCTATAACGCAAGATATTTGGCCATTGCCGCTTTGATCCGACAATTGCACAAACAGTTTGAAGAAACTTCTGCCCAACCTTTAAAACAACAGATCAACCAATTGCGCACCCGATTGGGCATCATCAAAAATATGCAGGCATCCGCGATTGTGAGTTTTTTATTGGCGGCCGTGACCATGTTTTTGATCTATGTGGAAATGAATGTTTGGGCCAATGCCATTTTTGGCATCAGTTTGGTTTTTTTGATGATTTCTTTGATTCTGTCCCTTTTGGAAGTACAACTCTCTACCAAGGCATTGGGAATCCAATTGGAAAATATGGAAAAGTAGATTTTGATGATCTATTTGATAGGGCGAAGCGCATTTTTTTCCACAAACTGAACAATGTGTCCTGCCACATTGATGCCTGTTGCCGCTTCAATTCCTTTTAAGCCAGGAGAAGCATTTACTTCAATCAACAAAGGACCATTTTTGGAACGAATCAAATCCACTCCAGCCACACCAAGTCCCAAATGTTTAGTCGCATTTAGAGCGATAAATTTTTCTCGAGGGGTCAGTTCCACGGCTTCAACATCGGCACCGCGATGCACATTGGATCTAAAATCATCCAATCCACTCGTACGTTTCATGGCGGCTACAATTTTATTGCCCACTACGATGATGCGAAGGTCTTCTCCATTGGCCTCAGTAATATATTCCTGCAACAAAATGCTGGTATTCATATTATACAGCGTATCGATCACCGATTTAGCCGATTTTTTGCTTTCCGCCAAGATCACACCCTTTCCCTGGGTGCCTTCTTGCAATTTGATAATTACGGGAGCTCCGCCCAAAAGCTCAATTTGATCCTCCACATTGTAGGGGTTGATGGAAAAAACGGTTTTAGGAATTGGGATTCCTTTTTTGGACATCAATTGTAAAGTCGAAACTTTATTTCTTGCGCGAAGAATGCCTTGTGATTTTGCCGTGCTGAAGACATGGTTCAATTCAAACTGTTTTACAATGGCAACACCATGTCGCGTAACGGTCGTGCCAATTCTGGGAACAATGGCATCAAACTCGTCGGTAATATCGTCTGTTCCAAAAAAAATACGTGGTTTGTCGGCACCCAACTGAACGGAACATTTAGTGTGATCTATATGCTCCACATAATGTCCTGCTTTTTCAAATTCCTCTGCAATTCGCGCCGTTGAATATACATTTAGGCTCACAGATAAAACGGCAATATCCATTTTAAAGGGTTGGTTAGAATTCTTCTCCAATATCGGGTAAATTTCCCAAAATCAGGCTTGGGCAATTCTAATTCTTTCAAAAGCCTCCCTTTGTCTTAAATTATCAAATACATAATTATATGGGGTAGCTTATAATGAATCTAAATAAACAGCTTTCCAATGTTGAAAGCTTGTTAAAAACTTGCCCGTACCTTAAATTTGTCTCAAAACCAGCGCTAATGAGTGGATTGATTAAATCTTCGCTTGCCCGAAAATATGTCATGGCACTTTCGGGTCTTTTTTTGGTCATTTTCTTAATACTTCACGTGACCATTAACCTTGCTTCGGTATTCTCACCGGATTTCTTTAATGAAGCATCCCATTTTATGGGATACAACCCCCTAGTTCAATTCATAATGCAGCCAATCCTTATTGTTGGTGTAATTGTGCATTTTGTTATGGGATTTGTTTTGGAAATTCAGAATAAGAAAGCCAGAAGCATCTCTTATGTAAAATACAAGGGCAGTGCCAATGCTCCTTGGGTATCCAGAAACATGATTTATTCCGGATTGGTGATTTTGGCCTTTTTGGCTCTTCACTTTTACGATTTTTGGGTACATGAAATTACATACAAGTATGTTGAGGCCAGTCCAGAAAACCCAACTCGATACTATTTTGAAACCGTAGAAAAGTTCGCTCCATTTTGGAGAACCATTCTTTATGTGGTTTCCTTTGGTCTTCTTGGATTGCACTTGTGGCATGGATTCGCTTCTTCATTACAATCTATGGGAGCAAACAATAAGTACACAGTAGGCTTCAAAAAATTTGCAAAAATATTCGCAGTTGTGGTGCCATTGGCATTTGCATTCATTGCTTTGTACCACCACTTTAACCCAATAATTCATTAAATATGGGCATATTGGATTCAAAAATTCCATCTGGGCCATTGGCCGACAAATGGACCAAACATAAAAATGACATTAACCTTGTTAACCCTGCCAATAAACGAAACATCGATGTTATCGTGGTAGGTACTGGACTTGCTGGTGGAGCTGCTGCAGCTACCTTGGCCGAGTTGGGATACAACGTTAAGACATTCTGTTATCAAGATTCTCCACGAAGAGCACACTCTATTGCAGCTCAAGGAGGTATCAACGCAGCTAAAAATTATCAAGGGGATGGTGATAGTAATTACCGTCTTTTCTACGATACGATCAAAGGGGGTGACTACCGTTCCCGTGAAGCCAACGTGTACCGTTTGGCAGAAGTTTCAGGAAACATTATCGACCAATGTGTGGCTCAAGGAGTTCCTTTTGCCCGTGAATATGGCGGTATGTTGGACAACCGTTCCTTTGGAGGGGTTTTAGTTTCCAGAACTTTCTACGCTAAAGGACAAACAGGTCAGCAGTTACTTTTGGGAGCTTATGCTGCCATGAACCGACAAATCAACCGTGGAAAGATTCAGTCATATACCCGTCATGAAATGATGGATTTGGTATTGGTCGATGGAAAAGCACGTGGAATTATTGCCCGTAACTTGGTTACCGGAGAAATCGAAAGACATAGCGGTCACGCCGTAGTTTTGGCCACTGGAGGATACGGAAACGTTTTCTTCCTTTCTACCAATGCCATGGGAAGTAATGTGATGGCAGCTTGGAGAGCACACCGTAAAGGAGCTTTCTTCGCAAACCCTTGTTATACGCAAATTCACCCAACCTGTATTCCAGTTTCTGGTGAGCATCAATCCAAATTGACATTGATGTCCGAATCACTTCGTAATGATGGACGCATTTGGGTGCCCAAGAAAATGGAAGATGCCGTTGCCATCCGTGAGGGCAAATTGAAACCAACTCAGCTTGCCGAAGAAGATCGTGACTACTATTTGGAAAGAAGATATCCTGCGTTCGGTAACCTTGTACCTCGTGATGTGGCATCCAGAGCAGCCAAAGAACGTTGTGATGCTGGTTTTGGTGTAAACAAAACAGGAGAAGCTGTTTTCTTGGATTTTGCTTCAGCCATTAAGCGATACGGAAAAGAAAAAGCACTGACTTCTGGACTTAAAAATCCAGATGAAGCGACCATCATAAAATTGGGAGAGGAAGTTATCGAAGCAAAATACGGTAACCTTTTCCAAATGTATGAAAAAATTGTGGATGAGAATCCATATAAAACCCCAATGATGATTTATCCAGCGGTGCACTACACCATGGGAGGTCTTTGGGTAGATTACAACTTGCAAACCACTATTCCTGGTTGCTACGCAGCTGGAGAAGCCAACTTTAGCGACCACGGTGCAAACCGTTTGGGAGCTTCTGCATTGATGCAAGGTTTGGCCGATGGGTATTTTGTATTGCCTTACACCATTGGGGATTATCTTTCCGATGATATCCGTACAGGTAAAATCCCAACTGATTCACCAGAATTTGAGGAAGCAGAAAAGCAAGTTCGTGATCGTATGGCAAAATTGACTTCTGGTTCTGGCATCCACTCCGTAGATTATTACCACAAGAAATTAGGTAAGATCATGTGGAACAAGTGTGGTATGGCCCGTAACGCAAAAGAATTGGAAGAAGCCATCAAAGAAATCTCTGACCTTAGAAAAGATTTCTGGGAAAATGTAAAAGTTACAGGAACCATCGATTCTAAAAATCAGGAATTGGAAAAAGCTGGTCGAGTGGCCGACTTCTTAGAATTGGGTGAGCTTTTTGCCAAAGATGCATTGCACAGAAACGAATCTTGTGGAGGTCACTTTAGAGAAGAGTACCAAACTGAGGAAGGTGAAGCACTTAGAGATGACAAAAACTTTAAGTACGTAGCCGCTTGGGAATACAAAGGAGAACCCAAAGATGCTGAATTGCACAAAGAAGATTTGGTTTACGAAAACATTGAATTGAAGACAAGATCCTACAAATAAGAAGCTATGAAATTATATCTAAAAATATGGCGTCAAAAAGACGCATCTTCACCAGGTAAAATAGTTGATTATACCCTTGATGGTGTAGAAGGTGATATGTCTTTCTTGGAAATGTTGGACATTTTGAACGAAGAGTTGGTCTCCAAAGGAGAAGAGCCTGTGGAGTTTGACCACGATTGTAGGGAAGGTATCTGCGGAACTTGTTCCTTACAGATCAACGGAGAGCCTCATGGTCCAGACCGTTTGGTTACTACGTGCCAATTGCACATGCGTAAGTTCAATGATGGAGACACCATTGTAATTGAGCCTTTCCGTGCCACTGCATTTCCTGTCATAAAGGATTTGATTGTGGATAGAAGTGCTTTTGAACGCATTCAGCAAGCTGGCGGATATATTTCCGTGAACACTTCTGGTAACACAGTTGATGCCAACAGTATTCCAATTAACAAACACGATGCGGATGAGGCAATGGACGCTGCCACCTGTATTGGTTGTGGCGCCTGTGTTGCCGCTTGTAAAAATGCCAGTGCCATGTTGTTTACCTCAGCAAAAGTTTCCCAATTTGCTTTGTTGCCACAAGGTAAGGTGGAAGCTGTAGAACGTGTTCAAAACATGGTTCGCCAAATGGACTTGGAAGGTTTTGGTAACTGTACCAACACTGGAGCTTGCGAAGTGGAATGTCCTAAAGGTATTTCCTTAACGAATATCGCACGTATGAACCGCGAATATTTATCTGCTACTTTAAAGGGATAAAACGCTATCCAAAAACTATATTAAGAACCCAAACTTCGAGAGGAGTTTGGGTTTTTTGTTATCTTATCGTATGCCCAAAGAATATTCACAGGAACGTATTAAAGTACCCCGATTTAACGAGGAAAGTGGATTTTACACCACTCCCGAACGTTCCAAGATCATGGGAAAGATTCGAGGTAAAAACACGAAACCAGAACTTGCCTTTAGAAAAGCGTTATGGCAAGAAGGGTATCGTTACCGCATAGATTACAAAAAACTCATTGGAAAGCCCGATATCGCCCTTAAAAAGTATAAGACCGTTATTTTTATTGATGGTGAATTCTGGCATGGTTATAATTGGGTAGAACGCAAGGAAAAGATAAAAACCAATCGTGAATTCTGGATTCCTAAAATTGAACGCAATATTCAAAGAGATGAAGAGGTAAACCTAGCATTGGATGAAATGGGATACAAAGTGTTCCGTTTTTGGGAAACAGAAGTGAAGAAAAACCTCCACGATTGTCTTGAACAGGTTCTAGACCATTTAAATGAAATTAAATCTGTTTCTTAACCAATTTGAAGACTTGGAGTACTTCTTCTAAAGGCAATTCAAAATCTTGATATTCTGGTGATGTATTTAAATTATGGCAAGTAAGCGTTTTTTTCTTCTTGTTATATCCTGTAAGGCACTTACAGATAACGCGATTCGCAGTTACAATCACATAGGGCAAATTCCAAGATGTTTCATTACTTCGGACAAAACTTTCTTTTTTTATTTCCAACCCTAAAACAAAAGTGCCATTTGGAATGGCATCAATTTTTCCATCATTCATGGAATCACCAGAAACTTCAAATATTCTGTGGGGATTATCTGCTAAAAAATCAATCACAAATCCAGCTTGAAAGGGATTGGAAATTTTATCCTCCTTTACATTTTGAATATACTTTTCTTGATGTTCCACCAAAACCAAAGGCGCCATAACTAGGTGTTTTCCTTGATCTAGTGGATAAAATACGCTGTTGTGTTTGGTAAAAGGTTGCCTTTTGGTATAGGCCTCGCCCATATCGTTTACCTCACGCATATAAAGTTCGGCAATTGTGAGTCCAAAAAACTCAGCTATCTTGGTAAGGTTCTTTATGGGAATATTGGCGTCTTTTCTTTCGTAGAGCTGAATGGTCCTCAAACTCACACCGATTTGTTCGCCCAATTCAGTTTGACTAATATTTTTTTTACGCCTTAATTGCTTTATTGTATACATTAATTATTATATTGTGTAATATTGTTACGCAATACACGCTTTCCGCAGCAATTTCCTTAGTTTTCTGTAATTGGGTTACAACCCAAATATAGAAAATAGGATCTGACCCCAACATATAAATCTTTAAATACCAATTATTTTATGGGATCAATCAAAGGAATGCCCCCCGAAATCAACGTTGCACTTATTTTTTCCAAAGAGGATTATGGAAGTCCAATTAGCGAACGACTCTCTGAAGTACTTCGAAGAAACTTGACCAAAAACGACTTTGCCAACGTGGCCATTCGCAGTGGAATTAGTTTTTCCACCATTCGCGATGTGGTGTACCGCACAAACAGTTTAACCAAATCGAATGCCACTGCAATTTCTCTATTGATGCATGCAGCATTTGAAAATTCGATAGCCTATAAGTTTCGAGCTGAGGGTGATCTAATGTTCTTGGGGAAAATCCTTGAGCCTTATTCGTAGTAACCAATCCGTTTGTTTGTCATCCCCAATAAAATAGGGATGCTCATCAAACTTTTGAAATCCATGTCGTTGGTAAAACCGAATGGCATTGGTATTGTGTTCCCATACCCCTAACCAAATGAATGTTTTTTCCATTTTATGGGCAAGGGAAATGATTTCTTGAAGCATCCAGGCTCCTATTTTTTTGCCTTGATGCTCCTTTAACACATAAATACGTTCTATTTCCAATGCAGTAGGGTCATGAACATCGGTTTGGGCGCTTTCTGTATTCAACTTAAAATAGCCAACTAGAGTATTATCATCAAATACGAAATAAAAATGACTGTTTGGGTTCTTTAATTCTGTTGTTATTTTTTTAATGGAAAAGGCTTGCTGAATGTAATTCTGAAAGTCAACAGGATTGTTATCCTTTTCAAAGGCATCGATAAATGTTTCTTTGGAAACTTTGGTCAAAATTTCCAAGTCCGAAATTGTACATTTCCTGTAGGAAAGCATTTGATAGTTTTTCTTAAATCTAGGTCAAAAAAAAGAGCCTCACAATGTGTTGGCTCCAATTTTTTAAGGGGGATTTAATTTGGTCTAAAGCATGAAAAGCTTTTTGATCAATAGCATAAATCCTGTGAAAAAGTCGTTTCTGTAAACTTGAACATTTTCGTCCATAGTTGTGTTAGATTTAAGTGCCATGGTGAATTCTATTTAAGTGGTTAATTTGGGTAAAAAATTCGATATAACCAAATGTAAATTCGATGAATGGCAAATAAAAACTTATGTTGTGAATTGCTTTTATTTTGTTGTAAAAAAACGTCCAATAATTATTAAATATTCATTTCTGGAATTTCCCCTTCAACCAAAAGCGTTCCTTCAGTCGCTCCTACAATATCTTGCACAGAAACACCAGGGGCTCTTTCCAACAATTTAAAGCCTTCGGAAGTTACCTCTATTACTGCCATGTTGGTCACAATCTTTTTGACGCAACCGACTCCTGTCAATGGCAGGGTACATCGCTTCAATAATTTTGATTCACCTGCCCTATTGGTATGCATCATGGCAACGATTATATTTTCTGCAGAAGCCACCAAGTCCATCGCGCCTCCCATTCCTTTCACCATTTTACCTGGAATCTTCCAATTAGCTATATCACCATTTTCAGCGACTTCCATCGCTCCCAAAATAGTTAGATCCACGTGCTTGCCCCTAATCATCCCAAAGCTTGTTGCTGAATCAAAAAAAGAAGCCCCAGGTAGGGTGGTTATGGTTTGTTTACCAGCATTGATGATATCGGCATCCTCTTCGCCTTCAAAAGGAAAAGGACCCATGCCCAAAACGCCATTCTCACTTTGAAATTCCACACTTATATCGTCACGCACAAAATTCGCAACTAAAGTCGGGATTCCTATCCCAAGGTTTACGTAGTAACCGTCTTTTACTTCTTTTGCGATGCGTTTTGCAATTCCGTTCTTATCTAACATAAAATAATTTACTAATGTGTTTAATACAGCAATGAATCAATTTTTTAGATTCCTTTTGCTTGTACTTATAATCTTATACATGATTAGTCCTAATTCATTTATACTATCCCTTAATCTGGCTTCAAATGGATAACTTTCTGCTTTTTCACAAAGGGTCAACCAATATTTTGCTTCTTCAAGTTCTTTTAGCGCAATTTTTACTTTATGAATAAAATCCGCTCTGCTTTCTGCATTTTGTGCTTCATGAATATTAGCCCCAATACTTGTTCCAGATTTAAGTAATTGATTGGCGACCACAAATTTGCGTTCCTTCTCTAGAGTTTCACAAAAATCAATTATCATTAAGGCAAAATCTACGGATTTGGTAACGATTACATTTTCCCTTTTTATCATTGATTAATTTTTACATTGATTCCAATTTTCGAACAGTTCTTTGTTCAATTCGCTTCTCATATTTTTCTCCTTGGAAAATTCGACTCACAAATATTCCTGGAATATGAATTTCATTGGGATCTAAACTTCCAGCTGGAAGCAACTCCTCTACCTCAGCCACTGTAATGGTAGCCGCCCCACACATACAGGGATTAAAATTGCGTGCTGTGCCCTTAAAAATTAAATTGCCTGCCTCATCTCCCTTCCATGCTTTTACAAAAGCGAAATCGGCCTTAAAAGCAGGTTCCAAAACATACATTTTACCATCGAACTCCCTCGTTTCTTTTCCTTCTGAAACTTCGGTACCATAGCCTGCAGGAGTATAAAAAGCAGGAAACCCAGCTTGTGCAGCTCTGCACTTTTCTGCCAAAGTGCCTTGAGGGGTAAGTTCCACCTCCAATTCACCACTTAGCATTTGCCTTTCAAACTCTTCGTTTTCCCCAACATAGGAGGAAATCATTTTTTTTATCTGATGTTTTTGAAGCAACAAGCCCAATCCAAAATCATCTACTCCCGCATTGTTTGAAATACAGGTAATATCCTTAATGCCCAATCGCACCAATTCGGCAATAGCATTTTCAGGAATACCGCAAAGACCAAAACCACCTAACATAAAAGTCATCCCGTCCTTAACTCCATCTACCGCTTCTTGGACATTTGCAACTGTTTTTCTAATCATTATTTCTTATTTATGATTGACTGAAATTACGATATTAATAAAAAAGCCCCAAGCAAATTTCGATATGCTTGGGGCTTTATTTAATCGTTTTAGAATTGAATTAGAAATCCAAATCGTCCAAATCATCTTCCGTTTCTATTTTTTCCTCTTCAGCCTGTTGCGTACAATCTAAGTTAATAGACATATCTTCAGGCACTTCAAATGCATCTTTAGAAACTCCAATTTCTTCATTCGCATAGTTCTTTTTCATGTACGTTCCCCAAATAGGTAACGCCATGGCTGCACCTTGACCTTCTGTTATACTGCGAAAGTGAATGGAACGATCTTCTCCACCGACCCAAACACCTGTAACCAAGTTGGGCACCATACCCATAAACCAACCATCACTTTGGTTTTGTGTGGTTCCTGTTTTTCCTGCAATTGGATTGGTAAAGTTGTATGGATAACCTGTTATTACTCTTTTATAAAAAGCATTGTTCTTATTATAGTCGTTTCGTAATCGGACACCCGAACCCGATAGTGTCACCCCTTCCAAAAGATTGACCATGGCATAGGCCACCTCCTTACTCAACACATCTTTGGTTTCTGGAGTGTATTCATAAAGCACACTTCCATTTTTGTCTTCGATTCGGGTTACCATAACTGGTTTTACATACACCCCTTGATTGGCATAGGTACCAAAAGCCCCAACCATATCATAAACACTTACATCTGCCACACCCAATGCGATAGAGGGCACTGCTGGGATTTCCTTTTTAATGCCCATGTTTTTTGCCAATGCAACTACAGCTCCAGGTCCAACGCGATCTATTAGCTGCGCTGTGATGGTATTTACCGAATTAGCCAATGCATTTTTCAAGGTCATATTTTCACCTGAATATTCACCTACTGAATTTTTTGGGGTCCAGGCCTCCATATTCCCATGTTTTCCAGGTTCAATACTGTATTGGTTGTCTGGTAATGTAAAGCAAGGGGAATACCGCAATTGATCAATAGCCGCAGCATAAACAAATGGCTTGAATAAAGATCCTGCCTGACGCGCTCCCTGAATTACATTATCGTATTGAAAATGTTTATAATCGATTCCCCCGACCCATGCTTTTACATGTCCTGTTTGGGGTTCCATTGACATCATAGACGTTCTAAGGAAAGTTTTATAGTAACGGATGGAATCCATCGGGGTCATGATGGTGTCCTTCTCATAAGAATCACTGTTCCAATCGAACACGGTCATTTCCGTTTTTTTGTGAAAAGTAGCTTCAATATCCTTTTCTGATAATCCTTCACGTTTTAATACTCGCCATCTAGGAGATGCTTTCATCGCGCGTTCCATGATGGTATCAATTGCGCCCCTGGAAATATCCAAAAAGGGTGCTGTAGCATTTTGCTTGGGTGTATTTTGTCTGAAAAACTCCGCTTGGAGGTTCTTCATATGTTCTTGCACTGCTTCTTCTGCATTTTTCTGCATTCTGGAATCCACCGTAGTGTACACCTTTAGTCCGTCCAAGTAAATATTATAGTTTTCACCATCTGGTTTTGGATTTTCCTTCACCCAATTGTTCAACCAGCGTTGCATGTACATCCTAAAATAGGTGGCCAAACCTTCTCTGTGTGATTCTGGATTAAAATTGATCTTCATCTCCAAAGCCTGCAAAGAGTCCTTTTCTTGTTCTGTGATGTAATCGTACTTTGCCATTTGCCCAAGAACGGTGTTTCTTCGATTGAACACCAACTCTTCCCTGCGCATTGGATTGTAATAAGAAGAATTCTTCAGCATGCCCACCAAAACTGCAGATTCTTCTGTCCGAAGTTCATGTGGTTCTTTTCCGAAATAAATTCTTGCTGCAGAACGAATACCATCGGCATTGTAATTGAAATCATAAATGTTCAAATACATGGAAATGATTTCCTCCTTGGTATAATTACGTTCCAAACGAGTGGCAATCACCCATTCCTGGATTTTTTGAAGAATGGCATTGGTTGTACTTTCTTTATCCCTTACACCAATAAACAATTGTCTGGCCAGCTGTTGCGAAATGGTACTTGCTCCACCTCTTTTTCCCAAATAGGCCAAAGCTCTTATAAATCCTCTTGCATCAATTCCTGAATGGTCGTAATATCTGGCATCTTCGGTTGCTACCAAAGCATCAACCAGATTTTGGGGCAATTCATCGTAGGAAACTGGAGTTCGGTTATCGTCCAAATATAATTTACCCAAAGTTTCACCATCCGAAGAGATAAATTCGGTAGCTAGATTGGTTTCTGGGTTTTCCAATCGTTCGAATGTGGGCATTTCGCCAAACATGCCCCACGAGGCCAATAAAAAAACGAGCACTGCACCAAGTACTCCTGTTCCGAATAAAATCCAGAACCATTTAATAAACGGGGTAAAATTTTGCTGCTGTTTTTTTTGAACTTTTTTTGCCATTATTAATTGGGGACTTTTTCAATTTCCAAACCAACATCTGTTATTCCTTCCAAAATGTGAAGGCCTTCCACTTCGCCATTTTTACGCATGGCGTGCGAAACATTTACCTTATATACGCCAGAATCTTTAAAATCGATGTTTTCCTTGAACCACAATTTGTTTTCCTTTACTCCTCCCGTACCTTTTCCAAGCCATTCACCAGTCGGTTCTGCCATCTTATATTCCAAAGTATCCTTTATGGTATTTCCTTCAGGATATTCTAACTCCGTAATTAAAAATAAATTGCTGAACTGGAAAGAATCGTCATTCCGAACGTTGATAAACATGTTGTAAGTGGCTGTTGAATCCAGTCCTGAAAATTCGAAATGAACAGGATTATCAATTTCCCATTTTCCATCTGTAATGGGTTCATATTCTGAATAGATCAACAAATCGTTACAAGATGCCAACGTAAACACGGCAGCCAGTAGGATTAAAAAACTATTTCGCATTGGAAGATGCTTTAGGATTTGGCTTTCTACGTTTTTTGTTCCTTCTTTTTTTCTTTTTGGGACGATCAAATCGGGTAAGGCTATCTTGACCCACCACATTTTCAAATGCCATTTTCTCCTCATCCACATCCACATTGTCAGAGGCATATTCCTCTAGGCTTTCTATTTTTTCATTTTTCTTGTTCAACTCCAAAATTTCCAGCACTTGGTCTTTGGTCAATGTGTGCCAATTGGCTGGTTCATCTTTGTATGAAAACCAAAGAGTTTCCTTGAAAATATCTGCCTTTTGGCAAAAAGCAATTCCTTTTTTGGTTTTGAGTTTGCTGTCTGATGGAGGAAAGTTTTTCAAAGCCTCCATGTACATATCGAGCTCATAGTTGAGGCAACATTTTAATTTACCACATTGCCCAGCTAATTTTTGAGGATTCAAAGCCAATTGTTGGTAACGGGCCGAAGCTGTGCTTACCGATCTAAAATCGGTCAACCAAGTAGAACAACACAATTCACGTCCACAGGAACCAATTCCTCCCAAACGTTGGGCTTCTTGACGATATCCGATTTGGCGCATTTCTATTCGGATGCCGAAAGCTTTGGCCATATCCTTGATCAATTGCCTAAAATCAACGCGATCTTCCGCAGTGTAGTAAAAGGTTGCTTTGGATCCATCACCTTGAAATTCAACATCGCTCAATTTCATTTCGAGTTTAAGTGAAATGGCAATCTCCCGGGAACGTTTTTTGATTTCCTCTTCGCGATCACGGCATTTTTGCCAGATATCAATATCACGTTGGGTCGCTTTTCGGTAAATTTTTGGAAGTTCCTTATCGTCTGGAGAAACTTTCTTTCGCTTCATTTGAATGCGAACCAACTCTCCAGTAAGCGTAACCATGCCCACGTCGTGACCTGATTTGGCTTGCACGGCCACTACATCACCGATGGATAAGGATAATCCTTCCGCATTTCTATAAAATTCCTTTCTGCTATTTTTGAAACGTACCTCAACACAATCAAAAGTTTTTTGACCGTTGGGCAACGACATATTGGAAAGCCAGTCAAAGACTGTCAGCTTGTTACAACCATCAGTGCCGCAAGTACCATTGTTCTTGCAACCACGCGGTTGTCCATCCTTGCCGGTTGAACAACTGCTACACGCCATATTTCGTATCTTGATTGAGATTCTTCAAAAGATGATGTCAGTTCGAGCGCAGTCGAGAACATCTGAATCTTAATGCACATCTCGACTGCGCTCGATGTGACAATTAAAAATCTTTATCTTTTTGAAAATTACCTCAATAGGGTTCATAAATAATTCTTAGGTAAATATAGTACAATTTAAAGCAGCATAGAAATGCTACTTCTTGTATTTCAATACAGGAGATCTACCCTTTTTGAATATTTTATTGCTGGCACCCTTCCCTTTTCTTAATGCTTTTTGCTCTTCGTATGGCAAGGCATTGGTTTCTTGACACTCAACGGAACAACAATTATCCATGGCCTGTGCACATTCGTCACATTGGATAAACAATAAATGACAGGCTTCGTTAGCACAATTTACATGGGTGTCGCAAGGCTTTCCACATTGATGGCAATGCGCAATTACTTCTTCTGAAATTCGCTCACCTCTTCGGTGGTCGAAAACAAAGTTTTTGCCCTTGAATTTGTTTTCAAGATTTTGCTCTCGCACTTGTCGAGTGTATTCAATAATTCCACCTTCTAGCTGAAATACATTTTTAAACCCCTTGTGCTTGTAATAGGCACTGGCTTTTTCGCAACGGATTCCTCCTGTGCAGTACATCACCAATTTTTTATCCTCTTTGTGTTCGGCCAAATCTTGCTCGATAATATCCAAAGAGTCACGAAAGGTATCCACATCAGGAGTGATGGCATTTTTAAAATGGCCAATCTCACTTTCGTAATGGTTTCTCATATCCACTAAAACAGTGTCTGGATCTTCAATCAGCTCGTTGAACCTTAAAGCGTTCACATGAACACCCTTGTTGGTCACATCGAAAGTGTCATCGTTCAATCCATCTGCGACGATTTTATCGCGAACTTTTACCTTTAGTTTTAGAAAGGATTTATTGTCTTGTTCAATGGCTATGTTTAACCTCACATTCTCCAAAAAGGAAATACTGTCCAAATGGGTTTTGAACTTTTCAAAATTTTCTGCTGGAACGGAAAGTTGTGCGTTGATGCCTTCTTTGGCGACATAAATTCTACCCAATACTTCCATTTCATTCCAAGTAATGAACAAATGATCTCTCAGTATTCTCGGGTTACCTATATGTGCATATGCATAGAAAGAGATGGTCAACCGGTCTTTTCCGGCTTCCTCAATAAGTTTTTCCCTTTCTTTGGCACTTAGCGTATTGTACAGTTGCATGCTATATCAATATTTAAGTTTAAGAATGGTATGCTGTAAAATGTGGGCAAAGATACAATTAAAAAAAGAGGGCAAATAAAAAGGGCTTCTTTAAAGAAACCCTTCTTAATCCATTAAAACATTAACATAGCGTATTTTCTTCCCTCCTTAGCAAATTCGAGCTTAAAAGCTCTATGTATATGAGTTAGTACCCTTTAGATACATTGTTATTAAAAAGGTTGCGTGCCTTTTGTCGCATGTAGAAAGAAATGGTATTTTAGCCTTCCTAACGATTTTTACTATGAGCAACGAAAAAGAAGCAAAATTAAAAGCCCTTAAACTTACCCTGGATAAATTGGACAAGACTTACGGTAAAGGTGCCGTAATGAAAATGGGCGATAGTGTTGTTGAAGATGTAGAGGTAATTTCTTCTGGATCGTTGGGACTGGATATTGCATTAGGCGTTGGAGGTTATCCTAGAGGAAGGGTGATTGAAATTTACGGACCTGAATCTTCGGGTAAAACTACTTTGACCTTGCATGCGATTGCCGAGGCACAAAAAGCAGGAGGTATAGCAGCCTTTATTGATGCTGAACATGCTTTTGATCGCTTTTATGCCAAAAAATTGGGTGTGGATATCGATAACTTGATCATATCTCAACCCGATCACGGTGAGCAAGCTTTGGAAATTGCGGATAACTTGATTCGCTCTGGGGCTATCGACATTGTAATTGTCGATTCTGTTGCCGCGCTTACTCCAAAAAGTGAGATCGAAGGGGAAATGGGCGATTCCAAAATGGGATTGCACGCTCGTTTGATGTCGCAAGCTTTGCGAAAATTGACCTCAACCATAAGCAAAACCAATTGTACCGTAATCTTTATTAACCAGCTACGGGAAAAAATTGGTGTAATGTTCGGAAACCCTGAAACCACTACTGGGGGTAATGCCCTTAAATTCTATGCTTCGGTTCGATTGGACATCAGACGTTCCACACAAATTAAAAATACCGATGGCGATGTTCAAGGAAACAAGACCCGAGTAAAAGTGGTGAAAAACAAGGTTGCACCTCCATTTAAAACTGCCGAATTCGACATTATGTATGGAGAAGGCATCTCAAAAATTGGAGAAATCTTGGATTTAGGTGTTGCTTATGAGATTGTTAAAAAGAGCGGTTCTTGGTTCAGTTATGGAGATACCAAACTGGGACAAGGTAGAGACGCCGTCAAAGCTTTGCTTTTGGACAATCCTGAACTTTCGGAAGAATTAGAAGGCAAAATCAGAGAAGCCATTGCCGCGGTGAACGAATAACATTTCATCGTTTTTTTGGGCAGATTAACTTTTGGTTGGCAAAATCCCACGCAACCCTTACTATTACAGTACATCTAGGGAATAAAAGGATTTTTGATTATGAAAAAAGTTTTTATGTCCATTATGTATGTAGTGGCATTCTCATGGTTCGTTTCTTGTAGTTCGGATGATGACTCCCCCAATTTTTACTTTACTACCTTAGATGTTATTGAGGCTGATATGCCCGAATTTTTTGAGCTCGGGAAGACCTACGATATCGATGTTTTGTTTTACAGACCCAACGGTTGCACCTATTTTGAAGGTTTTGATGTAACCAAGACTACACAAACAGGAAGGGATGTTGTAGTTATTGGCTCTGTTTTGACAGATCAGGATGTAGCATGCACCGAAGCAATTGAAGAAGTAACGGCTACATTGCGGTTTAGTGTAATCTATACCGATGAGTACAATTTTAGGTTTTATGCAGGGGATGATGCAAACGGCAATCCACAATTTATTGAATACACTGTACCTGTTGAAGGAACAAATCCATAAGAAAAAGAACTTTACATAATCCAAAATTGACCAACATTTGGATCTTGATGAACTGATACATAATTGCAAAAAAGGGGAACGGCAAGCGCAGGCTGAACTGTACAGAAGATATTCAAGTGTACTTTTCGGAATGTGTCTAAAGTATTCCAAGAATAAGGCGGAGGCTGAAGACAACCTCCATGATAGCTTTATGACCATTTTTGACAAAATAGACCAGTTTCAATTTAAAGGCTCCTTTGAAGGTTGGATCAAGCGGATCACCGTAAATACGGTACTACAAAAATACCGTAAAGACCAATTCCTGAATGTAGTTACCGATAATATGGAAGAAAGCCATGAGGTGGAAACAGAAGGGACAGATATTAGCTTATCAACATTATTACAACATATTCAAGAGTTACCCAACAAATATAGGATAACCTTTAACCTATATGTTTTGGATGGCTTTAGTCACAAAGAAATCAGTGAGATGTTGGGAACATCCACAGGAACATCAAAATCGAACTTGGCAAGGGCCAAATCAATTTTGAGAGAAAAAATAGAAAAGACCAAAATCAACATTGCTTAAACAGATGACCATGGGGAAAAAGAATTTAGAGCAATTGTTCAAGGAAACCTTTCAAGGTTTTGAAGAAGTTCCAGACCCAAAAGTTTGGAACAACATTGAAGCCTCATTGAACAAAAAGAAACAAAAAAGGCTCATCATTCCAATATGGTGGCAGCTTGGTGGCGTGGCCGCAGCATTAGCCATTGCATTATGGACAATAAACCCATTTGCTGAAGATGAGATATTGGATACACCAACAATTTCTGACATTGAAAATACATCAAATCCATCAAGAAAGAGTAAATCTTTCAAGGAGGGTACAGATTCAAAGGAAATCGAGACCGTTTCCTCAGAAAGTTTGGCCAATTCTGATAACGCCATTGATAAAAATGATGCAGCAACAAAATCTTACAATTCAGCATTAAAATCTAACCAAAACGGAACCTCTGTTAGCAAAACAGAGCAACCAGCATTAGCTTCCAATTTGGACAACACGGAGGAAGATGATTTAACTTCTACCAAAACTTACGAAGCTGTCGATTCAGCTTCTGAAAAGGAAAGTACAATTGCGCAAACCAATCCAGCATCAAAAAACAATGTCGCAAAAACAACTTCAAAAGAGGAAGCTATCATAGCTGAAAACAATGAGGAAGAACAGAAAAAGAAATCGATTTACGAAGCTATTGATGAGCAAAAAGAATTAGAGTCCGAGATAGTAGAAAACAAAGCGGACAAATGGTCCTTTGGCCCTACAGTAGCTCCAGTTTATTTTAATGGCAGTGGTAGTGGTTCTCCTATTCATCCCGATTTTGAAACCAACTCCAAATCAGGAAACTTCAATATGAGTTATGGTGTAGGCGTTGCCTATGAAATTGGAAGCCGACTTAAAATACGATCAGGGGTACACAAGGTAAACTATGGTTACGACACCGAGGATATTATTTTCTCTTCTACCCTTCGCACTTCGGCCAATGAAAAAATAGCTAACATTAATTATTCCAATACAGGAGAAAATATTATAGTGCAAAGCAGAAACTCTGGTAAGAGTATTTCTAATGTAGATAGCAAAGAAATTGCATTGGCAACTGCCCCAGCCCTGGATGGGAAAATGGTACAACAATTGGGCTATATAGAGGTGCCCTTGGAACTAAATTATGCCCTTGTCGACAAAAAGTTTGGGGTAGACGTAATTGGTGGGGTAAGTTCACTTTTTCTTGTTGACAATTCGGTATTACTGGAATCCAATGAAATGGTAACCGAAGTTGGCGAAGCCAACAATGTAAATGCATTAAACTTTAGTGCCAATTTTGGAATGGGTGTCAACTACGATTTTACATCAAAAATACAATTGAATATTGAACCTGTTTTTAAATATCAGTTAAACACATTTTCCAATACTTCAGGTAATTTCCGCCCCTATTCCATTGGGGTTTATAGCGGACTAAGCTTTAAGTTTTAGGAAACAAAACGTTGGTTAGGAAGATTGCTCCTTTAAGCAATCAATTAGGCGCCCAATCTCCATATAGGGCGCTTTTTTTGTTCACTTATTTTCAATTATTTTCTTACATTGAACTTTAATCCCTAACCATAATCATCTTGAAATCAGGTCAATTTGAAGATATTCTTATCTATTTTACTAAATCCTTGATGGACAAAACAAATGAGGAGGATATTTTATGGAGTGTTGCCAAAAACTGCTTTTCAAAATTAGGACATGTTGATTCTGTTGTTTACATGATAGATGACAGCGGTAAAAAACTCATTCAAAAAGCAGCACACGGACCAAAAAGCTTGAATGAAAAACTAATAAAAGACCCCATAGAAATTCCCATTGGTTCGGGTATCACAGGAACTGTTGCCTCAACTGGTGTATACGAATTAATTAATGACACCTCTAAGGAACCTCGTTACCTTGAAGACACTTCAAACAAGATCAATAATAGCAGCGAAAGACTTTCAGAAATTTGCGTACCCATTAGTCAAGACAATCAAATTTATGGGGTTCTGAACTGTGAACATCCCGAAAAAGACTTTTTTACCGAACAGCATGTAAAAATGCTATCCGTTATCGCCTCTATTTGTGCTTTGAAAATTAAAAGTATAAGAGATGGGGAAGCACTTTTAGAAAAGCAAGAAAACCTAATTAAAATAAGGGAAGAAATGGTTGAGTTAAGGCTCAAAGTATTGAACACCCAACTCCATCCGCATTTCGTTTTCAACGCTTTAAATTCAATTCAATATTTTATCTATCAAGAAAATAAACGATTGGCATTAGATTACCTTTCTACTTTCAGCAAGCTCATTCGGTTTTATTTGAATCAATTGGATAAGGACACCATTCCATTGAAGGATGAAATCGAAATGCTGAACAGGTACCTTAAACTGCAACGCTTACGTTATGAAGGGATTTTTGAATTTTCTATTAAAATAGATAGTGGTGAAGAACACTTGAATGATGCCGTCATCCCCTCATTTGTGATTCAATCACTATTGGACAATATTGTAGAAAGCAGTGTCTATTTTGCCAAAAACAAGCAATTTCTGACTGTTAACTTCAATTTATCAAACTCAAAAGTTGATATCACTATCCAAGATCAAAAATGTGATGGTTCCAGTGAAGAAAAGTTTAAAAAAGATGTAGAACCCTGGAAAGAACAGGTTGAAATCCTCAATTCAGTGAAACAATACAATATCGATAAAGAACTTTCATTTGTTAAAGAACCTGAATCATGTATTAGAAAGATTTCACTTCAACTACCAAACTTACATTAAGCCACCGATATCTCGGAGTTGGATTTATCTGAATTTAAAAGTTCTTTGAGCATAATCTCTCGCACTTCTTCCCGCAACGTGGAGGTGTCACTAGGTGCAAGAATTCCCGTTTCAAAAAAAGGATGCACTTTCACTCGAATTCTTCCAGGACCACCACTCAAAAAAGTAAATGAAAACCGTTTTTTATTGTCTAGAAAGGTCATCGGAACTACTGGAATTTTATGGGCAATGGCCATTTTAAAGGCCCCATCTTTAAATTGATCTAAAAGAATATCCTCGTCAGGCACACCGCCCTCTGGAAAAATACAAATGCTCAACCCTTGGTCCAATCTCCTTTGGGCGCGGCGATAGACGCCTGTTCGGCTACGAACATCATCACGATCCACCATTATACAAACCCGTTTATAGAAAAACCCAAACAAGGGAATTTTAACTAGTTCCTTTTTACCTACAAACACAAATGGGTTTCTACTCACAACCAACATCAGCATAATATCCAACATACTGGTATGGTTAGAAACCAGCATATAACTCTTGCCTTTTTCCATGCGCTGCTCCCTTACAATTTTTGGAAAGCAACCCATCCCATATAATATGGGTCTAGCCCAAAAGTTTCTGGCCATCCAGAAAAACTGAGGGTAGGTGCTTTCAGAAAAAGTCAATGCCAATAAAATGGGAAAGAAAATAAGTATGGGCACTGCAACCAGTATATAAAACCATATTCTGTACAAAACATGCCCAATGTTTTTAATCAGTCCAAGCATGTGTCAAAAGTAGAATTTTTGAACATCTTTAAAAGACTTACACAGAAATCTTCAAATTTCGGAGTCAAAATAAGCTAGTTGACTCATAGTAATACAAGAGTTTTTAAAATTTGAACAAGTAACTTTTGCCGCTTTTTTTATCTCCTTGGGATGCGTACTTTTACGGGCAAAATTTAAGCATGGCCCGAATTCTGACTGGCATACAAAGTACAGGTGTACCTCATTTAGGAAATATTTTGGGGGCAATTATGCCTGCCATTGAAATGGCACAAGACCCCAAAAATGATTCTTATCTTTTTATTGCCGATATGCATTCCCTCACCCAAATCAAAGATGGTGAGTTATTGAGAAACAATACTCATGCCATTGCAGCAGCATGGTTGGCATTTGGCCTTGATATTGAAAAGACGGTTTTTTATAGACAAAGCGATATTCCCCAAACCGCTGAATTAGCTTGGTATTTGAGCTGCTTTTTTCCCTACCAAAGATTAACATTGGCCCACTCTTTTAAGGATAAGGCCGATCGATTGGAAGATGTAAATGCAGGCTTGTTTACCTATCCCATGCTGATGGCTGCCGATATTTTATTGTATGATGCCGATATTGTTCCCGTTGGAAAAGACCAATTGCAACATTTGGAAATGACAAGGGATGTGGCCTCAAGATTCCACAACCAAATGGGCGAGACCTTTGTGATGCCTGAAGCTAAAGTTCATGAGGATACTATGTATGTACCAGGAACCGATGGTGAAAAAATGAGCAAAAGCCGCGGCAATTTGATTAATTTGTTTCAACCAGATAAAAAGTTGCGCAAACAAGTTATGGGCATTATAACCGACAGTACCCCCATGGAGGACCCAAAAGACCCAACCAACGATAATGTGTTTGCACTGTATAAATTGTTGGCTTCACAAGAACAGATTGAAGAAATGAGTGCCAATTATTTGGCTGGAAATTATGGCTACGGTCATGCCAAACAAGCACTTTATGAGGTGATCATGGAAAGGTTTTCCGAACCTCGGGAAAAATTCGACTACTACATGAACCACTTAAACGAAGTGGACGAAGCTTTGGCCATCGGAGCGGAAAAAGCTAGAAAAGTAGCCAATGAAGTGTTAGGCCGTGTTCGTGAGAAGTTGGGGTATTAGCACTTCATCGGAAATTCGAATTTAAACTTCTTTGATTTTCAATTTGAAAAGTTGACAAGAATCCCAGTCTTAGGGCTAAAATCAACCTAAATTCCGATTTATGCGACCAAATTTCGGTTGAATTACATCTGAAAACAGGGTAACTGTTCTGTTATGTAGCCCATCGTTGAGTGGTTGTCATTCTGAATAAAGCGAAGCCGTAATGAAGAATTTCTTTTCAATAATATTGAGATTCTTCGCTATGCTCAGAATGACATTCTAAATATTTATAAAGCCATCTTCTAAAAATTCAAAATTTGGATTTGTAGTCTTTATCAGTTTGACTTTTTTGGCTCTTACCCACCCTTTTATTTCCTTTTCTCGACTTATGGCTTCTTGAACCCAGTCATATTCTTCATAGTAAACCAGGTGTTTACACTTATATTTTGCGGCAAATGTCTTTTTATTGTTTTTAATGCACTCAATATGTTCTATTAATCTTCTTGATAAATCATTGGTTATGCCCGTGTATAGTACAGATTTATTCCTGTTTGTCAAAATATAGACGCAATATTTATCCATAGCTTCAGAATTAATATTTAGCGAGATGTTTCACTTTGTTCAGCATGACGATTGATTGACAATATTTTGTCATTCTGAATGAGGTTGAGCCGAAATGAAGAATCTCCCGTCAAATACATTAGATTCTTCGCTTCGCTCAGAATGACACGTAATTGATCATTGTTTATTGGTAATTGTCCATTGATTAAATCGCTTCAAACATTTTACCTGGCAGTGGTCGGATCACGCCTTTCATTTCCATGGTCAATAAAGTGGACGAAGTTTTAAAAATGGGCAGATTGCACTCCAAAGCAACGGTATCCAGCAATTGTTTACCGTTCAACTGCAAGTAGGAATAGATAGACTGTTCTGTGTCATTTAACTCGATGAACAGCTGCTTTTGCAAAGTTGGAACCTCCTTTTTAGGCTCTATATCCCATCCTAAAAGGTAAATTAACTCAGCAGCAGAGGTTAATAAGTGCGCTTTTTGAAATTTAATAAGGTCATTACATCCCTTGCTCCATTTATCCGTAGCCCGACCAGGCACCGCAAATACTTCTCGGTTATAGTCGTGGGCCAAATCCGCTGTGACCAGGCTCCCTCCTTTTTCTGCTGATTCAATAACAATCGTTGCTTCACTTATTCCAGCAACAATTCGATTCCTTTTTAAAAAATTTTCACGGTCGGGATTACTCGTACTCCAAAATTCCGTTATAAAACCCCCATTTTGCTCCAATTTCGAAGCATACTTTTTATGGGCTTTTGGATATATCTGGTTCAATCCGTGGGCCAAGCAGGCGATAGTTTGTAAACCATGATCCATTGCCGCCTTTTGTATAGCAATATCCACGCCGTAAGCCAATCCGCTCACAATTATGGGATCTAATAGAGCAATTTCTTCAATAAATCGTTCACAAAACGCAGTTCCATAGCTGGTAATGTTCCTTGTTCCCACCACGCTGATGATTTTCTTCCCCTCAAATTCCATATTCCCTCGTTGAAAAAGTACAATAGGGCCATCAACACAATGTTTCAACCGAGATGGGTAGGTTTCATCCATGAAATAGGAAAAAGCAATGTCATTTTTGAGTATAAATTCATACTCCTTTTTAGCTTCTTCCAAATAAATAGCATCAAAAAGACCATTTATGGTGAACCTGCCAATGCCATCAATCTTTAAAAGGTGTTGTGGTTTGTCCTCAAAAACTGCTGTTGGACTTCCGCAATGGGAAATTAATTTTTTAGCAGTAACATCTCCAATATTGGGTATGTTTTGCAGCCGAAGGGCCGCAATAATTTCAGGTTCAGTCATTTGATTTGGGTGGTTAAGTTGTCCACAAAATACAGATTTTCAAATGTTAATAAAAAGTTATCCAGCATATTTTGTACTGTCCCATTTTTTGCAATATTTGTGGCAATGAGGATTGATTCTTACATAGAGAAATTACTGTATGATTACAATTGTGTCGTGATTCCAGGTTTTGGGGCGTTTTTGGCACATAGTACATCTGCAGCAATTGATGCTACTTCCAATACATTGCTCCCACCGAGCAAATCCATTTCTTTTAATGCCCAATTATCCAAAAATGATGGCCTTTTGGTTTCCCATATTGCCAAGGATAAGAATTTAGGGTATGAAGAAATGCTTCAGGAAGTGGAAGAAGTTGCTCAAAATTGGATGAATCGTCTTAACCAAGGTGAAACTGTTGAATTATTTTCTATCGGTAAACTTTGGTACAATTCAGAAAAGCGAATCCAGTTTCAACCTGAAAATAGAATCAACTTCTTGACCTCATCTTTTGGACTTTCCAGTTTTGCTGCCACTCCGATTCACAGAGAGGTGCTAAAAGAAGAAGTGGTTGAGTTGGAAGAAAAAATACCGTTCATTATAACTCCAGAAAAAAGAGAAGAAACCTCCTTTAGACCTTGGTTAAAATATGCTGCGGTAATTCTGTTGGCGGTTTCCATTGGGTTTACTGGGTACAACACCTACGACAACCATCAAAAAAAGGAATTTGCCGCTCAACAAGAAGCTCAAACCGAAGTTTCCAAATTGATTCAGGAAGCTACCTTTTTTGAAAGTGCTCCATTGGAACTTCCAGCCATTAACATTAGCGTTACCAAAAAGCAATTGGGCAAACACCATGTAATTGCAGGTGCTTTTCGTGAAGAAAACAATGCTGACAAACGTGTGGCCCAACTCAAGGATAAAGGGTACAATGCTTTTTATTTGGGTGTGAACAAATATGGGTTGCACCAAGTAGCTTACGATAGTTTTGAAGACCCTAAAGAAGCACTTGCATTTCTTAAAGAGGTAAAAACCACAGAGTCAAGGGATGCTTGGTTGCTATCCGAGAAATAGTCTACTTTCTTTTAAAACCATTCCCTACTTCAATATCTTTGCGCAAAAATTCAAGGTATGCGCGCAAAAACTCCAAGTGAATCCCGTACAGTAATGACCGATTTGGTATTACCCAGCGAAACCAATCCACTCAACAACCTTTTTGGTGGTGAATTGTTGGCTCGAATGGATCGTGCAGCAAGTATTTCGGCCCGTAGACATAGTAGAAGAATTACAGTTACGGCATCGGTTAACCACGTAGCGTTTAATCGTGCTGTGCCACTAGGTAGTGTTGTTACTGTGGAAGCCGCTGTTTCTAGAGCGTTTAAAACTTCAATGGAGATATTTATCGATGTTTGGATAGAGGATCGTTTTACGGGCGAACGTACCAAGGCCAATGAGGCCATTTATACGTTTGTAGCTGTTGATGACACTGGAAAACCTACAGAAGTACCTCCTTTGGAGCCAGAAACCGATTTGGAAAAAGAGCGTTTTGCTGCTGCTCTTCGCAGAAAGCAATTGAGTTTGGTGCTGGCAGGTAAAATGAAACCTGCTGAGGCGACAGAGCTTAAAGCGTTATTTACTTCCTAACTAATTTTGAGTTAAATAGTTGTCACCTCGAGCGCAGTCGAGAGGTTATTCCATTTTTATTCCTAAATGCGGTCTCGACTGCGCTCGACCTGACATTTATAGCATTAAAAATTGAAGTTATCGGGGTCTGGGCCAAAGCGTTTGCCTTTATCCAGTCCATCAAGTAATTGCATGTCTTCTTGAAATAGTTCAAAATCGAATAGGTCTGAATTGGCAATGATTCGTTCTTTTTTGGATGATTTTGGAATGGTAACCACCCCTTTTTGAAGATCCCAGCGCAACACAATTTGCGCAATGGTCTTGTTGTATTTTGCGGCCAGTACTTTCATAATGTCCAATTCGAAGATATTTCCCTGCATCAACGGCGACCAAGCTTCGTATTGAATTCCCTTTGCGGCACAAAAATCAACCAAATCTTGTTGTACCAAATACGGATGGAACTCCATTTGGTTTACCATAGGCACAATTTCAGCAGTGGTCAGTAAATCTTCCAAATGATGTTGCAAAAAGTTACTCACTCCAATAGCGCGCACTCTTTTTTCTTTGTACAATTTTTCAATAGCTCGCCAAGTTTCCTTACTCAACTCTCCTTTTGGCCAATGAATCAAATATAAATCGAGATAATCAGTACCCAATCGCTCCAAACTGGCATCAAAGGCCTTTAAAGTAGATTCATACCCTTGATCGGTGTTCCAAACTTTACTTACCAAAAATACATCTTCACGAGCCACATTGCTTTCACGGATACCTTTTCCAACGCCTTCTTCGTTGTTATAAACTGCGGCGGTATCAATATGTCGATAACCATGGTTCAATGCATCCTTTACCGCATTGATTACTTCGCTACCATCTTTGGAAAGATAAACACCCAACCCAAAATAGGGCATTTGGACCCCATTGTGCAATTCAAAGGTTCCTTGTAAATCTGTTATTGGTTTCATAAGCTAAAGTTGATAGATCCACTCCTCGGGATTGAGACGATTGGCATCTTTATAAAGATAAAACTTCAATTTGGTAGTACCGTCAAACCGATTGGTATTAATATCGCCCAGCACTTCTTTTGCAGCCACTTTATCCCCTTTTTTTACATATAAGGTGGAAAGGTTATAGTAGGTACTGATATAATTTCCGTGTTTAATCTGAACGCCTTTGTTACCGCCAGGAACGGTCAAAATAGCTATGACCTCGCCCTCAAAAATCGCTCTAGCCTTGCTCCCTTTATCCGTGGTAATGGTTACTCCATTGTTTCGATGCTTAATTCCAGGATACAGCTTGTCTGCATACACTCCATAACCTTGGCTTTTTACTCCTTTTTCCACAGGCCATATAAGTCTTCCTTTGTTGGAAGAGAAATTATCCGCAACCAATTTAGCTTCAGGAGTAAGGGCAAAAGTGGCACTACTTGTAGATTTTCCAGAACTCTTGTTTGAACTCGCAATGGCACTCTTGATCAATCGTTCAATTTCGTTGTCAATTTTACGGGCCTCTCGTTGCTTTTCAGCAATGGCAGCGGTGTATTTGGCCTCATTTTGTTTAATGCTCGTTAAAAGGCTCCTTTGTGTTGCTATTTCCTTATCCAGCTCCACCTTTGCTGCTTGGTTTTCGGCCAGCAATTGTTCTTTCTCCCTTCGTTGGCGAACTAAATCTTGATTCAATTGGGTTAGCTCCTCCGTTTTGGCAACTATTCCTTCTCCTTGCTTTTTTCTATGCTTTGCATATTGCTGCATATACTGGAGCCTTTTGAGGCCTTGAAAGAAATTCTCCGCGGACAACAAGAACATGAGTCGATTGCTCTGAGATTTATTTTGATAGGTTTTTTGGATCAAGTTGGCGTAGTCTTCTTTTAGGATCTCTAAATCCTCCCGAAGCTTACTGATGTTTCTTATGTTGACATTGATTTGACGATTGAGCAAATTGGATTGTTGGTTGGTCACCCGAATCAACTGCTGACGCACATTGATTTTGTTGTCCAAGGCTTCCATTTGGTCTAGAATAGTTCCCTTTTCTTTACGTTCCGCAAAGAGCAGTCGGTTGATTTCCTTAATTTCTTCTTGAAGTCTTTCTCTTTTAGCTTCTAAGGCTTTTTGTTCACTGGTTTGGCCAAAAGATGAACTAGAAACCAAAAAGGTAACCATCAGTAAATAAAAACAATAAGTGAATTTATTTTTCAAATTACTTTAATGTTATTTTATCATACCCTTTTGGTACCTTATAAGGGAAATTCATGGGTTTGTCCAATTCCAAGTTACGAAAACTAAGTTCAATGGTGGTAAAATCGCCTTCTTCTTCAGCAACAATATTGATTTGGTCTGGCAATACCTTTCCTGAAATATCCTGATAGGTATAATTCGCTTTTAATTGTCTTGCCTGTTCGGGTTGTGAAATTTCTTGGGATGCTATTTTAAAGTTTTTGGGCTCTACTTGAAAGATGATTTTAAAAAGTTCCCTAGCCTTTTTTGGGGTCAATTGGTAATTGCCTTCATAAACACCAGAATTGAATTTCTCCCTTCTTAAATCCAAAACAGCATTCCCCAACAATAAATTCTGAACTTTTTCAAAATCCAACTCGGTGCCCAATAAATTGCTTAAGTAGCTGAAATCCCCATCGAAATACTCATTGTTTAACTTGTTATAGAAAGAAACTTTTTCTGGAGTGATATGGGCCTTAACAACGCCTAGGGGTGCGCTCATCCAAATCACCTTGTCCTTTTCCATTCGTAAACTCACATTAACACCCTGTGAATCCTCGCCATCGGTATAATCAATTTTTACCTTGCCACTCAAAGTCTTGAATTCTGATTGATTAGAATAATGGTTTTTGATGATGCTATTCGTAGACATCCGTGCATCCACTTCGCCACCCGTGATTGCTTTGGTGCCTTTACATGCTCCCAAAGTGAGCACTGCAATAAGCACAAAGCTAATTTTAGTTACTATGCTTCTATATCGTTGCATTATAATCCTGAATTGATTTTGTTTAAATACTCATTCGCCTTTTGGGTGTTCCCCAACTTGGAATAGGCCTTTGAAAGTTCTTCATAAAACGCATTGGTCAACTTGGCGTCGTCCAAAATATAATCCAAACCGCTTTCCATAACCTCTACGGCCTTGTTTGCATTGGATGTATTGCTTAATGCCTTGCCGTATGCCAAATAGAAATAAGGTTGAAGTGGATAATTGTCCAAAGCATCTTTAGATGCTTCCAACAGTTTTTTATACTCCCCATTTGTCATTAAGATATCCATTTCAGACTTTAATTGCCTTACGGGGTCATTGGGAGTGTTTTCTTCCTTTGGTTCTGTTTTAGCAACAACCTCCTCTTTGTCTTGTTGCAAAGAATCATTGATTTTAAGGGTGAGATCATTTGCCAATTTCGAACCTTTGAGCTCCTTGGTAACTATTAGTGCCTCTTTAAACTTTTTCTTTTTGAAGAATGACAGCGCCATGTTTTCTTTGAGCTTTTGATTGTCATAAGGAATTTGCTGCTGCACAGTTTCAATTTGGCTTCCTTGCTTCTCCAAAATGGTCAGTAGATTGTCCAAATACCAAAAATCGGTGGGTTCGGATATAAGTGCCTCAATTGCATATTCTTGGGCTTGCACATATTTTTTGTCGAGAAGATAGGCTTTGCCCAATTCATAATCCACGACACTATTCTTGGGCTCCAATTCCTTGCACTTCAGCAACAGGTCAATAGCCCTATCATAGTTTTGAATGCCTTTTTGCTTTAAGGCCTCAAAAAAGTTTTCTTGAAACTCATCGGTATATTCTTCGAGATAGACTTCGGCGCTTTCTTGTTCTTCTTGGGCAATGGCAATGCTCTGTGTTGAAATAAACACAGCTAAAACCAACCAAAAAGTAAACATCTTTATCATAACATCCTAAATCCCCTTCAAACCGAAAACCATCCTAAAGTTATTCCAAAACGGAATAATCTCCAATGCTAATGGATTCAAAATTACCATCATACACTACAAAATTACCAATCATTGCGTTGTCTAAATTGGCATTGGATATTTTACTATTGCTTTGGATCAAACTGTTCTTAATGGTTGAATTTTCCAAAACCGTATTCGAACCTACCGAAACATAAGGTCCAACCGTGGTATTTTTAAGCACAACGTTCTCTCCAATGAAACAAGGTTCGATAATATTGGCATTTTCTTGTTGCACGGAATTAGCAATTAAATTCTCCCCCTCATTTTCCAAAAATCCTAACATTCGTTGGTTGGTTTCCACGGTAACGTTTTTGTTGCCGCAATCCATCCATTCATCCACCTTACCTGGAACAAATTTCATGCCCTTTTCCATCATGCGTTTAATGCCATCATTGATTTGATATTCACCACCGTGGGTAATGTTATTCTCCAATACGTGTTGAAGCTCATTTTTAAGCACACCTACGTCCTTAAAATAGTAAATGCCGATAACAGCCAGGTCAGAAACAAACTCTTTGGGCTTTTCTACCAATTCCACTATTTCATTACTAGTATTGAGTTGCACCACACCATATGCTTCTGGATGTTCCACTTGCTTTACCCAAATCACACTATCTGCCGTTCTATCCAAGTCGAAATCGGCACGAATCAAGGTGTCGGCATATGCAATCACAGCTGGTCCGTTTAGAGACTCCTTGGCACTCATAATGGCATGTCCAGTACCTAAAGGTTGATCCTGACGGTAAATGGAACCCTTAGCGCCTAAACTCTCGGCTAGATCCATCAAACTTTCCACCACATCATCACCAAAAAAAGCAGGGTCGCCCAAAATAAAGGCAACTTCCTCGATAGGTTCGCCCAAAACCTTGGCAATATCCTCCACCAAACGGTGCACGATAGGTTTGCCCGCTACAGGAATCAAAGGTTTGGGAATGGTCAATGTATGTGGTCTTAAACGGGATCCTCTTCCCGCCATCGGTACGATTATTTTCATATTCACACACCTGCGGAGGCAGGTATTTTTTTAAATTTAATTTATAGAGGTCTCGACAACGCTCGACCTGACATTCTTCGTTATTTGGTTCCAGTGCTGCCAAAACCACCAGCTCCCCTATCTGTTTCTGAAAGGGAATCTACTTCTACCCATTCGGCACGTTCGTGTTTGGCAATCACCATTTGGGCAATTCGCTCACCGTTTTCAACAGTAAACTCTTCAGAGGATAAATTGGCTAAAATTACCCCAACTTCGCCTCTATAATCCGCATCAATGGTTCCGGGAGCGTTTAAAACTGTAATGCCTTTTTTTGCCGCCAATCCACTTCTAGGTCGAACTTGGGCTTCCACTCCAATAGGCAGTTCCATAAAAATTCCCGTAGGAACAATGGCTCTTTCCAATGGTTTTAGCACAATGGGTGATTCAATATTGGCCCTTAGGTCCATTCCTGCCGAGGCAAGGGTTTCGTAATGTGGCAATGCATGCCCTGATTTGTTAATGACTTTAATCTCCACGCTTTAAAAATATGCTTCTTAAATTATCTCCTTCCATCTTATACACTAACCCCAAAAATAACAAAAGTAGTACGCTGCCTGCTATTAAATTTCTATTAAAAACATAGAACGAAAGGGCTGAAAACAGGATTGATACACCCAAATAGAACGTTATTTTTCGCATGTTATAGGGTACTGGGTAGTATTTACGACCAAAGTAATAGGAAAGGACCATCATACTGCCATAAGCGGCCAAAGTGGCCAATGCGGATGCCATATATCCTATTTTAGGAATGAACCAAATATTGATAATCAAAGTAAGTAAAGCTCCAAAAGAAGAAATGTAAGCCCCAAATTTGGTTTGATCGGTGACCTTGTACCAAACGGATAGGTTGTGATAGATTCCCAAACAGAAACTTCCCAATAAAATAATAGGCACTACATCCAAGGCTTCCCAATAGACAGGATTATGTAAGAGCAATTTTCCCAATACATCTATAAACACCACAACACCCAACAAAATAATGCTTCCCATAATTACAAAGTAATTGGTAATCTGAGCATAGGTTTTTTGTGGCTTTTCTGTTTTGGCATGACTGAAAAAGAAAGGTTCCACTCCCATTCGAAATGCAGTGCCAAACAATGTCATGAACAAGGCCAATTTGTAACAAGCGCCATATTTTCCAACTTCAGATTCAGCGATATCACTGGGCAATAATTCTGTTAAAAGGATTTTATCGAGCACCTCATTAATAGTAAAAGCAACACCAGCTAACATCACTGGACCTGCGTACTTGAGCATTTGCTTCCAAAGTGCTGCATCGAAACTATACGAAGCTTTAAAGTAGCTTGGCACTAAAATCAACAAAGTAATAGCACTGGCAATCACATTGGAAATTAAAACGTAGTGGATTTCCCAATTCGGTTTATGCAAGGAGTTCCAAAGTCCTGTATCTGCTTCTTGGGCCAGATTGGGCAATATCAACAAGAAAAAGACATTAAACCCAAGATTGATAGCTACATTAATGGTTTTAAGCACCGCATAGCGCATTGGTTTTTCATTCGCTCGCAATAACGCAAATGGGATGATGACCAAAGCATCCAACACCAGAATATAGGTGGTAAACTTTAGGTAATCCACATTGATGTTGGTCACATCGGACAGCCATTGTTTGATGGAAAGCGCCAAAATCAAAAACAACAATGAAGATGCCATCAAAGAAATCAATGATGTGGAAATTACCTTTGCCTTATCTTGACTTTTATGGTAAAAACGGAAAAAAGCTGTTTCCATCCCGTAGGCCAAAAAGACATTAAAGATGGCTATCCATGCGTAAATATTGGTGTATTGTCCGTAACCCGAAGCATTTTCGAAAACTGCAGTATAGAGGGGCAGTAAAAAGAAAGAAATGACCCGCGGCATTACCGTGGCCAAACCGTATATAAAAGTCTGCTTAAAAAGCCTCTTTAGCGGATTCAATAGATGCGTGTTCTTTAAAAACCTTGATTAGGTGGCTACAAGTTACACAAAAGCCCTAACCCGTGATACTAAGAAAAACAAAAAGGTCACCAACTTGGTGACCTTTCTATATGGAATATGTTTTATTCTAGTTGTTCAACGCCTCTGCTCCACCAACGATCTCCAAAATTTCGTTGGTAATGGCAGCCTGACGTGCTTTGTTGTAGGTAAGTGTTAACTCGTTCTTCAACTCACCAGCGTTATCGGTTGCTTTGTGCATAGCTGTCATACGGGCACCGTGCTCACTTGCAAAAGAATCACGGATCGCCTTGTACAATTGTGTTTTTAATGATTTTGGAATCAACTGCTCCACGATCTCAGCCTTGGATGGCTCAAAAATATAATCGGAAGCTCCATTGGTTTCACCTTCCACAGAAATTGGCAAGAACTTCTCAGTCATTACAATTTGAGTTGCAGCATTCTTGAACTTGTTGTACACCAAATCAATTTTATCATATTGACCTGAGGTAAACTGCTCCATCAAAAACTCAGCAATTTCAGCTACGTTGTCAAAAGTCAAATCATCATAAACCTCACTGTGGTTGGCCACAATGGTGTTCTTTTTACGAAGAATATCGTTTCCTTTTTTACCAATGGTCAAGAAATCTACCTGTTTTCCAGCGTAGGTTTCAGCAACCAACAGATTACTTTGCTTGATAATGTTCGAGTTGAACGCCCCACAAAGTCCTCTGTTTGATGTAATGGAAACAACCAAAACTTTATTCACTGGTCTGCTGATGGCGTACTCACTACCTCCATCGCCCTCCAAGCTGGCACTTAGGCCTTGCAAAAGTTCTGTAAGCTTGTCCGAATAGGGACGCATAGCTGTAATCGCATCCTGAGCTTTTTTCAACTTTGCAGCAGAAACCATTTTCATGGCACTGGTAATCTGCATGGTCGATGCAATGGATGAGATCCTGTTTCGTATTTCCTTTAGATTTGCCATACTATTGTTTAGTATTGAGATTCTAGTATTGGGTATTGAGTACGTTTAAATTACTCAATACTAACTACTGAATACTTTGGACTAATTTTTATACTTACTTGAAAGATCTTTACAAACAGCAGTCAAGGTTTCGGTTACTTCGTCGGTTAATTTACCTGCTTTAAGCGTATCCAAAACATCTCTGTGCTTAGCGTTCAAGAACTCCAAGAAATCTTTTTCAAATTCCTTTACCTTGTTTACAGGAACATCACGCAACAAGTTCTTGGAACCTGCAAAGATGATAGCTACCTGATCTTCTACGGTAAATGGATCGTTCTGACCTTGTTTCAAGATCTCCACGTTTCTACGACCTTTTTCAATAACGTTCAAGGTAGCAGCATCCAAATCGGAACCGAACTTGGCGAAAGCTTCCAATTCACGGAACTGGGCTTGATCCAATTTCAAAGTACCTGATACTTTTTTCATGGATTTGATCTGTGCAGATCCACCTACACGAGATACAGAGATACCAACGTTGATCGCTGGACGCACCCCTTGGTTGAACAAATCTTGCTCCAAGAATATCTGACCATCAGTAATGGAAATTACGTTGGTTGGAATATAGGCAGAAACGTCACCCGCTTGAGTTTCAATAATTGGAAGTGCAGTTAATGAACCACCACCTTTTACAATCGGTTTCAATGATTCTGGAAGATCGTTCATATCCTTTGCAATCTCGTCATCGGCAATCACCTTAGCGGCACGCTCCAACAATCTTGAGTGAAGATAGAAAACGTCTCCAGGATATGCTTCACGTCCTGGTGGTCTTCTCAACAACAAAGATACCTCACGATAAGCAACGGCCTGTTTTGACAAATCATCATAGATGATCAATGCAGGACGTCCTGTATCCCTGAAGTACTCACCAATGGCAGCACCTGCGAAAGGAGCATATACCTGCATTGGAGCAGGGTCAGATGCATTCGCAGCTACGATGGTTGTATAAGCCAATGCACCTTTTTCTTCCAAGGTTTTTGCAATGGCAGCTACTGTTGAGGCCTTCTGACCTACGGCAACGTAGATACAGAAAACTGGCTCACCAGCATCAAAAAATTCTTTTTGGTTCAAGATGGTATCGATACAAACAGTGGTTTTACCAGTCTGCTTATCACCGATCACTAACTCCCTTTGTCCACGACCTACAGGAATCATAGCATCTACTGCCTTGATACCAGTCTGCAAAGGTTCGTTTACAGGTTGTCTAAAAATTACCCCGGGAGCTTTACGTTCCAATGGCATTTCGTAGGTTTCACCAGAAACTGGTCCTTTACCATCGATTGGATTCCCCAAGGTGTCGATAACACGACCAACAATTCCTTCACCAACGTTGATGGATGCGATACGCTCTGTTCTTTTTACAGTGGCGCCTTCCACAATCTCTTTGGATGGGCCTAACAATACCACACCTACGTTGTCTTCTTCCAGGTTCAAAACAATACCTTGCATACCGCCTTCGAACTCTACCAACTCCCCATATTGGGCATTGGAAAGTCCATAGACACGGGCAATACCATCACCCACTTGTAACACAGTACCCACTTCGTCCAACGAAGCCCCAGCTTCGAAACCTGATAACTGTTTTTTCAAAATTGCTGATACCTCAGCGGCTTTTACTCCTGCCATTTTTATAGACTATTTGTAAATTCTCTTTTTAATCCGTTCAATTTGTTGGCGATGCTCGCATCGTACTGGGTATCCCCAACTCGAAGCACAAAACCGCCGATGATGCTCTCATCCACCTTGTTTTCCAAAGTCACTTTGTTACCAGTTGCTTTGGTCACTTGGGCCAATATTTTCTTTTCCAACTCAGCTGTCAATGGAACAGCGGTGGTTACGTAGGCCACTTCTTCACCCTTCATTTTTTCGAAAAGGATGATGTATTTATAGGCCACATCTTGTAACATGGCGATTCGCTTGTTGCCAATCAAAGTGTCCACAAGACCTTTTGTGATCTCGTTGGCACCTTTGAAGATTTCCAACAAGGTGTTCTTTTTAACCTCAGCTTTAATGATGGGGCTCTCCAACACATTTTGAAGCTCCACATTTTCAGCTAGGGTCGCAGCAATTTCGCGCATGTCTTTTTCAACGGCATCAGCCGCTTTCTTTTCTACAGCGAAATCCAAAGTTGCCTTGGCGTATCGTATGGCTGCCCTGTTCTGGTTCATGCCTTAGTTTAATTTGATATCACCCAACATATCGTCAACCAACTTTAGTTGCTTGTCTTTATTGGAAAGTTCTTCTTTGATTACTTTCTCTGCAATTTCTACTGAAAGATTGGCCACTTGCGCTTTGATATCGGCAACAGCAGCTTTTTTCTCAGCTTCAATTGTAGCCTGAGCTTGCTTGATTACCTTATCGCCTTCAATTTGTGCTTGCTCCTTAGCTTCTGCAATGATACTTTCTTTGATCTCTCTTGCTTCCTTCAACAACACATCTCTTTCCGCTTTGGCTTCTTTCAACAGTTTTTCGCTGTCGGCAGTAACGTTCTGCATTTCCTTTTTTGCAGCTTCAGCAGCTTCAAGGGCATCTTTAATTCCCTCTTCTCTTTTTTCTACCGCACCCAAGATTGGTTTCCATGCGTATTTACGCAACAACAACAATAGGCCCACGAAGAGCAACAATTGCCAGAAAAACAATCCGAAAGAAAACTGTTCGATTAACTTTTCCATGTATCTTAACTATTAAATCTTTTTAACTATATCACTTTGTAGTTTAATGAAGGACCATAGCCAACCGCTATGGCCTTCATCAATACTGTTACGGTTATTAAGCTGCAAAAAGAGCGGCGAAACCGATACCTTCAATAAGGGCTGCTGCAATCAACATTGCTGTTTGGATTTTACCAGAAGCTTCAGGTTGACGAGCAATAGCTTCCATTGCCTGTCCACCAATTCTACCGATACCCAATCCTGCTCCGATTACGATCAAACCAGCACCTACGATGTTTGGAATTGTCATGATATATGAATTTAAATATTAAACGTTCTATTCTTAATTAATGATGATCTTCTTCTACTGCCATTCCAAAATAAAGAGCTGACAACATGGTGAAAATATACGCTTGTAATGCGGCTACCAACAATTCCAACAAGGAAAGGGCAAATGCCAATACAAACGATAATGGACTTCCTATCCAGTTCTTAAAAATGAACATAAGTCCGATAATACTCATCAATACTACGTGACCTGCTGTGATGTTGGCATACAAACGAATCATCAACGAAAATGGTTTGATGAAGGTTCCCAACAATTCAATCGGGGCCAATATAATTTTCATGGGGGCAGGTACGCCTGGCATCCAGAAAATGTGTTTCCAGTAGTTTTTGTTTCCAGAGAATGTTGTAATCAAATAGGTGATCAATGCCAAAGCAAAGGTTACTGCAATGTTGTTGGTTACGTTTACACCAAGTGGAGTAAGACCCAACAAGTTGATGATCCACACAAAGAAGAATACTGTAAGCAAGTAACTCATGTATTTCTTGTACTTGTGCTCACCAATGTTTGGAATTGCAATTTCATCACGAACAAAAAGCACCAATGGCTCCAACACTCTACCTACTCCTTTTGGAAGACTGTTCTTTTTATAATTATTGGCAACGCCACGGAACATCAAGAACATCAACAAACCTACCAACATGATAAATACCACGTTTTTAGTGATGGAAAAATCCAAAGGCTTTTCGTTGGTCGGATGGGAATCATCTACCACTAAGTTCTCACCAAATGCATCCTCTGAATGGGTTTCTTCGCCATGATGGCCACCAAAATTGATGGTGCCCTCTGCATCTGTCTTGTAAATTTTATTGTGATAAAGTGCATAGTAGTTTCCACCAGCCTCAGCAACACCTTCTCCGTGCTCCAATTGTGCAGAAGAGAACACCTTTAGACCGTTGTCCCACAAAATAACAGGCAATGGAAAGCCAATGTATTTATGCTCGCCCTGATCTGTAGTGTAGGAATAAAGGGTAAAATCATGCGAATCTAGAAGGTGGTGATCGATGTATTCCTTGATTTGGGTCTTCAAATCATGGGCACCTGTTTCAACTTCTTCTCCCTCATGGCCTTGGGCCGATACAAATCCCGTAATCAATAGTGTTACGGCAACTAATTTTTTACTGATAAAAGAATATCGCATATGATCCAACTAATGGGTCCTCAAAAATTGGTGCAAAAATACATTCCTCATTTAAAAGAAAAAAGCTTTTTATAGTATTATTTGTTAAGCCTATTTTTTTGGTCGTTTCCAGACCTTTATCTCACAGTATTAAGCAGTTTCACCAAAAAGAAGGTTTCCAACACCAATGAAAATCCGTAGGGGGTAAAAAAAGCCAAGAACTCCGTGCGTTCCAAAACGCCGTCTTGGTGATAGGTGGGGTATAAAAAAATGAAGAAAAGGGTGAATTTGACCAAACTTCCACCTAAAAAAAAGAAGCCCAGCAAATCGCGATACTTATCCCTAAATATATATATGGCAAAAAAAACAATGGCGGCCATGATGGCATTCAGCACATAACTTTTTACCAACTGAAGGTCTGTAGCATTATAATCTCCAGATTCCAATATATAGGAATGACCAAAAAAAAGGGCAACAAGGCCCAACAGTAAAACAATAGTAAAATAGTACGGGTAAGCGCTGATCTTCAATTGTTGATTCTTTTCAATTGTTGCAGCACCAAATATATGGAGATTGCCACACCCAGAATGGTGCAAATGGCCAGAAAGATTTTTTCGGTTCCGAAATAACCGTCCAACCATTGGCCTCCTTTCACGGCCAAATAAATCACAACGCCCATTTGAATGGCAGAACCAGACAAACGGGCGGCGGTATTAATTGAGTTCTTTATGTTCTTAGGAGACTTTTGCTGGCTCATTTTTGTTCGACTCCGTTTTTGGTACGGCAACAGCTCCTTTGCCCATAGTACAGGCTGCATTAAAGGTTGCTCCTGGCTCAACAGCCAACTTAGCCACACTTACCGTTCCTTCGATTGTTGCGGAAGATTTAAGGGATAATAAATCTTTCACCAAAAGTTCACCATTGAATTTACCTTCGATATCGGCGTTAACACATTCTACTTTTCCGTTGATGTAACCATCCTTGCCGATTACTACTTTACCAGAAGTTTTTACGTTACCTTCCAATTTTCCGTCGATGCGGAAATCTGCTTCGGAAGTAATATCACCCTTAATTTTGGTGTTCTTTTCTATTCTGTTGGGCTGTCCGCCAAATTCAGTCATAGGCCGTGGTTTTTTGTTGTCAGAAAACATTGTGTTCTTGGATTTTGGGGTTTAAAATTGTGCTTTGTATGATTCGAGGTTTTTGTGTACTTGGATGATTTTATAATTATCGGATAAAACTACAAAATTCTCATCTTTAATGCGGTAGTCCCTATTGTTTTTTATAAGCTCGGCAAAGCCCAAGGCGAAATCCTTGCCCCTAAATCCGTGTACTACCACGAACTCTTTTTCCAAATCATAAATGTCCTTGGAGATAATATTTTTATAGCGCAACTCTTCCACGACTTCTTCCAAACGCTTCTTTAACGCTTCAGCCTTTTCATCGTTTGCCCTACTGAAGGTAAAGACCACTTTCCAATTGCCAGTCCCTGTGGAACCTGTTTCTGGAGAGAAATCCTTGCCCTCTAATTTGGGCAATTGCTCTTTTACCATCTGCTCGGCCTTTTTCCCCTCAGGGTTGTTGGGGTAAGTGAGCGCCACATAATTCAAGGCTTCTTTAAAGGGCTCAAAACCTTGAAGTCGACCGATGGCGTTGGCCTTCAACATTTCAAATTTGGGCACAATGGGGTCACCTGTAAATTTGTTGATGTAATCTTCCGATTGGGTAATCACTTGCAAGAAATGTTGCTGTTGATATTGTTTGAACAACGCATTATATCTCGTATCTGGACTATCGGTATTTCCATCCAAAACCGCCTGTGGATTTAAAAGAATTTCCGCGTAACGGGACCCTGAATGGTTGCGGATAATATCTTGCTTCATTTGGTCTGCCATTACTACCGTGCCAGATTCCTCGTAAATTTTGTACAGGTTGTATTTGGATGGTAAAATCAAACGCTCTTCTGGATCGGAATCCAATACGTTTTCCAATTTTGAGGCTGCCAACAAATTGTCCTTGAATTTTTCTTTATAGATCAATCCCAATTGATAGTTGGCAAAATTTCTTTCGGCCCTAAGACTATCAATCACTGATTCTTCGGAAGGAACAGTTCCCAAATAATAATCGACAGAATACTTTTGGTCTTGGGTCAAGTTTTCTCCATCTGCGCTGGCAACCACTTCTTCTCCTGTTGCCTCTGAAACCAAAGTTCTGGCCTTGTTGCTCCAGCGCCAATCATCCTCTAGCGCTCTTTCGCCCCATCGAGTTCTAAAATCATTTTTACCATATCCCAAACTGGTGATGTTGTAAAAATAAAACTTGCCCTGGTTTTCCTTCCCGCCTTGGCTATTGGCAAAAGCCGCAAATCCTGCTTCCGTTCTTTTCTTCTCGGCTTCGGCTGCTTGTTCCTCTTTTCGTTTTAATTCGGCAATATAATCTTCAAAATAGGCTTTACGCTCTGCTTCGGGCATCTCGTAAATGGTGATCACACTATCGGCATTTTGCGCAATGTCCTCATACTTGATTACATCTTCCAAATTGTCCAATTTCTTCTTGATGTTGCGATGCTCTCTCGTATTTTCTTTGAGATTGGTCAACGTACTGTCGTAGTATGCCCCAGCTGTTTTGTATTCGTCTTGATTAAAATAATAATCGGCCAAGCTTTGGTAGTTGAAAGAATTCAACTTGCGGTCACCTTGAGTAGCTTTAATGGATTTGTTGTAATAGGCGATCGCCAAACTATCGGAACCTGTGGCCAAATGAAATTGCGCCACTTCCCTATAGATTTTATCCAAAAAAGGACGGTTTTCCCTGTTTTCCTCCAATTTCGTGAGGTATTCCAGCATTTCTTCGCGGTTAGCCTCCGAAAGTTCAATGTTTTGGATTTTCTTTAAATGGGCATTGATGAAATACACCCGTGGTGTTCTTCTGTTGAGTTCAATAACCTTGTTGAAAGCATAGTTGGCACTATCCTTATGTCCCAATTCGTTGAACAATTGACCAATAATGAAGAGGTATCTCCCCTTTTCAGGATTCTTTTTGGTGTAAGCTTGGGCAATTTTTAATTTTTGAATGGCCGTGTCACGCACTTTTAAATTGATGTAGCATTGTGCCAAAACTGCATTGGCATCGGCATATTCTTGGTCCTTAAGCACTTCAAATTTGAAAAGTCGTTTCAAGTTTTTGATGGCCACTTCGGGATTGTCCAAACGCATATTCGTTTTTTCTCTCCAAATGGTGGCTTCGTTCAATTTGTCACTTTCGGAATATTTGCGAAGAATATAGTTGAACGATTCAAGGGCAGGAATATAGCGTTGATCAAAATAACGTGACTTGCCCAAAAGCAAAAAAGCCTCATCCGTTTGCGGATTTCGCTCTTCGTCTTTGATGTCCATACTGTGCTTTTGGATAGCTTTTGTGGCCTTTTCCTCTGCAATAATAAAGTTCGGGTTGTTGTCTTCGGAATCGAGTTTAATTTCATCGGTCACTTCCAAACGCTCAACAGGAAGAATGTCCCAATAATCATCTCGATAGCTATTATTGAGTTCTTCGCGCCCTTTTTCAAAGGCGATATTGCCATTGTACAACGTGTTGTATTTGGTGTTGAGGGCGTGCCAATTTCGGTTGATGAATTTATCTTTTTGAGTGGAACAGGCATTAAATGCAAGTCCTCCCAAAACCAAGGCACCCAAAAAAGTATAATGAAGCTTCAAAGTTATCGTCGATCTTGTGTAACCTTAACTCAAAAAAGAACAGATTATTATAAGGCTCGTCGATAAAATGCATGAATTTTTGAGCTATCCCCCAAAGAAGGTTTCCAACTCTTTTAAAGTTTCGGTGGAGGTATGGATATCACGCACAATTTCGCCCTTGTTCAAGACCACAATGCGCTCACAAACTTCAGTCACGTGAATCAAATCGTGACTCGACACCAAAACGGTCACTTCTTCCTTGGCGGCCAAATCTTTGATGATGCCTTTTAAACGGATTTGTGTAGTGGGATCCAAATTGGCAAAAGGTTCGTCCAAAATTACCACATCAGGGTTGCCGATAAAGCTGGCCACAATACCCACTTTCTTCTGGTTTCCTTTGGAAAGATCTCGCAAATACTTCTTTTGGCCCAAGATTTCATCATGAAAGAAATCCGTATAGTTGGATAGCAACGCATCCACATCGGCCTTGTTGCGACCACGAAGTTCCCCAATAAAATAGAAATATTCCTCGGGGGTCAAATAGCCTATTAAAAAGCTTTCATCAATAAAAGCGGAGGTGAAAGGTTTCCATGCCTCACTTTGGTCCACTTGCACATCGTTGTTCACAATATGCCCCGATGAGGGCTGAATCAAATCCAAAAGCAAACTGAAAAGTGTGGTTTTTCCAGCGCCGTTATTCCCCACCAACCCAAAGCTTTGTCCTTTGGGAATTTCGAGTCCTTCAATGTTCAAAACGGTTTGCTGGCCGTACGTCTTGGTTAAATTATGAACTGTGATCATATATTTTTTCTGTTAATGGTGTTTTATTTCTGTTTGTATGCTTGTAGTGTCTTGTATTTTTCTTTTTTGTAAATGCCCTCGATCATGGTGAATACCTTTTCCTTAAAGGCAAATCCCAACAATCCAAATATGGCCACAAATAAATATCCTGCAACTGGATTGATCAAAAAGTGACCAATGGCATAAATACCGATGGGCAAGGCCAACTTGGGCAAAGTGAGCAATAGCGTTTTGGCATTAAAGGCTTGTTTATCACCAAATGCTTTTTTGTTGGATGTCAATTCAATAGGAGTTTTTACATAAGCTCCCCCCCAAAGCACCAAATAACTGTTGATTCCAATATTATAAATGGCACCCACTAAAACCGCGGCATAGGCCTCCCAACCAAAATAGAGGTAAAACGAAGCCAAGATGGTTGATATAATGGTCGCAATGATCACCAAATACCATTTTGAAGAAAGGTACTCCCGATATTTAATGTTCTGACTCATCATCAAGGGATAATAGCTACTGTCCCAACTTGGCACGTATTGTCCAAAACTGAAAAGGAAGCCACCTGTGACAAAAATTCCCGCAAATATTTTCCAAAAAGGACCATCGTAGACTTCAATGGCACTTGTAAAGAACAACAGGCCATAAAAGATGAAAAAGAAGCCCATAATCACTGCAGTACGCGAGCGTTTGTTTCTTTTGATGAGTTTGATGTCGTTCTTCAAAAAAGTTCCCAAGTTGCCAAAACGATCTAACCATTCCAGATTTTCGGTTTTTGCTTCGGACTGCTTTTTAGCCAACCCACCATCCAAAAACATATGTTTTTTGAAATAAGCAAAAGCAGAAAAATAGAGGCTAACCAAAATCAACCAAGGAACAATGGCTGTCCAAGGCAAATCATAAAGGAAGTCAAAAACAGGTTGGGTATAAATCGTTATATCAAACCACTGGTAATATTGCGAAGCTCCCGCCAAAATGAACAAGGCGGCAAATACATAGAAAACACCATCCTTGTTGTTCACCATAATGTTGATGAAGTTGTTGCAATAAAACAGTGCCATCAACCCCAAATGCCATCCGATTACTTGTATTGGTGCATACCCTTCAATAAGCAACACCACACTAAAAGGAATAAAAAAGAAAGCATGGGCGATATTAAAAAAGGAGATGATGGTTTTTCCCAAGGAATAATTTACCACTTGACTTTTCTTAAACGGCAAATAGAGCAAGGGCTTAATGTTGGTCACTGGCATTTTTTGGAGCATGTATCTAAACACCAAGTCAAATGCCAAATAATAGATCATAAATCGGTTGACCACCCGCAAAGGATCTCCCAATCCTGATTTTTCAATGATATAAAAGGATCCTACTCCCATTCCGAGAAAAACGAGAATAAAATAGAGAGCTCCCAATCCCATTAAAATCTTGAACCAGATCTCGGTCTTGAACGAAGCAGACCTATAAAAGGATTTCCATTGGAGTCCAATAAAGTGTTTGAGCATGGTTAGTTTTTTATAGTTGGTATCTAATTTATTTGATTTGTTACAATTCCGTCTCCTTTTTATAAAAATTGGCATTCAAAAGATGCCCAATGCTTATTTTTGCAGCAAATTTGTTTCAATGAGCGATTTTCATGCCTTAAAAATAGCTGCGGTAGACCAACTTACTCCCAATTCCGTAGCCCTTACGTTCGAAATCCCCGTAAACCTTACGTCGACTTTCTCTTTTACTGCTGGACAATACATTACCTTAAAACATGAAGTGGATGGCAAAGAATTGCGAAGGGCTTACTCAATTTCATCACCACCATCTTCTGGAAAGCTGACCGTGGGAATTAAAAAAATGGAAGGTGGAACGTTTTCCGTTTACGCCAATGAAAAATTAAAGACAGGCGATATCATTGAGGTAATGCCACCTCAAGGCAGGTTTGTTTATAAGCCTTCGAAGAGAAGCAAAATTGCAGCCTTTGCGGCAGGTAGTGGCATCACACCGATCATGAGCATTGCTCAAACGGTATTGGAAAGCCATAGAAAAAATATTTTTGTGCTGGTCTTCGGAAATCAATCGGCTGAAGAGACCATGTATTTTAAGGATATCCAAACACTAAAAGAACAATACAAGGATCGCTTCTTTGTACAGTACGTGTATAGTAGAGGGATTGCGGCAGATGCTCTTTTTGGGCGAATTGACACCTCAACTGTAAACTTTGTGCTTAAAAACAAGTTCAAAAATACCAAGTTTGATGGTTATTACCTTTGTGGGCCTGAAGAAATGATTCACATGGTTTCAGATACGCTTAAAAACAACAAGATTTCTGAAGATAAAATACATTTCGAACTCTTTACAACTACAGATACCGAAGATGAAGTAGCAGAAGGTTTAGAGGGAAAAACCCAAGTTGAAATTATCTTAGACAACGAGCACCATACCTTTGTTATGGATAAGAAGGAATTGGTCTTGGATGTTGCCCTTAAAGAAAACATTGATGCCCCCTATTCTTGTCAAGGTGGGGTTTGCAGTACGTGTATTGCCCGAATCAAAGAGGGTAAGGCGGAAATGGTGCGAAATCAAATTTTGACCGATGGAGAAATCAAGGAAGGGTTTATTCTTTCATGCCAAGCACATCCATTAACGCCTAAATTGATTTTGGATTATGATGATGTGTAAATGGGATTAGGTTTTGGACAATAATTGTTCCAAGGCCCTGCTTCCATGTTCATAACCAATATTAAAGGCATTTTCAATTCCCTTTTTATCCAACACCCCTATTTGGTCCAATTCTTTGGGTTCGATAAACAAATCGCATTCGCGTAATTTTTCATCATTGGAAGCATGAATCATTAAGCTGGTTACCCTGCCTGTCAATTGAAAGGAATTTCGAAGATCTTTCTTTTGCAAGGGAACAGTTACGGACACATTGCTTCCGATGATAAAGTTGGTCTTGTTTTCTACATATTCCTTTGGAAAGTTGTTCATAATACCGCCATCGGCATATAATATGTCGTCAATATCCACAGGGCTAAAAACAGGAGGGAGTGCTGCTGAGGCCAGCAAAGGTTTAATAAGTTGACCCTGATAAAAAACGGTTTCCTTTCCAGTCAATAAATCTGTCGCTACAATAAACAAGGGTCTTTTTAAACTTTCGAAGCTGTTTTTTGGAAAAAAGCTGGTAAAAATCTTTGCATACTTTTCGGTATCGATAAATCCAGATTTGTTGATGGTAAAAAAGCTATACTGAAACAAAGGTGTTTCCTTAAAGAAAGTAAGCATTTCTTCAACGGAATTTTCATTGGCATAAAGCGCCCCAACCAAAGCCCCAATACTCGTTCCTGCAACCATATCAGCATCAATTCCATGTTCACGCATCGCCTTAATAAGACCAATATGAGCCATTCCGCGAATACCTCCCCCAGAAAGCACTAGACCAATAGATTTGTCTTCAAGCATTTTATTTGTTGCTTTTTACAGCACAAATGTAAACTATTGGTCGATTTGTTTTTAAAAGACTAGTAACCATATCCTTTTCTTAATCTATTTGAGAATCAACAGATCTTAATTTTTCACTACAAACTGTAATTGATTCTTGATGGCTACGACCAAAAGCAATAGTAATAATTGTTGTAGTTTAGGTGTAAAAATACATTTACTAACTCAAATTAATATATCATGGCCAATTCCTATTACGACCCAGCTGACTTGCGAAAATTTGGCAAGATTACCGAATGGAGTGAAGAACTTGGGACCAAATTTTTTGATTACTATGGAAAGGTCTTTGAAGAGGGTGCCTTGAGTGCACGGGAAAAATCCTTGATTGCCCTTGCCGTGGCCCATGTGGTCAAATGCCCTTATTGTATTGATGCTTATACCAAAGATGGTTTACAACGGGGAATCACCAAAGAGGAAATGATGGAAGCGGTTCACGCTGGAGCGGCCATTGAAAGTGGGGCCACTTTAGTGCATGGGGTACAAATGATGAACAAATACGACAAGCTTTCCATGTAATTCTCTAGAACGCTGCGCTTATAGACTTTAGACCGCCTCGCTTTTAGATGTTAGAATTTACCTAGATGAAATTGGAAATGCCTCAAATCGTAATAGAAAAGAAATAAATGGAACAAAGCATATTGACAGACTTAAAAAAGGCAGCTAAGAAATCCCTGAAAGCTCGTGACAACGAATTGGCCAACTCAAAAATGCAGTTGGACATATTGAACGGAGAGCTTTTTGCGGATGGAGAATTGCCTTTTTTTAAAGATAAAATCGCCGAGACTGGTCAATTTCCTTTGCGTCCTAAAAAGTTGGAAATCCTACAGATCAATGTGGGCTATATGTGCAACCAAGTTTGTAACCACTGCCATGTGGATGCTGGTCCAGACCGAAAGGAAATCATGTCGCGGGAAACCATGGGGCAATGTTTAGAGGTAATTCGGAACACTGGAGCCCATACATTGGACCTCACTGGGGGTGCTCCCGAAATGAACCCTGATTTTAGATGGTTTGTCGAAGAGGCTTCCAAAGCGGGCATCCAAGATTTTATTGTACGTTCCAATTTGACCATTATGCTGGCCAATAAAAAGTATAATGATCTACCAGAGTTTTTCAAAAAGCACAATGTACATGTGGTCTCTTCCATGCCTCATTATACCCAAGGAAAAACAGACAAACAACGTGGAGATGGGGTTTTTGACAAGTCCATTAAAGCGCTGCAAATGCTAAATGAGGTAGGTTATGGTATGACTGATAGTGAGTTGCGATTGGATTTAGTGTACAATCCATCTGGGGCATTTTTGCCAGCAGACCAAGCTGCGATGGAGCACGATTTTAAAAAGGCTTTAAAGGCTGATTTCAATATTGATTTTCATAACCTCTTTGCTATTACCAATTTGCCTATTTCACGGTTTTTGGACTATCTCATCGCTTCCGACAATTATGAGGATTATATGTATTCCTTAGTGGAAGCCTACAACCCTGCCGCAGTTGAGAATGTTATGTGCACCAATACCATTTCCGTAAGTTGGGATGGTTGGTTGTACGATTGCGATTTTAACCAAATGCTGGACCTAAAGGTTGCCAGTAAGGTGAAACACATCAAAGATTTTAACGATGATATGTTGAGCAATCGCGATATTATTATTTCACAGCATTGCTACGGTTGTACTGCAGGGGCTGGAAGTAGTTGTCAGGGTACGGTGGCTTAATTTAATCCACCACAGTTTCGTCCAACAAGTGTAGGTTCATATTTGGCACTACTTAAAAATCATATCAGAAAGGTTCAACCTCTTTTAAATCTTTGCTATAGTTCCACTCCATTGTTTTCCCGTTCAAAAAGGATTCAGTTAGATCAGAATATTTTTCTACCCAATCAGATAACTTAACCAAGTTAATGCACTCTAAAAGTATTTTCTTCATTTGATTTAATTCCCGTAGCAAAATATTTTCATGATTTACACAAGAGCTAAATTCTAGTGTTTGGACTCCATTTCTGAAAAACACTGAAAAATCAACAAAAGGTTTTTCGAAGTTAATTTTGATTTCGGCGGAATCCCGTGTTGTCGGAATTTTATAAGGTACATATTCAAGATTTCTAATCATCGAATGTTGAAGTTGGACAAACTTTTCATTCAATTCTTGCGACATTTCTTTTTTTATAGAACCTAGTTGTATGTCCACCTTAGGAAATATTGTTGAAGGCTCTTTTTGCGCTCTATCTAGATCTTTTCGCCTATCCCAAGTCAAATTTCTTATCATTGGTTGTAAAAAGCCCTTTTCCTTATTCATGGTGTCATCACTCCAAATAGAGAAAGATTCTAACCTTCCATTTTCTGGATAATGAAATATTATTTGCAAGTCCTTTTCGAGCCAATCTTGCCCAATTGAATTAAAAATAACATTTGGCCCTTCTATCAATGTGTTCCCTATTCTTACTAGCTTTTCAAAATGGGTCTCCTTCATCTAATTCTATTGATTTCAAATGGTTCAATTCACCACTTTAGGAAACATTCCCCTTGTTCCCATATCCACCACAGTTTCGTCCAACAAAGGTTCGTATTTGCCATTGCCGTTGGTGTCTTCCCATTCAAAACTTTGGTTGATGGATATCACCACCTCAATATTGATGTCTTCCGAAGCATTTGCAGGAATTACCAAAGCTGTCGGGAATTGACCCGTGACTACACAGGAGCCTTCAGGAACTGGTGAAGTATCGTTTATTGGATTTGGCACTGTGGTTTGAGCTGATTCACCTTCCGTCAATTGATTAAAAACAAAACCATTAATGTTTCCTCTGGATTCCAATCCAAAATAACCTTGGGCCTTATTTCCGTTGACGGTCACCGATAAATTATCCAATGTATATGTTCCAATATAGGTATTGTACCCTAAAAATGAGGCAACCGTAGCATCTACATCAATGTTATCATCAACACCTTCGGGCCAATCAGGAATTATATTTTCTGCCCCCTCAAGGTTGTAGACTATTTTATACTTCTGATATCCAATTGAAGCTCTTAGATATTCATATGTGCCAGGAGTAACATAACTCAAAGGAAGGCTAAGTGTATTTACTTCTTCATTAAAAAACACTTCACTATTAAAATCTATGGCCAAGGCACCTCCACTACCAGTTGTTGCTGTGGAAGCAATGGTTACGCCATCGTCATAGGGTGTAAATTGATCCGGATATAGCCCAACAAAATGAAGTCCTAAAAGTTCAAAATCGGGATTTTGAGCGGCATTGCCTTCAGGAACTGATACTGGGTTACCTAAATTGTCCAGTCGTTCAGCTTCGTCATCCATGATGAAGGTGATATTTAACCTCGCAGTTTCTGTTGGATTTGGTACAGGGTCTTCAGTGGAACAGGAAATGATTACCACTAATCCCATCAAAGACATTAACCCTCTTTTTATGTGTTGCATAGTTTGTTTGTTTTTTATGTGATGCACAATTTTGAAAAAGGTTGATTCAAAATATCAAGATAGTTGATATTTAATCATTAGAAGTGAAAAATGTACCAACGCCACTTTTGGCTTGACCAATATGCTTTATCAATCTACAATTGGTTCCAAAATGGACAAAAGTTTTTCCACAACTTTCTTTGGTTCTATTGTTTTCATGGCATTTTCATAACCTTCTGGAACTTTATTCCCATAGATAGAAGTCGGAATCAAGGGATACTTTTCTCTGTCGGCCAAAAGCGCATTTTCCAAGGGTTGATTGAAAGAGTAAAATCCAGCAAAAGGGTGGGTAACTCCCCAAAGAGTGACCACAGGAATTCCATAATTGGTGGCCAAATGGGAATTGCCACTATCCATGGACAACATTACATCCAAATTGGAAATGAGTTGCAGTTCTTCGGATAAAATGAGCTTACCTGCCATGTTCAAGGCGTTTTCATAAGTGCTTGCAAGTTCTTCCAATAGTTCTACCTCTTTGGCTCCCCCTCCAAACAACAAGATTTTATACTTATTAGTATTGTTGAGTTCCTTTATCACCTCTTCAGTGTGTTCCAGAGGATACATTTTACCCTCATGGGCCGCAAAAGGGGCAATTCCCACCCATTTTTTGGTGTCCTGCTGTACTAATCCAAGTACTTTTTCAGAAAGCTGAATTCGTGCTAACGGCTTTGCTTTGGATAATTCAATTGGAAAACCCAACTGCGTAAAAACATCGGCGTAGCGTTGGTGGGTCGACTTTAATTGCTGAAAAACTTTGTTTTTGGAACGGGTAAGGGCTTTCTTTTCTTTTCTACCCTTATCAATTTGTTCAATCGGTATTCGCTCCAAAGCAAAATACTTTTTGAGTACCCGACTGCGCAACACATTGTGTAAATCAGCCACTGCATTAAAATTCAACGGTTTTAATTCTTGATACAAACGCCAAAGACCTATAAGTCCTTTATGACGTTTTTTAACATCGGCCTCAATAGTCTGAACTCGTTCCATCCCATTAAAAATGGGCATGAAAAGTTTTTTGGTAAGAACAGTAACCTGAACTTCGGGATATTTTTCCGTAACTGCTTGAATAACGGGAACGGTCATGGCCACATCGCCCATGGCCGACAACCTTAAAAGTAAAATATGGGTGTGTTTACCCTTTTTGTCCACGAAGTACTGGGTTTAGTTCGTCGTCGTTGTACATTTTCATCTGCTTGTAGACTTTCATGTACTTGTCTCCAGCTTCAATATCTGCTAAAAGTTGATCAATTGCTGTGGAAAGGTCCTTTTTCTGTTCCAAAAGAACCGCTAATTTCTCGCTACATTTTTTAGTGTGTTCTGCTGAGGCATCGGTACGGTTCACCTCTTCCTGCATGTGATAGATCTTCAATGCCAAAATGGAAAGTCGGTCTATGGCCCAGGCTGGACTTTCGGTATTGATGGTAGCATCATCCTTTACTTGTACCGATTGGTATTTGTTTAAGAAATAGCTGTCAATATATTCTACCAAATCGGTTCTATCTTGATTGCTGGCATCAATCTTACGTTTTAGATCAAGAGCAGCTACTGGATCAATTTCAGGGTCGCGGATGATGTCTTCATAATGCCATTGTACTGTATCGATCCAATTTTTTCGATACAATAAATGCTCTACCTTATCCTTTGGATATGGGTTGGAGAAATCTTGATACACATCATCCTTAATGTGATAAGTGTCTATACTTTCCTGAAATATCTTGAATGCAAAATCACTGAACATAACTCATCTCAAATTTGTTCAAAGATATTGCTTTATGATTTATGAATTTATTTCCAACACAAAAAGCAGGATGGGCAAGACGATACTAAGTGCCAATAATGCTTCCAAAAGCTTAACTTTTTTAATGCCCTCCCCATAATTCCCTAAAAAAACTGCTGCTGGAAAAAATGTGATGAGCATTGGTGATTCATTTACTGGGGTAAGCAAGGCGGTAATTACTCCAAAAACAAAAACAATCAATAGCGTTCTAAGCATCAACAGTTTCCCTCCTCCTAAACTTCGAAGTCTAATAAATACGGAAAAGGCCACGATAAAAATCAAAATGAAGTAAATGAGTGCTTTTACGTTCAAGGCTTGAAAAAAGGAACTAGAACCAAAAATTCCCAAGGTGAATCGATAATGTTCTTTGAAAAATTCTAGAGAACCTGTCCATTTTAAATACGTAAACGAAAGGATAAAAACCGTACCCAAACCTAAAAATGGCACCAACCAATTTTTAAAGGTCTTGCGGTCATAAATTCCGACAACGTAAAAAACCAAAAGAATAAAAATGAGTGCCCAGTCATAGAATAAACTGGCAGTAGCTATTAAAAGGGAAGCATCAAAAATCTTATGCTTTACGTTTTTAAGTGATCGAACGGCAAACAATCTCCAAATGGCCAACAACAAAAACAGATTGGTAAAAATCACATTTTTATTGGCCAGTTCTTCAGAAAAAACAATGATCAATACCACAAAAAAGAACATGGCGTATGAGTTCAGCTCGGTCACTTTTTCCGCTCGGACCATTTGACCAATGGACAGAAGTGAAATCAAAAGAACCACAAATGCAATCAGCTCCACGCCAAAAACCCTACTGATTTCCTGATGGTTAGTTTCAAAAAAAACACTGGAGAAATAAAACAAAAAGAGCGAGATAGCTAAAACAATATGGGTAATGGGTTTTGTTTTTTCGAAAAAGCTTGAAATCATCCTATCTTTTGCTACTTTTGTAAAGTAAATATAGCCAACATGAGCAAGTTTTTTTACGGTATAGAAGACTTATTTGTAAACTACCTATTCGCCCCTTTGGATTTTTTGCGTTTTACGCACAGCTGGTGGGGAGCCAACACCATTAACTGGATTTTTATGGCCATTGGTTTTGTAGCCATGGTATATTGGATGAAAGAGTTGAAAATATTCAACGATAATGGTGAAGAGGACAAGAGCATTAGCTCACATTCATACATCTAGATCGAATCCTAAATCTTTACGGTAATACATGCCATCAAAATGGAGCTTTTCCATATTTTGATAGGATGTTTTTAGCGCTTCCTTAAAGTCTTTTCCAAAGGAAGTGATTGCTATTACACGCCCCCCATTGGTCACTACTTTTCCATCGGAAAGTTTGGTTCCTGCGTGGAAAACAATGGAATCTTGAATGTTTTCGGTTCCTGTGATTTCTTTTCCTTTTTCGTAGGCTTCGGGATATCCACCAGAAACGGCCATAACCGTTGTGGCCGCACGCTCATCAATCTGCAAGTCGATTTGGTCCAATGTGCCATTGGCCATTGCCGAAAGTACCTCAACCAAATCATTTTTTAATCGAGGAATTACCACCTCGGTCTCAGGGTCTCCCATGCGAACGTTGTATTCGATTACCTTGGGTTCTTCACCAACTTTTATCAAGCCGATAAAGATGAAACCTACATAAGGCAAATTATCCTTTTTAAGGCCGTGTACGGTCGGTTTTACAATTTGCTGCTCAATCTTATCCATGAATACCTCATCTGCAAAAGGAACAGGTGAAATGGCGCCCATACCACCTGTATTGAGTCCAGTATCACCCTCGCCAATTCTTTTGTAGTCTTTTGCTGTTGGAAGTACTTTGTAGTTGGTTCCATCAGTAAGTACAAAACAGCTTAATTCAATACCATCCAAGAATTCTTCGATAACCACTGTGGCACTTGCGTTCCCAAATTTGGAATCGACCAACATGGATTTTAGTTCATCTTTTGCTTCTTGTAGCTTTTGAAGAATTAAAACGCCCTTTCCCGCAGCAAGACCATCAGCTTTAAGAACATAAGGAGGGTTTAGGGTTTCCAGAAAGGCATAACCCTTTTCCAGAGACTCACTTGTAAAACTTTCATAAGCTGCCGTTGGAATGTTGTGTCGCATCATAAACTCTTTTGCAAATTCCTTGCTTCCCTCGAGTTCGGCTGCTGCTTTTTCTGGTCCGATTACAGGAACGGTCTTTAGCTTTTCATCATTCAAGAAGAAATCATGAACGCCATTCACCAATGGGTCCTCAGGTCCTACTACCACTAAATCGATGCTTTCATTCAACACCAATTCTTTAATGGCTTCAAAATCGTTTACCCCTACCTCAACATTTGTGGCAATTTGTGCTGTTCCCGCATTACCTGGTGCAACAAATAACTTAGTGATTTTAGGACTTTGAGAAATTTTAAGGGAAATGGCATGTTCGCGTCCGCCAGAACCCAAGACCAAGATGTTCATGATTCAACGTTTTGGCAAAAATAACGCAATTCAAATTTAATTTGATGGTTATTTATAAATGATTCGAACATACTTATTGATACGAATTTCATAGTAAACCACTGCATCATTAGTATCGTTTAATTGTCTCTTTGGATATTTGAAAAAATTAAAAAGGCCCGAGAAATTTCTTCGGGCCTCTAATCATTCTTCTTTTACAAAGAAGGTTACTTTTTATTGTGAGTGGTAAAATCTCGGTGTTCGGTTTTTTCCAAATCTTCTTTTGAAAGACCTTTAAAATATTCGAAAGTTTTACGCATTCCCTCTTCACGTCCCACTTTGGGTTCCCATCCCAAAATCTCTTTTGCTTTGGTGATATCTGGTTGACGTTGCATTGGATCATCCTTGGGCAAAGGTTTGTAAATAATCTTTTGATCGGTACCTGTCAGTTTAATGATTTCCTCTGCAAAATCTTTGATAGTGATTTCATTAGGGTTACCAATATTCACTGGATGCGTATAATCACTCATCAACAAGCGGTAGATACCCTCAATTTCATCATCCACATAGCAGAACGAACGAGTTTGAGAACCATCACCAAACACGGTTAAGTCTTCTCCACGTAGTGCCTGCCCCATAAATGCTGGGATAACACGACCATCGTTCAGTCGCATTCTGGGTCCATAAGTGTTGAATATTCGGACGATACGGGTATCCAATCCGTGAAAACGGTGATAAGCCATTGTTATTGATTCCTGAAAACGCTTGGCCTCATCATACACCCCTCTAGGTCCGATGGTATTCACGTTGCCATAGTACTCTTCAGTCTGTGGATGCACCAAAGGATCACCATAAATTTCAGAAGTTGAGGCAATCATAAATCTCGCACCTTTTTCCTTAGCAAGTCCCAACAAATTGTGGGTCCCCAAAGCTCCAACTTTTAAAGTCTGAATTGGAATTTTAAGATAATCAATTGGACTTGCTGGCGAAGCGAAATGTAATATATAATCCAGCTTTCCTGGAACATGCACAAAGTTGGTAACATCGTGATTATAGAAAGTAAAGTTTTCTAATGGAAATAAATGTTCAATGTTTTTAAGATCCCCTGTGATCAGATTATCCATTGCAAACACTTCATGCCCTTCAGCAATAAATCTGTCACAAAGATGGGAGCCTAAAAAACCTGCGGCTCCTGTAATTAAAGTTCTTTTCATTTATTGGTAGATTAATTGGAGTCTTTGACGCTTACAAACATAATTTATATGGTCTCAGATTGAAACTTTTATGGTCAACCTACACCAAATTATCGACTCAATACGCTTTTTCCTCACCTTTGAAGGCATTAAGAATGGTTTGGACTATAATTTTCAAATCCAAAAACATGGACCAGTTTTCAATATAAAAAATATCAAACTTTATTCTATTTTGAATATCTGTTTCCTGCTCTATTTCCCCTCTGTAACCCCTAACCTGTGCCAAACCAGTAATTCCTGGTTTGACAAAATGTCTTACCATATATTTGTCAACACTTGAAGCATATTCATTGGTGTGCTTAACCATATGGGGGCGCGGTCCAACTACAGCCATAGTTCCAAACAATACATTGTAAAATTGAGGAAGTTCATCAATACTAGTTTTTCTAATGAACCTTCCTATTTTGGTTATTCGCATATCGTTTTTGGTTGCTTGTATATGGTCTGCATTTTTATTGGGGGCCATTGAGCGAAATTTGTAGCAATAAAACTCCCTGTTGTCCAAACCATTTCTGGTTTGTCGAAAGAAGACAGGGCCTTTTGATTCCATGGCGATCAAAATGGCCAAAATTGGCGTGAGCCATGATAGTATCCCCAAAATGATGATCAGAGAAAAGATGATATCGAATGTTCTTTTAATAAAAGCATTTATCGGACTATCTAAAGGAATATCCCTTAAAGACAAAACTGGGATATAATCATAGTACTCAAACTTTAATTTTTTCGAAAAGATATTCTTGTTATCTGGAATAAACTTGAGTGTTTTTAGGTTGTTGTCCGCAAAGCTGATGAACCTGGCAATTTCTTCATTTTTGAGTTCTGAAATTGAACAATATATCTCATCAATTTTATGCTCTAAAATGTAATCTTGACATTCATAAATGTCAAAATCCTGAGATTTAGGTGAAAACTGTTTTTGAAAATTATACCCAAATTCTGCCCTTTCATTAAAAACTTTACGGAGTTGATCTGTCTTCTTGTTCTTACCTATGATTACAACATTTCTTAAGTTGCCCTTTACCCGTTCGCGATATTCCATCAACAAAAAGTAACTAAGAAGCTTTACAGAGGAAATAATTGCAAAAACAAGAACAAAATACTCTCCCAAAGCCAGTCTACTAATAATAGGCTGCTTAAAAAATCCGATAAAGGCGTATAATGCTAAAAAGTAAAATACAAACTGGACAAAAATCAATCGAAATACATAAGTGACCTTTGAAAATCGATAAATCGTATAAAACTCATTTTTAATGGATATTACAATCCATGCAGCCGTAATATATAAATGGATTAAAATTGGGGTCTGAAAGTTTATGGGGAGAAGGTACAAGAATATATTCAACACAATAAGATCAATCGCATACGAAATCGGAGCAATTAAATTCGAAAATCTATGTTGTTTGAAAAACATTCTTTTTAGAGCAGATCAAATTAAGATGATATTAGCTTAAGCAAACACCATTCTTAGCTAAGATACATTTCTTCCAGTGTATTTGGTAAAGAATTTGTTGAATCATTAACTGACCCTATAAGCTGAATTAATTTATTGGATGATCCCTTAAGCTCCTTTACTTCATTCTTTCTCACAAATTGGCTATTTACTTTTACCTGAATTTTATGGGAAGACAGATCCGTCATAATCGTTAATATATCATTAATCGAAAAAGTAGAGCCACTTGCGATGTTGACAGTATCAGATTTATCATCAATCAATAATAGTTTTCGATAACAACTGACCAAGAACCTTACATCATTATACTCCCTATAAGTATCAAGATTGCCAAGTTCTATTACATCCTTTTTCTCCTTGTAGTGTTTGATGATTTTTGGAATTAAAAAATGATCTTCCTGACCTATACCTGTATAATTAAATGGCCTAGCTATAATAATGTTTAGTTTATCAAAATAGTTGGCGACCATATTCTCCATGGCTAATTTGCTATTGCCGTAATGATTGACAGGTTTTGGACACATGTCTTCCGAAAGAACGGTCCCTATATTGCCATAAACGGCGGCACTACTTGCCACAAGAACCTTTTTAATAGGTTTATTTGCGCCAAGGAGTGCTTCCATTAGATTTAGTGTTCCTTGTACATTGGTTGCATAAATCTTTGGAATGTCTTTTGTCGCCACAAATGAAATTGCTGCAAGGTGAATTACATAATCTGGACTCGTTTTGGCAATTACCTTGGCCAATTGGTCAAGATCCAAAATGTTGCATTCAAAATGATTCTCTTGAAGCGGTTTTGAATACGTAGTCCCAAATACTTGAAACCCATTTTCTGACAATTCAGTCTCCAAATGTTTTCCAGTAAATCCAGTAACCCCAGTAATTAAAACTGTTCTACTAATAGGACTTTCCATTTTTGTTTTTTTCAATGTCCGATTTTACCATCATTTCGCACAATTCTTCCAAAGTGGTCTTGGCTTCCCAACCTAATATGTTTTTGGCCTTTGTAGGATCTCCAATAAGTAATTCAACTTCTGCAGGACGATAAAATTTTGGGTTCACCTTCACTAAGGTTTTACCTGTGTTCTTATCCAATCCTATTTCATTCTCGTCTTTTCCTTGCCATTCTAGATCTATTCCCACAGCTTTAAATGCCATTTCCACAAAATCCCTAACGGTTTCCGTTCTTCCTGTAGCCAAAACAAATACATCAGGTTTGTCCGCTTGCAATATTTGATACATTCCTTCAACGTAGTCTTTAGCAAATCCCCAATCTCTTTTCGCGTCCAGGTTGCCCAATTCTATTACATCCAACATTCCCAAGGAAATTTTGGCCACTGAGTCTGTAATCTTTCTGGTAACAAATTCCTTGCCTCTTAAGGGAGATTCATGGTTGAACAAAATACCGCTAGAAGCAAATAAATCATAAGACTCTTGATAATTCAAAGTTGCCCAATGTGCAAAAACCTTGGCCACACCATAGGGACTTCTGGGATGGAAAGGGGTTTCTTCCGATTGAGGGATAGCCCTCACCTTACCGAACATTTCAGATGTAGAGGCTTGATAAAACCTAATTTTTGGATCGATGGTTCTTATTGCCTCCAATAAATTCATTGCACCCACTCCCGTGATTTGAGCAGTTGCAATTGGTTGAGAAAATGATACTCCAACAAAACTTTGGGCAGCTAAATTATATACTTCGTCTGGTTGAATTTCCGAGATAATTCTAAATGCACTTGATAAATCTACAAGGTCGTATTCCAATAAATGAAGGTTTGGATGTTCCTCTATTCCTAAATCTTCTATTCTCCAAAAATTGGTTGAACTGGTCCTTCTATAAGTACCGTAAACTTCATAATTTTTAGATAATAGCAGTTCTGCCAAATAAGCCGCATCTTGACCTGTAATTCCTGTTATTATGGCTTTCTTCATTCTATTTGATAGTCGATTTTAATTAAAAATATTATTGAAATTCATCAATAAAATACCTTACAGAATCCTATTTTAGAATGAATTCGAAATTTTGAGTAAATTCTTTTTCAAATTCAAAATAAGAATTCTTAACCACGTAAGATTAATTGTGGCAAATATATGGCTTTGAAATTTCTAATCAGCTTGACAGATAATTTTTCAAGTAGAGCTTAAAATTGTATTAAATCTAAGTTCATTCCAACAGTCAGCATATTTAAACAAAGAAGACTACCGTTTAAATTCCATGTACTTCTTTTCCACAAATGATTTGATTTCATTCTCAAATCTATAAGTGCTAAACCTTAGTGCATTCTTTCTAATAACATCAGCATCAAAATCCATTCTTTCAAAGATTTCAATTGAATTTTGAATAGCTTTTTCCGTTTGCTGATAGAAATGTACACCTGTTTCCCCGTTTATTACCGTTTCTAATAACCCTCCTTTTGCATAACAAATTATGGGCGTTCCACAAGCTTGAGCTTCAACTGGAACAATTCCGAAATCTTCTTCGGCTGCATAAACAAATGCTTTGGCATTTTGTAAATGATTTATAATTTCTTTTTCAGAAACAAATCCCAAAAATTCAATGTTTTGCTTTGCAATTTTATTAAGCTTAGAAAATTCTGGGCCATGACCTGCCACTATCAATTTTTTATTTGGCATCCCGTTAAAGGCTCTAATGATCAATTCCATTTTTTTATATGGAACCATCCTTGAGGCAGTAAAATAATAATCTTCCTTATTCTTGTTTAGTGTAAATAATTGAGTGTCTACAGGTGGATAAATTACAGTTGATTCCCTGCCATATATCTTTTTGATTCTTCTAGCGATATAATTGGAGTTTGCAATAAAATGATCTACTCTATTTACACTCATGATATCCCACATTCTAATTTTATGGAGAACATACTTTGCATATTTGCCTTTTAACCCTTTATCAAGGCCAGATTCTTTAAGATATTGATGATATAAATCCCATGCATATCTAATTGGTGAATGACAATAACAAATATGTAGTTGATCTTGATTAGTGAGTACGCCCTTGGCCACTGACGCAGACGAACTTAAAATCAAGTCATATTCTTTTAAATCAAACTGCTCTATTGCAATGGGGAAAAGCTGAAGAAATTTCTGGTGACCTTTTCTTGATGTTGGTAAATTCTGAATGAATGAAGTTGACACTGTTTTACCATTTAGAATAGTTTTCCGATCATCTTCATTTAAAAAATCCACCAAGGCATAATGATCAAAATCATCCCAAACCGAATTAAATGATTTAATGACTTTTTCTGCACCGCCATCAACATAATACCAATCATGAATCAATGCCTTCTTCATTAGATATGCTTTTCTATTATTTTGATCAATTGGCTGGCAGAGTTGTTCCAATCATATTTTGCCACATTATCTGTCCCAAGCTTTTTAAGTTTTAATCTGGTCTCAGGATTTTCAATCAATGTATTTATACATTCTTTAATTGATTCAACTTCATATGGGTCACAATACAGAACTGAATTGCCATAAACCTCGGGCAAACTGGTTTTATTCGAGACTATACAACTACAACCGCAGGCTTGTGCTTCTAATGGGGGAATTCCAAATCCCTCAAATAACGATGCGTAAACAAAAATTTCTGAAGTATTATACAGTTTTACAAGTTCGTCATCTGTTAGGTAACCAGTAAACTTAATTTTTGGATTGTTCAAATAATCTTTAAAATCGATACTGGCAAAACTTTTGTTCTTTTTGCCCACGATCACGAGTTCATATTCAGTATCCAATAGATTAAAAGCATTAATAACCCTCAACAAATTTTTACGTGGATCTAGAGAAGAAACGGTCAAGATAATTTTATTTTTTTGTATTCCATTATCCCGAAACATTTTAGCTGGGGCAGCGTAAAGCACTTCTATCTTTTCTTTGTTTATTTTAAATTGTTTACAGATGTCATCTTTAACATAATAGCTATCTGTAATAATAAACTTAGTTCTTCTAATACTTATTGGTATTAAAGTGTTGTAGGTTTTTTGAAATGAAAAGGAAAACCATTCTGGGTAGTGTTTAAATGCAAGGTCATATAAAGCCATAATCTTATTTTTATAGAATATTGGCGCAATACCAACCAAGTTAATCAACAAAGGTTTTCCTTTTTGTGACAAGAATTTTGGGAGCTCTATCTGTTCCCATAAATTTCCTGAAAAATACCCAAATTGTATTATGTTTATATCTTTACTAAAATGCGTTACACTTTTGGATTTTGGAGCAACAAATACTACTTCTTCATCTCCGATTTTAGATGGTAATCGCTTACAAAGTTCTATGGCAAAACGTTGTACTCCTGTAATTGACTGAGTTAGAAATCTGGCGTTTATAACAATCATAAAATTAAATTGCTATTTTATTAAGCTGCTTATACAAAGCATTTGTTCTACTATTTATAAATTCAACTTCTTTTTCTGAAAGCTTGTTTTGCCATGAATTAATCTCATTTTTTGAGTTTCGTTTTACATCTTTCGTCTTCTTACTTTTGTGATTCCCTTGCGTAAATGATGTGATGGTTTCCAAATCGGCCTTTTCACTGAATTCTAATTTCTGGAATAACATTTCCATCTGTTCTTTAGGGTTTCTGGATAATTTATCGTGTGAAATACAAATTATTTTTGCACCATGATTAACTATTTGATCGAGTAATATTGTATTTATTACTATCCATTCATTAATAATTCTATCCGCCTCTGTAGCCGTAGGCAATTCTTTAATAAATGGATAATCCTTTACCAATTCATCCTGCTCTAAAAAGTTTTCCAGAGACATTTCCCAATTAAGCCTTTTCACGCTATGATAAAACCCGACTGGATTACGAAAAATGAACACAATACCCGTATCCGTACTATTCTTTAATATAAAACTTGTGGAAAGAGACATTAAAGCATCTTTAAAAACAGTTTTTCTATTTGAAAATATTCTTGCTTTTATATACGACAAATGATGGTTGCTTTTAAGAAAAATTCTTAAAAACCTGGTTGAAAAAAATTCCTCCGAACTATTCTTGAAAAGTTCTACAAATACATCCTTAAGACTTACATTAGCAACAACTCTATTTTTTTGATTATTTACAATACTGTATTTAAAAGGAACTTTTTTTAATTTCAGCAACCTTATTAAATCCTTTTTGATTTTCAGATTTTTATCATCATCCTTGAGATAAGGATACCAAATAAGGTCCAAATTTTTAATGCCCCTAATAGGATTAAAGGGTTCTTCTACATAATTCAACCCTTTTGCTGATAAACTCAATAATTTGCCAATAAATGTGGTGCCTGCTCTTCTGGTTCCAACTATTAAAATACTTTTTTTTTCCAATATTTTATTTTTGAACTCAATGATTATGTATTTAAAAACTTGCTTTTATACAAAATGGTAAAGGCTAAAAGAGAATTGAAGGCTGCAAATAGAACTATCCCTGTATTCCTTGACAAAAGATTTTCAGTTAATAGTACCAAGAAAAATAAAATTAAAAAATTAAAATACATATTGGTCTTTGCTCCAAGGGATATCTTTATAAAATAGGCAAAACAACAAATAATTAATACAAATCCCAAAATGCCGAAGGATGCTAAATAATCCAAATACTGATTATGCGTGTTATATATCTGTTGTGCATATGCTGGAGTTTCAAATTTAGTCTCATAACAAGCATCTAGTCTATCTTGAACATCTGCAGGGCCATAACCATAAATTGGTGCATCTTTTATTATGTCAAAGGAACAACTGTAAATCCCCATTCTAAGGTTAAAAGAGTTATAATGTAAGCCTTTGGGGAATAAATGCTTTGTGAAAATAATTTCATTAACCCTAGCTTTAATGGGCGGTAATAAATATGAGCTAAAACACATAATAAATAAAAGAGTCAAAACAGCATATCGTTTATTTCTTGACTTAATGTTTTGAAAAACAATCAATATCATAACCACAAAGAGCCCTAAAATTACGCCGCGGGAACTCGCTATTAATAAGGTTGTTCCATATATAGAAAACAGTAATGCATTGATTGCCCAGCCAGAAAACCTGTTATAAATCAATAAAAGAACCGAAACAGCCAACAAAAGAGAAAAATATATTGGATGTTCGCCTATAAAGGGTGCCGAATTTATGGCCTGTCTTAGTTTTATGCTGAAAACATAATTGCTGTTGCTTTGTAGGATTTCATTCAAATTAAATCCAATGTATAAAAGGATAATACATGAACTAATTGCACAAGAAATTAAATAGACCTTTATAAAGGTATTTATATTCCTAAAAGATTTAAATGGTTTTAATAAAAATAGGGTTGTAGGAAATATAAGAAAAGACATTTTCTTTTCTATTTGTTTGAGGCCAACCGCAAAATCATCTGTCCAAATTAATGAGATGATGTATAAAAAAAAAAGGGTGGAAAATACCAATATCAACTTCACTTCACTTGCACCCACTTTATGTTTTTCATATCCCAAACATGCACCTAAAACAAACAGTATAATACTAACACTAACCATTTTTAGTGATAGTAATGGAAGTAAAGCAACAGAATAAATAAGAATATTATTTTTCCCGTACAGATATTTCATTTTCATTTACGTTAAAAGAAGTCCTAGAATTTACTAGCGCCAAAAACACCCAAATAAACAACACTATAAAAGAAGGAAATGCATTGAATGACACCAAAAGTGCCAAGACCCCCCCAGTAAGCATATCATTTCTTGCTTTAAAAGATTTTAAAAGTAATAACAAAAGAAAGCTAACAAATATCAAAAAACCAACAATACCATATTCCGACCAAACCTCCAAATAAACATTGTTTGGGATAGCCCTTTTATTTTCTCTTTTAAAGTATTTCAATGAAAATTCTGTATTGTTGGTAATGAAGCTTTCAAAATCGTTATGCTCATCATAATGCAGAGCATAATTATATGGACCAACTCCAAATATTGGATTGTCCAAACCTTCATAAAATGCAATTCGGGCTGAAATCACCCTGTCTACCTTTGAAAAATTACTTGGGGACAATTCATTGGAAGGTTTAGCGAGTTTTGCATAAATCCGCTCTTGAAAAATTGATGACTGAATAAATATTGCAGTAGAAATTAGAATGAACGGCGATAAAATTAAAGCGTATTTAAGCACTTTCTTTTTGAGGAAAACTCTTCTGGAAATGAAAAGCAAAAAAACAAATACACTAACATAAGTCATCGTTGATAATGTCGTAATTGTGGATATCAACAAAAAAGTGGCTGTCTTAGTTCTGTTTAAATGCAAGGCAATTACCCCTGAAAGTATTAAATACAATCCAAAAAAATTACCCTCCTTAAAAGTACCGCATCTAATTACCCCATTAATGTTTTGAGGTACTTCATCCATCCCGAACAATTTAATATAAGGCAAGTTTAAACTTGAGAAAACAAAAAGGTGCCATGCATATACGCTCGCAATAACGGCCCCAGTGACCCAATACCCCAAAGCTTTAGGAAATATTTTAAAATACTTTTGAGAAATAAAATAGGCAAATACAGACAACCAGACATATAATAAACGTAATATACTATCAAGCTTTAGACTTCCCATTCGAGTAGGGATTTCTTTTAGGGGATATGGGTATTGCCAAAATAAGTTAATTAAAAATGAAAAAGTGGCCCATACTAAAAACAGAATAATAAGGTTGTTTGCGCCTTGCTTCACATTCACCTTGCCCACTTTTACTTTTGCAATTGAAACAATAATCAATAGAATTAAAAGTAACTCAGAAATTTTAAGAGGGAACCCAACATTAACGGTCAGGGCCTGGGTAAATGGCAAAAAAAGCAAAAACAGAGTAAATATACGACCAAGATTTAAGGTTACTTTTTTTGTCATAGGAAAGGGATATGTCTTAAAGTAGCTCAATCAAATCTAGTTACTATGTATCAAAACTTATTAGGGTTTATCTTTAAGACTTCATAAAAAAGACTTGCACCACGCTTAAATTTTAAAAACAAAAATCTTTTAAAGATAGAAAAAAACACTCCTAAATATGTGGTTGTCAGATAAGTCCTATTATACTTTTTAGCGAAATTAATCCTGTTTATTAGAGAGTATTTGTCCGCTATAAAACTTTTGTGATTAGACCCTATACTTACCCCTCCCTTATGATACACAAAACAATCTTCAAAATAGGTCGTAGAATATGTCACCTTTCCTCTTTGTACCCAATCCAATTCTTCATAATAAAGAAAATATTTTTCTTCCAAAAGACCTATTTGCTTTAGCACCTTGATAGAAAGAAACATAGCCGCCCCAACAGGATAATCAATATGTGCCTTTTCAAGACCCAATTCGTTGATTTTTATACCCTCCAAGGCTTGAGTGGTAATACCAAAATATTTATTGTATAACCCTCCTACAGATTGCACAATGTCGGGTTTTGAATATTCCAACAAGACACATCCAACAACCCCATAGTCATGTTCAACATATTTTGATGCCAATTTTGTAATAAGGTCCGGAGGGATGACCGTATCATTATTGAGCAAAAAAAGTAATTCTTCTTGGCCAGATCTGTCCAATTTAGTCTTTAAAACCACATTGTTGGCCGCAGCAAAACCCTCATTTTTGCCTGCCTTAACAAAAATCACATCATAATCGTCATTCTGTGATTTTTGCCAATATTCAGTGTCACTTATAGAAAGATATTTTAATGGCTTATTATTCTCCGGGAATACCAATGAAGAAAAATTGGTCCTTTCCACTTTGACATTACCTTCTGCCCAGGATTCCAAATTTTTAATAGAATCGAAACTAGGTGAATTGTCTACTACCACAATATCGATCGGTGAATATTTAGACTTTAAAACGCTTTCTAAACATTCTATGGTATCTTGCCAATTGTTATAATTTACTATGAGGACGGTAACTTTCAGTCTATATTCTTTTTTAAGCTTTTAAAAAACAAATCCCTAATTGTGATTGGGATCTTTGAATTGACCCGTTAGGAATTCCTTTTTAATATATTCTAATACTCCCAAAAATCAATTCTTCTGTTTAAAAATTTCTCCAATTCCTCAACTTCACTATCGAACTCCTTTCTTAATGATGAGTATATAAAAGGGGAAAGTTTTTTTTCTTCTTCAGAAAGTTCTTTTAAATTTATTTTTTTTACAAAATTTTTGATTCGAAGCCTAATCCAAGTAGGGGTTATCTTTTTTAAAACACTTTTTAAAGGAGAGGAGGTTATCAAGAATTTTGAAACTAAAATTGATTTTGACTTTTGTGCAGGATTACTTTTGATTGATAAATCAAATTCAAAATTATTATCTACCTCAATAAAATTTAATAGGTCAGTAATTGTATTTTGTTTATCCCCAAGAAACTCTTCAAAAAAAACCACTTTTATGTTTTTTTGGGGAATACGTTGATGCAAATGCTTTAATGTCTTTAAATAATGGCTTCTTAATGAATATCCTAGGTGGTCTTTCTCAAAATGTCCTAATTCGTTAGTATAATATTTTTTATAGTTTTTGGGGTTTTTAATTCTGTGACTTTCTTGATTTAATGCTTCTTGAAAGGTTAATTTCTCATACCCCCTTTTTTTACTCATTAAATAATGAGAATACATGCGTTTAACTGGATCCCTAAGGATAAATATTATCTTAACCTCTTTATTGCCATAAGAATCAATGATACGATCAATGGACCTATTTTCAACCTGAAGATTTGGATTAATATTACCTATTCTTTTTTGTCCAGAATATGTTGAGAAAAAAGTTTCAAAATAGTCAAGTCCTTTTTCATATCTTTCATTCACATCAAAAAAATGTGCTTCCTTATCTGGGGGTAAATAAATATCAGGGTGCTGTATAAGTATATCATGAAGCAGTGTAGTTCCGGCTTTTTGCGCGCCAATACAGAAAAAATTTACCTTCATTATTCTCTATATTTTATAATTTTTGCGGGAACACCTCCCACAATTGCATTTTTGGGCACGTTTTTGGTTACCACTGCGTTTGCTCCAATTATTGCTCCTTCTTCAATTATAACACCTTTGGTAATTACCGCGCCATATCCAATCCAAACATTGTCTTTTATCTCCACTTTTTTAGTGATAATCCCTTGAGATATCATGGGTTTACTTAAATCTTCAAAATTATGGTCTGTATCCCTGATAGAGACAGATTGAGCAATCATAACATTTTTACCTATACTAATGGATTCATTTGAACCAATAACCGAAAATGATCCTATAAAACTATTCTCTCCCAACAAGATCTTCCCAGAGCCCTGCAAAATTACATCATGGTAAATTTTAGCACTATTAGCCAGTAATATCGATAACCTTTTGTTTTTTACATTAAAGTCTCGAATATGGACCCTTTCTTGTATTATGTTTGCTCCGCTACAAGTTAAATATGGATAATAATATATCCTATTTGTCAAAGTACTTGCCCTATTCTTAATTTTTCTAATTATTTTACCTAGTACCATGAAAATTCCAAAATCTATAAACAGTTAAAATTTTGTATTTTTTATATACATAAAACACAGAAAAGACATTGATTATAAATGAACCAACCATACCAACAATTGCTGCTCCTACTATTCCTTGGTCAGGCACCAACACGGCATATCCGACTAACACAAAAATTGTAGTAATAGCCATGATATTTCGGAGTGTTTTTTGGTTGCCACTCATATTTAGAAAAAGTCCAGCAGGGCCTGATATCGTATTTATTGCTTGTCCAATTGCTAAATAAACAAGCGTCGTAACACCTGATTTAAAATCATTGCCAAAAACTCCTAAAATGAAATTTGAAAATGTAATAACAACCAAAATTGAAACTAGACTTATCCAGAAAATCATTTTAGAAGCCTGCTGAATAAACTTATCTAATCCTTTAAAATTTTTAGCCCAAAACAATTCGGAAATCTTAGGAGCGGCTATTGTATTAACCACTATTAAGATCAAACTTACCAAATTGGCTATTCGCAGGCAAACATTAAATATTCCCACCTGATCTGATGTTGAATAGGCTTCAATAAAAAAAGTAGCCGCATTAATCAACAAAAATGTAAATAAACTAGTAATTAACATTGGTGTGGATGTTTTTAGTAATTTACCAATGTTTAATTCATTGATTTGTGCTTTTGTTGATTTAATTTTTCTTAACTTATTGTAAATGAAATAAGTGGATAAAATATACCCAGAAATGCCAGCAATGACCAAGCCATAAACGGGATTTAACTTGTCCTTGCCTAAGATCAAAACAACTAATATTACCAGAAATGGTCTATTAATACTCCTCAAGAACTCTGATATTCTCAATATCTTAAGACCTCTTATGTATTCCACATTTACAAGGTTTATTGAATAAAACGGTGTTACAACGGCACAGATTTTCAATGCATTTTTATATGTAGAATTGCCAAAAATATTGGTTGCTATATAATCTGAATTAAAGTATATTACGATTGCTAAGAGTATCGAGAATGGAAAGACGACTTTATAGACATTTTTCACTAATAGTTTTAAAATTGACGGTTCACTTGAAACTGTATTAAATTGTCCTACATACCTTAAAACCGCAACATTTAATCCAATAGTGCCCAGAATTGATATAATTTCCAAAAAGCTTAAGGTCAACGTATAGATTCCTGTTCCTTCAGCATCAAATTTTTTAGATACAATAAACACCACAAGATAACTTAGAATAAGACCAAAAATTCTAATTACAAATGTAACTGTGCTTCCGGACAAAAGTTCTTTTAAATTTTTATCGGTCTCTAGCTTATTTTGGATATTTTTTATCAAAAAAACAAAGTTAAAGCTCTAAATTATGTAGAATGATACAATTATTGAAGATTTAGGATAACCTTAATTGGTTTTTATTAAAAAACCAAAAACATAGAATATAAGTCTAGGAAATTCTTTTCATACCTAAACTACCATTCCTGCCGCAACTGTCTCATTAGTCGCATCATCAATTAAAATAATACTGCCCGTGGTCCTATTTTCCCTATAAGAGTCGACCATTAAAGGTTTAGTAGTTCTTATCTTTACCTTACAAATATCATTCATGGACATTTCCATGTCTTCTGAATTACGGTTCAAGGTATTGATGTCTATTTTGTACATCACCTCCTTGATCATCGCCTTTTGTTCGTTAGAAGTGTGCTTTATTGAATATTTAGCTCTTGGTTTTGCTGGACTATTATTTAACCAACATAGCATTACTTCAATGTCTTGTTGAGCTTCCGGTTTGTTATTGGAGCGTACAATCATATCTCCCCTACTAATATCTATGTCATCCTCAAGTGTGATGGAAACCGACATAGGAGCAAATGCCTCTTCTACCTCTCCTGAAAATGTGTCTATAGATTTAATTTTGGAGGTAAAACCAGAAGGCATTATGGTAATCTCATCCCCTTTTCTAAGTACACCGCTGGCCATTCGACCTGCATAACCCCTATAATCTCTGAACTCTTCGCTTTGAGGCCTTAAAACCGTTTGTACAGGGAATCTCGCATCCACTTTATTAGTGTCGCTACTAATGTGCATGGTCTCCAAGGTGTGCAAAAGTGGAGCTCCTTGGTACCAATCCATATTTTCAGAACGGTTAACTACATTGTCACCTAAAAGGGCGCTGATGGGAATAAATCGAACATCTTTTACGAGCAGTTTTGAAGAAAACTCTTCAAACTGACCGATTACTTTATTATATGCCTCTTCACTAAAATCTACAAGGTCCATTTTGTTAATACAAACGATCACATGGGGTATTTGCAATAAGGAAGCTATAAAAGCGTGTCTTTTGGTTTGCTCAATTACGCCGTGTCTTGCATCTACCAAAATAATGGCTGCATTGGCAGTTGAAGCTCCTGTAACCATGTTACGGGTATATTGAATATGCCCTGGGGTGTCTGCAATAATAAATTTTCTCTTTGGTGTTGTGAAGTATCTATATGCTACATCAATAGTGATGCCCTGTTCTCTTTCGTCCCTTAGACCATCTGTGAACAGCGCCAAATCCACACCTACATGACCCTTTTTCTTACTAGTTGTTTCTATAGCTTCAAGTTGGTCTTCAAAAATGGATTTTGAATCATATAACAAACGTCCGATCAAAGTGCTTTTTCCGTCATCGACACTACCTGCCGTGGTAAATCTTAAAAGTTGATTGTTATCTATCATATCTTTTCTAAAAATATCCCTGTTTTTTTCTGTCTTCCATAGCCGTTTCAGAACGCTTATCATCGCTTCTGTTTCCTCGTTCGGTCTGTCTCATTGCCGATACTTCCTGTGCAATTTTTTCCACGGTATCTGCATCTGATTCTATGCCACCCGTAATGGTAATGTCACCAAGTGTTCTGAACCTTATTTTTTTTGTCAATACTTCCTCGCCCTCATCCAATTTTAAAAATTCGGAGTTGGGAATCCATGAATTGCTTCTCCAAACCACTTCCCTTTCATGGGCAAAGTAAAGTGATGGGATGGCGATGTTTTCTCTTTTAATATAGTTCCAAACATCCATCTCTGTCCAGTTACTGATAGGGAAAACACGGAAATGTTCCCCTTCAAATTGTTTGCCATTGAAAAGGTTCCACAATTCTGGACGTTGGTTTTTTGGATCCCATTGTCCAAAATCATCACGGTGTGAAAAAAATCGCTCTTTGGCTCTGGCTTTTTCCTCATCCCTTCTACCTCCACCAATTGCGCAATCCACTTTGTTTGATTCAATGGCATCCAACAGTGTGGTTATTTGAAGCGCATTTCTGGTGGCGTTCTTTCCTTTTTCTTCAGCCACTCTTCCCTGATCAATGGATTCTTGTACGGAACCAACGATAAGTCTAACTCCTAAACTATCAATTAGGTCATCCCTAAATTTAATGGTTTCTGGAAAGTTGTGCCCTGTGTCCACGTGCATTAAAGCAAAGGGAATCTTACTTGGATAAAATGCCTTTCTGGCCAAATGTGTCACTACGATGGAATCCTTACCGCCAGAAAATAAGATCACAGGGTTTTGGAACTGGGCCCATACTTCTCTAAGAACATAAATGGCCTCAGACTCTAACTCATCTAAATAGTTTAAATAATATTTACTCATTACAATTGTAATTTGGGTCGAATCAATTCATAAATTCTATTTACCGCCTCTTTTACGGACTCCATTTCCGTAAGCGTAATATCTGGATGTAAAGGTACTTCATATGGACTGGAAATACCTGTCATATCCTTTATTTCTCCTTTTCTTGCCTTCTTGTACAGACCTTTCACATCTCTCCTTTCGCATTCTTCCAAGCTTGTATTTACAAAAACCTCGATATAGTTTTCTTCACCCACCGCTTTTTTGATCAGGTTTCTATCCTTTTCATATGGGGCTACAAACGCGGCCAACACCACTAATCCTGCATCCACAAACAAATTGGCCACTTCACCGATTCTTCTATTATTTTCTGAACGATCTTCAGGGGAAAAACTTAAATCCTTATTGATTCCTTTTCTAACATTATCGCCATCAAGGGTATAGGTTTTAATGTTTTCCTCCACCAACTTTTGTTCAAGAGCATTGGCGATAGTGGATTTACCCGAACCTGAAAGACCAGTAAAAAATATAAGGAATGAAGAGTGACCATTGGCCTTTCTTCTATCCTCAATTCCAATTTTATAATTATGTTTTATGATGTTCTCTTCCATTTCCTTGCTCTATTTCTTTTATCAAGTCCATAATTGATCTTATACCAAGAACGCTCATGAAAATAATATAATATCATTTTGGTAATAACCTCAGCAAATCCAATTTTCAATCCTGTTAAAGGGTTTCCAGAAATAAACCATGAAAGGACAATGGTATCCAAAGTGCCTAATATCCTCCAAGTAATTGTTTTTATAATGTGTCTTTTTCTACTTTCCTCAATATCAATTTTTAACCAAACTCTCTCATGAAAATAATAGAGTGTCATTTTGGTGACTACTTCGGCAAATCCGATTTTCAATCCCGTAAAAGGATTCCCCGTTATTGCCCAGGAAAGTAGAATGGTATCCATTGTGCCTACCAGCCTCCAAGTAATTGTTTTGGCTAAATGCCTTTTATATGATACTTTTTGAGTCATTTATTTTACCAAGAAATACGGGTTCAAAAGGTTTTCCTTATTATACTTTAAATCTTCACCTGTTTCCCAATTTGTTACTTTCAATCCCATTGCTGTACATATCGCATGGCCCGCTGCCGTATCCCATTCCATGGTTGGGGCTACTCTGGGATAAATATCTGCCTTTCCCTCTGCCACGATACAAAATTTTAGCGAACTTCCCTTTGATACTATTTCAACTTCTTTTCCGTCATCCTTTAAATGTTGGATATAGTTTTCGGTTTCCTCGTTCATATGGGACCTACTACCCACAACACGGACAACTGATTGATTCGAATTAGTGGTAGTTTCCAATAAATATTCAGATGCGAAAATATCATTTGGAAGGCTCAGACTATCATTTAGAACAATTTTGTAAGATTTGTTTTGCGCAACATTTCCTAAATAAAGTTCTTTGCTTACAGGAACATAAATCACACCCAAAATAGGCTTACAATTGCTTATCAATGCAATATTTACGGTAAACTCCCCATTTCTTTTGATAAACTCCTTGGTTCCGTCCAAAGGATCTACCATCCAGCATAATTCCCAATCTTTTCTTTGGTCAAAGTCAAGGTTTTTATTCTCCTCACTAATAATTGGAATATCTGTATTTATCAAATAGGACATGATTACCTTATTTGACTCCAAGTCGGCTTGTGTTAAAGGTGAATCATCTTTCTTTAATTCCGTACCAAAATCCACAGAATCATATATTTTCATTATCTCCTGTCCAGCCTCAATGGAAGCCTGAACAGCTAACAAAAGTTGTTTGTCTAAAATTGCTGAGGTCAAATTATAATGTTTTTATGTTAATGGTTGTAAGGCGGTTGGCAAGATCTTATCTTTTTCAGAGAGCAACAAATCTTTTTGTTCCAATTTCCAATCTATTTTTAATTCAGGAGTATCAAATCTTATTCCCCCCTCAGACATTTTGCAATAGTAATTATCACATTTGTAAATAAATTTGGCAGTGTCACTCAAAACAACAAACCCATGTGCAAAACCTCTGGGAATAAACAACTGTTTATTGTTATCACTTGTTAACTCAACGGATACATGCTGTCCATAAGTTTCTGAATCTTGTCGCAAATCAACTGCAACATCCAAAACCCTCCCTTTTAGGACACGAACAAGCTTTGCTTGGGCATGTTTGCCTTTTTGAAAATGTAGGCCTCTTAAAACTCCTTTATTGGAGAATGATTGATTGTCTTGAACAAAATTTACTTCTTGCCCAATTGCCTTACAAAATGCTTTGTGATTAAAGCTTTCAAAAAAATAACCTCGTTCGTCTTCAAAAACCCTTGGCTCTAAAATAAAACAGCCTTTAAGCTTGGTTTCTGTTACTTTCATAAATTCTCATTGTTCAATATTCCCAAAAGATTTTTACCATAGCCACTTTTCATGAGTGGCTCCGCAAGAACCTTAAATTGCCGTGTGTTAATATAGCCCATTTCAAAAGCAGCGGCTTCAATGGCCCCGATTTTTAAACCTTGTCTTTCTTCAATAACTTCAACAAACTGTGAAGCTTGCATTAAGGATTGGAAGGTACCAGTATCCAACCAAGCTGTTCCCCTATCCAAAATACTTACATTAAGGGTACCCCTCTTCAAGTATTCCTTATTTATATCGGTAATCTCAAGTTCACCTCTGGGACTTGGTTTAATGTTTTTGGCTATTGAAACCACGTCATTATCATAAAAATAAATGCCCGGAACCGCAAAATTGGATTTGGGTTCAAGCGGTTTTTCTTCTATGCTTATAGCCTTTCCTTCTATGTCAAACTCAACAACGCCATACCGCTCTGGATCGTGAACCCGATAAGCATAAATAACACCTCCTTCAGGATCGTTGTTCCCTTGTAACAGTTTTGACAAACCTGACCCATAAAAAATATTGTCACCAAGAATCAAAGCTACCTTATCTTCCCCGATAAACTTTTCTCCAATGATAAAAGCTTCTGCCAAACCATTTGGTGCTTCTTGTACTGCATAGGAGAAACTGCAACCATACTTTTTGCCATTTCCTAAAAGTTCCTTAAAAAGAGGAAGGTCTTTGGGGGTTGAAATAATTAGAATTTCCCTAATCCCTGAATACATTAACGTCGACAATGGGTAGTAAATCATTGGCTTGTCGTAGATTGGCATTAACTGCTTGCTTACGGATAAGGTTAACGGATGTAATCTAGTTCCCGAACCTCCCGCCAAAATGATTCCTTTCATATTTCTCTGGCTTTATTGATATTGCTTCTTGTAGTAGTCTTTATAATCGCCTGAAGTCACATGGTCCAACCAATTTTGGTTGTCAAAATACCAATCAATGGTTATTTCTAGCCCCTCCTCAAAGGTTACGGTTGGTTTCCAACCCAACTCTTTATTTATTTTACTTGCGTCAATAGCATATCTTAAGTCATGCCCTGGTCTGTCTTTTACATAGGTGATCAACTCTTCTGATTCGCCTACCTTTCTGCCTAATTTTTTATCCATTAAACCACATAACAACCTTACCAAATCAATGTTCTTCCATTCATTGAATCCACCTATATTATAGGTTTCACCATTTTTTCCATGGTGAAATATTAGATCAATTGCCCTCGCATGATCTATTACATATAGCCAATCCCTTGTATAATTACCATCCCCATAAACGGGCAATGGCTTATTGTTGATAATGTTGTTGATGAACAATGGTATCAATTTTTCGGGGAAATGGTTGGGTCCATAATTGTTGGAACAGTTTGATACCACAAAGGGTAATCCAAATGTTTCTCCATAAGCTCTAACAAAGTGGTCTGAACTTGCTTTTGAAGCTGAATATGGAGAGTTTGGACTGTATGGGGTCGTTTCTGTAAAAAAACCAGTATCTCCCAATGCACCGTAAACCTCATCTGTACTAACATGATAAAATCGAAAATCTGGATTCTCTTTTGCACACTTAATGGCAAGATTCAATAAATTAACTGTTCCAAGAACATTTGTTTTAACGAATGCTAGTGGTTCGGATATTGATCTATCAACATGTGATTCGGCGGCTAAATGAATTATTCCATCAAATCTTTCTATTTCGAAAAGAGCACTTAAGAATTCAATATTGGTAATGTCCCCTTTTATAAAAGTATAATTGTCCTTTTCCTCAACATCTTTTAAGTTTTCAAGATTACCTGCATAGGTAAGTGCATCCAAATTAAAAATTTGATAGTCCTTATAATTTTCCACAAACCTTCTGACTACATGTGACCCAATAAAGCCTGCTCCTCCTGTTATTAGAACTTTTTTATCTTTTATTTCCACAAACTTAAATTAAGTTTAACTTAGGGGTTTTCGTTGCATTTAGACCTTTTAACTTAGAACACTGTTCTTCGGTCTTCGAGCGAAAGTACGATAATTCCTATCTAAAACAAGTTTGACCCTGTTTGATAGATCATTCTCCTTTAATATTTGCTTAGCAAAATCATACCAAGTCATGGGAACATCATCCGTTACATGATATGTGCCATATTTAATATTGCCTTGTATTACTTCATCAAGAATAAACTTGGTCAATGTTTCTGTATTGGTTGGGCACCCTATTTGTTCATCTGTAATTCTTAATTCAGCTCCTTCTTGGGCTTTTTTCAAAATTGTGCGGTAAAAATTATGCCCATACTTCTTACTATATAACCATGATGTTCGAATAATAAAATGGTTGGGTAATATTTTACGGATATTTTCCTCCCCTAGTAATTTAGATTTTCCATATTGATTGATAGGATTCGTTTTGTCTTCTGTTGTATAGGGAAAACCTTTGGTGCCATCAAAAACATAATCAGTTGAAATTTGAATCAAAGAAACATCTTCCGAACGACAAGCTATAGCTAGAGTTTTTACGGCATCAGCATTAATCCTAAATGCAGGAGTAGGGTTTATTTCTGCCTGTTCAACATTTGTGTATGCCGCACAGTTAACACAATAATCAAAATTACCTGTTGCAATTAAATCAATTATTTTCTTTTCATCGGTTATGTCTATTTCTTTCGAATTTTTAAATATAAACTTAAGATTAGAGTGCTCCGCAGAAAATTCTTCTATTGTCTTGCCCAATTGTCCCCCAGAGCCCAATACCAAAATTCTATCCATTGTCTTATTCTTCTCTATACTTTTTCAAAAATCTGTTTAGGTGCAATATCCATAAAATTCCAAAAACCAATGATAGTAAAACAATTGGAAGCTTAAATTTGTAACTATTCAAAATACCCTTCATCTCAACCCCTCGCGCAGGAAAATCACTTATGACATTAATTATTGTAGATTTATTTGCACGTTCTCTGTTCAAGGCAACCATTTTTTCTTTTAAAACGTCCTTTTCTTGAATAAGGGCCAGTTCGCGACTTTGTGATTCCCCAGATTCAGCCAAATTTATACTGGTACCTTGCATGGGTTTATCCGCCTCTTTTACTAAAACCGTTCTGTACAAGCTTTGTAAAGAGTCTATTTCAACCATTTGTTTTCTGTAAATGGTGTCTTGCATAGATAAGTTTTCATCGTTGATTCTTTTTTGTAACTTAAAATATTCGTTCACCGAAATGGAATTGATAATCGAAGGCTGCGTTTTTTTAGCAACTCTATTGTTGGTGCTTATCACAGAAATTTGATGAAACCTGGCATCCATCGAATTAAAATTTTCGAGATAATTTTGAAAATCAATTGTTTTAATTGTAGTTGTATCCAATTCTCGAATAAATTCATCGAACAGCTTAATTTTTTGATTTTCATCTGAATAGGAGTCAGTAAAAATCTCCTTTATAGTAGCTGCCTCTCTCTCTGTAATATTCAATGCGGTGGCCAAAGCAACAGAATCTTGAGCTTCTGCTAGGTCGTTATAAAATGAAATATTATTATAAAGTTGTTGAACACTATTAAAATTGGGTTCCACAACCATCTTGGAGACATATTTTGTTGGTGTCAATTTATCCAAAACAAATCCACCGACACCTCCTATAATAACGGCTGCCGCAATTATAACTATGTTCTTCTGAATAAAAAGAAGGAGTAGCATGAAAACATGGAAGATTCCTTTAAAAATACTCGCTATAAAATTGAAGAATTTCTGGAACGCATTTCCAATCATCTGAAACAATTGTCCCAAATCTATTTCATCTGAATTATTCTGATTTACTGGTTGGTCTGCCATACCCTTCTATGTGTTGAATATTTGTTTTAAAATCCTGTCTGTTATCAAATAGGTGGGTTTTACCCCTGTTGTTCCCAATCCACCAGAAGCCAATGTGCTTCCAGTTTCCAAGGGATTGTCAGATGCGTAGTATGCATAACGCACTTTTACATCCTTTTTTATACTTTTTCTAATTCTGGATGCTGATTGAATTGCCTTTTGGTAATGTACGCCCTCCATCTCCAAGCCTATCACATTCCATGTTGATTCATAAAAAAACTGGAGTATGTCCTTATTTTGAAGCGAGGTCCCCAAAACCGTAACCATGGTGCCCTCCAAAACTTTTAAGCCATTGCCTTCAAAATCTGATGCACAAAGTTCATTGTGAAACGGATAGTTGTCTGCCGTACCTTCAAAAATATGGGCGGAAGGAATCATCAAATCCCCTTTGCCTCCTTCCAAAATACCTGCTTTCCCCATAATCGATGCCGAATCCACATTTAAAAAATGGTTTTTGCCATCCTCTTTTAAGGGTTTCATTAATTCATCAATGGTTTCATAGGCTTGCTCCCCGAAAGCATAGTCCATTACAAATATAACGGGTTTTTCCGCTTCGGAAATTCCTTCAGCAAGTTCAAAACAACAACTACCATTGGCAAACTTTGCGGTATCAAATATCTGTACATCAATGTTCGCCCCTGATTCATCATCTATAAAGATCATCCCATTACTTTCAGCATGTGACTTTACCTTTTTATTGAGTGCCTTGTTCTTTTCGGAACTCAAGGCTTCAAATATCTCTAATGAATTGGTTTCTGGAAATTCCTCTGATAATGCCTTTTTGGCAAAAAGAGAGTTCATTACACTATGCATATTGGCACTGATAATATGTAGCGGACGATGTAAAAGATTATGTTCCTTAAGGGTCTGCTTTATTTTGGTGGCCCATTTTTCGCCATGTAAGTGATGGCCTAACCGCTCTCTTAATAGTGGGCTGAAAGTGATGGTCCTTTTCTCCTTGGTAGTTTCCTCCTCAATGGCCAGTTTGCCCAACCAAAAGATCAAGTTCAAAAAACGGTCTGGATCCTGTGCAGTTTTAAGTTTATCCTGAATATCGACTACCTCATCAAAAGTGCGCCCTAAAATATTGGCGGCATGAATCATGGCGACTTCTCTTTCGTCATTGGTTTTTTCCTCGCTCAGCACAAACTCGGTCAACTTATCCCAATCACGAATAGTTGCGGTTCCATCCTCCACCAAAACCCGCTTACAAATCTTTCCAGATTCGATGTATAAAAAAGTAAGGTGAGTTAGAATATCATAAATATCGCTTCGACCACGTGTGATCTCAATATTCATTTGCTCATCGTCGATGCGATAGCAATTGCGTCTTCGTTTTGGGGGTACAATGGGTTTTAGGTGTGATTTTGCAAAACCCTCATCCGAAGTAAGATTGATGTATCGGCATTCCTCGATACCATCGGGAAGTCGTTCCAAAACATAAATTAATCCATTGAGTTCCGCTTTGTCTTCTGCGATGGTTCCATAAATTTCTGGACGCAATAGCAAAAGAGCATTGCGCAAGGCATTGCCCGAAACTCCCGAAGGTTTATAAAATCCGCGATTAAGCAAATGTCGCATGGTGATGTACAAACGCTCAATAGCATTAGTGGACTCCTGAGCCCTAGTAGTTTGTTTTACTTCTGTTGCCATCATATCTAAAGGCAAAATAAGGGAATTCCTATGAAAAGTACTCTTTGGTGAGCTAACTAATTTTAAATGACTGAAGCCCGTCTGCCACTTTACGGTTATTAGCAAGCCGTTGTACTTTGTTTTGACCTCCAAATTTGCCAATAGATTTCATGTATTCTTGAAAACCGTTGGGTTTAATTAGAGTAATTTTTAAAGGTTGAAGAATGTGGCCGTCAATCAAATCAAAATAATAGCTATTTTGTTTTTTCATGCTTTCTTCAATAATGCTAGAAAACTTATTAGCATCAGAAGGTTGTTTTTCAAATTCAATTAACCATTCATGATAAGGAAGTTCTCCATCTTCTGGGCTTGTTTGCGGCGCCACGGTAAATTCATTTACCAAGGCATCGGTCTGTGCAATGGCCAATTGAAGGGCTTCTTCAACTTCTTTAGCAATAACATGTTCACCAAAAGCTGATATAAAATGCTTGATTCTGCCCGATACCACAACTTTGTAAGGTTTTTTACAAATAAACCGAATGGTATCTCCAAGGTTGTACCCCCACAATCCCGCATTGCTCGAAATTATCATAGCATAATCCACATCCAATTCTACTTCTGAAATGGTCAAACGCTTAGGACCCTCATCAAAAAACTCATCAGCTCGCACAAACTCATAAAATATCCCTGAATTTAAGAGCAATAGCATGCCTTTATCCTTTTGGGAATTTTGATAGGCAAAAAATCCTTCGCTGGCAGGGAATAATTCAATACTGTCCACTTTTCTACCAATCAGGTTTTCAAATTTTGCTCGATAGGGTTCATAGTTAACCCCTCCGTAAATGAACAATTGGAACTCCTTAAATAGGTTTCCAACCTTCATTCCTGTTTTGGCATTCAACTTTTCAAAATACATCTGCACCCAAGATGGAATTCCAGCTATCACCGTCATGTTTTCATTTTCGGTTTCTTCAATAATCTTATCCACTTTGGTTTCCCAATCTTCAATGCAATTGGTTTCCCAGCTGGGCAATCGATTCTTTTGAAGGTAATTAGGTACATAATGAGCCGAAATCCCTGAAAGTCTACCAAGTTTGATGCCTCCTTTATCTTCCAAAATGGGACTGCCCTGCAAAAAAATCATTTTACCGTCCACAAAATCGGCATTGCCTGTTTCATGAATGTAGTTGAGTATGGCATTTCTTGATGCTTCTACCTGATTTTTTATGGACTCTTTGGTTATCGGTATATACTTGGCTCCAGAAGTCGTTCCCGAAGTTTTGGCAAAATAAATGGGCTTACCAGGCCAAAGCACATCTTCCTTGCCATCTATGATTTGCTGCACATATCCTTTTAATTCTTCGTAATCACGGATAGGCACTTGTTTTGCAAAATCACTATATGATGAAATTGACCCAAAGTTGTGGTCTCTTCCAAATTGGGTGTTGGCTGCCTGAGCGATAAGCTCCTTGAATACTTTTTCCTGCGATTCAACAGGGCTATTGACCCATTTAGAGGTTTTTTGGGCTATTCTTTTGGCAAAGATTCTGGCGGCAAATGCTTTTAAGGACATTTAATCGAAGTCAATATAATTTTGGGGGTCTACAGGTTTTCCCCTTCTCCAAAGTTCAAAATGTAAGTGTGGACCAGTTGTTAATTCTCCTGTATTTCCAATGGCTGCTATCACCTCTCCTGCTTTTACCATGTCTCCTTGAGCTTTACTCAAAGAACCATTGTGCTTGTAAACCGAGGTTAAAGCGTCTTGGTGTTCCACAATCATTACGTATCCCGTTTCTGCTGTCCACTCCGCAAATAGTACTGTTCCGTCTGCAATGGCTTTAACTGGAGTGTCCTTGGGAGCGACCAAATCCACTGCATAGTGTTTTGTTTTTTGATCAAACCCTTGTGAAAGGGTACCGTCAACTGGAGAGAAAAGCAAGGTCGCCATGTTCTCAATGTTCCTTTCAAAAAGATTGTATTTGTCTTCCAACTCAACCTCTTCCCTCAGAAGTAAATCCTCTCGAATGGGGCTTAGGTCCACTGTTGAAGGGTCCAATTTATATTCCTCAAAAAGTGAATCACGATTTTGCTGGTTGTTTTCAATATCTCCGCGCAAAACCATACGAACATTATCTAAATACTTATTGGTATAATTTAAAACAGTGACCAACGAATCCGTTTTATACGTTAGCTCTGTGGCCTGTCTTTTAAGTTTTGTGGATGAATACCCAGGAATGTATTCCCTAAGTGGGGTAAAGGCAATAATCAGTGTGGTAACACCAATCAATACAATAATGAACAAAGTTCCAGTCACAAAAACATTGAGCCTGTTCAGTTTGAATGATATCTTTTCTTCAAAGGTACTTTCATTGAGAATCACCAAACGATACTTGTGCAGTAGCTTGCGTCTTATCTCTTTTCTTTTCTTTTTGTCCTTTGCCATAATTAACAAAGATAGTCTTAGATTTTAATTAAGGTGTTAAGCTTTTTAAAAAGCCATAGGTTTTTACCTTATTATTGAAGTAGTAAATGCTAATTTTCGTTAATCGGATACCGTCTTACAGTTCTTTTTACTACTTTTACTTTTCAATTTAAGTTTAGACATTATGATTTCTCAAACTATATTTCTTGGTATGCTTGGTCCATGGCAAATCGTATTGATTGTCTTGGTTGTTGTATTGCTTTTTGGAGGAAGAAAGATACCAGAACTTATGAGAGGACTTGGTAGCGGAATCAAAGAATTTAAGGATGCCACCAAAGAGGACGAAAAATTGGAGGGCGGCAGCAACGAATCCAAATCGTAAACCCTCGATTTTGTAAAATGTATGGCTGTTGAATGCCCCTAACCATGTGGGCTTTTCGACAAACAACCACAATTTTCATCCATACATGCCACAAAATAATCCGTTCACAACAAAAAGTTAACCTCCCCAATTCATTAACTTACTTTCGTTTTACAAATTAAGACGTTAGGCCCTCTATGCTTAACCTCCAAATAAGAATTTGATTCTTGTTTGAGCAGATGGAGAGTTAATGAAAAGACTATTTCTTTTACTTATTATAAGTGCTTCCTTGGCAAGTTATTCCCAAGAAGTTTCCCTTGTGTCATTAAACCATGACGGGAACAAGCCTGTGTTGAAGTCAAATTCCAATGCTTCCGAACCAGAGTCCAAGATTGTTTTGTTGGATACCTTGAAAAATCGCGATTTCAATTCCGATTTAAATGAAACTGGAAGTGAGGAAAGACTTATTGAGCAAGCGAATTTATACTTCGATAACATGTGGTATGCCGAGGCGGCTCGCATATATGACATTGTTTTGGAAAAAACAGAGGCCAAACATACCTCAGCCTTGTTGTCCAATGCAGGGGATTCACATTATTATACAGGAAATCTAGAAAAAGCCTATAAATGGTACAACGAACTTTATGATCTGTATCAAAATGAGATTTCTGACACCACTTATTCAAATTTCACCGAAACCTTAAAGGGTACTGGAAAATATAGAAGAGCCGCTGCCATTGCTAAATTAAATCGTTTAAAAAGAGATGAACCGCTTGCGGAATTGGAAAACAGCGAACCTTTAGGTTCCAATAGGGCCAATTTGGTGACCATTAAAAATATGGCCATAAATTCCCAGTACTCCGATTTTTCGCCCATGTTCCACAAAGATTCTGAAATTGTGTATTCTTCGGCGAAGGACTCTTCCATTTTTGTGACAAGAAAATATAAATGGACCAACCAACCTTTTCTTGATTTATATGTTGCTAAGCAAAAGAATGAAGACGGAGACCTGATGGGTTCCAAAAAATTCTCCAAGAAAATAAATACCAAATACCATGAAGCCTCGATGGCATTTTCTCCTGATCAGAAAACCATCTATTTTACCCGTAACAATTATGGTAAAAAGCTGAGGAGAGGTAAAAATGGCATCAACCACCTTAAAATCTATCGTTCTAGTTTGGTTGATGGGGAATGGACTTCTGCAAAAGAGTTGCCCTTTAATAGCGACGACTACTCCACAGGACATCCAACTATAAGTCCAGACGGTAAGAAAATGTATTTTGTGTCGGACAGACCAGGTGGATTTGGACAAACGGACATTTATGAAGTTGATATTCGCGAAAACGGAACCTTTTCCGAACCCAGAAACCTTGGAAGGTCTGTAAATACTGCCGCAAAGGAGATGTTTCCTTATATCGCTTCAAATGCGCTTTATTTTTCTTCTGATAGATCTATGGGCTTGGGTGGTTTGGATGTATACAAATCTGAGTTTACAGGAGAAGTGTTCAGCGTAGGAGTCAATTTAGGTACTCCCATTAATAGTCGCCGTGACGATTTCTCTTATATTATAGACACAAAAGGAATTCAAGGTTATTTTGCCTCTAACCGAAAAGGGGGTAAGGGAGATGATGACATCTACTCTTTTAAATTCACCCCAAACGAAAATCAAATTACTGGAGCTGTTACCGATTTTGTTTCTGATGAAAAACTTATCGGCGCCAACATTTCATTGATCGGTTCTGACGGTAAATTAATTGCTCAAAGTGAAACTGATGAAAACGGGCAGTATCATTTTGAAAATTTGGACCCAGCAACAGAATATACTTTAAAAGCCGAAAAAGAAGGGTACGATTCTAACACCCAAACGGCGATTACACAAAACAATGAGAATATTGAGGTTTCACATAAATTGCAAAAACAATTACTCCTAAATGAGAGTAAGGAAGCGCTCGAACTATTCGAACCTAATAATGTTTACTTTGCTTTTGACAGTTTTGAAATCAACACATCGGCATCAAAAGAGTTGGATAAATTGGTAACAGCCATGAATGCTAATCCAAAACTGGAAATAAAAATTGAATCCCATACTGATGCCATTGGCAACTCAGCATATAACAAATACCTATCCGATAGAAGAGCGAAGTCAACTAGAAACTATATTATCTCACAAGGGATAGACCCCTCAAGAATAAGAAGTGCAATAGGATATGGCGAGGAGCGACTCTTAAATAATTGTTCCGATGGCAACTATTGTCCGCCTGATAAACACCAATTAAATCGAAGGTCGGAGTTTATAATTCTCTCACAATAATAAAAAGGCCACCTAAATAGGTGGTTTTTTTATGGTTATTGCCCAATAGTGCATTTCATCGATCATTGGGCTCGGCAACGGATCTATTTCAAAAGTGCTGTTTATCGATCAATCCAATACCTTAGTGGATTTCAAGGACTCCTATTGCATTTTAGACGTTGATTTTGTGTCTTTTATCCTTTTGTTTTCCATTCCTATTTGCAAAAACAAAACTTTGTCATCTCAATAAATCTTAAAATCTTACTTATGAAAAGACTATTACTTGTTAAGGAAATTTATTTGGATGCATTTAGGAACATAGGCCACTTCGTTGTAGAAAGGTATTTTAAAATTTTCGCTTGGTTTAGTTTCATCATGTTCTTTATAGTGCTGTATGCCTTTATTTACAGGATTGCAACTGGTTTCGCTTTTGACTAAACATAACTTATAAAACAAAAAAAGCCCCAACTAAAGTTGGGGCTTTTTGATTTGTATGTGTTCAGAAACCTAGTCTGAAACCGGTTCTTCTGCTGGTTCAAAAGAAACTGTTTTCAAAATAGCTTCAAGCTCGAACATATAATCTCTTTTTTCTGTAGAAGGCGCAAATGTGAAACCTTCCAAAATCATTTTTCGATTGTTCTCTTTATCGTTTATAATATAGGTTAGAAATGGTCCAGCCATCGGATATCCGTGGATTTCCCAAACGCCTTTAACCTCTGCTGCCTTTTTTCCACCAATCTCAGCTGGGAAAACATAGGGAGAAAATGCCTTTTCGGTAATCATGTAGGTTGTTTTACCAGGCATATCTGGCCCTGGAATATATTTTTGACCAATGGAATCACGCATGCGCATAATGTCCTCTACCAAGGTAGAATCACTTTTAAAATAATCCCAAGGCATTTGGTAGGCAATAATGTTCATGGTTCCCTTCGGAATCTGAATATCCATCCAAATAAAATTATCTTCCCTTTTTCCCACTTTGTACAGTGAAGGAACCTTTAAGCTGATTCCAAATTCCTCTTCCAAAGCTTTATCCTTACTTAAAGAACGCTCAAAACGATGTTGTGCTTCGGTAATTTCAACTGCTTTAAACTCCTTGATAGCTCTTTTTGCCAAAGAATCCAAGTTTTTGATCAACACCTCTTCAGTAGGTCCTGTCACCACAGCTACCTTTTGTGGCTTGGCGTAGGCATCATCTTTTATGTGTGCCAAAGAAGTAGAATCTTGTTCCACGTATAAAATGGATCGAGAATAGGTTGTTGTGCCCTTAAACACTTTTGGAGGTAATTGCATTATGGTAAAAATCGGCTCTATTTGAGGTAGTCCAATAATTTGGGCAGCAAATTCATCTCGAATTTTATCCCCCACAGGGCCTTTCCACAATTCGGTGTCCATGACCACCGTTAAGGAGTTGATGCCCCCTGTTGAGGGTGGCAGAAATTTTTCTTTGGGTCCTGATTGGTTACAGGCCCCCAATGCCAAAATTGCAATGGCAAATAATAGTGTTCCTAATTTTTTCATCTTGTGCTAAATTTACGAAGAACAATTGCACAATTTAAGTTTTGTGCCCGGTTTTAGGTTATTCCCACTAATACCGTTCCATTCTCGTAAATTTTCAATAGAAACTCCTGGATATTTTTTAGAAATGGTCCAAAGGGAATCTCCTGATTGTACCGTATGCACTTTTGAAGCATTACTCGCGGTACTTGAATTACTTTTTGAAGTGCTACTGGTAGAAGTTGAAGCCACATAAGGTTTTCTCGGGAAAATGGTCAGTCGCTGACCAACACGAAGATCATTACTTCGCATTCCATTCCATCTTTTTATTTGACTTACACCCACACCATAACGTTCAGCAATCTTTCCTAAATAATCGCCACTTTTTACCCGATATCTAATTTGGTCTTGAGCTGTTACCATGTTGGGAAGTGGTTTCTCCAAAGAATCGAGCTCTTTTTTCACAAAGGCATATATCTCTTCTTCGTTGGAAACGAACTGTCCTATTTTGGTGGTTGGTAAACGCAGGGCATAATTTTTCCCCTCAACCTTAGGTATAATGTTCAACTTATAGGCAGGGTTCAACATTTCCAATTCCTCGGTGCTGATATTGACCAATTTTGAGATTTGATCAAAAGTGATAAGATTTTTTACATGAACCGTATCGGTGTCAAAATAAGGCCTATCTGCCTTTTTATATTGAAGTCCATGTTCCTCGGCGTATTCAAAAATGTACATGGTGGCCAAAAATGCAGGAAGATAGCCCGCTGTTTCACGTGGAAGAAATGGACGAATGTTCCAATAGTTTTCATACCCACCCGATCTACGAATAGCCTTGTTCACGTTTCCAGGCCCTGAATTGTATGCCGCCAAGGCCAAATCCCAATCCCCAAAAATGTCATACAATTTGGACAAATATTTACTGGCAGCTTTAGTGGCCATAATAGGGTCGTGACGTTCATCCACATAACTGCTCACATCCAATCCATACATTTTTCCAGTGGCATACATAAATTGCCAAAGTCCCTTTGCCCCTACTCGAGAACGCGCTTTGGGGTTCAAGGCAGATTCCACAATGGCCAAATATTTAATTTCTAAAGGAATATTTTGGTTATCCAATTCCTGCTCGAACAACGGGAAATAAAATTGACTGGCCGTCATCATCCGTTGCATCAAATCCCTTCTTCTTGTTAAAAACGATTTGATCACACTTTCTAAAGATGCATTATAAGTGACTTTAAATGGTGTTTTTTCATCCATTCGGGCCAAACGTGCCTTTAGTGTGTCGGTAGGAAGGTCGACTACAAAAATCGAATCTTGTTCTGGACCATTTTGAATTTCCAAAAGCATATCACTGAACAAATCTGCATTGCTGTAAAGCTCTTTAAGCCAAAGGCTATCGTACTTTCGAGCTTCTTCCAAATCCTGTAATTGATAAGTGCCGCTTTCCGATTTGGTCAATGCGACCAACTGCCCATCAATTTTGATTGGGGCAACATTTGCCAACACTTTGTTGTTGGCTTGTGATGTTGTGGAATCTTGCGAAGCTGGGTTAACCGCATCTGTCTGTTGTGCACATACAAAAGAGGTTACTGATAGCATCGCGGTGCAGACTGCAATTAGATTTTTTGGGTTCATTCGCAAGAGATTTGATTTTGGGGCAGGCGAAAATGGCGTTTTTTTTTGAAAAAATAAAATTTCAAGCGAAAAACAAATCATTTTCGGGGTCTCCCCCAATAACTCATAACGTGATAGTTAGTCCAATATTGCGGCAATTCCTGGAAGGGTTTTTCCCTCCAAACTCTCCAACATGGCTCCTCCTCCAGTAGACACGTAGCTTACCTTGTCATCAAACCCAAATTGTTTTACCGCAGCAACTGAGTCGCCTCCACCTACTAGTGAAAAAGCACCAGCTTGTGTTGCTTCATCAATATAGTTTCCAACAGCGATAGTACCCTTGGCAAAGCTTTCCATTTCAAAAACACCAACTGGACCATTCCACAAAATGGTTTTGGAGGCCAAAATAACTTGTTTGAAGATTTCCAAGGTTTTTGGACCAGCGTCCAACCCTTGCCATCCATCAGGAATCTTATCTACATCAACAAATTGAGTATTGGCGGCATTGTTAAAATCATCAGCGGCCAAAACATCAACGGGCAAATACACCTTTACGTTTTTAGCTTCGGCCTGTTTTAAAATTTCAAGGGCCAATTCCATTTTGTCGTCTTCACAAATGGAATCCCCTACTTTACCTCCTTGCGCTTTGATGAAAGTATAGGTCATTCCTCCACCAACAATTAGGTTATCGACTTTATCCAAAATGTTTTCGATAATGGTGATTTTGGAAGATACCTTGGCTCCACCCAAAATAGCGGTTACTGGTTTTTCTCCAGTTTGCATCACCTTGTCGATGGCCTTGATTTCTTTGGCCAACAAATAACCAAAGCATTTATTTTCTGGGAAGAACTTGGCAACAATCGTTGTAGAAGCATGTGCACGGTGTGCAGTTCCAAAGGCATCGTTCACATAAATGTCTCCATGTTTGGACAAAGCTTCGGCAAAACTTTCGTCTCCAGCCTCTTCTTCATCATGAAAACGAAGGTTTTCCAATAATAAAACTTCGCCGTCTTGTAAATTGGCAACAGCTTCGTCAGCAGCAGCACCCACACAGTTTTCAGCAAACTTTATTTGAACTCCGATAATTTCGGAAACAGTTTCACAAATGTGGGATAATGACATATCTGGATTCGCCTTGCCTTTTGGTCTTCCCAAATGGCTCATTAAAACAGCTGAACCTCCATCTTCCAAAACCTTAAGAATGGTTGGTTTGGCGGCATCTATCCTACTGGTATCCGTTACGTTGAAATCACCATCCAGGGGAACGTTAAAATCAACTCGGATCAATGCTTTTTTTCCTTCGAAATTAAAATCGTCTATCGTCTTCATGTAGTGTGGTCTTTATAGATTTCCAAAAGTAAAGATTTCCTTCTTTTTCATTGGGCTGAAACCTTCCTATTTTTAAACTTCCAACAAAAAACTTCGCAAAGCGAACGAACCTAAAAATGTATCTTTGAAATATGCTATTTAAAAATGTTTTAGGACTAGAGCATATTAAAAACCATTTGGTGACCACGGCCGAAACAGGTCGGGTGGCCCATGCCCAACTTTTTGTTGGTCCCGAAGGGTCTGGAGTATTGCCCATGGCCATTGCTTATGCCCAATATTTGTTGTGTGGAAATTCGGGTGGCGAAAATGTGGGTGACAATACAGTTTGCAATACCAAATGTGATTCTCTAACCCATCCCGATCTTCATTTTGCTTTTCCAGTTTCCAATTCGGATAAAGTTAAATCGCATGCCGTGAGTGATCATTACTTGCAGGAATGGCGTCAGTTTGTGAAAGAGCAACCTTATGGCAACTTGTTTGATTGGTATCGATTTATCGGTATTGAGAAAAAGCAAGGTCAAATTGGTGTGGATGAGGCCCAAGATATGGTGAAGAAGCTTTCCTTAAAATCCTATGAGGGAGGATTTAAGGTGTTGATTGTTTGGATGGCTGAAAAAATGAATGTTTCTGCGGCAAACAAACTGTTGAAACTGATTGAAGAACCTCCTGCAAAAACCATTTTACTTTTACTCGCGGAAGAAGAAGAACAGATCATCAACACGATCCGTTCTCGATGCCAAATATTGAACCTTCCCCCTTTGGCGGAACAGGTGATTTCCGATGAGCTTTTAAAAAGAGGTGCCAACCCAGCAGAATCCCAAACCATTGCTTTGGAAGCCAATGGTAATTTCAACAAAGCATTGGATTTGTTGAACAAAGATTCGGAAGATTTGGTGTTTGAACGCTGGTTTGTGCAATGGGTTCGCAGTGCCTTTAAGGCAAAAGGGAATAAAGGTGCCATTCAGGAATTGATATTATGGAGCGAAGAAGTGGCCAAAACAGGACGCGAAGTACAAAAGAAGTTCCTGAACTATTGCTTGACCATGATGCGACAAGCTTTGCTTTTAAACTACAAGGCTGATGAACTAGTGTATTCCAAAATTCATATCGAGGGTTTTGACTTGAACAAGTTTGCCCCTTTTGTTCATGAAAACAATATTTTGGAGATTGTGAATGAATTGGAAAAAGCTATTTTTCATGTGGAACGCAACGGTAACTCCAAACTCATTTTTACAGATTTATCCATAAAACTAACTCGGCTTTTGCACGCAAAGGCTGCCTAAATTATACTTTATCTCATGGATTTGATACTAGCACATGCTACAGAAATTTTATTGCTCATTTTTTTGACCATCACCTTTTTACAGAGCGGAATTGATAAAATCCTGGATTGGAAAGGGAATTTGGGGTGGTTAACAGGGCATTTTTCTAAATCTATTTTTAAGGGTGTTGTCCCCCTACTTTTGGGTATTATATTGGTTATGGAAATGCTTTCAGGTATTATGAGTGGGGTTGGCGTCATTCAATTCTTTTTGGATGGCGAAAGTATTATCGGATTATATGGGGCGGTACTTTCTTCTGTAACTTTATTAATGCTTTTGTTAGGTCAACGAGTTGCCAAAGACTATGAAGGTGCCCGAACCATTGTTGTGTACTTAATTCCCGCCGTGTTTTTGGTGTATTTGATGCAATAAATTTTCAAGCTATGATTCTTGAACCTATCGAAAGAACTGACCTTGCCCCTAAAACAAAAGAGCTCTACGATCAATTTGAACAATTGACCCTAGAAATCAAGAAAAAACGATTGCCTGAAGAGGTTGTTTTCGACATCAACAAGCATATTAATGAGCTCAATGCCGAAACTGATTCCGATAAACTTTTGAGAAAATTGATTCGTAAAAAGCAGTCGGGTATTTTAGAATTACTCGAGAAAAAGCTGAAAATTGTTACTATAAATCATTTTAGAAACAAATGGATGGCTTTAGGAATGCTTGTATTTGGCATACCCATTGGAACCGCATTGGGATCAAGTTTGGGCAATATGGCCTTTTTGGGCATTGGAATTCCCATTGGCCTATCAGTAGGTTTGGCAGTAGGCAATGGAATGGACAAAAAAGCCTTTGAAGAAGGAAGGCAACTAGACATTGAAATTAAAAGGTAAAGAACTCTAAACCAACTTATAAATGAGCGAAAACACCCATGAGTCAATCATATCCAACTCTGACTCCATAAACGTTGCACAATCCGATTTGCGTAAAGCCTATGCCAATGGCGCTTTTGGTGTTTTAGCATCAGGTTTGGTTTGGTTGGCTGTATCAATTGTGGCCCATTTAGTTGCTCCTCAAACTGCAGTTTGGTCGTTGTTTTTTGGCGGTATGCTTATTTATCCCTTGGGATTGATTTTAACCAAGATCATGGGTGTTTCCGCAAAGCATTCCAAACATAATCCATTGGGGAAATTGATCATGGAAGGAACTATTTTTATGTTGATGTGCATTCCCTTGGCATTGCTTCTTTCGCTGCAGAATCCTGCTTGGTTCTTTCAGGGTATGTTGCTTATAATTGGAGGGAGATATTTATCGTTTTCCACACTTTATGGCCTAAAAACCTATTGGATTTTAGGAGGGTGTTTGGGTCTTGTAGCATTTGGTCTGTTTTTTCTGAATGCCCCTTCCGCTGTTTCTGCGCTTTGTGGTGCGGTAATTGAATTGATATTTAGTTGTTTATTATTTCAATCTTACCGAAAATCTCAGAATTAACCTTTCATAATTTTGGAACAATTACGACATTATTTTGAGGAAGAATTCGGCATCTCAGATTCAGATTGGAAACTGTTTTCATCAAAACTAACGCGACATGAGTTCCCTGGGAAAACGCAACTGCTTCAAAAAGGTAGTATAGAAAATTACCTGTCCTACATTGAAAAAGGTATTGTTCGATTGTACTTGCCCAATGAAAACGGAAATCTCACTTTTGGTTTTGTTTTTAACGGAGCTTTTGTCAGTGCCTATGATTCTTTTCTAACCCAAAGCCCATCCGAATATGTTGTTGAAACAATAACGGATACCATCTTATGGCGATTATGTCATCAAGATTTACAAGATGTTTATACAACTACCTCGATTGGAAATTTAATTGGAAGAAAAGCAAGTGAGGAGCTTTTTCTTAAGAAATCCAAAAGGGAACTTTCTCTGTTGAACGATAGTGCAGAAGAACGGTACTTGAAGCTATTTGATGAACGACCTGAATTGATTCGTGAAATTCCCTTAAAATATATCGCCTCCTATATTGGTATAACCCCGCAGGCCTTGAGCCGTATCCGAAAACGTATTTCTTAACCTAGGTTCATTGTGTTATATCACTGTTTGTTAGAGCTTTGTAAAAAAACTAATGAAACCACTCTTTGTGCTTTTGGGGACCTTTTTAATTGCCTGCATTGCGTTTTTATTATCTAAAAAGAATATTGATTATCGATTAGCGGGTAGAATCGCAATGGCATCCATGTTGGTTTTTACCGCAATGGGACATTTCATCTATGTTGAGGGAATGTCAGCCATGATACCTTCCTTTCTCCCTTTTAAAAAACAGCTTGTCTTCCTTACTGGAGTTCTGGAAATTATCATCGGAATTTTTTTGTTACTTCCTTATTATCAAAATGTTACGGCATGGGTGTTGATTGTTTTTCTTATAGTTGTTTTACCTGCAAACATCTACGGAGCTTCACATCATATTAATTATCAAACTGCAATAGCCAACGGACCAGGGTTGGCTTATTTGTGGTTTCGAATACCGCTCCAAATATTTTTTATCATCTGGGTATATATTTCTACGAATCGATAAACAAAAAAGCCCACTCGAAATGAGTGGGCTTTTTTATTCTTAATAGTCCGATTTTAATTCTCGTACTTATCGTTCAAGATTTTAAGGATAGCATCTGTAAGGTCATTGGCATCTTCTCCATAAAGCACAGATCCGCCATCACCACCACCTAAAATATAGGTGTATCCGTTGGCCTTTCCATATGCCTTAATTTCCTTTTTCACCTTTTTAACCAAGGTATCCATTTGGGACTGGCTGGTTTGCTGCAATTGTTGTTCTTCTTGCTGCAATTGTTGGCCGATAAATTGCCCTCTTTGCTGTAACTGACCGTACTCCTCTTGAGCGCTGTTTTGAGACATTTTTTCAGCCTTTGCCTGAAATGCTTGAAGCTCCATTTGAAACGCTTGGGAAATACTATCCCTTTTTCTAGTCATAGCATCAGCCTTAACTTTAAACTTGACTTCAATATCCATTTTCTCTTGATATTCATCCATTAGCTTAACGCTGTCCACGTAACCAATTTTATTTTGTTGACATGCCATGGCGGTCAAGGCAATGGCAAACACGATTAATTTCTTCATTCTATAGGATTTAATAATGGGCAAAAATAGAAAAGCTTTTGAAATGACAACCATTAAGTTTTTGGGATTGAAAGCTAACAATTTATCATTATAATTAATATCTATTTAAGATTTAAATTTGAATAGATTGTTCTTATTGATGTAGAATTTAAATAAGGCTTAAAATAAGTCTGTCCCATATTTTTGATGGTATTGGGTGTTCGCGGTAAAAAAGGTGCGGCAGAGGGCTTGAAAACGCTTATTTCTGGTGTTTCAACACATAAATAACAGAAGAATGCTCTTTAGAGAACAATGCTTTTGTATTTGACCAAAGTCCTATCAAAAAAGCCTTAAATAAATATAGAGCGCTTCCTTTATATTTTTCTGAAAGCATAGAAACATAAAATGCATCAAAAACCATGGGTTTGGTTTTTATGACTTTCATTTGATGTTTTTGAAAAAGCTTATCAATCGAAGATTTTGAAAAATGCCAAAGGTGTCTTGGCACATCATAAGCCGCCCAAAAAGTTTTATAGTGTTTGGAATCGTAGGATTTAAAATTCGGAACAGCGATAATTAAGGTTCCTTCATCTTCCAATAACGAAACAAAATCTTCTATTTGTTTATCCAAGTTGGGAAGATGTTCCAAAACATGCCAAAGTGTGATGGTATGAAATTTTCGATTTTCTAGTTCCTTCATTTCAGAATGAAGCTGAATTCCCTTTTCTGCCGATAAATTTCTAGCCCCCTCATTGGGTTCCACTCCATGAACTTTAAAACCCAAGTTTTTTCCATAAACCAAAAAATCTCCGGTACCTGCACCAATATCCAAAACAGTTTTTGATCCATTGTCAAAACGTTGTACCAAACTCCATTTGCTTTTTAGATTCAGTTTTTTAACCCACTGATACAATTTATCGGTTAAAGATTTTGAAGCATCTGTATGGGAAATATAATCCTCGCTTTCATAATAGGAAGAAAGATTCTTTGGTTGAGGGCTGGTCACCAACATGTCCAAATCTTCGTCATGTAAAAGCGAAAATGATTCTCCAGAAACGGAAAAATCTTTGGTTTGTAAGTATTCTTTCATTCAGTTTTTCTCAGGGAATTTTGAAATAACCAGGCTCGAATATACGAGAAAACAAAGTTGAAATTGACCTTAAATCTCACATTTGTTCCACGTGGAACACAAAATTATCTGCCCAAATACACTAAAAGCACACTAATGTCTGCAGGGGAAACTCCACTGATTCGTGATGCCTGTGATATGGTTACAGGTTGTATTGATTTTAATTTTTCTCGTGCTTCAAACGATAAGGACTTCAACTTAGAGTAGTCAAAATTATCTGGAATTCGGACATTTTCTAGACGCTGGAGTTTGTCCGCATTGGTCTTTTCTTTTTCAATATATCCAGAATATTTAACCTGAATTTCGGTTTGCTCCAACACTTCAGAATCCAAATTATGATCATTTACATAGGTAGAAACATCTTCCAATTGAAGCATATGATCCATGGTTAGTTTTGGTCTAGAAAACACCTTAAAAAGTTTATCGGATTGATTCACCAAAGCAGAATCTAAAGACATTAAAATTGGATTAACCTCTTCTAGTTTAAAGCTTGTTTTTCTAAAAAATGAAACAAAATCTTCAGACTTTTGCTGTTTCTCCTCCATCCTTTTCAGGCGTTCTTCTTTGGCTAAACCGATTTCATAACCCTTAGGCGTAAGTCTTAAATCGGCATTATCTTGACGTAATAAAGTACGATATTCTGCTCTGGAAGTAAACATGCGATACGGCTCCTCTGTTCCCTTTGTGATCAAATCATCAATCAAAACTCCGATATAAGCCTCATCTCTTTTGAGTATGAAAGACTCTTTTTCATTAATTTTTAAGTGGGCATTTATTCCCGCCATCAGACCTTGTGAAGCAGCTTCCTCATATCCTGTTGTTCCATTAATCTGACCAGCGAAATACAAGTTATCAATTAATTTTGTTTCAAGCGTGTGCTTTAATTGTGTGGGCGGAAAATAGTCATATTCGATAGCATAACCAGGTCTAAAGAACTTCACATTTTCGAATCCAGCCACTGATTTTAATGCTTTATATTGGACATCCTCTGGCAGTGAAGTTGAGAAGCCGTTTACATAAACTTCAACGGTATTCCACCCCTCAGGTTCTACAAATATTTGGTGCGAATCCTTATCAGCAAAACGATTGATTTTATCCTCAATGGATGGACAATATCTGGGGCCAATACTTTTTATTCTACCGTTAAACATGGGTGATCTATCAAAGCCCTCACGTAATAAATCGTGAACCAGTTGACTGGTCCTAGTCATGTGACAATCCCGTTGCACCTTTAAAATAGGCGTAGGTAAATAAGAAAACTTCTCTGGATTGTCATCTCCAGGTTGGGGTGTCATTTTAGCATAATCCAACGAACGGCCATCAACTCTTGGCGGTGTTCCTGTTTTCATTCTGCCACTTTCAAAACCAATATCCACTAACTGTTCTGTGATACCAGTGGCCGCCTTTTCACCCGCTCTTCCGCCACCAAATTGTTTGTCACCAATATGAATAAGCCCATTTAAAAATGTACCATTGGTTAGCACTACTGCCCTAGCCCTTATCTCAATTCCGAGACTCGTTTTTACACCTACAACTTTATTCCCATTAACCAATAATCCAGAAACCATCTCTTGGTAAAAATCAGCATTCGGAGTGTTTTCCAAAGCCATCCGCCATTCCTCAGCAAAGCGCATACGATCATTCTGGGCTCTTGGACTCCACATTGCTGGCCCTTTGGATTTATTAAGCATCTTAAACTGAATGGCTGATTTGTCCGTAATGATTCCGCTATAGCCTCCAAGAGCATCTATTTCGCGTACAATTTGTCCCTTTGCAATTCCACCCATAGCAGGATTACAAGACATTTGTCCAATAGTTTGCAGGTTCATGGTAACCAATAAAGTGCTTGAACCCATGTTGGCAGCAGCAGCTGTTGCTTCTGCACCAGCATGTCCTCCACCTACAACTATAACATCATATTCCTTATCAAACATATCTATGGTTCCACGTGGAACATTTTAATTTTTTCATCCTCTTTCTCTCTCATCAACTTCTTCTCCTCAGCAGATTTATCACCATATCCAACAAGGTGCAAAACACCATGAGACATGACCCTTAAAAGCTCTATCTTCCAATCAACATTGAAGTCATTTGCATTATCCTTAACCCTATCTGTTGAAATAAAAATATCACCTGAAACAACACTTCCATCAGTATAATCAAAAGTGATAATATCCGTTAAAGTGTCGTGGTTTAGATATTCCAAATTAAGCTCAAGAAGATAATCGTCAGTACAAAACACATAGTCAATCTGACCTGTTGTATACCCCTCACTTTCTAAAATCCTATTTACCCAATCGGAATAATTGGATATATCCTTTAATAACACGTCAGATTTAAAATGAAACTCAATCATTATTGAAATAAACTTTTACCTTCTTTTCAAAATTTCGCCGCAAAGGTAAAGCTTGTCTATTTAAAATTTCAATGTCGTTCTGGTATTCTTTAAGTAAATCAGGTCTAGTCGTAATAGGATTTGTAAATCTATTTGTATTGGTTTCACTTTCACGTTCCTTTTTCTCCCCTTGTTCCATACTAGCATTCTCCAATTTCATCAACTGGTGTTGAATGTTATTTGCCTTACTAACGGAACGATTCGTTATGCCATTTTCCAATAAATCCTCCTCAAAGTCTTCCATCTGTTGTAACAACTTTTTAGTAAGATCCTTATCAGATTGATTTATCATATCTTCAAGCTGCTTTTCCAATTGTTGTCTCAAAAATTGTTGTTCCTTATAAATTTCATAGACCTCATTAAGGTCCATTTCTGAACCTCCATTGCCTTGACCATTTCCATTACCGTCATTCCCTTGTGATCCATTTTCACCACCCTCTTGTTGGCCCTTACCATTTTGCCCGGAACCATTTTCACCACTCTTACCATCCTGACCACTCTGACCATTTTCACCATTCTCTCCCTCCTGTTCTCCATTTTGTCCAGACTGTTGCCCCTTGGAACCCTGACCTTCGCCATTCATTTTATCTTGAATACTTTGTTGCCCTTGAATTATATCTGGCAACTGAAAACCTTCACCACCTCCGTTGCTTTGTCCACTACCCATATTCTCCTGCATATTATCCAAAACATTGGCTAGGAAATCAGCTAAAGCATTTGTTGCATTTATCACGTATTGTTGATAGGCAGCTCCTTGATAAATCTGATTTTCTGAAATGCTTTCAAGTGATTTATCAATGTTATAATATACCTCGGTAATCTGTTCATTTACAAACTCTGATAATTCAGCACGCCTTAAAGAAAGTGCGAACAAACTATCATCAACGTGTTCGAACAAACGCTTTAAGTTTTGTTGTTCCTTAACGGTTTTGGAGAATTGAGAAATATCAACATCCGAAGTTTGGAGCTTATCGAACAACTCTTCTTGTTTAAAAGAAAAGCGGACCAAATTATCCAGGACCTGTCGAAGCATTTCAGCATCCTCAGCATCGGATTCCTCTCCACTCATTCCACTTTGACTCATAGCTTCAGACAACTCCTTCATCTTTTGGGCGGCAGATTTTTGCTTCTTAGATGCATTATTACCTGCCTTTTGCTTCTTCTCCTGCTGGGATGATTCGTCAGCGCCTTGATGCTTGTTAATTTCTTCTAAAGCATCTTCTTGATCTTGCTTAATATCTTGTACTTTACCATTATCAATTTGAAGTGGAATTGGCTTTTTTAGATTAGCATTATCCTTTTGAAGTTGCCCTATTTCTTTCTCAATATCCTCAAAGTCGGCGTTTAGCTTTTCCTGTTCTTTATTACTAAAATCCTCTCCAAGTTTTAATTCAGAAAGTATTTCCTGTCGCTTTGAAAGTTCATCCAACTCATTGGCCAATTGGGATAGCTTTTCAGTTACATAATATTTTTTAGTGAGTTCTAATATCTGTTCGAGACTACGGGTGTTTTTACTTTGATTCTTCCCTAGCTCTTCCAAGCGTTTTTGTAAATCTTCTTTCTTGATTTTATCTGCTACAGAATCCAATTGCTTTAACAACTCCTCATTCTTACGCGCTTCCATTTCTTGACGCTTCAATCTTTCTTGAAGCATTTTATTCATTTCAGAAGACTCATCTTTCTTAAGGCCATCTGCCATTTCCTTAGTGAACTTCTGCATGAACTCTTCTTGTTGATTCTGCTTTTGAATCAAATCCTTTAAAGAATTCCTATCCTCAAAATTTAAAGCATTTTCCTCCTTTAATGAATTGCTCAAACGCTTTAACTCCTCCATTTGAGTCTTAGACTTTTCAAGCGAGGTATTGGCTTTTGATAAACTACTAGACCTCTCCTCTAACCTTTGCTTTAATAGATCCTCATCTGAGTAGAAAACAGTGCTAAATGTCTGACTTTTAGCTACTTTTCCACCTCTAACCCCGTCATTATCAACCACTTCGAAGTATAAATCATACTTTTTGCCTTGTTGAACATCTAATCCTGACGGAAATGTATAGTAAAACTGATAAACAGTCTCCTTGGGCTTTTCTAAAACTAACTTTTGTGGATGATTTTTATCGGATGGGTCAACACAAACCAATCGAATTTCAGCAATTCCATAATCATCAGCAGCTTGTCCATCATAATACGATTGATTGGGGTTTAATGAATCCAAGGTTTGATTCACTTTCACCTTGGCTTTTTCATCTTTAACCACATCAATCAAATAACTTAACTTTTCATAGTCCTTAACATTTTCATTGGAGGTAGAGAGGGTATATTCTAAATCATTAAAAACTCTGTTTGCGGTAGAAAATGTCGTTTTGTTCCTACCCATTGCATAGGTAGTGTCGCTAGTATGAAAATCTATATTATCTGTATTTACACCATCAATATTCCATATAATTCTAGTTCCCTCAGGCACGGAAGTGTTACCCGTTCCAGTAACTATCTCGCTCGTTCTATTTAAATAATTAGGGAAGTCCAATCGCATTTCAAAATTACTGAGACCTGGTGTGCTATAACTTTTAATTTCATAGGTTCTGGATGTCCAGCCATTGGCTTCTAAATAAAATGAAGAAGCAGTAACTGGAGCTTCCAGTGTATACATAAACTTACTCCCTTGTTTATACATGACCACCTCATCACCATCCAAATTGATGTTGACACTTTCGGGTCGAACATCGCCATCAATAGCCACCTCAATGGTTAAAGGCTTGTCGTCTAAAACCTCTAGACTTTTATTCAAAACCAAAAATGAAAACGGAGCGGGTTTCTCGTAAGCCAAGTTGTAATGCACAACCCGTTGATGAGAATTGAAAAAAGAAATAATATCACCCGTAATCCAGATAAAAGTAAGAATCACAACAGGCAATACAATGTATTTTGCATAACTAAAGCTCTCCTTAAAATTCACTGCATTTACAAATGGAACTGGCTTAAGTTCAGATGCTCTTTGATCTATACTTGCTAAAAGCAAATCTGATTTATCATTACTGTCTGAGAGTTCCAAAAGGTTCAACAACTTATCATCGACCTCATTAAAATGAATACCGATTAATTTAGAAGCTTCTTTATGCCCTATTCCATTTTTGATTTTAAACAAGTAAAATATGGGAACCAATATCCAACGATACAACAGAAATGCCTCAACCAAAACGAAGATCACAAAAAGAGCAAAACGCCAACTGCTATTTAGCCAAAGCGTATACTCAAGGGACAAAACCCCTATCCAAAACAACAGACCAAAAGCTAAAAAAAGCATTAATCCTTTAATCAATTGCTTGGTATAGAACTTTTTAATGAAAGCTTCTAGTTTGTCAAGTATGTCTTGGTACTGATTCAAAATGAGGGTTTAGTACTACCAAAATACCTGATCCTGAGTAATTCAGCAGAAAATTATTTGTTAAACCTTGAAAGTGAGTTTTAAAACCACATAGTCCAACGATACAAAACAGCTTTACAAATCACGATGAGCAATGTATCTTTGCAGCGAAATAAACACGAAATGAGCGATAAAGTAAGAGTGCGTTTTGCACCCAGCCCAACAGGTCCTTTACACATTGGCGGATTAAGAACTGCCTTGTTCAACTATCTATTTGCCAAGAAAAATAACGGCGATTTTTTGCTTCGTATTGAAGACACCGATCAGAACAGATACGTGGAGGGTGCTGAACAATATATTATCGATTCATTAAACTGGTGCAACATTCCATTTGATGAGGGACCAGGAAAAGAGGGAAACTGTGGTCCTTATCGTCAAAGTGAACGCAAACATTTATACAAAGCATATGCTCTTGAATTGATTGATTCTGGCAAAGCCTATTATGCTTTTGACACTGCTGAAGCTTTAGATGCAAATAGAAAAGACCATGAGGCAAAAGGAAAAACATTTATATACAATTGGCACAATAGATTAAAGCTGAGCAACTCCCTTTCATTATCTGCGGATGAAGTGCAACAAAAATTGGATGCTGGAGAAGATTATGTGATTCGTTTTAAATCTCCACAAGATGAAACTTTGGTTTTGCAGGATATTATCCGTGGAGAAATTAAAATTGACACCAACATTTTAGATGATAAGGTGCTTTTTAAAAGTGATGGTATGCCCACCTATCATTTAGCCAATATTGTAGATGATCATTTAATGGAAATCACTCATGTAATTCGTGGGGAAGAATGGTTACCGTCTTTGGCGTTGCATCAATTACTTTACAATGCATTTGATTGGAAAGCTCCACAATTTGCACATTTACCATTGATCATGAAACCCGTTGGTAAGGGAAAACTGAGTAAACGCGATGGTGAAAAAGGTGGTTTCCCAGTTTTTCCATTATCTTGGAACACTTCTGTTGGTTACAAAGAATCTGGGTTTTTCCCAGAAGCTGTGGTCAACTTTTTGGCCCTTTTGGGTTGGAATCCAGGAACAGAACAAGAAATATTTTCTCTTGAAGAACTAATTCAAACTTTTAGTTTAGAGCGTGTTAACAAATCAGGAGCACGATTTGATCCAGAAAAAAACAATTGGTATAATCAGCAGTGGTTACAAAAGAAAACTGACGCTGAACTAGCTTTAATCTTTGCTGAAGACCTTAAAGAAAGAAATGTTGCTGTTGATATTTCCTTTGTTGAAACCGTAGTTAGTTTGATCAAAGAACGTGCAAGCTTTGTTTCTGAATTCTGGGATTTAAGCGATTACTTTTTTCAATCTCCATCCGAATACAATGAGAAAACTGCTAAAAAACAGTGGAAAGAAGACACGCCTGAAATCATGGCCGAGGTAGCAACAATTCTTGAAAGTGTTTCAGATTATTCTTCAGCAAACATTGAAGCAATAGTTAAAGAATGGATTTCTGAAAAAGAATTGTCTTTTGGAAAAGTGATGCCTCCACTTCGTTTAATTATTGTTGGGGATATGAAAGGGCCTCATTTGTTCGATATTTTAGAACTTATTGGAAAAGAAGAGAGTATTAAGCGTATAAAAACAGCCATTTCCACCCTAGCCAATTGATGGATATGTAACATTAATTGACGAATGGCGACTTATAGTGTGCGAGAGTTTCGTAATTTCCATTTCTAACATAAATTCTAAACACTATGGGCAACTATTTTTTTATACCTATTCTTTTTTTAGCACTTGTAATTCTTTTCAAGTTCTTCTTTATCGTAAAACAACAGACCGCTGTTGTTATTGAACGGTTTGGAAGGTTTCAGAGTATCCGTAACTCTGGTCTTCAAATGAAGATTCCAATTGTAGATCGAATTGCAGGTCGTTTAAGCCTCAAAATTCAACAATTGGATGTCATCGTTGAAACCAAAACCTTGGACGACGTATTTGTAAAACTTAAAGTTTCGGTTCAATATGTTGTAATCCGTGATAAAGTATACGAAGCATTTTACAAATTGGAATACCCTCATGATCAGATCACTTCTTATGTTTTTGATGTGGTTCGTGCCGAAGTTCCTAAAATGAAATTGGACGATGTGTTCGTTAAAAAAGATGATATCGCCATTGCGGTTAAAACAGAATTGCAAGATGCGATGTTGGATTATGGGTACGACATTATTAAAACTTTGGTAACCGATATTGATCCTGATGCACAGGTTAAAGCGGCCATGAACCGAATCAATGCTTCGGAACGTGAAAAAATTGCAGCTCAGTTTGAAGGTGATGCACAACGTATTCTTATTGTTGAAAAAGCAAAAGCTGAAGCAGAGAGTAAAAGACTTCAAGGTCAGGGTATTGCAGACCAGCGTAGAGAGATTGCTCGTGGTTTGGAAGAATCAGTAGAAGTTTTGAACAAGGTGGGCATTAACTCTCAAGAAGCATCAGCGCTGATTGTGGTTACCCAACATTATGATACGCTACAGGCCATTGGAGAGGAAACCAATACCAATTTGATTTTACTCCCAAATTCACCTCAAGCGGGTAGTGACATGCTAAACAATATGGTCGCCTCGTTTACGGCAAGTAACCAAATTGGTGAGGCCATGAAGCAACAACAAAACAAGAAAAAAGAAGAATAAAAAAGAAAGGGCCCTGAAATCAGGGCCCTTTTTAATTGATTGGTAACTGGTCAATTAAATTTCTTGATTAACTTTTTCGCAACCACCGAGATTGCAATTTTTTGAATAATTGGCGACAGACTTCCCAAAATATTTACTGGATAAAGTTCCTTTTTCGTATTCTGAACGGCCAACTTTAATTTCTCTTCTCGAATTTGACGTTTCAACTTCAAGACTTTTAGGTCGCGGTCTATTTCCTCAAATGAGGTGTATTGTTTCTGTATCATAACACATCAAAATAGAAATCTGAAAACTTCTTCAACAATGGTTTTTCAATTCTTTTTCTAAATACATAAAATAAGAGTCCAATGAAGAGATAAAAACCTCCACCGATTAAAAAACCCAATGCTGTACTATTTAATTCTTGCCCCATTTTAAAAATTGCTGCTAAAGAAAGGAACAGAATAGCCAAGCATAAGGCTGTGCCCACCAAAAACAATTTGGCGGCAACAGTTATCCCCTGCATCATGGACCTAAAACTTTTTAGTCTGTAAAAGTCCAAACTCTCATTCACATAAGCCTTACCGTTTTCCTCGGCATGTTTTATCTGTTCATTTATTTCTTCAAAAGCCATATTCTATTTTTGAAGTTGAGCGTTTTTCTCTCTTAGATCCTCCAACTTTCTTTCCAAGGCAACGATGATATCATCAGCCTTATAGCTCATGTCCGACAAAGTATCTTCTAACTTTGCCTCAAACTCAATCTTTTTGGCTTCGGCTGATTGATGAAATTCATCTTTTGCGTTGGTGATGGTCTGAGCAATATCATCTTTCGCTTTGATTGCCGATTTCTTAATTTTCTTTCTTGTTTTATTTCCTTTGTCTGGTGCATAGAGAATTCCAACTCCTGCTCCAACAATTGCTCCAGTTACTAATGCGGTTAAAACATTTCCGGTATTATTTGACATAATGTTTAGATTTTAAATTAAACTTCAGTGAAAATTGATGAAGCATTGAATTTTAGTAAAAAGACACATACTCCAGCAATTCATTTCAAAATTACCTCTCATTGAACTTCAAGTTTGATTCATATGCGGTAATCCTTAACGCTGAAGCTAAACTTTCACTTAAAATTAAGAATTAAGCCTCCTGTTGAAGCTTTTTGTTCCAACTGGCACAATTACATTGGCAAGAAAAGATATGAGCTAAAAAAGCGCCCGAGAGAGCGCTTTTAATAAGTTAAATTAATAAGAAATTGTGCCAACAATAAACAAAAACTATATTAGTTTTTTTGCTCCAATTTTGCCCAAGTGTCCCTTAAAGTTACTGTTCGATTAAAAACCAAATTTTCTTCTGTTGAATCTTTGTCCACATTAAAATATCCCAAACGCTGAAATTGAAAACTGTCACCAACTTTTACATCTTTTAGGCTTGGCTCCAAATATCCTGTAACTTTTTGTAGCGAATCAGGATTTACGAAATCCATAAAATCCTTTTCCTTATGACCATCTGGTGTAGCATCCGAAAAAAGACGATCGTAAAGTCGAACTTCGGCTGTAATGGCATGCGGAATTGAAACCCAGTGCAATGTCCCTTTTACCTTACGCAAACTTTCTTCCGTTCCAGAACCACTTTTACTTTTTGGATCATACGTACATTGCACCTCAATCACATTGCCGTCTTCATCTTTTGTACAACTCTCCGCTTTTATGATGTATCCATTCTTTAAACGAACTTCACCACCCAACTTTAATCTAAAGAATTTACGGTTGGCTTCTTCCCTAAAGTCCTCTTTTTCAATGTATATCTCTCTTGAAAATGGCACTTTTCGGTTACCTGCAGCCTCATCTTCAGGATTGTTTTCAGCATCCAACCACTCCTCTGCTCCTTCTTCGTAATTGGTTATCACAACCTTTAAAGGATCAAGAACCGCCATTACCCTTGGAGCAACTTTATTCAAATGATCCCGTACATGAAATTCCAACAAAGAAACATCTACCACATTCTCACGCTTCGCAATTCCAATGGTATCGGCAAAATTTCTAATAGATTCAGGAGTATATCCTCTTCTTCGCAAACCAGAAATAGTGGGCATACGTGGATCATCCCAACCTGAAACCACTTTATTCTCAACCAATTGAAGCAATTTTCGCTTACTTACTACGGTATGGCTTAAGTTTCTACGGGCAAATTCACGCTGTTTAGGGCGCAATTTGTCTGAGGATACCAATTGGTCCAAAAACCAATTATACAGTTCGCGGTGTGGTAAAAACTCTAGTGTACAAAGGGAATGAGAGACTTGTTCTATATAATCACTTTCCCCATGGGTCCAGTCGTACATAGGATAAATACACCAGTCGGTATTTGTTCTATGGTGTGCCTTGTGTAAAATTCGGTACATTACAGGATCACGCATTAACATATTGGTAGATGCCATATTGATTTTGGCACGCAATACATGCTCCCCCTCTTTAAAATCACCATTTTTCATACCCTCAAAAAGGGTCATATTTTCCTCAACTGTTCGATTTCTATATGGACTTTCAGTTCCAGGTTCCGTAGGTGTACCTTTTTGTGAGGCTATTTGCTCGGAAGTTTGACTATCTACATAGGCTTTTCCATCCTTGATCAATTGAACGGCCCAATCGTAAAGCTGTTGAAAGTAGTCGGATGCATAACATTCTGTATCCCATTGAAATCCAAGCCATTCAACATCGCGCTTAATGGCATCAACATATTCCTTTTCTTCCTTTGCAGGATTGGTATCATCGAATCTTAGATTAACAGGGGCATCGTAACGCAATCCCAAACCAAAATTCAAGCAAATAGAACTCGCATGACCAATGTGCAAATAGCCATTTGGTTCAGGAGGAAAACGAAACCTAAGTTCATCCTTTTTGTACCCTTTTGTTAGGTCCTCCTCAATGATGTGCTCTATAAAATTCAACGATTTAACTTCTTCCGACATACCTAAAATTTGATGCGCAAATGTAGTAAAATACCGCGTTCCTAGCTACTTTTCACGATATCGCGTATACAAACTAGTGCATTTCACAACACTTTTGGGTTAGGCTACAACAATATCTTTCCCTTGGCCTAAAATAAAGACATATTTGTTATTGAATACTATATGAAAAAGAGGCGCCTCAAAAGGGTCTCACTGAACTAATTACAATTAAGGGGCACAAAACTAACAGGGCTATTTGGCCCATAACCTCTTAAAAACTAACTGTGATGAAAAAACTTTGTTCAACATATAGCATTCTGGTACTGGCCATCGCCTTTGTGCTTGTTGGTTCTTTTAGCGCTCAAGCACAGGTGCTTTATCAACCTGTTCCCGCTGACAACCCTAACCTTGCAGGTAACTCTGCATGGACAGCGGCTTGTGCCTCCAGCAGTTTTAACGAATACTTTGTGAACTTTAGATGGGATCCACCAATGGTCGGCTCCGATAATGAGTTCATTTTAGAGCTTTCCGATGCGAACGGATACTTTGCTTCACCAACCGAATTGGCTCGAGTAAGCGATAAAAATGGAACTTTCGATTTTGAATTTGAGTTTTCATTGCCAACGGATACTCGTGGCGAAAACTTCAAATTTAGAGTGAGAAGCACCTCTCCAGCCAAGACAAGTCCAGCGTCTGAGCCATTTTCCATGTATTTTATTGATTACAACTATCCGTTGTTGATCAGTGAAAATGGTAGCGGAAGCATTCCATCGGGTGGTTTGATTCAATTGTGTGGTGGAGGTTCAGTAACTCTTAAGCCTCATAACATTCCAAATGCAAATACGTACATATACAACTGGTACCGTAGTGGTACCCTTTTGGCTGAAAAATCAGAAAGCATCACAGTTTCTGAGCCAGGCATGTATTACGTAGAATTGGATTATGGAGATTGCTCAGGTTCGGCCAACACTTTATCCAATACCATAGAAATCAGTACAGGAACTAGTTCTGGATTGGCAATCAATGGAGCCTCAAATATCGAAGTTTGCCCTGGTGAAACGCACCAACTTGAGGCAAATGTTTCTGGTTTAGGACTTACCTATACGTGGTACAAAGATGGTACTGTTGTTAGCGGACCTACCGTAGATGCCAGTACTTATACCGTTGACGCCAGTATCAATGGTTTTGAAGGTTCATATGCTGTAGAAATAGATGGTGCCAATACGTGTAAAGAATTATCCGAAGCCGTGACTGTTTCCAGTCCAGGTTCTTTTGACGTAACACAGAATAATGAACAAAATATAGTGTTGTTGCCTTCACAGACCAAAACATTGTCTGTAGCTACAACAGCTACTACTCCAGCTTATCAATGGTTTAAAAACGGAAGTGCAATTGCGGAGGCAACCAGCAGCTCTTTGGTAATCAATAGTGTAGGAGAGTACCATGTAGAGGTTACCGATAATGGTGGTGCTTGTGAAGCTGCCCCACTAAGCTCTGAAACCACTACCGTAGTTGCTCCAGAATCATTCGAATTTGTTATTGAAATTATTGGTTCTTACGCCACTTGTGAAAATACCGATGCCACCTTGAGCCTGTCTATTATCAATGCAGTAGGTAGCAATGGTTCTAAAACTGATGTAACCTCAGAACTACAAAATTCCTTCGCATACCAATGGCAATTTGATGGGGCTCCTTTAGCAGGTGAAACCTCAAAAACCATTACAGTTTCAAGCCAAGAAGAAAATGGGGGATATATATTAAAAGGTACTATTGATTCCTTTAATGCTACTTCCAACAACCTTCAAATCAAGTTGGCTTCCAACGAAACATTGACCATTTCATCCAACGGAACGGTGTACTGTGAAGGGGGAGATGCCATTGTGTTAAGTACTACAAAAGACCTTACAAATGAATCATTTAGCTGGAAAAAAGATGGGGTTGCTCTTGCTTCCACTTCAGAAGCTTTGACTGTTGGTGAACCAGGCGTTTACCAATTGGTTATAGACACCAACGAATGTCCAGTTGTATCAAACGAAATTACAATCCAAGCCTTTGACGATTCCTTATTGGTCTTGGATAACTCAGAAAATATCATCCTTGTTGAAGGAGATTCCCAAACCTTAACCGCCAATGGTGCTGACTCTTATGAGTGGTACGATGCTGGCAACAATCTTATCTCAAATTCTAACGCATACGACTTCCAAGAAGAGGGAGAGTATTTGTTGATTGCAAGCTTCGGTACTTGTACCATTAGCAAGATAATCACTGTAACCTACAGGGATATGTTTGCAATTCCCAATGTTATTACCGCGAATGGCGACGGTATTAACGATTTATGGGTATTGCCCAACACCTATTCCAGAGACCCTAATGTTCTCGTCACCATTTTTAATGAGAGGGGAGAACAAATTTTTAGCCAATCAGGTTATGAAAACAATTGGCCTCAATCCACCACTGCGTTTAACAAACAAAGCATGATTTTCTATTACAAGATCACGCGGGGTGGTAGAAGCCTTAAACAAGGTACCATTACGGTTATCAAATAAACAGCGATGCAAACTAAAAAACCTCTTTTACTACTAACTATCTTGCTACTTGCCTTCTCTGGAATGAGAGGACAGGAAGAGGAACCCTTTGTGGCCTATAACGTGCCCTCCCAAAACTTGTTGAAGTTCAACAGATTCTTGTTGAACCCAACATTTTCAACGGTTAGGGAAGACAAGTCATACATCAATTTGTTTCATAGAAACCAGTCGGTATCTTTTGATGACAACAACCAGGTGTATTTCTTGAGTTATAGTGGTAGAGTTAGTGATAGAAGCGGTGTTGGTGTTAGTTTGTTTACCAACAGAGAGGGGCTTTTTAACAACTTTGGTGTACATGCCAACTACGCTTACGGAGTTCGATTGAGCGAAAACAGCACCTTTACGTTCGGTGCCAATGTTAGTTACTACCAAAGTGCCTTTAATCAAGATCGTGTAAATTCCGTTGAGGTAGACCCATACCTTAATACTTTGGAAAGCAGCTCTTTGGTGAGCTTTCAGCCTGGTTTCAACTTTTCGTTCGGGAATTTTGATATCGGGGGTTATGCAGAAAACTTATTCGATTATAACCTAAAAACCAGTGAATCGGTTACAGATATTAACGAGAAAACCTACTCTGGTCACTTACAATATACCCATCAGTTTGAAAACGGTGTGGGCATCTTTGAGCAAGCACGTTTAATGCCGCTTGCCAGAGTAAAAAGAATAGGGGAGGACAACCTAGTTTTAGGTGGAAACTTGATTCTTGACCTTCCAAAATTAGGGTGGGTTCAAGCGGGTTACGATGATTACTACGGCGCATCTGCAGGTTTAGGTTTTAACCTTACCAAAAACATTTCTTTAGGATATACCGTAGAAAAAGGTTTGACCACTGAATTCGACAACTTCGGGGTTACCCACGAAATCTCTTTGGCCTACTCCTTTACACCTAACCTTACCGAGGACAGAGTTATGCTTGAAAAAGATAACGAAGACTTGGTATACAACGAAGAAGAAGTTCCTCAAGACAGCCTAAACATTACAGATAAAGACCTAGAAATTTCTCAATTAAAAGACAAATTGGCCGAAAACGATGCCATTTTGGATGAGCTCTTAATGCGTCAAGATTCCATTGAAACAAACAGAAGAGAAGATTTGGAAAGACGTTTTGAGACCGTAATGAAAATGGTAAAACGTGAAACCAAAGGTGAAAACCCTGCTTTGGAAGAAAAAGCAAAACAACTCTATTTCGCCAACGCCGATACTGCCGATTTGGTTTCCGAAAGAAAACAACCATTGGCCAATCACGGACTGTCCAACACTACGGCCACAAAAAAGGTTATCAGAATTAACGAAACCAAAGAAGACAAAGCTATTGCTAGCACCAATACAACTCCAGTTAAAAGAGATGTAACCTATAGTGCTCCAAAAAGAAATAAAACTCGATTTAAAGCCAATGTTGTTCCTAATGTAGAAAGTGGACACTACTTGATTGCCAATGTTTTCAGAAATCCTGACAATGTTGATGCCTTTATCGAAGAATTAAAAGCACAAGGAATTGACGCCGATTACTTCGTGAATCCTAAAAATGGACTCAACTACGTGTATTTGGGTGACTTCAATAATAAACAAGAGGCATTAAAAGCCTATCACAATAAAATGGATGGTAAATACCAAGGTGATGCCTGGGTAATGAATGTTAGCGGGAGCAGTTCTCCAATTGCGGGATATACCCCACCAACAACCTCCAATAGCAAGTACAGCAATAGTGTGCTTACTAAAAATGTAGCTGGTTCTGGAAACAAAATGATGATCAAAACACAAGCGGTAGATGGTTTGCCAGAAGGCTATTACATTATTGCAAGTGTGTTTGATAATGCATCCAATGCAAGAAATTTTGTAAAAGAATTGAATGCCAGAGGATTGAACGCCAGCTATTTCCTTAACCCAAATGACAAGCTAAGGTACGTGTACCTGAAGAAGCATGAAACTTGGGTAAATGCCTTGACCTCTTACTATAACAAACTCAATGCTTCATACGAAGATTCCATGTGGATCATGCGCGTGAAGTCTAATACCACAGTCTAGACCAACTAACCGATGAGAAAACAACTACTTAAATGGTGTATTGCCCTTTGTGCGATTCTATTTTCATATACTGGTTATTCCCAGGTTAAGAACAGTTTTGATGTTCGCTATGAAAATGAACTCAGAGGTGACCTTACATTTATAGCAAACAATATTGTGAATAGGGATGAGGGCGGAGACGACCCAGAGGATCCTTATAACCTAACGGGGTCAAGTTCGGAGTACAACGACAGGTTGAACATGCAATACATTGATGTTGACAGTGATCCTTCAACGTTCAGCTCCAGTAGTGCAACCCTTGCAATACCCGATACAGGATGTTCTTTGATCAGATATGCAGGTTTATATTGGTCTGCAGTTTATAGCGACAGCAATAGGAGTACAGATTTTAATCAAATTAAATTCCAAGTACCCGGTGCATCCTATGTAGACTTAACTGCTGATGAAATTTTGTTCGATGGACAGGGAGATTCAGACTTTGGTAATTATGCTCCATATGCTTGTTATAAAGATGTTACCTCAATACTTACTGGCCTTGCCAATCCAGATGGTGAATATACTGTAGCCAATGTTCGGGCAAGTTCTGGTGATAATGTTCAAGGAGGAGTATCTGGTGGTTGGACCTTGGTTATTGTTTATGAAAACCCAACTTATCCTGGAAAATATATCACAACGTTTGATGGTTATGCTGGTATCAAATCAGGTCAAACCGTTGATATTCCATTCAGTGGTTTTACAACACTTCCTGCTCCATTCCCAGTAAATGCAAAATTGGGGGTAGCTGCGCTTGAAGGAGATAATAGAATTAGTGGTGATGGCTTGTCCATTAGAGCTGATAGTAATAGTACATTTACTTCATTGTCCAATGCTGCCAATCCAGCTACCAACTTCTTTAACAGTAACATTACTGATGAAGGGGTGATTCAAACCAATCGGAACCCAAACAGCATTAACACTTTAGGGTGGGATGTTGATTTGTTTACCATTCCAAACCCTAGTAGATCAGTAATTCCAAACAGTGAAACTGGAGCCACTTTACGCGCTTCTTCATCACAAGATAAATACGACATCTTCTTTACATCTTTAGATGTAGAAATTATTGAACCTCATATGAACTTGGCCAAAACGGTTGAGGACATTGGAGGTAACGATATTACGGGACAAGGTGTAAATCTAGGTCAATACTTGGATTATGTGCTTACGTTCCAAAACGTGGGTAATGATGACGCCATCAATTATACAATTAGGGATATCCTTCCCATCAATGTTACTTTAGATGAGTCAAGTATAAGTATGCCTGCAGGTGTTACCTATACTTACGACCCAAGTACACGAACTGTTTTATTCACTGTTCCAAATGGGATTATAGAAGAAAATGATCCAGCGGCCACCATTCGCATGCGTGTTCAAGTAGCAGAAAACTGTTATGATTTTATTGATGCTTGTACAGATATTATACAAAATGTGGCCTATTCCACTTATCAAGGAGCCATAAACTCGGCACAAATCACAGATGACCCCAGTGTGTCTGAATTTGATGGTTGTGGATTTGGTACACCTGGTGCCACCAACTTTTTGTTGGACGACTTGAGCGCCTGTAACTTTGACCGTACTGTACAATTGTGTGGTGATAATGTGCTTTTGGATGCTGGTGATAACTTTGACAGTTATACTTGGTATTTGGATGTTAACGGCAACAATCAAATTGATGTTGGGACAGATACTGTGGTTACCGATACCGATTCTGACAACGACCCTAGTACCCTTTTAGTAACTGAAACAGGAACTTATTTAGTTGACAAACAAGTTGCTGACCCATGTAAGGATTTCATGGAAATCATTACGGTTGAATTGTTCGGTTCGGTTCAGTCCAACCCAATTACAGCCTTAATCAACGACACATCCAACACCATAGACGGAGATATCATTGTATGTCCAAATGATGGTAGCGAAACTCCTGAAATCTTTTTGTGTGGTCTTAACGATACGGAATTGATTCAGATCAATGTGCCTGATGCATTGAGCATTGTTTGGGAACAATTGGATGAGGCTAGTTGTGGAGCTGCGGTAGATGGTTGTGCCAACACAGATGGGTCATGTACTTGGGACACCGTAGATACAGGAAATGATTTCTTGGCTACCGACTCAGGTCAATACAGAATCACCCTTAACTACCAAAACGGTTGTTTTACCAGGTTCTATTTTAATGTTTACAAAAACCCTCTTGATCCACAATACACCTCAAGAGACATTATTTGTAACACAGACGGAAACATTACCGTTACCAATATGCCTTTGAGCTATGAGTTCCAATTGGTGAACCAATCAACTGGAGCAATCATTACTCCTTACCAATCTAGTCCAAGTTTTGATATTTCTACCAATGGAGCTTACATGGTAGAAATGAGACAAGCTGGTGTTACTGGTGGTTGTGTTTTTTTGTTGGATAACATCGGTATTCTTCAAAGAGATTTCCAAGTAGATATTACAACCCAAAATACCAACTGTACAGGATTGGGAGAGATTTCCATTTCTGTTTTGGATGTAGAACCTCAATATTATTACGAAATTTCCACAGGTGGAACAGTGGTTGATACTTTTGGGCCTTCTGCTGACAACAACTATACATTCCAAAACCTAAATAGTGGAGTTTATGATGTAGCGGTTACAACCGACGATGGTTGTACTTACAACGAACAAGTAACCATTTTAGATGAAGCTGATCTTGAATTGACTGCAAGAATATCACAACACATTACCTGTCGTGAAGGAAATATTCAAATGGAATCAACAGGAGGAAAAACTCCCCACCTGTATGCTATTTGGTCATTTGTAGATGAAGACGGAATCACCCAAATTTCCTATCCATCCGTTACCGATGTTCCTGCTTCTGAATTTCAGACAAGTCAAATTTTCGATATCTACGATCCAGGACAGTACACCTTTGTAGTTGTGGATAGATATGACTGTTATGATATATCCAACACAGTGACCATTGAGTTTAGACCTGCTGCAGATTTTAATGCAACTACGGTTTTAGATGTATTGTGTAATGGTGATGCTACAGGATCTATCACTTTTAACCTTGTGAACAGTAATGGATATCAGTTAACCTATTATTTGTTCGATGCTACAGGTTTTGATGAGGATAACTACGATTACGCAGATGCTTTGAGCACTAATGCTTCAGGAAATTTTCCTGCTTTGGGAGATGGCGATTATGTAGTGGTCATCAACCAAAGAAAAGGAAGTGCCTCTTGTGATTACTTCGAGTACCACACCGTTTCCGCTCCTGGCGCCACAATTGATGGTAGTGCAGTTTTAGTCCAAGACTATAGCTGTTTATCAGATGGTGTTGTTGAAATTCAAAATGTAACTGGAGGAACTGCTCCATATGAATATAGTATTGATGGTGTAAACTTTGTAAGCTCTCCAACTTTTAATGGTCTTACAGATGGTACCTACTCTGCTGTGATTAGAGATGCCAACGGATGTACATTCGATACCAACCCTATCACCATTGACCCTCTTGTACCACCAACCGATATCGATTTTGCGGCAACAAATCCTTTGTGTCCTACTTTCGAATCAGACATTACATTAACAGTAACAGGTGGTTCACCAAGTTTAACTTATGAAATTATTTCTCCAGCTGCTAGTGCGGTGAACAATGGAAACAATGCCACTTTCGCTGACTTGTTGCCAGGAACATATATGTTCCGTGTAACAGACAGTGACGGGTGTTTCTATGATGAAAGTTACACTATTGCTCCAGTAACAGAGATTTCAGTGATTGGTCAAGTTGTAAGCAACGTCACCTGTTATGGTGACACTGATGGTGAAATTGCATACACTGTTTCCAACTTCAATACTGATTACGATTATACGGTAACAGGACCAGCTTCTTTCTCTGGAACAGGAGAAACCAACGGAACTATTTCTTTGACTGGTTTGGCCGAAGGAACTTACACCATTACAGTAACTGATAACCTTACCAACTGTACCGATACCACAGATGTAACCATTGCTGCTCCACCAGCAGCCATTACCGCTCCTGTAACCTTGGCACAGCCTACTTGTGTTGCCGATGGTTCTGCGAACATAGTTGCTAATGGTGGATGGGGAAGTTATACCTATGAAATTACGTCTGGCCCAGCTGGATATGTTTTGTCTGGACCCCAATCTAGCGGATTATTCAGTGGATTGGCCATTGGAGGAACCTATACTTATACAGTAACCGATGCTAACGGTTGTGTGTTTACCGATACCTTCATTTTAAATGAGGCCGTTGCGCCTGTTTTGGAAATTGTTCCCAACGATATTTGTTACGATGATGCTACAGGTTTGACCCTTACAGCAAACATCACATCAGGTGGTGACGGAAATTACGAATACAGTCTAAATGGAGGTCCTTTCGGAACCAACAATGTATTTACCAACTTAGGCCCAGGCACCTATACCGTTGATGTTAGAGATGGTAATGATTGTACCGATACAGCTTCTATCACAATTGACCCTGAACTTAGTGTTGTTGCTTCGGCTCCAAATATTACAGCCTGTGCAACAGATACAGATATTACCATTACTGCCGCTGGTGGAGATGGAAATTATGTGTATGCAGTTGTGGCCAATGGAGCAACCCCAAATGCTGGAGACTTCTCAACTACAAATCCTATTACCGTTACTTCTGCTGGGGATTACGATGTGTATGTAAGAGACAACAACGGTGCAGCTGGATATTGTGAGGCTACTTACGACATTACAATCACACAAGATGATCCATTGGTTATTTCAGTTACAAATACTGATATTCTTTGTAGTGGTGAATCACAAGCTCAAATTACCATTGCTGCTTCGGGTGGTGAAGGACCATATTTGTACAGTATTGACAATGGTGCCAATTACCAAACTTCAAACACTTTTGTAAATCTTCCTGCAGGAAGCTACAATGTACGTGTAAGAGATGCCAACAACTGTCAGGTAACCGAAATTTATACCATTACTGAACCTTTAACGCTTTCTGCATCAGCAGCAGTGACTGCATTGGCAGAATGTTATCCAGGAATGGGAGCAGAGGTGCGTATTACCAATGCCATTGGAGGAACCGCTCCTTACGAATATAGTTTTGATGGAGGTTCAACCTACGGTGCTAGTTCAATTGGTTATTTATTGCCAGGAACGCACACCCTTTATATTAGGGATGCCAACCTTTGTACCTTCCCAATGTCTGTAACTATTGATCCAGAACCTGAAGCTCCTACAGCTACTACTTCAATAGATTACGAGTGTGATGGTGAGGGTACAATTACTGTAACTCCAAGTAGCACAGATTTTGATTATACTTATGAAATTGATGGTTCACCAAATACTCCAAACACCTCCAATGTGTTTACGGATGTTGCTGTTGGAAACCATACAATTACGGTAAATTATACAAGTAATATTGCTCCTTCTCCGAGTATTCTTCTTTCTGAAAACTTTGGAACAGGACCAAATACCAGTATTCCAGAGGTAGACCCAGCGTATTGCTATGAACCTCAAAATGGGTCTGCAAACTCTTGTGGATGGTCAATAAATACTGAAATACAAGACGGGGAATACTCAGTGACCCAAACCATTGTAAATCCATACCCATCATGGTTAAGTCCTAATGATCATACAGGTGTGGCCAATGGTAGATTCCTTGCCATGAATGTTGGTGGCGCAGTTGGTGCCAATGGCATTATTTATGCCAAAAGAGGCATCGAAGTAGTTCCAAACAGAGATATTACCATTTCCCTTTGGGCATTTAACTTGCTAAGAAATGGAACTGGCGGAGCTGATCCAGATATCGACATTCAATTAGTTGATGGAGTTGGAACTGTAATTGCGAGCACAACTACAGGAAATGTTCCTAAAAACAATGGTGTTAACGATTGGCAAAACTACTCTGTAACCCTAAATCCAGGAGCAAATACCAACTTAGATATTGTTATTAGAACAAATTCAGCTGTTACTGGCGGAAATGATATCGCGATTGATGATATTGAAGCCTACCAAACTCCTGAGGTTTGTACAGAATCTTTGACTATCAATGTAAACGTTGAGGATGGAAATGCCTTTGATGGAGCCATCACTTCTTACACAGATTTAACGTGTAACAGTGCTAACGATGGAACCATCACCTTTGAAGTTGAAAACTTTGACCCAGCAACAGGTTATACCTACCAAGTAGATGGTGGCGTTGTTTCTGCGGCTCAATTTGCAAGTCCTATCACTGTTTCAGGATTAGCAGCTGGTGCACATACGATCAACATTGTAGACCTAAGAGACCCTGCTTGTTCGGTAGTGTTGAACCAAACATTAGCACAACCTGATGTATTGGATGTAACTGCAGTGGTGACCAACGAACTTACTTGTACCAACGGTGGTGCTACTGTAACAGCAACCACAACAGGTGGTACTCCTGCATACCAATACCAATTGGAAGATACTGTAGGTGGTGTAATCACGACTTACCAATCTTCTAATGTATTTACTGGATTGGCTGCTGGAGATTATGTGATTCGATCAAGAGACACAAATCTTTGCGAGGATACAACTCCTATTACCATCGCTCCACCAGCAACCATTGCTTTCACCTTAACACCAACAGCTTGTTATAGTGGAAACAACGACGGAACTATTCAGGTTGATGTAACTTCTGGAAACGGAAACTATCAGTTCAGTATTAACGGTGGTGCTTGGATTACCCCAACGCCTACCTCAGCTACTACCTATACATTCTCAAGCTTAACAGCAGGAACCTATACCATTGATGTTCGTGATCAATATGGATGTTCTATTCAAGATACCGTAACCATTGTTGATGATTTGGTGGCGAACGTAGAAGTTGTGGATGTTTCTTCTTGTGCTGATGGAAGTATTACCGTAACAGCTTCTGGCGGAAGTCCAGTTCTGCAATATGCTTTTGTTCCAACTACGACTGACCCAACTGGATCCTTCTCAACTACCAATGTTTACACTGTGAGTGCTGGTAACGAAGGTACTTTTGATGTGTACGTAAGAGATAATTCGGCAACTGCTCCTTATTGTGAATATGTTGAAACAGTTACCGTAAATCCTGCTGTACCATTAACAATGGTTGCAACGCCTACTGATCCATACTGTCATGATGGAACTGGAAATATTTTGGTGGATATTACCTCTGGAATTGCCCCATATACCATAGAAATTGTGGATTTGGACAATGGAGGTGCTTCCAACCAAACCGATACAAACGTATTGGCCTCTAGCCGTACTTACTACAACCTAATGCCTGGGGATTACACAATTAATGTAACCGATGCAACAGGTTGTACCATTACAGATACACAAACCATCAACAACCCTGATGAATTAACAGGTATTGTTACAGGTGTAGTACCATTAAATTGTGACGCTAGTGTAGGACCAAACGATTTTGGATTTGATTTCTCAGGCTACCCATCGACCATTGGAACCATCGAATTTAGTGATGATGGCGGTACAACTTGGCAGTCATCTGATCAATTCCGTGGATATAATCCTGGAGATACGGTTTATCCTTCATTGAGAACTGTGGATGGATCAAGCAACACGGTTTGTCAAACAGATTTAGAGCCTTTCATTATTCCTTACCCATTGGATGATTTGGATATTACCATTTCAGCTTTGATTGTAAACTGTAATGAATTGCAGGTTACCGTTCAAGGTTCCGAAGGTGTGGCTCCATACGAATATGCATACTCTGATGATCCAGCTAATTTTGATCCAACTGCTGCAACATGGCAAGTTGGTGGAACAACAGATAACCTAGGAAACACTGTGCCAGCTGGTCATGGAATGTACCAATGGACAGGTTTGGTTCCTGGTAGAACCTATGTTTTCTATGTAAGGGATACGAGTGGTTGTGTGCGTCAGAGTAATGTAAACGTGAACGATTTGATTACCGTTCCTTTGGAAATTACTTCTGTAGTAACTCCAACTTGTGATGGATTAAGCACTGGTAGTATCACATATACAATCACCGACAACCAAGCTCCATTTGAAACTCAGATGAGATGGACTGTTTATGACATGTCTTCTGGTTCGCCTGTATCTGTGGCTACCAGTGGTGGAATTGTGCCATTTTCATCTCCTCAACAAGATGTTACAGTTAACAATTTACCTGAAGGAAATTATTACATTGAAGTTACCGAAGTAGATGGTTCCAACAACGATAGTTGTGTGGGTGCAACGGAAAATGTCTTTTTACCAGAATTGAACCCTCTTTCTGGTACGTTGAATGTACTACAAGATATTAGCTGTAGTGAGCCTGGTTTGATCCAAGTTCAAAACCCATTGGGTGGAGGTGGAACGTACACCTACACTGTAACTGGACCTGTTGGATTCACGACTATAACTTCAACATCTGATAACCCTATTGAGATTCCTGCAAACTCACCTGCAGGTAACTACGATGTAACTATGGAGGATCAATATGGTTGTGGTGTGAATCTTGGGTCAGTTCCTTTGACACTAACTCCAAATCCAACCATTGACAGCATTGTAATCGATAGCTGTGCCCTACCAATAACTGTTACCATTAACGCAACAAGTACTGCGCCTCAAATTTTCTATTCTTTGGATGGAGGTGCGACCTATGAAAACAACGGAGGCATATTTACCAATGTAGCTCCAGGAACCTATAATGTTTCGATTATTGACAGCAATGGTTGTACTGATACGGATGTGATTGAGGTACATCCTCCATTGGAGTTCACTGCAATTCAAACTGTTGCTTTGGATTGTGAGCCAGGAGCCTTGGCCAATGCAGAAATTGAAATCGAAGTTTTTGCTGGATCTGGAAATTACGAGTACATGATCGATGGGCCTGGTACTAACGACCAAGCTAGAGCTGTGCTACCTTCCAATCCATTTACTTGGACAGGTGCTGCTGCTGCTGGCAGTTATGATGTGATTGTATTTGATATGGGAACAGCCCCACCAAACTGTTCACGTACCATAACAGTTGAGGTGCCAGACGCACCGCTTCCAAGCTTCACTGAAACGCATACGGATGTAACTTGTTTTGGTGCCAGCGATGGAACCATTACACTTACAGAAATAGATAATGGTATCAACCCATTAACCTATACTTTATCTCCAATGCCAGCTGGTGCTGTATTGAATGGTAACACATTTGAAAACCTTCCTGCTGGTACATATAGTGTAAGAGGAGTTGGTTCTAACAGCTGTTTTGTTGACATCTTTGATATCATTATTGGAGAGCCAGCAGCCATTGCTGTTGCTGCACCAACAGTGGTTGAATTTGGTTGTACTGCTGGTAACAATACCAACAATGCAACAATTACCGTGGACACTGCTTCCATTACAGGAGGTAGCGGAAACTATGTTATCTATGAATTTATCAATGATGCTGGTTCTGTAGTGGTTCAGTCAGGTAGCAACCCTGTTTACACTGAAACCAATACAGCAGGTGGCAATTATACCATTAATGTATACGATAGTAATGGATGTTTAGGAACTACAACTGCTGTTATTGCACCATTCGATAGTTTGGATTCTGCAACCGTAGCAGTTGATGCTGTAGCCACTTGTGTAACAGGTGAAGATATTACTATTACTGCTATTGGATCTATAACAACATCTGTTACAGACCCAGCAAACTATGAGTTTAGAGAGTTGCCTTCTGGAACTTTCCAAGCTTCAGGAAGTTTTACTGGACTGTCTGTTGGTATTCACAATTTTGAAGTGAGAAATACAGTAACAGGATGTATCATTACCGTTTCACACGAAGTAGCTGATCCAGAAGTGTTGGATTTAATGGTAGTCAGCACAACAGATATCACTTGTTATGGTGATACCAATGGCGCTGTTGAACTGAACTTGGTAGATGCTTCTAGCATTACCTATGCAAGTGCAATAACATATACCTTATACTACGATATCAACAATACCCCAACCAACTTGGCCGATGATGTAACCTCAACAGGATCTGACACAGATGGAAACTTTACCATTTCAGGTCTTGCGGCGGGTACTTATTATATCGAAGTTACTGATACCAACCCTCCAGGTGCTGCTTGTGTGTACAGCGAATCATTCAATATTGCTGGTCCTGCCGCACCGATTACAGGTTCTACTGTGGTAACCGATATCACTTGTGTGGGTAACGATGGTATTATCCAAATTACTGGCGTAGCTGGTGGATGGGGTGGATACTCCTACTATGTGGGAACTACTTCTCCAACAGGCCCTGGTGACTATGTGGCTAGTCCTAACTTTACAGGATTGTCCGTAGGAACTTATGAAGCTTGGGTAATCGATTCAAGCGGATGTGAGCAATTGGTGGATACAGTTACGTTGACCGATCCTCTGCCAATTACAGCTTCACTGCAAGTAAATGTTGAAAACTGTACCAACCTTCAAGGAGAAATCGAAGTTGTTGGAACCACTGGTGGTCAAGGAAGCAACTACACTTATCAATTGATCAGAAACGGAGTGAACGTTGGTTCGCCTAAAACAAGTACCATTTTCTCAGGATTGGGTGCTGGTTCTTATGAGGTATTGATAGCTGATCAGTGGACATGTACCACAACTGTTGGTCCAGTAGTTCTTTCTGATGCAATGACTGCCAATACAACCGTGGTTAAGCCAATTGACTGTACTGTTGATCCAGGAGGACAAATTACCGTGAATGTATCTGGTGGTTCATCTAACCTAACATTTGATTTGGTTTATCCTGATGGAACTACAACCGATAGCAATGCTACGGGAGTATTCACAGGACTTGTTCAACCAGGCGTTTATACCATTACCGTAACCGATAATGATACTACTACTCCATGTACTTATGTGGTAACACAAGAATTGGATGATAAAGTAGATCCTGTTATCGATAATGTAATTGAAGAAGATGTAAGCTGTAATGGCGGTTCAGATGGTAGTTTGACTGTGGTTCTTGACCCAGCAACCGTTGTTGACCCTGTTTACACTTACGAATTATATCAAATGTCCAACTTGGTAACTCCTTACCGATTTGCGCAATCGAGCCCTGTATTCGATAATCTACCAGCTGGTGATTACCGAGTAAGAGTAATTTCTTCCAGAGCTTGTGAAGATACCTTTGATGCTACAATTGGAGAACCTCCAGTATTAGCGGCCACTGCTACTGCTACTGATTTCTCTTGTAGCCCAAGTAATTCAGTTAATGAAGCAACTGTGACTGTTGTTCCAACTGGTGGAACCGCTCCATTTGTCTATAGCTTCAATGGAAATGCCTTTACTTCATCTACAACATTTGATGTTGTGGATAATGGAAGTGTTCAAACCATCAACTATATTGTAAGAGATGCCAATGGATGTGAATATCCAAATAGTATTGATATTCAACCATTGAATACGTTCACCGTAGCTACCAACCAAGATGTTGCTATATCTTGTGTGAATCCAGAAACGGTAACCCTAACGGTTACAGAATATATTCCTGGTGACACCTATACATTTGCCTTGTTGCCTGTTGGAAACACTTATGGAACAATGACGGCTTCTACAGGTACCACTGCAACATTTGACTTGAATGCTCCAGGAACATACACCTTTAGGGCTACTAATGATGCAACGGGATGTTACGTTATAACTTCATACACCATTGCACCCTACGATACCATTGATGTTGTTGCTACGGCTACTTCACCAGCTATGTGTTTTGGTGATGCAGGAGAAATTACAATAGATGTTTCTGGTTACCCAGGATTATATGATTATGATGTTTACAGAACCGATGGTACGCTTATCGTATCTGGAAGTGGAAATGCTTCAGCTGGTTCCTTGGCCATATCCCATCCTGATTTGGTTGGTGGCAATTATTATGTTGAAGTAGAGGCCACAGAAGCTCCTTTCTGCACATCTACATCTGGTACAGTTACCATCATTTCGCCAAGTTCAGCATTGGATGCTGCTCCTTTGGAAGTCGCCAATGTAACTTGTACTAACGATTTAGGTGAAATAATGGTAGCACCAACAGGAGGATATGCACCATACGATATTGTATTGACGAATACCACTACTTCAGAAGTTTACACCATGAACGATGTTCAAAGTTTCGTGTTCACAGGATTGTCTGCTGGAGATTATACGGTAAGAGTTACCGATAATGGTGGTTGTTTTGAAGATAGAACATTGACCTTAACAGAACCAGATCCTATCACCGCAGATATTGATGCTGCTCCGATTGATTTGGCTTGTTATGGAGATGACAGTGCTGCTGTTTGGGCCATCAACGTAACTGGTGGAGAAGGTTCATATGCATATCAGTTGAACTATTATGATGCAACTGGTACTACCATTGAATTCACAACAGGTGAACAAACCAACAATACCTTTACAGGATTGGGTGCTGGTATCTATAGCATTACCGTAACTGATGGTTGGAACTGTGGTGTGGAAACTCCACAAGTAACTATCAACGAGCCAACTGAAGTATTTGCTTCTTTAGTTCAGGTTACCGAAATGACTTGTACCACTGATGCAGAAATTTTATTGACCGCTTCAGGTGGAAACGGTTCTTACTTGTACAGTACCGATAACATCAACTTTACTCCAATGGCAGGTAATTCAATTACGCTAGCCGTAGGAGAGGGAGTATACCAATATTATGTTCGTGATACAAATGGTTGTGAGGCTGAAATCTCTAACCAAGTAACCATTGATCCTATACCAGAATTAATATTGACCATTGACGATTCTGCAGCATTCATCAACTGTATGGGTGAAGCATCTGCAACAATCACTGCTCAAGCAACTGGTGGATTGGGTAATTACTATTACGAATTGTTCAGTGATGCTGCTTTGACCAACCTATTGGCTGGACCACAGACCAGTGGAACATTCAATACGTTGCCAGCAGGTAGCTACTACGTAAGAGTTATCAGTGAGGATTGTGTTGAGGTGTCTCCTGAAATCATCATTGTTGATCCAGCTCCATTGGTAATTGAAAGAGAAGAGTCTACCGATATTACATGTGCAGGAATGGACGACGGTACAATCACTGTTGAAGTATCTGGTGGTACAGGAGAAATTCTTTACGCAATTTCACCAAACCTTGATCAGTTCGATACCGAAAATACCTTTACCGATTTGGCACCTGGTATTTACGATGTAATCGCTCAAGATGTGAACGGTTGTTTCTTGACCTTCCAATTTGAAATTGTTCAACCAGAACCAATCGCTGCAGAAGCTATCAACATTATGCACGAAGTATGTTTCGATAGCGCAGATGGTGAGTTTGAAATTCAAGTTACTGGAGGTACAGCACCATATATGACCAGCTTGAACTCTAGCCAAGATGCAAACTTTGTACAAGATCAGTTCTTGTTCCAAAATCTTGCAGCAGGAACTCACGTAGTATTTATTAGAGATGCACAAGGTTGTGAAACCAATGTGATTGTGGAAATCGAGCCAGGTGTAAATCTTGCGGCTACGGTAACTCCAATGTATGAGTGTACAGGAAATATTCCGAACAATTACTTGGATATTGTTTTTGAAAACGAGTCAATAATAGACGATGTAATGTATGCAGTGGATTCAACTGATCCTGCAGATATGCAATTGACTGCAGATTTTTCAAACCTTACCCCAGGTGATCACTTTGTTACTATTGCTCATGCCAATGGTTGTATGACCACTTATGATTTCACCATTGAAGGTTATGAACCATTGACCTTGGTATTGGAGAACAACAGCTTTAACCAAATCACTGCTATCGCTGAAGGTGGTGTAGAGGATTATACCTTCTATTTCAACGATATCAACAATGGATCGGACAACATATTCTACATCAACTATACAGATACTTACACGGTAACTGTTATTGATCAGAATGGATGTGAGGCTACTGCTGAAATCTATGTGGAATTCATGGATGTGGACTTCCCAGACTTCTTTACCCCAGATGGTGATGGTCTTAACGATTTTTGGCTTCCTGACAATGTTGAGGGCTTCCCTGACGTACTAATTAAAATTTATGATCGTTATGGTAGAGTAGTGGAAGAAATGACCCGCGAAATCAAAGGGTGGGATGGTAATTACGATGGTAAACCATTACCTACTGGAGATTACTGGTATGTAGTTCGCCTAAATGGTGATCGTGATGACAGAGAGTTTGTGGGCCACTTTACACTCTACCGCAATTAATGATTAACCTACTTTAACCTCATGTTAAAAAAGATATACTCAACTATCCTCCTTGTTTCCTTGGCACTTTGTGCCAGGGGACAAGAGTTGACAGTACCCCAATTATCGCAATACATAGCTGATAATCCATTTTTAATGTCTCCAACCTATGCAGGTATCGGAGATCATATAAAAGTGCGTTTAAACGGCTTAACACAATGGGTAGGGATAGAAGATGCACCAGATACGCAAACCTTGGCAGCAGATGCCAGAATTGGGAACCGTTCTGGATTGGGTATGCTTTTGTATAATGATAGTAATGGATATACCCGCCAACGGGGTGCGAGGGTATCATTTGCTCACCATTTAACCTTGGATTATTACGACGATATATTCCTTTCATTCGGATTATCGTACAATTTTAACCAGTTTAGGGTAGATGTTGAGGAGTTTGAAGCCAATAATGGTCAATTGCCAACCGATGACAAAGCAACAACAAATCACAATTTTGATTTGGGCGTTTTGTACCGAAATAAAAAGTTCTATTTAAGTTTAAATGCTGCCAATATCTTGAACAAGGATTTGTCCAAATTCAATACCGATATTGTTCAAATAGAACCTAACAAACTAAGAAACTATTACCTGTATACTGGATATAGCTTTTCAAAAAACAAAAACAGTAAATTGGAAGTAGAACCCTCTGTTTTCTTCCAATGGTTTGAAAGTGATGGCCGTTCCGTAACCGATTTGAATACCAAATTCCGTTTTCACGATTTTGAGGATTACTATTACGTAGGGGTTACCTATCGTTTTTTGAATGACCAATTTGGATCACCATTGTACATAGCTCCAATTGCTGGATTCAAAAAAAGTAACTTCTATTTTGGCTACTCCTATCAGATAATCACCAATGAAATATTGGGATACAGTACAGGTACCCATGTTCTTACTGTGGGTATGGACCTATTCCAAGGCTTGAGCAATTGTAGGTGTATGTATTAATTGTTCTGGTTTTATGCTACTTTTGCCCTTTCATACAAAGAAAGCGTGGGAAAAATTAGGCTAAAGAACGTTCGAATACACTCCAACCATGGGTGTTTAAAAGAAGAAATGCTAATTGGAAGTGATTATAGGGTAGACCTAGAAATTACTGCCGATCTTTCTCAACCTGCAATTTCTGATAATTTAAGTGAAACTGTTGATTATGTTCAACTGAACAATATCATAAAAGAAGAAATGAGCGTTCGTTCCAACCTTTTGGAACATGTGGCCAAAAGAATAAGCGATCGTATTTTTGAGGAAATTCCTCAAGTTATTGAAGTGGAAGTGGAGGTAGCGAAAATAAATCCACCAATTGGTGGAGACGTTGAAAGTGTTGCAGTAATACTTAAGAATCAAAGGTGATATTATTACTTTGCTAAAGCTAAAAAAGTAGTACATTTGCACACCAAAATGGCATCGTGGCCGAGTGGCTAGGCAGAGCTCTGCAAAAGCTTGTACAGCGGTTCGAATCCGCTCGATGCCTCAAAAACCCAGTACTTAGTGCTGGGTTTTTTATTTTAAAGCTTCTCTATATTTTCAATTTTTTCTTGTAGGTCGAACTTTTCTTTCGGAAGAAAGCCTTTTACGATAAGTACAATTCCACACAGAACCAGAACTATCCCCAACCCTTTTTTAATAAGTACAATACGCTCTTGGGTTAAGTATCGTTTTAGTTGTTTTGCCAATAAAATTTTAAGCAAATCAGTCCCAAAATAGACCATGAGCACAGTTCCAAAAAATACCATCATCCTATTGGAATCGTTGTCCAAACTTGGTCCAACAACAATGATCAAACCCAACCAAAATGCAAGAACCCCGATATTGATGAAATTCAATAAGAATCCCTTTACCATCAATCCCAGATAAGTCCCTTTGGAGGCCTTTACGTTTGATTTATTCTTTGCTTTTTTCACAAAAAGGAGAATCCCATACACCAGCAATATCATTCCTCCAAAAACAAACAACCCTGGTTGATTGCTTAAATTTTCCAATAATTGAAAACTACTGAAGTACGCAATCAATAAGAAGACAATATCTGCAAAAATAACCCCGATATCCAAGCTAACACCTGCCCTAAATCCTTTTGTTGCACTAGTTTCCAGTAAAACAAAAAACACAGGACCTATCATAAAGCTCAATAAAAAGCCCAATGGTATTGCTGCCTGAATGTCGTCAATCATTATTAATTCACTCTTTTTATTTTTCCGCCGAACAAAGTGTGTTCATCCATTTTTTCGGGGTCGCCATAGACCAAAACCTCTCCACCTGCCTTTACATTGGCCTTAACATATTTGGAAGCATAAATTTCCGCATTTCCACCGGCATTTACGCTAATCGTAGTAAATTTTGTTTGGAAAGTCCTCCCATTATAAGCACCTCCAGTATTTATGATCACATCTTGCGTATTCGAAAATCCACCTGAAAATATCTTTCCACCTGAAACTGCTTTTATCAATAACTGGTCAACTTCGCAATTGATTTCCAACTCACCACCCTCTTGCGCTTTTAGCTCCAAAATGTCTTGCTTATAGGTGTCATCAGAAGATATTCTAGCATCTTCGTTAACATCGATCACAACCAATTCTTCCGTGTGGTACAAATCAACATAAGTTCTGTAACCACTGAAAATCTTTACAATTTCCATTCGGATCTTTAATACACCATCGTTATTTACAATGGCCACATTATCCGTATTGGCTCCAGAAATAACAGCTTTGTTTTCACTGGATTTGATCAAATTGATGGAAATCCCATCAAAACCTTTGATTTCTGTGAACTTTTGTAGGTTTTGGGTAATTGTATTCTCTTGAGCAACAATGCATTGCAAACTCAAAAACACTATAACAATCGTAATTTTTTTCATGTTATAAAAATTTGGTTCTCAATAGAATAACAAACTTTGTTCCAAAAAAGTATTATTCCTTTTTACCAATCAACGAAAAGTCCAAATGACGTTTCACTAAATCGGTGCTTTTCACCATTACATATACTTCATCCCCCAGTTGATACATACGTTTTCTACGCTCCCCAATAATCGCATATTGGCGTTCATCAAAAATGTAATAATCATCCTTAATATCTCGAATTCGGATCATCCCCTCACATTTGTTCTCAACAATCTCAACATAAATGCCCCATTCGGTTACGCCAGAAATAACACCCAAGAACTCCTGGTCTTTATGATCTTCCATAAACTTGATCTGCATGTATTTTATGGAATCGCGTTCTGCATTGGCCGCCAATACTTCCATATCGGAAGAATGTTTACACTTTTCCTCATAAGGAGCTGGCTTTGGCATTTTCTCTTTATCCAAATAATGTTGGAGCAATCTATGCACCATTACATCGGGATATCTTCGAATTGGAGAGGTAAAATGGGTGTAATATTCAAAACCCAAACCATAATGCCCAATGTTTTCTGTGGTATAAGTAGCCTTATTCATACTCCGAATTGCCAAAGTGTCCACTAGGTTCTGTTCTTTCTTCCCTTTTACATCTTCCAATAACTGATTTAAAGACTTATTAATGGACTTACTATCCTTTAGGTTAAGACTATGTCCAAATCTGGAAATTACCCCATTCAAGGCCATTAATTTATCCTCATCGGGCTTATCGTGCACACGGTATACAAATGTTTTCTTCTGTTTTCCGATAAACTCTGCTACTTTACGATTGGCCAACAACATAAATTCTTCAATCAATTTATTGGCATCCTTGGCTTCTTTAAAAAATACACCAATAGGCTCGTTATTTTCTGAAAGGTTGAACTTCACCTCAATTTTATCAAAAGAAATGGCTCCAGCATCCATTCGAGCCGTTCGCATTATTTTTGCCAATCGATCAAACGTGAGAATGGCATCCACTATCTCATCCGAAACAGCATAAGCACCATCTCTTATTGAAATTTCCTTTGGAATGGTATTTTGTTCCGTTTCAATAACATGTTGTGCTTCTTCATAAGCAAAACGCTCATTGGAATTGATAGCCGTTCTTCCAAACCATTGGTTCACTACTTTAGCTTTGTCATCCATTTCAAAAATGGCGGAAAAGGTATATTTCTCTTCGTTTGGTCGTAAGGAACAAGCTAGGTTCGATAAAACTTCAGGAAGCATTGGAACCACACGATCTACCAAATACACCGAAGTGGCGCGATCATAAGCTTCGTCTTCCAAAATGGAATCGGGTTGCACATAATGCGAAACATCTGCAATGTGGATCCCAATTTCATAGTTACCATTTTCCAATTTTTGAAACGAAAGTGCATCATCAAAATCCTTTGCATCTTTGGGATCAATAGTGAAGGTTAACACATCACGCATATCCCTACGCTTGGCAATTTCAGATTCTTTTATACTGGTATCCAATGTTTTGGCAAACTGTTCTACTTCATATGGAAACTCATAAGGAAGTCCATATTCAGCCAAAATCGCATGGATTTCGGTATTGTGTTCCCCAGGTTTTCCCAAAACTTCCACAATTTCTCCATAAGGTGAATCGGCATCATCGGGCCAATCTCCAAGGTTCACTAAAACCTTATCACCATTATTGGCTTTCTTCAGCTTTTCTGGTGGAATAAAAATATCGGTGTACATTCTGGAATCCGTAGGTCGAACAAAAGCAAAACGTTTTTGCTTATCAACAATGCCCACATAAGAAGTCTTTTTACGTTCCAAAACTTTGGAAACTTCCCCTTCCAATTTCTTTCCTTTTCTTTTAGGTTTCAGGAATACTTCAACCGTATCTCCATGAAACGCCCTGTTCAATCGGTTGTTGGAAACAAAAATATCATCATTTAATTCATCAACAATTATATAAGCGTTACCACTACTGGTCAAATCAACTTTACCCGTAAAATAGGTGTGCAAAGATGGCTTCTTTTTGTACTTGCCCCGTTCTTCTTCAACAATACGATCTGTAGCCCTAAGTTGTCCTAAACGTTTGATTAATAGATTTCTATCTTGAGTGTCGGTTATTCCTAGCTTAGCAGCTATTTGTTTATAATTAAAGCTTTGTGATGGCTCTTTTTCCAGAACCGTGAAAATGCCCTTCGTTATCTCATTCTTTCTTTGGCTACCAGCTCTCTTTTTTTTCTTTGACATTAACGTCTTCTTATTTTCCTGAAAAGTACGAATTATAATTCTTGAGCGTTAATGTATAGATAAGCAATGTCAGATAAAACAACATTTATCAACATTAATACATATTATCTTTTTTCTTCTTTTTTAAAATTTATAAAAATGATGATTATGATAGATCGTTGATATGTGGAATAAAATTTTCTTCAAAAAGTTGCTTTCAACATTTGAATTACTTTGTTCACGATCTGTTAGATAAATTTTATTTTAAAAATCAATCCATTAGATTCTTTATTCACACTTTTTAATAACCGTTATCAACATCAATTTATTGAAAAGTAAATGTATTTTTAATGTTAATTACTGTCAATAATTATTTAATAGTCGTTGATTAATTTTTAATTGAATCCAAGGGCTTCGTTAAGTAATTATTCCTATTGCTTCATTTTTCCGAAATATCAAAATTTGGTTACTACAACTTTTCTTAAATAAATTAACAATTGGTGCATATTTATAATCCGCTGTAGGTAAAGGATATGTGAAAATTTGGTGGTTTTTATAAACATCGCCCAAATAAAAGATGTTGTACCTTTGTTGTAATCCTCAAAATACTATAACCATGAAGATTGCCATAGGAAATGACCACGCCGGCACCGATTATAAACTAGCTATAATAGGAATGCTAAAATCTAAGGGAATTGATGTTGTTAATTACGGTACCGACAGTACCGATAGCGTTGATTATCCAGATTTTACACACCCCGTTGCATCCGATGTTGAAGAAGGTAAGGTTGATTTTGGAATTGTTATTTGTGGTAGCGGTAATGGAGCCACAATGACCATTAACAAACACCAAAATATAAGAGGTGCTCTTTGTTGGAACAAAGAAATTACACAATTGGCACGTGAGCACAACGATGCCAACATTTTAAGTTTACCTGCTCGCTTTATTTCTTTACCACAAGCTTTGGATATGGTCGATACCTTTTTAAACACCAAGTTTGAAGGTGGTAGACACGAGCGTAGAATTGAAAAAATCCCGTGTAGATAATTTTATGGGGCACCACCATCACCATCATGGACACTCCCATTCCCACAATGATCTAAAAGGGAGAAACTTACTAATATCCATAGTTTTAAACATTGCGATAACACTATCGCAGGTTATTGGTGGAATTCTTTCAGGAAGTTTGGCCCTGCTATCGGATGCACTACATAATTTTAGTGATGTTCTTTCATTGGTCATTAGCTATGTCGCACAGAAAATGGGCAAGAAACAAGCATCAAAACACCGAACTTTCGGATATAAAAGAGCTGAAATATTAGCGGCTTTTATCAATGCCTCGACCTTGGTTATTGTAGCCATTATTTTAATGAAGGAAGCCATTGAAAGATTGGTGGAACCTCAAGAAATCAAATCAAATTTGGTGATTTGGTTGGCCTTGATAGCTATTGCAGGAAACGGTTTTAGTGTACTCCTGTTGAAAAAGGATTCCGAACACAACATGAACATGAAATCGGCCTATCTGCATTTATTAACAGATATGATGGCATCTGTTGCAGTATTGATAGGTGGTGTTTTAATGAAGTATTATCAAATATATTGGGTAGATGCTGCGCTGACGATGCTCATTGGTATTTACTTGATTTATATGGGCTATGATCTTTTAAAAGAATCCACTAAAGTGTTGATGCTTTTTACACCCAGAACTATTGAAATCGAAGATATAGTGGAGTCCATATGTACTATAAATATGGTAAAAAATGTGCATCATGTTCATATTTGGCAGCTTAATGAAGAAGAAGTTCACATGGAGGCGCACATCGATTTTACAGAGGATATTAAACTATCACAGTTCGATGAGATTTTAGAGGAAATAGAGGAGCACGTATACCACAAACATGGCATTAACCATGTGAATATCCAACCTGAGTTTGATAAGTGCGATTCCAAAAGTGTAATAGTTCAAGATTAATGCAAATTGCTGTAAAAACCTTTGATGAATTAACCACTTCGGAACTTTACGAGCTATTACGCTTAAGAAGTGAAGTTTTTGTGGTGGAACAAGATTGTGTATACCAAGATGTGGACAACAAGGACCAAAAAGCTTTACATGTTTTGGGAACAAAAAATGGTGAGTTGGCAGCATATACTCGAATATTTAAGCCAGGTGATTATTTCAAAAATGCAAGTATTGGCAGGGTAGTAGTAGCTGCGGATCAACGAAAATATGGCTTGGGAAAGCAAATAATGCAAGCTTCTTTAACTGCAATTGAAGAAAAATTTCCCAATCAACCTATTGAAATCTCAGCCCAATCCTATCTACTTAAATTTTACACGGAACTTGGCTTTAAAGCCTTTGGGGATGAATATTTAGAGGATGGTATTCCACACAAACGAATGTTGAAAAGCTAAAATTTAGCTTGAGCTTACTTTTCTAATTCAGTTATTTTCTTGATCAGGCTTGCTCCAACTTTTTCTACGATTCCAACTACAAGAGCATTTCCCATAAAAAAAGCACGTTTAGCATCCGAAATACCTTCCAATTTGGTGTGATTATCTGGAAACATATTCAACCGTTCCAATTCAACAGGTAAAAGTCTTCGAAGACCGTCGGATGTTTGAACCACATGTTTAAATCGGGATGCAGTTTTGCCACCCTCACCAGTTATAATGGTTCGTGAAGGTTGATCTAAGGCATCGGGGAAAACCATGCTCCCCTCACTATAATGGTACTCAAAACCAGATTTTGACTTGCGGGTTTCTTTTTTTGCTCCCTTTAAATATTCCCATTTTGGGTATTCGGATTCGGCGATAAAATAATCCGAAGACACATTCGATTGCTCCAAAATATCAGCCAAAACCGTTCTTTTTCCATCGTATTTGGGAGACGCTTTTAGGGTTGTAACCTTACCATCAACACAAATTCCAGCATTTAAAAAAGAAGATAGGCCTTGTTCTTTGTTGAAATTATCAGATACCGAAACAATATTTTCTTCTAAATTAAAAGTAACAGGTTTTTGAACATTTTGGCTTAAAGGAAAAGCTTCTGAAAATGTACTTTTTCTTAAGATCCAGTCTTTTGCAATCGTATTTTGCAGTTGTTCATAGATGGGGGAATCCTTAAAATACGCCAGAAAAAAAACGCGCCTTCGGCGCTGAGGCATTCCGTACTCGGCAGCATTAATTACGCGCCATTCCACCGCATAGCCCAAATCCGATAAACTACGCAACATTACAGCAAAATCTCGTCCACGTTGATTAGAGGGGGATTTTAAAAGACGGTCGACATTTTCTAAAAAAAGATATTTCGGTTTGTGCTTTTTTTCTGAAAGAATACGGTGAATGGACCACCAAAGCACCCCTTTTTTGCCTAAAAGTCCTTTGGAATTATTTAAAGAAGTGGCCACAGAATAATCTTGACAAGGAAATCCACCAACCAATATATCATGGTCCGGAATTTCGTTTGTTGGTACCTCTTCAATATTGCAATTGGAATGATTTTCCGCTCCGAAACGGGCTTCATAAACCATGGAAGCATGCTGTGTTTTTGTGCTGGGTTCCCATTGATTGCTCCAAACCACTTCAAAATGATTTGTGTTTTCCAATCCCAATCGAAAACCGCCAACACCGGCAAAAAGTTCACAAACCCGTAGCTTTTGCATGCTCAAAAATAGGATTAATCCATCTTTTTTGGAGCAATTAATAGAGGAACATGATTCTGAAAAACAGGAATACAAGTATCAATGAGAAAATAAAAGCACAAACCATAAAAAGTAGATGTACAAATCGGCCAAAATTATGGTCGTCCAGATTTTCGGTTAGTCGCGATATTTCAGGGTTTCCTGCCAAATACATTATTTCCAATTTCTCAATATCTGTAAGAGCGCCAACCTCCAGTTTTTCAATCACTTTTTTATCGCTTCCCTCAAAGGTTCTACCATCTTCATCTGTAAAAGAATACACAAACTCAACTACAGGATTGTCATTTATTAACGCGCCTGTATCTTTATAAGATTTCACTTTTGCCTTGTTCGCGACTCCGTGATACAGCAAGTCCCAATTTTCTTTCTTAGTTTTTCCATTAACAAGCAGACCGATTTTTTCCAGCAAAAAATAAAGAAAAACACAAAAGGCTAAAATCAATGTGCCAAACTGCCAGAATATAGAATCTTGAAAAGCCGTTTCAAAATAAGAAGGATCAGCCATTATTTTTTCAATGGCATCCCCAATAAAAATAAAGCAGACAGAAATAAAAACCACAATTTTTACAATGCACAACAACGTAAAGGCAAATGAAAACCTACACACTCCTTGAGATAAAAAAACAGGATCTTTAGGTTTTCTGGCTTCGTTTAACCCAATCAAAAGGGTGTTTTCAGGGACAAATCGCTGTAAATTGGGTTGACTATCCCATACGCGTATTTTTCTTTGAATGTGATACCCTGAAAAGTTTTGAAACAAGACTAAAAGCTCTAAAAGTGGTTTTTCTTTATCCTTAATGGTTTTTACAGAAAGAATGGACGCCTCTTTTTGGGCTACATTGTTGTTTTTGCGATTTTTTAAAATACAAAATGAGCGACAAAAGCAGTTGCGTAGTAGGTTTTGTAACCAGAAAACGACGACTACCCCCACAAGAAAAAGGGAAATGACAGTATAGGTCATACGCAATTTTTCCAATGAAAATAGTGATTGAACCAAGAAAACAGTTGGGCTATTTGACGGTTGCCTTATATGAATTGACGGAACACACCTTTGGATTGGTCAGCACCAGTTTGATTCAACCTCAAAATGAAGTGTTGCGACAAAAACTAATTTAAAATACTCTCGTATTTGGAAGAATTTGCTAATAGTTCTTTTGCGGTTAAAATGGCATCATCGTGGCTTAGATAGTATTTGTACAATCCATCACGATAAAAATACCTTACAATGATTTCGTCTTCCAAGTTCTTTTGAATTTCTGGTTGAAAAGAATCCAACGCAGCAAATTTGGAACGATTTACAGCCAATAACAGGTCTTTGTACTTGTCCTGAACATCGTTGCCCAAAAGGGATTCATCTGCATTAATGGATTGTTCCAAAAGCGTTTCAGTTTTGGTTTGAAACGTGAAATTTTGCTCCTGAACGTATTTTTTAAAGGCAGCATAATCAGCATTGGAAAATGAAAAATCATTCACAGATGAAAATGTGTGATCGTAATAATAGTCCGTTGCAAAATCGAACACAATTTGATTGCTTTCCAAGGCATCGATTAGCGTATTGGTTTGGAGTGTGTTGATTTCGATATCGGGCATTACACCTCCGCCATCCCAAACTTTGCGACCATTTCTGGTTTTGAATTCTGTAAAATTTGTATTTCTTACGGCATTTCCTTCATTATCACGGTTCCAATAATCCAAAGATTGAATACAACGCCCAGACGGCGTGTAATAGCGTGAAATGGTTACTTTTAATTGGGTGCCATAAGTTAATTTAAGCGGACGTTGCACCAAGCCTTTGCCAAAGCTTCGTGCACCTATAACAACCGCACGGTCCAAGTCTTGCAATCCACCTGAAACAATTTCACTGGCGGAAGCACTACGGCCATTTATGAGCACCACCAAAGGAATTTCCAAATCCTCTGCTTTGTTTTTGGTTCTGTATTCTTGATTGAATTTTTTAACCTTCGATTTAGTGGTCACAATCAACTCCCCTTTGTCTACAAATAAATTGGTCACGTTGATGGCTTCCGAAAGTAAACCACCAGGATTACCGCGAAGATCTAGAATCAATTTTTCCGCACCCCTGCCTTTAAGGTCCTGCATCGCAGATTTGGTTTGTTGGGATGCTTTTCTATTAAAACGAGACAAAACAATGTACCCAGTTTTATCATCTACCATATCGTAATAAGGAACCGCATCAACTTCAATGGCCTCTCGTGTTATGGTTGTGGTTTTGGTTTCCCCCTGACGCACAAAAGTGACCTCAACAGAAGAATTATTGGCCCCTTTGAGCAATTCACTGGCGTTATCATCAAAATCGGCCACTTTGGTCTCGCCAATTTTTATGATTTCGTCACCCGCTTTTAAACCTGCTTTGTCTGCTGCATAGCCCTCATACGGCTCTACAATCAACAATTTGCTTTCAAAAGAACGGACCAATGCACCAATTCCAGAGTATTCCCCCGTATTATTGATTTTATAAGATTCCACATCCTGTTCATTCAAAAATTGGGTATAGGGGTCAAGATCATCCAACATGCTTTTAATGGCCGAATTCATAAGTTCTGCAGGATTTGTTTCATCCACGTAGTTCATGTTGAGCTCCTTAAAAAGGGTGGTAAAGATTTCTATCTGTTTGGCAATTTCGAAGAAATCGCTTTTAAATCCACTGGCCACAACCAAAACAGTTAGGGCCAAAATGGGGATAACAATCTGCTTTTTAATCTTTCGTTTCATGGAGTTCCTTTTTAAGAAAGGCCTCTAAAAGTAATTTCATGGCCTTGTCAACCTCATTAAAGCTAGGCATTGTATTGCCAAGGTATAAAAATATGAACGCAAAATTTCCCTCAATGTTGTTAAAAATAAGGGGTTTATTCAATCGATATGCCTCACGCATCAACCGCTTGACGTGAATGCGGTCAACTGCTTTTTTGAACTTTTTTTTTGGTGCAACTACAGCAACTTTTATTTTGGATTCATCTGAAAAATTGGTGTTGAGGTAGATAAGCTTTATCGGATTTTGCTTCAGGTTTTTGCCCTCGGTAAATAAAGCCTCTATCACCTTTTTATTTTTCAGTTTTTCCTTTTTAGGAAATGAAAAACTGTCCCCTTGAGGGGACTTTGGGCTGCTTTCTTTCAGATTGGGATTCGTGTTTTCTTCTACCATTTGATGGGCAAATCCATTTGGGCGTTAAATTACTTAAATAAAATTAAGCTGAAATAAAATAGGGCGACACAAACGGCCGCCCTATTGATTCTTTTTTGAATTGGATTTTACTCCTGGGCTTGATATACGTTGTTTTCCCCGTTCACATCTGCCATTAATTGAGATGGGTCGATCATGATGGCGGTAACGTTTTCCAATGGCATGTCCAAGGTAAATTCGTAGGTTGGATAAGCCCACGGCCAATCCTCCAAAACTGTTCTTTTTAAACTTGGATATGGATTGTCTTTTTCACCATACATCATGCGCAATGGCACATAGTAAGTTTCTTGTGTACCATCGGCACCAACAACCAAAATGTCCAAAGGCATAGGCATTTCACCAATACGCTCTAAAGTAACTTTTGTCTTGTCACCATCTGCCTCAACAGTTTTAATTCCATAATCAATGGTGTTTGTCGTTTGTGTCCAATCGGTCAAATACCAGTTCAATTCCATTCCAGAAACTTTTTCAGCCGTTCTTTTAATATCGTTCGGCGTTGGGTGTTTGAATTTGAAATCAGCAAAATACTTTTTAATGGTTTCCATCAATTTATCTTGTCCAATTACATATCCCAATTGAGACAAAAAGATGGATCCTTTGCTATAGGCTGCAATTCCGTATGCAAAATTCGTAGTGTAGCGGTCGGCATGGGTGGCCTGCGGCATTTCTAAACCAGAATTCACCAAAGCGTAGTAACTTTTATAAGACCCTTCAAAAGGGTTTTGTTTGCCTTGTTCCATGATTTGATTCATGCACAAACTGCTGATGAAAGACGTAAAACCTTCGTCCATCCATTCGTGCTCGGATTCGTTGGTGGCCAATACGTGTTGAAACCAAGAGTGGGCCATTTCGTGAACCATTACGCCCACAAGACTTCCATAGGAACGATTTCCTGTAACCAAAGTACTCATGGCATATTCCATTCCACCATCACCACCTTGAACTACTGAATATTGTTCGTATGGGTATTTCCCAACATTAGTGCTGAAAAACTCCATGGCCTCAGCTGTTTTGGGCTGAAGTTTTTGCCAGTTCTCATTAAATTCTGGGTTGTCTTTATAGAAGAAGTGCAAGGTTGGCCCATTTTCCATTTTAAGGGTATCATGGATATATTCAGGGTCGGCCGCCCACATAAAATCATGCACATTTGGCGCTTTAAAGTGCCATGTAAGTGTTTTCCCTTTTGTTTTTACTTTGGTGCCAGGTGTTTCGTATCCATGACCTATTTCGTTGGGATTTTGAAGATATCCTGAACCGCCAACGGTATAATCTTTATCCAAAGTAATTTTTACATCAAAATCACCCCATACCCCGTGAAACTCACGAGCAATGTATGGATTAGGATGCCATCCCTCAAAATCGTATTCTGAAAGTTTAGGGTACCATTGACTCATGCTCAACGCCACACCTTCCCTACTGTTTCTTCCTGAACGTCTAATTTGAAGTGGAACCTGACCTTTAAAGGTCATTTCCAAAGTGGTTTTTCCACCAGCTGGAATTGGTTTGTCCAAATCAACTACTAAAATGGTTCCGTTTTCTTCAAAAGAAACTGCTGTGCCGTCCTGGGTCAAGGCTTCGGCATGTAAATAACCCATTTCACTTTCTGATAGGGAAGCGATTCTACTCTGATCGCCATCCATCATTCGTTTATCAGGATCTTTAATGTTTTGCAACCTAATATCCATTTCGCTCCCTGGTTGAAAAGCATTGAAGTACAGGTGATAAAATACTCGACTCAATTCATCGGGAGAGTTATTGGTATAGACCAATTTTTGGGTTCCGGTGTATTGGAAGGTTTTTACATCCATATCCACCTCCATGGTGTAGTCTACATGTTGTTGCCAGTAGGTTGTGCTTTGTGCATTCAGTAAAGAAGAGGCCAATAAGGCCACTAAAAATAGGGGCATTAATCTTTTCATATGTTATTTTGAGTTACTTTCTAGAGTGGTTTTACCTTTTGCAATTTGGTCTGCTAAAATTAAGGCATTATAGGCATTAACCATTTTGCCCGATTTCGAAATTTTATCAAAAGCAAAAGCTTTGGTTGCATCCCCAGCTACGATTACCGAAGTCTTTGATTTTAATCCAGATTGCATGATGATATTTTTTACTTCGGAAGCCGTTAAGTCGGGATAGTATGAGCGAATAAGCGCAGCAACGCCCGCCACAGCAGGTGCGGCCATAGAAGTTCCGCCTTGAAATTCGTATGAACTTTCTGGCATGGTCGAATAGATTTCATCTCCAGGAGCAAAAACATCTACATTTTTACCACCATAATTGGAAAAAGTAGCAACCATTTCCGATCCGTATTTGCTTGAAAGCGCTCCAACGGTAATCATGTTGTCTACAAATTCTATTTTTCCAAGTTTGTGATCGTTTGGATAATTGGTGTTGTCGGGGTCTTCAAGATCGTTGCCGTCGTTTCCTGCAGCATGCACAATCAACACATCTTTAGAGGCCGCATATTCAATCGCATCGTATACCCACTCAGCTTTTGGCGAAAATGCTTTTCCAAAACTACAATTGATGATAGATGCTCCATTGTCTACTGCGTAACGAATTCCCAGAGCAATATCCTTATCGTATTCGTCGCCATTTGGAACGGCGCGTACACTCATGATTTCTACATTTTGGGCAACACCGTTCATTCCTTTTCCATTGTTGCGCTCAGCGGCAATAATTCCAGCTACGTGCGTACCATGACTTTCGGTATCCACCATATTTTTTGGGTTCCCATTTCCATAAGGAACATCGGTAATGTCGTATGGGTCGTCACCAACAGGGGTTCTTCCATTAAAATCTTTGTTGAGATTATAGTTGGCCTGATCAGAGAAGTAGTTAATACCTTCTTTAAGCTCTTCCAACACCACTGGAATGCTTTCTCCATAGCTGAACATTTGGTTCAATACAGCAACACTTTGCTCCATAATGGGAGAAGTGGCTTTCAGGGTTTTTAAATCTTCTTGTGTATAGGTTTCTTTTCCAAGTTCTTTTTTAACGGCCATATCGGCACCTTGCACCACTTGGTAAATTTGCTCGTATTGCTGTTTGTTCTGAAGTGCTTCAGGGTATTCTTTATCCAACAACAATCTAGCCTCAGCTCTTTCAGAAGCATCACCAATATTTAAACGAAGCATCCTTACATATTCCAATTGCTCATTGTAAGAGTCTCCCAAAAAGTTGTAACCGTGAACGTCATCAACATATCCGTTTCCGTCGTCATCTTTTCCATTATTTGGGATTTCATCTTTGTTGGTCCAAAGCACATTTTTTAAATCTTCGTGCTCTAAATCCATCCCAGAATCCAGAACGGCAACCACAACGGTTTGTCCTTTTTTGTTTTTGATGACCTCAGCATAGGCTTTATCCACACTCATTCCAGGGATTGTATCGTTGATCAAGTCTAAATGACCCCAATGCTTTTTCTCGGCATCGGTGAGTTCTGAAATTTTTAGAGGAACCGTATCAATGTTTTCAACGGGGGTTGAAACCAGTGCAGTAGATCCACATCCTGCCAACAAAACGGTAGCAGAAATGGATAAAATAGTTTGTTTGTATGTGCGATTCATATAAGGTATTTGTCTAACTGAGTTTATTGTGTTTTGAATAGTTCATCGAAAGAATAGCGTTCGTCCAATCGAACACCTCTTTCGGTTTGCTTAAGGGAACAAAGTTGATTGTGTGCGTCATGCTCAAAAAGAAGCAACCAATTATTTTCGACAGCAGCATTTAAAAATGCAGCTTTTTCTTCCATGGTCAACAAGGGTCGTGTATCATAGCCCATCACATAAGGCAATGGAATATGGCCAACAGTTGGAATTAGGTCAGCAACAAACACTACGGTTTGTCCTTTATAATGTAAATGGGGTAACATTTGTTTATCGGTATGCCCATCCATAAAATGAATACCAAATCCTAGTTCAGATTGTTCAAGAAAAGAGGAGTTTTTTCTATCAATAAAATGAAGTTGCCCACTTTCTTGCATGGGCAAAAGATTTTCTTTTAAAAAAGATGCTTTTTCTCGAACGTTGGGTTGAGTGGCCCATTTCCAATGCGCCTCATTGGTCCAAAACTTGGCATTTTTAAACGCTGGTTCGTAACCTGTTCTGTCGGAGTTCCATTGAATGCTTCCCCCACAGTGATCAAAATGCAAATGCGTCAAAAACACATCGGTAATATCATCTCGGTGAAATCCTGCTTTTTTTAGCGAACCGTCCAAGGTATGATCTCCCCACAAAAAGTAATAGTTAAAAAACTTTTCCGATTGTTTGTTGCCTAGTCCATTATCCACCAAAATAAGTCTTTCTCCGTCTTCGATCAAAAGGCATCGGGCAGCAATATCAATCATGTTATTGCTGTCGGCAGGGTTGGTTTTATTCCAGATTGATTTTGGCACCACACCGAACATGGCGCCTCCGTCTAACTTAAAATTTCCAGTTTCAATGGGGTAAATCGTCATTTAGAAAGCAAAAGGCCTGCAAAATAAGAAAAGAGCAATCCAAATGCGTGAAAAATAAGGATTTATTAGCCGTATTTTAACAAAAAGAGGTCAAGTTGAACCGTTTGAGCTCAAAAATATCTCCCAAGAATTGCACCTAGAGGTAATCTAAAAGAAAAGCAGTAAATTTCCGAAAACTTAAAGAATGCTTGAACTTGCTGGAATTATTATTCTTGGCATTATTGCTCAGTGGGTGGCTTGGCGGTTTAAATTACCTGCCATTTTACCCTTAATATTGATTGGATTATTAGTAGGGCCTATTGCGACCTTATACACTGAGGATGGCTCTAAATTAATAGAACCCATTTGGAATGGGACCAAAGGTCTTTTTCCTGGAGAAGGACTGTACAATTTTGTGTCCTTGGCCATAAGTGTAATTCTTTTTGAGGGTGGATTAACCTTAAAAAGGGCCGAAATTTCCAATGTGGGGCCTGTAATCACTAAACTTATCACCATTGGCACTGTTGTTACCTTTTTCGGAGCAGGTGTTTCCGCACACTATTTTTTTGGGCTTACCTGGCAAATTTCCTTTTTGTTTTCGGCATTGATTATAGTTACTGGACCAACAGTAATTACCCCGATTTTGCGAAATATTCCGTTAAAAAAGGATGTGTCGGCGGTATTAAAATGGGAGGGGATTTTGATTGACCCAATCGGAGCCTTGGTTGCAGTATTGGTATTTGAATTTATAAGTGTTGGAGAGGGCAGCGAATTTACCCAAACAGCCTTGGTTGAATTTGGAAAAATCATACTTTTTGGAACCACCTTCGGCTTCACGTTTGCCCATGCACTCGGTTTTGCCATAAAAAAAGACTTCATACCCCATTATTTGTTGAATGTGGTTTCACTTTCCACGGTGTTGTTGGTGTATGTGGAATCGGATGTTTTTGCTCATGAATCTGGACTTTTGGCGGTCGTTGTGATGGGAATGGTGCTCGGCAACATGAATTTGCCTAACATTAAAGAACTACTCTATTTTAAAGAATCGTTGAGTGTTTTGTTGATTTCAATTCTGTTCATCCTGTTGGCGGCCAACATCAACATTACAGATATGGAGTTGATTCTAAACTGGAACACGGTAGCGCTTTTTGCCATTATTGTTTTCTTAATAAGACCGCTAGGGGTGTTTTTAAGTGCCCAAGGTTCCAATTTAAAATTTAAGGAAAAGCTATTTATAGGATGGGTGGGTCCACGTGGTATTGTTGCCGCTGGTATCGCTTCGCTTTTTGGTTCCAAATTGATGGCCAAGGGAGAACCTGGAGCAGAATACATTACCCCCTTGGTGTTTATGATCGTATTGGGAACTGTATTGTTGAATGCTACCACAGCTCGTTTCTTTGCCAAAATAGTGGGTGTTTTCTTAAAGAAGTCCGAAGGTATTTTAATCATTGGCGCATCCAAACTATCCCGTTTAATTGCCAATTATTTGAAAAAGAACAACAGGCATGTGGTGTTGATTGACAACAACCAAACTAATGTGGATAAAGCTAAAAAGTTGGGATTGGAAGCTATTACAGCCAATATTTTTTCTGACAATCTTACCGACAATATCGAACTGAACGATATGGGATATTTGATGGCTTTAACAGGCAACTCAGACATTAACAAGTTCGCCATTAAAAAGTTCCAAAAGCAATTTGGAGAAAACGGAGCCTTTCGATTGGTAAATACAGAAGAAGTAAACGACCCAGAAAATAACCCAAAAGAAGGTCTGTTTTCACATACGGATGACTTTATACAGTTAATGGATACGGTGCGAACCCACCCGACCATTCATGAAATAGACCTAAGGGATAAGGAACACTACGATAATCTCATCGACCTTACCCAAAAGGAGACCGATATTGTACCACTGTTTACCAAAGCCCCAAGCGGAAGTATAGATATTATGCCGGCCAACAGCAAGGATTTTGTGCCCAAAGGTGACGGTTACAAATTGGTATATCTAGGTAAATTGATCGATGAAGACCAAGAAGAGTAAATAACAGTTCTTTACAACCAAAACTCTTTAGAAACCTTTTATCCATCAACTCAAAAGGGGCATTCGTCAATTGCGCCCCATAAAGGACAGGCTTCACAAGTACATTTATCTCATTCAACAACTAAAAATGTTTAAAATGAGAAAAATTGTACTTGTCTTTATGGCTTTGGGTTTAATTTCTGTAAGCTGCTCTAAGGATAAAGATGAAGCTCCAGAATCTGAATGTGAAAATTGCACAGCTCAGGGAGAAAAATTGGAAATCTGTCCAGGAAAGAGTGGGTCATTAGAGAAAACCTACACAATAACTTCGGGAGGGACATTAGTAAAAACAGTAACCCAAACCCAATTGGACGATTTGGGCGCCACGCCAAAACAATATGTACAAAGCTTATGTGATTTGGAGAATTTAAATCAATAGGGTATATCTTCAACGTTAAATCAGACATAAATGCTTGTACTCGGATTTCCATTTTCCCTTTGAAAGAAGAAGTTGCTCTGCGTTGACTAATTCAATATTAAAACACCCATCCATCAACTCAATCGGGGTATCGGTCAATTGTAACCCCTAAGGAAAACACCACACGAGTACATTTAGCTTATTCATAACCAAACATCTTTAAAAATGAGAAAAAGGGTACTTGCCTTTATGGCTCTTGGTTTAATTTCTGTTAATTGTTCCAAAAATGATGATGCCCCCAAATGTGTGTCATGTACTTCAGAATTGGGTAATGAATTTGAAATTTGTAATATCGGAAATGATATATTTAAATTTACTGAATTTGGTGTAATATGGACTTTAGATAAAGGAGATTTAAAGGGGCAAACACCTCAAGAGTTTGTTCAGGAAGCCTGTGATGATGATGACGGTTGTGAATCATGTATTTCTAATTTGGAAAATGAATACGAGATTTGTGATAATGGTGATGGAACATATCTTATAACTATTAATGGAGAAGAAAGCCATACATTTTCGGAAGCAGAATTAGAGGGCTATGCCCCTGATGAGCTCTTATATTTTTTGTGTAGTGATGCCCCTGAATTAAAATTTTGATTTCAACCTTCACTTTTTTAATTAGCTCCGGCAATGAGCCGTAATTTAAAATTAAACAAGTGTAATAGTTAAAAGATTTCTTTTAAAACCACGCATCCATCAACTCAAAAGGGGCATTCGTCAATTGTGCCCTATAAAGGACAGGCTTCACAAGTACATTTATCTCATTCAATAACCAAAAATCTTTAAAAATGAGAAAAGTTGTACTTGCATTGATGGCTTTGGGTTTGATTACAGTGAGCTGTTCAAAGGATGATGAACCAAGCAAAAAATGTGACACATGCGATAGCAGTGAAGGCACAAAGGTTGAAATTTGTGATTTAGGAAATGGAAAATATGAACTTACACTTGGTGGAGTGGCAACTCAAGAATTGACAGCTGAGCAACTTGGGAACATGAGTCCAGAAGAATATGCTCAAGAAGTTTGTAATAGCCTTTAATTAATTTATGAAAGATGTAATGTGCTTTTTAGCGCATTTCCTTTTTTATGACCAATCCATCAACCCAAAAGGGGCATTCGTCAATTGTGCCCCATAAAGGACAAGCTTCACAAGTACATTTATCTCATTCAATAACCAAAAACCTTTAAAAATGAGAAAAATTGTACTTGCCTTGATGACACTTAGTTTAATTTCAGTAAGCTGCTCAAAGGACGATGACAAAAAGTGCTATTCATGTACTTCCGAACTAGGTAATAAATTTGAGCTTTGCGACAATGGCAATGGAACTTATGACGCCACAGCATATGGTATCAAAGGAACTATGACCGAAGAAGATTTAGAAGGGAGTACTCCTCAGCAAGTCGTGGATGAGGCTTGTGCCGATGATTCTGAAGGTGATTTCTAAATCTTTGAATTTACAGGATTGCGTTAAGTGGGGGTGTCTTAATCATTCAACTTTAAAACGGCCATAAAAGCTTGTTGTGGAATTTCTACATTTCCAACTTGGCGCATTCGCTTTTTACCCTTTTTCTGTTTTTCAAGCAGTTTACGTTTACGGGAAATATCACCACCATAGCATTTGGCGGTAACATCTTTTCGCAAAGCTTTTATGGTTTCCCTAGAAATAATCTTGGAGCCAATCGCAGCTTGGATAGGAATATCGAATTGCTGTCTTGGGATAAGCTCTTTTAACTTTTCGCACATTTTTTTACCAATAGTGTGTGCATTATCAAAATGGACCAATGCAGATAAAGCGTCAACAGGTTGCGCGTTCAAAAGGATATCCACTCGGACCAGTTTGGATACTCGCATCCCTATTGGTGTATAATCGAAAGAGGCATAACCTTTTGAAACGGTTTTCAATCGGTCATAAAAGTCAAACACGATTTCGGCCAAGGGCATATCAAAAATAAGCTCTACCCGTTCCGTGGTCAAATAGGTTTGATTCACAATTTGACCTCGTTTTTCAATACAAAGTGACATCACATTCCCCACAAAATCGGATTTTGTGATGATGGTCGCTTTAATATAAGGTTCCTCAACACGATCTACCGTACTCGGGTCTGGTAAATCGGAAGGATTGTTTACAATTAATGGGGTTTCCCTGTCTTTTGTAGTAAAGGCATGGTAGCTTACGTTGGGAACCGTGGTGATTACGGTCATATCGAACTCACGCTCCAAACGCTCTTGGATGATTTCCATATGCAACATTCCCAAGAACCCACAACGGAATCCAAATCCTAGTGCGGCACTACTTTCTGGGGTGAACACTAAAGAAGCATCATTCAACTGCAACTTTTCCATGGAAGAACGCAATTCTTCAAAATCCTCAGTGTCTACTGGATAAATTCCTGCAAAAACCATGGGTTTTACGTCTTCAAAACCAGAAATGGCATTTTTGGTCGGGTTAACGGCATCAGTAATGGTATCCCCAACTTTTACTTCGCGAGCGTCTTTAATACCCGTGATCAAATAGCCCACATCCCCAGCGGAAATTTTTTGTTTGGGCATTTGCTTCAATTTCAAGGTGCCAATTTCATCAGCATCGTAGGACTTGCCCGTTGCGACAAATTTGATTTTTTGCCCTTTTTTGATTTCCCCATTTACTACCCTAAAATAAGTTTCAACACCTCTAAAAGGATTGTAAACAGAATCAAAAACCAAGGCCTGCAAAGGCTCATCGGCATTACCACTTGGCGCAGGGATACGCTCAATAATGGCGGTTAAAATTTCTTCAATTCCAATACCAGTTTTAGCACTGGCAGGAATCACCTCTTCAGGTTTACAACCCAAAAGATCAACAATATCGTCGGTAACTTCCTCTGGATTGGCACTTGGCAAATCCACTTTATTAAGGACTGGAATTATTTCCAAATCGTTCTCAAGAGCCAAATAAAGATTGGAAATGGTCTGTGCCTGAATGCTTTGTGCAGCATCGACTACCAAAAGCGCTCCCTCACAAGCTGCGATAGAACGGGAAACTTCATAAGAGAAATCCACGTGACCAGGAGTGTCGATAAGGTTCAGAACATAAGTTTCACCCTCGTGCACATATTCCATTTGAATGGCGTGACTTTTAATTGTGATTCCGCGTTCGCGCTCCAAGTCCATATTGTCTAACAACTGGTCTTGTTTTTCGCGTTCGGTAACAGAACCCGTAAAGTCCAACAAACGGTCTGCCAAGGTACTTTTACCGTGGTCTATATGTGCAATTATGCAAAAATTTCGAATCTTTTTCATATCAACATTAACACCTCCCCAAAAGGGCACATGATCAACTGCAAATATAATTGTTTTAGTGGCCCGTAGATGTATTTTTCAAAATAAGAAAAGAGGTAAGCTATTTCGCTCAAAAATAATTTATTAGATTTGAGGTTCAACCCTAACTCTACATGAAGCTAACCACCTCAACCTTTGTATTGGTATTTTTTGTGATGCACGGACTTTGTGCCCAAAAATATACAGTTACGGGAAAGGTGGTGGATGAGCAAAATGAAACCATTCCCTACGCGAACATTCTTCTTTTGCAGGCTATGGATTCTACCTTTGTAAAAGGTACTTCCTCAGATGATAATGGCTTTTTTGAGTTAACGGGAATAGACCCCGACCTCTATTTATTACAAGCAAGTTATGTGGGCAGGGGCTCAGAACCAAGAGCTTTGGACATTTCAAGTGACATTGCCTTAGGCGCGTTAATTATTCCTATGGGAAGTAATGAATTGGATGAAGTTGTGGTCACCGCGCAGCGTCCCAAGCTTCAAAGACTCCCAGACAGACTGGTTTTTTCGGTTGAAAACACGGTAGTTTCACAAGGAAATTCATGGGATATTTTAAAAAGCACTCCTGGGGTTATAGTAAATCAAGATGAATTGTTGATTCGAGGGCAGAATGCAACAGTTTACCTCAACGACAGAAAAGTTCAGCTTTCTGGACAAGAAGTGCAAGACCTATTGCAGGGGCTTGCGGGCGCGAATATTAAATCGGTTGAGGTCATTGCCAATCCACCCGCAAGTTATGATGCAGAGGGTGGCCCAGTTTTAAATATTGTGACCAGTAAGAACATTGTGCCAGGCTACAAGGGAAGTATAAACGGCAATTATACACAGGCTGTTTTTTCTAAATATAGTTTGGGTACAAGTCATTATTATAAAACGGATAAACTGAACCTGTTTGCGAATTATAGCATCAATCCTAAAAAGGACTTGGTGAAAACCAAAAAGGGCATCAATTTCATGGACGGTTCGAATGCCTTTTTTTCGCAATGGGATACGGATTACAACCAGCTTGAAAGAACGCAGTCGCACAACGGAAGTTTTGTATTGGACTATGATTTCAATGATCGAAACAGTCTTAATCTTACATCCAATGTACTTTTTAACCTCAACCAAGAGCAGCAGACCAATCTTGAAACCGTGATGAGCAATAATCTGGGTCAATTGGATTCCACATTTACCACTCAGAACAATGCCGACATGGATAATACGAATTTGGCTTTTGATTTAAGCTATGTGCACAAACTAAAAAAAGAAGGTGCACAAATTAGCGCCAATGGCCACTATACCTATTTTAATGGGGACTATTTTCAAAACCTGAACACCAATTATTTTGATGCTGGAGGTGTATTTTTGAGGGATTTTGGTTTTGATTCCGATTCCAAACAAGATATTCAGATTTATACGGGGCAATTGGATTATTCCACTCCAATTGGAAACGCTTCGTTTGAATCTGGCGCCAAAATTTCTGTGATCGATTCAGAAAGCAGTGTTCGTTTTTTCAATTTTACTGGGTCAGATGATAATGTGGATGCTTCTCAATCTGACCGCTTTTTGTATGATGAAAAAGTATATGCAGCCTATTTCAGCTTTGTAAAAAACTGGGAAAAATGGTCTATGAAGCTGGGTGTTCGAGGCGAATTGACTGAAGCAGAAGGAACGTCGCTGACATTGAACCAAGTTAACACCCAAGACTTTTTTGAGCCGTTTCCCTCTTTTTATTTGTTGTACACTCCATCGGACAAGCATAGCTTTTCTTTCGATTTTGGGAGAAACGTAAATAGGCCAAAATATGATGATCTTAATCCATTTCGATTCTTTTATAACGAAAACGATTATGAGCAGGGCAACCCATCATTAAAACCTAGTTTCAGCAACAATTTCAACTTTAATTATACCCTTAACAGCGAATACTTTTTTGATGTGTACTACAAAGATAATGGGAGCAATATTGCGTATTTGGTGTTTCAGGACAACAACAACCAAACCTTGGTCGAGTACAAGCAAAACGTGCTCGACAGTAAATCGTATGGTTTGGATTTCACATTGAGCAAGGCCATTGTTCCAGCATGGTCTGTGGTGGCATACACCTCAATTTTCCACGAAGAGGAGACTTTTTTGGCTGAACAAAGCGGAAATGTGGCGTTTACGAACAAGGTCAATGGGGTTTATGCCGATTTGGGGAACTATTTAACCCTGTCAAAAGACGGAACATTTACGGGTGAAGTGGCCGCCACTTACATTTCAAAATTCTTGTTCGGGTCTTACGTTTCCGATGAGCAATTTAACCTCACGGTAGGGCTTCGAAAAACACTTTTCGATAACAAAATCACGCTTTCGCTTGCTGCAGAGGATATTTTGGAAAAGTATGTGCCCACCTATCGCTCGCAGTATTTAAATCAGGATAACTTTTACCGTAGACGTCCAGAAACTCAATTTATCAGGTTCGGATTCACCTATAATTTCGGGAATTTTAGGTTGGAAGACAATCAGCGAGCCATCGACAAAAAAGAGCGCGAAAGACTTCAACCCCAAGATTAGTGCGTTCATTTTAAGTGATTTTGTACTTTTGCAGACCAAAAAACAAAGGATTTGCCAAAAATTCGAAACATAGAACTCCCTGATTTCCCGCTTCTTCTAGCTCCGATGGAAGATGTAAGCGACCCACCATTCCGTGCACTTTGTAAAGAACAAGGTGCCGATGTGGTCTATACTGAGTTTATTTCTTCAGAAGGGTTGATTCGCGATGCCGCTAAAAGTGTCATCAAACTGGATATTTATGAAAAGGAGCGTCCCGTGGGCATTCAGATTTTTGGTGCTGAATTGGATTCCATGTTGCAGGCGGTGGACATCGTAGAACAATCCAACCCTGATATCATCGACATCAACTTTGGTTGTCCCGTAAAAAAAGTAGTCTGCAAAAATGCAGGGGCAGGTATTCTTCGTGATATACCTTTAATGGTAAAATTGACCGAAGAAATTGTAAAGCGTACCAAACTCCCCGTTACAGTAAAAACAAGATTGGGTTGGGATGCCAATTCCATTAAAATTGTTGAAGTAGCCGAACGTTTGCAAGATGTGGGGATTGAGGCTATTTCCATTCACGGTAGAACCAGAGTGCAGATGTACAAGGGGGAAGCTGATTGGAAACCTATTGCTGAGGTGAAAAACAACCAACGTATGCACATCCCCGTTTTTGGTAATGGTGATGTAGATACTCCCGAAGCTGCTGTAAAAATGCGCGACGAATTTGGTTTGGATGGGGCGATGATAGGCCGAGCTAGCATTGGTTACCCTTGGTTTTTTAAAGAGGTGAAGCACTTTTTTAAAACAGGGGAGCATTTGGCGCCACCATCTATGACCGAGCGAGTGGATGCCGCAAGAAGACATTTACAAATGTCCATTGATTGGAAGGGCGAAAAATTAGGTGTTTTTGAAACCCGAAGACATTATACCAACTACTTTAAGGGCATTCCCCATTTTAAAGAATATCGCATGAAAATGGTGACCAGTGATGATGCCGCCGATGTTTTTGCCGCTTTTGACGAGGTTTTGGAAAAGTTTGGGGATTATCAGTTTGCTTAAATAGCAATCAACCTTTTGTTGATTCGACTGCTGGCAATTTTGGATGAAATAATGCCCAAAACCAAAATAGTACCCATCACAATCAAAACATTTATGGGATTGTATTCCACGGGATAGGCCAAAGTAGGTGTGATTTTTACCCACCCGAACAACAATTGCGAAGCAATCAACAAAGATCCGAGCAGCACTCCAATAAGTCCACCAAAAGAAGTGACCAACAGCCCTTGAATAAAATAGATTCTGCGCAATTCCTTAATGGTTGTACCCAAACTGAACAGGGTTTTGGAGTTTTGTTGCTTGTCCAGAATCATCATGATAATGGCGCCTACTACATTAAAAAGCGCAATGATCAACACCAATGTAAAAATCAAATAGGTGGCGAGGTTTTCAGTATTCAACATCCGATAGAGCGTGCTGTTTTGCTCTCTACGAGTTAAAATAGATACTTTATCCCCCAAAACTTGATTGATTCCTGTTCTAACTTCCTCATCAGAAGCTCCATCTTCCAATTTAAAATTGATTCCAGAAATTTCAGTACTGTCTTTTTGCAATAGTGCTTGCACTAAAGGAAGGTGGGTGAAAACATATTTTTTGTCCAGATTATCTTCCACTGCATACATCCCGCTCACCACCAAAGGAAGTTCGTTATACGGTTTGGAACCCATCAATCCCTGTTGCGAAAAAGAACCTTTTCCAGGTTTAGGAACCAAAACCTCCATGGGGGTTCGGTTATTCATGGGTACCCCGAGCAAATTGAAAATTCCCATGCCAATAACACCATTTTGCTCTAAATTTCCCCAGTTTCCAGCGTATAAATTGCTATCCAAACCAGTAACGGACCTGTAGTTTTCATCTATCCCTTTGATATAGGCAATAGTGCTTTTTTCCTTATAAGTCAGATAGGCACGCTCTTCTAATTCTTTGGCATATTGCGCTAATCCTGGAATTTTTTGGAGTGCTCCTTCCTCTTTTGGCGAAAGGGTAAAATGTTTTCCAGTTGTTGGAGAAGCCTTTAAATCGGGATCAAAAGTATTGGAAAAAGAAAGGCTGAATGTTTTTAGACCCGCAAAGGCCGAAAGCACTACAAAAAGTGCCGCGGAGCCAATGACAATGACCAAAAACGTAATAAAATTAATTATGTTCACCGCATTTTGGCTGCTCTTGGACCGTAGGTAACGCTTTGCGATGTAGAGGGGAAAATTCAAATCAGGATTTCTTTCTTTTGTCCAGTAAATCTCTGTTTATAATTGGGTTTTCTTCTCCTTTCAAGGATTTTTCTATGTTGTCGATGTACTCCAAGGAGTCGTCCAAATAAAAGTTCAGTTCAGGAACACGACGCAATTGGTTTTTGGTACGCTGCGCCAATTCATAACGAATGGCCACTTGGTTTTCCTTGATGCCTTCTAATAACCCTTTGGCATCTTTGTTCGGAAAAATACTTACATACACTTTGGCCAAAGACAAATCCACGGTTACGGAAACCTTCGAAACAGAGATTAAAGTGCCCTTGAGCCCACCATCGGTAGCGGCCCGTTGCAAAATATCTGCGAGGTCTTTTTGGATGATTCCCCCTATTTTTTTCTGTCTTTGTGTTTCTTCCATAGTGCAAAAATAAGCGAATTACTGACTATCCTCACTTTCTGAACCAATTACAGTGCGTAATTTTGGGAAAAGCACCTTTAATTTGAATTAAATATCGGAAATCCATGGATAAAATAGAACATATTGGCATCGCCGTGAAAGATTTGGAGGCATCAAATAGCTTGTTTGCCAAATTATTGGGCGTACCCAACTATAAAATTGAAGATGTAGCCTCTGAAGGAGTGAAGACTTCTTTCTTTCAATCAGGCCCCAACAAGATTGAACTATTGGAAGCGACCAATCCAGAAAGTCCCATCGCTAAATTTTTGGAGAAGAAAGGCGAAGGCATTCATCATGTGGCCTTTGCCGTGGAGGATATTGTTTCAGAAATAGAAAGATTAAAAGACGAAGGATTTATCGTTTTAAACGAAACCCCAAAGAAAGGTGCTGATAATAAACTGGTTGCGTTTTTGCATCCGAAGGGCACAAACGGGGTTTTGGTAGAGCTTTGCCAAGAAATAAAAGCGGAGTAGCAGCGTTAAAACCTTGCGGTGGTGAAAAATAAACACTAATATTGCATCCGCAAAAATGCGGTCCTATAGCTCAGTTGGTTAGAGCACCTGACTCATAATCAGGTGGTCCCTGGTTCGAGCCCAGGTGGGACCACTTAAAACCTTTTCAAATCAGTGATTTGAAAGGGTTTTTGTTTTTCAGGACATCTTCTTAACCTCGACCATCTCAAAACCACCATTTTATATTATCTCATTTTGAGACATTAGAAAAAAACACCTTATCTTGGTGATAACATCCATTGTGATAATGGCAGGATTTTCAGAAGTAATAAAAGCTTACTTATAAAAGGACAGCCTACACCACATAAATAAGAACTAAACAGAATTAAAAATGAAAAAACTATCTAACAAAGTAGGCATATGCCGTTTGCAATTATTGCTATTGGTTTTATGTCTACCCTTAATGTCAATCGGTCAAGAAGTAGGTTCAATGGAGCGATTGGTCTCCCCCGAGATTGCCGATGACAACACTGTAACTTTTAGAATTAAGGCACCAAAAGCAGAAAAGGTTGTGCTTTCTGGCAATTGGATGCCATCCGTACCAATCGAGGGAGGCATGGGTATGACCCGCCAGACTGTGGAGCTGACCAAAGATGAAAATGGCGTTTGGTCTATAACCGTTGGGCCATTGGAGCCCGAACTTTATGGCTACACATTTGTGGTTGATGATGTGAATACTTTGGACACAGCTAATTTAATGGTTGCCCGAGATGGTACATTCAGAACGGAAAATGTACTATACATACCTGGTGCAGCCTCCGAATTGTATTGGGCCAAAACTGGACCAAAAGGAACAGTGCACAAAATTTGGTATGAGTCACCAACACTGGAATTAACCCGTAGAATGTTTGTGTATACCCCACCTGGCTATGAAGATAGCAATGAAAACTACCCTGTTTTATATCTATTGCACGGTGGGGGTGGAGACGAGGAAGCTTGGTCGACCCTTGGTGTTGCTAACCATATTTTGGATAACCTAATTAACTCAGGCAAAGCCGAACCCATGATTGTGGTGATGACCAATGGCAATCCAACCCAAGCAGCTGCAATTACGGTTAGCCCTAAAATAAAGCCCTCCGACCAACCTGCTGGTGGAATGGCCAATATGTTGTTTGAAAAGAGTTTGGTAAATGATGTGATTCCTTACGTTGAATCACACTTTCAAGTGAAGGCCAATAAAGAAAACCGTGCGTTGACAGGTTTGAGCATGGGAGGCTTACAGACTCTCAATACCTCATTTGAGAATCCTGAGCTGTTCGATTACATTGGGGTGATGAGTATGGGCTTTGCGGATTTGAGCCGCTTTGGAATCGAGGTGGATCACTCTAAAAGAGGGAAACAGATAGATGCTTTAAAAGCTGCAGACCCTGAATTGTATTGGATTGCTTGTGGCACGGATGATTTCCTATATCAAAGCGTGGTTGACATGAGAAATGAGCTGGACAAACACGATTTTGAATACACCTATCGCGAAAGCACTGGTGGACACACATGGTCTAACTGGAGAATCTACCTATCGGAATTCGCGCCGATGTTATTTAAATAATGAATGGATTCATATTGTTTGAATCTTCTATAAAATTAAAAACCCTTTCAAGTTGATGATTTGAAAGGGTTTTTTTCTGCCCAGAATTTCAATTCCATTTAATTCACTGAACACAACTTTTACTTGTAAGTTTGTAGGGTTTGAATTCCGAAATCAATCATTGCATGAAGCTTTTTAACATTATAAAACCTAAGGCAGTAAAAGTTCCGATCATTATAAGTTCCCCACATTCGGGAACCTATTTTCCTGAATCAATTGCTGAAAAGTTCCGACCAGAAATGATTGAAAAACCAGACGATACAGACTGGTTTATAGACAAATTGTATGATTTTGCCTCTGATTTGGGTATCACCATGATTTCCGCCAATTACAGCCGTTGGGTGATAGATTTAAATCGCGACCCCGCAAGCAAACCGCTGTACGATGATGGTAGGGTGATTACAGGATTGTGCCCGACCACCAATTTTAATGGAGACCCTTTGTACCGAAATGAAACTCCAGATGAAGCGGAAATTGATTTCAGAATTAAAAATTGGTACAGGCCCTACCATGATAAAATTGGAGAGCTTTTAGAAGAAACCAAACAGCAATTGGGTAAAGCATTGTTGTTCGATGCACATTCCATTCGAAAAGTGGTGCCAGGGATTCAAAAAGATCCGTTTCCAGATTTAATTTTGGGTGATAATGATGGCGCAACGGCTTCCGAGGCACTTATCAATGCAACTTTGGGCGTTCTAAATAAATCAAAAAAAACAGTCGAACACAATCATCCTTTTAAGGGAGGATACATCACAAGATCGTTCGGAAATCCTACAGAAAACATTCATGCTTTACAGCTTGAAATGGCCAAAACCAATTATATGGACAATTCTGAAACCCAATACCACAATGAGAGGGCAGAGGAAACAAGGGAGAATTTAAAACAGCTGTTTCAAGAGTTGATAACCATTTTAAAATGAACAAAAAACTACAATTTAAGAGCATACTTACTGTTAAGGGCTGGTTGGAAAATGCCGTAGCAGAGATAGATGAAAATGGAAAATTGGTGTCCATTGTTAAGGATCAAACCGCCGCTGAAGAATATGTTGATGGGTATGCGTTGCCAGGCTTTCAAAATGCGCATTCCCACGCTTTTCAATATGCTATGGCGGGTTTGGCAGAGCTTCATGAAGGCACGGGAACACCCGACGACTTTTGGAGTTGGAGAAATGCCATGTACAATTTGGCTTTAACCGTTTCTCCTGAACATTTGGAGGATATCGCCAGCATGCTCTATGCAGAAATGGCACGACACGGCTACACGGCAGTGGCCGAATTCCATTATTTACACCATGATGTCAATGGTAAACCGTATTCCAATTTGGCGGAACACGGGGAGCGTTTGATTGCTGCCGCCACCAAGGCTGGAATCCACATCACTTTAGTACCTATGTTTTACCAGCAAGGTGGATTTGGGCTTGCTGCAGAAAGCAAACAAAGACGATTTATTTCCGAAACTGTAGAAGATTATTATAGTTTATTGGATAGTACGGCCGAGGTCACAAAGCAGTACGAAAATGCAAATTACGGCATGGGGCTTCATTCCTTGAGGGCTGTTCAAGAAGAGGACATTCTTTCGGTTTGCAATAGTTTTAAAAACAACATTCCCTTTCACATTCACATTTCAGAACAAAAAAAAGAGGTGGAAGATTGCTTGAAATTTTATGGAAAAAGACCTGTGGAATGGTTGTTGGATAATTGTCAGGTGACCGAGAATTTTCATTTGGTACATGCCACCCATTTAAATGAAGATGAGGTGAAAGAAATAGCCCAATCTAAGGCAAATGTGGTCCTCTGTCCATCCACCGAAGGAAATTTGGGGGATGGTATATTTGCCTTTGAACAATTTAAAAGCCAGAATGGAAATTGGAGCATAGGTACCGATAGCCATGTTGGATTAAACCCATTTGAAGAGCTTCGCATTTTGGATTATGGTCAACGACTCACTTCACACAAACGAAACACATTCTACCAACCCTTAAAAGGTGATAGTGGTTTTAATGCGATAGAAATGGCTTGGAAAACAGGTAAAAAAGCTATGGGAGAAAACCGAAACGACTTTTTCGAAATCGGTCATTCTTTTGATGCAGTGGTGATAGATGCAAAAGCCCCATTGTTGGCTAGCACGGCAACCAAAAATTTGTGCAACACCTTTGTGTATTCCAGTGAAGCATCCAATATTTTGGGAACAATAATTCAGGGCAAATGGGTGTCTCAAAACGGCAGACACATGAATTACGATTCTATTTACGAGCGTTTTCAAAAAACCATGAAAGAATTGGGTTGTAGGATTTAAAAGATGTTTTGACTTTTCCCAAAAGCCTTGTTTTTAAATGTTAAAGCAATTATAAATTGCTGACATTTTCATGATTTTGGACAAACATCGTCATCAAACTAATAAAAATAGATGCGCCAACAACAATTCGATGGACTACAATTTAATTAGCTCCCTACAATTGCTTAATTTTCAGTCCAATTATAACTAACTCAAAAAAATGATTTCTAAAATTGTAAACCTCAAAACATTGCTGTTTTCTACCGCGATGTCTTTGACATGCGCCACTGCCTTGGTTGCGCAAAAAGTTCCCTCACCAAAAGACGTTTATGGATTTGAAGTGGGTGCGGACTACAAATTAGCCGACTACTCACAAATTGAAGATTACCTAACCAAGTTGGACGCTGCTTCCGACAGGGTTCAAAAAATTGAAATTGGGGAAACCGTTCTTGGTCGTAAAATGTACGTTTTGTTCATTTCAACCAAAGAGAATTTGGCCCAATTGGACAAATGGAAAGACATCAGCACCAAAATGGCCCGCGCCACAGTAACCGATGCCGAAGCCCAAAAATTATCTGAAGAAGGAAAAGCCATCGTTTGGATTGACGGCGGGATGCACTCCACAGAGTTGGCCCACGGACAAATGACCTCTGAGTTGGCCTACACTTTGGCAACTTCAGAAACCAAAGAAATGAAGGACATCAGGGAAAATGTAATTACCATCCTTATGCCTGTAATGAACCCAGATGGATTGGATATTGTAGTGGACTGGTACCGTCAAAACTTGGGTACAGCCTATGAAACTTCACGTCCTCCAGTTTTGTACCATTACTATATGGGACATGACAATAACAGAGACTGGTTCATGAACACCCAACCAGAAACCTACAACGTAACCAAGATTTTGTACAACGAGTGGTATCCTCAGATTGTGTATAACCACCACCAATCATCCCCAGCTTGGACAAAAATTTCGCTACCGCCTTATGCGGATCCAGTTAACCCAAACATTAACCCAGCCATCACCGCTGCGGTGAGTGAAGTAGGTTCTGCCATGTCCAAAAGATTTTCTTTGGAAAACATGCCAGGGGCTATTGCCGATAACAACTATACCATGTTCTGGAACGGTGGAGGTAGAACTGTACCTTACTACCACAACATGATCGGTATTTTGACCGAAACTGGTCACACTACGCCAACCCCAAGATTTTACGACCCTAAAAAATTGCCAAAATTGGTTGCGGGAACCACTCCAACCGATGGAACCGACATTATGTATGCCGATGTTTGGAAAGGTGGGGAATCACACTTTAGAGATGCGGTGGATTATATGTTGACCGCAACTTGGGCCACTTTGGATTTAGCCGCTGATAGAAAAAGTGATTACCTGTATAACATTTACAGAATGGGTAAGGACGCCATTAAAAAAGGAGACACCGAAGGATTATTTGCCTACGTGATTGACAAAAACCAATGGGATTCTTTTGAAGCGGTAAACTTGATCAATGTATTGCTTCGTGGAGGAATTGAAGTGGAGCAAGCCACTAAAGATTTTACCGTTGGAGACAAAAAATACGAGAAAGGTTCTTACGTGATCTATACGGGTCAAGCTTTTAGACCGTACTTGATTGACTTGATGGAGAAGCAAAACTATCCAACCCGTTTCCAATATCCAGGTGGACCTCCAGACACCCCGTACGATTTGGCAGGATGGACATTGCCTTTGCAAATGGGAATCGACGTGGATAGAATCGCTGATTCTTTTAAAGCACCAACTGAAAAAGTATCTGGATTGGTGGATTATTACGAAGGAAGTGTAAACAAAAGCGGTTCTTTCGGATATGCACTTAGCGTAAACACCAATGCATCTGTGGCAGCCACCAACAAAGTATTGAAAGCTGGCGGAACAGCCTACAAAGCCATGACCGAATTTAAAGCTGGAAAAACTACGTTCCCAGCAGGTTCGTATGTAGTTTCTGGCGATAAGGAATTGATGGAGTCATTGGCTGATGAATACGGATTGGAATTCACTGGATTGGCAGCGAAACCAGAAGTACAGTTGACCAAAATCCACTTGCCAAAAGTTGGATTATATAAGTCTTGGCAAGCCAATATGGATGAAGGATGGACTCGTTTTGTAATGGATGAGTACGAATTCGATATGGATACGCTTCACGATGCTGACATTAAAACCAAAGATTTGTCCAAATACGATGCGATCATTATTCCATCACAAAGACCGGGCTCTATTTTGCACGGAAACAACACTTTGAGCATGCCTGAGCAGTTCACTGGTGGAGTTGGTTTGGATGGTTCTTTGGCATTGAGCAACTATGTGAAAGAAGGAGGAACTTTGATCGCTTTTGATGAAGCTAGTAACTATGTGATCGAGCAATTTGGACTTCCATTAAGTGATGCTACCGAAAGAGCGGACAGTAAGGATTTCTTTATTCCTGGATCTCTGATAAAAACAGGAATCGACACCACCAACCCGATTGCATTTGGTATGAAGGATACCGTTTCTGTTTCTTTTAACAGATCTAGAGCATTCGTAATCGATAAGCAACGTAAAAGTGGTGAAGGTGGAACAGAAGATATTAAAGATGCCCCTGCTCCAGAAGTTGAGGTAATTGCCACCTATGCCGCTAAAGGATTGTTGATGAGTGGATGGGCCATGGGCGAAGAGCGTTACATCGCTAAAAAGCCTGCTTTGGTTAAAGCAAAATACGGAAAAGGTTCAGCTGTTTTGTTTGCGTTCAGACCTCAGTTCCGTGCGCAACCAAGAGGTACTTACAAATTGATTTTTAATGCCATTTACGAAGCTGCTTCGGAATAGTGCTTAAAATATATTAGTGTAAAAGAAAGGTCCGACTATTGTCGGACCTTTTTTATTTTATCTAAACAAAATCGCAACCGCTCCAATAGCCGTTACGATCAAAATAAAGCGTTTGTAGTTTTTCTCATTGATTTTCTTTACCAAGAAAACACCCAAGGTCAGACCCAAAAAAATTGCAGGCAATAATTTTAGGTTGATGGCCAAGGTTTCAGGAGTAACCGTTTTCCATACCCAAATATGAAAGGGCAACTTAAAAAAGTTGGTAATCAAAAAGAGCCAAGCCGCAGTGCCCACAAATTCATTTTTGGGCAATCGCATCGCTAAAAAGAAAATATTGGTGAAAGCCCCAGCCAAGTTTCCGATCATAGTGCAAATCCCTGCCAAAATTCCCATCGAACCAGAAAATAACCAATGCGAAGGCACACTTTCCGATTTTCTTCGCTCCCAAAACAACAAAAGTCCCAAGCTCAAAAATATTACGATGACCATGCCCCATTTAAACTCGGTTTCGGGCAAATCTTTTCCGATCAAAACCCCGACCAGAATCCCCAAAATCATCCAAGGCAGAAACTTTAAAATATACTTCCATTGTGTATGGCGATTGTAATACACTACGGCAAAAACATCACCCACCAATAATAAAGGAATAAAAAGTCCAGTACTGGCTCGCGAACCAAATGCTAGCGCCATGAGCGTTACATTAAAAATGGACATGCCTTTTAGGCCCGCTTTGGAGACTCCCATCAAGAATACTGCGGTGGCCGCCATGGTCCATGCTGCAATCGAAATTTCGGAGAGGGAAGAAAGAAACATGCAAAGTTTTTGATGGATAACAAAAGTAACCCAAAAAAGCTATCTTTAGCGCCAGCCAAACTAAACAAATGGAACTACAACTTTTAGATTACCTTATCATTTTTGGGTTCTTCGCCCTCGTCCTTTTCATCGGAATTTACGTTTCAAAAAAATCAGGACAAAGCTCAACGGAATACTTTTTATCAGGCCGTAGCATGCCTTGGTGGCTTTTGGGATTATCTATGGTGGCTACCACATTTTCTACCGACACGCCCAATTTGGTAACCGATTTGGTACGCTCGAACGGGGTCTCAGGAAACTGGGGCTGGTGGTGCTTTTTGCTCACGGGAATGTTGACGGTTTTTGTGTATGCAAAGCTTTGGAGAAAGTCGAACGTAAAAACCGACTTGGAATTTTACGAGTTAAGATATGGAGGAAAAGCGGCCAGCTTTTTAAGAAAGTTCAGGGCCGTTTATTTAGGGGTGCTTTTTAATGTAATCACTATGGCTTCGGTAACCTTGGCCGCCATTAAAATTGGTGGAGTTATGCTTGGATTGGACCCTTGGGTAACCGTGGTGAGTGCTGGACTTATTACTGTAATTTTTAGTGCCCTTGGTGGATTTAAAGGAGTGGTTTATAGTGACTTCTTCCTCTTTTTTATGGCTATGGCGGGGGCCATTGGTGCGGCCATTTATTTGGTGAACCTGCCCGAAGTAGGTGGACTGCAAGCTGTTTTGGAAAATGAGAATGTTAAGGACAAGTTGAGCATTCTTCCTGATTTTGATGATAAAAAAGCATTGATTACTGCCTTGATCATTCCGTTAGCGGTGCAATGGTGGAGTTCTTGGTATCCTGGAGGGGAGCCAGGGGGTGGAGGGTATATTGCCCAGCGTATGTTGGCGGCAAAAAATGAAAACCACGCCATTGGCGCCACATTCTTCTTTAATATTATGCACTACGCGCTAAGACCTTGGCCATGGATTTTGGTGGCTTTGGCTTCTTTGGTGGTGTATCCAGATATAGCTAGTATCCATGAAGCATTTCCGAATGTGACCGAGGATAAATTGGGTCACGATTTGGCGTATTCCGCCATGATGACCAAATTGCCCACAGGGCTTTTGGGTGTTGTTCTGGCTTCTTTAGTGGCCGCATACATGTCCACCATTTCTACCCAGTTGAACTGGGGTTCTTCCTATATAGTATATGATTTCTACAAGCAACAGATAAACCCAGACGCTACCGAAAAGCAAATGGTGAACGTGGGACGTATTTCCACCGTACTATTAATGGTATTGAGTGCCTTTTTGGCCTTGGCCTTACAAAATGCCATGGGTGTGTTCAACCTATTATTATCATTCGGTGCAGGAACAGGGCTCATCTTTATATTAAGATGGTTTTGGTGGCGCATCAATGCGTGGAGCGAAATCACGGCCATGTTTTCCTCAGGAATTTTAGCGGTGCTTTTGGAAACAACATCTTTAAGAGAATATTTGTTTGCTCCCGAAACTGGAATTTTCCCTGAATGGGCCGACCTACCTTTTATTATGGTAGTGACTTCCATTATATGGTTGACCGCAACATTTGTGACGCAGCCAGAAAGCAAAGAAGTATTGCGAAGCTTCTATTTGAAAATTCAGCCAGGAGGTCCAGGTTGGGCCAAAATTGTGGATGAAGCAGCTGCTGATAATGTGGAAATCGTGAAGACCAATGAAAAGTGGAGTGTGCCATCAGGCATCAAGGCCATGATTTCAGGGGTTGTGTTGATCTACTCCATTATGTTCGCCACAGGATATTGGATCTATGGGGAATACCAATTGGCCTCGGTACTTACAGCCTTGGTTGTTTTATCCGCACTTATACTATTAAAGGTATGGCGTGGAATGAAAAACGTATTCTAATCACGGAGTTCCAATAATCGGGCAACATATTTCCCGACCACATCAAACTCCAAGTTAACCACTGTACCTATTTTATAGGTATGGAATCGGGTGTGCTCGTGCGTGTATGGAATTATGGCCACGCTGAACTGGTCTTTATGGGAATCAACAACGGTCAAACTAACCCCATCAACGGTAATGGAACCTTTTTCAATGGTTACGTTGTTCAATGTAGAATCGTATTGAAAAGTGTAGGCCCAGCTTCCATCTTTTTCTTCAATGGAAATACATTGGGCAGTTTGGTCCACATGTCCTTGTACAATATGACCGTCCAATCGGGCACCAAGCACCATGGCGCGTTCCAAGTTCACCACATCACCAATCGAAAGATCATCCAAATTGGTTTTATTGAGGGTTTCTTCAATCGCCGTAACGGTATAACTCTTATCTGTTAATGAGACAACGGTAAGGCAAACCCCATTGTGGGCCACACTTTGGTCAATTTTCAATTCAGAAGTTATATCCGAAGCAACTGTAATATGAAGATTGCCCCCCTCTTTTTCAAGATTTTCAACTTTACCCAAAGTCTCGATGATACCAGTGAACATGTGTGTTATTATTTAACTAGCTTTGTAATGCAAAAGTAGCCATATCGGCATTGATTTTATGGAGGAAACGCAAAAAATAAAGCTGGGGATTTCCATTGGGGATTTCAACGGCATTGGGTGTGAAGTGGCATTAAAAACCTTTGAGGACGCAAGAATGTTGGATTTTTGCACGCCTGTCATATTTGCATCGAACAAGATAATTTCCCAACAAAAGAACGATTTGAGCATTGACATCAACTTTCATGGGGTGCGCGATGCTTCACAGGTGGTTGAGGGTAAAATCAATATCGTGAACGTTTGGAAAGAAAATCCAAGAATCGAATATGGCCAAGCAACCAAAGAAGGGGGTGATTTTGCAATCCGTTCGTTGCGTGCCGCAGTTTCCGCTTTAAAAGAAAACAAGATTGATGTTTTGGTCACAGCGCCCATCAACAAAAACAATATTCAGTCCGAAGACTTTAAATTCCCAGGGCACACCGATTTCTTTGCCCAAGAATTGCAAGGGGAAAGTTTGATGTTTATGGTGACCAACAATTTGCGCGTTGGGTTGCTAACCGATCATATTGCAGTAAAGGATGTAGCCAAGGCTATTACCCCAAAATTGATTCGGAACAAAGTGACCACTATGGAAAAATCCCTGAAAATGGATTTCGGCATCCGCAAACCAAAAATTGCCCTGTTAGGTATCAATCCGCATAGCGGAGATAACGGCACTATCGGGGAGGAAGATGATAAAATAATGAAGCCGACCATCCAAGAATTGTTCGCCAAAGGCACTTTAGTATACGGTCCTTATTCCGCAGACAGCTTTTTTGGGTCGGGAACCCATGAAAATTTTGATGCGGTCCTTGCGGCCTATCATGATCAAGGGTTGATTCCATTTAAAACCCTTAGCTTTGGAAAAGGCGTGAATTACACCGCTGGCCTAAACAGGGTTCGAACCTCGCCAGATCACGGTACAGCTTATGAAATTGCTGGAAAAGGCAAGGCGGATGAGGGCTCTTTTAAAGAAGCGGTATTTATGGCGCTTCAGGTATTTAAGAACCGAATGGAGTACTTGGAATTGACCAAAAATCCACTGCAAAAGCAAAAAATACGGAAGGGCGGACAAAAAGTTGACTCATAATCTGATATTTATTGTTGATAAAATTGCAGTTTTGTAGATAAGTAGTATCTTTGCACCCGCCTTTAAAGGCTGGTACACAAACCTTAAGTGTAGAAATGATGAAGCTGAAAGAGTTTTTTATCCCTTTTTCAGGTCTGAAGCTGGGAAAACATGATTTTGTGTACGAGATTGACAATGCGTTCTTTGAGTCTTTTGAATACCAAGAGTTTAACGGAGCTTCAATCCGAGTAAAAGCCATTCTGGAAAAGATGAGCACCATGATGGAATTACAAATTGAAGCCGAGGGAACTGTTAATGTGGATTGCGACCTCACGGGGGAGCCTTTTGATCAATCCATCGAATCGGATTTGCACCTTGTCATTAAGTTTGGCGAGGAATACAACGACGAGGATGATGAGATTTTGATCATACCACACGGGGAACATCAAATTAATATTGCACAATATGTGTACGAAATGTTGGTGTTGGCCGTTCCACAAAAACGAATTCATCCTGGTGTAGAAGACGGAACGTTGCAATCGGAAATCTTGGATAAGTTGGAAGAACTCCAACCCAAGGAAACAAAAGAATCATCAGACGATAAAACAGATCCCAGATGGGACGATTTAAAAAAGTTATTAACGGACAAATAGGTTTATAATGGCACATCCTAAAAGAAAAACATCGAAAACCAGAAGGGACAAAAGAAGAACCCATTACAAAGCGGTAGCCCCTACCATTGCCAAAGATTCAGTTACAGGTGAAATGCACTTGTACCACAGAGCACACTGGCATGAAGGTAAATTGTACTACCGTGGTCAGGTTTTGATCGACAAAACTGAGGAAGAAACTGCAGCTTAATTGCAAACTCCTTAAAATAAAGCAACTCCCGTTTTAAAACAAGCGGGAGTTTTTTTATGGCCCAACGTTAATTTTAAAAACGAGGTGATTTAGAGGGAAAAGTCATATAAAATGACTAATTTTCACCGCTTTTGGGTCAAATTTGAATGTTTTTGACAATAAAGAGAGGCTAAAATGAAAAAAACAACGGCAGCAATTACGGCTGTAGGAGGGTATGTTCCCGAATTCGTTCTTTCCAATAAACTATTGGAAACCATGGTGGATACCAACGACGAATGGATTACCACCAGAACAGGAATCAAAGAGCGAAGAATCTTAAAAGAAGAGAACGCAGGCACATCTTTTATGGCCATTAAGGCTGCAGAAGATTTAATTCAAAAAAAGGGAGTAGACCCATCCGAAATAGATTTTGTTTTGGTTGCTACCGCCACTCCCGACTTACCTGTAGCTTCTACAGCAGCTTATGTGGCATCGGAAATCGGTGCTGTAAATGCTTTTGCTTATGATTTACAGGCTGCATGTTCCAGTTTCTTATATGGAATGTCCACCGCAGCGAGCTATATTGAATCAGGTAGATATAAAAAGGTATTGGTCATCGGGGCAGATAAAATGTCTTCGATATTGGATTATACCGATAGAACTACATGTATCATTTTTGGTGATGGAGCAGGAGCGGTTCTTTTTGAACCCAATGAAGAAGGTTTGGGACTTCAAGATGAATATTTACGTTCAGATGGTATTGGGCGTCAATTTTTAAAGATTGATGCAGGAGGTTCCATTTTACCAGCTTCGGAAGAAACTGTAAAAAACAAACAACATTACGTTTATCAAGATGGGAAATCGGTGTTTAAATTCGCCGTTTCCAATATGGCAGATGTTTCAGCATTGATCATGGAGCGCAACAACCTTACCAAGGATGACGTGCAATGGTTGGTGCCACACCAGGCTAATAAACGTATTATAGATGCAACCGCAAACCGAATGGGAGTTGAACCAGAAAAGGTGATGATCAACATTGACCGTTATGGCAATACCACTTCGGCAACTTTACCTTTGTTGCTTTGGGATTACGAAAAGCAATTAAAAAAAGGAGACAACTTAATCTTTGCCGCATTTGGTGGAGGTTTCACTTGGGGATCTATTTATTTAAAATGGGCCTATAATTCTTAAATCATACAACTAACAAATTTATATTCCATGGACATTAAGGAAATTCAAAGTTTAATCAAGTTTGTAGCCAAGTCGGGTGCTAGCGAGGTGAAATTGGAGATGGAAGACATCAAAATTACCATCCGTACTGGTGCAGTGGGCTCAAGCTCTCCCGAAACCACAATTGTTCAGCAAATTCCAATGGCTCAGGCTCCTGCGGCACAACCTGTTGCAGCAGCGCCAGTTGCCACCGAAGCTGCAGCTCCAGCAGCTGAATCTTCAAAAGCTGAAGATTCAAAATACATTACCATTAAATCCCCTATCATTGGTACTTTCTATAGAAAACCATCCCCCGACAAACCAGCATTTGTTGAGGTTGGAAGCTCTATCAGCCAAGGCGATGTGCTGTGCGTGATTGAGGCAATGAAACTTTTCAACGATATCGAATCAGAAGTTTCAGGTAAGATTGTTAAGATTTTGGTAGACGACTCCTCACCAGTTGAGTTTGATCAACCATTGTTCTTGGTAGACCCATCGTAGTGAATTTTAAATGCTAAATTTTAATCCCCTTGATAAGGAGGATTAAAGCCATTTAAAATTTAGAATTCAGAATTTAAGATTGTGTTCTATGTTTAAAAAAATATTGATTGCAAATAGGGGAGAGATTGCCTTAAGGATAATCAGGACCTGTAAAGAAATGGGAATCAAAACAGTGGCGGTGTACTCCAAGGCAGACGAGGAAAGTTTGCACGTCCGCTTTGCCGACGAAGCTGTTTGTATTGGCCCTGCTCCCAGTAGTGAATCATACTTGAAGATTCCAAATATTATAGCCGCGGCAGAAATTACCAATGCCGACGGTATTCACCCTGGCTACGGATTCTTATCTGAAAACGCCAAATTTTCAAAGATCTGTGCTGAGCACGATATCAAGTTTATCGGAGCTTCAGGGGATCAGATTGACCGAATGGGAGATAAGGCGACGGCCAAAGAAACTATGCGTAAGGCTGGAGTTCCGACCGTTCCAGGTTCAGAAGGACTTTTGAAAGATGTTGCCCACGCCAAAGCTGAAGCAAAAAAAATGGGCTATCCAGTAATGATCAAAGCTACCGCAGGTGGTGGAGGTAAGGGTATGCGTGCCATTTGGGCTGAGGAAGAAATGGAAAAAAGCTTCAATAGTGCCGTGAACGAAGCAACCGCTGCATTTGGCAATGGTGGAATGTACATGGAAAAACTGATTGAAGAGCCACGCCATATTGAAATTCAGGTAGTAGGTGACCAATACGGGAAAGCATGTCACCTTTCAGAGAGGGATTGTTCCGTTCAGCGTAGACACCAAAAATTGACAGAAGAGACTCCATCGCCATTTATGACGGATAAACTTCGTGAAGATATGGGTAAAGCGGCCGTAAAAGCTGCTGAGTACATTAAGTATGAAGGTGCGGGTACCATCGAGTTTTTGGTGGACAAACACAGAAACTTCTACTTTATGGAAATGAACACCCGAATTCAAGTAGAGCACCCGATTACCGAGCAAGTTGTGGACTACGATTTGATTCGTGAGCAAATTTTGGTAGCTGGTGGTGTTCCGATTTCTGGTAAAAACTACTACCCAAAATTACATTCCATCGAGTGCCGAATCAACGCGGAGGATCCTTATAACGACTTTAGACCATCACCAGGAAAAATTACCACCTTGCATACCCCAGGAGGGCACGGAGTTCGTTTGGACACGCACGTTTATAGCGGATACATGATTCCACCGAACTACGATTCCATGATTGCCAAGTTGATCACAACGGCACAAACCAGGGAAGAGGCTATTAACAAAATGCGTAGGGCTTTGGACGAGTTTGTAATTGAAGGGATTAAAACTACCATTCCATTCCATCGTCAATTGATGGATCATCCAGATTATTTGGCGGGTAATTATACCACCAAATTTATGGAGGATTTTAAAATGGATCCAAAATATTTAGAGCATCATTAAAAAGAGCCCCGATTTTATCGGGGTTTTTGTTTTATGGAATTAAGTTATTGGGAGCATAAAAGTTGGTTTTCCAATGTGGATTTTACCATTATTGGAAGTGGTATTGTTGGGTTGAATTGTGCCCTTAGCCTCAAAGAAAAGTATCCCAAGAGCAACATTTTGGTCTTGGAAAGAGGAAGTTTGCCCCAAGGAGCAAGCACCAAAAACGCGGGTTTTGCTTGTTTTGGGAGTGTTTCTGAGTTGTTGGCAGATCTTGAGCATCACACAGAACAAGAAGTCGCAGAACTCGTTCAAAAGCGATGGAACGGGATTCAACGATTGCGCAATCTGTTGGGAGATTCAGCCATTGGGTTTGAATTGCACGGTAGCCATGAACTTTTTCCTTTGGAAAAACCCGCTTTTTTTGAAAAGTGTATGGATTCCATTTCCTATTTGAATGATTTGATGGAGTCTGTTTTTGGGGAGAAACCGTTTTTGCCCAATAGAAATCTATTTGGGTTTGAAAACATTCAGGAGCAATACATTACCCATGTTTTTGAAGGGCAATTGGACACGGGTAAGATGATGAGATCGCTTATTCAAAAGTGTTTGTCCAATGGAATTCCCATTTTATATGGCGTAGAAGTAGAAGCGTTATTGGAAGCGGAAACAAAAGCTGTGGTTAAAACCAAAAACTTTGAATTTGATTCCAAACAAGTTTTTGTTGCGACCAACGGATTTGCCTCTAAACTTTTGAAATCAGAATCCATTAAGCCAGCAAGGGCTCAAGTTTTGATTACAGAACCCATCAAAAATCTTCATATCAAAGGCACTTTTCATTTTGATGAGGGCTATTATTACTTCCGAAACATCGATAACCGAATTCTATTCGGCGGTGGTCGAAATCTAGATTTTGATACGGAAGAAACCACTGAATTTGGTCACACAGAAATCATACAAAACAAATTGGAAGCATTGCTGAACCAAACGATTTTGCCCCATCAAAACGTAAAAATAGAGCGCCGTTGGAGTGGCATTATGGGCGTTGGCAATCAAAAATCACCCATTGTAAAACCCATTTCCAATTCCATATTTTGTGGGGTTCGTTTAGGTGGAATGGGTGTTGCACTAGGCAGTTTGGTCGGCAAAGAATTGGCCGATTTGGCAGACCTATAAAATTCAAGCGCAAGTGTCAAGTTCAAAAATCAACAATTTCCTTTCCATTGAGTTTGAACTTGAGTTTTTATCTTGTGCTTAAAGATTAGATCATTCTTCCATCCAACAAATTGATAATTCTTGAACCATATTCCGCATTTTTTTCTGAATGTGTTACTTGAATAATGGTTACTCCCTCTTCATTCAATTGTTTGAACAAGTCCATGATTTCTTCCCCTTGTTTGGAGTTGAGGTTTCCTGTAGGTTCATCTGCTAAAATGAGTTTAGGATTGGAAATCAAGGCACGGGCTATGCCCACCAATTGCTGTTGACCACCACTTAGCTGGGCTGGAAAAAGGTCTTTTTTTCCTACGATATTGAATCGGTCCAACATATCGGCCACCATGGCTTTGCGTTCGGAGCCTTTAAATTTTTTGTAGATCAAGGGCATTTCCAAATTTTCCTGAACAGTCAAATCATCCAATAAATGGTATTGCTGAAACACAAACCCGATGTATTCTTTGTACAAATTTGAGCGGTGCTTTTCTTTCAGATTGTGCACGGAATCCTCTAAAAAATGGTACTCGCCCTCATCAAAAGCATCCAGCATTCCAATAACGTTGAGTAAGGTCGATTTTCCTGAACCCGAGGGACCCATAATGGAGATGAACTCTCCCTCTTGAACTTCCAGATTTATATCTTTCAATAAAAAAATACGTTGTCCGCCCGATTGGACCCATTTGAATATGTTGTTGAGTTGTAATAGCATGTTTAATATTTTATTCGGTTCGTAAAGATTCAACAGGATTAATGTTTGCTGCGCGATAGGTTCTTGTGCCAATCACGACCAATGCAACCAATACCATCCCAATGCCACTGGTCAAGAACACCCACCAACTCAAATTGGTTTTAAAGGCAAAGCTTTGAATCCATTCTTGAATCAAATACCACGAAATGGGCACTGAAATCACAAAAGCGATACCAATAAGAATTAAGAATTCTTTGGAAAGTTCCATATTGAGCTGAGCTAAATTGGCTCCCAAAACTTTGCGAACGCCAATTTCCTTAACTCTTCTTTCCGTAGTGTACACCACCAATCCCAAAAGTCCCATGCAACTGATCAAAATGGATAGTCCAGTGGCCCATGTCAATAATTGAACAGTGCTTCGTTCAGTTCTATAAAAGCCCTCGACAATTTCATCCATAAACTGCACTTGAACTTCCTCATCTGGATAAACTGAGGCCCATGCCTCTTCAATTTGCTTTACCGAATTGGTCCAGTTGTCTGAATTTTCACCAAGGTCAAAATGAATACTGCTGAACATAGAATAATCGTCATCCGCCCAGTCACCTGTTATGGCCATGGGACCAATATCGGATCGGAGGGAATGTTGATGAAAATCACGCATTAATCCAACGACGGGAATTTTTACTGTATCCTGTTTTACAAAAGTGCCAATCACATCTGAGGTGTTTTGAAATCCAATTGCTTTGGCAAAAGATTCATTCACAATGTATTCCTTAACGCTGTCATTCAGCATTTGTCTTCCCGATATAATAGGAATTTTATAGGTGTTGAGGTAATTGACATCGCCCCACAACAATTGGGTTTCTTGATGCATTTCGGCATCTTTTTTAAAATAGGTCAGCACCGAGGAGGAGTAGTTGTTGGAGGCAGGTGGATTTCCGCCCCAACTCACATTTGAGAGTTCTTGAATGTCTTTTACGGCATTGAACAATCGTTCTTTTTTTACTTCCGAATTATTGTTCCAAGGCGTATTTATGTAGGCCGTGGCATTGGTTTTGAGCCCCATATCTTTGTTCATTACGTAATGGAGCTGTTTGGTCACCAACAAAGTTGCAATCACAAAAACCTGAGCTACCACAAACTGAAAAACGGTCAAGGTTTTACGAAGACGAACGCCTTTATCTCCTTTCGAAAACTGTCCCTTTAAAACGGAAACTGGTCTAAATCCTGAAAGCACAAAGGCAGGATAAAATCCAGATAAAAAGCTCACCAAAACAATCAACGCCAATATGCCCAAAGCACCTTTTAGGCTATATAAAATGGATAGATTGATGTCTGATGGTAAAAAATCTACAAACTGATTGAGCAAAAGCGGAGCGAGAACCAAGGATAAAATAGCCGCAATGCAGGTAAGAATCATTGTTTCGAATAAAAACTGACGAATTACCTGCTTTTTGGAACTTCCCAAGGTTTTTCGGATTCCAATTTCCTTGGCTCGTGTTAATGCTTGAGCTGAATTTAGATTGATAAAATTGGCACACCCCAAGAGCAATAAAAACAATGCAACAAACCCTAAGCTTTTTAAAACCTTTATGCTTGCCACATGGTCGGAATTGTTAAATGGATATTCGCCATATTCTCCCCCAAAATGGAGGTTGGTCAAAGGTTGAAGCACAAAGACACGCTTATCATTTATGGCCCATTCCGCCTTGTTTTTATGTTCCGCTGCCAATTCTTTAAGACGCGATTCTACCAAGGCAATGCTGGCTTCGTCCTTTATTTTAAAAAACAATTGATCCCCCGAGCTTGTACCGTTCCATTGGTTATTGGTGACAATATCTTTAGCTCCTAACATTTTGGCTGAGGATAAAGACATGAACTCGGTGAACTTAAAGTCACTGTTTTGTTTAAAATCAGCGACAACCCCACTAACCTTTACCGAAATGGAATCGTTGTAAATGAGTGTTTTGCCCACCACATCTGCAATTGGAGTATGCGGAAAATACTTTTGTGCCTTATTTTCTGAAAGTACCACTTGGGCAGGGTTGGAAAGTGCTGATTTGTTATCGCCCGCCAACCATTCGTATTCAAAAAGTTCAAAATAAGCGTTGTCCGCCAAAATTGAATTTTCAACATTTTTAAAAGTAAGGTCTTGTGATTTGTTTTCAACCTTAAAAAAATTGGTACTCATAAACGGAGCTGCCAATTCAACGCCTGGCATCCCTTGTTGAAAGGTTCGCATTAAAGGAACGGCAACCCCCCTATTGGAATATTGGTTTCCATTCGATTCAAAAACTGTAGAAACCCGATATATTTTGTCTTTGTCCTTATGAAAGGTATCAAAGGAAAAATCAAAATAAACAATCGCCCCAATAACCATGGCAGAGCATATTCCAATGGACAAACCCAGCACATTAATAAAGGAGAAGAGCTTGTTTTTAAGGATGCTTCGCCAAGCAATTTTTATATGGTTGAAAAACATGGTTAGTGTTTATAGAATTAATTATTCAGTTCTTAGACTTTTTACGGGATTTACAATCGCGGCTTTGATACTTTGATAGCTCACCGTAAGCAATGCGACACCTACCGCCAATAGTGCAGATAAGGCAAAAATCCACCATGGAATATCTATGCGATAGGAAAAGTCCTCTAGCCATCGATCCATAGCGTACCATCCCAATGGAAGCGCAATGATCACCGATAGCCCCACAAGTTTTAGAAAATCCATGGATAAGCGATAAACGATTTGTCCAACACCCGCACCCAAAACTTTGCGCACCCCAATTTCTTTCACCCGTTTCTGGGCATTGAATGCTGCAAGTCCAAAGAGTCCTAAACAGGCTATTAAAATAGACAGAATAGTAAAGATCATAAAGATCTGACCTAATCGCTGTTCTGCTTCATAACTTGTATTGAAGGAGTCGTCCATGAAGTAGTATTCAAAGGGTTGTGTAGGTGCAATATCCATCCAAATATTTTCAATATCTGCAATGGTGCGGGTTACATCACCCTCGTTAAGTTTTACGGAAAGATTGCTTGCAAATTCTCCACCATAAAACAGGGCCAATGATTCCACTTGGGTTCGTAAAGATTCAAAATGGAAATCCTTAATAACGCCAATAACAGTAATCAATGATTCATCATCAAAATCGTTTACAAATTGCTGTCCCAAAACAGTTTCGGGTGTTTTGCCTAAAATCGAGACTGCTTTTTCATTAAGGATAATTCCTGTGGAATCACTTGCGTAGCGCGCAGTGTCAAAATTTCTACCAGAAATTAAGGTTAGACCCATTGTGGAGATATAATCTTCGTCCACACGCCATTGCTGCATGTTAATGGCCTTTTCTTGACTTCGATCTTCTTTTCTCATGAAGGAACTATCACTTCTGGAAGATGGAGTAGGCAAATAGCTACTTAAAGTGGCTGTACTGGTCTGGCTCAATTGCTCTACTTCATTCTTGAACGCTGTTCGATTTCCTTCCAAGCCATTCACTCCTCTGATGACCAATACTTGGTCTTTTGCATATCCTAGATCTTTGCCTTGTATGTACCGCAATTGTTGAGAAACCACCAAGGTGCCCATAATTAATATCACGGAAATGGAAAATTGGAGAATCACCAATATGTTTCTTACACGCCCACCTCCAATGGAATTGTCGCCTTGTCCTTTCAGTACTTTAGCGGCCACAAATTTGGACATGAAAAATGCGGGGTAGCTACCTGAAAGAACTCCTAGTGCCAAGGAAGCAACTAGTAAAATAATCCAAAATAAAGGGTTGCCAAATGGAATGGAAAGCTCCTTACCGCTTATCTCGTTATAGAATGGCATTGCGATTACCGCGATAAGTACAGCAAACAACAATGCGCCAAATGTAATCAATCCTGATTCCGTTAAAAATTGACCGATCAAACTGCTGCGTTGCGAGCCCAATGTTTTTCGGATACCCACCTCTTTAGATCTTTTAAGGGAATGGGCAGTAGTAAGATTCATAAAATTGACACTAGCCAATACGAGTAAAATAATGGCAATTGCACTAAGAATGTAGACGTTTTTAATATCGCTTACGGGACTAAATTCTGGACTTCTACCCGAATGCAGGTGAATATCGGTAAGGGCAATGGTTGAATATTTCATGTAATTGCCCGATGCTATAAATTGTTCTTCGGTGATACCTGGAAAATAGCGTTGTACGTAGGGAATCAAATATTTACCCACCATTCCTTGCAATTTGTCCTGAATATCTTGGGGTTTTGCACCTGGAATCAATTTTACGAGGGTATAAAAATTGTGGCTTCCCCAGTCACCTGCTCGGGAATCTTCATACCCTGCCATGGATAAAAACAAGCCTCTATCTTGAAGAAATGAATTATGGGGCATATCCTCTATAACACCCGAAACAGTGTACACATCTTGATCGTTCAGCACAACGGTTTTCCCAACGGCTTGATCTATGGGAAAATGTTTTTCTGCAGCAGTTTTGGACATTACCACCGTATTGGGTTCTTTCAATGCGGTGAATTCATCCCCATAAAGCAACTCTACCCCGAGCATTTTAAAGAAAGTAGAATCGGCATAGGTTACCCCTGGTTCACGTACATTGCTTCGTACACCCTCTTCCTTAATAAACACACTACCAATGCCCCGAAAACGGGTAGCTAGCTCCACTTCAGGAAAGTCGCGCAGCATAGTTTCACCCATCGGTGCAGAAACTTCTGCCATTTGCTCTTCTTTGCCCCCAAACTTTACATCTGCATTCACACGGTAAATGCGTTCGGCATCGGCAAACATTTTATCATAGCTCAGCTCGTCGTAGATATAGAGACTGAGCAAAAGCCCGCCAGCCATTCCGATGGCTAATCCAAATATGTTCAGGAAGGTAAAGAATGGCTGCTTTTTAAGGCTTCTCCAGGCGATTTTTAAATTGTTTTTAAACATGATCTGTGTTTTTTGAAGATGAATTATTCAGTTCGTAAGCTTTTGGTCGGGTTGGATTTTGCCGCTTTTATGGCTTGAAAGCTTACGGTAATAATGGTGAGTAGGAACGCCCCGATCATGGCCAAGGCAAAAATCCACCATTTAAGGATCACACGATAGGGGTATTCTTGCAACCACCCATTCATAACATAATACGCTATGGGCACCGCAATAAAACATGAGATGACCACTAGCTTTAAAAAGTCTTTGGAAAGCATGTTCCAGACATTGAAAACAGATGCGCCCAAAACTTTGCGCACCCCGATTTCTTTGGTTCGTTGTTCTGCAACAAAGGAAGTAAGACCAAATAGTCCCAAACAACTGATCAAAATGGCCAATGCGGTGAAGATTCCAGACAATCGCCCTACACGAACTTCAGAAGCGAATTTTTTGCCGTATTCCTCGTCCACAAAATCATATTGAAAAGGAATATTTGGAAAATGCTCTTTAAAAACACGCTCGATTATGGCAATGTTTTCCGAAGCACTTTTGTTGGGATTCAATCGCATATTATAAAAAGATCCATTATCGTTTCTGTCGAAAACATACCACCCTTGCTTTACGGGTTCATACGGAGATTGGGCGATCATATCTTCCACCACACCGATAATTTTCATGGGTTCAAAAGGGTCTTCGGTATCAGAATCCGTAATAATCTGACCTACTGGATCTTGGAGCCCCATATATTTTACAGCGGTTTCATTGATCAATATTCCTAATGAGTCGGATGCAAAATCCCTTGAAAAATCTCTTCCTGCAACTATTTTAAGTCCCAAGCTTTTGGCGTATTCTGGAGACACTTCGGTCCAGGCCAAATCTTCTTGGAAACCTTCAGGTTTGCCTTCCCAATTAAAGCCACTACGGTTAGACCAGATTCTGGTAGTTGGGGCACTGGATGTCGACATTTCGGTAACTGCACCTGATTTGATGAATTCATCTCGCATCAGTTCGAACTTTCCAGTAAAATCTTGACTCATGGTCGGAATCTGAACCAAACCTTCCTTGTCATAACCAATGGGTCGGTTTTTGGCATGGTTGATTTGTTGCATCACGATGACAGTTCCAATAATAAATGCCACGGAAACCGTAAACTGTACCACCACCAATATTTTTCGTGGCAATCCAGAGTGTTTACCAGTTTTAAATGTTCCTTTCAAAACATCTACTGGTCTAAATGAAGAGAGATATAATGCAGGATAACTACCCGCCAATAAGGCTGTAATCAAAATGAAAACCAACGAAACACCCCAAAATAAAAGGGAGGTCCATGGGAACTCCATTTCTTTTCTGGCCAATTCGTTGAATCCGCTTAACGAAAGCACCACGATACCAACAGCGATAATGAATGCCAAAAGAACTACTAAGAAAGATTCACCTAAAAATTGGTTAATCAGCTGGCCGCGTTGGGAACCTATGGATTTTCTAATGCCCACTTCCTTGGCTCTTTTTTCGGAACGGGCAGTGCTGAGGTTCATAAAGTTTATACAGGCCAAAAGCAGCACGAAAACGCCAATAATGCCAAAAAGCCAAACATATTTGATTCGGCCACCAACTTGTTTTCCATTTTGGAAGTTGGAACGCAAATACCAATCTTCCATGGGCAACAAGAACATTTCTGGATTGAACTCAACCAAATCTGGATCCTTAATTTTCTTTACGTCCCTAATTTTTTCAGAGACTGCCTCTATGGTAGTGTTATCCGCAATCTGCACAAACATCTGGAACGAGTTATTATCCCAATAATCCTCAGAACGTTTTACCCAATCCCAAAGTGTAACGTATTTTGCCCAGGGCATTAGATAATCGGCATCTGAAAAAGAGGTATTGAAAGGGATATCTTCGTAAACAGCCGTTACCATCATGTCATGCTCGCTGTTCACCTTTAAGGTTTTTCCAATGGGGTCCTCATTGCTAAAAAGGGCATTTGCAGAGGACTCGGAAAGCATGATGGTATTGATTTCACGCAAACCGTCTTTTTCACCCTTTATAATCTTAAGATCGAGCATTTCGGGCGCATCCCTTTGAATGAAATAACCATTTCTGGATAGGCTGGTTTCACCATTTTTTAAATATTGGGGAGTATTCCACGAGGACATCACCACATACTTAAAATTATCCATGTAATCTTCTCGCATGGCCATTTCCAAAGGCCTGGGAATAGCTGGCCCTGTACCTGTTTGCCCATTCATGGTTTGGGACTGATACACTTGGGCAATCTTATCTTTTTGGGGAAAGTGGCTGTTGTGGTTCAATTCATCATTGATCCAAAGGCCGATAATCAAAGTAACGGCCATACCCAAGGCAAGGCCCCCCACATTGATAATGGTGTAAGCCTTGTGCTTGGTTAGGTTTCTCCAGGCGATTTTTAAATAGTTCTTAAGCATGACGTGTCGTTTTTGATTGATTTATTCCGTTCGCAGACCTTTGGTGGGTTTCACCAAAGCGGCTCCGATTGATTGATAACTAATGGTTAGTATGGCGACACCGAGGGCGATGATGCCTGCGGTTATAAAAATTCCCAGTCCTATGTTGATGTGATAGGCAAAACCTTCCAACCAGTGGTTCATTAAATACCAGCCCACTGGAATGGCAATGCAAATGGAAACCAAGATCAACTTTAAAAAGTCGAGGGTTAACAGTTGATAAATACTTTTGAAAGGTGCGCCCAAAACCAAACGGATGCTGATTTCCTTTTTGCGTTGTTCCACCATAAATGCAGAAAGCGCAAACAAGCCTAAACAGGCTACAAGAATGGCAAAAAGCGCAAAACTGTTGAAGATTTTACCCATACGTTGCACATCGTCGTGCATTTGGGCAAATTCCTGTTCCATAAAATTATAGCTCAAGGCCTGGTTCGGAATATTGCTGTCCCAAATAGCTTCAATGGCCGCCAATGCTTCGGTTGGATTGCCTTTTTCCAATTTCACAGAAACAGCACCAATATTTTCTCCAATAACTAAAGACAAGGCAGAAATATCTTCTTTGAGTGATTTAAAATGAAAATCTTCAATTACTCCAATTATGGTAAAAGTTTGTCCATTGCTCACTTTTTTCCCGATGGGGTCTTTCAAACCTAAATCGGAGGCCATTTTGGAATTGATTACAATCGCGTTTTCGGAGTCGGTGGCGAATTCTTTGGAAAAATCTCTTCCTTTTTTCAATGCTATGCCCAAGGTTTTAATGTAGTCGTAATCTACCCTCCATATTTGGGCAGGAACGCCTCGACCGCCATCATCTTTGTTTTCTAGCCTAAAGGTATTCCCGTTTCTACTTCCACCATCAAGGGGCAAATAGCTGGTTGCGGTAACACTTTTTACTTGGGATAATCCCAAAAGTTGATTCTTAAAGGATTCCATTTTGTCACCCAAAATATTTGTGCCTTCCAACACAACCACCTGTTCTTTTTGGTAGCCCAATTTTTTGTTGATGATGTAATCCATCTGTTGGTAAATAATCAGCGTACCTATGATCAAAACCACCGAAGTAGTGAATTGAAACACTACAAGACCACTTCTTAATTTGCCACTTTTACTGCCAATACTCAAGCTGCCTTTTAGCACATTGGCAGGTCTAAAGGCGGATAAATAGAATGCAGGATACAGTCCGGCCAAAACCCCCACAAGTAAGGACGAAGCCAATAATAGTGGAAGGAACCACCATGATAACCATGGCATGGCGATGTTTTTGGCTGCGATTTCATTGAACATGGGCAAAAGCGCCCAGGCCAATGCGGTACCCAAAACAAATGAAATGATACTGAACAAAACAGATTCGGTTAAGAACTGGTTGACCAAATTATTTCTAAACGCTCCGATAGTTTTTCGAAGTCCAACCTCTTTGGCTCTATTAGCAGATTTTGCGGTGGATAAATTGATAAAGTTGATGATAGCCAACAACAACACAAAAAGGGCTATAGCGGCAAACAACCAAACAAATTTGATGTCACCATGTTTAAGCCCGTCCTGCATTTTTAGGTCGGATTTTAAATAAATGTCCGAAATGGGTTGAAGCTTGTATTCAATCGTTCTCAACACTTCGATAAAGTCGGCAGAGCGACCTCGTTCAATTTGAGCGGGGATGATATATTTATCCACCACCGTTGCCAATTTGTTCTCCAATTCGGCAATATTGGTATTGGGATTCACCAAAACATAGGTAAAATAATTCTGGTTCGTCCATCCTCCATAATTGTCATCAACGGGAAGTAAAAAATCAAAATTGAGATGTGAGTTTTTGGGCACATCGTTCATAATGCCCGTGATGGTGTAGGGCTTGGTCGCATCGTTGTCCAAAAACACCGTTTGGCCAACAGCATTTCCATTGGGAAAATATTTCGCGGCCTTGGATTCAGATAAAACAATACTTTGTGGATTTAGCAAAGCAGTTTCTGCATTTCCTTGCTCCAATTCGATTTCTAAAATGTTGAAAGCCTCTTGGTCGGCCAACAGGAAATTTTCTTCAAAGGTGTTTTCTTGTTTTCCTTCCAATCGGAACCCTCTTTTTCCCGCACCAAAAATCTCGATGGAGTTTACTTTTCCTGCTTTTTCAATTTCGGCAAAATCGGTTTGAAGTGCTTCGGAAAACGGCAATGGAAAATGCGTGCTTTTCATCACCTCACCCTCAAAAACACCTTGCATCACCACCCTATAAATTTGGTCGTTTTTTGCGTAGTGCTTGTCGTAGCTCACTTCATTTTTAATGAAGAGGGAAATCAAAATACAGGCGCAGATACCCACGGCAAACCCTCCAATTTTGATGATGGTGAAGAGTTTGTCTTTTTTGATGGATCGCCAGGCGACATTTAAATGGGTTCTGAACATGTTTTTTGATTTTGATTGATGATTATTCGGTTCGGAGGCTTTTTACGGGGTTGGTCAGTGCTGCTTTTATGGCTTGATAACTTATTGTAGCCAGAGTAATGGTCATTATTATGGCGACGGCCAAGACAAAAACCCACCAGTTGATGGCTGTTCTATACTCAAAATTTTCTAGCCAGCGGTGCATAAAATACCAGGCGATAGGTGTTGCAATAATACCAGCGATAACAATGAGTTTTAGAAAATCCTGCATCACGAGTGCCACCAAATGCTGTATACTTCCTCCCAATACTTTTCGGATTCCGATTTCCTTTGTTTTTTGCACCACAAAGAAGAGGATAAGGCCATAGATGCCTAAACAACCTATAAAAATGGCAATTCCAGAGAACACCCCGATCAATGAAAGGAATCGTTGTTCGGTTTCATAAAGTTCGGCGACATTTTCATCTAAAAATGCATAATCGAACAAGTAATCGGGAAATAATGCGGACCATTCTTTTTCGATATGGCTCAATGCTTCATCCGAAGAGGCCAGATTGATCTTCACGGCCAATTCCGAGTATATTTGGGGTGCGGGAGCAATAAATATGGGGTTGATGCTACTATGAAAATCGCGATCATGAAAATCGGCCACTACACCTACAATTTTAGCATTTAAGGATCCGCCGTTAATGGATAATGGTTTGCCCAATATTTCCTGTGGACTGGAAGCGCCTACTTTGCGTACGAAAGTTTCATTTACCACTAATTCGTCAACCGAATCCTTTTCATAAAAGTTTCGCCCCGCCACCAATTCAAGATCAAATGCTTCAATGTAATTTTTATCACCCGCTTTTACTTGAAGACTGAATTCTTCAGGTTCTGGACGGTTGTTGTAGACTACTCCAGTTCCCCAATTGTTGTTGCTTGCTCCTGGTGATCCAAAACAGGCGGTTACATTTGCCACGCTGGAGTTTTGTGCAATTCTTTCTTTTAGGCCATTTAATTGGGTTAATTCGATGTATTCTGGGATTTCAATCATGACCATTCCATCTTTGGTAAAGCCCAGATCTGAATCAATGGCATATTTTAATTGTTTGGATACAACGATAGAGCCAATAATCAATACGATAGAGATAGCAAACTGAACCACGACCAAAGCTTTTCGGGTAACATAACCTCCTGCATCGTTTTGTGAAACCTTTCTTTTCAAGGCCAAAACAGGAGCTATTCTTGCCAATAAAAGACCTGGATAACTTCCTGCCAATAAGGTTACCAATCCCAATAGAAGAATAACAAAACCAGCAAATTTTAATTGAAATAGCGTGGTAATGGAAAGTTCAAGATCAAAGAGGGTATTGAAAGAGGGCAAAATGGAAACGCACATGCCAATACCGATAACCAAAGCCAAAACGCTAACGATAAATGTCTCGGCCATAAATTGCCAGAACAGTTGGTTTTTAAAACTGCCCAACACTTTTCGAACACCAACTTCTTTAGATCTATAGGTAGATTGTGCGGTAGAAATATTAATAAAGTTGATACAGGCAACAATGAGTATAAAAAGGCCGACCAAGGAAAAAATCCATAAGGTTTTGGTGTCTATTCCTCCCTCATATCTCGAGTCCAAATGAGTCTGGGCGAGCGGTTGCACTTTGTAATGATGTACATTTTTGGTGTTTGGCCTATATTTCTGCACATACCCTTGAAGCTGATTTTCAATTTGTGCGATGTCTTGATTCGGACGCATTAAAGCAAAACAATGCAACGAAGAGTTGAGGCCTCCCCAAGTTTCTGATGACATAAATTCATCATAACTTTTCAAAGTTTCGAACGACACAAAGATTTGCTCCCCCACAAAAGTATTGTTGGGCAAATCTTGGAGCACCGCTGTGATAGTGATGGTCTGATTGTTTTCTATCTCAAAAGTTTGGTTGATAGGATTGGTATCCCCAAACATGAGTTTCGCCATTTCCTCAGTGATCATGGCGGTATTTGGCTCTGCAATGGGAGCACCATTGGAACCATCTACCAATGGAAAATTAAAAATGTCGAAGAACTCAGGTTCCACAAATGCAACTTCAGAAGTAAATTGCTTTCGACCCATGTAGCCGTCCAAAGTGATCAAGTAATTGCGTCGATCTACATATTTGGCCACTTTTTCGGCGTAGTCGTAATCTTGTCTAAAGGCATTGGCAAAGCCAGGGGGCACTGCTGCTTCATACTCAATAAAATCGCGATGTTCTTCAGTAGCAAAACGGTAAATACGATCACTATTGTTGTGGAAATTATCGAACCGCAAATGGTGTTGTACAAACAGAAATACCAGAATACTGCAGCCAAAACCAAGAGACAACCCCAATATATTGATCAGGGTAAAGCCTTTGCGTTTCCGAAGACTTCTCCAAGCGATTTTAAATTGATTTTTAAGCATGATTTGTTTTTTGATTGATGAATAGACCCCTTATACCATGGCACCCATAGGTTTGTTCTGACTTTCGGTCACAATTTGACCATCGAACAGGTTGATGACCCTGTGTGCATAATGTGAATCGCGATCGGAGTGCGTCACCATCACGATGGTTGTGCCCTCTTGGTTCAGTTCGGTCAATAGGTTCATCACCTCGATTCCGTTTTTGGAATCCAAGTTACCTGTTGGCTCATCCGCCAAGATCAATTTTGGATTGGTCACTACGGCTCTAGCGATTGCCACCCTCTGCTGCTGACCCCCTGACAATTGCTGTGGAAAGTGTTTTTCGCGGTGGGCAATTTTCATGCGCTCCAATACTTTTTGCACTTTTTCCCTACGTTCGGCCTTGTTCATTTTAAGATAGATCAAGGGAAGTTCTACGTTTTCAAAAACGGTAAGCTCATCGATGAGGTTAAAGCTCTGAAATACAAAACCAAGGTTTCCTTTGCGCAATTGAGTACGTTGGCTTTCTTTAAGGCCGCCAACTTCGTGTCCAGCAAAATTGTAACTGCCCTCGCTTGGGTTGTCCAACATGCCAATGATGTTCAACAAGGTTGATTTACCGCATCCCGATGGACCCATAATGGCAACGAATTCCCCTTTTTCCACTTTTAGGTTTACCCCGTTCAGTGCCAAGGTCTCTACTTCCTCGGTGCGGAAGCTTTTCTTAAGATCTGTTATCTGTATCATTTTTTGATGGTTGTTTTATGAATTAAAGACTTTGTTCGTTTGATTGATGTTACACTCCTCGGATTATTTTAAGACAATCCGTTCTGCATCACCAAAACTGTCGTAGTTACTGGTAATGACTTGATCTCCTGGTTCTAGCCCCTCAAGGACTTCATAATATCTTGAATTTTGTTTTCCTAAGCGCACATTTCTTCGAATGGCTTCATTTCCGTTGGCATCCACAACGAATACCCATTGGCCACCAGTACTTTGGAAAAAGCCTCCTTTGGGCAACAACATTGCGTCGTTGGATTCTCCCAATTGTAGGCGAATATTATAGCTCTGTCCAGCACGGATTGTTTCTGGTTTATCATCTGTGAAAACCAAGTCCACCTGAAACCTACCATTACGCACTTCAGGATACACTTTTCGAACTCGCAAAGCATATTCCTTGCCGTTTCGTTCCAAAGTGGCAGAAAGGTCACGTTTTACACGATCAATATAATGTTCGTCAATGTTGGCCTCGATTTTAAAATCGGTTAGCACGTTTATTTGCCCAATGCGTTCCCCTTGAGCAATGCTCTGTCCAATTTCGGCATCTAAAAACCCTAACTGCCCATCTGCAGGAGCTCTAACGTTAAGGTGATCCAAACGTTCGTAAACCATGGACAAGGTTTTGCTCATACGCTCCATGTCGGCATCCAATCCCTTTAGGGATGTTTCTCGTAATTCATCGTCTTGCTCCGTTTGAATTTTTACAATATCGTATTGCTTTTGGGCAAGCTGAAAATCCTCTTGGGCTTGCAGATACACCTCTTTGGACACCAACTCGTCTTCATACAAGGCTTTGTTTTGCTCATAATTTCTTTTGGAACGTTGCAATTCAAATTGTGCATCGGCCAAAGAGCGTTTTCCCTGTACTTGTCTGGAATCGAACGTAAGTTTGGTTGAACGCAGGTCGTTTTGCTTTAACGCCAAGTTACTTTCACTGGCCAAGATCTGCTCGTACAGGTTCATGTTTTCCAATTTTAGGATGATGTCACCCTTTTTTACCATGGAACCTTCCTCAATCAATTTTTCTGAAACCCTACCACCCTCATAGGCATCCATAAAAATGGTGGCGATGGGCGCAACGCTTCCGTTTATCGTAATGTAATCATCAAATTTACCAGCGGTAACCGACGCAATGGAAAGTCGTTCCTTTTCGGTTCTGAAAGTGGACATGGATGTCGCAAACAATAGTTTGTACCCAACGAACAATAGGAGCACGCCCAATGCGATGTATCCGAAGTGTTTTGGTTTAAGTCCTTTCTTTTTTTCTAATTGTATATCCATGGTATGTTTTAGTTGATGTTAAAAATGGGTAGCCCGTTATAAAAATCTATAGTACTCTGGTTCACCTTCAGTCTTAGGGCCACCTGTAAGTTTTCATTTTGTGCTACGCCAAACAAGTTTTTTGCTTGAAAAAGTTCTAATGCGTTGATCAAACCTCTTTCGTATCGTTTTTGGGCAATGGTAAAGGCCAATTTTTGGGACTCCATTCTTTTTGTACTTTGTTCATATTCTGAAACCAAGGCACGATTACTCTGCACTAATTGCTGTAACACTTTAAAAAGTTCCTGTTCTTGAATCTCTAAATTGTTTTTGGCTTGTTGAAAAGCAATTTTTTGCTGCTTTACCCTTGAATGATTGGACCAACCATTACTGATTGGAATATTAAGCGAAGCCCCAACATATTTGGAAGAGTTGTCTTTAAACTGTGTTCTAAATGGAATTAGATTACCATTATCATCTACATTGGTTTCAAAATAACTGGTTCCGATTCCCGCAATTAATGAAAGTGATGGATAAAGTGAACCACGTGTGGCCTGTAATTGTTTTTTGGCAGCAGTCACCCTATATTCTTGGGACTTAACCAAGGGAACAAATCCTCTTGCGGTTTCGTAAAGTGAATCCAACGCTACACCTTGCTCTTCAATTTCTGGAGCATAGTTCAGATTTTTCTCCAATTCAATATCATTTTGACCTATCAAGTTCATTTCTTGAAGCAAAATCAATTTAGCATCGGCCAATAAGTTGCGGTTTTGGGTCACCAAAAACTTATCGCCCAAAAGATTGGATTCAGCTTCGTACAAATCAGAACCAGCTTTAAGTCCCAGTTCCACTTGTTTTTCCACCAAATCGTAATTGGCTTGGGAAAGTTCTTGTTGTTCCAATGAATTGGCTAAAAGACCTTCGTAATATTTGATATCGTAGAAAGCGGACATCACTCTAAAGGCCAGCATAAATTTTTCTTGATCAATGTCCTCTTCTGAAGCCCTGTAAATAAATTTAGTGGCTTTGATCATGTTCATTTTTTGAAAACCTCTAAAAATGTCAAGATTGGCCCCGATAGAATAGTTGTTGCTAAAGAAATCCGTATTCACATAAGTGTTTGTGTTTGGATCTGGGGAACGACCATAGCGAATGGTATAATCTGTGGATCCGTTTACGGAGGGCAATAGGTCCCTGACCGATTGCCTATAGCTTTCCTTGCTGGAATCCATATTGAAGTTGGTATTCTTAACCTGAAGGTTGTGTTCTATGGCATAGGCCACACAATCATCCAGCGTCCAAGTTTGTTGGGCGACTCCTTTAAAAGTTAGGAATACGAATAAGGTTGTAATGTAAAATCTTAGGTTCATGTTTTTTAACTGTGCCAAAACATAGTCTATTCTTGTGCCAAAAACATAAACCATTGAAAATCAGTAAATAAATTATTTTAATGATTAAATTTTTAATTTTTACTGTTAAAAATTTATACACCCTTGTGTAAAATTATTAGACACGTTAAAAAAAGGTACAAAAAAAGCCTGGTCTACTGCCAGGCTTTTGATCAATCAAAATATAAATAAAGGATCATTCCCTATTTGGAGGTTTTGGCGGCCTCATTTTTTCGATAACGGATAGGTATTTTTTATATTCAGATTCAGAAAGAATAATTTTTAATTCTTCATTTTTATCTTCCTCTAAAGCTTTCATTTTTTCGAAACCTTCCTTGCGATCACCCTCCATAAGTGCATGCGCTTTTTCGTCGTATTTGTTGAAAATTTCAAGAAAGGACTTCCCCTTAATTTCATCCAAATCAAGGGATTCCAATAATTCTTTGGCCATTTGGGTTCGATTCGGTGGTGCCCCAGAATGACTTCTGTCTTTGCCTTGTGCAAATGTGTTTGCGCCAAAAATTAAGGCTGTGATTATAACTAAAACTCTCATAATTTAATTTTCATCAAACACTAAAGTATATAGGCAATTACATTTTATAAGTCAGTAATCGACCAAGTCCAGTATTCTATATACAAACACTAATATTTAATGGAAATCCACCAAACTGAAAAGGATTTTAAAAAACACTATCTTGGTTTTTCAATATTGGAACGAAGGTTGGTGGGGATTTAATACCAAACCACATAATAGCATGGTCAACGGCAAAATTTTATTGGTAGATGATAATAAAAGTATCTTGAGTGCGCTCGAGATCTTGCTTCAATTTGAATATAAAGAAGTGGTATCTATCTCCAATCCAAACCAGATTCCTTCTTTTCCCCAATTGGACAGTTTTGACCTTGTTCTGTTGGACATGAATTTCTCAGCAGGGGTAAACACTGGGAATGAAGGTCTATTTTGGCTACGTGAGATTCGGAAAAGGGCACCCCATACTTCGGTAATTATGATGACAGCCTATGGCGCTATTGATTTGGCGGTTAAGGCATTAAAGGAGGGAGCGGCGGATTTTATTCTAAAACCTTGGAACAATGAACGGCTCATGGCTACGGTTAGGTCTGCTTTTGAGTTGCGAAGATCTAAGCAAGAGATTCATGATTTAAAAAAGAAAGAAAGCAATCTGAAACAAGTGATCAATGAGGATAAAAGTCTCATTGTTGGAAATTCAAAACCCCTAACTTCAGTTTTGGAATTGGTGAACAAGGTGGCCAAAACCGATGTGAATGTATTGATCACAGGAGAAAATGGTACTGGAAAAGAATTGATTGCCAGGGAACTCCATCGATTGTCATCTAGAAAAAATGAGGTTTTTATTGGGGTAGATATGGGATCCATTGCCGAAAATTTGTTCGAAAGTGAACTGTTCGGACACACCAAAGGATCCTTTACCGATGCCAAAGAAGACCGAGCAGGAAAGTTTGAAGCCGCCCACCAAGGCACTTTGTTTTTGGATGAAATTGGAAATTTGTCCTTACAAATGCAGGCCAAGTTATTGTCTGCTATTCAAAATAGGTCTGTGGTTCGTGTAGGATCTAATAAACCTATAAAAGTTGATATCCGATTGATCTGTGCCACAAATTGCAATTTGGAACAAATGGTGGCTGACGGACTATTTCGGGAAGATTTGCTCTATCGCATCAACACCATTCATATAGAAGTGCCTCCTTTAAGGGAACGCGAAGAAGATATTTTGGTACTGGCAGAGTTCTTCTTGAAAAAGTTTGCCCAAAAATATGACAAGCAAGGATTGCGCATTAATAATTTGGCACAAGAGCGCTTAATGGAATACCCTTGGCCTGGAAATATCCGTGAGCTGCAGCATACTATGGAACGGGCAGTTATTTTATCGGATGGCAATGTGCTCAAACCAGCAGATTTTCTGCTTCACGCCAAAACCATGCAATCGTTTGAAAGTGACCCCACGACCCTGGACGAAATGGAACAAATCATGATTTCCAAAGCATTGGACCAACACGGCGGAAATTACAGTGCAGCAGCAGAGCAATTGGGAATTTCTAGACAAACCCTATACAACAAGCTTAAAAAGAAGAAATAGTGGCCAGCAGGAATTTCTATATACAGCTTATTGTTCGGGTTTTGATATTGACCGCGACCATTTTGGGACTGTCATTTTCGGTGTTGAACGGATGGTATTTTTCATTTGCTTTTTTGACGCTGATCGCGGCTTCGCAGGTGTATTCCCTAATTGTTTTCATTAATAGGACCAACCGAAAAATTGCATACTTTTTTGATGCCATAAAAAATGAAGACTTTACGCTTCATTTTCCTGAACGTGTTGCTATTGAGTCGTTTAAAGACCTCAACAAAAGTTTAAATCGGGTGAACGATTTGATTCATGAGGTGCATTTACAACTTCAGATTCGGGAACAGTATTACCAAGAGATTTTGAAACAGGCGAGTATTGGTATTATGACCTACAATGAAAAAGGGCATATCCTTTTTGCCAATCCCACAGCGGAAAAAATATTGGATTATACCCCTTTGAACCATATTAAGCAATTAATGCAGGTTGATGAAAACCTCTACCGAATTTTCAAATCTTTCAAGGCATTTGATCGCAAACTGTTTCAACTTTCCAATGAGCGTGAACAGATTCAATTGGCACTAAAGTCTACACCGCTGACCTTGGATGGACAATCTTTATTGTTGGTAGTGATTCAGGATATCCAGAGGGAATTGGATGAAAAAGAAACCGAATCTTGGGTACGACTAATTCGAGTTTTAACCCACGAAATCATGAACACGATTACTCCGATTGTGTCTATTTCAGATTCCATCATGAAATATTACAATGATAACGGACGGGTGATTGCACCTGAAAGTATCGATGAAAATCAAGTAAAAAACACGGTAAAAGGGTTGGAAGTCATTAAAGATCAAGGTGGGGATTTAATGGAGTTTGTACAGTCCTACCGTAGTTTGCTACACGTGCCAGACCCAACCAAGACCCTTGTGAACGGGCAAGGCCTTTTTGATAAAATCAATGTGTTGATGTCGGCTAGGTTAGGGGATAAAATTGACCTTAAGGTAATTTGTGAACCAGAAAAACTTGATTTTTATATTGATGAAAAACAGATATCCCAAGTCCTCATCAATTTGACCAAAAACGCCTTACAATCTGTAGAGAAAACCGAAAACGGTAAAGTGAGATTGGTAGGCGGAATAGATAAAAATGGCTCAAAATATATAGATGTTATGGACAATGGTCCAGGCATTCCTCCCGAGGTGATGGATGAAATTTTTGTTCCCTTTTTTACTACTAAAAATGAAGGTACGGGTATTGGATTGAGTCTTTCCAAAAGAGTGATGCAATTGCATGGCGGAAGCATTCAGGTTAGATCAGTGCCTCATCAAGAAACAGTTTTTAGGTTAACTTTCGCGTAAGGAGATGTAATGAAGAAAGCGGATATATTGAATTTTTGTTGGGATTATGTAAACAACAAAGCAGACCGATTAAAGAGAACAAGCAATGAGCTGCAACAATCCTTGACCTCAGAAACCAAAAGTACTGCAGGTGACAAACATGAAACTGGGCGGGCCATGGTGCAATTGGAACAGGAGAAATTGGCACAACAAATTCTGGAATTGGAAAAAGACCGAGCTGTCCTTAAAAAAATTGATATTGAAAAACTCCCTCAAAAGATAAGTCTGGGGTGTTTAGTAAAAACTTCGGCGGCCAATTATTTTATTTCCATTTCTGCAGGAGCCTTTAAAAGTGGAGGAGAGGTGGTGTATTGTATTTCTGCCAGCGCACCCATTGCGCAACTACTTTTGGGTAAGGAAAAGGATGAAAACTTTGTTTTTAATGAGAAATCGCAAACCATTCAAGAGGTTCTTTAATTTCTAATCCCAATTCGGTTTTTTACGGGTGGCTTTTCGTTCCGCTGACATCTTTTTTAGTTTAAGCCTTTTTTCCACGGAAGACTTTGTTGGTTTTGTTTTCTTTCGTTTTTTGGGAATTTCAAATGCTTTTGTAAGCACATCAAAAAGTCGTTTAACCACCAAATCTTTGTTGCGGTGCTGACTTCTAGCTTCATCGCATTGCAAAAGCAAGACACCGTCATTGGATAAACGCGATTGTAATTTGAGCAAAATTCGCTGCTTTTCGATATTGGATAATCCTTGCGATAATGCAATATTAAAAGACACCTCCACTTTAGAGGAAACTTTGTTCACGTGTTGCCCTCCAGCACCACTGCTTCGAACAGCCTTAAATTGTAATTCGTTATGTATTTGCTTTTTGTCCAACTTGAAGCCTCTTGTTGATGGTCTTCAAAGATACATTAAGAAAAATAGTGTCCCCTCTTTCTTGTTCAGTGTCCGTTTTGAAGAGAATTTTGGTACCATCTTCGGCTTCACTTTCGTTGAGGTAAAAACTACCCATAAAGAGGCTGTTGGTCACTTCGACCCTTAAACCCGAAGCATCGGAAAATTTGAATTCATGAGGATATACCAACACGGACCTATCTATTTCAGAATATGATTTGAGAAGTTTCATGGGCACTTGGTTAACATGCCCAAATAAGGATGCTGTATAATGATTAGGGGGATTTTTATAAAGGTACCTCGTGGTGTTGAGTGCAACTAATTCTCCCTTGTCCAATATCAAGGTGCGTTCAGCAAATGGCAATACATCACTTGGATCATGACTGGCCGTAAGTACCGTAATACCTTTTTTCTTGAGGTAGGGGAACAACTTTCTTCGTAGCGTGTTCCTTTTAAAGTTGTCGATATGTCCAAAAGGCTCGTCCAACAATAAAATTTCAGGTTCTTGAGCCAAAACTCTAGCCAAGGCTACTCTTTGTTGCTGTCCACCACTCAAATTTTTGACTTTGGTTTTGGCAAAATCTTCCAATTCAATCAGCTCCAATAATTCTTGGATACGCTCTTGATGGGTTTCACGTTCAAATACCGATAGAAACTGACCGATGTTTTCCTCAACGGTAATAAAGGGCATCAAATCGAAATCTTGTGCCAAATATTTCATATAAGGTTCGCCAGGCACCAAATTGAAATTAGGTCCCAAAGCTTCTTGTTCACCCCAAAAAATGGAACCATCCTCCACATGGAGCAGTCCATAAATAATTTTGAGCAATGTACTCTTGCCCGACCCACTTTCACCCATCAAGGCCAAATGTTCCCCAGGGACTACTTCAAATAAAATGTCCTTGAGTATCGGCTTTTCTTGGTAGCCAAAGGAATCAATCTGTACTTTAAGCATGTATGCGAATCAAAGGTCAGTTTAAGAAATCTGTCAAGTTGAGCGAAGCCGAGATTTGTTGATTAGCCCAAATAAAATGGTTCTCGACTCCGCTCGAATTGACTGTTTATATCTTAGAATTAAAGTTAATCTTTAAATTCTTTTAGCACGGCTTGGTTAGGCAGTTCATCATATCCCATATTGAACAAGGTAAATCCAAAAATATCGGCATATTGCTCAATGGTCTTGCTCACAGGAGTTCCTGCTCCGTGACCTGCATTGGTCTCAATTCTGATCAATGTAGGTTGATTTCCAGCTTGTTTTTCCTGCAATTCGGCAGCAAATTTAAAACTGTGTGCAGGTACCACACGATCATCATGGTCACCAGTTGTCACCAAAGTTGCTGGATAAGACGTTCCTTCCTTTACATTGTGTACAGGAGAATATCCTTTCAAATATTCGAACATTTCTTTGTTGTCTTCCGATGTGCCATAATCGTAAGCCCATCCCGCTCCAGCGGTAAAAGTATGGTAGCGAAGCATGTCCATAACACCAACAGCTGGTAAAGCCACTTGCATTAAATCTGGACGTTGGGTCATGGTGGCTCCCACCAAAAGACCACCATTAGATCCGCCACGGATGGCCAAATATTCTTTGGAAGTATAGTTTTCAGCAATCAAATACTCGGCTGCCGCGATAAAATCATCAAAAACATTCTGCTTTTGAAGTTTGGTGCCAGCAATGTGCCATTTTTTACCATATTCTCCACCTCCACGTAGATTGGGAACAGCATACACTCCACCTTGCTCCATCCAAACTGCATTTACAATACTAAAAGAGGGGGTCAAACTAATATTGAAGCCACCGTAACCATAAAGTATGGTTGGGTTTTTCCCGTTCAATTCCAATCCTTTTTTATAGGTGATGATCATCGGAACTTTTGTGCCATCCTTAGAATTGTAGAATACCTGCTTTGATTCATAATCCTCGGGATTAAAATCAATTTGAGGTTTCCAATACAGCTCGTATTCGCCAGATTCAACATTGAATTTATAGGACGATCCTGGTGTGTTGTAATTGGTAAATGAGAAATAAAATTCCTTATCCTCTTTCTTGCCGCCAAATCCACCAGCACTGCCTACACCAGGCAATTGCACTTCGCGAATCAATTTTCCATCATAATCGTATTGAAGCACTTTGGAAATGGCATCCACCATATACTCCGTGAAAAAGTAACCTCCACCAGTGCCTGCGGTCAATACATTTTCGGTTTCTGGAATCAAATCCGTCCAATTTTCAGGAGTTGGGTTTGATGCATCAACCACAACCACTTTTTTATTTGGCGCTTCACGGTCGGTCACCAAATAGAGTTTGGAACCTTCGTTGTCGATAACGTAAGTATCCGAATCAGTATCCCCTAAAATGGTAACCAATTCAGGATTTGGATTGGTGAGGTCCATCAAAAATAGCTTGTTTCCAGAAGTGGAAATAGATGCCGAAATGAAGAGGTAGTTTTGGTCTTCGGAAACATATCCACCTACATAACGGTGTTTTTCTTCTGGGGTACCACCAAAAATGATTATATCCTCGGATTGCGGTGTTCCCAATTTATGATAGTACAATTTGTGTTGATCGGTCTTGGCCGAAAGTTCACTGCCTTCAGGTTTATCATAACTGGAATAGTAGAAGCCTTCATTCCCTTTCCAAGAAATGCCACTGAATTTAATATCCACCAAAGTGTCTTCCACAATTTCCATGGATTCGGTATCGATGGTGATAGCTTTTCTCCAATCGCTACCCCCTTCTGAAATAAGATAAGCGGCTTTGGAACCGTCCTTGGTAAAATTAAGTCCCATTAAAGAGGTTGTCCCATCTTCAGAAAAGGTATTTGGATCCAAAAACACTTCTTCTTCGCCACCTCCTTTTTTGCGGTACACCACATATTGATTTTGGAGGCCATTGTTTTTGTAGTAGTAAGTATAGTCACCTTCTTTGAAAGGAGAGCCTACTTTTTCGTAGTTCCAAAGCTTTTCCAAACGGTTTTTAAGGTCTTCACGGAATGGAATTTTATCCAAATAACCAAAGGTGGCGGAATTTTGTTGTTTTACCCAAGCTTCGGTTTCTTCGCTTCGGTCGTCTTCCAACCAGCGGTATGGGTCTTTTACTTCGGTGCCGAAATAGTCCGTTACGGTATCGACTTTTTTTGTTGTAGGATAGGTCACTGCTATAGGTTCTCTTTTGGTAGTTTTTTGACAGGCCGTCAACAAAACGATGGTAGCCAATAGACTAATGTTTTTCATATAATTTGTTAGAATTGATTCTGATAAAAATACCATAAAATCAAGTAATCCCCAGAAGTCAAATACGGCTTTAACGAATTTTGTGAAAGAAAGACAGAAAGGGCATTATAAGTGCTAACCTTAAACGTTGAAAAAAGCTTGACAAGCTAAGATTTTTAAAAGTCTGGTTGCACTTAAATAATTCAAAACGTTAACGTAATGTTAATAAAAATGTAACATGGTAACATAAAATTGTGAGGAATTGTATTACATTGAGACCAAATGAAAACTAAAACTATTAGCATTATGAAAAAACCTCTTTTAAAGAGCGCAGTCTTATTGGCCAGCACAGGGATGATTTTATTCTCTTGTTCTGATGATTCTCAATCAGGGTTGGAAAGCCCCGAAAATCAAAGTATTCTTCCTGAAGAAGCAGTGATTTTTAATCAGGGCAGTTATGAAATTGATGGATCCTATATTGTAGTGTTCGACCAAAAAGTTACTGGCGATGTAGGGGCAAAATTTGGAACAGATTATAAATCGGCAACAGGAGCTGTAAAACAATTGGCCACTGAGGTGTTGGGAAGTCTTCAAATGAAGGGTGACCTCATCGAGCGAGTTTACAGCAAAACGTTGACTGGAGTTTCTGCGCGTTTGAGCAGTGATCAAGCCAACACTTTAAAATCAGACCCAAGAGTAGCATATATTGAAAAAGACCAAATGTTCACGTTGGCGCCTCCTCCAGGCAAAGGTCCAGGTGGTGGAGGTGGTGGAGGAACCACTGGTCAAGAAATTCCTTGGGGAATTGCTAGAGTTAATGGTGGTGCAACCTACACTGGAAATAACGTAGCTTGGATCATTGATTCAGGTATTGAATCTACCCATGAGGATTTAAATGTTGATGTAAGTAGAGGCTACAATGCCTTCACCAATGGACCTGATTCTGACCTTTCTGTTGACAAAAACGGTCACGGAACCCATGTGGCAGGTACTGTTGCAGCTCTAGACAATGAAATAGGCGTTGTTGGTGTTGCGGCAGGCGCAACCGTGATTCCAGTTAAAGTATTGGATCGTAGAGGAAGCGGTTCCTATTCTGGAGTTATTGCGGGCATCGATTTTGTGGCTGCCAACGCTTCCAATGGCGATGTTGCTAACATGAGTTTAGGTGGTGGATTCTCACAAGCAGTGAATGATGCAGTAATTAGCGCTTCATCCACAGTAAAATTTGCAATTGCAGCAGGTAATGAAAGTTCGGATGCCAATGGTTCATCACCAGCTTCTGCCAACGGAAATAATATTTATACCATTTCTGCAATGTCTGAAGGGGATAACTGGGCTTCTTTTTCCAACTATGGGAATCCACCAGTGGATTACTGTGAACCTGGAGTTGCCATCAAATCTACTTGGCCAGGCGGATACAACACCATTAGTGGAACCTCTATGGCTTCTCCACATGCTTGTGGCTTGTTGCTATTAGGAAATATTAGCAATGGAGGAACGGTAAGTGGCGATCCTGATGGGGATGCAGATACTATCGGAGTAAATTAACACTACCACTATAAAAATTAAGGGGCCAATTAGGCCCCTTTTTTATTTTATCGTTACTTCGGAAAACTTAGGAAACAGTCTCAGAAGTATTAGAAACCAAATTGTTTTCTACCAAATACTCTGCAATCTGAACGGCGTTGGTAGCAGCCCCTTTTCTTAAGTTGTCGGCCACGATCCACATGTTCAACGTATTCGGTTGAGTTTCATCTCTACGGATTCTACCCACAAAAACATCATCTTTTCCATTGGCATAAATCGGCATAGGGTAAGAGTTGTTCGCAGTATCATCCTGAACAATGATTCCAGGCGTTTCGCTTAAAATAGTGCGTACTTCTGCCAAATCAAAATCGTTGTGGAACTCCACGTTTACCGATTCGGAATGTCCTCCAGCGGTTGGGATACGCACTGCGGTTGCCGTAACTGAAAAGGTACGATCGTCCAATATTTTCTGTGGCTCACGAGCCAATTTCATTTCTTCTTTGGTATAGCCATTGTCCAAGAATACATCGCAATGCGGCAACGCATTTCGGTTGATAGGGTAAGGATATGCCATTTCACCTTCGATGCCAGCGGCCTCATTTTCCATTTGCTGAACGGCTTTTACCCCAGTTCCAGAAACGGATTGGTAAGTTGAAACAATCACACGTCTCATTTGGTATTTTTTGTGCAATGGATCCAATGCCATTACCAATTGAATGGTAGAGCAGTTAGGGTTGGCAATAATTTTATCCTCCGCTGTCAATTCTGATGCGTTGATTTCTGGAACCACCAATTTTTTGGTCGGGTCCATTCGCCATGCAGAAGAGTTATCGATTACCGTTGTGCCTACTTCCGCAAATTTGGGAGCCCACTCTAATGAAGTATCTCCACCTGCTGAGAAAATGGCAATATCAGGTTGTGCGGCAACAGCATCAGCCAAACCGATTACGGTAAATTCCTCATTTTTATAGGTAAGTTTTTTGCCCACAGAACGTTCTGAGGCAACTAACAACAATTCTGAAATAGGGAAGTTTCTTTCTTCCAACACTTTCAACATTACTTCGCCTACCATTCCGGTGGCTCCAACAACTGCTACTTTCATTGTAATTTAATTTCTTGCCGCAAAGGTAATTCAGTCAGCGAGTTAAACAAGCATTTTAGCAATGAATAATCAAAAAATAACAAAATGTTATAAATAAAACAACCATCAACATGTTAGCGAAACACATTGATGGTTTTTAAATGGTTATTGTGATGTAGCGGGGATGCTGAAATGAATCAGCACCAACGATTTTATTTCTTCAACAAATCGCGAATCTCTGCCAACAACTCTTCTTGGGTTGGACCCTTTGGAGCTTCTGGAGCAGGTTCTTCTTTTTTCTTCATTTTGTTCACACCTTTTACGATCATGAACATTACGAAAGCAACAATCAAGAAATCGATTACATTGGTCAAGAATGCACCATATAGAACTGCAATTTCACCCACTGTTTCACCTGCATCGTTTACAGTCCCCTCTGTTATCACATATTTTAAATCGTTGAAATCTGATTTGAACAGCAATCCAATCAATGGGGAAACAATTCCACCAGTAAAAGAAGAAACTACTTTATTGAAAGCAGCACCCATAACGAAACCTACGGCGATATCCACCAGGTTTCCTTTCATCGCAAAGTCTTTAAACTCTTTTAAAAATCCCATTTTATAGTCAAGTATTGGTTAACAGGGACAAATTAAGCAAAAAAGCATATGATTTTACCAAAATATTAGGGAAATCAACCTTCTTTAACCTCTCTTTTTACACGTTGAGAAATGGCAGTAAGGATCTCATAGGAAATGGTGTTTGCCCCTTCCGCAAAACTTTCTGCGGATTTGTCAGGACCAAAAACTAAAACTTCATCCCCCTCTTTGCAATCAATCCCTGTAATATCCACCATGATCATATCCATACAAACATTCCCAATTATGGGAGCTTTTTTACCATGAATCGTAACAATCCCTTTTCCTTTACCGTATTGTCTGCCAATGCCATCGGCATGGCCAATGGGCAACGTAGCAGTTTTCTTCAGTTCTTGGGATGAAAAAGCACGGTTATACCCTACGGATTCGTTTGGACCAATATGATGAATTTGTGAAATGATGGTTTTTAAAGTAGCCACAGGTTGAAGTGATGCATCCACAGCAGCTTCGTTTCCATAGCCGTACAATCCTATGCCGCTGCGAACCATTTCAAATTGCGCTTCGGGATAATTGATGATACCCGAAGTGTTCAACATGTGTCGCATTGGAGCATAGCCCAACTTTTGATTAAGGGCACCACTTAACTTTTTAAACGCTGCAATCTGATTTAGGCTGAATTCCCGTTCATTGGCATCTTCCGAAGCTGCTAAATGGGAAAAGGTAGAGACTACTTTTACATTTCTATTTTCCTTGATTTCATCTGAAATAAAGTCCAAATCAGATTCAGAAAACCCTAAACGGTTCAATCCGGTGTTGAATTTAATATGGATGGGATAGGCATCAAGCTGTTTCGAGCTAGCTTCAGCTAAAAATTGGGTTAGTATGTTTTTGGAATAGATACTGGGCTCAAGATTGTACTTGATCAAACCCTCAAAATTGGAAGCCAATGGATGTAGCACCAATATAGGAAGTTTGATTCCTGTATTTCTGAGCAAAACACCCTCGTTCTCATAGGCAACGGCCAAATAATAAGCGCCAAGCTGCTCTAGTTTTTTAGCGATAACCACCATATCACTTCCGTAGGCAAAGGCTTTTACCACACCCAAAAATTTGGTTTCTGGCTTTATTTTAGAGCGTAAATAGTGGTAATTGTGAGCCAAGGCGGATAGGTCGAGGACCAATGTTGTTTCGCCCACCTTACTCATTGGATGATTGTTTTTTGGATGTCACTTCTTCCGAATCCACATCCATTTCGTTAATTCTTTCCCGCAGCATCGCTTTAAAAAAGGCGGCACGGCTCAAAGGTTCATATTCTTCGGTTTCTCCCAAAAGCACCAAATTGTCGTTATGCGACTTACGAAAGCTATAATTGGCCAAATTTCCTGTACGGGTGCATACTGCGTGCACCTTGGTTACATACTCCGCAGTGGCCATCAAAGCGGGCATGGGACCAAAAGGATTGCCCTTAAAGTCCATATCCAATCCTGCAACCACAACGCGGACCCCTCTATTGGCAAGATCATTGCAAACCGTAACGATTTCATCATCAAAAAACTGGGCTTCGTCAATCCCCACCACATCGCAATCGTCTGCCAGCAATCGAATATTCGCCGCGGCAGGTACAGGAGTGGATCTTATTTCATTGGAATCGTGGGATACTACCATTTCTTCATGGTATCGTGTATCCACAATGGGTTTAAAAATTTCTACCTTTTGTTTGGCGAACTGGGCTCTTTTTAATCGACGGATGAGCTCTTCGGTTTTTCCTGAAAACATGGAGCCGCAGATAACCTCAATCCATCCAAACTGTTCTTTATGGTTGACCGTGTTTTCGAGAAACATACCGTATTTTTGAACGAAATTGTGTGTTTTCCCGTTATATTGGGACTAAGCACAAAGCTACTAAAAAAATATACCCCTAGTTTAGTACAAAATTTAACCTTTCGTTCTTAAAAGAATCGAGAAATTGATTATATTTTTAAAGTAAAGAAAATTAGTTATGATAAAGAAGTTGCGGGAAGAGTTGATCAAGCTATCCACCGAAATTATTACGGCTAGGGAGGATTCCGATTTGATCTCGATGTACGAAAAATCCAAAGAGATTTATGAAAAATTGGCCGTACTTAAGTTTATCGATGAAAAATTGAGTGATGTTGAGGTGGATACTTCCAAAAATGTCATCGCCACTCGGTTTGAAAAATTGGCCAATGCTGTTCTAAGTGGAAATATTTCTGTGCCCGAAAGCAATCCTCACCAAGATGATATTATTACAAGACCCTCGATGGCCACTATCAAGGATATTGTTTCGGAAATGCCATCCCAAGCAGATTTGGAAAGGGTATTCGCTGAATTTGTAGCCAAACCAGAAGTCATCAAAAATGATAAAGAGCAAGTAGGTGGACAGGCAGATACTCAAGTTGTGGCTGAAAAATCTACAAAAGTAAAATCTGTTAATGATAGGCATGCCAAAGATTTGCAAGTGGGCCTAAATGATAAATTGGCCTTTGTGAAGCATCTTTTCCATGACAGCATGGAGGATTATACTCGTGTGCTATCCCAGCTCAATACTATCGATTCTGAGGAGCGTTCTGTTTCTTTCATCCAAAACATGGTAAAACCCGAGTACGATGGCTGGAAAGGAAAAGAAGAATACGAAACCCGTTTTATTGCATTGATTCAAAGAAGATTTTCTTAAATCTAATTCCCAATAAGACCGTAACTTTGGTTTATGGGAAAATTATACCTTGTTCCAACCCCAATAGGAAATCTAGAGGATATCACTTTACGCGCCATTAAGGTGTTGAAAGAAGTCGATGTGGTGCTGGCCGAAGATACCCGTACCAGCGGCAAACTGCTGAAACATTTTGAAATTGATACGCCCTTACAGAGCCACCACATGCACAATGAGCATAAACAGGTGGAATCCTTGGTTCAAAAATTGAAAGGAGAGGCTACTTTTGCCTTGATTTCCGATGCGGGAACCCCAGCGATTTCCGACCCTGGTTTTTTATTAACACGCGCTTGCGTGGAAAATGATATAGAGGTGGAATGCTTGCCAGGAGCCACAGCATTTGTTCCAGCCTTGGTGAATAGTGGACTGCCCAACGACCGATTTGTTTTCGAGGGATTTTTGCCCGTAAAAAAAGGAAGACAAACCCGATTGCAGCAACTGGCCGAAGAGACCCGAACCATGGTTTTTTATGAGTCTCCGCATAAACTTTTAAAAACTTTAGCACATTTTGCTGAATATTTTGGGGAGGACCGACCTGTTTCCGTTTCCCGCGAATTGACCAAATTGTACGAAGAAACCGTTCGAGGTACGCTTTCAGAAGTTTTGCAACACTTCACTGAAAAAGCTCCCAAAGGTGAATTTGTAATTGTGGTTGGCGGGAAGAAATAAAGCCTATATTTATTTCTAGAATCAACTCAATGAAAATCAAAGCAATTCAACTTCGAAAACTGCTTTGTTTCCATCTTTGAGATAAATGGGAATAAATAATGGAATGGATACCTTGGGGTATAACATGTTTCACGGTAATCTGTGTTTATTTTTTGGACCGTTGGGAACACAAATGGGTCAAATCACTTTTTGATTGGGTACCCGCTATTTTGCTTTCCTACATTATTCCCGCCGTGATAAGTTATGTTTTTGGGCTTGATTTTTCCCAATCCAGCATACACGGGTTAAGTCGTGATTTTTTTATTCCATTGACCATTGTTGCCGTTATGGCAAGTTTATCCCTGCATCAGCTTAAATCCATTGGCTACAAACCCATTGTTGTTTTTTTGGCAGGCTCTTTATTTATTGCACTTTTTCCAGTGTTGTTTGTCATCCTTTTTGATAAAACCGAATTGGTGGCAACTACCTTATATGCAAATGGATTTTGGAAAGGGGTTCCGCCCATTGTTGGGAGTTGGATTGGGGGCAGCACTAGTCAATTGGTGTTGAAAGAACTCGTCAATTGTCCAGAGAACATTTTTCTTTCGGTGTTGATCATGGACAATATTTTGGTCAATGTATGGACTATTCTCATGTTTCAAACCATTAAAAAGAGTAATGCTTTAAATAAATCCTTTAGGATATCCGATCAAGAAATTCCTGAACGAATTCAAACCGAAAACGGAAGACTTCTTTCTCCTTGGTTGACACTGATTGTTATGCTTTTTGTAGTATTTGCCATTGATTTATTATTGAATGCTTTTGTGGCCAAAGTGGTTGTTTTGTCTTTTCTTGGATTGGCTTTGGGCAATTTTATCCCTAAATGGAATTTCCGATTCACCTTAAAATTGGGACGTATTTTAATTTTGGTGGTAATGTCAATTTTAGGACTAAAATTGCGATTTGATATGTTTGGGTTTGATATGGCCTTTTTCGGTTTTCTGTTGATTTGGCTGGGAGGGCATTTTATTTTCATGATCATTGTTGCCAAACTGTTGAACGTGAACATGGCTTGGGTGCCTATTGCAAGCATGGCCAATGTAGGTGGAATTGCCACTGCACCTGCCGTTACGGCCGCTTATAGAAGTAGTTGGATGCCCCATGCCATTATTTTAGCCATTTTAAGTATGGCCACAGGCACTTTTTGGGGGATGTTGACGATTTATTTGTTGGAGGGATTGATGGTGTGATCAATAACGAGAACCATCGTGCTTCCCTTTTTCCCAACCAATTTCACCTAAATATTTGTTGGCACTTTCCACAGCGCCATCTTCAATGGTAGTGCCCATGGAATCATTCCATCGGTTGAGGTAACCAAAAAGTGAAATTACCCCAAGAATTTCCACAATTTCACCATCATCCCAGTATTTGTGCAAACGTTTTTTTAAATCAGCATTTACAGTATTGGGTACTTGTGAGGCAGCAATGGAAAAGTCCAATGCGGCCCTTTCAGCTTCTGAAAAGGCAGGGTGTGTTCGGTATTCCCAAATATTGTCCAATTGCTCCTGTTCCGCCCCATAACGTTCAGCAGCTCGTATTGCATGGGCCTGACAATAGCGACATCCCGTAGCGTTGCTGCTTACCCAAGCCACCATTCGTTTTAAGGCTGAGGTCACGCGCCCTTCATTGGCCATTACCGCCTTGTTTAAATTAATAAATGCCTTTGAAATAGCAGGCCTATGCTGCATGGTGAGGACAGAGTTTGGACAAAACCCAAGAGTTTCGTTAAAGAACTCAGCAAGTTCTTTGGTTTCGAGGTCGTGGTCTGGGTCAAGTGGTAAAACTAAGGCCATGAATGAGATTTTAAATCGTATTTTTGACGCTACAAGAAACAAAAATTAAACATCATGACAAATCATATCACAACTACTTGGTTGGGTGGGATGAAATTCGAAAGTAACAACCCATCGGGAAAGACTTTAACCATTGATGCAGGGCCAGAAAGTGGCGGTGAAGGGGATGGATTGCGTCCAAAAGCATTGATGCTTTCAGCCTTGGCTGGATGCTCAGGTTTGGATGTGGCTTCCTTAATCAAGAAGATGAAGTTGGAAGTTGATGATTTTAAGATAGATACCATTGCAAATCTTACCGAGGAGCACCCCAAATATTACGATTCGGTAATTGTGGAGTACCATTTTTATGGAGCAAACCTAAAGGAAGACAAGCTTAAAAAAGCGGTTGATTTGTCCGTAGAAAAGTATTGTGGTGTTATGGAAATGTTCCGAAAGTTTGCTAAGTTGGATATTCAGATATTTTATCATACTAAGTAAATCAGTTATCGGAAAAGGGTCAAGCACAATGCTCAAGTTCAAATTCAGATAAATCATTTATATTTATTGGGTCAACCTCAGAATCAATTAAAAGATTTATGACTCAAAAAAAATTTGATTTAGAGGAAAGGTTTGTGGATTTGGCGGCTGACATCGCTACTTTTTGTCATGATTTAACCAACGATTTTACTGGTCAATTTTACGGGAATCAATTACTTCGTTCCGCTGGAAGCGCTGCCTTGAATCTTGGGGAAGCTCAAGGAACCAACTCAAACAAGGACTTTGTTTATAGGGCTACGATTACCTTAAGGGAATTGAAAGAATCAAGGGTAATCCTAAAGATCTTGAAGAAAATAAACTATGGCAATAAAGGAATTTGCATAGGGTTATTGGACGAAGTTGAACAATTGATTAAAATCACTGCTACCGTAATCAAAAAGAAAAAGTAACTCGAAATTTGAGATTGAGCTTAAATTTTGAACTTGAACTTTTAAAACTATGCGCTGGACCATTAAACCAAAACCTACCCAAGAATCCATCGATGCACTTGCCCAAGCTTTGGGAGTAGATGATTTGGTTGCTCAACTGCTGTTGCAACGCGGAATTACCAATTACGAACAAGCAAAAGCATTTTTTCGACCCGACTTGATCCATTTGCACAATCCATTTCTGATGAAAGATATGGATAAAGCTGTGCAACGGATAGAAATCGCCATAGCCAATCAAGAAAATATTCTGGTTTTTGGTGATTATGATGTGGATGGTACCACAGCCGTGGCGTTGATGTCCTCATTTCTTTTGGCAACCTATCCCAATGTGGCCACCTATATTCCCGATCGATACGAGGAAGGTTATGGAGTTTCCTATCAAGGGATAGATTTTGCCGAGGACAACAATTTCTCTTTGATCATTGCACTGGATTGTGGCATCAAGGCCATTGACAAGGTAGAATACGCCAAAGAAAAAGGAATAGATTTCATTATTTGTGACCACCACCGACCAGGTGATAAAGTGCCAGATGCTATTGCCATTTTGGACCCCAAGCAAGAGGATTGTGGTTATCCATACAAAGAATTATGTGGTTGTGGTGTAGGTTTTAAATTGATTCAGGCTTTGACAGTAAGGCAAGGAGGGTCGGTAAAGGATTTATTCCCTTATTTGGACCTAGTGGCTACGGCCATAGCAGCCGATATCGTTCCGATTACAGGAGAAAATAGGGTATTGGCCCATTATGGTTTGAAAGTAATCAATTCGAATCCAAGAATAGGAATCCAGGCCATTATTGATCAAACCCAAAAGAGCGAATTGACCATAACGGACGTGGTTTTCATCATTGCACCCAGAATCAATGCCGCAGGTCGAATGAAACATGGTCAACATGCAGTGGCCTTGCTCACCGAAACCGATTATGTAACTGCCCAAAAGTTTGCGCAAGAAATTGAAGCATTCAATACAGAGCGAAGAAGCTTAGATCAAGAAATTACAGAAGAAGCTTTGCTTCAAATCCGCGAAAATGAAGAAGAACAAAGATTTACTTCTGTTGTTTACAAAGAAGAATGGCACAAAGGCGTCATCGGAATTGTGGCTTCAAGGCTGACAGAAACCTATTACCGCCCAACCCTGGTTTTCACAAAAAGTGGCGACAAATTGGCTGCGTCCGCGCGTTCGGTAAAGGGGTTTGATATTTACAATGCACTAGAAGGTTGCTCTGAACATATAGAGCAGTTTGGGGGGCATATGTATGCTGCGGGATTAACCTTGTTGGAGGAGCAATACGAAGCATTCAAAAATCAATTTGAGAAAGTGGTTGCAGAAACCATTGATCCAAAATTATTACAACCCGAAATTACTATTGATGCCCAAATTGAAATGCAGCAGATAACCCCAAAATTCATGCGTATTTTAAAACAATTTGCCCCTTTTGGACCAGGAAATATGACCCCAGTTTTTATGGCAGAGGGATTAAAAGATTCGGGATACGCCAGAGGAGTTGGTGAGGGTGAGAAACATTTGAAAGCAAGTGTGCACCAAAATGGTACAACACCTATTGGTGCCATCGGATTTAATTTGGGAAATAAATTGGAAGTGGTAAAGCGAATAAAACCTTTCGATGCTGTATTTTCGTTGGACGAGAATGAATGGAACGGAACGGTGAGCCTGCAACTAAAACTCAGAGATATTCGCTAGCACTTTATGGACCCCTACGCAGCACTCCGATATAAGGAATTCAACATATTTTTATTGGTACGTTTTGCCATGGTATTTGCTTGGTCCATGCAATTTATTGTGATCGAATGGCAGGTGTATTCCTTGACCAAAGACCCACTTTCCTTGGGAATTATTGGATTGATGGAGGTGATTCCTGCGGTCAGCATGGCCCTCTTTGCAGGGCATATTGTGGATCAACGGGAAAAAAGAAACCTTTTGGTGACTTGCATCGCTGGATTTTCGGTGATTAGTTTGGGATTGTTTTTATTGAGTTGGCCAGGTTTGGAAGATTCTTGGTCGTCTAAGACCATTTTGTACTCTATTTATGCTTTGGTGTTTTTAGGTGGATTTGTCCGTTCATTTTTAGGACCGACCATTTTCTCCTTGATTGCCTTGATCGTTCCCAAAAAAATATATCCCAATGCCGCTACTTGGAGTAGTTCCACCTGGCAATTGGCCTCGGTTTTGGGTCCAGCTTTAGCTGGGTTTTCCATCAGTTGGATAGGGGTGCATTGGAGCATGTGCCTCATTTTTGGTTTCTCGTTAATGGCACTTTTATTCTTGTTTCAGATTCCGAAAAAGCCCATTCTCAACCCTAAAATTGGAGAGCCTGTTTTCCAAAGTTTGAAAGATGGACTCAAGTTTGTTTTTGGAAGCAAAGCCATTTTTGGCGCATTGACTTTGGATATGATTGCGGTATTGTTCGGGGGAGCTGTGGCACTTTTACCTGTTTATGCCCAAGATATTTTGCATGTGGGTTCCGAGGGATTTGGAATTTTGAGGGCAGCACCCGCCGTTGGGGCATCCATTACCATGTTGGGGTCTACGCGATTTCCATTGCATAAAAATGCAGGTAAAAAATTGTTGCTGGCCGTTTTCGCATTTGGAGTTTGTATCATCGTTTTCGGACTTTCAGAACTTTTCTGGTTATCGGTTGTTGCCTTGTTTTTGAGTGGGGCCGTGGATGGCGTTTCCATGATTATCCGTCAGACCATTTTACAATTAAAAACTCCTGACAATATGCGTGGAAGGGTAGCATCGGTAAATTCCATGTTTGTGGGGTCTTCCAATGAGCTGGGCGCTTTTGAAAGTGGTTTGGCCGCCAAATTACTGGGTACAGTGACCGCAGTGGTATTCGGTGGATGTATGACCTTACTCACAGCTGGTGCCACAGCCGTAATTTCTCCGACCTTTAGAAAGCTGGATCTTCAAAAGGATATTGATGAACACGAAAAGGAAGATTAAGCTTCGTACTTTTCCAAGCTCAGTTTTTCTCCATCAAAAACTGCATAAGTGAAATAAGAAATCCAATCACCTAAATTGGTGTAGGTCGACCTTTCATTCAGTTTGATTTCCATCGGTAAATGACGGTGTCCGAAAATAAAATGGTCGTAATGTTGGGTTTCCAATTTACGCTTGGCATACAGAATCAACCACTCTTTGTTCTCCCCTAAAAATTTAGCATCAGCTTCCCCAGAAATAATCTTATTGTTCACGGATAAATGTTGTCCCAAGCGAACCCCAAGGTCGGGGTGCAACCATTTGAACAACCATTTGGCAAGAGGGTTGGTAAATACCTTTTTCATCCGTTTGAAACCCTTGTCGTGGGGCCCCAAACCATCACCATGTCCAATAAAAAAGGAAGTATTGTTGATGTTGAATTGCTGGGGATTGTGATAGACAGGGATGTTGAGTTCTTCCTCAAAATAACCATTCATCCATAGATCGTGGTTGCCCACAAAATAGGTGATATGGATGCCCATGTCCGAAAGCTCGGCCAATTTGCCTAAGGTTCTGGTAAACCCCTTTGGAATCACTGTTTTGTACTCAAACCAAAAGTCAAAAAGGTCACCCATTAAAAAAATAGCAGCTGCATCGTGCTTAATGGAATCCAACCATGCCACAAACTTCTTTTCACGGGGCAAGCTGTCCTTTGAAGTGGGAGCACCGAGGTGATTGTCGCTGGCGAAATAGACTTTTTTGCCTTTGGCAAGGGTAATATCGTTCATTTATCTTTTATAGCGTCGATTACTTCTAATCCTATTGACCACGTAGACTACAACTACAAAAAGGGCCAAAATGGGGAACATTAAATTCGTCATGACATCTTATTTTTTAAATTTTTCCAATGCTTGTTTTGTATTGGGCGAAAGGGCAAGCTTACCTGAAGCTTCGGCACGTTCCAACAAAAGGGAATCCCAATGTTCGGTCCCTTCCCACAATACTTTTTTCATTTTAGATAGAGCTTCTGGATTGTATGTAGCCAATTTTTGAAGCTGAATGTCCAGTTCTTTGTCCATTTCAGAAATAGAATCGTAGACCTTGGCGTACAACCCTTTTTCTTTGGCCCAATAAGCATTTTTCCACTCGGTGGGATATAAGGTCAACTCTGCCAAGGCAGCTTTACCCATTTTACGTTCCACTGCTGGGGCGATGACAAAGGGACCAATTCCAATTGAAATCTCAGAAAGTTTGATGGCAGCCTCCACAGTGGCATGCACATAATCGCAGGCTGAAGCCAATCCAACTCCGCCACCAACAGTTTTTCCTTGAACTCTTCCAATAATGGGTTTTGAACATTTGCGCATGGCGTTGATCACATGGGCAAAGCCACTGAAAAATAGTTTGCCTTCCTCCAAATTGGAAATGGCAACCAATTCATCAAAAGAAGCGCCCGCACAAAAAGCCCTATCGCCCTCAGATTTTAAAACGATGATAGAAACTTCATCATTCTGCGCCAACTGGTCAAACTCCTTGGCAAGTCGAGCCAAAAGTTCCGATACAAAAGAGTTGCTGGCAGGATGCCCAAACTCAACAGTCGCAATCCTGTTTTCAATTTTGGTATATAAACTTCCGTTGGTTCTATCTGTTGACATGGAATCGATTATCAGATGTCTTTGGGTGCTAAATTAATGGTTTTGAACCAAGGGGTGGAACTTTTGTCTAAATTTCCAAACCAGGGCAAAGCCACGAATCATCATCCAAACTACAAAAGCGATCCAAATGGCATAGAATCCCCATCCTAAAAACTTTCCAAGATAAAGTGTGGGGATAAAGCCTAAAAATGTAGCTGCCAGGAGTACATTTCTCAAATATTTCATCTCACCCATTCCTTTAAATAAACCATCAAAAATAAAAGCAAGGGTATTCATGGGCAATCCAAGAATCACAATGTAAAAAATGCCATAAAAAGTGGTAAGCACGACACTTTCATTGGAAAAAAGTCGGCCGATTGGTTGGTAAAAAAGGAATCCAAATCCCATTAAAATTACACTCACGACCATGCCGTAAAGCAGTATTTTTTTTGAGAGCAGCCAGAGCCCAGAGTAGTCTTTGGCACCCAAAAGTTTCCCTCCCATGCTGTTGCCTGCGGCAGAGAATCCATCAATAAAAAATGCTGAGAACAACCAAAGGTTGATGGCGATCGTGTGTGCTCCTATAAATTCATCCCCCAAAGTGGTGGCTTCTCGAACGGCCAACATTAGAGCCGCATTCAGTGCAATGGTGCGCACGAACAAGTTCAGACTCATGAAAATCACATTTTTCATTTCCTTGTTGAGAGGAAAAACCAATTTCATGCTGATTTCTGTCTTTTTCAACAACAAAATCAAAGCAATTATGGCCATAATCGCTTGAGAAATTAAACTGGCCCACGCAGCGCCTTCAAGGTACATGGCGGGTAAAATGCCATCAATACCATAAACAAAAGCGAAATCCAAAACAATGTTCAAGCCTGCTCCGAGCATGGCAATGACCATGGGATAAAAGGTGTTTTGAAGCCCTCTGAAAATGCCAAAAACGGCAAAAGTGAATAGCGTCAACGGGAATCCCCAAACGCGAATGGAGTAATAGGAAATGCAATACTCCAATATTTTTCCTGAAGCATTGAACAGCGAAAAAATTTCTTCAATAATAAAAATGGTGGTCAACAAAACGAAAATGCTGAGCAAAATATTAAAGAAAATGGCCTGTGCTGGGAGATTTTTTACTTCGTCCAATTTGCCCGCTCCAAGGTATTGGGAAATTATGGCCGAAATGGAACTTCGCGTTTGTCCAAGCACCCAAATCAACATGGATAAAAACGACCCCACAATGCCCGCTGCAGCCAAGGATTCCAATCCATCAACAGGAATATTTCCGACAATAGCGGTATCTGTGATAGAGAGAATTGGTTCTGCAATTCCTGAAATGGTTGCAGGAATGGCCAGTCGGGTAATACTTTTAAAATTAACGGGTGTACTCAAATCGGCCGCAAGTTACAGCACTAATTCATAACAATGAAAGGGATGCTCACTTTGTTTGGTAAAGAAGATATCTCCTAATTTTTGATAGCCTCTTTGTTCGTAAAAACGTTGGTTTCTCAGGTTTTGGGAAAAAGTGTCCAACCGCACCGAAATAAACCCCTCTTTTTTGGAGTGATCTTCTGCAAAATCCATCATTCGCTGTGCGAATCCTTTGCCTTGATGATCTGGGTGAACACTGAGGCGATGGATGTAGGTACTGTTTCCATTTGGGGTGAGCCATTCGATGGGTTGGTATTCCTTATCCATTAAAGTTGATATCACGATTGTTCCCAAAACCATATCGTTTTCGGTGATTACATAAAGTTCATTTCTTTCAATATCTTTTAAAAATGCTGCCTTGGAGGGATAGTGCTCGTTCCATTGAAAAATACCGTTCGACTGCATTTTTTGGGCGCATGCCTTTGTTATGGTCAAGATATGTTCCAATTCAGATATCTTTGCGGGTCTTATCATTGATTGATTTCAATTTAATTGTAAATTTAAGGTTTAAACGTAATCACCAAACCATGAACAATATTCTTGTACCCATTGGGACATCCCCTGATTCTTCTAAAACGCTTCAATATGCCATTGACTTTGCCACACAATTTGGGGCACATGTCTACATGATGGACGTATTTTCTGTGGCAACTGCCGTTGGAACTCTCGCCAATGTAGAGGAAAAAGTAGCAAAGAGCGCTAAAGAACATTTAAAGGAAGTTTTGGAGCAGGTAGATACCAAAGGTGTTGATGTTAAAATGGCTACCTATAATGGCGATATTGTTGATGGCCTAAAAGAAATAAATAAAGAATTGGGAATTGATTTGATCATTATCGCCCCAAGAAGTAATGATATTCAAGAGGAATTGTACTTAGGGAACACTTCTGGTAGAATTATTAAACAAACCGAAATTCCAACGCTAATTGTTCCTAAAGGAACTGAATTTAAGCCTGCGAAAAAGATCTTGACTGCTTTTGGATCGGGTATCTTAAAGCGAAACAGTATCCTGAACCCTTTGATCATCATCAAAAATAAATTTAGATCAGAAGTGAGCCTATTGTTGGTAAAAAGACCTGGCTATACCCAAGATGATCTTAAGGTTAATACGGCTTTAATGGACTTGAGTTCTCAGTTGTCCATTACCGAAAATGCAACTACCTATTTAGGGGTAACCGAGTTTTTCCAAAAGGAACATCCAGATATGTTGTGTGTGTTCCGTAGAAAGCGTGGTTTCTTTAAAAAACTATGGGAAACAAACACGATTCCGAAATCGGAGTTCTTTGTGCCGATTCCTGTGTTGGTACTCAGCGTTAAAAAAGATTAAGCAAGCGCACTATTTTTGATACTTTCAGAAAAAAGTATTTCCTTTGCGCACGCTTTGGGGGATTAGCTCAGTTGGCTAGAGCGCTTGCCTGGCAGGCAAGAGGTCACCGGTTCGAATCCGGTATTCTCCACAGTAACAGTAAGGCTTCAAGAGTTTTTAACTTTTGGAGCTTTTTTCATTTGCACGCAATTTGCACGCAAAACTGGTTTTAAATTAAGCTCGGTATTATTTGATTCAAATTGGGCTATTTCTATGCTTTTTAATCCTTTATAGCATAATTTTTTGAAAAAGTATCACATTTATTACATGCGTTAGCTTCATTATTAGATTTATGAATCTAAGTCCCATAAAAGGTCAATTAACGAAACAAATAAAAGAGACCACAAATGTGACCGAATGACAACAGAATTTTTGAAATAGAAAAGAAGTTCAAAAAAAGGGCCGTTAAACAGAACCGCATCTATTCTATTTAAGTACTTGCTTAAATAATTATATTAATGTAGCTTTGTTGGAAAGAATATATATGAAACTTGAAACTAGCTGCATTAGGGCAGAGGCCGATTACGTTCAAATACTACGCTGTAAAGAAGATTTGAACGCTGTATCAACTTCCATCGAGGGAATAAGTAAGGTTATGGCACTGGCCGGTAATAAGGTTCGTTTTAAAATGTTGTATCTGTTGCAACGAGAAAACGAATTATGTCCTTGTGACTTTGCGGATATTCTGGAAATGAGCGTTCCCGCTATTTCCCAGCATTTACGTAAGATGAAGGATGTCAATGTCATTTCTACCCGTAGAGATGGTCAAACCATCTTTTATCGAATTTCAGAGGAGAATAAAGCTTTTTTGACTACTATTTTAAGTAATGTAGCATCTGAAAGAAAAACTGCATAAGATGAAAAAAACAATGACATCAAATCGAACTGCTTTTGCTGGGCTGTTTTCGGCTATCGTAGCTTCTCTATGTTGCATAACTCCTGTTTTGGCGTTGCTTTCCGGAACTGCGGGAGTTGCCTCTACCTTTTCTTGGGTAGAACCCTATAGGCCTATTTTGGTAGGTTTGACCGTTTTGATTCTTGGTTTTGCCTGGTATCAAAAATTAAAGCCACGTCCACAGGATATTGATTGCGCCTGTGATGATGACAAACCTAAATTTATCCAATCAAAAAAGTTCCTGTTTTTGGTTACAATTTTTGCGGGTATAACGTTGGCATTTCCATACTATTCGCATTTGTTTTATCCCAACTCGAATGTTGAAAAGCAAATCGTTTATGTATCTGAAAGTAACGTAAGTGAAGTGAACTATTCCATTGAGGGAATGACGTGTGCAGGTTGCGAAGCCCATATCGAAAACGAGGTAAATAAACTAGAGGGTATTTTAGAGGTAGATGCCAATTATGAGACTTCTAAAGCTTTTATAAAGTTTGACAACAGTAAGGTAAACACTAATGAAATAGAAGCTGCGGTTGGAAAGACAGGATATAAAATCATAGAATGATGGAAGCTATTTTAGAATCTACAATTACGTGTCCAAACTGTGGACACAAGAAAGAAGAAGAAATGCCAACGACAGCTTGCCAGTTCTTTTATGATTGTGAAAATTGTAAAGAAGTACTACGCCCTAAAGAGGGGGATTGCTGTGTTTTCTGCTCCTATGGTACTGTCGCTTGTCCACCCATCCAACAAAACAAGAGTTGTTGTAGTTGATCTCTGAATCTCTTTCTAAGCATTGTACTGTTAAACGAACGATTTTCAAGACAGTATTTTTCAAAAAAGCGCTAGACTTTCTTAAAGTAGTATCAAAGTATCAGACTTCATTAAGACAATCCAAAGATTAAAACATGCTTTTTTAAAGTGCCTATTTTCTAACTCCCCTAGTCTTAATTGTTGATAACTCTGCTTTCTTCCATTAAACCACCTATTTGCCAAAAATAAGAACAGTTCCATTTGGTATCAAATGAAACCAAATAAAACCAAATAAAACTAAGGGTTTATCAATACCATTATATTTGAACTTTTTTAACATAAAAAACTGTATATCAATTATTTGTGAATAAAATCAATCGGTCAATCTTACTTTCCCTCCTCCTTATTTTTATCTTTATCCAAAGAATTCTTCAAAAGAAAACAAAAGCGCTTTTGTTCATTTCTAATCTTTAAAAAGAAATAAAATGGACAATTTTTTAATACTGGAACGGCTCGACCGTTTGGAAAGGCTATTGATCGCCAATAAAGAAGTGCTGACCTTCGATGAGACCTGTGACTATACCGGCATATCAAGAAGCTATCTGTACAAGCTTACCGCTGCGGGGCATATCCCGCACTCCAAGCCCAATGGAAAACTGATTTTCTTCGAAAGGAAAAAGATAGTGCGTTGGCTGCTGCAGAACCAACAGAAGCCTTTACCGGAAAGCAAAACGATCGGGGATTCGATTCCCTAGTCGAATTCCTCTTTAAATTATTTGTGGACTCACGATAATTTCATAGAAACCCTAAGATTTCAAAAATTTCAAAATATGAAAATAGTACCTTATATAAGGGTGGGCACGTCTTTCTATAAAATTGTAAAGTATCCTACCATTTCGGGACATTTCAACGAGCAGCTGGTTCCGTGGAACGAGCATATCATCAAGCAGGACCATGGCAAGGACTATCTGGGCAAGGTGCCCAAATATGACGGGTTCGCCTGTATTCCTTGCCATGTGAATTTTAAAAAGGAACACCATGGTTTCTACAATACCTATTCCCCTTTGACGCATGAACCGAAAGAGGGATGTATAATAAGGACACGGGGCTTTTTGAAGCATATCTTCGGAAATCAACTGGAGCTGGGACTGGACTATCTGAAACTCCTGTACCAAAGACCGGTGCAGGTGCTCCCCATCCTCTGTCTGGTATCCACCGAAAGAAACACCGGGAAAAGCACCTTTCTCAAATGGCTCAAGGAAATCTTTGGCAACAACCTGACCTATCTGACCAACGACAGCTTTGCAAGCCAGTTCAATGCGGACTGGGCCAACAAGTTGCTGATATGCGTGGACGAGGTGCTGTTCAACAAGGAGGAACTCACCGAGCGCATCAAATACCTGAGCACCACCAACCGGAACAAGCTGGAGGCCAAGGGCAAGGACAAACGGGAAGTGGAATTCTTTGGTAAATTTATACTGTGCAGCAACAACGAGGACAGTTTTATCAAGATCGATGCCCATGAGACCCGGTTCTGGGTGAGGAAGATCCCTTCCCTTAAAAGGGAGGACACCGATTTCTTGGACCAGTTGGCCCAGGAGGTGCCCTCTTTTTTGCAATTCCTTTCAAAAAGGGAGTACAGTACCAAGCAAAGAACACGAATGTGGTTCACACCAAAACAGGTCTATACCCCTGCCCTAAAGAAACTGGTGAACAACAACCGGAACCGGGTGGAGAAGGAACTGGCCAGCCTATTGCTCAGCGCCATGGAAAAGTTCGAGATGGACTCGGTTGACCTTTGTCCCATCGATGCCCTACACATGCTCAACCGCACACGGGTCAAGACCGACCTGACCCAATTGAGGCGGTTGCTGAAAAAGGATTGGAAACTGGACAACCAGCCCAATTCCAACAAGTACCAAAAAATCACCATCTGGAACACCGGTGAGATCAACACCGAGGACGCCAAGGGAAGGTACTTTACCATAAAAAAGAATTTTTTGGTCCAAAATTTTGATGATTTGATGACAGATTGATATAAGCCCAGTGTTCATAAGGGTTTGGGCTGTCATCACTTTGTCATCATTCTGTCATCAAAATAAAAAATGATGACAGGTACTATGAAGAAAAAAACAAAAATGATGAAACGATGACAAAATGATGACGGGGGAACTACTAGTATTTATAGGGTCTCCCAGAGGTTTGTCATCAAATCATCAAAAATCGATTAAAAACAGAACCATGAAAGAAAAAAGATTGGACTGCGAAAAAGCCCGCAACATTGACATCGTTTCCACGCTTGCCAATTTGGGGCACTTTCCAGTCCGGAAAACGGAAAAAGAAGCTTGGTTCCTCAGCCCGTTCCGGAGCGAGACCCAAGCCTCTTTCAAGGTATCGTTGAAACAGAACTATTGGATAGACTTCGGGACCTTCGAGGGGGGCAGTACCATTGACCTGGTCATGAAAATGGAGAACTGTTCCGTAAAGGAGGCATTGGAACGACTGTCCGGGAACATGGGCCATTTTTCTTTTCACCGGCGGCCGAATCCAACCAAAACTGAACATAGGGCCAATCCGATTGAAATCATCGAGGTAAAGGAAATCGAACACCAGGCCCTGCAAAACTATCTGAGCTCGAGAAAGATATCGACCAAGACCGCAAGAAAACTTTGCAAGGAAATCCATTATCGAATAGGAGGACGGACATACTTTGGCATCGGACTCCAGAACAGGTCGGGAGGCTGGGAACTGCGGAACAGCTATTGGAAAGGGTCCACTTCGCCAAAGGATGTTTCATTGATCAAGAACGACTCCAAAAATTTGGCCATTACCGAAGGCATATTCGATATGCTCACCCTAATGGAGCTGAAACCGGATATCGGGAACAGCCATGACCTTTTGATATTGAACACCACGGCCTTTGTAAAACGGATGATCACAGAAATAGGGGAATATGAAAGTGTGGAGCTGTTTCTTGATAGGGACAAAACGGGACTGGGGATGACGGAACTGTTACTGGAAAAGTGCCCGAACAGTAGGGATATGTCCTCTCTCTATGGAGGATTCAAGGATATCAACGAATGGAAGGTAAAAAACGCGAACGATGAAGTTCGGCAACGAATTCAAGATGTGTCATTGTCATGACAAATCTTGCTTTTGCTCCCGTAGGTCGCAAAAGATGATGTGAAAATGAAGAAAGAGTTCGTACAGTTCCGGTGCTCGGTCTACGAGAAGAAACTGCTGAGAATCAAGGCCCGGAAGAGCGGTCTTTCCATCAGTGAGTACTGCCGCCGTGCCGCATTCGATGATAGGATAGTTGAAAGGATGACGGACGAACAGATAGAGGCCTATAAGCTATTGGTCAAATACCAACGGAACTTCAAACTGATCACCAACATGTTCCGCAAGCGGAACCCCAGATTGGCCGAGGAAACGGCCCAGCTGGCCAAAGAAATACGACAACACCTTTTAAACTTCAAGAAATGATAGGCATGGGAAAATCCATATCGCACACATCGGCCTCCATGAGCTACGGGATGAACCAGGAGAAAGGATCGGAGATCATCCATAGCCAATATCTGGCCGGGGAGACCCCAAGGGAGATCACCGAGGAGTTCAAGGTCATCCAAGAACAGAACGAACTGTGCCGGAAGAACACGCTCAGCTTTGTGCTGAGCCCCACCATCGAGGACGGCAGGAAACTGGAAAGGGAACGGCTCAAGGAGATGACGGAGCGGTTTATCAAGGAGATGAACCTCAAGCAGCACCAAGCGGTTGCCTTTGTCCATAGGGACAAGGAACATGTGCACGTCCATCTGTATGCCAACCGGATAAACTTTCAGGGCAAGGCCTATAACGACAGTTTCATCGGAAAGCGGAGCCAACAAGTGGCCGAGCGGGTGGCCAAACAAATGGACCTGACCACGGTAAGGGAGGTACAACAGGAAAAACTGTACAGGATGCAACATGTCCGGTCGGAAATACAGAAGATCCATGAAAAGGTCATGGCCAGGGATCGGCCAAGGGACTTTGACCGGTACATCAAGTCGATGGAGCAAAACAACGTAAAAGTCATCCCAAGCATCAATAGGCAGAACCAACTGCAGGGCTTTCGGTTCGAGTACAAAGGAACCAATCTAAAGGGCAGCGAGGTGCACCGTTCTATGTCCATGGGCAGGATTGCCCGTCAAATGAATTTTGAAAGGAACATGGCACAACGAATGGCCAAGGACAAGAGCATGCAACTTTTGGGCAAGACCGTGAATGTCCCAACAAGTCTGACCCAGACCATTATCAAGAAAACCATTAAACTGGCCATAAAAGTGGCAAGGGACACGGGAATAGGAATCTAAATAGAACAACATGGCAAAACTGGATGAAATCGCGGAACTGTTGACCGAGGAGATCAACGGCTTTGAGAAGAGCATCGGCAGACTGGAAAAGGCACATGAAAATTTGAAAGGCCTTCCATTAAGGCCGGATACCAGCGAGTTAAATGCGCTTCTAAAAGAGTATGGCAACAACCAAAAAAACAACATTGAGGAACAACAAAGACTGATGGAAAGGATTCTTCATAAAGTAGAGCGGTCCGTTCTCTTGCCCAGTTGGGCCCTAAAGCTGTCTTGGGGATTGTTAATCTGTGTCCTGTTGGTCCTTGGTTATTCTCTCTATCAAGTATCAAGGATTTCCAAAAAAGAAGAGGCAGCATATCTAAAAGGTCGGGATGATGCCATTGAACACTACGGGACATTCCTTGACGATAGCCCAGAGGCGAAGGAACTCTACCAAAAATGGCTGGAGGATAATGGCCAAAAGTAGGACAGCGCCCTATCCTATTTTTGTTCAACGCTTATCTTCCCAAACGCTACAAAAATAGGCCAGGATCCATGCGCTGAAGTTGTGAGTAAGGATTTGGGACTAGGAAGGGTTAAGGCTACAGTTTAACCAATTTCTGATTATAATTGTCTAGTATATTATTCGGCAGGGACTTCAGATATATTTGAGTAGTTGATAGTCGATTATGGCCAAGCATGGAAGAAATAGCTTGTAAGGGAACGTCCTGCAGCATAGCTTGGGTTGCAAAACTATGACGAGATACATATGAGGTCAACCGCTGCTCTATCTTGCATTTTTTTGCAATTTCTTTAAGCCCTTTATTATATCTCTTTCGTGCCCATAAGACGTCTTTATATTGAAGTTCAAATGTGGCTCTTTTAATGATTGGAAATATAAATTCAGACCTCTCTTTATCCTTAAGATAAAACGAGAGGATTTCCTTTAACTGAGGCGTGATGTTAATATCATAAGGCTTTGACGTTTTTTTTCTTTGGAATTTAATTCGGTTGTCAATGATATTTTGAACCCTTAAAAAAGCCAAGTCCATAAAGGAAATACCATAAAGCATGTAAGAGGCAAGGAAGTAATTTCTATAGTGAAACAGACTATCCGTTTCTTCCAGTTTTAAAAGCATAATTGATTTGATGCTTTTAATGTCAAGCGCTCTTTTTTCTGTAGGAGTAGTTTTAATCTTATAATGTGTAAAAGGATAAGCATCTCTAGAAACAACATCAGACTTAATGGCCTTGTTAAAGACCGCTTTGATTGTTCTCATATACGTCGATAGGCTGTTAACAGAATTACCTTTGGAAAAGTGCCAGTTCTCAAATCTTTTGAGAAAATCATAATTGATTTCGTTGAATTTGATATCATTTCCATCAGCGAATTTCTCCAATACCTTAATTACCGCGTAGTATGTGTTTGCATTACCATAACGTTCAGCTGCTTTTAACTCATCGACAATATCCTCGCTAAACTTAAAAAATGAATCCAATGATGCGGTTTTTACAATCTTCTTCTTAAGCTGCAAAATGGATAAAAAGTTAAGCTCGTCCTTTTCGTTCAGGTCATTAATTATGTCGACCGCTCTGGTCTTTTCTTTTAAGAGTTGATTATTTAGTTTACTAACTGATGAAGTTCCTTTGAATGCTCTTTTAACTTTCTCGTTTTTATTATCCCAAAATTCCTTTTTTATTGATTGACCTAAGCTTATGGAAGTTGTTTTTCGAAAATGGGTTAATCGTAAAATAATAGGATAGGAGTCATCTTTTTTCTTCCTACGCGTATCTAAAGAAAGTTTTATATTGGTATTCATCCTAATCAAAGGTAAAAAAAATTTGCACGCAATTTGCACGCAAATGGGTGATTTTATTTGAAATTAAATGAATACGAAATTATATAAAATACTGAAAAACAATTTATTATATATTTATTTGTATTGGATTGATATGGTAATCCTCTTGCTGGCAGGCAAGAGGCCACCGGTTCGAATCCGGTATTCTCCACCAAAATTGTAAAAGCACCTCAGAAATGGGGTGCTTTTTTTGTGATGTTTTGTTAAAGTTTTATGAGTTTTAGCCGGAGCGTTCCGAAGGCTTTCGGAAAGGTCACCGGTTATTACAAAGGATTTCGGGACAGTATTTTCCATCAAGATTACAGGAGCGCCTTTTTAATGGAATATTTTGTGTACATCATTTATAGTGAATCTTCTGACCGATATTATGTGGGCCAATGCCAGGATATATCGGAAAGGATAAAACGTCATAATACAGGAAGATCTAAATACACAAAAATTGCTATTGATTGGAAAGTGAAATACACAGAAAAGTTTGGTTCAAGAAGTGAAGCAATGATTAGAGAAAAAGATATTAAAAGAAAGAAAAGCCGAAAATATATTGAATTTTTAGTAAAAGAGAATGAGGCTTAGAGCGTTCCGAAGGCTTTCGGAAAGGTCACCGGTTCGAATCCGGTATTCTCCACCAAAATTGTAAAAGCACCTCTTTTTGAGGTGCTTTTTTTATAAGCCTTCTTTCCCAGCTTTTACCCAAAAGTAAACGGCAAATACAGTGGTCACAATGGGAATCATAAAACCATATTCATCTATCCAAAACGAGGTGCTTTCATTTGAAATGGTTAATGGAGTGCATATTTTTTGAATGTAAATATTGTGAACCGAGTGGAATATGGCTGCTGGCCAAAGGCTATTGGATTTAAAAGTGTAGTAGGCCAAAACCACCGACATTCCAACAATCATTAGGGTAAAAGCACTTATGTGCAATAAAAGAGAATCTCCTCTACTATACATTAAATTGATGATGGGATAATGCCAAACCGCCCAAATTACACCACTCACGATCGCAAGTGCTTTAAAAGACATCACTTTTCGCAATTCGAAAATGAGGAAGCCACGCCATCCAATTTCTTCACCGAGGGTAGACCCTAAGTTTTTTATGACTCCAACAGTTAAAAGCAGGCCAACCATTGTAAATAAAACCAAAGTTTGATTGGATTCGGCAATTCCTAATTCAGCACTCCACTCTGAAATGGTTTCGGCATTGAAAAAGCTTCCAAAACCGAAGATCCAAAGTAAAATGTATGCAATGGAAACATATAGGATGGGGGTGAAGTACGAAAATTTTAAATATGTAAGGTTATTTAAACTCCAGGGTAAACTTGAAATAGGCCTCCCTTTTATTTTTAAAGTAAGAAAAGAGGCCAAAGCTGGACACATCATTAGCAATCCAACGTAAATACTCGTTGGATTTAATTTAAGGATTGCATAATAGGCGATGGAACTGAAAGTGATAAGCAAAAGAAAAAAGATGCCCAACGAATTCCATGCTTCCTTCTTTTCTGTGGTTGATTTTGTCATTTTGTTTTTTGATTGATTGTATTAAATGACGAGCTGCTTTATATTTTGTTACCAAATCCTTACGAACCTCATTGTGTTGAAACCTGAAATATCTTCCCAAACTTCTCAGGAAGTTCATCCGAAATACAAATTTGTTCCTGAGTAAAAGGATGTTCAAATTCCAATGCATAAGCATGTAAATACAATCCCTTGCCTTTTAAAAGTAACCCTTCCAAGAAATAATCCCTATCACCCAATATTGGATTTCCTAATTCTAATAAGTGTTTGCGCAATTGATGTCTGCGACCAGTTTTAGGATTTAATTTTACCAAATTCAATTGACCAAATCGTTCCGAGGGCACAGATTGCATTACTTGATATTCAGATTGTGAGGGTTTATGGTCAATCTTTGAAGTGATGGTTCCACTTGCTTGCATTTTACCTATGGAAATGGCATAATAGGTTTTAGCAACTACTTTCTCCTCGAACATTTGATTCAGGGTTCGAATGCTGTTCTTTGTTTTACCGACCAAAACAATACCTGTAGTGGCATAGTCCAAACGGTGTACGGGTTGTGGTGAAGTGGCGTCTGGCAGAGTACTTGGTTGTAGGTTTTGGGTTAAGGCATTTGCTATGGTTTTGAATTTGTTTCCACTTACTTCAATACCTGCAGGTTTGTGAATAGCAGCCAGATGTTCATCTTCATATAAAACATTAAGGGGAAATATGAGCTGTTTTTTAGGTTCTGCCTCCTCTGGAATAGTCAAAATAATACGTTCACCACCAGAAATAAAGGTGGCAGTGGTAGCCAAGGAACCATTGATGGTAATGTAGTTTTTCTTTAGCGCTTTTTTAAGGGCCGATTTGGTGGGTAAAGTTTTAAAAATTCCCACACCATATTCTTGTAACCGCTGTGGTGATATAGTGCTGGGGACATTATGTGTTTCGGATAGTTCGATTGTTCAAGTGTTGGATAATGAGTAAAAGTACAGTTTTTGAAAATTAATTGTAAACCATAGATGCCTTTGCAAACATTAACCATCCTTTAGGATGGATTTCTTGTTTTTGGCATATGCTTTTTTGAACTTTACTACAAAACAAATTAACATGAGTTTAGAAGGAAAAGTTGCATATATCACGGGAGGAACCAAGGGAATTGGTTTTGGAATCGCTGAAAGTTTATTGGAACAAGGTATGAAGGTTGCCATAAGTGGTCGAAGCCAAGAGGGGGTAGATTGGGCCGTAAAAAACCTTGGAGATGGAGAACGCGTTTTAGGTTTGGTTTCCGATGTTTCTAAATTGGAAGATGAAAAAAATGCGGTAGATCAAATAATCGCCAAGTTTGGACAATTGGATGTTGTCATGGCCAATGCAGGGGTTGGTAAATTTGCCCCTATCGACGAAATGTCTGATAAAGATTGGCATCAAATGATCGAGACCAATTTAAATGGTGTATTTCATACATTAAAAGCATCCGTAGAAGCTTTAAAGGAATCCGAAGGGTACTACATGACCTTGGCCAGTTTGGCTGGCACGAACTTTTTTGCCACAGCAGCAGGATACAATGCCACCAAATTTGGAGTAGTTGGCTTTACACAAGCAGCCATGTTAGACCTTAGAAAATACAACATCAAAGTAACCACCATTATGCCTGGATCTGTTGCTAGTCATTTTAATGATCACGAACCCTCGGAACAAGATGCTTGGAAAATACAACCAGAGGACATTGGAAAGCTTGTGGTGGATTTGCTCACCATGCACCCACGTACTTTGCCAAGTAAAATAGAAGTACGCCCTACACGTCCCGATTTAAAATAATTAATTCACTTTTTCAGTTAGGGGAATTGCTGTATTGCAGATTTCACCTATTAATTGGAACAGTAGATTTTCAAAGGTGGCAAGAGTATCCGAATTTATTCGGGTATTCTTGTCTTCTGAAAACGGGAACAATCCTTGACTCAGATTTTTAAATGAAATGATGCCTGCCTGTAAATCGCTCTTACCATGTTTTTTGGAATAGAGATAGGCATAGCAAAGTAATTGGAACGCTTTGCTTTTGTCATAATCAGTCGTCAATGCTTCCCAATCCGTGATTTTTACGTTTTTGGCTTCTACTTTTCCCGTTTTATAATCTATTATCCGAACGGTGCCATCAAACTGATCTACTCTATCCAAGGTTCCTTTTAATTTGATGGGGAAATCAAGGCCAGGAACAGAAATAAATTCTTCATAGCGTTGTTCCAAGGCTAATATTCTGATTTCATGTTGTTTTACTTGTTTGATTTCATCCTCCAAGAAATTGTTGAGGTATTTTTTGATGACATTATAGACCAGTAGGAACTTACCTTTAGTAAAATCGACACCAGATAGATTTAATTGGAAATGATGTTGTACCACTTCAGGTACTTGTTTTTGTAGCCCTTTTAATTGGTCTTCCGTCAAAACTTGGTTGATCAGTGGTGTGTATAGTTGCTCCAGACTATCATGAATAATGGTTCCAAACGTATTGGCGGCAATGTTTTCTTCCACTTCGTCCAAATCATTGATTTTTAAAATATTCCTTGTGTAGAAATCAATAGGATTTTTAATATAATTGGTCAGTGAAGTAGGTGAGAAGCCAGAAGCTGCAAAGAGTTTGATGTCCTCCAAGAGCAGATCAGTTTTTTCAACCTGAAATAATGGTTGTGATTCAATGGAAACCTCGGGGGCAGCAATAGTGTGTTTTATATAGGGCTTTAAATTCTCGTCAGTTAGTAATTGCGAAATAAGTCTGCTCCTTTCACCGCCTTCCAACACATCGGGTTCGGTGTTGTAAATAAGATAGATGTTTTTAGCCCTTTGCAGTAATCTATAAAAGTGATACACGTAAATGGCATCTTTTTCCTTGTAGGTGGGTAATCCAAAATCCCGTTTTACATCAAAAGGAATAAAAGAATTGTTTGATTTACCAGACGGAAGAATCCCTTCGTTGACCGAAGTAATGATGACGGTTTCAAAATCGAGATTTCTACTCTCCAACATTCCCATTATTTGAAATCCAGTTAATGGCTCTCCTATAAAATCCAAGTTTTCCATTCCTGCCAATTGCTTGTACAGACTTTTAACCGATTTTAGATCTTCCATAAAATCAACCTTTGCCAAAAACAGCTGCAATTGATTGAAAATCAAATAGAAACGATATAGGAATTCCAACTCCAACGCATTTTGTTGATTTTGAAAATGGGTTTTTAGGTGATCAATAAACGTCAGGCAGTTATCAATCCAACCTAGGGCTGTTACTTTGTTTGATGGAAAAATGTTCCCCAATATCCCTTGATTGTCCGTGAATTTGGAAAGTACATTCTCTTCAATATAAAGCCAATTTTCTTCTTTAATATCCTTAGCCAAACGTGATGTGAAATTGTTTGTAGCTATTTCTGATAGAATGATTGTGTAGGGATTGGAAATAAATTCCAAGACATGTTTATGGAACCACCCTCTATCTGTTTTGTTGATTGTGAGGTCTAAATAATTTAAAAAGAAAGAATACAAAACCGTTTGGTTCAAGGGCATTCCCATGGTTATGTTTACTTCTTGAATCTGTTGTGGAATGGCATTTAACATTGGGTTCAGCAAGGATTCATCTGCAAGAACAAGTGCCGTATTTGCTGCTTGATTTTGATTTTCTTCCGCCAGTTCCTCCAAAAGTTGCCCTACATATTTGGTTTGGGAAATATTTTTAGGGACTCCTGTAATGGTAATGCTTTTAGGTTGTAGAAAATTGTTTTGGGAATTTAAGATCTTCCCATGATGGTAATAAGGCCAAGTTCGCTTGTAATTTCTGATAAAAAGGCCTGCATCATGGATAGGGTCGTCCAAGAAATAAGAATCGATGTCCCAATAAACATGGGCATTACCCTCCCCCAAAAAATGTTGAATTATTTTGGACTCTGCCGCGTTCAAGGCATTGAATCCAACAAACACAAGCGGATTATTAATTTCTACGTACTCTTTCTGTTCTAGCTTTTTAACTGCTTCACGTTGAATTAATCCCTGATAACCCAATTGCCTTGAAATCAATTGCCCATAAAATTCATTGTAAATAGTCTCAAGGTTACCCCAAAGTTGCAAGTAATTTTCAATCAGTTCAGTTTTATCCTTTTTAAGCGACCAGTGGTTTATTTCTTTAATTGCGGATAAATAATTAAGAATTTCGTTCGCAGGAATCAAATACCCATCAATATCATTAAAGTCGGATAGTAGGGTTTGCCCCCATTTCATAAAGGAGCCAAAATCGTCGTGTTGGGCTATTGGTGACTTTTTGTAAACTTCAAAAAGTAAAAGCAGTAAATCTATATTGGCAGCTGGTGCTAAGCCTGAAATTTCAGTAATAAATTCCTGAATGGATTGTGTTGATGAGCTAAAGATTGTTTTGCCTGCGTGTTTTGCAATGATCTTTTTTAGAAATGTACCTGAACGTTTGCTAGGCAACACAAAAGTACATTTTGTGCTATCCACATTTTGATTGGAAAGGTCGTCCACTACATATTCTAGGAAAGTTTTATGCATGGACTAAAAATAAAAAAGGCCCCGCATTTGCGGAGCCTTTTTCTAGAAAACTTTGTTTCCTTTATTATTTAATCAAGTTGATTTCAACTCGTCTGTTTTCAGCTCTACCAGCTCTTGTGTTGTTAGTGGCGATTGGCTTAGCCTCACCGTAACCGATAGCAGAAAGTCTATCAGCACCGATTCCTTTGTCAATCAAGAAATCTCTAACAGAGTTAGCTCTTTTTTCAGAAAGCTCTTGGTTCAATTTCTCGCTACCTACGCTATCAGTGTGACCTTCTACAGTAAATTTAGAAGTTGGGTACTCGTTCAAGATTTGGATGATATCAACCATTACAGAAGTAGATTCTGCTTTGATAGAAGATTTACCAGTATCGAACAAGATAGTTCTAGCGTAGTCGTTCAATTGTTTCTGAACTTCTTCAGTTACTTCAGGACAACCGTTGTTAGCTACAGTACCAGCAACTTCTGGACACTGATCGTCTTTGTCAAGTACACCGTCACCATCAGTATCAGGCCAAGGGCATCCGTTGTTTGCAGCAGGACCAGCTTCGTTAGGACATTCATCATCTTTATCAGCAACACCGTCTCCGTCAGCATCTGGACAACCAGCTAGCTCAGCAAGACCTGGAGTGTTAGGACAAGCATCATCTTTATCAGCAACACCGTCACCATCAGAATCAGGACAACCGTTCAATTCGGCAGGACCAGCTTCGTTAGGACAAGCATCTTTAGAATCTTCGATTCCGTCACCGTCAGTATCAGGACATCCGTTGAATTCTTCAAGACCAGCTACTTCAGGACAAGCATCGTATTTGTCATAGATACCATCACCATCAGTATCAGTACCACCAAACTTAATGCTGATACCAGCCAAGTGTTGGAAGTGAGTGATTAAGTAATCTTCGAAAGCGTGCTTGTATTGAGTTTGTAATGTCAAACCAAGGTTGTCAGAGAACCAAAAGTTAACACCAATACCACCATTAACAGTACCAGCACCAATTTCATCAATCCAAGTATAACCACCACCAATCTCTACGAAAGGATCAATTGCAGTTTTCTTAAGGATGTTGTACTTGATGGTACCATCGATAGCGTAGTGAGACAAATCGTCAACTTCGAAGTCACCGATTTTTTCGATTCTGTTCAAGGAACCTCTAGCACCTACAGAGAAACCATCACCAATGTACTTGGAAACAGCTACGTAAGATACAGAAGGTAAAATGTTCCAGTGGTCAGATACGTTGAAATACTCATCGAACAATGTAGTACTTGAAAAAGGATTTTCACTATCATTGGTTGGGTATGCGTCGATGGCATTTACCCCGATGCTAACCTGCCATGGGTTATCCTCGTCTTGCGCTTGGATGCTGTTGAACCCAACAAAGATAAGGGCAACAACCAATAATTTGCTAAGATGTTTCATGCTCAAAATTTTAAGTTTAAGTGTTTATCAGCAGCAAATGTAAGTTGTTAAGAATTATTAACAAAATCTATAAATCTTTTTTTTTAGCTCATTTGCCTTTAAAATTGCTGCATTTCATCGAATTTAGATGAGATTTAACGATTTTCCTACTTTGGTGAATGCTTTTATTGCTTTATCCAAATGTTCCTTCTCGTGAGCAGCCGAAAGTTGTACTCTAATTCTTGCTTTTTCTTTGGGTACAACTGGATAAAAGAATCCGATTACATAAATGCCTTCTTCCAGAAGCATATCGGCCATTTGTTGGGAAATTTTAGCATCGTATAACATAACAGGGACAATGGCAGAATCACCATCAATAATGTCGAAACCTGCTTCTTTCATTCCTTTTTTGAAGTAGGCTGTGTTGCTTTCCAATTTATCACGTAGGGTAGTATCCTTATCCAACATATCGAACACCTTAATAGAAGCCCCAACAATGGCAGGAGCCAAAGAGTTGGAGAATAAATAAGGTCTGGAACGCTGACGCAGAATCTCGATAATCTCTTTTTTTCCTGTGGTGTACCCACCCATAGCGCCACCAAGGGCCTTACCCAAAGTACCTGTGATAATGTCGATGCGATCCATTACGCCTTTCTCTTCCAAAGTGCCTCGACCTGTTTCACCAATAAATCCTGCAGCATGACATTCATCGATCATTACCATTGCGTCGTACTTGTCCGCTAAGTCACAAATTTTATCCAATGGAGCTACAAGCCCGTCCATGGAGAAAACACCATCGGTTACTATAATCTTAAAACGGGCACCATCTTCAATGCTTTGTTTTAGTTGGGCTTCCAAATCTGCCATATCGCTGTTGGCATAGCGGTAGCGCTTGGCTTTGCACAAACGAACTCCATCTATAATGGAAGCGTGATTCAGCGAATCTGAAATAATAGCATCCTCTGCCGTAAGTAAAGGTTCAAAAACACCACCATTGGCATCAAATGCAGCAGCATATAATATGGTATCCTCAGTACCGTAGAAATCAGCGATCTTTTGTTCCAATTCTTTGTGGATGTCTTGGGTTCCGCAAATAAATCGAACGGACGACATACCAAAACCGTGTGTATCCATGGCATCTTTTGCGGCTTGAATTACCTCGGGATGGGAGGAAAGTCCCAAATAATTGTTGGCGCAAAAATTAATGACTTCCTCACCTGTTGAAATTTTAATGACTGCTCCCTGTGGTGAGGTAATGATACGTTCCTTTTTATAAAGCCCAGCTTCTTCAATGGCTTCCAATTCGTTGGCTAAATGCTCTTTGATCTTTCCGTACATATATATTAGGTTTAAACGAAAACGGTTTTAATATTTTGGTCAATATAGACAATAATGGACTCTTTGATTGCGTAGCCCATGTCTTTCAATACATCCGCATAATGCGAGATTTGTTCTTTGTGCAAAGGTGATGATTTTCCTGTTTTATAATCAATAATGACAGCTTCATTTCCTGAGATTGCAATTCTATCTGGACGAAGCGATTGACCATCTTTTAAAAGAATTTCCTGCTCGTTCAAAATTTGAAACTGATCAGAGAAATATGTTGACAAATCAGGGTGGTTCACCACCTCCAATATTTTTTGTTTGATGGATTCCGTGGAAGCATCAGGAAAGTGCCCTGCCATTTCCAATTTTTCCAATACAGGGGTGACTTCCTCCCTTGTTTTGATTAAGCTCAAGGCAAAATGAACCAAATTTCCCATTTCAATGGCTTCCATGCGTTCATCATCCCATAATCTCCCTGATTTGGTTGAAATCGCATATCCATCGTCTCCTTTGGGGCGGGTAACATATTTGATGTAATTGTGCACTGAATCAGTTGATGAAGTTGCATCATCAAACGATGGAAATTCACCAATCACATAAGTGTTGCCCTCTTTTGCAGGAATGCTTTGCTGTTTCAGATAATATTGAAACAATTGGGAGTAGGAAGTTGCATCCTCTGCACTATTCACTTCATTGGCGGTTTCAGAAATCACATAAAGTCCTTTCACGGGTCGGGTGAGGGCCACATAAAGCACGTTCATGGAATCCAACAAGGTTTTTTGTTCCTCTTCCCTATAAATATGTTGTGCAACGGGATTGTATTCCAACATATCTTTATTGTTGTTAATCAGCAAGTATTCCAATCCTAATGATTCTTCATTTTTGGTGGCAGGCACCCAAGCTTTCTTTTTCTTTCGTTTGTCGTCCAAAACCGCATTGGCAAATGGGAAAATCACAAAAGGAAATTCCAATCCTTTTGCTTTGTGAATGGTCATAATGCTCACGGCATTCACACCATCTGGAGCGGCAATGGAAAGACTATCCTTTTTTACTTCCCAATATTTTAAAAAGGCATAAATACTTGGGCCGTCCCTTTTTTCCAAATCCACAACCTCATCCATTAAAAATGAAATATGGGCAATGGAGTTTTTACCCAATTCAAACTGAACAATAGCCCGCTCCAAAATTTGTAAAACTGATTTGCCTTTTAGTTGATTTAGGTCAAAATCGTATTCGATTTTAAGAATTTGGGCAATGTTCCCTAAATGTTTTGAAATGAAATTGTGTTTGCGTTCACTTTCTTTACCTAAATAGGATAAAATATGATAGGCCGCTTCGCGGTCTTGTAGATTTTCAAAAATCCGAAGCAAGGAAATCAAGAAAATAACTTTCTCGTTTTTGTTCAACAACAAAGCATCCGAAGAAATTATGGGAATGTTTTGCTGTGCCAAGAAGTCGGCTACCAGCACTCCTTTTTTGTTATCACGCACTAGAACACAGATATCCGAATAGTTGTGTTGGTTTGAGATAATCTCTTCAATGGCTTTCAAAACTTCGTCGCAATACAAATCGTCCTTTTCCTCATCATCTTTATCCAAAAAGGATATTCGAACAAATCCGCCTGGTTTGTTGTTGGTTTTTTGATGGGAATCGTTCAAAAACAGATTGCGGTAATCTTCATTTTGCAAAACGGGAGCTACGGCCGTGAAGAAACTATTGTTAAAGTTGACGATTTCATCAAAACTTCTCCAGTTGGTGTCCAAGGAACGAATGCTGGGGGGTATCGCAAATGGATGTGTTTTATTATTGATCAGATCAAGAAACTGTTCTGCTCTACCACCACGCCAACGGTAAATGGCCTGCTTTACATCTCCCACCAGGAACAGTGAACCGCGTTCGTTTCGTTCATCTTCACTCTCCAAAGCATTTCCGATTAAGGGGACCAGATTGTCCCATTGCATTTTGGAGGTGTCTTGGAACTCATCTATAAAGTAATGACGGTATTTTTCGCCCATGCGTTCATAAATAAACGGTACAGGTTGGTCTTTGATTTCCTTGCTCAAAATAGCATTAAGGGAAGAAATGGGAATAATATCACGTTCTACTTCAATGTTTTTAATTTCCTTAGAAATCTCATTTAGGACGGTCAATGGAACTATATTTCCGTAAATATTTTTAAGGTAGCTCCGATTATAGATCAACTGCTTTAGAGACAGATACGCATTGAGCAGGTTCATCGCCAGGTCCGTAACATCTCGAGTGTCTTTTGCTTTAAGCAATTTTCCCTCAATTAGGTTGGGCTCTAGAGTTTTGCTTGTATAAAGACTTTTGGGGTTGAACTCCCCATCCACCATTTTCTGAAAATGATTGGGTAGGGTTTTTCTTGGGAAGTCTTCAAACTCGAAACCTTGGTTTTGAATTTCCTGCAATGCGATTTCTGCTATTTGAACCACCTTTTCCTCTAAGGCCTTTATCTGATGGGTGAGTTTATCTTGAATTTCCTGAAAATCGCTGATGGATTTTTCACTTAAACCAGCGACATGTTCAGCATGGTTTTCCTGAAAAAGCAACTTTCCAATTTCGACCAAATCGTAGGCAATGTTCCAACTTTTGTCGTCATCAATCTTTTCTAAAGAAAAGGCAATCAAAACTTCTGTAAGTTCTTCGTCGCTTCCAGCTCGGTCCAACAATCTGCCCACCGCCTCTTCCAACAACAGATCAATGTTGAGCTCTACCTCAAAATTTTGAGATAAATGAAGATCCCGCGCAAAAGTCTTTATGATTTTATGGTTGAACTTATCAATCGTGGATATTTCAAAAAAAGAGTAGTTGTGCAAAATCCGTTTGAGTACCAATTTTGCTCTTTGTTGAAGTTGCTCTTCCGATAATTGAAGTTCATCGCATAACTCCAAGAACAAACTTTTGTGTTTTCTTTCCTCTTGGGTTTGGGCAAAATCAAAAAGATTTTCAAGTACTCTAGTTTTCATTTCGTCCACCGCTTTGTTGGTGAACGTAATGGCTAAAATTTGCCTGAACTTGTTGGGTGAATCGTTGAACAATAACAACTTTATATACGTCTTGGCCAAGGCATAGGTTTTGCCCGAACCTGCCGAAGCACTGTATATTTTAAAGTGGGAATCGTTCAAAAGAGGATTTTCATGCAAAATAAGGATTCCTTACATGATGTTAACATGGTTTTAGCGGAATATAAATGTTAAAACTCGTATTTTTACAGGAATTGATTAATAACTATAAAAACAAAATAATTATGGCTTTTGAACTACCTAATTTACCGTATGCATATGATGCATTGGAACCAAATATAGATGCTAGGACCATGGAGATTCACCATACCAAGCACCATAATGGATATACTACCAAACTAAATGGCGCCATTGAAGGAACCGACCTTGAAGGAAAAAGTATTGAAGACATCCTTTCTGGATTGGATATGTCCAACAGCGCAGTTAGAAATAACGGAGGTGGATATTTTAACCACTGTTTGTTTTGGGAAGTAATGTCCCCAGACGGAGGAGGAACTCCAACTGGTGATTTGGCATCTGCAATCGATGCTGCTTTTGGTTCTTTTGATGCTTTTAAAGAAAAATTTGCCGCTGCTGCTGCATCTCAATTTGGTTCTGGATGGGCTTGGTTGTGTGTGCACGAAGGTGGTAAAGTAGATATTTGCTCTACGCCAAATCAAGACAATCCTCTAATGCCAGGTATTGGTTGTGGTGGAACGCCAATTTTAGGATTGGATGTTTGGGAGCACGCGTATTACCTAAACTATCAAAACAGAAGACCAGACTATATTTCTTCTTTTTTCAATGTAATTAATTGGGAAAAGGTATCAGAAAACTATGAGGCTGGTAAATAAATGAATTCATTCTGATAGTTGAAAAAGCCCCGCACATTGTGCGGGGCTTTTTTTGTTTTCGTTTTCTAAAATAGAAAAGGGTGAGGAAGCCCTCACCCTTTTCGTCCCAAATCTTACCATAAACTTAACCTACTTATGCTATGGCGAGACTAAAATACTGGTATTGTGTAAAATAACAAAGGCTTTTAGATAAATTTTTGATTTGTGTAGGAAAATGAAAACGTGCAGTTCGTCGATAATTTAGATAAATACTTGGTAGTCAAACATAAAGAAGGCGGAGATAACTCCGCCTTCTTTCCCCAAATCTTACCATGAACTTAACCTACTTATGCTATGGTCCTCCAAATGTAAGGCAAGCTTAATTTTGGAAAACAAGTTTTCGGATGAAAGTCCCCGAAATTGGTTGAAGTGTACTATGGAACCGCTTTATTGATATTTGTCAAGTAACGGATACTGAATTTTGAATTTTGGGAATTGTAGAAAATAAAAAAGGTGGAAGCTATTCCACCTTTTTAGCTTAATTTAGAATTCTATATCTTTAATTACTTTGATTGTGAATGAAGTGTCTTTATAAATAATTTCACCATTTACTTCTGAATTTTCGATTGGGCTATAAAAGTAAAAACTACCCTTTTTCCATTCACATGAATCTAATTTGATTGAGAGAATAAGATTTGTTTCCTTTTTAGGAATTGAATCAACTATTTCAACCTTAACTCCTTGTGATAAATTAAATGTTGACAAATCTGAAATGAACCCATTTTTTACTAATCTAATGGGCAATCTTTCCGCTAATTCCAAGTGAAGATATCTCTGGATATTGTCGGTGTATAATATTTCAGAAACAACAGCTTCTTTTTTTTCTTTTGTTAAGCATTCTTTTTTGCCGTTTGATATTGCTCCATTTTTTAAATCATTACTAGATTTTTCCCTACAAGCCATCAAGGACAAGGAAAACAATAATAGATATAATGATGATTTTACGTTCATTAAAAATTTATGTTAATTGTTTATTTTATTTAAAATTAATCTAGCATTGTCGGGCTGAACATTATTGCCATAGACCATAATTTCGAATTTTCTTCCTTCCTCCCCTGGATAATCAAATCCATTATTGTAATCACCATAATGTACATACTCATGTAGGATGGTGGTACCTAAAAAGAAAATAGCCGCATCATTATCATTTTCAATAAGGGTGCCATTTTCTAGTTGGGCTACATAGTCAATGTCAAGGAAAATTTTGTTTGGATTTTCAGGTTTGTCAAAATACCCTACTGTGTCTTCTGTACATGTATTGCAGTCTGGGTAGTTATCCAATTGTGCAATATGCACCTCTGGCCCTTTGCCCCATTGTAGATCATTTTGTATTTGGTTAATTGGCAGTTGGGTAAACTGGTGTATGGCATTGGTGATTTTTGGGATGTTGGCCACATTGGGCAGTTGGCTTTTCAAATATTGGGTCAACTTTGGGTAAAGGATATGGTAGTTGCTCCCCGTGGGGTACTTTACAAAGGGGAACGGAGAAACACAGGTATGGGCATACCTGGAGTTGATCACATTTTGGGCAAGCGTCCTCGTCTCCACCGAAGATCCGTTCATTTCCATAAATTCACCGACCAATTCGTAAAACGCCTCATTATTTGCAGCGATGAACCAATTATATACAGGAGTTGCCGTGTTCAACCCTATTTTATAGGCCAAAGGGTCGGCTCCCTCGGGCATATTGTTCTCCACTACGGAGGAGATAAGGATATCGCTGCCCTCCGAGGTGTAGCTTGTGCCACCGCCCCCAAAATTGTTTTCGGACACATACTCTTGGGCCGCACCGTTTGAACTGCTATCACTGGTACAGAACATTTCATTTTGGTAGTCGGTATAGGGCGAACTACAGGAGCCGTTCCCATCGGTACAGTTGCAGTCGCTGTCGTGGTAGTGCGTGCCAGTGGCACCGTTTCCAGAACAAGCATAGCTTATATAGACCTCAACGTTGTAACAATAGACACCTCCATTGTTGCCTCCGCCCCCGTTGCAATCTGGATCGTCCATAAGGCAGGGTTCCTTACTGGCAAGCGATCCCATTTCGTCCATGTCAAAATCCAATAGTTTTTCAAAGGTGGTGTTCTGCGCCATGTTGTAGTCATGTGGCAAAGTTCCCTTTTCGGCACCCCCATAAAAGAAACGATATACCTCAAGTTCATTTTTTCGTTTGACCACCATTAGGTTCTGCAGTATGGTGGGGTCTTCCAGGTCATCGTCCGTCATATAAAAAGTGAACGAGGTATAGTCCACACTTTTCTTGCTGATCTTCTTTACGTGCTTTTTGTGTATGTTGAACTTGTGCTTCTTCTTTCCTTTTAAGGTATTGCCATCGATTGGCTCAAAATCCAAATGGTCGCTCAGGGCACTATAAAAAGGTTCTTGCCTAAAGGATTCGAATGCTATCTCTTCGATCTCTAGTTCTTTTTCCTTTTCAAGGTTTTCGGTTTGGTTGTTTTCTGTTTCTTCCGATGTGCATTGGTAGGCCAATATGGCCACTAACAACACTGGCAGTAGGTTACGCAGTCGTTTCATTACTTGTTCAATTTTAATTTTTAATTAGATTTGGGCGGGAATCTTTAAAAATTACACCGCAACTTGTTGTAGATGACCATTATGGTCAAATACGTTTATGCTGCGTTGAACAAGTAGTGGGGATTGTGTTGCGTCTAAACTAACAACTTTATTTTAATTAGGATTGGGTGAAAACCCTAAAAAAACTAGGTGTTTTCCGTAGTAATGTTTTTAATTAAAAGTTTATCAGGGAAAATAATGTGATTTGGCGGCTATAAAATAAAAAAGGTGGAATAGCTTCCACCTTTTTTGCCCCAAATCTTACCATGAACTTAACCTACTTATGCTATGGCAAATACTAAAGTATAATGGTGTATAAGCCGTTGTATAAAAAGCCGCCAATCTACAGGATTCATCGATGAACTGCATGGATTGATCAGCTAAAGGTCAGTAAATGTTAATATGCTCTCTCGTTCTTACCTTCGAAGAAGTTAATGAACGCCTTGTTAACCACTCTGTTACCTCCTGGAGTTGGGTAGTCTCCAGTGAAATACCAATCCCCAAGATTTTTTGGACAAGCCTTGTGCAAAGCTTCCACACTTTGGTAAATAATTTCAACTTCTGCGTTGATTCCTTCAGGGCTTAAAATCTCACCAATCTTTTTGGAAATTTGCTCTGGTGTAAAGGGCGCATAGAATTCTTTAACATAGTTCACCACATCTTTGTCATGTGATTTAACTTGTGCCAAACATTTTTCGTAAATCTCTTTGATTTTATGCGTTGTTCCATGGTCTTCGTGTAATGCCTGAGCCGCTTTAAAAGCCACAAAGTCTTCCAATTTTGCCATGTCTATTCCGTAACAATCGGGATAACGAATTTGTGGGGCAGAAGAAACTACTACAATTTTCTTTGGACTTAATCGATCTAGAATTTTAAGGATGCTTCGCTTCAAAGTGGTACCACGAACAATACTATCGTCAATAATTACGAGATTGTCGTTCGGTTTTACAGAACCGTATGAAATATCATAAACGTGAGCCACCAAATCATCACGGCTGCTATCTTGTGTAATGAAGGTTCTCAGCTTGGCATCTTTAATGGCAACTTTTTCAATACGTGGCCTTACCGCTAATATTTTATGAAGCTCTTCACGGGTAATGTTTGTGCCCAATTCCAAAATTTGTTCCTCTTTTTTCTTGTTGAGGTAATTCTGGGCCTCTTTCACCATTCCAAAAAAAGAAGTTTCGGCCGTGTTGGGAATATAGGAGAATACCGAGTTTTCCAAATCCCCATCAATGGATTCCAAAATTTGAGGAAACACCAATTTCCCCAATTTCTTTCTTTCTTGATAAATTTCTTTATCACTACCCCTTGAGAAGTAAATACGCTCAAAAGAACATGCTTTGCGCTCTGTAGGTTCCAAAATTTCTTTGAGTGCAACGGAACCGTTCTTCTTAATGATTACAGCATGACCAGGATCCAATTCTTTTACGTCATCAAACTTTACATTGAAAACGGTTTGGATCACAGGACGTTCAGAAGCTACCACGACAACCTCGTCATCTTGGTAATAATATGCTGGACGGATTCCTGCAGGATCTCTCATCACAAAAGCATCACCATGGCCCAAAAGGCCACCCATAGTGTAACCGCCGTCCCAGTTTTTGGATGCTTTCTTCAATATTTTGCCCACGTTTAAACGCTCAGCAATTATTGGAGAAGCTTCTCTTTTACTGTACCCTTCCTTTTTTATCTGTTTGTACAATTTAGCAACTGCATCATCCAAAAAGTGACCAATTTTTTCCATCACGGTCACCGTATCGGCCATTTCTTTAGGGTGCTGACCCAATTCCACCAAATTACCGAACAGCTCATCAACATTCGTCATGTTGAAGTTACCCGCAACGATAAGGTTACGGTGCATCCAGTTGTTCTGTCTTAAAAAGGGGTGTACACTTTCAATACTGTTCTTTCCAAAAGTACCATACCTCACGTGACCCATCAAAAGCTCCCCGATATAGGGAATGTTCTTTTTTTGCCAAGCCACATCATCATCATGGCCTGGATTTTCGGTCAAGGCGGTATTGATTCTGGTGTTGATTTGGTCAAAAATATCTTGAATAGGTTGCTGGTTGGCAGATCGTACCCTGCTCATGTACCGCTCACCTGGATCCATGTCCATTTTTATACTGGCAAAACCAGCACCATCCTGTCCACGGTTGTGCTGTTTTTCCATTAATAGGTACATTTTATTCACCCCATAAAAGGCCGTACCGTATTTTTCCTTGTAGTACTCTAGAGGTTTAAGCAAACGGATCAGTGATATTCCGCATTCGTGCTTAATAGCGTCACTCATAACAAACCAAATAAAAAAAGCCCCGAAAAATCAGGGCGCAAATTTACGTTAATTCTATATTGAACTGTGTCAATTCTTTAAATTGTTCCAGTCGGGCCTCGACTTCATCTTTTTGCAGATCCACCATCCGTTCTGTTCCGAACCGTTCTACGCAAAACGATGCTAGATTAGATCCATGGATAATGGCATTTTTCATGCTTTCAAAAGAAACATATCCTGCTTCGGCCAAATACCCCGCAAAACCACCCGCAAAGGTGTCTCCTGCACCTGTTGGATCAAAAACCTCTTCCAAAGGAAGTGCTGGGGCAAAGAAAATATTTTCTCTGTGGAACAAAAGTGCTCCGTGTTCCCCTTTTTTGATCACCACATATCTTGGTCCCATTTTCTGAATTTTGGCCGCCGCTTTCACCAAGGAATATTCATTGGTCATTTGTCTGGCCTCTTCATCATTAATGGTAAGCACATCAATTTTGGAAATTACGTTCATCAACTCATCCCAAGTATGGTCCATCCAAAAATTCATGGTATCCAAAATGATAAGCTTTGGTCGTGTTTCCATTTGATTAATTACACTCAATTGAATGTTTGGGTGTAGATTGCCCAACATCACAATTTCAGCATTGGTAAAATCGGCAGGTACAACAGGATTGAAATCGGCCAAAGTGTTCAATTCGGTGGCTAAGGTATCCCGAGAATTCAAATCGTTATGGTATTTACCTTCCCAGAAAAAGGTTTTTCCTCCTTTTACAACCTCTACTCCAGATAGATCAATGTTCTTATTAAGAAGAATATCCATGTAGGATTGCGGAAAATCGTCACCCACTACAGATACAATGGCTGATTTTACGTTGAATTGAGATGCAGCCAAACCTATAAAGGTGCCAGCGCCCCCTAAGATTCTACCTGTTTTTCCGAACGGTGTTTCAATGGCGTCGAATGCCATGGTCCCCACGATCAGTAAATTGCCCATTACCTAATTTTTGCTGCAAATATACGCTTTGAAATTCCATAATGGAATCATTAACAAAGGATTTAAGAAAATCGGGGAATAAATGAGGTGTTAAGTGCAAATTATAGTTCAATTTCAAGCTAATATCTCCTAGCTCAATACTCGTATCTGCTTTCTATTTACGTCCGAAATCGGCTGGAATTTCACCCCACGCTTTGGTTTCCCATTTTACTATCGGGGTAGTATATCTGTTATTTTTTAGCCAGGTTTCTGCGCGCTCGATAAGCTCGAAGAGGATTTCGTTTTTAGCAGACTTTTCCAATTTGGTGCCACATTTCCCTTTTCGTACCCAACCAATGGCTATTCTTGAATCGGAATAAATGATTCGATTGCTCTTTTTCTGTTTAAGGAAAGCCAATCCGTGAACCAAGGCTAAAAACTCACCTACATTGCTGGTGCCCTTTTCAAAAGGCCCTTGGTGGAAAAGTACTTTTTTGCTTTTGGTGTCAACACCTCGATACTCCATTTTTCCAGGATTTCCACTCGAAGCTGCATCTACTGCAATGGAATTGTAATTGGGGTCGCCAATTTTAAGGAGTTCCTCTTGGCTCAGTTCCGATTTTCCTTTGGATTTTCCCTTATAATCTGAATAATTGCCATTGTAGGCTTTTTTGGCGTCGGCAAAAGTTGAAAATGATTTGTATTGCGCCCCTTTGTATCCTTCTATTTGAGCTTTGCAATCGGCCCACGATTCAAAAATTCCTGGGTGCTTGCCCTGCCAAACCACATAAAACTTTTTCTTTTTGGCCATTAGGATAGGAGTTTTTCTATCACTTTTGGGAAGTGCTCGTACTCCAATTGGTGTACTTTTTGGGCAATGCTTTCGGCATTATCGGAACCATCCACTTGGGTTTTGGCTTGAAAAATGATAGCGCCTTCATCGTAATTCTCGTTTACGTAATGAATAGTGATGCCCGTTTCAACCTCATTATTATCCTTAACAGCTTGATGAACCCTTTCTCCATACATTCCTTTCCCACCATATTTAGGTAAGAGAGCAGGGTGAATATTGATGATCTTATTTGGGAAAGCTGCTATAATATTGGAAGGGATTTTCCATAAAAAACCTGCAAGAACCACTAAATCGGTCTGCATGCTCTTTAAAAAGTCCACTACAGCATCAGAGTTTTTGAAAGCAGTTTTATTAAAATAAAAAGCAGGCACCTCCAAGCGGTCGCAGCGTTCCAAAACTTTGGCGGTACTTTTATTAGTAAGCAAGGCAACCACTTCAATAGTAGGGTTGTCACCAAAATAATTGATGATATTTTCTGCATTTGAGCCACTTCCAGAGGCAAAGATTACAATTCGTTTCATCCGCTAGGAAATCAAGGGATTTTGGATTAACTTTCGGAAGCTAAAGTAAGATACTGAATCTTAAGTAGCTTTATTTGGAGCACATTTTATCGACAAATGGTGTATTTAATCCAAAGTTTTATATTTTTGCCAACGATTAAATTTTTAAAACCACAATAATTATGTCAGACATTGCATCAAGAGTAAAGGCTATCATTGTTGATAAACTAGGCGTTGATGAGAATGAAGTTGTAGCAGAAGCTAGCTTTACCAACGATTTAGGAGCGGATTCCTTGGACACTGTTGAACTTATCATGGAGTTTGAGAAAGAATTTGATATCCAAATACCAGATGACCAAGCAGAAAACATTGCTACTGTAGGTCAGGCCATTAGCTACATTGAAGAAGCTAAGTAATTTTATGATATATTGCCAAAGATTCTAAATTATCCATGTGGTAACCACCACATGGATAATTTTTTTTTAATTTAGGCCTAAAGGGTAAAAAAATAGTTCAATGCAGTTAAAGCGAGTTGTAGTAACCGGAATGGGAGCATTGACCCCCATTGGTAACAATTTAGAAGCTTATTGGGAAGGACTACGGACCGGTAAAAGCGGTTGTGCCCCCATTACGTATTTCGATACCGAAAAGTTCAAGACTAAGTTTGCCTGTGAGTTAAAAGGGTACGATCCGAACGATTTTTTCGATAGGAAAGAAGCCAGAAAACTTGACAGGTTTGCCCAGTATGCACTGGTTTCCTCCGATGAGGCGATTGCAGATTCAGGGATAGACTTGGATGTTGTAGACAAATTCAGGGTCGGTGTAGTTTGGGGAGCAGGAATTGGAGGTCTTGAAACTTTCCAGAATGAAGTGATCGGGTATGCTCAAGGAGACGGAACTCCTAGGTTCAACCCCTTCTTCATTCCAAAAATGATTGCGGACATTGCTCCAGGTAATATTTCCATTAAACATGGATTTATGGGGCCTAACTATACTACCGTTTCCGCTTGTGCATCTTCGGCAAATGCCATGATTGATGCCCTAAACTATATCCGTTTGGGACATTGTGACGTTATTGTAACCGGAGGTAGTGAGGCAGCGGTAACCATTGCAGGAATGGGTGGGTTTAACGCCATGCATGCCCTGTCTACCAGAAATGAAAGTCCAGAAACAGCTTCAAGGCCATTCGATGCAACCCGCGACGGTTTTGTATTGGGAGAAGGTGGAGGAGCTTTGATTTTGGAAGAATATGAGCATGCAAAAGCAAGAGGTGCCAAAATATATGCTGAAGTATTAGGAGGTGGACTTTCCAGTGATGCCTACCATATGACAGCACCACACCCAGAAGGAATTGGTGTGGTAAAAGTGATGGAGAATTGTTTGCAAAATGCTGGCCTGAAACCAGAAGATGTAGACGCCATCAATACCCACGGAACTTCTACACCATTAGGAGATGTTGCTGAGTTGAAGGCTATTTCTAAAGTATTTGGGGATCACGCCTCAAACATTAACATCAACTCAACAAAATCCATGACAGGACACTTGTTGGGTGCTGCTGGGGCCATTGAAGCAATAGCCTCTATTTTGGCGATGGAGCACAGTTTGGTTCCACCGACCATTAACCATACCGTGGTTGATGAAAACATTGACCCTTCTTTGAACCTTACCTTGAACAAAGCTCAAAAGCGAGAGGTGAAGGTAGCCATGAGTAACACTTTTGGTTTTGGAGGACACAATGCTTGTGTGCTTTTCAAAAAATTAGGGTAGTTTTGTAACATGAAACTCTCCTCAAAAATATTCAATTCCCATCCGAGCACGGATGGGGATTTTTTTTTGGGAATGAAACGAATACTTGGATTTAAGCCCAAAGATCTTAGTGTTTACAAAACAGCTTTTCTACACCGATCCATGAATCAAAAGGATGCCAATGGCAACCCCATGAACTACGAACGTTTGGAGTTTTTGGGAGATTCCATGTTGGGAACTATCATTTCAAGACATCTATACAATGAAGTGCCCGAAGGGGACGAAGGCTATTTGACCAAGATGCGATCCAAAGTCGTAAGTAGAAAGCACTTGAACGAATTGGGCAAGGACTTGGGACTTTTGAAATATGTGGAAAGTAGAATCCCCAAGACCCATTTTGGAGAAAATATTCACGGCAATGTGTTCGAAGCTTTGGTTGGAGCCATTTATTTGGATAGAGGCTATACCTATTGCGAAAAATTTATTCAAAATAGGGTAATAGAACCTTATGTAGATATTGAGCAGCTGGAAGGAAAGGTAATCAGCTATAAAAGTTTGGTCATCGAATGGTGTCAAAAACAGAAAAAGCCTTTCAACTACAATGTGTACGAGGACACAGGTAAGGATGAGCTCAAGCATTTTGCCGTAAAACTTTCCATTGGGGATCGTTTAATGGCAAAGGCACGGGCAACCTCCAAAAAGAAGGCCGAGGAAAAAGCATCCAAAAGAGCATATTTTGCACTTCAAAGCAAGATTGAAAACCGTTAATTTTAAATTATGGTAAATTCAAACGTTTTCGCTTTGATTAGAAGTGTATTCTGTTGCATAAACTAGGCAGTCAATAGGAATAGGCCTATATTTACCTTTCGTGTTATGGGAACGTATACGACGCATAAGATTTCGGCAGACTTGTATGATGACAGTTTTAAACTCATCGCCATTCATAGTGATTTGCAAGATTATGCCTTAACGTATGCTATTAATTCCCAATGCGGATTGTATTTAAAACGCATGAAAAGGGATTTGTGTTTGAATGGAAACTTAACCTTTTCTGTGTTTGATTGGGATGATGGGATGAATGATGTGTATTGGACGCTCATTTCGAACAAATGTGTTGTGGAAGAAGTGATTCCTTCCGACGGACTCTTTGGAAACGATGTAAATGTCACCACAAATCATCTGATAAAAGAAAGAAAAGAAGTGGATTATTTTTTAAAGGTGGAATCATCGGACGATTCACTATTTTCGCAAAAAATTAAATACATCAACCAGATATCCAAGGTAATAACAGCTTACCCATTGGAAACTCAAAACTTAAAATCAAAAAGAAATTTAATCTTTTAACAATGCCAACTAGAAAGAAGACAAAAATTGTAGCAACCTTAGGTCCAGCCACTAGCAAAAAGGAGGTCCTAAAGGATATGATGGAAGCAGGTGTGGACGTTTTTCGTATAAACTTCTCCCATGCCTCATACGAAGATGTTGCTGAGCGTATTAAAATGATCAGGGAACTTAATGACGAGTTGGAAGTTAACACTGCAATACTTGCTGACCTTCAAGGTCCAAAACTTCGTGTAGGAGTTATGGGCGGAGAAGTAATCGTTGCCCCTGGCGATACCGTAACTTTTGTAACTGGAGAACCATTCGAAGGTACTGCAGAGCGTGTATACATGAACTACCAAAACTTTCCGAAGGATGTAAAAGCTGGGGAAAGAATTCTTTTGGATGATGGAAAGTTGATCTTCGAAGTAAAGTCAACCAACGGAGAAAATGAAGTTCAGGCAACTGTAATTCAAGGAGGTCCTTTAAAATCTAAAAAAGGGGTAAACCTTCCAAATACAAACATTTCTTTACCCGCCTTGACCAAAAAAGACATCAAGGATGCCATTTTTGCCATTGGCCAAGATGTGGATTGGATTGCCTTGTCTTTTGTGCGTCATGCTCAAGATTTGTACGATCTACACAATTTGATCAAGGAGCATACCGAACATAAAATCCCTGTGATTTCCAAAATTGAAAAACCAGAAGCTCTTGAGAACATCGAAGAGATTGTAAAGGCTTCCGATGGTCTTATGGTAGCGCGTGGCGATTTGGGTGTTGAGGTTCCAGCCCAAGAAGTACCATTGATTCAAAAGCAATTGGTATTGGCAGCTAAAAAGGGTAGAATTCCAGTAATCATTGCCACTCAAATGATGGAAACCATGATTACCAGCCTTACACCAACTCGTGCTGAGGTGAACGACGTGGCCAACTCAGTAATGGATGGTGCCGATGCGGTAATGCTTTCAGGTGAGACTTCAGTGGGTAATTACCCAGTTCAGGTAATTGAAAAAATGGCAAGCATTGTTTCCAGTGTAGAGGGTTCAAGTTTGATCAAGGTGCCACAAACACCACCACATGTTAGAACCAACAGGTATATCACAAAATCGGTATGTTACCACGCGGCATTGATGGCCAATGAAATTGAGGCAAGAGCAATTTCTACCTTAACCAACAGTGGATATACGGCCTTCCAAATTTCAGCTTGGAGACCAGCAGCCCATATTTTGGTATTTACCTCCAACAAGAGAATCCTTACCCAATTGAATTTGCTTTGGGGAGTTAAGGCATTCTATTATGACAAGTTTGTTTCAACCGATCAAACTATTGAAGATGTAAACCAAATTGCCTGTAAAAAAGGCTTCTTGGAAGAAGGAGATATGTTAATCAGTTTGGCGGCTATGCCTATTAAAGATAAAGGTATGGTGAATACCCTAAGGGTAACCCAGATTGAAACTTGTAATTTCTAACAGGAGATTAAACAAACAAAAAAGGCGCTCAAACTTGAGCGCCTTTTTTGTTTGTGTATTTGGCATTTGTTGGGACTGTAAGCATACAGAATTAATTGTGACTAAGGGTATTGTAACGGAACAATCAACCCATGAAATACGAATACAAAGATTCCAGATTAGGGGCCATTTTAGGTTTTACAGATGATATCAAAAGAGACCAAGAACGTTTCTCCATTACCTCCAAGACCATTAAGTTTTTGTGGAACAGAAATGATTGTCCATTGACCATCCAAATAGATGGGATGGACTTAGAACTGATGCCAAACCAGATTATCACCGTTACCTATTTGCAGTTTGTTTCCTATGAACAAACACAATTGCCGCTCTCTGCCATTCTGTTCAATAGGGAGTTTTATTGTATTTCCGATCATGATAGTGAGGTTTCCTGCAACGGAATCTTGTTTTTTGGAACGCAGGATATTCCAATAATCAGCATTCCACAAGACCAAGAAAATAAGTTCAAGGTGTTGCATCAGATGTTTGTGGAAGAGTTTTCAACCCCCGATAACATTCAGGGTGATATGCTGCAAATGTTGCTCAAAAGGTTGATTATTATGAGCACACGATTGGCCAAGGAACAACTGATCGTAAAATCATTGGGAAATGAACAAATAGACATCATCCGTAGATTCAACTTTTTGGTAGACATGCATTACAAAACCAAAAGGAAAGTAAGTGACTACGCCGAAATGTTATTCAAATCTCCCAAAACACTATCCAACTTATTTTCCATCTACAATCAGAAATCGCCCCAGCAAATAATTTTGGAGAGAATTGCCTTGGAAGCGAAACGCCTCATTAATTATACCGATAAACAAAATCAGGAAATTGCCTTTGAATTGGGCTTTAACGACCCTGCTCATTTTAGTCGATTCTTCAAAAAAATGACCCAAATGACCCCTTCGGAGTATCGTGAAAACTTGGTTTTGGCCGCCTAGGGAAAATTAGTCAAGCCGTCGGGAAATCCTTCCTAACACCTGCCCTTCTTTCCGCCGCATCTTTGCCCTGTAATTTAAAAACAGAAAAGATGAAACCCACGGAAAAATCCATTTTCAATCTCATAGAGATTTTTAGAACATCACAGAAAACCGAAGTACAACCAGTAGCGGTATCGGACCACTGTGAGCAGCAATACCATCACGATTTCTATTGTGATGCGGAAAAACCCTTTGTACAGACGTATTAATCTTTATATAAATTTCAAAATCATAATAATTATGAGCACAATCAATGTACCCAAAAGAGAAGAAGTAAGTGTAGCCAACCAGGCTATTTTCGACAATCTTAAAAACGCAGTAGGCTTTGTACCTAACCTATTTGCTACCTATGCCCATTCAGAAAATGCATTAGGCAACTACCTAGGACTTTCCAATGCAAAAACATCATTGAAAGCCAAAGAGAAAGAAGTCGTGAATTTGGCCGTAAGCCAAGTAAACAATTGTATTTACTGTTTGTCTGCGCATACCGCTATTGGTAAAATGAACGGATTTACAGATGAGCAAATCCTTGAATTAAGAGCAGGTAAAGCTCCTTTTGATCAAAAATTGGATGCTTTGGCACGTTTAGCCAAAAATATTACTGAAAACAGAGGAGCAACAGACGAACAGGTTTTGGAAAACTTCTTTGCAGCTGGATGGACCAAAGAGAATTTAATCGACACTATAGTTTTGGTAGGGGATAAAACCATCTCAAACTATGTGCACAGTACCACAAAAGTACCTGTGGACTTTCCATTGGCACAGCCATTGGAAGCTGTAGAGGCTTAAAAATTATCCATCATCAATCAAAAAACGCCCTTTCAATTTAATGGAAGGGTTTTTTATTCTTCCACCATTTCAGAAAAGAAATTTGGGGCTATGCTTTTGGCCATAAAAATGGGCCAATCATTCTTGAACAAATAGCTTTCAGTGATGGCACTTTCATAAAGCAAATAAATGCCACTCGAAATTTTTTCGGTCTCTGCCTTGGAAAGATTGGAAATATTGTCACCTACCACTTCCCCTATAAACAAAAGCAGTTCCTTTTTCTGTTTTTGAATCACATCAAAAATCTTCTGATGATCAGCCGAAAGCTCACCTAGAGTTTTAAGACACCAGCAGCCATAAAAGTTTTCTTCTAGATAAAGATCACGGAGCAAATCGAAAATGGCCAATAGTTGGTTCTTGCCCTTGGCCCTCTCCTTCACATAACTTTTAAGCCGTTCCATGAACACGGATTGGCGCTGTTCCAGATACGCAATACAAATGTCTTCTTTGGACTTAAAATGACTGTACAGCGTGGCCTTGGCTATGCCAGTTTTCTCGATAATCTCGTTGATTCCTGTAGAATTATAACCTTGGGTGTAAAAAAGATGGCCCGCCGTAGTAATTATGTGTTGGTGCAATTCGGGTCGTTGCATAAAATAAATATGATAAAATTAGCGGGGGGCTGCTGTACAAATTAAACAAGAAATTATGTTTTGGCAATGGATTAAATAAAACAATAATTTACAGTTGAAGCGATTCGTTCAATACCTACAGGTGGAATCCTACACCAAAAAACTTCAAAAATCATAACTCATTAAAAACCTGATCATTGGAAACAATTCTTTATATTAGGTTATTCATTTTTCAATCAAAATAATTTAAACACTATCCAAAATGAAAAAGTTATTACTGGTCCTACTCTTGGGACTTTTTTGTCTACCCATTACTTATGGGCAAGAATTCCAATTCAAAGCCGATGACATTAACATCGATTACAAAACCTACACCTTAAAAAATGGTCTTACGCTATTGGTCTATGAAGATCACAAAGCACCCATTGCCGCAGTTAATGTGTGGTACCATGTGGGTTCCAAGAATGAAAAGCCAGGAAAAAGTGGTTTTGCTCACTTGTTTGAGCATTTAATGTTCAACGGAAGTGAGAACTACAATACCGATTATTTTCAAGCCTTGGAAAGTATCGGGGGAACCGATTTGAATGGAACCACCAACAACGACCGAACCAATTATTTTCAAAATGTACCCGTATCTGCTTTAGATCAGGTGTTGTTTTTGGAATCTGACCGAATGGGACATTTATTGGGTGCCATTGATCAAGAAAGACTTGATGAGCAACGTGGTGTGGTTCAAAATGAGAAAAGGCAGGGCGAGAACAATCCCTACGGAATGCAATGGGATTATTTAACCAAAGCTATGTATCCCAAAGGACATCCCTATTCTTGGACCGTAATCGGTGAAATGGAAGATTTGAATGCAGCTTCTTTGGAAGATGTGCAGGAATGGTTTAAATCCTACTATGGAACTGCCAATGCCGTGGTTGCAGTGGCGGGTGATGTGAATGCCGATGAAATTTATGACAAAGTTGTTCAATATTTCGGGGATATTCCATCTGGACCTACGGTGGAAAGACAGGAAGTAAACATTCCGAACAAGGTTAATGATTCCCGTCAAGTGTATCAAGACAGAGTACCTGAAACCAGAGTGCTTTTTGCTTGGAATACACCTCAATTTGGCGCTAGGGAAGATCTTCATTTTGATTTGATTTCTGCGATTTTGACCAGCGGTAAGAATTCAAGATTATATCAAAAGTTTATTTACCAAGACCAGTCGGCAAGCTCAGCAGTTTCCTTTCAGGCATCTAGTGAAATTGCCAGTCGCTTTATCACCTATTTGAATGTAAAAGCGGGAGAAGATCCAGCTAAATTGGAAAAGGAGCTTTGGGAAGAAATAGATAAATTCATAAAAGAGGGCCCAACAGAAGAAGAATTGAAAAGAGTAAAGGCCAATTATTTTGCCAACTTCATCAAAGGATTGGAACGAATAGGTGGTTTTGGGGGCGTTTCCGATATTTTGGCTTCCAATCAAACCTATCATGGTGATGCTGCCTACTACAAAACCCAATTGAAATTTGTAGAGGATGCAACCATCGCCGACCTTCAAAAAACGGCAGCCAAATGGTTGACCAAAGGCAAGCATATTTTAATATGCAACCCTTTCCCTGAATATGAAATTGTAGAATCTTCCATCGATAGATCCAAATTACCAGCCTTGGCAGAACAAAAAAGTTCCAAATTCCCAGAATTGCAGCGCACCCAACTTTCCAATGGACTTAATGTAGTGCTTGCACAACGAGAAGGTGTACCAACCGTCATCATCAATTTAGTGGCCGACGCGGGGTACAAAACCGATTATTTATCCAGTCCAGGGACAGCAAATTTGGCCATGAACTTAATGGACGAAGGAACCAAAGACAAAACCTCGTTGGAGATTAACGAGCAGTTACAGCTTTTGGGCGCATCGTTGAGCACATTTTCAAGTCAAGATGAGTCCAATGTGTATATGAGCACCTTGAAGCCAAGTTTAGACGCCAGTTTGGATTTGTTTATGGATGTTTTGCTTAATCCTGTATTTCCAGAAAAGGAATTTGAACGACTACAGAAAGAACAGATCAATAATATTAAACAGGAAAAGGCACAGCCTATAACCATGGCGCTTCGTGTGATGAACAAATACCTTTATGGAGATGACCACCCATACAGCACGCCTTATACGGGTACGGGCTACGAGGAGTCTGTTTCCAAACTGACCCGCGATGATGTGGTGGCATTTTATGATACGTGGTTCAAGCCAAACAATGCTACTTTGATCGTGACAGGAGATGTTGAAATGAAGGATTTGAAATTCAAATTGGAAAAAACCTTGGGCAAATGGAAAAAAGGCGATGTGCCAACCATTACTTTCAACGCACCAAAGACCAACTCCAAGAACACCCTGTATTTAATGAACAGACCCGAATCACAACAGTCTGTGATTTTGGCAGGTCATTTAACAGAAAAATACGGTGATGTTTCCGAGATAGCATTGGAACAAATGGTGAATATTCTTGGAGGTGATTTTACTTCCAGAATCAACATGAATTTAAGAGAAGATAAACACTGGTCGTATGGTGCTGGAGGATTTGTTTTGGGCTCAAAAGAGGTTCGACCTTTTATTGTGTATGCCCCAGTTCAAACCGATAAAACTGCAGAATCGGTGACTGAAATTAGAAAGGAAATTTCTGAATTCACTTCTACAAGACCAGCCACCAAAGAAGAGTTGGATAAAGTGAAAACCAATCAAGTGCTGAAATTACCAGGACAGTGGGAAACCAATAGTTCGGTGAACAGTTCGGTGAGAAGTTTGATCAGATATAATTTGCCTGACGATTATTATCAAAAATACGACCAGAATGTACGTGGCCTTTCCTTGGACGATATTCGTAAGGTGAGTAATGAAGTGGTGCAACCCGAAAAGGTAAATTGGTTTATGGTAGGCGATAGAGCAAAAATCATTGACAAATTGGACGAGCTCGGTTTTGACAACATTATCGAAATTGATGCGGATGGAAATCCAAAGAAACCAGCGGTGGCTGAACAAGTAGAAACAGACATTAAAAATTAAAAAATGAGGCCTCCCTAAAGGGAGGCTTTCTTTTTATAGGTCAAACTTAAGCTGCACAAGAACAGCTTCTTTTTTCTCCTTTGCTTTTTCTTTTTCGGTGTTGAGGTTGGCCAACGAGATGCCCAAAAGACGAACGGAATTCTCCAATGTAGACTGATACAAAAGTTCCTTGGCTGTTTCCAAAATCAGGTCTTTGCTGGCGATAAAGTAGGGCAGGGTTTTGCTCCGTGTTTGCAAGGTAAAATCACTGTATTTGATTTTTAACGTGATGGTCTTGCCAGCAATTTTCGATTTTTGAAGCCTTCTTTCCAGCTCGGCAGCAATGTTGTCCAGTTTTTCCAACATAAAAATCTCGCTGCTCAAATTTTCAAAAAAGGTACGTTCCGCTCCCACCGATTTAGGAATACGATGTGGCTTTACTGAACTTAAATGAATGCCGCGAACTACATTAAAATAATGCTGGCCACTTTTTCCGAAATGTTGGTTTAGGAATTCCAAGGATTTTCCTTTAAGGTCTAGTCCAGTGAAAATACCTAGCGAATACATCTTTTCCGCAGTTACCTTACCGACACCGTAAAACTTTCGAATATCCAAATCCTCCAAAAACTGGATGACCTCCTCTGGATTTACCGTTTTTTGTCCGTTGGGTTTGTTGTAATCGCTTGCAACCTTGGCTATAAATTTATTTATGGAGATACCAGCAGATGCCGTGAGCCCTGTTTTTTCAAATATCTTTTTTCGGATGTCTTTGGCGATGAGCGTAGCAGATGGATTCCCTTTTTTGTTTTCTGTGACATCTAGATAGGCCTCATCCAAAGAAAGCGGTTCCACCAAGTCGGTGTACTCATAAAAAATCTCTCGAATTTGTATTGAAACTTCTTTATAGCGGTCAAATCGTGGTTTTACAAAGATGAGTTCGGGACAATTGCGTTGGGCCATATGTCCAGACATGGCACTGCGGACACCAAACTTTCGTGCTTCGTAACTGGCAGCAGAAACTACCCCTCGTTTGGAGCCTCCACCAACAGCAACAGGTTTGCCTTTTAGCTCGGGATTATCGTGTTGCTCCACCGAGGCATAATAGGCATCCATATCCACATGAATGATTTTTCTTAAGGGAAAATCAAAGTCCATTTTCAAATTTAGGGTATATTTAGTTTGATGGAACATTTGGAAATAGAACGAAAATTTTTGGTTAAAAGCGAAGCGTATAAGAAAGAGGCAACTTCACCAATTCGCATTGCACAAGGGTTTTTAAACACCGACCCAGAACGAACCGTAAGGGTCAGAATCATGGGAGAAAAGGGCTTTTTAACCGTAAAAGGTCCCAGTAACGAGTCGGGAACCACCCGTTTTGAGTGGGAAACAGAGATTACCGCATCCGAAGCCACCAACCTCATTGATCTATGTGAAGATGGGATTTTAGAGAAAAACCGTTTCGAGGTCAAATTGGGAAACCATGTGTTTGAGGTGGATGAATTTATGGGAGACAACAAGGGGCTCGTGGTTGCCGAAGTGGAACTCAAACATGAGGATGAACGTTTTGAAAAACCGAGTTGGTTGGGCGAAGAGGTCACGGGACAAACCAAATACTACAATTCCCAATTAAGTAAACTTCCGTATTCGAAATGGTAAACAGCAGGCTGGTCATCAATGTACTTTTTATTGTTTCTGCGCTAACCAGTATTGTTTTGGAGTACCTGAACATTAGGGAAGGGTATGTGTTTTTTAAACCATTTACTACGTTTTTAGCAATTGTATTGCTGTTTTCTTCAGGGAGAACTTCCGTTCCCAAATTCAAAACCTTGATGATTGTCGCACTTGCTTTGTGTTTGATCGGCGATACTTTATTGCTGTTCAAATCTTATTTTGTCTTTGGACTGGCCTCATTTTTATTGGGGCATCTTCTTTTTATTGCAGCGTTTATCCAATTAAAAGGGTTCTACGCCCATTGGATTTCGTTTTTCTGTTTGATGGTCATTGGTGGAAGTCTCTTTTTATGGCTAAAACCCGATTTAGGGGATTTATTGGTTCCTGTATCGTGCTATATTCTTGTGATTTGCGTAATGGCCTGGCAGGGTATCGGATTGTATGTTCGTAATAAAAGCAAGCCTTTTTTGTGGATTGCCATGGCGGTATTGTTTTTCATGTTTTCGGACAGTATGATTGCAGTGTCCAAGTTTAAAATGCCATTTGACTATGCCAGTGCCTTGATTTTATCGACCTATTGGTTGAGTATCGGTCTATTGGCGAATGCTGGGTATCAAATTATATCCGAGGAGAAAGGATTTGCTTAATCCAACTTCTTATCCAAAGCCAAAATCGTTTTTAAAAGTACATTGGCACCATTGGCCATGTCTTCGGCTGAGGTAAATTCTTGTGGTGAATGACTGATACCTCCTTTACTGGGAACAAAAATCATCCCCGCAGGAGCAAATCGGGAAATATCTTGCGAATCGTGTCCCGCGCCACTGGGCATTTTTTTGAAGGAAAGTCCTAAATCTTTTGCTGAAGCCGCTATCTCATCCTGAATCATCGGAGTGGTCAACGCAGGGTCGGAAGTCGTGTCTAAAGGCTTAAATTCTACGGATACGTTGGATGCTTTTGCAATTTCTTCGGTCTTGGTTTTTATGGCATTGTAGACTTTCGCAATCACTTCAGAAGATAAATCTCTAATCTCTAAACTTGCGGTGACCTTTCCAGGAATCACGTTGGGAGCTCCTGGCTCGGCTTTAATACGTCCAACCGTTCCTACTTGGCTGCCTTCAAAACTATTGGTGACATCGTTTACCGCTACTATAAATTTAGCGGCCGCCAACAGTGCATCCTGTCTAGCATTCATAGGGGTGGTTCCTGCATGGTTGGCGAAGCCAGTGAATTCAACATCCCACCATTTTAAACCTACAATCCCCTCAACTACACCAATGTCCAAGTTTTCCTTTTCCAAAGTCCCACCTTGTTCAATATGCAGTTCCAAAAAGGCGGCCAAGCTTCCTTTTTCTTGTTTGGCTTGGTCAAGTTTAGTGGTGTCTCCACCAATACGCATAATGCCCTCACCCATAGAATATCCAGTGGAATTCACCACAGAAAGAGCTGCTTGGGTCAAATTCCCTGCCATGGCCCTACTACCCATAACCCCTCCTTCTTCATTCGGAAAAATTAGTACTTGTAAGGGATGTTCCGTTACTAGTTCGTTTTCGTTTAAAGTTTCAATAACCTCAAGTGCGGCCATAGAACCCACACACCCATCGTAATTACCGCCATGGGGAACTCGATCTATATGTGAACCAAAAGCAATGGGTTTTTTGCTGGCATTTTTTCCTGATTTTGTGCCTATGATGTTTCCAGCTGGATCAATTTCTACAGTCATCCCAAAACCCTTTAGGGTTTTAACTACCCAGTTTCGAGCTTCTATATCTGCATCACTAAAAGCAACACGTTCGGTTTCTCCATTGGATTGCAGGCCAAACTTGGCCAAATCAAAAATGCGTTGTTCCAGTCGGTCTTGGTTGACCGTCAATGCATCTTTTTGAGCCAATAATTCACCAAAGCAAAATAGAAATAGTGCTGAAAAAAGGAGTTGTTTCATAATCACCTAGTTTTATGAAAGATAGGGTTTAGAAATAACTTTTAGAAAGGTTTAGGCTGCTTTTTCTGTTGCCGCTGATTTCAATTCATGGTCGATGATGCGTTGTTCCGACCATTTTTTTTTCTTTACACCACTTACCAAAGGAATAACCACCCCAATGCCTAATAGTGCAAATGCAACCATAAATATATTGAATGGGTTTACAAAGAAGGAACCGCTATTTAGGGTAGCCAAAATCAACATAGTGGACAATGGGAATGATAGTGCCAAAATTGCAACACCAAAATCACTACTAAATGTTTTGTTCTTCGGTTTTTTGTCCATTTCCATGCTATCCACAGTAGCAATGTGGGCATAAGGCCAAAAACTACAAGCACTCAATCCAAAGGCAATGGTCAACAAAATGTCGTTTCTTGCATCAATGCCTGTTGCAGCCACAAAAATGCCCGACAACAGTAGAACCAATCCTGCTCTTATACTTAAAAGTGAAAAGATTTGGAAAAACTGCTTCTTTTTGATTTTAACCGCCAATCCAATAAACAATAGGACCAAAGGTGTCATGATCAAGCTTAATTTTTCCAAAGTTTCACTTAAAAAGAAGGGAAGAGAATCCATGTGGAAACCAAATGCTAATAAAAGCAAGGCCACTCCTATAAATACGTTTACAGGTTCGGAAACCATAGCCTTTACCAATGGTTTCAATTTGGTTCCGTTCTTTTTTCCATCGGAAGTTTGGAGACTATAATGCCAGTTCATTGCAACCAAGTACAAAAAGAACAGTACAAATACCTTGTTTCCTAAGTCGGACATGGCAGCCATGGCCAAATAATCGTCTCCTAAAAATTCCAAAATAAATGGGAAAGAGGAGAGTCCTGGTGCAAGGGAAGGAATCAACATCCTTGCCGTACGGAACTCTGGAGTTCCTTTGGCCACACCCATTAGGGGCATTACCAAGGGCATTAAAAAGAACAATAATAGGTTAAGCCCAAGGGCTAAAAGAGGCAATATTAATAAATGCAACTCGACCTTGACCCCCAGCAACGCAATAAAAATGGTTGCAGGAAGGGCAAGGTTGAGTATTATTTTTTTGATTCCTGTGATTTCTTCTTTGGACTTAAATTTTACTTTAAGTAAGATTCCAATGAAGATGAAAAAGAGAAATACAATAGTTTTTTGAAATCCAATATCCACTACACCAATACTTTGCTGAGAGCGGCGGTGAACATTTTCATTTCATCCATGGTACCCATACTAACACGGCACCAATTTTTACCCATAAACTGGAATGCTCTTACACCAACTTTCAATTCTGTCATTTTTTCCAAGAAATCGTTTCCTTGCATTTCGATAGGGAAAATAAGGAAACTTGTATAGGACGGTACGTACTCAATGCCCATTTTATCTAGGCTTTTGTACACGTATTCCCTACATTCTGCATTTAGGGTTCTGGATTTTTCAATGAAGGCAGCATCATCCATGGCAGCCATGGCAGCGTATACAGATGGCAAGGTAATACCCATACCACCTCTGGTTATTTTTTGAATACGACCCAAAGTTTCTTCCAATGCAACTACATAACCTACACGAAGACCAGCCATACCGTGAATTTTGGAATAGGTACGTGCAATGATCACATCCTTACCTTCTTTTACCAAGTCGACCATACTTTTTTGATCTTCTTCTTCCAAGAACCATAAATAAGCTTCATCCACAAATACAGGAACTTTTTCGGATACTCTTGAACAGAAATCCAATAGTTCTGTTGCATCGGTCATGGTACCTGTAGGGTTGTTTGGGTTACAGATGTAAACCAATTTGGTATCGTCATCTATGGCTTCTTCCATAGCTTTTAGGTCATGCGACCAATCATCTTTTAATGGAACAGGCTTCCATGTAGCTCCTACTGATTCGGCAACCCTAATTAAAGACATATAAGCTGGGTCAGCAGAAACAACATTACCACCGTTCATAAAGAATACCATGGCAGTTTTTTCCAAAAGGTCGGAAGACCCAGGACCCATCATAATATTTTTACTTTCAACACCTTCATAGGTAGCGATTTTTTCTACCAGTTGGAACAATTCTTTCCAAGCGTAGCGGTTACCACCTGTTGCAGAGTTTTTGAAAGCTTCCACGGCCATTGGAGATGGACCGTAAGGGTTTTCATTGGCATTCAACTTAGCGGACAACTCAGGAAGCACCGCTGGATTTTTAGGTAAATATTCTTTAAAAAATGGACTGTACACTGCATTTCCTTCGGTATCCAATAATAATGGTACCCTAGGAGTTTCAGCTAAACCAATATATGGTAAGGCCATTGCACCACCTGCGGTGAGCACACTTTTTCTGATCCAATCTCTTCTGTTGATGTTTGTAGTTCCCATTTGAGTATTTAGTTTTTAGCAAGTTTCTAAAATTAGTCGATCATTTAACATAATCCAATACTAAAAACATAAAAATCAGTGTCTTATAGAGGAATTTATTAAAATAAGGAGTGATTTATTGAAAAATTAACAGTCAAATTCTTCAATCAAGAGGGTTGGTCTGCAGATATTCCAAAGTTAGGATACCACGTAGGTTATTGATAATGATATGATCTAGCAACTCGTGAATGCTGTATTCTTGAAATAAATTGTCTTTGGAGTAGACGGTTTCTTCCATTCGGGCTAAGAAAAGCGAGCAGACCAGATCAATGTTCACATTTTTTCGAATCTGACCCAGTTCTTTTGCTTTTTTCAAGAGCGGATTTACAATATCCCAAACGATATTGGACTTTATTTTGGAATAAAACTCATAGGCATTGGGATAGTATTTATTGAGCCCATGAAGAAAGGAAGGGTTGAGTTCTTGAAAGGTCATCAACCCTTGTTTATATATATAGATCACAGTATTGAGGGGCTGCCCATTATTGGGGTTTTCGAGCATGTATTGGTCTATGTTGGAAAGAATTTTTCCAAAATAGTAGGTCAAACTTTCCTGAACCAATGCCTCTTTACTGCTAAAATATTTGTAGAGGGTTTTTTTGGAAATGCCCAAATGCTTAGCCAAATCGTCCATAGAGAAGCGTTTACTGCCGAATTTCGTAAAGTTCTCTATGGCGTAGGCTAATATGTCGTTTTTTCCCTCGATCATGTTTTACTTCCAGCCACCACCAAGAGCTCTATACAGCTCTACAATGGCATTTAGTTGTGCGTATTGTGAATCCACGTAATTAAGCTCGGAATTCAAAGCGTTTTGTCTTGCAGTCAGAACTTCCAAGTAGTTGGCCAAACCATTGTTCAACAATTCTTCGGAATAATCCTCAGCGGTTGCATAGGCTTCAAGTTCTTTGGCCCTGGCTTCCATTTTTTGGGTTTCTGCATCATAAGTGTACAAGGCATCGCTCACTTCTCTTCCAGCGGTTAACAAGGCTTGTTTATAACCAAGCAAAGCCTGCTCTTGTTGTGCCTTAGCTACCTCCATTTGGGTACGCAATTGTCTTCCATTAAAAATAGGCTGGGTCAACCCCCCCACTAAAGTGGAAAATAGGGAACTCGCATCCAACCAATTTTCAAACTCCAAACTTTGAAATCCTCCGTTCGCGGATAAGGTTAAGGAAGGGTACATGCTGCTTTTGGCCACATTGGTCAATTCGAAAGCATTGATAAGCCCATATTCAGCCTGCATTACATCAGGTCTGTTTGCCAATATTAAATAGGGAACTCCAGTACTCAATTCAGTGTCGATGGATTGATTGTCCAAAGAGCCACGTTCAATGTTATGGGGAGCTTCACCCAAAAGAATACTAAAGGCATTTTCCAACAATTTGATGTTGTTTTCAAGGTCGATAACAATAATCTCTGTGGTATGTACTTGTGCTTCGGTTTGTTTTACGGCAACTTCGGTTACCTGACCTGCTTCTTTTAAAGCAATGGTGGTCTCCAAACTACGCTTTCTGGATTCCAAGGTTTGTTTGGAAACTTCCAACTGTTTGTCCAAAGCCATTAATTGATAGTAAGTGCCTGCGATACCCGCAATCAAATTAGTTTTTACCGCTTGGTGGGCCGATACACTTTGTAAATAGGAAGCTCCAAAAGCTCTTTTGTTACTTCTGATCTTGCCCCAAACATCGGCTTCCCATGAAAGGGCACCCGATAGTTCGTATTGTTCCAATGCACTGGTGAAAAAACTACCGAACTGACTGTTCTGTGAGTTTTTTGTTCTAGTAAAACTTGCCGTTCCAGAAAGCGTTGGATAGTATCCTGCCTTACCCTGTTTTACATAGGCTTCAGCTGCCAATACGTTTTGAAGCGCGATGCGGACATCCAGGTTGTTCACCAAGGCCGTATCAATGTATTGCTTCAATTGGTCATCGTTAAAAAGATCTCTCCAAGAAATATCTGCCATAGAAACACTGTCCTGTGGCAAATTATCGGTTCGGTAGAGATTCTCGGTCTCTAATTCTGGTCTTGAGTAGTCTTTGGCCACAAAACACGATTGCATTAAAAGTGGTGCCGTAAGAACCAAGAGCAGTTTATATGTGGATTTTATTTTCATGGTTGATATACTTTGTTTGATCAAAGAATAATTAAGCATTGTTTGCGTGTTGAATTTCTTCTGGCTTGCCTGTTATCTTTTCTTGAAGTGCTTGGAAGACCACAAAAAGAACAGGGATTATGAAGACCCCTACAATGGTTCCTACAAGCATACCCCCAACGGCACTTACACCGATGGAACGGTTACCAATAGCACCGATTCCAGAAGAAAGTGCCAATGGTAAAAGACCAAAAATGAATGCAAAAGAGGTCATCAAAATAGGACGTAGCCTTGCTCGCGCCCCATATGCAGCGGCATCGAAAAGGGATAATCCTGCCTTACGTCTTTGCAAGGCAAACTCTACGATCAAAATGGCGTTCTTGGCCAAAAGACCGATCAACATGATCAAGGCAATCTGGAAATAAATGTTGTTTTCCAAACCTGCGAAGTTGATAAACAAAATTGCTCCTGCAATACCAAATGGCAATGACAACAAAATGGCAAGCGGCAAAATGTAACTTTCGTACTGTGCACTCAACAAGAAATACACAAAGACCAAACTCAAAATAAAGATGATAATGGTTTGCGCACCTGAGTTACTTTCCTCCCTTGTTAATCCTGAATAATCGTAGGTATAGGAATTAGGAAGTACTTGGGCCGCCACTTCCTCGATGGCCGTAATGGCATCCCCTGTAGAATAGCCTGCATTTGGAACCCCAGTAATGCTTACAGAACTCAAAAGGTTGAAACGAGACACAACTTCTGGACCGTAAATTCGCTCTAAATCCACAAACTGACTAACTGCAACGGACTCACCATCTGCATTTCGCACAAAAATGTGGTTCAAGGATTTTTCATTGGCACGATCTTCAGGTTTGGCCTGGATCATTACACGATATTGCTTACCAAACTTGTTAAAATCGGTTGCATAAATACCACCATAATAACCTTGAAGCGCATTAAAAATGTCGGTAGCCGACAAACCTGCCATTTTTACTTTCTCCATATCAATGTCCAAGTTGTATTGTGGAAAACCTGGGTCGAACTGTGAAATGGCATATTGAATTTCAGGTCGGGCATTTAGCGCTCCCAAAAACTGATTTTTAATGTCGTTGATAGAGTTCCAGTCTTCACCTGTTTTACTTTGTAACTGGACTTCAAAACCTGAGCTGGTACCAAAACCTTGGATACTTGGAGGTGTAAAGTAAATGATCTGTGCATCGTTGAACCCAGCAGTTGTAGCGTACAATTTCTGCATAGTGGCATTTACCGATAAGGAATCCGCATCCCTTTCGCTCCAGTCTTTCAATTTCATAATGGAGAAAGCATAGGAACCTGCACTTACTCGGTTAAGAATACTAAAACCAGCTACGCTCATCCTAACATCGATGATGTCCATGGATTCATAAATGGAATCCAGTTTCATGATGGTCTCTTCCGTTTTTTCGATGGTTGTTCCTGGAGGCATGCTCACGTTGGCAAAGATCATTCCACGGTCTTCATCGGGAATAAACCCTGTTGGTGTAGATTTGAACAAGTATGCTGCCAAGGCACCAAAGGCCAAAAGAAGAAATAGCGTAATCCATTTTCTTTTCACCAAATTACCAACGGTATTGGTGTATTTATTGGTCATGGCCGTAAAGCCAACATTGAAGGCTTTAAAGAAGCGAGCTAACAGATTGGTTTTTTTGCCTTTTTCATGGTCGTGTGGCTTTAAGAAAAGTGCTGCCAAAGCAGGACTCAGTGTTAAAGCGTTTACCGCCGAAATTAAAATGGCAACTGCCAATGTAATACCAAATTGCTGGTAAAATACACCCGAAGAACCTTGTATAAAGGATACAGGGATAAATACCGCGGACATTACCAACGTAATGGAGATAATGGCTCCAGAGATTTCGCTCATCGCGTTTTTGGTAGCGGTTTTTGCTGAATCTGCTCCTTCTTCCAATTTGGCGTGCACCGCCTCCACAACCACAATCGCATCATCCACCACAATACCAATCGCCAAGATCATGGCGAAAAGCGTTAACATGTTTATGGAATATCCGAAGAGTTGCAGGAAGAAAAACGTACCAACAATGGCCACAGGTACCGCAATGGCAGGAATCAAAGTAGACCTGAAATCTTGCAAGAACAGGAACACCACTATAAATACCAAAATAAAGGCTTCGATCAAAGTTTGCACCACGTGATCAATGGAGGCATCCAAGAAATCTTTGGAGTTGAACGGAATCACATAATCAAAACCTTTAGGAAAATCAGCTCTCGAATCTTCCAAAATGGTTTCAATTTGGTCGATGATCTCTTTGGAGTTGGATCCTGAGGTTTGATATACCCCAACGGCCACACCAGGTTTCCCCATCCCTGAGTTTTTCCTGATATAACTCTGTGCTCCCAATTCAATGTCGGCGACATCTTTCAAACGAAGAAAACCACCATCATCTGTTGTTCTAAGAATGATGTCTTCGTATTCGGCAACTTCCGAAAGACGACCTTTATATTTAATTACGTATTCGAAAATACCATCTGCGTTTTCTCCAATTTTACCCGTTGCAGCTTCCGTGTTTTGCTCACGTAAGGCAGCCTGGATATCGGCTGGCACCAAATTATAGGCAGCCATTTTATCTGGGGAGATCCAGATACGCATGGAATAATCCTTGGCACCAAAAACGTTTACGTTACCAACCCCTTTTATACGCTGTAATTGGGGTACAAGGTTAATTTTGGCATAGTTTTCTACAAACGTGGCATCGTAATCTTCATTTTCCGAATAAATGGAGAAGAACAACAAGGCACTGTTCTGTGCTTTCTGCGTAGTTACCCCTGTATTGATTACTTCTTGAGGCAAAAGACTGTTTGCCCTGGCCACACGGTTTTGTACGTTTACCGCCGCGATATCTGGGTCAACACCCAATTCAAAAAACACGCTGATATTCGCAGCACCATCGTTACTGGCAGATGAGGTCATGTAAGTCATGCCCTCCACACCGTTGATTTGTTCTTCCAGTGGAATCACCACACTTTTAAGTACGGTCTCGGCATTGGCACCTGTATAGTTTGCCGTCACCTGAACCGTAGGAGGAGCAATCTCAGGATATTGTTCTACGGGCAAAGTACTTAATCCCAGCACACCCAAAATCACGATGATTACGGATATTACTGTGGAAAGTACAGGACGATCTATAAATTTTTGGAACATATATAATTTGTTCTAAGTATGATTGATTGCAATTATTTTTTTACGGGATTGATCGCTTGACCATCCTTTAATTTAGAAACCCCTTCGGTGACAATGGTACTCCCAGCTTCCAAACCTTCATTCACAATAAATTCCTTATTGGTTTGCGAGGCAATTTTTAATGGAACGGATACCACGGTGTTGTCTTGATTAAGTACATATACCATTTTGGTTCCTTGACGGTCGATGGTAGCAAATTGTGGAATTACAAAAACATCCTCGAAAGTGGATGGAATTTTAATGGTTCCTGTACTTCCAGAGCTCAATAATAATTGTGGGTTGTCAAAATCAGCTCTTAGGGTTACACTTCCTGTTGTTGGGTTGATGATGTTGTTGACCATCGCAATTTTTCCTTTTTCAGGATAGGTTTCACCATTGATCATGACCAACTCCACTTCTGGAGCATTCGCTGAAGATGCAGCTTCCCCATTATTGGTGATTTCACTTTTCATGTCCATCAATTCCTTTTCGGTCATGGAGAAATAGGCACGAATACCGCTGATATCAGAAACAACAGTCAAAGGCTGACCCATGGTACTGCTTACCAAAGCACCCACTTTATAAGGAATCTCACCAATGTAACCGCTTACGGGACTCGTAATGTTGGAATACCCAATATTTGCAGCAATACTGCTGTAATTGCTTTTGGCTTGTGCCAATTGCGCTTTTGCGGTTTCCAATTGTACTTCACTTATAATTTCCTTTTCTACCAAAGGAATCAACTTGTTCACCTCTACTTGTGCCACATTTACGGCTGCTTTTGCAGCTTCGGCATCTTGGGAAAGGGTCTGTGTTTCCAATTTGAAAAGTAATTGGCCTTTTTTTACTTGTTGACCTTCTTCCACATAAATGTTTTGCACAAATCCAGAAACTTTGGGCCAGATTTCTACATTCTGAATTCCCTCAATGTTGGTGGAATATGAATTATATATAGAGATATCCTGTTTTTTAAGCTGGGTTACCTCTAGCGAAGGAGCTTGTGGAGCAGCGGCTTGCTGCTGATTATTACCTCCACAGGAAAGGAACAAAAGTGTACCTGCTGCTACTAAGATTGATGTGATTGTTTTCATGTACGAACTTACTTTGTTGCGTTTTTGGTTGTAGGAGTGATTACTCATTTAAAATTGACTCTAATTTCTTGACTGATTTTTTTAGAATTTCTTCGGTCTCGTTCACATAGTCCAGATATACTTGGGTTCTTTCTTGACCCTCTTCGTATTTTTTAGGACAGTATTGTTTGTGATAATCCTTGACCAAAGTGATTATGTGTTTTTCAGTTTCCACCTTTTTCAGGCTTTCTTGAAGTTTAGAAAGGAAGAATGTTTTCTTCTTTGCAGTGGTAAAATAACGTTTGCGATCACCGTGTTTGGTAAAATAGGTTACAATGTCCATGTTCACCAAAAGGTTCAAAGAGGTGGAAATAGAACTTTTACTGGCGCCCAGTCTGTCTAAGCAACCTTCAAAAGTTAATCCGTCCTTGTCCGTTAAGATTAATACTGCGTAGATTCGGGCCGCTAAGGGAGGTAGATTGTGCTCTTCCTCTAAATGCAGTCCCAATGTTTCAATAATTTCTTCCTTCGATTTTTCCATAAGATGGATTTTGAAGGTGCAAATATATGGTTGGTTCGGAACAAACCGAACCAAAAGAACCTAAATGTTTGTTAAATAAATTTAAAGTGGGGTAGAATTAGTCCTTTGATAGTATCCCTTCCTTATCAATTATTGGGATATTGGAAAGGTTTTCTTCAGTGATGGAGTGTTTTGGAAATAGAAACCTTTTTTCAAACAATTTGTTTTCGGCAAAAAAGGTGACGAAGAATTCATTGTTCAATGCCAATACATCTTCTTGAAGCAATTCAACTTTACGATAAGACTTTGGTTCAATGGTGCCAATGCCATGTCGCATGGTCGAAGTTTTTATATCCCCATCAAAACCTTTGGAAACAACTATGGCCATTTCAATGGTATCTGCACGGTTATTGATTAGGTAGGCATTCCAATCTTTGGATAGAAATTCTTCGTTCCACTCACGAATTACCGCAATGTGCACATCCTTGGCAACGGGAATTTCAATATCCTTTTTCATGAAAAACTATAAAGCGCTTTTAAACTGCTCTAGGAAACGAACATCATTTTCGCTCAACAAACGAATGTCAGAAATCTGATGCAGCAACAAAGCAATTCGGTCGATTCCCATACCAAAGGCAAACCCAGAATATACTTCAGGATCAATGCCACAATTTTTAAGTACGTTGGGATCTACCATGCCACAACCCATAATTTCCAACCAGCCAGTTCCTTTGGTCATACGGTAATCGGTTTCGGTTTCCAATCCCCAATACACATCTACTTCAGCACTAGGCTCCGTAAACGGGAAATAGGAGGGACGTAACCTGATTTTAGATTTACCGAACATTTCTGAAGTGAAATATTGCAAAGTTTGTTTCAAATCTGCGAACGAAACGTTTTTGTCCACATACAATCCTTCCACTTGGTGGAAAAAGCAGTGCGAACGGGCAGAAATGGCTTCGTTTCTATATACCCTTCCTGGAGAAATGGTACGGATAGGCGGTTTATTGGCCTCCATATATCGCACCTGTACGGATGAGGTGTGGGTACGCAAAAGAATATCGGGATCGGTCTGGATAAAGAAGGTATCCTGCATATCGCGTGCAGGGTGGTATTCTGGAAGATTTAAGGCCGTAAAGTTGTGCCAATCGTCTTCAATTTCTGGTCCTTCGGAAACATTAAAACCTATCCTCGAAAAGATATCGATTATCTGATTTTTAACTATGGAAATGGGGTGTCTGGAACCCACCTTAATTGGCTCTCCAGGACGTGTAAGATCACCATATTTACCAGTAGTTTCCGATTGGTTTTCCAATGCCTCTTTAAGAGCATTCACCTTGTCGGTTGCTGTGTTTTTTAACTGGTTGATTACTTGACCGAATTCCTTTTTTTGCTCGTTGGGCACATTTTTGAACTCGGCAAAGAAACTGTTCAAAAGTCCTTTTTTGCCCAAATATTTAATTCGGAATGCTTCTATTTCGTCTTTTGAGGTTGAAGTAAACTGTTCTACTTCAGCAATGTGTTCCTTTATGGTATCTATCATGGTCATCCACAGTATTGGGCGACAAATTTAGGAAATTGTCCTTGAATACCTAATCAATTGGCGCAGGTAGTTTATTGCGTATAGCTTTTTAATGCACTTTAAAAAGAAAAGGCCGATGAAAACATCAGCCTTTATATTTGAAATTTGATATTTTATGGATTAAATATAAGTAACCTTACCATCGGAGATGTCGTACATAGCCCCTACGATGGCAATTTCTCCTTTTTCCTCCATTTCTTTTAAAATCACACTTTGACTGCGGATGTTTTCCAATGCCATCTCTACATTTTTAACCGCTACCGCATCAACAAACTCCAAGTTTTGTGAGTTTCTCAAATCATCGTCTTTTGGTTCTTTTACGGCAAAAACAGCAGGTTCAATTTTATTGATTAATGCAGTTAGATTTCCCATTCTCGCATGATCACAGGCACCTTTTACGGCTCCGCAGCTTGTATGTCCTAAAACCACAATAGCTTTGGTTCCTGCTAATTTGCAAGCAAATTCCATGCTTCCCAAAATATCTTGGTTAATAAAGTTCCCAGCGATTCTTACACTAAAAATATCACCTAGACCTTGGTCAAACACCAATTCGGCCGATACTCTTGAGTCAATACAACTAAGTATGGTCGCAAAAGGGAATTGTCCATCTTTGGTATCGTTTACCTGCTCCAACAGGTTTCGGTTTGCTTTTAAATTTTGTTGAAAACGCTCATTACCTTCCTTCAAAAATTGAAGGGCTTTTTCGGGCGTCATGGTCGACTGCGTTTCTTTGGTATGTGCTTTCATATCTTTATTTTATGCCGATTTCTTTTTCGGTCTCAGATTAAAGAATTCAATATAACTTTCAGGATTTTCCACTTCACCTCTCTCAGAGATGAGCATAATATCGATGTTCCTGTTTTTTGCCTTGCTGGAAAAATCTTCAAGAATTTCAACAATATCGTTATCGAGGTACTTGGTTTTTCTAACATCCAAAGTTAGATAAGAATTTTCGGGAAGACTATCCAATTCCTTTAAAATAGCTCCTTTGTTAAAAAAGGTCACTTCCTCAGCTAGGGTCATTTTAATTTTATGGGAGCCATTACTTTTATCCTCAATGTGTAAAAAGTGGGAGTTTTGATAGCTTTTGAACAAAACCACAAAGATACCGACCAAAAGGCCTAAACTTATACCCACCAATAAATCGGTGAATACAATGCCCACAACAGTAACTATAAAAGGCACAAATTGCTTCCAACCTGATTGGAACATGGTTTTGAACAAGCTAGGCTTAGCCAATTTATAGCCCACTATAAATAAGATGGCTGCTAAAACAGATAATGGAATCTTGTTCAATAATGTTGGAATCAAAATCACCGAAATCAACAAGAAAAAACCATGTATAATAGCAGATAATTTTGTTTTACCTCCTGATTGTATATTTGCCGAACTACGAACAATTACTTGGGTAACGGGTAAACCGCCAACTAAACCTGACAACGTATTTCCCACACCTTGTGCCATCAATTCGCGATTGGTAGGTGTGGTTCTTTTATCTGGGTCCAATTTATCGGTAGCCTCCACACAAAGCAAAGTTTCCAAACTGGCCACCAAAGCAATAGTGAAAGCGGTTATCCAGACCTCCATGTTGGTAATGGCAGAAAAATTTGGGAAGCTGAAAAACCCTAAAAAGGACTCAAGACTGTCTGGAACAGGTACTTTAACCAAATGTTCGTCAGATATACCCAAGGTTTCATGTCCTTGAGTGGAAACGTAATAAACTATTCCAACAACCACAGCAACAAGAGGTCCTTGAACCAATTCAAATATTTTTGATTTTTTAGTTAAGACCGAACTCCATAAAATGAGGATTGCCAAAGCGATAATGGCAATTAGAGTTGCACCTGGACTTATAAAATTGACGGTGTTTATGATTTCACTAAAAGTGTTTTGACCATCTACCTGGTAAAAGGCCCAATCGCCTTCAGGATCAGAATCGTAACCAAAAAAGTGGGGTATTTGTTTTAAAATGATGATGATTCCAATCCCAGTAAGCATTCCTTTGATTACTGAAGATGGAAAATAATAAGCGATAATTCCAGCTCTGAGTATCCCAAAAATAAATTGGATAATTCCACCGAGTACTACAGCAACCAAAAAGTTTTGGTAGCCTCCCAAAGTACCGATTGCAGTTAGCACAATGGCGGCCAATCCTGCTGCGGGACCACTTACTCCAATTTGTGAACCACTGAGTGCACCGACCACGATTCCTCCGATGATACCTGCAATCAACCCTGAAAATAATGGAGCTCCACTGGCCAAAGCAATCCCAAGACAAAGGGGTAATGCCACAAAAAAGACCACAATACTGGCGGGCAGGTCGTTTTTAATATACTTAAACATAATATTAGGTGTTTGTCTTTGGTCGTTATTGGTTAGGCCTAAAGACGATTAATAATTGATGATGAAAATGAGGTTACATCAATTGCCTGGGAGGAGGGTCTAATATTTCTAAAGTATGATCGGAAGTTGGGAATAAGTACCCAGAATAAGTAATGAGTTGATTTTGTTTAACGAGTTCGTGCCGTAATTCTGAGAAGTACTTGATGTAGAAAGTTGTTTCATCAAACTTTTTCATCATTTCCTCCATAGAACTGCTTTCTTCTTCCTCACCCGAAGTAAGCATTATGGTCTTGCCCAGTTCTTTGTCCAATAATGGAATAAGAGGTGTTACCAATAGGGAACCTACCAGTATAATGGCAAAAACAGGAATGATTAGTTTGTTGAGCACATTAACACATTTGTAGTAAAATTAAAATCTTAGGCAGAATAAAGTGTTAAAAAATGTTAAAAATCTTTCAAGGCCTTAATACTGCCCTCAAGTAGCCAACCTGTTTGGCCATCTGCGATTCTAATTTTTTTATAGCCATCCAATTCGTCCAAAATATTGACTTTGGTGCCTTCGTGCAATGTGAAAATAACTTCACTATTGGAATTTGGTTCTGCGCTTACGCTGATTTCTTTATTGAAAACTATCGCAGGATTGTTCTTTTTCTGTTGGTCATGCTGAAGGTAGCCCATCAAAACACAGAAAACAGCAAGTCCCAATGAAAAGAAACTCGTAATAAAAGCAATTCTTTTTCGATTGGCCATTCGAATGAAATAATAGGCCAAATACGCTAGAACAAATAGAATGGCAAATGCCACGGTTAAATAGGCCCAACCATTACAACTAAACCAGTTGATGACCTTGTTGTAGATCTGTGCCATTTCAGTTTGGGGCATTTCTTCAATGGCATCCAATCGCATGTTCTGCGCAAACTGTAAGTTGTTTTTTATTTCGGTATCATTTGGAGAAAGCAACAAAGCCTTTTCGTAGTAATAGATACTCGGCCCAATCGCATTTTGCTTATAATAGCAATTGCCCATATTAAAATAGAGGGCTGAAGAATGGTTGCCACTTTCCAAAATCTGTTCGTAATTTTCAATGGCCTTTGAAAACTCCCCGTTATTATAAAATTCGGTGGCTTGTTTAAATAGGGCACTGTTCTGTGCGGAAAGCACGGACAAGGAGAATAGCGCTATGAAAACTAAATACTTCTTTATACTCATAATTGCTTGTCCAATTTAGAGATTACATCACTGGCCGATTCATAGTCTTTTTGCATTTGCACATTCGAAAACGGACTATATCGTGCCATTTCACAACTGGTCAACAAGGCAATAAAACTTTGGATATCGTTGGCATCAACTTGTTTTTCCTTTAAAATTTCAGTTATTTTTTCCTTACTGAATTCAGAGGTTACAATATGCAATTTGGCTTTTAAATAATTGTGCAATCCTTTTTCCAGAGCCACATAAAAGGCCTCTTTGTTACCAAGTTCTTTTTTGGCAGTGGAAAGGTATTTTCTGGCCAACTTATTGGCTTGTTTAATTCGGTTTCCAACTACATCGCTGGCAATGGCCTCTCGCTTTTTAAAGGAGAAAATAGCAATAGGAATCAATAATAGCGGTAAGAAAACAAGCAGGTAAAAACTTCTGGAACCTAAGAAACAACTCTGGTTCATAGAAGATAAATTCGCATCCAATTTGATGAAATGGAATTGATCGCCAGCTGGCACCACCAATTGCTGGTTAGCCGACGGAGCTGCGGCATTTGTACTTCCCGTTGGGCCTTCCATAACCTCAATATTTATTTCATTCGAGGTCAAGGTTTCATACGTGCCCTTGTCTGGATTAAAATAACTGAACGAAATGCTAGGAATGGGATATTTACCACGGAAAGCGGGCACAATGGTATAATTGTCCGATACCTTTCCTTCCATTCCTGTGCTATAGGTTTGAATGGCCTCGTCGTGTTCTGGATCGTAAACTTCCAAGGCACTTGGCAGTTCGGGTTCTGGAAGTTGAAACAATTTTAAGTTTCCTTTTCCAGTTACTTCAACCTTTGCCTGGAGCGATTCAGAAGCATTTAATTGTGTTTTGGTCGTGGTCACCGAGAAATCAAAATCCCCAACAGCACCACTAAAGTTGCTAGGTTTACCAGCTTCGGGTAATGCTTTTACATTTAAGGTTCTTTTTCCTGCGGAAACCGTTTTACTGGTTTGCGTATAAATGCGTCCTCCAAAAAAGTCCCTTCTGTTGGTAGGCACATCCACAAAAATTTCCAAAGAAAGCGGTTCAATATCCAGTTTTCCAGATTTTTGAGGATACAACACCACTCGTTTCAATACCACAAATCGATAAGGTTTTCCCTCAAAAGTGCCATTTTGGGCCGTATGCTTGGTCACTGGAATATCCTGACTCCAAAAATTGTTATAGGTAGGGTTGTCTAGCGGACGGTAATTCGTCACACTAATATTTGGACTCACATAAAGTTTGTAAACTACAGTAACAGCTTCGTTCAAATATGGATTTCCTTTGGAAACTTCTGCTACCAGATGCAAACTTTCATCTGCAACATCATCTACCGTTTTTTGATCACTGGGTTTATCTACCGCGGCGGTAACTTCTACCGATTTTGGGGTAGTTTTATAGGTTTGACCATCTATTTCGATAGTGGCTTGTTCTATATTAAAGTTACCTCTTGCTGTAGGTACTAATATATAAGTGTAGGTTTTGGAAAAGGATCGTTTGCCATTGATCCATGAAGAACTTATGGATTGGGAAGGCCCCATCACCACTTTAAATCCATTGAATGCTGGTGGGTTAAAATTGTCCCCATCCTTGTTCATGGTAAAATCAACACGAAGCCTTTCGTTCAAACCCAGTTTTTCCTTACTGAGGTTCATAGTGAACTCAATTCCTTCTTCTTGCGCATACGAAAAGTTCGTAGCGAGTAGCAAAAAGCTAAGAAAGAGTACTATGTTGCTCCTTAAGGTTTGCATTACCAGTCTTTTTCGTTTTTAACCTTTGCTCCCCTCACTTTTCGGGCCTCCATTTTTTCCTGCACCTTTTTCTCTTCATTTTGCATGGCCTCTAACAAATTCTGAATCTGTTGTTGGGAAAGCTGGTTGGGTCGAGGTTGTTGTTTTTGGTCTTGGGGCTGATCACCTTCATTTGGTTTCTTTTCCTGCTCTTTTTTCTTATCTCCGTCACCTTCTTTGTTTTCTTCAGGCTTTTCTTCTCCATTATCTCCTTTGTCGCCCTGATCGCCTTCGTCCTTGTTTTCCTCGTCGTTTTCTTTGCCTTCGTCCTGTTTGTCCTTATCGCCTCCTTCGTTATCCTGATCTTTGTTTTCGTCCTTCTCTTGGTCTTTTTGATCCTGATTGTCCTTGTTGTCCTGGTTTTGATCGTTCTTTTGCTCGTCCTGTTGTTGTTCGAGCATCTTTTTGGCCAAAGCTAGATTGTAGCGGGTCTCATCATCGTTCGGATTTTTACGTAGTGCTTGTTTGTAGGCTTCAACGGCTTGTTTGTAATCCTTTTGCTGCATAAAAACATTTCCCATATTATGGAATGCCTTATGCTTTTCCGTTTTATCATCAGCTGCTTCAGACGCTTCTTTAAATCGACCAAAGGCTTCACCAAAACTCTCACGGTTATAGTAGGCTGTACCTAAATTAAAAGGTGCCGCAGCATTTTGACTGCTTTTGGAAATGGCTTTTCGGTAATTGGCCTCTGAGTTGATGAAATCGTTGGCTGTTAGCTCCTCATTGGCCTCATATGTGAGGTTGGTAGAAGCTTGAAGTGCTTTTTCTGCCTCTTTCAATGCCTTTTCTGTAGTATCGTTTTGTGCTTGGGCTATGCCAAAACATAACAATAGGCCAAACATCAATCTAATCTTATTGCTCATCATGCTCATTAAAAAGATTTAGTTTTTTCAACCATTGTGTTTTTCTGTCCAAAACGAAGATGTCCAAAAATAAAAATAAAAAGCCTGCACCGAGGAACCATTGAAACTGGTCCTTGTATTCGGCAAATTGCTTGGCTTCAAATTCCGTTTTGTCCATCCTGTTCAATTCTTCTTTGATATATTCCACGGCATTTTCCGTGTTGGATCCATCAATATATTCTCCATCGCCACGGTCGGCAATGATCGATAATACTTCTTGGTTCAGTTTGGTGATGACCACTTCGCCTTGATTGTCTTTTTTCAAACTTTCCACAACTCCATTTCTTTTTATTGGAATTGGGGCTCCTTTAGGTTTTCCAACCCCGATGGTGTAAATGCGGATTCCATTTTGAATGGCATTTTCAACGGAATTGATCGTAGCACTTTCTGAATGATCTTCCCCATCAGAAACAATAAACAGTACTCTGTTGGTCTGCTGTGAATCGTCGTAATAGGTGCTTGCCAAATTAATGGCAGCGTCAATCGCTGTTCCTTGGGAAGACAACATATCGGTATTCATGCTCTGCAAGAACATTTTGGCCGCTCCGTAATCCGTAGTAATCGGTAATTGAGGGTACGCTTGACCAGCATAGGCAATAATTCCGATTCGGTCACTGGCCAATTGGTTGATGATTTCGGAAACAATTCGCTTCGCTTTTTCCAATCGGTTGGGCGCAATATCCTCTGCCAACATACTTTTGGAAACGTCGATAGCGAACACAATATCAACCCCTTCACGTTTTACGGTTTCGAGTTTGGTTCCAATTTTTGGGTTGACCAATCCTAGCACCAAAAATGCCAATCCAGCCAATAAAAATCCAAGTTTAACCGTGGACTTGAAGCTGGAACGATTGGGTGCCAATCTCTTTAATAGATTTAAATCGGCAAATCTTTTTTGGGTTCTTTTTTTCCAGATTTGAAGAAAAAAGAACGCCAAGACCATTACGGGAATAATGGCCAAGAGGTAGAAATATAATTTTTCGTCAAACTGAATCATTCTTAAATAAAACTTTTAAATATGGAATTGCGCAAAGCCCATTCCAACAGCAATAAAATTCCTGCCAAGAAAATCAAAGGGCGGAATTTCTCTTCGTATTTATAATATTTGAATTCCTCTATTTCTGTTTTTTCCAAACTGTTGATCTCATCATAAATCTCTTCCAAGGACTCGTTATCCGTAGCACGGAAATATTTTCCTCCAGTTACTTTGGCTATTTCTTCCAATAACTTGTCATCAATCTCCACTTGGCGCATTCCGTAGCGAAAAGAACCATCGCGATTATAGGAAATAGGGGACAATGCATTTCCATTGGTTCCCAATCCGATTGTGTAGGTTTTAATACCAAATTCAACGGCAAGATCAGCTGCAGTTCTAGGCTCAATAAAGCCAGAATTATTGACACCATCCGTTAAAAGAATGATAACTTTACTGATGGCCTTGCTTTCTTTCAATCGGTTTACTGCTGTGGCCAATCCCATTCCAATGGCGGTACCATCTTCCAGTTCCCCGTAGGTAATTTCATTTAGGGCATTTAGCACTATAGCCTTATCACTGGTAATAGGAGTTTTGGTATAGCTTTCCCCAGCATAACCCACCAGACCAATACGGTCGTTGGGTCTTTTTTCGATAAAATCGGCGGCCACTTCTTTTAAAGCTGCCAATCGATTGGGCTTAAGGTCACGTGCCAACATACTGGACGAAACATCGATGGCCATCACAATATCGATACCTTTCGTGGTCTTGGTTCTGGATGAAATATCTTCAGTTTGTGGTCTTGCCAAAGCGGTAATAATGGCTGCAAGGGCCAATAATCGCAATCCAAAAAGGATGGGTTTTAATTTGGAGGCAAAACTTTTAACGGTAAACCCTTTGATGCTCGAAATGCGCAAGGACGCCATTTCGTTTTTGCGTCTGAAAAAATACCATAGCAAAGCCAATGGAAGCAAAAGAAGCAACCAGAAAAATTCAGGGTTTGCGAATTCTATATTTTCAAACATTTATACTTGTGTTTTTACGTCCAAACTGCCCAAAATTCGATCAACGATTTGTTCAGCATACTCATCTCCATCTTCCCAGGTTATGACCAATTGTTGTATAAAACCCTTACCACCAAAGGTGAGGATATTGTACTTCGCTTTTTTGTCATCTCCACTTGCGGGATTTTCAAAAGACCCTGTCCCAAAGGTTTTCATGCCTTTTACTCCAGATTGGGTCACAAACTCTTCTTGTTTGGTAATAATATTTTTTAAACCCAATTGTTCAAAGTTGGTCAAGGTTGCACCAATTACAGCTTCGAAGTTAGGCTCGTTTTGCTCTTTGTAAGTGACGGAACTTGTACTCACCGAAAAGATTCCGACATAGCTTCCGTAGGAGAAGGTTTGAAGCTCCTTAATCAACTCTTTGGTCTCAGCAGGAATTTCAACTTCTTGGCGAACCAATACGTCTGGTGTTTCCACTTCAATGGGAGGGAAACCATAAGAACTGGCAACCCATTCTCCTTCCAACAAATCTTTGGTTGGATAGCCAAAAACGGTGTCTTTTACCTGCTTGAATCCAAAATAGGCAACGGAAATTCCACTTCCAATCACGATTAATCCAGCAAAAATGGCCGCAGCCAAATAAATTCTCTTGCGTTGTTTTTGACGCGCGAGTTCTTCGAGATATTCTTCGTTCAGCAATAAATCTTCTTCGGTAGGTTCTGGAAGACCATCGTGGGTTTGAGTAACAATTTGCTCCACCAAAAGGCGGTCTTGCTCTGCTACTGAGGTAGCTGGTTTGGACTTGGCAAATTTTACCAAATCCGCAGTCTGTAATATTTTTTGGAATTGCTGAAGGGTGTCATCCTCCAATTTCAATTCACCAGCATCACGTAACATTTCCAACTTGGTGATCAATTCGGAAGTGGTGCTTTCCATGGCGGTGACATGTACGTCTTCTTCCAAATACATTCGAACTATATTGGTCAGTTCGGAATAGTATTGTTTGTACTCATCTTGAATGAGGTATCTGGAATTTTCCAATTTCTTCAATTCCAAAATAGCACGATCGTATGGCGGAAGCAAAGCTTCTTTTTCTTCCTCAGTCAAAGGTTTCTTTCTTAAAAAGAACCAATAAACCAATCCGCCGATTATTGCCAAACCAAGAACAATGTAAAGAATGGTGAGCCAGAATTGAGCTCTGCTACGCTCAACCGCAATCAAGGGTTTGATGTCGTACATTTTTTGCTTGGTGGTGTCCACGACAACATCAGCGACCTTTACTTGGAACGAATCAGTGAAAAAAGGCTGTTCGTTGATGGCAATTCGCTGTGGTGGAATCGTATAAGCACCGCTATCAAATTGGGTAAGGGAGTATATTTTTTGAAGAATTACCTTTTCATTGTTTTTGATGGTATCGGCCATAATGGCTTCGACAGTTTCCAATGGGGAAAAGGTTTGTCCCTCTGGGAAATGTACCACATCCAATGAATCGGCCTCGACGGTAATCGCATATTGGATTTGCTCCCCAATTTTAATGGAAAGGGTATCCACATCAACCGAAACATTTGGGCTCGATTGCGCAAAACCTATCAAAGGACATATCAATAAAAACAAAATACCCCATCTTAATAAGGGGAAACTTTTGTTGGTATTTCTATTCAATGTTTGCATTCGTATTATCCTCTTCTTTTAAAATAGCCCAACAGTTTTCTTACATAACTTTCATCTGCTCTACAATTGATCACACCGCAGCCCGATTTGGTAAAAGAATCCGTAAAATAGGATACTTTTTCGGAATAGTATTTTCCATAGGCCATTCGAACTTGTTTGGATTGGGTGTTCACCAATTGCAATTCTCCTGTTTCGGCATCTTGCATTTGAACCATTCCCAAATTGGGGATGGACTCTTCTCGTTCGTCATAAATTCGGATCCCCGTAACATCGTGTTTGTTGCCCACAATGCGAAGCGTGTTGTCGTAATCGTCTGCAATAAAGTCAGAAAGCACAAAAACGATAGCTTTTTTCTTCATCACATTGGTCAAAAACTTCAAGGCTTCGGCAATGTTAGTTTTACTGCTTTTGGGTTGAAATTCCAACAACTCACGAATGATGCGCAACACGTGACTTTTTCCTTTTTTGGGTGGAATAAAGAGTTCCACTTCGTCCGAAAATAAAATCACACCTACTTTATCGTTATTTTGAAGCGCAGAGAAAGCTAAAGTTGCTGAAATTTCGGTCACCACTTCTTTTTTGAACTGGTTGGAAGTTCCAAAAAGTTCGGAACCACTCACATCCACCATCAACATCATGGTAAGTTCGCGTTCCTCTTCAAAAACTTTTACATAGGGTTCGTTGTAACGGGCAGTTACGTTCCAGTCAATACTTCGAACATCATCACCAAACTGGTATTGGCGAACTTCACTAAAGGTCATACCCCTACCTTTGAACGTAGAATGATACTCCCCACCAAAAATATGGTCGGATAGACGCCTTGTCTTTATTTCAATCTTACGTACTTTTTTTAGTAGTTCTTTCGTATCCATTTGGTTCAAAAAATAGGTTTACGGTTGGTTAAAAGTAGTGGGTTACTTTATCCGATAAACGTTGAACCGCTAAGGCACCTCTACCTCGTTTACAATCTTGTTGATGATTTCTTCGGAAGTTATATTTTCAGCCTCGGCCTCGTAAGTAATTCCGATTCTGTGGCGGAGTACATCGTGTACAACGGCTCTAACATCTTCGGGAACGACATAACCTCTTCGTTTGATGAAGGCATAGCATTTGGATGCTGTTGCTAAGTTGATACTACCCCTTGGGGAGGCACCAAAACTGATCAGGGGCTTTAGGCTTTCTAGGTTATATTTTTCAGGATATCTGGTAGCAAAAATCAAGTCCAGGATATATTTTTCAATCTTTTCGTCCATGTAAACCTCACGAACGGTTTGTTGCGCACTTAAAATCTGCTTCAAGGAAACAACAGGTTTTATAGGTTCGGAAGCTCCTTTCAAGTTTTGACGAATGATCAATTGTTCTTCGTTCAATTTTGGGTAGTCGATTACCGTTTTTAGCATAAAACGGTCAACCTGTGCTTCAGGAAGTGGGTAAGTACCTTCTTGTTCCACGGGGTTTTGTGTGGCCATAACCAAAAATGGCGCGTCCAGTTTAAAAGTTTCATCACCAATGGTCACTTGCTTTTCCTGCATGGCTTCCAAAAGCGCGGATTGTACTTTGGCTGGAGCCCTGTTGATCTCATCTGCCAAAACGAAATTGGCGAATATAGGACCTTTTTTAATGGAGAAATCGTTCTCTTTTATGTTGTAGATCAACGTACCGATTACATCTGCTGGTAAAAGGTCTGGAGTAAACTGAATTCTGCTAAAATCTCCTTTTACAGCTTTGGCCAAGGTGTTGATGGCCAAAGTTTTTGCCAATCCAGGTACACCTTCCAATAAAATGTGTCCTTTTCCCAAAAGTCCGATGAGCAAACGTTCCACCATGTGGCTTTGTCCCACAATGGCTTTGTTCATTTCAGCGGTAAGTAGATCAATAAAAGCACTTTCTTGGGCTATTTTCTCGTTCACTGCACTAATATCAATAGTAGTGTTTTCTTCCATTATAAGCTCCTGTTGTTTGGTTTAAAGTAAGTGATTTTGCTAAGAGGTGCAAAATGAAAATTTATTTAAAATCAACCTGTTAATTAATGGTTAAAAAAATCGCTAAAGCCCTAGTTTTATGAAGGATTTAAGGGTTTAATTTTATACTTTCAACCGATATGATACAGAATGAGAAATTTTCCCGAATTATCTCGGGAGCGATGACTTGGGGAAGTTGGGGAAAGAAACTTTCCAAAAAAGAAATGGTAGAGTTGATGCACCATTGCATCGAACAAGGATTGGTCACCTTTGACCATGCCGATATTTATGGCAGTTATTCCACTGAATCTGATTTTGGATCGGCCTATGCCGAGAGTGGAATAGAACGCGAGAATATCCAATTGATTTCCAAATGTGGGATTCAATTGACACGAGGCAGGGATAACAAAATCAACCATTACCAGTACGATAAAGAGTACATTGTTTGGTCTGCGGAGCAATCCCTAAAAAAGCTGCACACGGAATATTTGGATTTGCTTTTGGTACACCGTCCAAGTCCCTTGATGGACCCAGCTGAAATTGCTGCGGCTGCAGATGAATTGTTGAGCAGTGGAAAAATTAAAGCGTTTGGGGTTTCCAATTTCACACCCTCGCAAGTAGCCATGCTGGAAAAGGAAATTCCCGTTTCTGGGAACCAAGTAGAGTTTTCTTTGACGCATGATGCGCCGATGTACGATGGTACTTTTGATGATTGTATTGCCAATAAAAGATTGGCCATGGCATGGAGTCCACTGGGCGATTTGTTTCGAGAGGATAATGAGCAAACCCAACGCATCAAAAAAGCGATGAAGCCACTATTGGATAAATATGATGCCAATGAAAGTCAATTGTTGTTGGCTTGGATTTTAAAACATCCCGCCAAAGTGCATCCTGTTATCGGTACCACAAACAAAGAAAGAATTATAGAATCGGCTGCTGCCGCAAAAATAGATTTGGAACTTCAGGACTGGTTTAGCTTATTGGTAGCAAGTCAAGGTCATGATGTTCCCTAAAAAATTGAATATGAAAAAAACAGCGTTGATAACAGGCGCCACAAGTGGAATTGGTAAAGCAACAGCAGAACTTTTTGCAAAACAGAGGTTCAAACTGGTGTTGTGTGGCCGTAGGCAAGAGCGTTTGGAACAACTGATGAATGAATTGGGTAGGGATACTGCCATTCACATTCTAAATTTTGATGTTAGAGATCGAGAGGCTGTTTTTTCAGCAATTGAAAGTTTGCCAGAAGAGTTTTCCCAAATTGATATTTTGGTGAACAATGCAGGAAATGCCCATGGATTAGACCCCATCGATAAAGGAAATCCTGATGATTGGGAGGCTATGTTGGACATTAATGTAAAGGGCCTGTTGTACATGTCCAAGGCTATTATTCCTAAAATGGTGGAGCGTAAATCGGGCCATATTATCAATATTGGTTCTACGGCGGGTAAAGAAGTTTATCCAAATGGCAATGTGTATTGCGCTAGTAAACATGCAGTTGATGCGATTAACCAGGGTATGCGAATTGATTTGAATGCCTATGGCATTCGAGTTGGGGCTGTAAACCCTGGTTTGGTTGAAACAGAATTCAGCGATGTACGCTTTAAGGGAGATACCGAAAGGGCATCCAATGTGTACAAAGGATTTCAACCCTTAAAACCAGAGGATATTGCGGACATTATCCTATTTGTCGTCACTCGACCTTATCATGTAAATATTGCCGATTTGGTGGTGATGCCAACAGCTCAGGCGAGCAGTACAATTGTGAAGAAGGAGCTATGATCAATAAACGCCTCCTCGTAAAAAATCTATTGGCCCACAACGACGAAAATAGTTTTTACGATAAGAAGCGTTTTATATCCATTGGAGAAAAAGAAGGAAAGGCCAAGTTCCTCAAACATGTGTGTGCCTTGGCCAATTCCAACCCCAAAAACAACTCTTTTATTGTTATTGGTGTTGAGGATGAAGACAACAAAATTGTCGGGGTCGATTTCTTTGACGATAGCAAAATCCAGAATTTGGTGAATGCCTATTTGGATAATCCTCCTATAATTTCTTATGAAAATATTCCATTTCCACATTTGCCTGAGGGCAAGGTAGTGGGTTTGGTAACAATTGCATCCAACGGGAAAGTTTGTGCACTTCGCAAGAACATTTGGAAGTACTACGGAGGGGCGGTTTTCTTTCGGGAAGGAAGTATTAGTTTGCCCAAGGCTTTTGATATTGAACTAAAGGATATCAATTCGGAAAAAGTGGCCACTATTGAGCATCATGCCCGAAACAATATTGAATTGACGCTTGATGCCGTCATCAAGTTTTTTAATACGAGGCATCCTGATCTTACAAGTAATTATAAAGTTTTTAAAGAGCAATTTGTGGTGTGTTGGGCGGGAAACAAGAAAAAGGTAAAGAACAAAACCTACTATTCCCGAGTTGATATTGAACTGATAAACGAACAGGTAAAACTATTTTATTCTGCATTGGATGAAATCACCATTGAGTACGATGATGATTCTTTCAGCACCTTGGAATATGTACAGTTGGGACTTGGGTCTCAACAAAAGTATTATCCTTTGGAAGAAATGGTCATCACCTTTTCTGATAATGGCAAGTACACCATTAACAGTAAATTGATTTTTGAACCGCCCCAATACGACAAAAAAACACTTTACCATGTGTACAACACCAATAATGCGCTCTTAAGAAAGTTGGAAAACAAAATTCCTTTGACCGATTCCGAGCATACGGATATGACACACCTTCCAGCCACCTATCTGATCTGTTATTTGAATGGTTTTGAGGAGGCGAAGGATAAAATGGATGGTTCTAGGGCACTCATTAAATCGTATGACAGTCATGTGTATCAATCCTTGAAGGAATCGCAACGAATTCTGAGAAAGGTGAGGTACGCTTAACCTCTTTTCAGCCAGATCATTTGATAAGGGGCCAATTCCAAAAGTCCACTATTGGAAATAATCTTTTGGTCGGAAACCAAATCAAAAGGGTCGCCTTGGGAAAAATACCCCATTCTCTTCATCCAACTGGTTTCAACCACTTGTGGGTTTTCATCAAAATTACAAATGACCATAAGTCCTTCTTGCGGAGCTCTCTTTTTTTCAAAAACCAGGATATGGTCATTGCCCGTATGGCAAAGTTCGAGTTCGTTGTTGTCCTCAAATACAGGATTACCTTTTCGAATGTCAATCAGTCGTTTCAGGGTATGGAAAATTTGGGATTGAGGCAGCTCTTTTTGGTCCAATTTGGAAATTACTTCCCAATTCTGTTGAGGTCTATTTACCCATCTGCTATCTTCTTTTTTAGAAGGTTCATCTTTAAAAGAGTAGTCGTTCAAAGTTCCGATTTCATCACCTGCGTAGATCAGTGGAATGCCCCCGAAGGCTAAAATAATGCCATGTAGCATGATGATTTTGGCAATTGAATCCTGTATCAATTTTGGATTGTTTTGGGTAATTCCTTTTTCCAATCCCAATAATGAAGCAGCACTTCCTGTAATTCTGCCATCCCCTGTTTTTGGGTTGTACATAAACATAAGCCCTTTGGATGGTGACCAATCCAATCGCTGGCAATAATAATCCAACAAAAATTTGCGGTGCTGTTCTGGGTTCCAACCCAACTCCTGAATCAAATGGTTTTCATAACCCAAGCCAATATCATCATGACAGCGGATGTAGTTGATCCAAGTACAATCTTTTGGTTTTTCTGGAACGTGCAACAAGCTTTTATAGAGTAACGATGTCTTTTTTGTGGCGATGGAATTCCAAAGTAAGGCCATGAGTGAAGCGTTGTAAGCGATTTCACATTCATTGCCTTCCTTAACACCTTCTCCAAAATACTTTACGATATCAGTAGGAGCCACAATGGCCTCTGCCAATAAAATGGTCCCAGGTGCTACCACTTGCAAACACATTCGAAATAAAGCAATCAGATTGTGGGCTTCGGGCAAGTTTTGGGATATGGTTCCTATTTTTTTCCATAGGAAAGCCAATGCATCAAACCGAACCACATCGACACCCATATCGGTCAATTTCACCAAATTGGTGAGCATTTCCAGAAACACTTCGGGGTTGGTGTAATTCAAATCCCATTGGTAACTGTTGAACACCGTCATCACCCATCTTTCCATTTCTGGAATAAAGGTGAAGCTACCTGGTGATGTTTCAGGAAAGACTTCGGGCAATACTTTTTCAAATGCCTCGGGAATGGTGTAATCTTCAAAAGTGTAGTAGTACCCTTGGTATTTTTTATCGCCTTTTATGGCTTTTTTGGCCCATGAAAACTCGTCGGAAGTATGGTTCACCACAAAATCCAACATCAAATAGATTCCTTGTTTTCTGAATTCGGCTGTCAAGCCCAACAAATCCTCCTTGGTGCCATATTTTGGGTCGATATCTGTATAACTGTTCACGGCATAACCTCCATCACTTTCACCTTTCGGACGTGTGGTGATGGGCATCAAATGCAAAAAGTTGACCCCTAATTCTTTGAAATAGGGTATTTTTTCTTGTAGGCCATTTAGGTCGTGGTTAAAATTCTCCACATACAATTGCATGCCCACAATGTTTTCGGATTGATACCAGTTGCCTGAATTCAACCGAACCAAATCTTGCTTTTTTAATACATCGGGTCGATCATCAAACAATTTTGAAAGCACGCTCAACAACTTTTTAAAATATGGGTCATGTTCTTTTTCATCATAAAGCGAAAAGAACAATTGTTGAATGAGTGGGAGATTGGTGGCCATTCGCAATTCGAAAAGCGCTTTAGGGTCTTTCTTCTTCAACTGAGAAGCAACTATTTGATGTAATCCCGCCTGGTTCATTATTCCGAAAGCTGATCTTTGGTCGGTAGGGCAACTATGGCCCCATATTTTGTAGTGGTAATGGCTCCTGCTTTGTTTGCGGTTGCTACCATTTTTTCCAATAAATCAAAATCTTCAAAAACGGGATCAAAATTACCCAAATCGGATATCTGATAGAGTAAACATCCTATGAAGGCATCACCTGCTCCTGTTGTATCAACAGGTTCAACACTCACACTTGGAATAATTTTCTTGGTTCCATTGGCACTCAACAGCGTCCCCTCTTTTCCAAGCGTAACGGTGATGACCTGTGTGCCTATTTGATGGAGTTTATCGCAGGCTTCATGCAAATCTTGTTTTCCTGAGATCAATTGTGCTTCTTCCATACTGAATTTGCACAAATGTGATTTTTCAACCAGCGGCATACATTTTTTAATGAAGGTTTCCTCATCATCTTTCCAAAGATCACCTCTAAAATTAGGATCGAATGAAATGAACATGTCCTTGGTTAGACCATCAAACAAATATTTACCATAGGCTTTTTCCAGAGGTCCACCCAACAAAGCTGTTGCAGCGCCAAGATGGAGCATATTCCCTTTTAGGGATTTCCTTAATTCGGGATCATAGGTGAGTTCGCGATCAGCCCCACGGTCAAAAACAAAATCTCGTTCACCATCTTCGGCGATTGAAACAAATGCTAGAGTGGTAAAGGTTTCTGATTGTTGTGTATGGGAAATGTCTACACCTTCATTTTTTAGGGTATCCAACAAAAATTTTCCGAAGGGATCTTCACCTACACAACCAATAAAAACCCCGTTACCACCCAATTTGGAAATGGCACAAGCTACGTTGGCAGGTGCGCCTCCCGCTTTTTTGGTGAATTCGGTGGCTTTGGAAAGGTCATTGCCTTGTCGTTCCGCGACAAAATCAATCAACAGTTCCCCAATACAAAAAACCTTTTTCATGTGCTTTGGAATTATCCTAAGGTACATAGAATTTTAGTCGATGACCAAATTGAAGTTGCATTTTTGAACGAGATAGCGGATAAACCGTTGATAAACTTTCCTTTATTTTTTATGTGCCCGAGCATTTGTGTGTAATTTTGCCAAAAACTTTTCTATGCGAACACTTGTAGTGGGCGACATTCATTCAGGAGTGCGTGCTTTGGAACAGCTTATGGACAAAGCAAAAGTGACCTCCGAAGATCATATTATTTTTTTAGGGGATTATGTGGATGCTTGGAGCACCGCGGTGGAAACCATCGATTTTCTTATAAATCTAAAATCAGAATATAACTGCACATTTATTAGAGGCAATCACGATGAATTGTGTAGGGCTTGGCTCATGGATCAGAAAGAAAATCCACAATGGTTGGCGCATGGGGGAACAGCAACTAGAGCTTCTTATTTAAATGCCGATAAAGCCAAATGGGAATTGCACCTTCAATTTTACGCAGAACTTGAAAACTATTATTTGGCTGAGGATAACCGTCTGTACCTTCATGCAGGATATACCAATCTTAAGGGAATAGACTACGAATATTTTGAACAATCTTTTTATTGGGATCGTACCCTGTGGGAGCTTGCCATGGCTCTCGACCCTAAATTGAAGCCAACCGATCCTAAATTTCCCAAAAGATTAACACACTACAAAGAGGTTTTTATTGGGCATACTCCATTGTCCAAACAAGGGTTTGCGCATCCGCAGAATAGGGCCAATGTTTGGAATGTGGATACTGGTGCCGCTTTTAAGGGGGCATTGACAATGTTGGATGTTTCGTCAAAAGAATATTGGCAAAGTGAACCTGTCCACACATTTTATCCTGGGGAAAGAGGAAGAAATTAACACGGTTTTACATAATTAATCGTGATCTTTGTGAAAAACCCCGTACAATGTCGATTAAGAATGTAAGATTGGAAGTGATGCAGGCCATAGAACCTCAAGTTGATGGTTTTATGAAGGATTTTTTGATGCCGATTGAAAAGATATGGCAACCCACCGATTTTTTACCAGACTCACAAAGCGATAAGTTTTTTGATGATGTGGAACAATTGCGTGGCGAGGCTAAAGAATTGGGCTACGATTTTTGGGTGACGCTTGTTGCGGATACCATTACGGAAGAAGCATTGCCAACTTACGAATCGTGGTTAATGGATGTAGAAGGTATTGACCAACACAGTGGCAAGGAAAATGGTTGGAGCAAATGGGTGCGCGCTTGGACGGCTGAAGAAAATAGACATGGGGATGTTTTGAACAAGTACCTTTACCTCTCTGGTCGTGTGAATATGCGCGAGATCGAGATCACTACCCAACATTTAATTGCCGATGGGTTCGATATTGGAACAGATCGAGATCCCTATAAAAACTTTGTGTACACCTCATTCCAAGAATTGGCTACCAATATTTCACATAAAAGAGTAGGTAAATTGGCCAAACAAAAAGGGAATACCTTGCTGGCAAAAATGTGTAACATTATTGCTGGTGATGAAATGAGACATCATTTGGCATATCGTGAGTTCGTAAAAACCATAATGGGTCAAGATCCTGATGGAATGGTTTTGGCTTTTGCGGATATGATGAAGAAAAAAATTGTGATGCCCGCTCATTTCTTAAGAGAATCTGGAGAATCTATTGGTGAGGCATTTGAGCATTTTTCAAGTTGTGCACAACGTTTGGGTGTGTATACCGCACAAGACTACGTGGACATTTTGAAAAAACTCAACGATTACTGGGATTTGGGTAATCTGCGAGGACTTTCAGACCAAGCAGAAAAAGCCAGAGTTTATTTAATGAAATTGCCCGAAAGATTACAGCGTATCTCGGAACGTATGCAATTTTCTCAAGAACAGCGTGCTTTTAAATGGGTTGAGGCCAACGGAATGTTATAGAAAGACAAGTCGTTCTGTAGCTAAATCAATATTTTCCCGCTCGGTGTTTTTCTTGCCATTCGGCCAATTGTTCCCAATGACCTTCGTAGGCCATTTTTGCTTGCATAGGCCAAGATGCGGGGTCGTGTATTCGGTATCGTTTTCCTCCTGAATCAAGTACTTTTTGACAAGTATCTGCTGAGGTTTCGGAGAGTTTTTCCCAGGTTTTAATGTCGAAATTATGGAATAGTCCTTCGATTTTGGGACCGATTCCTTCCACTAGTTTTAAATCGTTTTCCTTGATGTTTTTTCCAAATGCGGCTTTGGCGCGTTTAGGGTCAAAGGTAGCTTGTGTGCCAAGCGCTGCAACATTTTCAGTTTTAAAATGGTCTTCTTGTTTTTCTTTTGAGGGTAATTTCTGTTGACAAGCCATCAAATCTGATTTTAGCTGTGCGTTGGCAATTTCCAACATTTGGATATCTTCAGAACTCTCGTTTGAAGATGATGGACTTGCCTTTCCATAAATGAATCCCAAGATTCCAAAAATTACAGCAACAACAAATAAAATGGTCCAGTAGAACAAGGGTACTTCTTCAAGAGACATAACGGTGTAAGGTTTAAAAGTACTACCTATACAAAGTATTAAAAAAACGGCAAAAAATTACGCTTAAACCGTTGAATTTATGGGGATTTCCGATGAATCTAAATAAGGTTGAAAAAGATCAAAACTAAAAAGAGGTCAAAAAAGACCAATCATACAATTTTTGGAACCAACTGTAAGATACAGACGGGATACCTCGACAAATATTTGGAAATTTAGGACAAATATTAGGTAAAGAGCCCTATTTCTCCCGACAAAGATCCGGCATTGGAATAGGGTTTAACGTAAAGTTTGAGTTAGTTAAGTTGGTTTTAAAGACTGCCCGTTTGTTGTTCATCACAAACGGGCAGCTTTGTTATAGGTCAAATTTGATGCCTTGTGCCAAAGGCAATTCTGTTGTATAATTAATGGTATTGGTCTGTCTCCGCATGTAAACTTTCCAAGCATCCGAACCGCTTTCACGTCCACCGCCTGTTTCTTTTTCTCCTCCAAAAGCGCCTCCGATTTCTGCACCTGAGGTACCAATATTTACATTTGCGATTCCACAATCGGAACCATTCGCTGACAAAAAGTGTTCAGCCTCTCTCAAATTGTTGGTCATTATGGCTGAAGATAACCCTTGAACCACACCATTTTGTTGATCGAGTGCGTTTTCAATACCACCAGAATATTTTAATAAATATAAAATTGGAGCAAAGGTTTCTTCTTGCACTATTTTGAAACTGTTTTTTGCTTCAACAATGGCAGGTTTTACATAGCAACCACTTTCATATCCTTCGCCTTCAAGCACTCCACCTTCAATCAAAATGGTTCCACCCTCTTTTTTGGCTTCTTCCAAAGCATTTAGGTAGTTGTTTACGGCATCGGTATCAATAAGCGGACCTACATGGTTGTGTTGATCGAGTGGATTACCGATACGAATTTGCGCGTATGCTTTGGTGATTGCATCTTTCACTTGGTCATAAATGGATTCATGAATAATCAATCGACGTGTTGATGTACAACGTTGCCCAGCGGTTCCCACGGCACCAAAAACAGCACCAATTACGGTCATTTTAATGTCTGCATCTGGAGTTACGATAATGGCATTGTTTCCACCCAACTCCAAAAGAGATTTGCCCAATCGTGCAGCCACAGCTTGTGCAACAATTTTTCCCATTCGAATGGAACCTGTTGCTGAAACCAATGGAATTCGTTTGTCGTGGGTCATTAATTCCCCAACTTTGTAATCTCCATTAATTAGGCAGGAGATACCCTCGGGCATGTTGTTTTCCTTTAAGATTTCTGCTATAATGTTTTGGCAGGCAACTCCAGTTAGTGGAGTTTTTTCTGAAGGTTTCCACACGCAAACATCTCCACAAACCCAAGCCAAGGCTGTATTCCATGACCAAACAGCAACAGGAAAGTTAAATGCGGAAATAATTCCGACCACACCTAAAGGATGATATTGTTCGTACATGCGGTGTCCTGGCCGTTCTGAATGCATGGTAAGTCCGTGCAATTGTCTGGAGAGGCCAACTGCAAAATCGCAGATATCTATCATTTCTTGAACCTCACCCAATCCTTCTTGGTAAGATTTTCCCATTTCGAAGGAAACCAATTTACCCAGTGGTTCTTTTAGCTCGCGAAGTTTATTTCCAAACTGTCTAACAATTTCCCCTCGTTGAGGTGCTGGAATAGTTCGCCATTGTTTGAATGCTGTAGTGGCAGTTTCCATTACTTTATCGTAATCCTCAGGAGATGTGGTCACTACTTTTCCAATGAGTGATCCATCTACTGGGGAATAGGAGGCAATGGTTTCGCCAGAACCAAAATTCGCAGAACCTGTTGAGGTTCCATTATTTATTTCTTTGAGCCCAAGTTGACTAAGGGCTTCTTCAATTCCAAAAGAAGTGGTAGTAATTGACATTTATAACTTTTTAGGGATGAAATGTTATATTTCTACAAAAATAACGATAAAGATTCAGAGCTAGATCATTATTTTAAATTGAATTCCTTTAATGGAATCCAATGCTATAATATAAAGGATGATTCCAATAAGAGCAGGTACTGCCTGAACGATAAATATTTTTTTAGAGACACTGATGGCGCCGAATATTCCTGCGACTGCCACACAGCTTAAAAAGAAAAGTGCCACATACACTTGCCACATTGGGTCGGGAATCACTAAAGCCCAAATTAAGCCCGCGGCCAAAAAGCCATTGTAAAGCCCCTGATTGGCAGCCATGTTTTTTGTGGATTCAAAAAGTTCTTGGGGAAAATTTCGGAAAACCTTTCTGGCTTTGGTGGTCCATGCGAACATTTCCAACCATAAAAAATAGCAGTGAAGCAAGGCCACGATGGCAGTTATTATTTTAGCGAATATCAACATTATTCCTCTTTTGCAACAAAGCGTTCATCAACGGGCATTACAGTACCACAATTATCACAGGTTCTTAGGTCTTCTGAACCATAAAAATGTTTGAAATGGGCCAAAAAGTCTTTTTCAATATCATTTAATGTAAAATAAGCCTCGTACAATTTGTGGTTGCAGTTATCGCAAAACCATAGTAATCCGTCGTCAACATTCATGTCAGCCCTTTTGCGTTCCACTACTAGGCCGATGGAACCTTCATGGCGCACTGGGGAATGAGGCACTTTTGCAGGATGCAAATACATATCTCCAGGTCCCAATTTCATGGTTTTTTTCTGCCCATCTTCTTGAATATGTACCTCGATATTACCTTCCAATTGATAAAACAGTTCTTCCGTTTCGTTATAGTGGTAATCTTTTCGAGCGTTGGGTCCAGCCACGATCATTACAATATAGTCACCCGACTCTTTATAAAGATTCCTGTTTCCAACGGGCGGTTTTAGGGTATCCCTGTTTTCTTCAACCCATTTGTTCAAGTTGAAGGGAGCTTGTATGGCCATAATCAAAGATTTTAGGAAAGGTAAAAAAAACCTTTGGGGCATCATAGTAAATAAAAAAAAAGACCCGCAATGTTGCAGGTCTTTTTAGTAATTATGTTGGGTCGATTATTCTACTTTAATGAAAATCTCCGTGTAATAAGGTCTACCATCTTTATCTAGCTGAACACTTAGAGTGGTATGTGTAAAATCCCCTTCCATGGCCGTTCTGTGTGTTGCGCTTTCCAACCAAGCTTCCATTGTGGTCTCAGCGGAGCTATAATATCTTGCAACATTTTCTGAAATGGAAACAGCTGACATTTCACTTGCTATTTTTTGGGCTCTTTCATCAAAATTATCGTGACTCAAAGAGTTTTTGGAGATCATGTAATCGTTGTGTTCCTCGGCATACTTATATGAAGTAGTACTGTTTTCCAATGCATTTAATCCCATGGATAAACGGTGCTCATTGATTAAATCGAGTAAGGCATCTTCCATAGCTACTGGGTCAACCGTAATTTTTTCGTTACCCGTGGTGGATTGGGTGTATTCCAAGTCTTCTTCAAATGAGTTGCTGCTGCAACTGGTAAATGTAAGAGTCCATGTAAGGACAATTAATAGGCCAAATAATCTGTTCATTCTATAGTAATTTTCGGAGTGTCTCAAGCTCCTAAGTGTTCTCTATTTGCTAAACTATTGGACAGTAGCGCATAGTCCATATAATTTCCATAGGAAGCAGATTCTTACGTCAAAATGCAAGTATTTGGGGGTGAGTAGGTTTATAGAAACGGAAACAGTACGTTTTATCGATGAAACCACACCGTTTATAAGGTTTCGGTTCTTGGCTCTATTTCTGGAACATCCTCAATCTCATCCTCGAGCACCAATGAAAATACAAGAGCGCCGATTTCTTTTATGGGTTCGTAAAAGACAGATTGGGCCTTTGTTTCCTCATTTATCATATTTAATGGGGAAGTGAGTCTTTCAAAGAAGATAAGTAGCGCTCCTAAAATCACAGCAACTTTTAATAGGCCGAAAATGCCGCCAGCTATTTTGTTCAACAATCCCAGCATGGCAAAGTCTGCAATTTTGGTAAGGAGTTTTCCAGCTAGGTTAACTACTATTATTATGGCAAAAAAGGTAATTAAAAAGGCTGCTATTTGAATGTACTGCTCGTTCCAGTCCAAACGGTCCGCAAGATATTCCCCTGTGATGTATGAAAAATGGATAGCTCCATAGAGCCCTGCAATCAACGCAACCAAAGAGGCCAGCTCCACAAAAAGCCCATTGCGAAGACCTTTATAAAGTCCCCAAATCAAAAGAATTCCAAAGATGATATCCAAAAAGCTCATATGCAGGTTTTAACAAATATAGAATATTGATTTGTACCTTTGGCACTCATTGCAAAACACATGTCAAGAGACGAACAATTAAAGGAACGATGGGATTTTTTGGTGGAAAAACTATCAGCGCAATTTTCTGATGGAGATCCATTGGAATTGGATGGGATTGTGTATTTGGTAGGCGTTCAGGAATTGGGGAATTTTCACCGAAAGTTTAAGAAAGACGAAAAGGTAAACCTGATGCACATAGCCATTTGTAGGTTGTTGGAACCTTATGGGTACTACGATTTCGATTTTTTTGATGATGAAGGTTGGCCACACTATAAAATAAAGGAACAATTACCTCCATTAAAGGCAGGAGAACAAGCCGTTTTGATGAAGGAAGCCTTGGTCAATTATTTTTTGGAAAAGGAATACATCAACTAAATGGAACTACAAAAACCCTATTACGCCGTAATTTTTACCAATCTGAGAACCGAAGGGGACAATGGATATGGTCAAATGGCAGAAGTAATGGAAACTTTGGCCCGAAAACAGCCTGGATTTTTGGGTTTTGAAAGTGCTCGTGATGGATTGGGAATTGCCGTAAGTTATTGGGAAAGTTTGGAGGCAATCGCCAATTGGAAATCACAAATGGATCACAAACAAGCCCGGAAAAAGGGAATCCAAACTTGGTATTCTTGGTACAAAGTTCGGATATGTAAAGTGGAGCGCGAATACGAATTCAACAAATAAAATTATATGGAAGGGAACATCAATTTTTCAAATGTCAATAGAAAAGAAACCCTTCAAAATATAGCTAAGGACTCCTATGATCTCATTGTAATCGGAGGAGGAATCACGGGAGCAGGTATAGCATTGGATGCTTCTTCCAGGGGTATGAAAGTGCTGTTGTTGGAAAAGGGGGATTTTGCCTCGGGTACCAGCAGTAAATCCACCAAATTGATTCACGGAGGACTTCGCTACTTAAAGCAATTCGATTTTTGGTTGGTGAAAGAAGTCGGTTCCGAACGTGCCATTGTGCACAAATTGGCTCCTCATTTAGTGTTGCCTGAAAAAATGTTGTTGCCCTTGATAGAGGGTGGTTCCTATGGAAAATGGTTGACTTCGATTGGCCTTAAAGTGTATGATATTCTGGCCCAAGTGACAGGAGACGACAAACGTCAAATGCTCGAAAAAAAGGAGGCCATGAAACTGGAACCTCTTTTGCCAAAAAAGATTTTGAATGGAGCGGGCTATTATGCCGAATACCGAACCGATGATGCACGACTCACCATGGAAAATGTAAAAACGAGTCTTCAATTTGGCACCCATGCTTTTAATTATACCAAGGTTACCGATTTTGTGTATGAAAATGAACGTGTGGCTGGGGTTAAGTTTTCTGATGAAGTGTTTGGAGATGCTTATGAAGTTTCATCCAAGTATGTGATCAATGCGGCAGGCCCTTGGGTAGATGAATTGCGAAGTGTAAACCATTCCAAAAAAGGAAAGCGTTTGCATTTGACCAAAGGCGTGCATTTGGTGTTTCCAAAGGAGAAACTTCCTGTAAAGCAATCCGTGTATTTCGATATTCCAGACGGACGCATGATGTTCGCCATTCCACGTGGTAAGATAACATACATTGGTACCACCGACACCAATTACAATTTGGACAAAGATCAAGTGACCACCGATATCGCCGATGCCATTTATTTGGTTTCAGCAGTAAACCATATGTTCCCTGATATTAATCTGGAGTTGGATGATATTATTTCTTCTTGGGCAGGATTACGCCCTCTGATTCATGAAGAGGGAAAATCGGCCTCTGAGCTTTCCAGAAAAGATGAAATTTTTACTTCGGATACGGGATTGGTGAGTATCGCAGGAGGCAAGTTGACAGGCTATCGAAAAATGGCTGAGCGGGTGGTGAACCGAATCGCCAAAGAAATGGAAGAGGATTTTGATTTAAAATTAAAACCATGTTCCACGGACAAAATTCCACTTTGTGGTAATGGGTTTAAAAAGTTCAAGCACGTAAAAAAATACATTGCTGAGGTTTTGGAGCGTATTGAAAAGGATGGTTTTAAAAAGTACGATGCATGGTATTTGGTGACCACTTATGGCAAACAGACCGAAACCATTTTGGAATTGTATTCAAAGATTGAGGGTGATTCACCCAAAGAAAGAATGATCAGGGCCGAGGCTCAGTTTGCCATTGCATATGAAATGGCTGTAATTCCTTTGGATTTTTTCATTAGACGAACAGGTAGACTTTATTTTGATATTGAAAGTGTTCGTAATTATATGCAAGTTGTTTTTGAGGAATTTCAACAAGCCTATTCCTATTCAGATACAGAAATGGAAGTATTTAATGAGAAACTTGAAGCCGAATTGGAAGAGCATTCCAACTTTAGTTTGGATAGGGCTTAATCCAACTTCTTAGTCAATTTTTCGAAAACTTTCTTGGGATTGTTCTCTAATTTCTGCATTTACGGGTAGGTTCTGGACAAATCTCACCATTAAATCTTTTTTTTCTTTCAAAAAAACCTCAGAATTGCCAATCGGTCAATTCAAAACCACCATCCGTCAACCCAAAAAGGGTATCCACTGATTTCGAAGACTTTGAAAGATAAGGATTACATAGCTTCATGCCAATCTTAAAATTAGTTGACTAAAATCCTACTTTATGCAGTTCTATAAAATCAAATCCTCGGTCAATCCAAATGCCTTTTTTTCAATTTTATTTATTGTTTTATTAATACTATTGAGTTCATGTGAAAATGAAGAAGAACCAAGCTTGGTTATAGAAGAAAACCAATCCAATTCATTACTTTTTGACAAAGCAGGTATTGAAAGGGCTGAATTAAAAGAAAAATTAGCTTACAAGAATTATCACCTAACAAAATTAATGGAAGAGCTGTATAGGCTTAATCCCAATTTTGATAACGAAAAAGCTGGGAAATCTGCAAAAGCAGAGCATTTAAATGCTTTTTATTTTAAGGATTTATTTAGCAAAAACATAGAAGGAAAGAGTGAAAGTACATTGAATGATAGTATTCAGTATTCATTGGAAGCATTTATTGAACTTGAAGGTGAATCTTGGTACCCATATGTTTATAAAATAAAAGATGGCACTGGAACTCAACCATTATTCTTGATAAATAGCTTTGACCTTGATTTGAAAAAAGAGATTGTGCAGGGATATATATTAAATGTAAGGGGACAATTGGAACTGAAATATCGTGATTTGCTAGAGAATGACATTTTTGGTCCAAACCCTGTAGAGGAAGCTTTGGAAAATGAAGTTTTTGTTTTAGGGATTGCTCCAGAAGATCAAGAATATATATTACCAGAAGACGAAAATGCAGATTCTTATGGGGGAGGTGGTGGAAATGATGACATACTTCCAGAGGATCTGCAAATTTTTAAAATTAAAATAAAGGACAAAAAGGAATCATGGTTGGAAAAGGCAGATGTCCATATTTATGGATATGCTATGTCTGATGATGAGGATTTTTTTCAACCTTTAGGATTTTTTTGGGGGGATAGAATAACCATTGATGGTGCACAAATTAGAAATAATCCTGAGTATGTTTTGGGTAAGTTTTCAAACTCAGATGTGAATAATGGTACATTTAAAACCATCAATAAACATTTGATGAATAAAAGGGCGTCATCTAGTATTTTTATTTCATACATAATTTATGAATATGATGGTTTCCCAGCACCTTTGAAACAGGTTTCTTTTGGAAGACCAGGAGGTACTGATGCCCTAATTAGTTATAGGTCATACAATCAAAAATATATTTCTGCACAAGTTCGTGCTTGTGATGATTTCATTCCAGAGAATTATTTCGTATTGAATGGTTTTGGAAATAGTATCTCAAATTCGACGATAGAATTCTATTACAATGCTTCCAATTAATCCAACCCCTTTTTATGAAGAATTTATTCCTAATTCTATTTATACTACCATATTCTATCTTAGCCCAAAATAATTCTCGAGAAAAAAGCTTTTTTTTCAATTTAGGTGCGGAATTTAGAATCACTCCCATCCATAATTCGGGTGATCAAGCTATGGCAACTGTATTTGTAAGTCCTGATTCTCAAAATGCAGGTCCCGTGCTAAATCTTGGGGTTGAGTATTATTTTACGAAAAATTTCAGCTTAGGATTTATAAGTTCCATTCGCTATGACTTTCTAACAACCCCAATTGAGACCACAGTACCCAGTGATGGAACATACTCCAAAATTGAACGGGGCTTATTGTTTGGCTACAATTTTAATTTAAATTACCGCTTCGCAGTTTTTAAAAAAGGAGATTTATTGGTTGGTGCTGGATGGTCTTTACTCAACAGAAATAGCGAATATGTAAGAACTGAACCAATTTATAACGAAGAGGGACAACAAATAGACTCAAATACCTTTATTGATAATTATAATTTCAGTGCTAATAGAGTCTCAATCGGATATGGCAAAGGCAAATCTAAGTTAACGATGGGAATGTATATATCTCGTAACACTAAATACTTCTCCGAAAAAACAACCTTTATGATTCCGTTTATGAGCTATAGTTTTGATGTTGTAAAGCTTTAATTTTTTAATTAATCCAACTTCTCCGTCAACTTTTCAAAAACTTTCTTGGGATTTTTCTCTTTGTACAACACTTGGTAAACGGCATTGATAATGGGAGTTTTGGACTTTTTCTCCAATTTTTCCATCAATAAATGGGCACTTTTGGTGGCATAATACCCTTCGGCCACCATGTTCATTTCCATCATGGCGCTTTTTACGGTGTAGCCCTTACCAATCATATTACCGAACATACGGTTTCTGCTAAATACCGAGTATCCTGTCACCAACAAATCCCCCAAATAGGCAGAAGCGTTGATGTTGCGCTTCATTTTATAGACACGGTCAATAAAACGTTTCATTTCACGGATGGCGTTGCTCATCAACACACTTTGAAAATTATCACCATAACCCAAACCGTGGGCAATTCCAGCAGCGATGGCATAAATGTTTTTCAACATCGCAGCATATTCGGTTCCGATGATGTCATCAGATATTTTGGTACGGATATACTCACTTTTTAAATGTTTGGCCACCATTTTCGCCTTATCGGCATCTGCACAGGCAATGGTAAGGTAAGAAAGTCGTTCCAAGGCCACCTCTTCCGCATGACAAGGACCTGTAAGCACCCCAATATTTTCAAAGGGGATATCGTATTTGCTGTGAAAATGCTCTCCAACGATCAAACCAGTTTCGGGCACGATGCCCTTAATGGCCGAAAATATAATTTTGTCCTTTAAAGAAACGGTAAGATTTTGCAATTCACTTTCCAAAAAGGCCGAGGGAATAGCAAAAATAAGCACATCCGATTCAGCTGCCATTTTATTGATATCATGACTAAGTTCAAGTTGAGCCACATCAAACTCCACAGAGCTTAAATAATTAGGATTGTGACCCTCTTTTTCAATATGGCGAATGGCAGAATCACTTCGCATATACCAACCCGCTTGATCTAAGTTTTCCGTCAACATTTTAACGATGGCCGTTCCCCAGCTTCCTCCTCCAAAAACACAAAATTTAAGGTTGTCTTTCATGCAAGCAAATTAGGCTATAAAGCTAAAAAATAAAATCATGGCATCATTATAAATTGATTATCAAATAATTAAAGAATTTGGCACAATGCTTGGTTTACATGAAGTGAACTTTAAAACCTCGATTATGAAAATAAGAAAACTACTTTTAGGAATTATAGCAATAGGTCTTTTGGCCAGTTCTTGTTACACCGAGGTGATCATTGATGATGATTATGTGGAAGTTACACCCTTAAACACTGCTTTGGTTTTAGAGAACTATGATCTGTGGTATGTAGATATCAATGCATCATCAGGTAGCGGCGAAATTCCATTTTTGCAACGGGCATTTACCATCTCTTTTGATGGGGGAATTGTGTACGCCAATAACAACCTTGTTGGAATTGGAAAAACAGGCAATGGATTAGGTATTGATGTTGGGGCCTACGGAACCTTTGGTTCCGAGTTAGAAGTGGATCATGATGTGGACGGACTTTGGTTGTTGGATGTGTATCAAGTAAATTCCAATACCGTTGAATTGTATGATGCTAGCTCAAACACTACATACGTGCTTAAAGGCTACTATGCGAGCAATTTTGATTATGATGCTGTTTTTTACGACAACATTCATTACTTCTTACAGGAATATCAGGTTTGGGAAAAAACCTATACCAGTGACTATGGAGCCATCAACGAGTTTGATGAAGAGAACTATCTGCAGTTCAATTCAGATGCAGGTGGGTATTTTAGATCATCCATAGATAATCAAGGTATTCCGTTATCCAATATTCAATGGGATTATGAGGGAGACTATGTGGTCTATGATGTGGTCAATGACCCAACCCTTAAAACGATAACCTTGGATTATGACTTTTTGGGCAATGATTATTTTGAATTGTACGTTATAAACGATAGTACCATAGAGTTGTACCATGTATCCAGCGGAACGGTATATGAATTTTCGGGCAGGGGATACATTCAATATTTGAAATCGGACGGTTCGGGCAAAAAACGCTCTAAGGAAAACAACCCTACCATGAACGTGACCCGACAACGCAAAATATAGGTCAGAACAACAAAGTTTGACTTTACAATACATTTTTTGGTTGGTTAGTTAAGAATCGCTCCAAGCATTATGGTTTGGGGCGATTCTTTATTTGTTTCTGTTTTTATAGTCCGACGGATTTTCCCCAGTAATTTTTTTAAACGTTCGATTAAAATAGGACAAGCTTTCAAACCCGCATTCGTAGCAAGTTTCGCTAATGTTCCTACCTGTGAGCAACAATCGTTTGGCTTGCGTAATGCGATATTGGTTCAAAAAATGGGTGAAAGTGCTCCCCGTATTTTTCTTGAAATACCTACAAAATGCTTCTTTGCCCAAGTTGATGGAATCTGCAATGTCCTCCAAAGCTATTTTTTTGGAATAGTGCTTGTCAATAAAGGAATAGACCTTTTGCAAACGTTCTTGCTGCTTATTGGCCTTGTTGCTTATAATGGGGTTGGAATGTAAAAGTTCAAACTCATCACTTTTTGCCAACAATTTTAGTAGCTGCAAAATTTTAAGGAATTGCTCAAACTTGCCCATGCCCTGCAACTGCATCATGATGGCCCCGACTGTTTTTTTGGTTTCTCCATAAAAGGCGATGCCATGCTGTGATTTATCCAATAGCTCATACACATCTTCCAATTCTTCGATTTCGGTAAACACCTTTTCTTTAAATGAAGCACTGATGTGCAACACCTCTTTATGGTATTCGGTTTTGATTCCGTGATCAAAATTCAAATGCGGAATATTGGAACCGATCAATACAAGGTCACTTCCCTTAAAATTGGAAATGTGATGTCCAACATGTCGCTTGCCATCGGCTCCTTCAATATACACCAACTCAAATTCGGGATGAAAATGCCAAAAGAAGAGATCGTTCAACTTAGGATTGTGCAATAAATGAAAAGAACTTTTCTCGTTGGGTTGTATGTTTTCGAGTTGAATTTTCATTGAATTGCTCAAATAAATTTAAAAATAACCAATTTAAATCAATATAGTTCAAATTTTGGTCAATGATAGGGTAGAAACCCCATTTCGGCTCCTATAGTTTTGGGATATAGAATTTTAACTAAAAAAACAGAACAATATGATGCAGCAAAAAATGGAAATGGCGAACAAAGCACATGAAGCCATTCCTGGAAATCCATCCACCGCAACCAGCAGTAAAACAAAACTCAACGATAGATCTAATGGTAAACCTTTACGAGTACTGTCTGAAGAAGATTGGGCATTTTGGATTGAGAACGGATACATCGTGATCAAGAACGCCGTTCCAAAGGAACAAGCCAAAGCAACTGCCGATTTTTTATGGGAGTTTGATGAAAAGGATCCTAACGACCCAGAAACTTGGTATGCTCCACCACGGGCAGAAATGCAAATGAAAGAACTTACGGGAACAGGCATGGTTGAGGTGTACAATCACCAACATTTATGGAACAACAGACAATCCCAAAAGGTGTATGATGCCTTTGTGGATATTTGGGGCACAGAAAAATTATGGGTAACGATAGATCGCGCCAACTTGAATATGCCACAACGCCCAGGAGAAAACAAAAAAGGATTTATTCATTGGGATTACGACCCTGAGACAAGACCTCAAAATGTGCAAGGTGTATTGGCCCTTGCGGACCAAATGGATGAGAATATGGGCGGATTTCAATGTATTCCTTGGTTGTATCGAAACTACGATACTTGGAAATTGACCCAACCTGAAGATCGAGACCATTTTCAACCCGATGTTACTGGATTGGAGGATGAAATAGTGAAAGTAAAACTGGAAGCTGGTGATCTATTGATTTTCAACAGTACTCAACCACACGGAATTCGTCCCAATAAATCAGGAGATAAAGTGCGAATCGCCCAGTATATTTCCATGATGCCAGCCGAAGAAGACAATGAGAAAATGCGGGAATGGCGTATCAATTCATGGAGAAATAGGATTGCACCAGAGGGCTATGCATTTCCTGGCGACCCAAGAAAATGGGAGCAAACCAAATACGATACTGCAAATTTAAGTTCGTTGGGAGAAAAGTTATTGGGATTGACTAACTGGTAGATTATCAAATCCTTAAAAATTTCCAAGCGATTAGGGTCTTGCATTTAATAATGCTATTTTTGCCCGCTTCAAGAATGAAGCCATGAAGAAGTACCTCAATCTTTTCGATTTTTCCCAAAAAGTAAACTACCGAACTGAAATATTATCAGGCTTGACCGTTGCCCTTGCTTTGGTGCCCGAAGCCATCGCTTTTGCCTTTATCGCAGGTTTGTCTCCACTGACGGGTTTGTATGCAGCCTTTGTGATGGGATTGGTTACTTCCATTTTGGGTGGTAGGCCAGGAATGATTTCAGGGGCAACTGGTGCTGTTGCCGTAGTGATTGTGAGTTTGGCGCAACAATATGGTGTAGAATATGTTTTCGCCACCGTTGTGCTAGCAGGTATCATGCAGATGTTGGCAGGTTTCCTTCGTTTGGGAAAATTGATGAGATTGGTCCCACATCCAGCCATATTTGGGTTTGTGAACGGATTGGCGGTAATCATTTTTATGTCCCAGCTAAGCCAATTTAAAACTGCCGATGGTGAGTGGTTGACTGGAAGTACCATGTTGATTTTTCTTGGATTGGTGTTGTTGACCATGTTGATCATTTGGGGAATGCCAAAACTTACTAAAGTAATTCCAGCGTCGTTGGCGGCAATTTTAGTGGTTTTTGGCATTGTATTTTTCTTTGGATTGGATACTCGAACTATTGGGGATATTGCTTCCATTCAAGGAACTTTTCCTCCATTTCACATTCCTGATCTCCCTTTTACATTTGAGACCTTACAGATCATATTCCCGTTTGCTGCGATTGTAGCAGGAGTTGGATTGATTGAAAGTTTATTGACCTTGAACATTGTGGATGAAATTACAGAAACCCGTGGTCGAGGAAATAAGGAAGCTGTGGCACAAGGAGCTGCAAATGTGCTATCTGGTTTGTTCTCTGGGATGGGTGGTTGTGCCATGATCGGTCAGAGTTTGATCAATACTTCTAATGGGGCAAGAGCTCGACTTTCTGGAATTTTTGCAGCCTTGATGTTGTTGGTGTTTATCATGTTCGGTTCAAGTCTGATTGAAAAAGTACCGATGGCCGCATTAACAGGTTTGATGATCATGGTGGCATTGGGAACTTTTGAGTGGGCCAGTTTAAAAACTTTCCGCCGTATGCCAAAATCTGACGTTTTGGTAATGGTGCTCGTTACCTTGGTGACCATTTTCCTTCACAATTTGGCCTTGGCCGTTTTGGTAGGGGTCATTATTTCTGCTTTGGTATTTGCTTGGGACAATGCAAAACGTATACGAGCTAGAAAATATACGGATGAGGATGGCGTAAAGCATTACGAAATCTATGGCCCATTATTCTTTGGTAGCACTACCTTATTTGCTGAAAAGTTTGATGTGCTCAACGATCCAGAAGAAGTGGTAATTGACTTTGCCGAAAGTAGGTTGGTAGATATGTCAGCCATTGAAGCGGTGAATAAAATCACCGAGCGCTACCGAAAAGTGGACAAAAAAGTTCACTTAAAACACTTAAGTAGCGACTGCCGAAGATTGTTGGCCAATGCCGATGATATTATCGAGGTAAATGTTCTGGAAGACCCAACCTATAAAGTTGCGGTGGATAATTAAACAACTAAACTAGTTCTGCATTTTAGCTGAAATTTGTCAGTTCGAGTGATTTTTCGGAAGAAAAATTGTATCGAGAACTTGAATTTTAATCCCAAAACCAATTCTCGATATAAAATTCCTTTGGAATTTCACTCGAATTGACGGCTTTGGTATAAAGACTTTTAAAATATACAACGGGTTAACTTAATCTTTTGTAACTCCCAAAAATGGATTCACGTTGGGGTTTTGTGGATTTCCACTCGACCTACGCATTAATGTGATTTGTCCTGTGTGATAAATGCAGTCAGAAATCATCCCATTGATCATGTTCCAATAGGCAAATTCCGATTGTTGGTCACCACGTTTAAAGATGATTTTAAAGTCTTTCATTTCTTCCGCACTGGATCCCAAAACTTTTTCACTGGCTCTTTTAAGGTTTTGAAGTGTAAGCGTCCTTAGTTCCTCATACGAATAAGATGGTGCGTTGGCAGGCTTTTCATAGGGCAATGCATCTGGAGCCAACAAAATATTGTTGCTCATGGTATTGATATGCTCCATGGTCTCTTTAATGGAACGGCCATCTTCAGACGGTTTATAGGCCAAATCCTTTTCCGTAAGTCCTTCCGTAGCCCAATAAAAACGATAGCCCAAACCATCGATCATTCGGGAAACCAAATTGCCAGGCCCATAATTTTCGGGTTGAGGAGGAATTTGTTTATAAGGAAGTTCCATTTCTTGAGCTTGCATAAAAAGGTTGGCCGTTAACATAAAGATAAGGGCTGTTAATTTTAAAACGGAAAAATGTTTCATGTAGGTTTTGGGGTAAAAAAGTTCCTAATCGCAATCAGTTTTGGTCAAAGGCATGGAGGAACTGTAAATTATGGTCTCTTTATCCTTGAATTTGGTGCCAGTTTCATCCAATTCACCAAATCCTTCATAGAGTTGACCATCTTTCCATAAAAAAGCAACCTCTCGGGAGCTTTCAATGCCTTCGGATGCAAAAGTATAACTTCCCATAAGAATACTATCCCGTAACATTCCAGAAAATGAACCTGAGTTAGCATCCTTTTCTTTAAAGGCATAGTTCAATTGCCCAACTATTGAATCATTGGATTGAGAAATCTCCAATTCAATTTTATTGCCATTGGCTTCATACGTATAACATCCCAAGTCCAAACTTTGTGGAACATGCACATCGGGTATAGTTTCTTCTGTGATTATGGGTGGATCAACTTCTTTGCTTTCTTCTTTGGTTTTGCATCCAAATACCAAAAGGATGAAGAAGCTTGTAATTAGCAAGTGCTTCATAGCTAGTCTATTTTTTTGAAAACAAGTAGGTTTTCTTCATTCGGATTTGAAAGATACAAGCGATTGTTTTCCACTTTATAGGTGGTGCTTGCCTGCAAAGCCGTCAAGAATTCAGATTCCTTTTCCATGGATGGACATGCCATTCGAGTACCAGCTATTTGGGTGAAGCGTAGCAAACCGTTTTCAAAAAATAAACTTCCTGTCATTCGATTACAGCCTGAAAATCCAGAAAAGCGATTGGAATTCACATTGACTTCCATATTTGGCACATCTTGTTCATTAAAATCTTCCTTGGAAACAGTTGTACCTTTCATGGATTCCAGTACCCAAATATCATGCAGTCGATAATCGGTGATGTAGCTGCCACAACCCTCATAAACTACGGTTTCTCCACCACCTGTACTTTTATAGGATACGGTAACCGTGTATGTAAATTCTTCACCAGACATGGCGTTGGTACACGGTTTGTGTGCAATAATCACATCCATTTCGGTAGCTTCTGTTTTAATCCGATACATGCTGATGTTTCCATCCTGAGCCTTTATGGCCTCGGTTGGTGGCGTCATGATTGTATCCTCCATGGTCTTAAGTTCCACCTTGTCACCATATAATTTTAACCCCCAAAAAGGTTCGGTGCCATTCGCGCTAAAATAACTGCCGTCGGGTTCAAAAGCCAAAGGCTCAATAGTTCTTTTTATTTCTTTTTTCATGGTGTCAACAGAAGTTTCGAAAGGTTGTGCTTCTAGTTCAGATGGTGTCTCTTTTTTCCTTTCTACGCAATTGGAAAACAAGAAAAGTGCGGTCAATGCAAATAGGAGTTTTTTCATGGTGTTACGGATTTAAATCGCATCATTACAATATCACCCATTAACAGGTTGAGTTTGTCTTCTTCAAAGGAATAGCCATCTATTTTTTTCATCATTTCCAAAAATTGGCGTTCGCTTCCACCACAAAACATCATGGTAGTGGGCCCAGGTTCTCCAAACGAAATGGAGTCTTCTGAAAGTGTATATTCTGTTCGATACCCATTGCAACTATCGGTTCCTGATACTATTCCAGTTTCTTGGTCGAATGTTATAAGTGGTTTTTTATCGGGAAACAATCCCTTAAAGGCAATGCGTGGACCTGTGATGTATTCCAATTCCCAAGTTTTGCCAAATAGGGAATCGGAAGTTGATTTACTGCTTGAACAGGATTCTGCTAAAATTAGGGCAGAAAAAAATAGGATGATAGAGGCCTTCATCTTTATTTGTTAATGGTTTAGTGACAGAAAATTACTAAAAAATAAGATGAAAAGCACCCCTTTAGAGGGTTAATAAAAGGCTAAATGATAGGATTATGACTTACGCTTGCTCCAGATTTCATAAATGGGATCCCCTTTACTACTAAAACCTGAATGATGCCAGTTTCCATCTTTGAGTTCGTAGTTGAATTCCAAACTAGCACCCACCCTTGAATCATCACGAGAGAAAAAGCTAATATTTTCGGTATATTTTCCATCTATTGTAGTGTACGTTCCTCCACCTGTTCCCATAAATTCTTTGGTTTCGATGTTGTATGCAATCCATTGGAAACGGGTGCCCGATAATATTTTCATGGTCTTTCGGGGACCTGAAATATCTCGCATTTGGATCTCACCATCCCTTTTTCGACCAGAAATCAACCATGCGCCGAAAAGGTCACCAGGTGTCCCATCATCAATTTTGGTCCAACTCAATTTTCCCAATTCCAAGTTTCCATTAGTAAAGGAGTATGATTCCGTTTTAGTTTCACCAACAATGCCAGAATTATTGGAGGCATACTCATAGGTTAGGTTTAAACTTTCCCCATCCAAAGCATAGCTGCCTCCCTTGGTGGCCAGAAACTTTCCATTCGGTTTTTCAAAAATGGCTTCCGAAAAATATTCTCCCGTAAAAATCAAAGTATGCTCCACTTGGTATCCTTTCCCGTCAGATTCAACCATGGTCCATGCACCATCTAAACTTTGAGCCATTGAAATGTGGCTTAAAAACAGGGAGCAAAGAATTAAAAAGAGATGTTTCATGGGAATTAGTTTTACCCTAAAATAAAAAAATGCTGTTGCTTAAACTAGTAAACAACAGCATTTTAAATGTATTGGTTTGGTCTTTATAGCGTTCTCAAGTATTCAGCTACGTCCCTTGCTTCCTCTTCTGTTAGGTTTTGATTCAGCATAATAGCGTTGTTGTATTCTTTCAACAAGGCTTGTGCAATGGAATCTTCTTTCAACATTCCGTCAGGATTCAAGATCATATTCATTACCCATGCAGGACTTCTTCTGTCGTAAACATCTTTTAAAGCAGGGCCGATCATTCTTTTGTCAATCATGTGACAGGCAACACAAATAGCTTCAAATTTTGCTTTTCCGCGATCAGCCATAGCTTGATCAATATCGGCTGGGAATTCCAAATCTTTGATGGGACCAACACCATTATTGTCCAAATCAACAGGAACAGTTGCTTTGGTTTCAGCCGCTTTTTCTTCAGTTTTGGTACGGCTCACCTCAAAACCATCTTTCTTTTCTTCTTTCTTTCCGCCGCAACTAGCGATCATAGCACCAAGTGCCAAGAACAGGACAACTTTTTTCATTATTACTTTCTTGATGTTTGTTTGTGTAAATGCAGCTACTAATATAGGTATTTAGGGTGTAATAATGGTAGGGATTTTTGTTTTGTCCCTCACAAAGCCTATAAGATTGATCTTAAATGGAGTTGAAAAAGGTTACTGCTTTTTTTTCGGTGTAGGTGATATTGTCTTTTCCCCAGAAACCAACATGCCCCCCATAAGTTGGAGTTTCCAAATATAAGTTGGGATTTTTTTCCACTTCTTTGAAAGGGTAGCATTCAGGCCCCAAGAACGAATCGTTTTTGGCATTGATGATCAGGCTGGGTACTTTAATATTTGGTAAAAATTGCAGCGAACTGCATTGTTCGTAATAATCCAAAGCATCTTTAAATTGATGCGCCTTGCTGGTGTAGGTGTCGTCGAAATCCTTAAGCGTCTTTATTTTCCTGATTTCTTGCTCGGTGATTTGATCTGGGAACATGTCACGTTTGATCCGCAATTTGTCCAATAGATTTCTCTTGAAGCGCTGTGCGTACAAAATATTTTTAGTAGAATGCAATTCCTTGCAAGAGCTATGAAGACTACATGGCACTGAAACCGCTACGGCTCCCTTTATGTTTTCTGAAGCATTTGAATTTTCACCCAAGTACTTTAATAATAGGTTGCCACCCAAACTAAACCCTTTTAAATATATTGTAGGATAATTTCTGGTGTTTAAAATGTGACGAACAACTTCGGTTAAATCTTCCGTAGCCCCTGAATGATATGATCGATACAGTTTGTTCGGTTCTCCGCTGCATCCCCTTAGGTTGATGGCGCAACAATCATAACCGTTTTGATTCAAGATTTTGGCACTTCCCGTGATGTATGGTCGTTGTGCATCACCCTCTAATCCGTGAATCAAAATCACCAATTTATCCGACGGTTCAGAAGCATAACTCCAATCTAAATCCAAAAAATCACTATCAGAAAGGGTAATCCGTTCCCTTTTTTGCACCACCCCGTTTACCGAACGAATTATCCCCGAATAAATAGTGGAGAAATGTCCATTCTTAAAAAATATCGGAGGGTTATATTTCGATGCAACTTGTGGCATTTGAGAAACTAGTTTTTTGGAAAGGTTTCCAACAATTTGGCCTGAGCTTCAATGGCTGTTTTAAATTCTGATTTCAGATTTTTGACCAGTTCAGAAACTGGCAGTACATCGTCAATTGTGGTGACTCCTTGCCCTGCCGACCAAATCGTTTTCCATGCTTTGGCTTCGGTGTTGAGTTCCTTTCCAAAATCAATTTTGGTATCTTTTTTAAGGTCTTCATCGGTAATTCCTGCTGCCTTTAAGCTCGATGCTAAAAAGTTTGCATGTACTCCAGAAATGGCCGCGGTGTATACAATATCACTTGCGCCAGCATCTACAATCATTTTTCGATATTCTTCTGGGGCTTTGCTCTCTTCCGTATTTATAAAACGGGTTCCCATATAAGCCAAATCGGCCCCCATTTGTAAGGCAGCAGCAACATCTTGACCTGTACTAATGCATCCCGAAAGCAATATGGTCTTGTGGAAGAATTTCTTCACCTCGGCAATCAAACTCATCGGATTGATGGTGCCTCCGTGTCCACCAGCACCAGCAGAAACCAAAATAAGACCGTCTACTCCAGCCTCGGCCGCTTTTTCAGCGTGACGTTTTTTAATAATGTCGTGAAAAACCAATCCACCATAGCTGTGAATGGCATCCACCACCATACTCACGGCGCCCAATGATGTAATCACCAAAGGCACCTTATGTTTCATACAAAGTTTAACATCGGCTTCCAACCTAGGATTGGTTGGATGCACTACCAAATTCACGCCAAATGGAGCCGCTTTCTTTCCTGACTCCGCCTCAAATTTTTCGAGTTCAGATTTTATTTCAATAAGCCATTCCTCAAAACCCTCACTAGTGCGTTGGTTTAGTGCTGGAAACGTTCCAACAATACCATTTTTGCAACACTCGATGACCAATTTAGGTCCTGAAATCAGGAACATAGGTGCGGCAACAACGGGGAGTGACAAATCGGAAATAAATGCTGCTTTTTGACTCATAAGGGTAGTGTTAAACTATGATTAAAAATAGAAACAATTCTGCTCAAGATAGGCATCGGTTTTCAAAACTATGGTATTTTTACGATTATTATGCATGCATAACAAAATAACCCGCTATGTTTTTAAAAGAATTTGAGATCAGATGGAGCGATATTGATGCCAACAGGCACATGGCCAACTCTGCATATATAAATTTTATGAGTCACACCCGAATGGATTATTTGGGAAAGGCTGGATTCAACCAAAAAAGTTTTGCCCGTTACAATTTAGGGCCTGTGGTTTTCTATGAGCATGTCTATTATTTTAAGGAAGCATTTCCAGGAAAACCCGTAAAAGTGTCTTTGGAGTTCGTAGGAATGAGCGAGGACGGAATGTTTTTTGAGTTTAGACACAACTTTTTTGACATCAACGGGAAAAATTTTGCCCGCTGTGAGATGATGGGTGCATGGATTGACTTAAAAGAAAGAAAGTTGATTGGATTGCCAGATGAATTGTTGGGTGCACTTCAGGGTATGGAAAAAACAGATGATTTTAAGACCTTGACCAAGGCCGATACCCGCAAATTTGTTCAAAAGCCAATGGATTTGAACATTCCTCAAACATAAGGTAGGTTTAAGATATCCTCGGTTTTGGCTTTTTACTGGCCAAATACACCCCGATCAAAACAAAGCTAGTTGCCACCACCTTGATTAAGGTGAGATGGTCTTTGCCCGTTAAAATGGCAAAAATGATTCCCACCAATGGTTGCACGTACATAAAAGCGCCAATGGTGGATGCTTTTACCTGCATCAGGGCATAGGCGTTGAACAAATAAGTTAAAAAGGTAGTGCCAATAACAACAAAGGCGATGGATCCCAAAGCCCAAAGTGGGATGGTGGACCATTCAATTTCAACAACTTCATGCCAAGTCAATGGCAAGTTGATGATGACGGCAATGGTGAACAACCATTTCATTAAGGTAAAAGGATGGTATTTTTCAATCAATTTTTTAACCACGATGAGATAAGCGCCATAGGATGTTGCATTCACCACAAAAAGGAAATTACCTAAAGGGATATTGGGAGCATCTTGCCGTACTTCGGCCCCAAACATAATGAGTCCGATAGCGCCAACAAATCCTAAAAATACGCCTAGTCCTTTATTTAGGGTGATACGCTCCTTTAAAAGGAAAGCTGACATAATCACCACAATAATTGGGCTTATGGTGACGAGCACCGAGCTATTAATTGGGGTAGAAAGTTGCAGTCCTTTAAAAAAGGACAACATATTGATGACCATTCCCAAAATGGAACAAACCAAAATGCGGAGCCAGTCCCTTTTTTCAATTTTTTCCTTGGGTCCCCAAAAAGAAATCAACCAAAAAAGCAATGCAGCACCCGTGACCCTCAGGAAAATAAATCCAAAAGATTCCACATAAGTGGGCATTACCCCTTTTGCAATGGTGTGATTGACGCCATAAATGGTTGTGGCGCCCAAGGCAGCCAATATGGCCAAGGTTCTTTTACTCATGAATGCAATGCCTCATTGGCCGCTTCGACCACTTTTTTGGAATTCCCAACAAATATTTGTCCATCAACCAAGGTCACAGGACGCTTTAAAAAAGTGTAATGTTCCAAAATCAGGTTTTTGTAATCGTCTTCGGTTAGTTCTTGTTCATGAAGTCCTCTTTGGCGAAAAAGCATGGCTCTTCTGCTAAAAAGAGATTCGTAACTGCCTGAAAGTTGGGCCATTTCATCCAATTGCTCAGGAGTTATGGGTTCTGATTTTATCTCTTGCAAGGTTACTCCATCCAAAGGTTCCAACTCTTTTAAAATACGAATACAAGTTGAGCAGCTGCCCAAATGGTATATTTTTTTCATGCTATTTGGTATTGGAGGACAAAGGAAGCCAAATTTCAAACAATACTTGTGAAGTAAAGGTAAATTCAACAGCTTTTGGGAAAGCTGTTTTAAAAATTCAAAGTAGTTTTATCGCATCAAAACGGTTTAAAAAATCACAGGCATGGAAAAGATTTTCGATATACTCTTAAAGAATAGAGCCATTCTTCACAACTTTTTAGAGAACACCCCCGAAGAAGATTTATTTAAGATTCCTGAGGGGTTTAACAATAATATTTGGTGGAACATTGCCCATGTGGTGGTGACTCCACAATTATTAATGTATAAATTGAGTGGATTGGATTTTACCATTGAAGAGGAATTGGTCAATGCCTATAAAAAAGGAACTTTCCCCAATGGAATTCCTAGCCAAGAGGAACGCGATAAAATTTCAATGTATTTGTTCAGCACTGTGGAACAAATTCAGAAAGATTACGAAGCTGGGAAATTCAAAACTTTTCAGGAGTATATGACCACCCCGAAAATTGGGTTGAGCAGTCCAGAGGACGCACTATCCTTTAACGTGTTTCACGAGGGATTGCATTTGGGAGCCATTCTGGCCTTGAAAAAAGCGGTAAAAGAACAAGCTTAAGGCCCGACCTTTCTTTTTAAGTACAAATTGATTTCGTTGTAAGGCAAAACCATGGAAATTGGTCCATCTGCATACGAAGCCACTTCGTATTGGTTGTAGATCAATTGAATGCCCTCTTTGGTATACCCTATATTATTGGGTAAATGAAAAGCATCACCCTCGAACATAAAACCCGTGGAGTTGATATTTTTGTCTTGCGGGATATCTTCTTGAATTCTGAATTTGGTCTCTGCGAATTTTTCAAAGCCCTCCAAATTGCTAAATAGCTCCCAGTTTTCCAATTCAGCACCTTGCGCTTTATCAAAATTTAAAAAAGAGGTTGCGGCATAACCGTGTGCTCCTCCCGTAAAAGAATACGATTCCAATTTAATAGTGATGATCCAATCATTCTCAAAAACCACTTCACCCTTAATCTTGGCCTCCCAAGCTACCTCTTCTGGAAATTTGGTCTTTAATTCTTTATAACTACTGGTGAAAGAACTGATCGCCTTGTCCACATTATCGATAGTTCTATCCTCACTAAACGACAAAAGACTTATGATTTCTTCCCGTAGTGCCACATCTATGGCTTTTGCCACAGGAGTTTCATCCAAAACCGATGGTATATTGATGGTAATATTAGGGCAATCTGCACAAGTCTCTCCAATAAGGGAAACAGTCTCGTAAGTAAGTTTGGTATCGGTAGCACAACTTCCTATCACGCCTAAAATAAGGGTCAGGCCGAAGAATTTTTTCATGGGTTGAGGTTTTTGGGTCATCAAAAATACTACTTCGTTGATTACCCCAAAAGATAACGATACATTTGTGGTAAGATTTAAAGGGTATGAGCAAGAAAGAGCTAAAATTCAATAGCAAAACCATACACGGAGGTCAACATCCAGATGCCGCTTACGGAGCTGTGATGCCTCCTATCTACCAAACCTCTACCTATGCCCAACCCACCCCGGGCGGACATAAAGGATTTGAATATTCTAGAGGGGCCAATCCTACCCGAACAGCTTTGGAAAATGCGGTGGCAAGTCTCGAAAATGGGAACTACGGAATGGCTTTTGGAAGCGGTATGGCCGCCATTGATGCTGTGATTAAATTGCTGGGTCCAGGAGACGAAGTAATCTGTACCAGTGACTTGTACGGGGGGAGTTACCGCCTTTTTAAAGGAGTGTTCGAGAAATATGGAATCAAATTTAGGTTTTCGGATATGGTGGATATGAAAGCATTGGCTTCGCAAATCGACCAAAACACCAAATTGGTTTGGGTGGAGACCCCGACCAATCCCATGATGAACATAATTGATATTAAAGCGGTGGCCAAAGTCACCAAAGCTAAGAATGTGTTATTGGCGGTGGACAATACGTTTGCTACCCCTTATTTGCAACGCCCTTTGGATTTGGGAGCTGATCTAGTGATGCATTCTGCAACCAAATATTTGGGAGGGCATAGCGATGTGGTGGTCGGAGCGTTGGTCGTAAAAGATGAAAAATTGGCGGAACAACTTTACTTCATTCAAAAATCAAGTGGGGGTATTTGTGGGCCTATGGACAGTTTTTTAACGCTTCGCGGCATAAAAACCCTTCATGTGCGCATGCAACGGCATTGTGAGAATGGAGAAGTCATTGCAAAATATTTAAAAGCACATCCAAAAGTGGAGAAAGTGTATTGGCCAGGATTCACATCTCATCCCAACCATAAAATTGCCAAAGAGCAAATGAGTGGTTTTGGGGGTATGATTTCTTTTATTCCCATGGGAGCAAATTATGATGAAGCTATCAAAATTGTGGAGCGATTGAACATTTTCACCCTTGCCGAGTCTTTGGGGGGAGTTGAAAGTTTAGTGGGCCATCCAGCGAGTATGTCGCACGGTAGTATTCCCAAGGAAGAACGCGAAAAAAATGGTGTAGTTGACGCACTTATTCGATTAAGTGTCGGAATTGAGGATGTAGATGACCTAATCAGTGATTTGGAACAAGCCCTCAATTAAAATATTTTGAAAAATTTATAAAAAATAAATATTCAAATTATGTAAATAATATAATTTTGCGCTCAAATTAACAATATAATAAAATTAACCCATGTCTCAAGGGTAAAGGGACAACTAATTATAATCCGTTTATGGAAACAAAAATCAAAGCGTTTATGGATGAGGTGATTGCCAGAAATGGGCATGAACCAGAATTCATTCAAGCAGTGCAAGAGGTAGCGGAAACCGTTATACCTTATATTGTTCAGCACGACATTTATCACGGGAAAAATATCCTACTTCGCATGGTAGAGCCTGAGCGCCTAATTTCATTTAGAGTGGCTTGGGTTGATGATGATGGGGAAATACATGTGAACCGTGGTTACCGTATTCAAATGAACTCGGCCATCGGACCTTATAAAGGTGGATTGCGTTTTCACCCTACAGTAAACGCAAGTGTATTGAAATTCTTGGCTTTCGAGCAAGTTTTCAAAAACAGTTTGACTACCCTTCCAATGGGTGGTGGTAAAGGAGGTTCCGATTTTGACCCTAAAGGAAAATCCGACGATGAGATCATGCGTTTTTGCCATGCTTTCATGACCGAGTTGTGCCGACACATTGGTCCAAATACCGACGTTCCTGCGGGAGATATTGGTGTGGGTGCCCGTGAAATCGGATTCTTGTTCGGTATGTACAAGAAAATCAGAAACGAATTTACTGGAGTTTTGACAGGTAAAGGTCTTTCTTGGGGTGGATCATTGATTCGTCCAGAAGCAACAGGATATGGAACCGTTTATTTTGCTGACAGCATGCTTAAAACCAAAGGAGAGACTTTTGAAGGTAAGAATGTGGTGATTTCAGGTTCTGGAAACGTTGCCCAGTACGCTGCTGAAAAAGTATTGCAATTGGGTGGTAAGGTTTTGACCCTATCGGATTCTGGAGGATATATTCATGATAAAGACGGAATTGATGCCGAGAAATTGGCGTTTGTAATGGATTTGAAAAACAACAAACGCGGAAGAATCTCCGAGTATGCTGATAAATATCCATCTGCAGAGTTCCACAAAGGTGAAACACCTTGGAAAGTAGCTTGTGATATCGCCTTGCCTTGTGCAACCCAAAATGAGTTGCATGGTGATGATGCAGAAATTTTGATCAAAAATGGATGTATTGCCGTGGCAGAAGGAGCCAATATGCCTTCTACACCTGAAGCTATCCATTCATTTCACGATGCTAAGATCTTGTTTGCGCCAGGTAAAGCATCCAATGCTGGCGGTGTGGCCACTTCTGGATTGGAAATGTCGCAAAACTCTTTGCGTATCAGCTGGACACGCGAGGAAGTGGATGATCGTTTAAAAGGTATCATGTCTGATATTCACGATGCTTGTATTCAATACGGCCAAGAAGAGGATGGATATTGCAACTATGTAAAAGGAGCCAATATTGCTGGTTTCGTTAAAGTTGCAGATGCCATGTTGGCCCAAGGGGTGATATAATAACAAACCATCTTGAATGGTTTTTAGTTAGCAGTTACCGAAAGGAGTAATTACTTTTACACTTCTGGTAACTGCTTTTTTTATTCCATGCAAGTAACAACAAAGGCTATTGTACTTTCCTCCCTCAAATATGGGGACACCAGTCTTATTGTTCGCGCTTTCACCGAATCCGATGGGATGAAATCGTATTTACTGAAAGGAGTACTTGCTTCCAAAAAAGGAAAACTAAAACCCGCTTATTTTTTACCCTTGATGCAATTGGAAATTGTGGCTAACCATAAAAACAAGGGCACTTTGGAAAGTATCCGAGAGGTAAAAGTGAGCGCTCCCTACCAATCTCTGCATACGGATATTGTAAAAAACAGTGTGGTTTTATTTTTGGCCGAAATGTTGGGCAATTCCATTTCCGAAGAAGAGCAAGATCTTGGCCTTTTCAATTATTTGGAATATGCTTTGCATTGGATGGATATCCACTCGCTTTCTCCCAATTTTCACATCCTCTTTTTGTTGAATCTGACCAAGTTTTTAGGCTTCTATCCAGACACATATCAGCAAAACTCGCCGTTTTTCGATTTACAAGAGGGAAGCTTCTGCAAAACACCCTCCCTCAATCCCTTGATTCAGAGTGAAAATCTGGAAAATTTCAAAAAGTTTTTAGGCACGAATTTTGAGGCATTAAATACAATCCAACTAACTAAGTCTAATAGGCGAGAACTCTTAAAAACAATGATACTATATTTCCGATTGCATGTGCACGGATTTAGGGAACCAAAGTCTCTTGCCGTATTAAATGCTGTATTTACTTAAAATGCAAAACCTAAAACCAACTTTAACCCTATTCCTTTTATTTTTCAACCTAACCTTTTATGCCCAACAAGTAACCGTTTTAGATGCCGATACGGGTATCCCGATTGATAATGTTGCCATTTTCAACAAGGACCAGTCTAGTTCTACCATTACCGATTCCAATGGTAAGGGAGATTTGAGTCTATTTTCGGAAGATGAAAGAATTACATTCAAGCACATCAGTTTTGATGTGTATACGACAACTAAAACGATGATCAATCGCAGAGGCAATCGTGTGTATCTGCATTTGAGTACCGAAGAATTGCAGGAAGTGGTGATGTCTGTATCCAAGTGGCAACAACAACGAAAACACATTCCCCAGAAAATTGAAACCTTGGACGACAAAAGCATAGCTTTTACGAATCCGCAAACTTCGGCAGATCTGTTGCAGAACAGTGGAACGGTTTTCGTTCAAAAAAGTCAATTGGGTGGAGGTAGCCCTATGATTAGGGGTTTTGCCACCAATCGAATTCTTTTATCTGTTGATGGTGTGCGAATGAACAACGCCATATTTCGAGGAGGAAATCTTCAGAATGTAATTTCAGTTGATCCCTTCGCCATCAAGAAAACAGAAATCACTTTTGGTCCTGGGTCTGTAATTTATGGTAGTGATGCCATTGGTGGAGTTATGAATTTTTATACCCAACAACCACACTTATCTTTTACGGACAGTTTGGCTTTTTCGGGCAATGTGAATTATAGGTTCGCCACTGCCAATTCGGAAAACACGGCCCATGTCGATTTTAACTTTGGACAGAAAAAATGGGCTTCGTACACCAGTTTCACCTACAATAATTTTGGTGATTTACGAATGGGTGAACATGGTCCTGACTCCTATTTGCGCAACAATTATGTGATTCGAGAGAACGATCAAGATGTGTTGGTTGCCAATGACAATCCCAAGAAACAAGTGACCACAGGGTACGATCAAATCAACTTTCTTCAAAAATTCACCTATAAACCCAATAACATTTGGAAGTACGATTTAGGATTGTACTATTCAGAAACCTCAGACTATTCAAGGTATGACCGTTTGATTCGCCCAAGCAGGGATGGTGACGGTTTACGTTCTGCGGAATGGTATTATGGCCCACAAAAATGGTTTATGGGGAATTTTCAGGTTACAAAAAAAGGCAAGAATATGTTTTATGATGGCGTAAAACTGACCACTGCCTACCAATTTTTTGAGGAAAGCCGTCATGATAGAGGTTTTGGTGATGTGGAATTGTACTCCACCCAAGAAAAAGTGGATGCTTTTTCGGTTAACCTCGATTTTGACAATAAAAAAATCGGAAATCTAAATCTGTTTTATGGCGCTGAATATGTGTTCAACAAAGTGCATTCCAATGGTAGCGTTCGTGATATTGAAACGGATGAAGTTGCCGAAACAGCATCCCGTTATCCTGATGGAGCAACTTGGCAAACATTGGCTGGATATGTGAATGGGGAGTATCAATTAAAACCCAATTTTACCCTTTTGTCTGGAATTCGATACAGTCAAGTTTGGGTCGATGCCGTTTTCGACACCACTTTTTACCCTTTTCCGTTTGATGAAGCAGACATCATCACAGGTGCATTAACAGGAAGTTTAGGGTTTAGCTGGTTTCCTTGGTCCGATTTTCAAGTGACCTTGAACGGTTCAACTGGATTTAGAGCACCCAACATTGATGACATCGGAAAGATTTTTGATTCCGAACCTGGTTCTGTAGTGGTTCCCAATACCGATTTGGAGCCCGAGTACGCTTACAACGGAGAATTGGGATTGCGAAAAAATTTCAACGATTTTTTGACCTTAAAAGGAGCGGCTTTTTATACCTATTTGGTGGATGCTTTGGTGCGTCGCGATTTTGCCTTTAATGGAGAAACCGAGATTGAATACAATGGCGAGTTGAGCAATGTGCAGGCCATTCAGAATGCAGCAAGGGCCTATGTGTATGGTTTTGAATTTGGAATGGAAGCCTATTTTGATGAGCATTGGTCGCTAACATCCAACCTTACCATTACCGAAGGAACGGAAGAGGATGATGACGGCGTGGATAGCCCATCTCGACATGCTGCCCCAACGTTTGGTGATGTGCATTTGATATGGCAAAACCAAAAATTAAAAACGGATGTATTCTTGAATTACAACGGAGAGGTGAGCAACGAAGATTTATCACTTTCTGAACAAGGTAAGACCTATATGTATGCCGAGGATGCCAATGGAAACCCGTATTCGCCTTCGTGGTACACCTTGAATTTTAGATCGCAATATCAAATTACAAATGCCTTAAAAGCTTCGGTAAGTTTGGAAAATATGACCAACCAACGTTATCGAATGTATTCTTCAGGGATTGTGGCCCCAGGAACAAACCTTATTTTAGGTGTTGGCTACGTATTCTAAAAAAACAATAGGCTCGGGATTACCCGAGCCTTCTTTTTTATTTTTTTGTTGATTAAAGACTATCAATAGCCTTTTTTACTGTTTCTTTAGCTTCTTCTGCGGCTTTTTCAAGACTATCCAATGCTTTTTCGCCAGCTTCCTTGGCGTCCTCACCTGCTTCTTTCAAAGCTTTTGCAGCTTCATCGGCTGCATCTTGCAAATCTTTACTGGCATGTTCCAGCGATTTACTGATTTCTTCCTTGGCCTTTTTGGCCTTGTCATCCTTGTCATTGCATGAGCTGATAGACACTGTGAACAGCAGGGCAAAAGCGATAAAAAGTAATTTTTTCATTGTGTGCGTGATTTGAGTTAATGATCATTTCAAGATAAAGAAAGTAAAGTTAACCAGTGATTTGGGATTTATCATATTTAGGTTAAGGGAATTATGGGAATTCTAATGCGAAAAGGGAGCCTATAATTCCATCTAAATTTATAATTTTGCAAACTTGAATTCGAGAAGAAGAAGCAGTTTATGAAGTTTGCGGAATATAAGGGATTGGATTTACCAAAAGTATCTGAAGAGATTCTTGCTTTTTGGAAGGACAAACAAATATTTGAAAAGAGTGTTTCCACAAGGGAGGGCAAAGAAAGCTATGTGTTTTACGAAGGCCCACCCTCTGCAAACGGAATGCCTGGAATTCACCACGTAATGGCACGTACCATCAAGGATATTTTTCCGAGGTACAAAACCATGAAAGGTTTTCAGGTGAAAAGAAAAGCTGGATGGGATACCCACGGTTTACCTGTTGAGATCGGTGTGGAAAAGGAATTGGGAATCACCAAAGAGGATATCGGTAAAAAAATCTCGGTGGAAGAGTACAACGCAGCTTGTAAAAAAGCGGTAATGCGTTATACGGATGTTTGGAACGAGATGACCGAAAAAGTCGGCTATTGGGTAGATATGGATGATCCATACATCACCTACAAACCCAAATACATGGAATCTGTTTGGTGGTTGCTCAAGCAGATTTACGACAAAGGACTTTTATATAAAGGCTATACCATTCAACCGTATTCACCAAAAGCGGGCACAGGTTTAAGTTCCCACGAATTGAACCAGCCTGGGACTTATCAGGATGTAACTGATACAACGGTTACAGCACAGTTTAAGGCCAAGAAAGAAACGCTTCCTGATTTCTTGAAGAATGTTGAGGGCGACCTATTCTTTTTGGCGTGGACGACCACACCTTGGACGTTGCCATCAAACACAGCGTTGACGGTAGGGCCAAAAATCGATTACGTAACGGTAAAAACATTTAATCAATACACCTTTGAGCCGATCATTGTTGTTTTGGCGAAAAACTTGGTGAATTATAATTTCTCTGGAAAGTTTACAAAGGTTGAAACCGAAGAGGAATTGTCCAGTTTTATAGAGGGAGACAAAAAGATTCCATTTTTGGTGGGAGATAGCTTTTTAGGAAAAGATTTGGTAGGCATCCAGTACGAGCAATTGATTGATTATGTTCAGCCGTATGAAAACCCTGAAAATGCTTTCCGAGTAATTTCTGGGGATTTTGTTACCACAGAAGATGGTACTGGAATCGTGCACACGGCTCCAACTTTTGGTGCGGATGATGCCTTGGTGGCAAAACAGGCTACTCCAGAAGTGCCTCCAATGTTGGTGTTGGATGAAAATGATAATCCAGTTCCGTTGGTGGATCTTCAAGGAAAGTTTAGACCTGAGCTTAAAGAGTTTGGTGGCAAGTATGTGAAGAACGAATACTACGATGAGGGAGAAGCACCCGAGAAATCGGTAGATGTTGAGATTGCCATCAAACTAAAAGAAGAAAACAAGGCCTTTAAGGTTGAAAAATACGTGCACAGTTATCCAAATTGCTGGCGTACAGATAAACCGATTTTATATTACCCATTGAATTCATGGTTTATTAAGGTAACCGATGTGAAGGACCGTATGTTCGAGTTGAACCAATCCATCAATTGGAAGCCAAAATCAACGGGAGAGGGACGTTTCGGAAACTGGTTGGCAAATGCCAACGATTGGAACCTTTCTCGATCTAGATATTGGGGTATTCCCTTGCCAATATGGAGAACGGAAGACGGTAAAGAGGAACAGATCATCGGTTCTGTGAAAGAGTTAAAGTCAGAAATGGCAAAAGCTGTGGAAGTAGGAGTGATGGATAAAGATGTGTTCGATGATTTTGTGGTGGGCGACATGAGTGAGGCCAACTACGATAAAATCGACCTACATAAAAACATTGTGGATGGAATTACCTTGGTTTCTCCATCAGGGCAACCCATGAAACGCGAATCGGATCTTATTGATGTTTGGTTTGATAGCGGATCCATGCCCTATGCACAATGGCACTACCCATTTGAAAACAAGGAATTGATTGATGACGGTATTGCGTTCCCTGCCAATTTTATTGCTGAGGGAGTAGACCAGACTCGAGGTTGGTTCTATACGCTTCACGCTATCGGCACCATGGTTTTTGATAGCATTGCCTATAAAAATGTGGTTTCCAACGGACTTGTTTTGGATAAGGAAGGCAAGAAAATGTCCAAGCGACTGGGGAATGCCGTAGATCCATTCGAGGTATTGCCAGAGCACGGACCCGATGCCACGCGTTGGTATATGATCTCCAACGCCAACCCCTGGGACAACCTTAAGTTTGATATTGAAGGAGTGGTTGAGGTAAAGCGTAAGTTCTTCGGAACACTTTACAACACTTACTCTTTTATGGCACTTTATGCCAATATTGATGAGTTTGACTATTCCGAAGCCGATATTCCTTTGGAAGAAAGACCAGAAATTGATCAGTGGATTCTTTCTGAACTTCATACGTTGATCAAGAATGTGGATGAAGCTTACGAAGATTATGAGGCTACCCGTGCCGCTCGAATGATATCCGATTACGTTCAAGAGAATTTGAGCAACTGGTATGTGCGTTTGAGTAGAAGACGTTTCTGGAAAGGCGATTATGAGCAGGATAAGATTTCGGCCTATCAAACCTTATATACTTGCTTGGTGACTGTGGCGAAACTTTCATCGCCGATCGTTCCTTTCTTTATGGATCGTTTGTACAAGGATTTGGTGGCTACCACACAAAAGGAATCATTTGAAAGCGTCCACTTGGCAGAATTTCCGGTGTACGATGCTTCAATGGTGAACAAAAAGCTGGAACGTAAGATGCAATTGGCTCAGAAAATTTCATCTTTGGTACTTTCCATCCGTCAAAAGGAGAAAATAAAGGTGCGTCAACCCTTGCAAAAAATTATGATTCCTGTGTTGGATGAAGAGCAGAAATTGGATATCGAAGCTGTATCTAACCTGATCAAATCCGAGGTGAATGTAAAGGAGATTGAGTTGTTGGATGATGCTTCGGGAATCTTGGTGAAACAAATTAAACCAAATTTTAAGGTGTTAGGCCCGAAATTTGGTAAGGATATGAAAGCGATAGCTGGTGCTGTTGCGCAATTGGGTCAAGAAGATATCCAAAAAATAGAACGAGAAGGAGAATTATTGCTACAATTGGAAAATAAAACCGTTAATTTACAGTTAACCGATGTAGAGATAAGTTCTCAAGATATTGAAGGTTGGTTGGTAGCCAGCTCTGGTTCTTTAACAGTTGCATTGGATGTAACCATCGATGAAACTTTGAGAAAAGAAGGAATTGCAAGGGAACTTGTAAACCGAATCCAGAACATCCGAAAGGAGTCAGGATTTGAGGTTACCGATAAGATTGATATTAAAATATTGAAGGACGGCTTTGTGGAAAATGCCATTTCCAGCAACGAGGATTACATTAAAACTGAAACCCTTACAGCCGAGCTTAACCTAGAAGAAAATTTGGAGGAAGGCGTTGCCATCTCCTTTGATGAAGTGAATACCAAACTGTTTATTCAAAAGCACTAGACCATGGCAGAAGATTTAAAAGTTAGATACTCCGATAAGGACCTAGAGGAATTTAGAACGCTAATAGAAGAAAAAATAGAGAAGGCCAAACAGCATTTGGAGCTTTTAAAAAGTTCCTATATGAACGATGGTAATAATGGTACGGACGATACTTCGCCTACCTTTAAGGCTTTCGAAGAAGGTTCCGAAACAATGAGCAAAGAGGCCAATACCCAATTGGCAATTCGTCAAGAGAAGTTTATTCGCGACCTGAAGAATGCTTTGTTGCGTATTGAGAACAAAACTTACGGCATTTGCAGAGTGACTGGAAAGCTCATTAATAAAGAGCGTTTGAAATTGGTTCCCCATGCTACATTGAGCATTGAGGCGAAGAACATGCAGAAATAACAAGAACGCCCGAGGGCGTTTTTTCTTTATGAGGTCTTTTCTTTTTTTTATGAGCTTGCTTATGTTCATGAATCTTCATGGGCAAAAATTGGTGAAAAAGGCCTTTCTGGATCCTAGAACTGAAACCATACAGATTGATGCGGAATATTGTTACCGTATTGATGTGAAGACCTCCAAAGACAAAGAACTCCATGTGAGTGCAAGTATGGAGGGCGAATATGCAGATGATTTATTGATTTCGATTGAGGAAAGCGGTACCACAGCCATGGTCAGTGCAGATTTCCAACCTCTTTTTGTAAATCCTAACGATAAATTAAGTGCCCACAAAGTGGTTTCCATTGCCCTGGAAGTTCAAGTTCCCGAATACAAGAATGTGCAGATTTTTGGCACCAATAGTAATGTGTATGCCCAAGGCAATTACCATAAATTGAACATTACGTTGGCCGATGGTATGTGTGCCCTTGAAAATGTTGCGGAAAGTGTGGAGGTGAGCACTCAAGAGGGCGATATTACGCTTTCGGCTCCAAGCGGAGATATAATTGCCGAGAGTAATTATGGAAAGGTGGAATCCAATTCCATTCCCAAAGGGAATAATCAATTTATATTAAGGTCGGTAGAAGGAAACATCTACCTGAAGAAAACAAAATAATATCCATATTTTTGCAATCCTTTTACTAAAAGTATGAGTTTAAAAAAGTCCCTGATTATCATAGTTCTGCTACTACTTGTAGATCAGATCAGCAAAATATATATCAAGACCAATTTTATTTTGGGTGAATCTCATGATGTGTTGGGATGGTTTAAAATTCTATTCATCGAGAATGAAGGGGCAGCTTGGGGAACTAAACTGAGTGATCTTTTGCCTATTTCTGAATCTGCAGGAAAATTGGTACTTACCATTTTTAGAATATTCGCTGTTTTTGGAATTGGATATTGGCTTTGGGACATTATTAAAAAGCAATCCCCAAGAACATTGGTTTTGGCAGTTTCCCTCATTTTTGCTGGAGCAGTTGGGAACATAATCGACTCTGTGTTTTATGGAATTATTTTTGATCACAGTAATGGTCAGGTAGCTACAATTTTCGCTCAAGAGTCCTATAGCAGTTTATTTCACGGAAAGGTTGTGGATATGCTTTATTTCCCTTTAGTGGATACCACGTGGCCCGAATGGGTTCCTTCAGTTGGTGGTCAACGATTCCGTTTCTTTGAACCAGTATTTAATATTGCCGATACTGCAATTAGTACGGGTGTGGGTATTTTAATCGTGTTCAATAAAAAGGCGTTCCCAAAACCAGCTGAGAAAAAGGAGGAATTGGAAGATCAGAATGCATAAACCTTTTCTGGGGTAATGCAGTAGTCCAATTTCACATCATTTTCGTGTACATCCGAAATGGGTTCGGTCTCTGCACTAAAAAAGGACAATCCAATTTTAACCGTTTCTGTTCTGCACTTACCAAGAAAGGTATCGTAGAAGCCTTTGCCGTAGCCAACGCGATTTCCCATTGCATCAAAAGCCAATAAGGGAATAAAAACCACATCAATTTTATCTTCTTGAATTACAATGCCATCAACGGGTTCTGGGATTCCCCATTTATTTTTTTTAAAGGGAGTGCTATCGGTAAGCAAATAATTTTCCATACTATTTACCCCTCTCACTTTGGGAACAACAACATTTTTATCTTTTCCTTGAAGAAGTGTGATTAGCGGAAGCGTGTCAATTTCTTTTTGTTCTTCGATGCTGAGAAAAATATGAAAATAAAAAAAATCCCATATTGGGATTTGCAGTGCTTGATTGGCTAAAATCAAACTTAAATCCGAGATTTTGGACTCATTCAGTTCCAATCTTAGATTTTTGTATTTTTTTCTTAATTCATGTTTCAACATCTTACTGTTGAAGAATTTGGGGTTGTTTTGGGTATTTTTATTTATTCACCTTTTGATGAAACGGAGAAAAATATCTTGAAGAATAACATTAACATCAAGTACATTCCCAAAACGATAATATAATTTTCCATAGGATTGTATTTATAGGGTTAAATATAGGTAAAGAGAATGAAAAAATTACCATGAAATGCATCTTTTATCGATGAAATGCATCTTTTTTATCACTTTTTAACAATTTAGACCCATTCCACACTGTGAAATTCACATGTTTTAGCAATAACACTGAAAAAAATCTTTTGATTCATAGTCGAAATTTAGAATTCCATAATTCAAAATTTCTTCATTTGGATGGTCTTATCTATGTAAATTACCTGATCATCAATGTAAAACGGCCACTGATAAACCAAAAACGGTAATTGATCAAGTTTAACATCAAAGCACATAATTAAACTTTAAATTTGGGGTAAAGTCCAGCTAGGTCGCTTTTATGTCCAAATCAACTTCTATAAAAGTACAGTTAAGTGCATTACCCGATAACCCAGGGGTGTATCAATTTTATGATGCCGATGGAAAGATTCTATATGTAGGTAAGGCCAAAAATTTAAAAAAGAGGGTTTCTTCCTATTTTAATAAACAACAAGAGTATGGAAAAACCAGGGTGCTGGTAAAAAAAATCCATACCATTAAACATATTGTGGTACCAACAGAATCCGATGCGCTTTTGTTGGAGAACAATTTGATTAAAACCTTGTTGCCTCGGTACAATGTATTGCTTAAAGATGATAAGTCCTACCCTTGGATTTGTATTAAAAAAGAACGTTTTCCAAGAGTTTTTTCTACCCGTAAGTTAATAAAAGACGGTTCGGAATATTTTGGTCCCTACACCAGTATGAAAACGGTTCGCACCTTGTTGGAATTGGTAAAGAGTCTCTATCCACTTCGTACCTGTAATTACGATCTTTCTGAGGACAAAATTGAAGCTGGAAAGTATAAGGTGTGTTTGGAATATCATTTGGGCAATTGCCTTGGACCATGTGAAGGATATCAAACCGAAAAGGAGTACCACGATCAAATAGAGGATATCCGACAGATCATAAAAGGGGACTTAAGGAACGCTTTGCAATCTTTTAAAGAACAAATGAAGGCCTATGCAGCGGAGATGGAGTTTGAAAAAGCACAACGCATAAAGGACAAAATTGAGGTGCTTGAAAACTACCAAGCCAAATCCACCGTGGTGAACCCCAAGATCAATAATGTGGATGTGTTCACTATTATTTCTGATGAAACCCATGCTTACATCAACTTTTTACAGCTTTCTCATGGCTCCATTGTTCGATCTCATACTTTGGAAATAAAGAAAAAGCTTGAGGAAACCGATGAGGAATTATTGCAATTGGGTGTTACAGAGTTGCGCCAAAGGTTTAAATCTACATCTAGGGAAGTGTATTTGCCTTTCCCAGTTTCGGTGGATGGGGATTTAAAAGTCACTTTGCCCAAATTGGGAGATAAGAAAAGAATTTTGGATCTCTCTGAAAGGAACGCCAGATTTTATAGACAGGATAGATTAAAGCAGATCAAGATTACAGACCCTGATCGCCATACCAAACGAATCATGGCGCAAATGAAATCCGATTTACGATTGTCTGAAGAACCAAGGCATATTGAATGTTTTGACAACTCAAATATTCAAGGGAGTAATCCCGTTGCTGCCTGTGTGGTGTTCAAGGATGGAAAACCCTCAAAGAAAGATTACCGACATTTTAATATTAAAACCGTAGAGGGTCCAGATGATTTTGCCAGTATGGAAGAAGTCGTCTTTAGGCGATACAAAAGATTGGTCAACGAAGGGGAACCACTTCCACAACTCATAGTAATTGATGGAGGAAAAGGACAGCTTTCTTCGGCATTAAAAAGTTTGGATTTATTGGGGCTACGCGGAAAAATTGCAATTATCGGAATCGCCAAACGTTTGGAAGAAATCTATTTTCCCGAAGATCCAGTGCCACTTTATTTGGACAAGCGGTCGGAAAGCCTTAAAATCATACAACAATTACGGAATGAGGCTCACAGGTTTGGAATTACCCATCACCGAAACAAACGAAGTAAGGGAGCCATTAATTCGGAATTGGAGAATATTGATGGTATTGGAGAAAAAACGGCCGAACAATTATTAAAAAGCTTTAAGTCTGTAAAACGAATCAAAGAAGCATCGATTGATAGTCTTGCGGCATCAGTGGGAATGGCCAAAGCCAAGAAAATATTTAAAACGTTTCATTAAACATGCATAAAAAAATCCTGTTTAACGCCATATTAATTGTCTTTGCAGCTTTTTCAGCTATTGGACAGGATTTGGATGGTATAGAGTCTCCTAAAGTTGGACTTGTGCTCAGTGGAGGAGGAGCCAAAGGATTGGCTCACATTGGCGCATTAAAGGTGATAGAAGAGTCAGGAATCAAAATTGACTATATAGGCGGTACCAGTATGGGTGCCATTGTAGGGGCTTTGTATGCCTCGGGATATTCGGCAAAGGATTTGGATTCTATTTTTAGGAATACAGATTTTACCGATTTGATTCAGGATAATGTGCCCCGAAGTGCAAAAAACTTTTATGAAAAGGATAATAGCGAACGTTATGCTTTAACATTGCCTTTCAACAATTTTAAAGTATCCTTTCCACAGGCTATTTCTGGCGGACAAAATATCTACAATATGTTGGTGCAGTTGCTGTATCATGTAAAAGATGTAAATGATTTTAGAAAGCTGCCCATTCCCTTTCTTTGTGTAGCCACTAATGTGGAAACTGGAGAGGAAATCTTGTTGGATAAAGGTTATCTGCCTTCTGCGATTGTGGCCAGTGGAACATTTCCATCACTTTTTGAGCCTTCCGAGATTGACCATCAGATTTTGATTGATGGTGGTGTGGTGAACAACTACCCCATAGATCAGGTAAAAGAAATGGGTGCCGATATTATTATCGGAGTAGATGTGCAGCACGATTTGGCAACCAGGGAATCCCTTTCTTCTGCTACTGAAATATTGTTGCAGATCAACAATTATCGTACGGTCAACGATATGAAGGATAAATCCAAACGAACCGATGTGTACATAAGACCCGATATTGATGCATTTTCCGTTATCGATTTTGAAAAGGGAAACCAGATCGTGAAAAGCGGAGAGGAAGCAGCATTGGAAAAATTAGATGTTTTAAAAGGAATTGCCGAACAACAAAATGCCCCTAAATCAACCCGAAACAGGATTGTTGAGGTGGATAGTTTAACCATCAATCGAATGATCATTGAGGGGAACGATCGGTACACAAGAGGCTACATAAAAGGTAAATTGAGGTTTCCATTGGCTGAACCGATTGCTTTTGAAGATCTAAAACAAGGCATCAATAATTTATCGGCAACAGGAAACTTTAAGGCCATTCGTTATGATTTGGTCTCGAACGGTTTGGGAACTGATCTTATCTTGAAGATCAAGGAGAACCCTACCAAAATGTTTGTAAAGGTATCGGCGCACTACGATGACCTTTATAAAAGTGCAGCCTTGTTCAATATCACAAAGAAGAATTTATTCATGAAGGATGATGTTGGTTCATTCGATTTTATTCTGGGTGATAATATCCGCTACAACATGCACTACTATTTGGATAAGGGCTATTATTGGAGCTTGGGAGTGAACTCTAAGCTAACAGATTTTAACTCGGATGTGGAGTTTTCTTTGATCCGTGGGAATTTTGATGTGTTTGCCGATGCCAATGTACAGCGGATTACCATGGATGTAACGGACCTTACCAACCAGATTTATCTTCAAACGGTTTTAAAGGAAGAGTTTGCTTTTACCATTGGGATAGAGCACAAATTTTTGAATTACAGCACTAGAACCTTAGCACAAGGTGAAACGGTGACCACGGTTCCATCGGACGAAAAAACCACCTTTGAACGATCTAACTACTACAGTGCGTTTTCCAGAATATTGTTGGATACCTATGATGACAAGTATTTCCCTAAAAAAGGGTTTTTGTTTGATGGTGACATGCATTTTTATGCCTTTTCTTCAGATTACAATGACAACTTCAGCGAATTTGCAGTGGGCAAGGTCAAAATTGGAGGAGTACAGCCTTTAGCCCATAATTTAAGTTTAGGAATTGAGGCTTCTGGAGGGGTGAAATTGGGGACCTCGGATGTCACTTCTTTCGACTTTGTTTTGGGAGGATATGGGAACGATTTTGTAAACAACTTTGTGCCATTTTTAGGGTACGACTTTTTAAGGTTGCCTGGCAACAGTTTTGTGAAAGCCAATATGCGATTGGATTATAATGTTGCCCCCAAAAATCACATTATGTTATCCGCAAATTTTGCCAATGTAGGGGATGATCTTTTTAGATTGGGCGAATGGTTTGAAGAACCAACCTATTCGGGCTATGGGATAGGTTACGGATTTGAATCTTTTATTGGTCCCATCCAAATTTATTACACATGGTCGCCAGAAAATGATAACAATCATTTTTTCTTCAGTGTTGGCTACTGGTTTTGATTTTCATAAGATCAAACTTCCGTTCAAAACTCTTAATTATTTGTCAAAAAAACAGCTTAAAACCACCAAATACTATGTGGTTAAGTTAAAGTCCGTTAAAAACCAAATTAACAAGAAAACCTTGGCGTATATTTGTACTCAGATAAGGGGTGGTTCCCTTATAACTTTAAGTATTGGTTTTTCATAATTTAAAGTTTGGTTGGTTATTTAGGAAAAGCCCAGTTTTAAGACTGGGCTTTTTTTGTATATAATATTTTGGAACAAGAATTGTTAAGTATTTGTAAACAGCATAGCCCCTAAAGCGATTTTACTAATTTTATAACATAAAATTGTACATGAAGAAGTTTACAATCCTACTTTTAATGCTAATGGCTATCCCAGTGATGGGTCAGGAAGACAGACCCGCATTTAAGCCAGGCGAATGGTTAAAATTCCGAATCCATTACGGATTTCTAAATGCCAGCTATGCCACTTTGCATCTTACTTCCGATAACTTTAAGGGTACTCCCGTGTACCATGTTGTAGGAGAAGGCAAGACCACTGGTTTTGCAAGTATATTTTTTAAAGTCGATGACACCTACGAGAGTTATTTTGATCGTGAAGACGGTAAGCCCTATAAATTTATTCGAAAGATTGATGAAGGGGGTTACACCAAAGACATGGAAATAGAATTTAATTACGACCGCAAGAATGCGGTTTTAATTGACAATAAAAATAGCACCAAACAAAGTTTTGAAATTCATAACCAAATTCAAGATTTGATTTCAGCTTCCTACTATTTACGAAGCAATTACAATCTGGATGAATTTGTGGAAGGTGAGGCCATAGATTTGGATATGCTTTTTGATGATGACGGAGTTTTTCGGTTTCAACTGAAATATTTGGGAAAAGAAACCTTGCGAACCAAGTTTGGAAAGGTGGAATGTCTTAAATTTAGGCCGTTGGTTCAATCAGGTCGGGTTTTTAAGGAAAAAGAGAGTCTAACGCTCTGGGTTTCCAACGATTGGAATAAAATTCCAATCAGAATTAAAGCTGATTTGGCAGTAGGTTCGCTCAAAGCCGATTTGGATGGTTACAATGGACTTAGGAACCAGTTTAAAATTATAATGAACTAGTACGGGCAGAGATGATAAATGATGCCAAAATTGCATCCCAGATAAACAAGTTAGAGGAGAAGTACAAAAACTCAGGTCAAGATCTAAGTTCCTACTTGGACGGATTGCTTTACCAACGTTATTTAACCTATTGGGATTATATCCATTTAGATACCCTACTCAGTCTTCAGGTGCCCCGTACCCATTTCCCCGATGAGGAAATCTTCATCATGTACCACCAGATTACGGAACTGTACTTTAAACTGATCCTGCACGAACAAAAACAAATTGTTGAGGATAAATCCCAAGATCTTCAATTTTTCATAGAAAAGGTCAGACGTATCAATAGTTATTTCAAGGCACTTATTTCTTCCTTTAGCATTATGATCAAAGGAATGGAACGGGAGCAGTTTTTACGTTACAGAATGGCTTTATTGCCTGCTAGCGGATTTCAATCAGTCCAATATAGAATGATTGAATTTTACGCCACACCTTTGGAAAACATGATTCATGTTTCTGAAAGGGAAAATTTCTCATCAGAAAACAGCATAGAAGAACTTTTTGAACGTATATATTGGAAGAAAGGAGCAACCGATTTGGATACGGGTGAAAAAACACTTACCCTAAAGCAGTTTGAAATTCGGTACACTCCAAGACTGTTGCGTATTGCGAATCAAACAAAGAACAATACAGTCTACGAAAAATACCTTCAATTGCCAGAAGTATCTAGAAATAGTGAAGAATTGATCAAGGTACTCAAGGAAATGGACATCAATGCGAATGTAAATTGGCCCTTGATGCACATGGGCTCTGCATACCGTTATTTGGCCAAAGAAGGTAAAGATGTAGATGCAACAGGAGGGACGAATTGGAAGGCATATTTGCCTCCCAATTTTCAGAAAATAATATTTTTCCCAACTTTGTACTCAGAAAATGAGTTGGATACTTGGGGAAAACAATGGGTAGACCATGTATTTAATCCATTAAACAAGGAAAACAAGGAATAGAGGAAGATGCAGAAATTTATTGGGGCAATTTTGACACTAATGGTTGTTTTGGTGTCATGCAAAGAGACAAAAGAACCATTGGAAGAGGTGGCAACCGTGGAAACTATTGTAAAACCTCCAGTACTACATTATGGTTTTAATCTGGACGACTATAACGTGGTTCACGATACGGTTCGCAATGGAGACAGCTTTGGGGAGCTAATGCTCAAGAACAAAGTAGATTATCCAAAAATTGCAGCTATTTCAGAAAAATTCAGGGATACGTTCGATGTTCGAAAAATTCAGGTGGGTAAACCCTATGTCATTTTAAAATCGAAAGACACCTCCGAAGTTGCGGAAGTTTTTATCTACCAGAACGATAGGATCAATTATACAGTTGTGGATCTTCGCGATTCTACAAATGCCTACAAAAGCAAGAAAAAAGTAAAATTGGTGGAGCGTGAAATAGGAGGAGTTATCGAAAATAATTTGTCCATGACCATCGATACATTAGGAGTGGACTACAATCTTACCTTCGCTTTGGCAGATATTTATGCATGGACTATTGACTTTGGTCGTTTGGATCCAGGGGACAAATTCAAGGTTGTATTTGAGGAGCGTTATATCAATGATAGTATTTATGCTGGAATTGGATCTGTTAAGGCGGCCTATTTTGTTCATAAAGGTAAACCCATTTATGCCTTCCCATATTTATCGGATGCCACTAATAATATTTTAGAATATTTTGACCAAGATGCCAATAATTTAAGAAGTACCTTTTTACGTGCACCAGTTAAATTGCAGTACCGATTGTCATCCAGGTATAACCTGAGAAGAAGGATTGCTTATTATGGAAATAAAGTAAGACCGCATAGAGGTACTGATTTTGCTGCACCCATCGGAACACCTATTGTAGCTACCGCAGATGGAACCGTAACTGAATCTACACGCAGAGGTGGAAATGGCAAATACGTAAAGATCAAACATAACGGCACTTATAGCACCCAATACCTTCACATGAAAGCCCAAAACGTTAAACGAGGTGATTTTGTACGTCAAGGGGATGTGATTGGCTGGATTGGAATGACTGGAAATACAGGGGGACCTCACGTGTGTTACCGTTTTTGGAAGAATGGAAGGCAAGTAGATCCATTTAAAGAAGAACTGCCTGCCGCAGAACCTATTGCCGATTCCTTGCGTACCGATTATCTAGCATACATTCAACCCTTGCGCGATCAATTGGATTGTATCGAATTGATTGAAGCTACCCCCGAACTCGAAGAAAATCTTATAACCTATAACCCGTAATGGCATTACCCACAATCAACCCTACAACATCTGAAGCTTGGAAAAAACTTCAAGCCCACTACGAAGAAACAAAGAGCACACATTTAAGAGAATTGTTTTCCAAAGATGAAGAAAGAGGCAAAAAGTTCTCTTTGCTTTGGAACGATTTCTATGTGGACTATTCAAAAAATAGGATTACCGATACTACTTTGGACTTGTTGCTGCAATTGGCACAAGAAGTTGGACTTCCAAAAGCGATTGAAGGTTATTTTGGAGGGGATTTAATCAACCAGACTGAAGGACGAGCGGTACTTCATACAGCCTTGAGGGCAGAAAAAGGAGACCAGATCTTTGTTGATGGTGTTAATATTGTGGATGAGGTTTTTGATGTAAAAGCAAAAATCAAATCTTTTACAGAAGCTGTTATTTCTGGTGAAAAGAAAGGATACACAGGAAAAGCATTTACCGATGTGGTGAATATCGGAATCGGTGGTTCCGACCTTGGACCTGTAATGGTGGCTGAAGCTCTAAAGTTTTACAAAAACCACTTAAAAATGCATTTTGTGAGCAATGTGGATGGTGACCACGTTCACGAAATCATAAAAGATCTGAATCCAGAAACAACCTTATTTGTAATTGTTTCCAAAACCTTTACCACCCAAGAAACCTTGAGCAACGCCATGACCATTAAAAAATGGTTCTTGGAGAGTGCCTCAGAAAAATATATTGCCCATCATTTTGCAGCCGTTTCAACCAATTTGGAAAAAATTGATGAATTCGGAATCGCCAGTGAAAATGTATTCCCGATGTGGGATTGGGTAGGTGGCCGTTTTTCATTGTGGAGCGCGGTTGGACTTTCCATTGCGATTTCCATAGGCTATGAAAATTTTGATGCTCTGTTGGCAGGTGCCCATGAAATGGATGTGCATTTCAAAGAAACCGCCTTTGAAGAAAATATTCCAGTGATCTTGGCTTTGATCAGTGTTTGGTACAATAACTTTTATGGTGCCGAAACAGAGGCTATTATTCCTTACACCCAATACTTGAGCCGTTTTTCAGCTTATTTACAGCAGGGAATTATGGAAAGTAACGGTAAAAGTGTGGATAGAGCTGGTAATCGAGTAGGACATGAAACTGGCACCATTATTTGGGGAGAACCAGGGACCAACTCTCAGCACGCTTTCTTCCAATTAATTCACCAAGGAACCAAATTGATTCCAACAGACTTCATCGGATATAAAAAATCCCTTCACGGCGATGTGGACCACCACAATAAATTGATGGCCAATTTCTTCGCCCAGACCGAAGCCTTAATGAACGGAAAAACTGCAGATGAGGTAAAACAAGAACTGGAAAGTCAGGGAATGTCGGGTGCTGAGCTTGAAAAACTACTTCCTTTTAAAGTGTTCGAAGGCAATAAGCCTACCAATACCTTATTAATTGATAAGCTGACGCCAAAAAGTTTGGGTGCACTAATTGCCTTGTACGAACATAAAATCTTTGTGCAAGGGGTGGTTTGGAACATCTTTAGCTTCGACCAATGGGGTGTTGAGCTCGGAAAACAACTTGCCAAAAATATTTTGGGAGACATCGAAAATTCCGAGATTGGTAAACACGATAGCTCCACAATGCAGCTTTTACATTTTTTTAAGGGTTAAATTATCAGGTTTTCATTTCTGGGTAAAAAGCCTAAGCATTTGTTTGTCAGGGGTTTTTGTTTGTTAATTTAGTGTTAACTATATTAGCGCGATTTTAACTTTTGCTTAATCGCGGTGTGTTGAAAATACAGCACATTTGCAGCGCTAATTAAACACTTAAACACTGAATTAAATGAAAAGAATCTACTTGGCTTTTGCGGCTATTTTGTTTTCCGCAATGGCATTTGCTCAAGGAACTCTTACTGGTACGGTAACCGACGGTGACCAAGGCGGACCACTACCAGGTGCTAGTGTAATGGTTAAAGGAACCAGCATTGGTACATCAACAGACTTTGATGGAAACTTTACTTTGGAAGTAAGTCAAAGCTCAGGAATCTTGGTTGTTTCTTACATCGGATTTTTAGACAAGGAAGTTTCTTTCTCTTCTACTGGTAACGTAGGTACCATTGTATTGATGCCAGACGCACAAGAACTTGGAGAAGTTGTGGTAACTGGGGTAATGGATATTGCAAAAGAGCGTGAAACTCCTGTTGCAGTATCTACTATTAGAGCCTCTGAAATTGTGGAAAAATTGGGTGCTCAGGAATTTCCTGAAATCTTGAGATCTACTCCTTCCATTTATGTTACTAAACAAGGGGGTGGTTTTGGTGATGCCAGAATCAACGTTCGTGGTTTCGACCAAAGAAACACTGCTGTTATGATCAACGGTGTACCTGTAAACGATATGGAAAACGGATGGGTTTACTGGAGTAACTGGGCTGGTCTTTCTGATGTAACTTCTGCTATGCAGGTACAAAGAGGTCTTGGTTCTTCCAAATTGGCTATCTCTTCTGTGGGTGGTACCATTAACATTCTTACAAAAGCTGCCGATAACAAAGAAGGTGGTGCTGTGGCTGCTACTTTGGGTAACAACGATTACTTAAAAACTACAGTATCTTACAACACTGGTTTGATGGAAAATGGACTTTCTGTAAGTGCCATGTTCGGTCGTTCTGCTGGTGATGGATACGTACAAGGAACTCCTTTTGAAGCTTACAACTATTTTGTAGCTTTAGGATATAGACCAAACGACAAGCACGATTTCCAATTTATGGTAACTGGTGCTCCTCAGCAACACTTCCAAAGAGGTTATGCTGAATCTATCTCTAACTACATCAGGTACGGAAACAATGGAGTGGATCCTAATATCCGCTACAACTCTGACTATGGTTATAGAAACGGAAAAGAAGATACCTTCTCTGGTAACTTCTACCACAAGCCAAAAGCTATGATCAACTGGGACTGGAAAATGTCTGACAAATCTACTTTGTCTTCAGTGGTTTACGCTTCACTAGGTCGTGGTGGTTCTATTGGTTCAATTGGTAGAATCAACGGTGGTCAATCTTATTCAGGCCAATTTAAAGACGCAAACGGACACGTTCGTATTGATGATATCATTGCATGGAACAGCGGTGCCAACATTCCTGATTTTGGTGTGCCAAGAGAAGGGTACACTGGAGGAGGTAATCCAATGTACCAAGGAATGTTCGTTAACGGTAACGCCAACAGCTACGGGTTTGTTGATGAGTACGGATTTACAAGAGGACCTGAAAATGGTATCTCCCAACGTTCTTCTATGAACTCTCACAACTGGTTTGGTACCATTATCAACTTCCACAACGATGTGAACGAGAACTGGTCTTTTGATCTAGGAGTAGATGCCAGAACTTATAAAGGTATCCACTACAGAAGATTGGTAGATCTTATGGGTGCTGATGTTTATGTAGACAACGATGACATCAACAATACGTACAACTTTACAACAAACACTTACGCTCCTACTATTGGAAACATTTGGAATGTATTCAAAAATGTAGATGACGAAACCAAAATCGATTACTACAATGATGGTAAAGTTCAGTGGTTGGGTGCTTTCGGTCAAGTAGAGTACAAAACTGATAAGATTTCTGCCTTCTTGCAAGGTGGTATTTCTAACCAAGGATTCAAAAGAATCGATTACTTCAACTACTTGGATTCCGATCCAGAGCAAGAAACTGATTGGGTAAACATCGTAGGGGGTAACATTAAAGGTGGTTTGAACTACAACATCAACGAAAAACACAATGTGTTCGCAAATGCTGGTTACTACCTAAAACAACCTATTTTCGATGCTATTTTCTTGAACTTTGTTAACGATATCAACGAGAACTACCAAAACGAGAAAATTTTGGGTGTTGAGGTTGGATACGGTTTCAGAAGCCAGTTCTTCAGTGCTAATGTTAACTTGTACAGAACTTCTTGGAGTGACAGGTACTTGACTGACGGTGTAACCATTACTGATGATCAAGGAAACCAATTGTTTCAAGGTACTGCCAACTACGATGGTGTAGAGCAGGTACACATGGGTGTTGAAGTTGATTTCACTGCTCGCCCATCTCACTGGTTGACTTTCACAGGTATGTTGTCTTTGGGTAATTGGGAATACTCTGGTAACCCTCTAGGTACTGTTTATGACGATGGTCAAAATGAAGTAGGTCAAGCCAATATTATTTTGGATGGTCAAAAAGTAGATGACGCTGCACAAACAACTATGAGATTGGGAGCAACTATCGAGCCAGTAGAGAACTTGTTCTTCGATGCTAGCTGGTACCACGCTGCTGATCTTTATGCTCAGTTTGATGTATTGGATTTGCAAGATCAAGATTCTGATGGACAACCTGATGGTGGAGACTTTCAGTTGAAGTTGCCTGCTTACGATTTGTTCGATGCTGGTCTTTCTTACCGCATGACTTTGGGTAAAGAAAAGAGCAAATACCTAAACTTGAGATTGAACGTGAATAACGTATTCAACGAAGTATATATTTCTGAAGCTACTTCTAACAGAGAAGCAGAAGCTGGAGATGAAACTTGGAACGGTGTTAACGTAAGAAACAACGTATTCTGGGGCTTCGGTAGAACTTGGAACGTAGGTTTGCGTTACAGATTCTAAGAAACGCTTTTAAGTATAAAATTAAAGTCCCTTGCTAGCAAGGGACTTTTTTTATGTTCAAAATTCCGTACTTTTAAGCCTCAAACTATACCCTATGGAAATCATTAAAAACCTGCACTCTTACCTAGCTTATGTTGTTTTGGCCATTTTGGTTTTGGCTACCATTAATGCCATAATCGGATGGATGGGCAAAAAAGACTTTACCATGCACAAGGATCTTCGTGTGAGCCTCTTTGCGCTTATTCTGAGCCATATTCAGTTATTAGTTGGGCTAATCCTATATTTTACAAGTGCCAATGGATTAAAGGCCATTCAGGCATTGGGAATGGGCGGATTGAACGCTCCTGCCCGTTTATTGGCCTTGGAACATCCTTTTATCAATATTATTGCTTTGGCTTTGATTACCATTGGGTGGTCTCGTCACAAAAAGTTCATGGAAAGCGACAAAAAGTTTAAGACCATCGCCATTTTTTACGGATTGGGTCTTTTATTGATCTTGAGCCGCTTGCCTTGGTCACAGTGGTTGGGGTAAATTAATTCCTGCGTAGGCAGGAATCTTTTTAATCAGACTTCTTTATCAAAAACAAATAAGTAGGGAAGTGATCACTGTATCCTGCAGTGTAGGTTCCACCCGAATATGTCCGTAAAGGATAGCCTTTAAAGCGACCATTTTCTGTGCGCATAAAGCTGGGTGCAAATATGCCTGCTTTCCAATACGAAAGTTTTTGATGGGATTCATCCAACAAGCTAGAGGTCATGAAAATCTGGTCAAAAAGATTCCATTTATCTCGATAGGCAAGGGATCCAACCCCTTTTCGGAACATTTTTTCCATAGGATTGAATAGGGAAACACTATCTACTTGTTTTATGTTCCCTTTGGTTTTTAAAATCTTTTTTAAGCTGTCATCAATAGGGTCGTCGTTCAAATCTCCCATAGAAATTATCTTGGCATCTGGATTCAACCGTTGAATGGAATCCATGATGCGTTTGTTCAGCAGCGCTGCTCTAATCCGCAGTGGTTGACTTTTAGCTGACCCTCCCCTTCGTGATGGCCAATGGTTCACAATAAAATGAATTTCCTCTTCGTCCATAATACCGCCAACCACCAATTGGTCACGTGTGTATTCCCTATCACCCATATCATCAAACAATAAAAGGCGATGACTTTTAAAAGAAGTAGGTAAAAAAGAAGCTTTTTTGAACAACAAAGCCACGTCTATCCCTCGTTCATCTGGTGAATCAAAATGCACAATGCCATAATCCTTTTCAACAAGATCGGCGTGGGCAATCAAATCCTCAACCACTTTTCGGTTTTCCACTTCGCAAAGTCCAACAATATCAGGAGACGTTTTGGAAGTCTCTTTACCAATTTGGGAAATAACCTTGGAGAGATGTTCAACTTTTTGCCAATAGCGCTCCGTTGTCCAATGATACCTGCCCTCAGGAGTTCGGTCATCATCAAAGGTAAGTGAGTCATTCTCCGTATCGAAAAGGTTTTCGCAATTGTAAAACGCTATGGTTCTTAACGTAAAATTTTTGGACTGTTGTCCATAAAGTGAGGTCGATATTAATACAAGTAGGCATATTAATAATCGCATTATATTTTGATTTTGTAGCTAAAATAAGTAAGATTGCTCGCTTTTTGCAAACTCTGTACAGCAATTACAACCCCAAATTTAGAATTTAACCTACAAATAAGTTATGAGAACAACTATGCTCATGACGGTGCTGGGGTGTTGCTGTATATTCGGTCAACAAAGCACTGTCATTACTGGTAGTGTGTATGAAAAAGGGATAAACAAGCCCATTTCAAACGCTACGATTGCCCTTCAAGGGAATTCACAAACCTTTTTAACCAATGCTTCAGGAGAATTTGAACTTTCTGCTACCGTCCAAGGAGATTTTATTGTAGAAGTTGCTGCTAAAGATTATCTCCACAAAGAATTTTCCCTGTATTTAGAGGGGAGCCCCATCAACTTGGGTAAAATTTATTTAGAACGGGACATTCAATTTGAAAAAACCGATAATCTCATCACACTAACCGATGGTGATCTTCTGGATGATTTCGAATCCGTTTCAGGCTCTATGGGTTTATTACAATCTACCCGTGATGTTTATTTGAATCGTGCCGCCTTTGATTTTGGCCAAGCCTTTTTTAAAGTACGTGGTTATGATTCCCGAAATGGTCAGGTACTTATTAACGGCGTACCCATGAACAAATTTTTTGATGGTCGCCCTCAATGGAACCATTGGGGAGGACTTAACGATGTGACCAGAAATCAAGAATTCACCAACGGATTGGCCATTAATCCAGTCACCTTTGGTGGGATTTTAGGGAATACCAACATCAATACACGGCCTTCGGGAATGCGACCAGGGATTCGACTTTCAGCCTCCTCCAGTAATCGAACCTATCGGAGCAGACTTATGGCGACCTATAATTCTGGAGCACAAGAAAATGGGATGACTTATTCCGTTTCAGCCTCCAGGAGATGGGCTGAAGAAGGATATGTAGAAGGTACATTATACGATGCCTACTCTTTTTTTGGCTCGGTAGAATATCAATTGAATTCCGAACATAGTATTTCAATTACAGGTATGTGGGCAAGAAACCGCCGAGGTCGTTCAGCAGCAGTTTCGGATGAAGTTTATCAGCTGATGGGCAACAGATATAATCCTTATTGGGGATATCAAGATGACAAAATTCGCAATTCAAGGGAACGTGAAATTTCAGAACCTGTTTTTATGGTCAACTATACTTTGGAACAGGAAAAATGGAATTTGAATATTGGAGGCTATTACCAAACAGGAATTAATTCTAGGAGTAGACTTGGCTATTACAATGCACCAAATCCAGACCCAACGTACTACAGATATCTTCCCAGTTATTATATCAATGGTTCGTTTGGAGCAGATTTTACGAATGCTAATTTGGCCAAAGAAGCAATCTTGGAGCATCCACAAATGTCATGGGAATCTTTATACACCGCCAATAAAAATTTTGGACCCAAAGCTTCGTACTTGCATTACGATGATATTGTTGAAGATCAAACTATTGCCGCATCTGGCACCTTTAACTATTCGGTGAACAATTGGTTGAAAATTGGAGTTGGAGGAAACTACATGATTACGGCATCCGAAAACTATGCAGAGATTTTCGATTTGCTTGGGGCGAGCTATCATGAGGACTTGGATACCTTTTCAAACACACTTAACGATGCCCAAGGAAGTCTTCAAAAAACGAAAGGAGATAAATTCAATTACCATTATAATCTGGATACTTCAAAATGGGAAGGCTTTGGTCAAGTGGAATTGACTTTGGATAAATGGAGCGGTTTTGCATCAGCGGCATTCTCTACTTTCGAAACCCAGCGTACAGGCTTTTTCCTAAATGAACGCTACGCTGAAAATTCGTTAGGTAAAGGGGAGAACGTTTCATTTTCTAATCTTGCTTACAAAGGTGGAGCTACCTATTTTCTTTCAGGGAGACATTGGTTTACTGCAAATGCAGCCTATTTGGAACGACCTCCAACCTTGCAGAATATTTTCATCAATCCACGGGAAAATCATGGAATTGTAAATGATCTACAGGCAGAAACAGTAGTAAGCGTTGATCTGAGTTATTTTGTTCGTTTACCCAATCTTACAGGCCGAGCTAGTGCTTTTTATACCCGATTTCAACATGAAACCGATATCAATTTCTTTTTTACAGATACAGGATTGGGATCCGATTTTGTGCAAGAGGTGATTACAGGAATGGACAAACTTCACAAAGGCATTGAATTTGGTTTTGAATACGAAGCCTCATCAAGTGTAAAATTGACCGCAGCAGGAAATATTGGCGAGTATACTTATGCCAGTGATCCTATGGTTCAAATCAATTTTGACACTTCCAGTCCAGAAGAAGACCTTATATCAACGGATGGGTATAGTGATTTGGGCTTTGCCCAATTAAAGGGCTTGAAATTGGCGCAAGGTCCTCAAACCGCATTAGCAATTGGAGTGGAATATCGTTCTCCAAAGTATTGGTGGGTGGGTGCCACCACCAATTATCTCACTAATAATTTCATCAATATTTCGACTATTCCTAGAACGGCTAGTTTTAAAATCGACCCTAAAACGGGTAAAAAATTCCCTGATGCATCCGAGGAAAATATAGAAAACTTATTAGCTCAAAATAAAATGGAAGATATCTACCTATTGAATTTGGTAGGTGGAAAATCTTGGTTGTTGGGAGGTAAATACATCAGTGCTTTTGCAAGTGTGAGCAATCTTTTTGATGCTGTATTTAGAACTGGAGGATATGAACAAAGTCGAAACGGAAATTTTGGACAAATGAGGCAGGACAATTTGAGCGGCAGCCCTTCATTCGGACCCAAATATTGGTATGGCTACGGGCGCACTTACTTTTTGAATTTAGCAATCAGTTTTTAAAAACAACATCATGAAAAACACAATATATATTTATGCATGCTTAATGCTATTGATTCAGTTTTCTTGTACAGAGGGTAAAGAGTTCGATGAGCTTCAAAGATTATGTAGTTCAGAATTGAAATCCAATTTCAGCTTTGCCAATCTTGATCAAATGGCAACGGAAGAGACCGTTCAAGTTCAAGAGAACCTTGTAATTGAAGGTTACATAATTTCATCGGATAAAGCAGGGAACTTTTTTAATGTGGTATTTCTGCAAGATGCTCCCGTTAATCCAACCAAAGGTCTTCAGCTGGAAATGGATTTACGAGAATCTCATCTTCAATTTCCAATCGGTAGCAAAGTGCTCATCAAGCTAAAGGATTTGTATTTACAAAAGAAAAATGAGAATATTTTGATAGGCAGTGTGTTCTCTTCCTTTGGAAATATTTCAGTTGGACGATTGCCCGCCCCAAAAGTAAAAGAGCATGTTTTTCTGGCCTGTGAAGACGATTTGACTATCCAACCTTTGCTATCTACAATTTCTAAAATTGATAGTTTGTCTCCCAACATATTGGTACAATTGGAGGATGTTGAATTTGTGGATGAGGAGTTGGGCGAACTTTTTGCTTTAGCTCAAGAAGAAACCGAAAGGCATATTCAAAATTGCGAAGAGAATGTGCTGGCCATATTAAATAGTGGTTATGCTGATTTTCAATCCGAGCCATTACCTACAGAGAATGGTACAATCACAGGAGTTTTACTTCGGGACAAAAACAAGTCCCAATTGGTGATTCGTGATTTGGACGATGTGGATTTCAACCAAGAGCGTTGCCCAGAAATTATCACCGAATTTACTTCTGATCTAATTTTCATTTCCGAATTGGCCGACCCTGAAAATAATTCGGGTGCCCGTTTTGTTGAACTCTACAACGCAGGTTCAGAACCTTTGGATTTAAACTTATGGTCACTGCGTAGATATACAAATGATAATATCGAAGTTAGTTCTACTATTGATTTGTCGGGTTTGATAATAGGGCCAGAAAGCACATTGGTTATTTCACCAAATGCCACAGAGTTTGAATTGGTCTATGGATTTTCTCCTGATTTGGGTGTGGGCACCAATAGTCCTGCCGACTCCAATGGAGATGATAATTTAGAATTGGTTGATCCTTTTGGAACCGTTATCGATGTATTTGGAATTATCGGAGAAGATGGCTCAGGCACCAACCACGAATTTGAAGATGGAAGGGCCATTAGAAATATGGATGTTGTTAAAGCCAACTCTATATATACGTTTTCGGAATGGACCATTTATAATGATACAGGTGACGCGGGAACCATAAACTTGCCCCAACAAGCACCACAAGATTTTACGCCTGGCCAACGAAACTAATAGCACTAAAAAAGCCCCTTTAAAGGGGCTTTACTTTTTTTTGTTGGTATAACTTAAAAAGCTTTATAACCAAATTTTTGTCCGCCTACCGAGGCATCGGCCATAAGGCCAGCCTTTGGCAATGCAAAAACAGCTACGCCATCTTTGTATTTGGCGTTAAAGGCAATACCCGATTTAAGGGCAACTGCCGAAGTTTCAGCCGCAAACTGAAAATCACCTTTCTTAAAGCGTTCCAAGTCCACATCGGATTCAAAAAAGATAACTTCGATTATCGCTTGCCCACCAGCTTGCAACCCAATGTTCAATTTTTTAAGGTCGGCCATACCAATGGCAGTTCCACCATCGTAAACCACACCATTACCAGATGCTCCACCAATAATAAACCCACCTTTTCCCACATTCGGAAAAATTACATATCCAGCAGAATTATTAAAAAATCCATCTAGGTTGGGAGCAGCTTCCAAAAGTGAAGATTTGGCCTTTTTGGCATCCTCCATCAATTTTTTGTCTTTGCTATTTTGTGCCATGGCTCCAGTTCCAACCAACAGAACGGCCATTAAGGCAATTGCTTTTATTGTTTTCATTTTTAGACTGTTTTAGTGTTTACCCAAAATTAGAAAGTCATAACCTATTCTTATATCAAGAGAATGCCAATTAATGTTAAGGAAAACTTATAGTTTTTGGTAGGTTTCGAACATGCGGCCTTTCTTTTATTCCCATAAGTTATAACGTGCTATTATGTAGGATGTTTAGTTGAAATTCAATCAAATTACACTTTTAGATTGTCCAGAATTTCTTAAATTTAAATAGCACACAATCACCACTATAAAAAAGTTCGACACTGTATTTTTAGCATAGAGAATATCTATTTTTTAATAGTATTTTAATATTGGTTATCTATTTTTCAGGTTGGCTAATTTGTATTTTTACAAGAGCAGAATCTATAATTTAAACAACATACTATCATGAGTAAAGAAATGGCAAACGGGGCAGATGCAAGTCAATGCCCATTTTTAAGTGACGTTGCCGGTGGAGGCACACAAAATGAGGATTGGTGGCCCAACCGACTGAAGTTGGAACTATTGAGCCAGCATTCAGAAAAATCAAATCCACTCGGAGAAGATTTCAACTATGCGGAAGAGTTTAAGAAGTTAGATTATGAAGCCCTTAAACAGGATTTGTTGAATGTGATGACCGATTCACAAGATTGGTGGCCAGCAGATTTTGGTAGTTATGCAGGTTTATTTATCCGAATGGCATGGCACAGTGCTGGAACCTATCGTGTACAAGACGGCCGTGGTGGTGGTGGACGTGGACAGCAACGTTTTGCGCCTCTTAACTCTTGGCCAGATAACGTGAGTTTGGATAAAGCCCGTCGTTTATTGTGGCCTATCAAACAAAAATACGGTCAAAAAATATCTTGGGCAGACCTTATGATTTTGGCCGGTAACGTGGCCTTGGAATCAACAGGATTTAAAACCTTTGGTTTTGCTGGAGGTCGTGAAGATGTTTGGGAACCGGACCAAGATGTATATTGGGGTAACGAAACCGAATGGTTGGCAACGAGTGATGCGCCAAACAGCCGTTACCAACATAATAAAGAAGAACGTGAAATCGAAAATCCATTGGCAGCAGTGCAAATGGGATTGATTTACGTAAACCCAGAAGGACCAGATGGTAATCCTGATCCAGTTGCCGCTGCACATGACATTCGCGAAACATTTGAGCGTATGGCCATGAACGATGAAGAAACCGTAGCATTGATTGCTGGAGGTCACACTATCGGAAAAACACACGGTAATGGAGATGGTGATAAAGTAATGATGGATGCGGATCCTGAAGCAGCAGATTTGGCATCACAGGGCTTTGGATGGGAAAATAAAAATGGTTCAGGAAAAGGTTCAGATGCCTTTACTTCTGGATTGGAAGTAATCTGGACATCTACCCCAGTGAAATGGAGCAACGATTTCTTTAAGTTCTTGTTCGAATTCGATTGGGAATTGAGCAAATCTCCAGCAGGAGCACACCAATGGGTAGCTTCAAATGCCGAAGCCATTATTCCAGATCCGTTCGGTGGGCCAAACAGAAAACCAACTATGTTGACTACGGATCTTTCGTTGCGTTTTGATCCTGCCTACGAGAAAATTTCACGTAAATTCTATGAGAATCCTGATGCTTTCGCAGATGCTTACGCTCGTGCTTGGTATAAGTTGACTCACCGTGATATGGGGCCTGTTTCCCGTTATTTAGGACCAGAAGTACCAAAAGAAGAATTGATCTGGCAAGATCCAATTCCAGCAGTGGACTATACCTTGGTTGATGCTTCAGACGTAAAAGCGTTGAAAGCAAAAGTATTGGAATCTGGAGTTTCCGTTTCTGATTTGGTGTATACTGCTTGGTCATCCGCAGCAACTTTCCGCGGAGGAGACAAACGTGGTGGTGCCAATGGAGCACGTATCAACTTGGAGCCAATGAAAAGTTGGGAAGTAAACAAGGGAACCGACAAAACCATATCTGTTCTTGAAGGAATAAAAGATGAATTCAATAGCAATGCTAGTGGAGGTAAGAAAATCTCCTTGGCCGATATGATTGTTTTGGCGGGTAGTGCAGCAGTTGAAAAAGCAGCTAGCGATGCTGGTGTGCCAACTGAAGTTCCATTTACACCTGGCCGTAACGATGCAACTCAAGAACAAACTGAAATTGATTCAGTTGACTATTTGAATACACCGTACGATGGCTTCAGAAACTATGTGGTTAAGGGAATAAAAGTTCCTGCAGAACATTTATTGGTGGACAAAGCACAATTATTGACGCTTACTACCCCTGAAATGACTGCTCTTGTTGGTGGTTTGCGTGTACTTGGTGCCAACTTTGATGGTTCAAGACATGGAGTGTTTACCGATAACATTGGTGTGTTGAGCAACGATTTCTTTGTGAACTTGCTTGACATGTCTACCGAATGGAAGGCTGCCAATGAAGAAAAATCACTTTACGAAGGTGTTGACCGTAAGACAGGCGATTTTAAATGGTCTGGAACAAGAGTGGATCTTGTATTTGGTTCCAACTCTATCTTACGCGCCTTAGCAGAAGTATATGCTGAGTCTGGATCAGAAGCAAAATTTGTTAAAGATTTTGTGGCCGCTTGGACCAAAGTAATGAATCTAGACCGTTTTGATGTAGCCTAATTTAAACGGAAAAAAGAAAAAGAAAATTAAAACTAAAGACTGCCATGACCCATCTAGGTTGTGGCAGTTTTTTTATAACTTTCAACAGTCCTATGAGCAATAAAGAAGAGTTTTTTAATCAGATTCGAAGTGGTAATCTTAATGCCATCGAAATACTTTTAAAAGAGGAGCCAAAGTTGTTGGAATCTCAAGACCAAAGAGGGTCCACCCCGTTATTATTGGCGGCTTATTACGGGCATAAAAATGTGGTTGATTATTTATTGGAAAAAGGTGCAAAAGTAGATGCATTGGATGGTTCTGGAAACACGGCTTTAATGGGGGTTTGCTTTAAGGGTTATGCCAATATCGCAAAATCTTTGATTGAGGCAGGAGCCAATGTAAACCAAAAAAATGCCATGGGAGCCAACTGTCTAATTTATTCTGTAATGTTCAACAAGATGGATATTGCTGAATTGTTATTGGCCAATGGCGCCACTACAGGAGATAAAGATGCCAAAGGAAAGAGTGCCTTGGACCATGCCTTGGAACAAAACAATCAAGATTTTGTACAACTGTTAGAACAGAAATAAATGTCATTAACCCTCAAAATAGCGCTGATTCAATCTCCCATGCATTGGGAGAATCCTCAAAAGAATAGAGGCATGTTTGAGGAAAAAATCAATGCCATATCTAAAGATGTGGATCTGATAATTCTCCCTGAAATGTTTACCACGGGGTTTACCATGACGCCACAGAATTTGGATAGTAGTGAGGGGCAGAAAACTGTTCAATGGATGCAAGATTTGGCCATTCAAAAAGATACTGCCCTAGTTGGTAGTGTGGTAATTCAAGAAGGTGAATTATATTATAACCGTTTATTTTTTGTGTACCCAGACGGTACTTTTAAAACTTATGATAAAAAGCACACCTTTACTTTAGCAGGTGAGGACAAAGTCTACAAAGCTGGAACCGAAAGATTGACTTTGGAGTACAAAGGATTTCGAATTTGTCCGTTGATTTGTTATGACCTCCGTTTTCCCGTTTGGGCAAGAAACACTTCCGATTATGATGTTTTGATCTATGTGGCCAATTGGCCAATTCGACGTATAAACGCTTGGGATACCTTGTTAAAAGCACGAGCCATCGAGAATATGTCTTATGCTGTTGGAGTGAATTGTTTGGGTAAAGATGGTCTAGGATACGAATACCCAGGTCATTCGGCTGTTTATGATGTGTTGGGAGAGCCATTGACCTATTCCGAAAAAGAAGAAGTGCTTTACGCGACTTTGGAAAAAGAACACATCACCACAATTAGGGAAAAACTAAAATTCTTGGAGGATCGAGACGATTTTAATTTGAAAGGATAAAATTTTGTCTATCAATCCAATTGGCTCTTATTTTTATAACTCCAGGATAATAACTGATTCGTTCGGGTTGTATTTTTTTCAGGTAATTCCCAGTATCCCATTTTCCATTTTCATTGGCATCAAAAATTACACGTGCAATATATTCTCCTGGATCCAAGTTGTTAAATTCAAACTCTTGAGGTTCAACTGCTTTTATTTCACGCTTTACCTCCCCTTTTTCATTGGTAAGTTGTACAAGTATGGGAAATTTCACATCGCCTCCCAAAGTTATTATTAGATTTCCGTAGTCAGCTAAACTTCCCGTGGAAAGGTTGTAATCCAACGTATCATTTTGTATCCCAAAGAAATCTGTAACGGCTCCTGGCAACAACGAGAAGGAATATTTTTTATTAGGTTCCGCCTCAAAGTCAAAATCTATCTTATTCTCCAACGAATCTAAAGCATAGGAATACTGCATTGGAATGGAATCACTAACATTTAAGGTAATAAGACTTGTATCCACTTCAGTAATTGGCGTGTTTGCCATAATACTAAAGGTGTCCTCCAAATTAAACTTTCGTTGAACACTGGAAGTTAACTTGAGCGAATCCATTGGTAGGTCACGTAGCTTAACGGTAAATGTATCAATTACCGCAGCGGTTTCATTGGTCACAGTGAAGATGATGGAATCCAATTCTGTGGGAGTGAACCAATAGTTCAATGTATCCTTATTTCTTTCTTTGATGATTTTGGTGCGAACCGAATCTGGTAGTTGGGTCAAGGTTTCAATTTTCATTTCCTTTTCATCGCCTTGAAAACCAAAGATAATCTTGTTATTGGCCAAAAAACTGGGGACGGTTGCCTTGTAATTCAATTCTTCCCGAAAAAGATTCAATAAATAAATGGAATCAGTAGGCAAGGTAATGGTATCTTCCACGAACCCGATTTTATCCTGGCCTTGGTCAAATTTGTTGTTCTTATTTACATCCTTCAACCCAAACAGCGCATATTTTCCTGCCTTCAAATTTTTAAGCTCAAAAAATGGAAGGCTGTCACCTGTACTGGTTAAATAAAGAGGCGGACTTTTATATACCGTGGAATCAGTATAGGTGCTGTCCATTTCGTAAAGCATCACACTGATAAATTCATCTGGCTTTCTGTTAAAAGCATCTTTGACGGCACCAGAGACGGTGAGTGAATCAATATAATCGCCAGTGGAGAAAACGTAAGTCAAAAAATTATTGGGATTTCCTTCATTATTGTCCACAATACTTTGCCCAAAGTTGATGGTATAAGTGGTGTTTTCCCGAAGCGTGTCTTTTATGATAACCTCAATATACTTGCTCGCGGTGCCCATTGGTTTAACCTCGGCAGGGTTTTTAAACGGAGGGGAAACAACCAATTGATTTTGTGCATCCTGAAGTTTGATCAACTCATCAAAATAGAGTCGGATTTTCTTTTCCTTAAAATTTATGGTAAAATTTTCTGGTTCAGCCCTTAAAAGTTGTGGGGGCGTAACATCTTTTGGACCACCACTCGGGGAACCTCGCTTGGCACATTGCCAAAGGGCAAGAACCAAAAAGGTAAAAAATAGGAGACCGAACAATTTTTTTAAGTACACCATGCTTAAAATCAATGTGCGACAAAGAAACAACTAATTTAAAAATTGGGACAAAGATTAATAAAATTTAACCCTGAGGTACTACCGCCATGCTCAAAACGGAAACTTCTACTCCTTTTAGTTGCAGTAACTTCTTAGCACAGGATTCGATAGTAGCACCCGTAGTGATCACATCATCCACCAAAAGAATGTGTTGGTAATTTTTATTTGAAGTTAGGTTAAGATCAAAAGCGTCTTTGGAATTTAACCATCTCGATTGCCGATCTTTTTTGGTTTGTGTTTTCGTGTTTGTCACTTTTAGTAGTAAATCCTCCCGAAATTCTGCTCCAAGATTTTCGGCAATCTTCTGCGCAAATTGACTTACTTGGTTGTACCCTCGTTTCTTTTGTTTTTTGGGGTGCAAAGGAACGGGAACCACTAAATCGATGTTTTTTAGTGCCTCGTCATCTTTAAGGGAAGCTCCACACCAGTCACCTAAAAACTCGCCAATGCCCTCTTGGTTTTTATATTTTAACCAATGCAATAAATTTTTTACAAGGCCATTTTTGGAGAAAAAAACGAACGAAGCAGCCTTTTTTATTGGTATTCTTCCATAAAAAATACGGTCCACGGCGTTTTCTGTCAGGTAGTTGTGATCGGTGAGCGGCACATCATGTCGACAAACGGCACACAAAACGTTTTCTCCCCTATATAATTGAGCATTACATCCAAAACATGCCTTTGGCAATAGGATGTTGTTAATCTCGTTTATTATCTTAGCCAACCTTTTTGGTATCAAAATCTCATACATCTAAGTGTAGTCTGTCAACCACATGAACCCCCAAGATAACAATTTCAACTACAAGATTATCTTTGCCGCATTGGTAGCGGTCATTGTGGGTATTCTCATTGCCTTTTATTACAGCTATGCTCAATCCAAAAACCAGATGTTGTTTTTGGAGCAGGAAAAGTCGCTTTTAGTGAAAGATCTTACGTTGATGCGTGCTGAGGTGGACCGTTTATCTGGGTTGAACGAGGTGAATGAAATAGAGTTGCAGACTTCTAGGTTCAGGGTGCAACAATTGATGGATTCCGTAGGGCGATTGAACTTTAGTTTGACCAAACTGAAAGAAACCCGCAAGGAACTTCGCAAGCTCGAATTAAGTTTCGATAGTTTAAAATTGAAAAATAACTTCCTTCGATATAACAATAGTTTGTTGGCAAGTCGTTATGACGAAACCTTAAAACAATTGGAAGAGCTCAGGGGTAGGGCCAACAATATGGAGCGCACGGAGTCTTTACTTCGAGAAACCAATAAAGAACTGGCTCGTGAATTGCGGGTGAAGAGTTATTTGAAACTTCAAGACGCGGAAGGTAGTGGATTTCGTTTGAGGGCGGGCAGACCTATTAAAACGAACAAAGCTTCCGTTGTTGAAAAATTAAGAGGTTGTGTCACCATTATGAGCGACCCAAACTCAAAAGGGGATATCAAAGTGCTCTATCTACAATTTTTGGACCCCAATATGGCAGTAATCGAGGATAATGCCAGCACTGTTTCTGTAAGTGGGAATATCTACAGCAAAAAGGTTGAGGTGATTTATACGGGCAAGGAAATCAGTATTTGTGATGCCATTACCGTTCCAGAAGGGTCTTTGCCCGAAGGAATTTACACCTTAAATGTTTTTGAGGACGAAAGATTGCTTTCCAGTTCAGAATTTGAGCTGAAATAACACGCTACTTTTTAGGTAAAATTCTATTTTTGCCCAATGGCAAATCAGGAAGACATTTTTAAGAAGGTTATCTCCCACGCAAAGGAATACGGTTATGTATTTCAATCCAGTGAGATTTATGATGGACTAAGTGCAGTTTATGATTACGGTCAGAACGGTGCCGAGTTAAAAAAGAACATTCGCGAATATTGGTGGAAAGCCATGGTGCAGCTCAATGAAAACATTGTGGGCATCGATGCGGCCATTTTCATGCATCCGACCACTTGGAAGGCCTCTGGCCACGTGGATGCCTTCAACGATCCTTTGATCGATAACAAGGATTCCAAAAAGCGATACCGTGCCGATGTATTGATTGAGGACTATGTGGCCAAGATCGAAGCAAAAATCGAAAAAGAAGTAACCAAAGCTGCCAAACGTTTTGGTGATAGTTTTGATAAAGAGCAATTTTTGGCTACCAATCAAAGGGTGGTAGACTATCAGGAAAAAGCCGATAGCATCCTAAAACGCATGGGTCAGTCTTTGGAGAAAGAGGATTTGGCCGATGTGAAAGCCTTGATCGAGGAATTGGAGATTGCCTGTCCGCTTACTGGATCTAAAAACTGGACCGATGTAAAGCAGTTCAATTTGATGTTCGGCACCAAATTGGGTGCTTCTGCAGAAAGTGCCATGGACCTGTACCTTCGTCCTGAGACTGCTCAAGGTATTTTTGTCAACTTTTTGAATGTACAGAAAACGGGAAGGATGAAGATTCCTTTTGGAATTGCCCAAACTGGTAAAGCCTTCCGAAATGAGATTGTTGCCCGTCAGTTTATCTTCCGTATGAGGGAGTTTGAACAGATGGAAATGCAATTCTTTATAAAACCGGGTACCCAAATGGAGTGGTACGAAGCCTGGAAAGAAAAACGAATGAAGTGGCACCTTTCCTTAGGAATGGGATCAGATAACTATCGTTTCCACGATCATGAAAAATTGGCGCACTACGCCGATGCCGCTGCTGATATCGAATTCAAGTTCCCATTCGGATTCAAAGAGTTGGAGGGAATCCATTCCCGTACCGATTTCGATTTGGGCAAGCACGAAGAATATTCAGGTAAAAAACTACAGTATTTCGATCCAGAGGAAAACAAGAGTTATGTGCCTTATGTACTTGAAACTTCCATTGGATTGGATCGTATGTTCTTGGCCGTGTTCTCAAACTCTTTGCAAGAAGAGGAATTGGAAAACGGTTCTACCAGAACTGTATTGAAGATTCCTGCTGTTTTGGCACCGAACAAAGTAGCTGTTCTTCCATTGTTGAAGCGTGATGGTTTACCAGAAGTGGCCCAAAAATTGGTGGATGAGTTGAAATGGGATTTCAATGTGGATTATGATGAGAAAGATGCCGTAGGTCGTCGTTACCGTCGTCAAGATGCGGCTGGAACGCCTTTCTGTGTTACCGTTGATCATCAAACTTTGGAAGACGATACCGTGACCATTCGCCACAGGGATACCATGGACCAAAAACGTGTAAAACTTTCAGAGGTGAAAGATATCATCTCCAAAGAAGTGGATATGCGTTACTGGTTGCAGAAAATCTAAGTTGTCAAATTTCCCAAAGGTGTCAGTTCGAGGCAGTCGAGACCTCTCGACTGCGCTCGAGGTGACATTTATTACAATTTAGATCATTAAAACAGGCCTGTAATTTCCCCATCATCGTTAATGTCGATGCCTTCGGATGCTGGATGCGCTGGCAACCCTGGCATACGCATGATGTCACCCGTGATGGGAATCAAGAATCCTGCCCCGACCGCAATCTCGATTTCGCGGACGGTAATGATAAAGTCTTTGGGTCGTCCCAACAGTTTAGGGTTGTCCGAAAGTGATTTTTGGGTCTTGGCAATACATACAGGTAAGTTATCCAATCCCAAATCTGAAATTTTCCGCAAATTGGCCTTGGCCTTCGCAGTGTAATCCACATATTCTGCCCCATAAATTTCGGTGGCAATGGTGGCGATTTTATCCTGAACACTGGAGTTCCAATCGTAAAGGGGTTTAAAGTCGGATGCACCAGATTCCACTACGTGGATTATATGTTGCGCTAATTCCAAAGCACCTTCGCCGCCTTTGGCCCACACCTCGGCAACTGCAACGCGAATACCTTTGGATTTTGCTAGTTCCTTGATGACTTTAATCTCTTCATCCGTATCAGAAATAAATTTGTTGATGGCAATAACGGGAACCACATGGAACTTGGTAATGTTCTCCAAGTGTTTTTCCAAATTGGGCAAGCCTTTTTTCAGGGCTTCCACATCAGGTTCGGTTAAGGATTTTAAATCCGCTCCTCCATGGTATTTCAAGGCTCTAATGGTGGTGGTTAGCACCACGGCTTTGGGTTTTAAATCGGCGCTTTGGCATTTAATATCAAAGAATTTCTCGGCTCCCAGGTCAAAGCCAAAACCTGCTTCGGTAACCGTGTAGTCGGAATGCGTCATTCCCATCAAAGTAGCAATTACGGAGTTGGTACCTTGGGCAATATTGGCAAAAGGTCCACCATGAATAATAGCAGGATTCCCTTCAATCGTCTGTACCAAATTAGGTTTTATGGCATCTTTCAACAAAGCGGCCATGGCCCCCTCGGCTTTTAAATCTTTGGCATAAATAGGCTCTTTATCAAAAGTGTAGCCCACAAAAATATTTCCCAGTCGTTGTTTTAAATCGGTCAAGCTTTCGGCTAGACATAAAATCGCCATGATTTCAGAAGCAGCAGTAATATCAAAACCAGTTTCACGGGGAACGCCAGAAGTTGTTCCACCTAACCCAACAATAATATGTCGCAGGGAACGGTCGTTCATATCCATTACCCGTTTCCAACCTATGGTTCTAGGATCCAATCTTACAGAATTGGTCTTGCTCTGAATGTTATTGTCAATAATCGCAGCCAAAAGGTTGTGCGCTTTTTCAATGGCGGAAAAATCCCCTGTAAAATGCAGATTGATGTCCTCCATGGGCAATACTTGGGAGTAACCCCCACCAGTTGCACCACCTTTAATTCCAAAAATGGGCCCCAAGGATGGTTCACGCAATACGACTGTCGTTTTCTTTCCCAATCGGTTAAGCCCTTCGGAAAGCCCGATGGACATTGTGGTTTTCCCTTCGCCAGCTGGAGTAGGGGAAATAGCGGAAACCAAAATTAGATTACTGTTTTTGGCCTTTACGCGGTCTATGGCATTCAGAGGAATTTTTGCTTTGTATTTACCATACATATCAATGGTTTCGGGATCAATCCCAAATTTTTCGGCAATTGTGGCAATGGGTTTCAGCACCACTTGATGGGCAATTTGCTGATCGGTCATACAGTAGAAATTTTAAGACTGGAACAACTCAAAGAGTTGTTTTAATCCTTAGACAAGATACCACAATCCCTTCAGAAATTATATGACATTGGTTGGGTGTGTGGCTACTCTACCCGAATGCCTTTGGTGGTAAAGGAAAGCCCTTGTTGGCCCGAAGTGGAAATCATTACCCCTTCAAAATAAGGCTCGTGTGAGCTGGGTTTTGTGCTCCAATGAAACAAAAAGTTAGCTCCTGTGCCGCCCTCTTGGTCTTTCTCATCAATCACAATTTCAACGGTTTCCATGGGTTTAATGTGGATGGGAAAATCAAAATAGGTGCGGATGGAGTTGCCGTGGGTATCAAAATATTCCGCTTTGCGGATAAAAATGGTATCCCGAAGGTTGGTGTTCCGCATGCTGATCGTACTCGTAAGATTATGGGTGCGATGTTCCGTTTCACTATAAATTTCGGAGTATACAGAAAGATAGGAAATCCCATTCAACAAGGAATCCGCTTCGGAAATGGAAACTTTTCGTTGATTCCAATTCACAGGGTCTACCGAACTTACCTTTACGGGCGGTTTTTCGTTGCAGGAAATAATGGTCAAAACCAAAAGTAGTGGGAATAACTTCCTCATAATCCTATTTTGCTTGCTGCAAACTAAGATAAGGATTCTGCAATACTTGAAATGCGCCCTTCAAAAATTATTCTTTCTGCTTTTTGAACAACATATAAGAATAGATAATCGGAATCAATGCGATAATTATGGTAATCCCCATAAATACTTTAAAGTTGGTTTCTACTGAGAGGACTAGGCTGCTGATAATGGCCACAATGCCTCCAACAAACCAAACCTTACCGCCTAGTTTGTGGGTTTCTTTCCATACATATTCACTCTCCAAGGTCCAAGGGGTTCGGATTCCTATAAAATAATTGGCCTTGAGGGTCTTGAAGTAGTTTCCGAAAATAAGATACATGACCCCGATGATTACAAAGATAAAATTTGGATTGCTCAAACTGCCACCTTTGGTGGAATAAAGGATAAAAAGTGCCAAGGCAGATGTGATTAAAGTAAGTACCAATTTTAGGGATTGGTATTTGTTTCCCATTTTCTGTAGCTGCTTTTTCGGGTCGATGTAGGGAACCACCAATAAGAGCACGTAAATGAGGAAGGGCAACATAAAGGGAATCATGATGAGTTCTGATTTGTCCCCGTAGCGGTCTATTTCTCCTTGGGCGTTGTAGTGCAGGGGTACTTCTTGCGGAAGTTGGTTCCAGATGTAGGCCAAATACACAAACGGAAGTAAAACAATGCCGATGATCGGAAGTTCTTTTTTTAGGTTCATAGTTATTTTTTTAAGGTTAGTATCCAATTGAGCAAATCTTCCAAAATGGTGGTGTTGAGGGAGTACTCCACAAACTGCCCTTTTTTTTCGCTGGTTACAAGATCGGCTTGCCGAAGTATGTCCAAATGGTGCGAAATACTGGGTTTGGAAATATTAAAGCGTTCCGAAATCTCCCCAGCGTTCATGTCCTTTTCTTTGAGGAGCTCCACAATCTGTCTTCGGGTTTCGTCATTAAGGGCCTTGAACAGCGAATTCATTTAAATTAGTTATTTAGATAAATATCTAAATATTAAATGAAATTTGCAAATGGCTGATATAAAATATTTTAGCAACTTATATTGAAAATTGGCTGGATGTGACCCTGAAACAAGTTCAGGGTGACGCAGTAATGTTTAATTTGAAAAGGAATAAAATCGTCATGCTGAACTCCTGCTAGAAGGAATTCAGTATAACTTAACTTTTATCATTTACTTCATCCCATACAATGCCTTTCCAGCCTCTTCGTATTTATCGCCTGAGTTCCAAAATAATTTCTCCGAGGTGTTGGCAATCAATCTGCCAGTGTATACATAACCCTGGTAGAATTTGAGCAAATAGCCATAATCCAATGAGTCGGCCTCATCGCTGGCTTGGTGATAATATTTAAAAATTTCATCATCAAAACTGTGAAAGCCTGTGGAGTAGGTAGGTGCTGGAATCCCTTTTTGGGCAAAACTTACATTATCACTTCGGTCGAACAGCCCTTGTTCGGGTGCTGGGTCGCCAATGGCCTTTAGGCCAAAAGTGGAAGCTCCTTTTTCAATCAAAGGTTGGGCCGAGGTGCGTTCCAATCCAATAATGGTGGCCAAAGAAGTATCGTTGTAGCCCCCACCATCGGTATTAAAGCAATACGACATTTGATTTAGGGGAATCACGGGGTGGTCGGCGTAGTATGCACTTCCCAATAACCCTTTTTCTTCCGCCGTAAACAAAATGAACAAGGCAGAACGTTTGGTTGGGTATTTGCCCAAGTTTTCAGCCATGGAAAGCACGGCAGTAGTTCCAATTGCATTGTCGCGGGCGCCGTTGTAAATGGAATCTCCTTCGGCATTTGGTTGGCCAATGCCCACATGATCATAATGGGCAGAGTAGATTACGTATTCGTTTTTGAGTTTAGGGTCAGAACCTTCAATAACTCCAACTACATTTTGGGTAGACTTTATTTTCTTGGTCTGCCCATCTGATTTTAATGCATAGGAAATGGTTTTTCCATTTTCAAAACCTGAGTTGTTGGTGGTGTTCACCCAAACATGGAACATTTCACCTGTGTCTGCTGAAATGGTTCCTGGTTCCTGTACTTCGGTTTGTGATCCTAAATAATGTTTGATACGTGTCCACATGCCTTCTTCAAACCCAACAAGTTCAACAAGACCAGCTGCACCTGAACTGTTAACCCGCTCCATTTTTTCACTACTACTTTGGAACATTTGCCCTGGATCTTGCCCTGCTGCACTTCCACCTAAAACAACAACAACTTTGCCTGCAAGTGCTTTTCCTTCAAAATCCGATTCGGATCCATAGCCCAAGAAAATGGCTTCTCCAGATTGTTCAGTCGCGGGCATTTTAAAAGCCGCGTTCAAAGGAAAGTTGGTCCCATTTAAACTCAACTCCAAATTTTTAGGAGGTGTGGTTTCTACCAAATCAAAAGTTTGGTAATAGGTGTCTGTTCCAGGAATGGGTGATGCCCCATACCTGCGCAATTGGTTGGCTAAATAACTGGCTGCAATTTTGTTGCCGCGTGTTCCAGAAGCACGACCTTCCAATAAGTCATCTGCCAAAAAGTATATGTGGCTTTTTATGGAGTTTTCGTGTACTGTGGATGCCGCTTTTTCTTGATCGCTTTGCGCAGATAGAAGTCCGATGCCCAAAAACGCAATGCCGAGGGAAAGATATTTTTTCATAAAATTCAAATAAAGGTGTTCGCCGTTTTTAAAGATAGGTAAAATGCTTTAGTGGGGAGAAGGTACATTTCCCTTCTCATTTAAAATACCGTCCATTTTTAGGTGGGTAATTACTGGTTTTTTGGCCATTCGAACCAAAGTAACGTGGTCAAACGCCATGGAATCCTGTGGATTTTGACTTCCTCCTGTGGTTCCTAATATGGAATAGCTGTGTCCTTTACGGATGGTATTGGAAAAGGAATGGAAATGCCCATTGATCACGGTGTATTCTCGATCGGACAGTACATCTTCCAAAGGCCCCAATCCTTTTTCGTCTTCGCGCATCCAAAGCGGTTTGTGCATCAGCACGAACGTCCATTTTACATCGGGATGGTCTTGTAAAACCTTGGTGAAATAGTTCAATTGGGCACTACTCATGCCTCCAATGCGTCTTTCGGGCATACTGTAATATTCGGATTCTTCATATTTGCCTTCAATTTCGCCATCAATAATTTTAAGGGCTTTGGCACGTGCTTCGTAGATTTCAATCATGCGCTTTTCCTCGTAGTCTTCGGAATCCATCATCAAAAACAGCACATTTTCATATACAAAATGATAATAACGAGGACCAAAACGGTTTTCCCAGAATTCTCGCATCACAGGGTTGGTGAGGTCGTGGTTGCCTCCCAAATGAAAAAACGGCATATCCAACTTCGCTGTGCGATCATCAAAGGAATCCCATTCTTTTTGAAGTTGATTTTTATCTTCGGTTCCGCCATCGATCAGATCGCCCACACTGAGGACAAAAGTGGGGTCGAGCATGTTCAATTGTTGCACGGCGGTGGCATAAACCCCTTCTCTTTCTCCCCCATTCAAATCGGAAATAATGGCAAAGGTGAAATCATCTTCCGTTGGTTCAAAAGTTTCACTGTTCCAAGGTTTGGGTCCCGAAGTAATATCGTGGGTAAATTTGGGTGAAACTTTGACAACAGTAGCAGTATTTTGTTTGCACCCGATAGCAGCTATTAAGCTTAGGAGAAGGAGAAGGTAGTTTTTCATTTTTTAGTTTTTTCTATAGTCCAAAGCAGGTTCTCTATCACCCAACAAAGCTTCGTATTTGAAATCAGGACCTCTTCTTTCGTTGAATTCCGCCTTGATCTCATCCAATAACTTTGGATTTTTGAACAAATCCATTGCAGAAAGCGCCATGGTTTTGGCGGCAACCATCATTCCTTTAAAACCAATATCGGTTCCACCAGCAGCTACAGCTTGCCAGCTATGTGCAGGAGTTCCAGGCACCCAAGTAGCAGTGGTAACGGCCCCAGTTGGCGTGTTCCAGCTTACATCACCAGTATCTGCCGATGCTTTACCATAGGTAAATTGCATAGGTTGAATCTCTTGTGCACTTTCAATAGGTTTTGGTGCTCCTAATGTTTTTTGAATTTCTTTCGCAAATTCAACATCTTCGGGAGTGTAGTTCACACCACCTACGATCGTCATATTGCTGTGCATCAATTTTGCAAGAGCTTCATTGGGTAATTTTTCATAGGTTCCACCGATGATTTCATAGCTCATTTCAGTTTCGGTTCCGATAGCGGCACCTTCAGCAGCTTTTACCACACGATCCCAAACAGCTTTAACTTCCAATCTGTTGGAGTGGCGGATTACGTAATATACTTCGGCTTCTTTTGGAACAATGTTTGGCGCATCACCACCTTTTGTGATCACATAGTGAATTCGGGTTGGCTCAGTGGTATGTTCACGAAGCATGTTCACCAAATCGTTCATTCCTTCAACACCATCTAATGCTGAACGACCCAATTCAGGAGCCATGGCAGCATGGGATGACTTTCCTGTAAATCGGAATTTTCCTGAAATAGTGGCCAAGTTGGTGCTTGGATTTGCTGCATTTTGATTGCCCGCATGCCATGAAACAATCGCATCTACATCTTTAAAAAGTCCAGCACGAACCATATACACTTTTCCAGAACCACCTTCTTCGGCAGGGGTGCCATAAAAACGGATAGTGCCCGATTTCCCTGATTCAATTAAGTAGTTTTTAGCTGCAATGGCGGCGGCCATGGATCCTGTTCCGAATAGGTGATGTCCACATGCCTGTCCAGGTGCGCCGACAACTCTTGGTTTTCTGAAAGGAACGGCATCCTGTGACATGCCTGGTAAGGCATCGAACTCACCTAGAACTCCAATTACAGGCGAACCAGAACCATAGGTAGCGGTAAATGCGGTTGGAATTCCAGCTACACCTTTTTCAATGGTAAAACCCTCTTTTTCCAGCTCACTTTGAAGTAGCGCAGAGGTATTGACCTCTAAATACCCTAATTCGGGATTGGTCCATAACTCCTTTGCAATGGTAGTGTAATGTTCTTTTTTCGCGTCGAGATCAGCTATAATTTTTTTCTTGTCTTTTTGCCCAAAGGTCATCGAAGAAATTAATAGAAGGGCAAAGGTGCATAAAAGCGGCTTTTTCATTTTGAGTAGTTTAGTAGTTGGTTTTGGTTATAAGTTAAATCACGCAATTCATTGAAAAGTGATTCTCTCAAAGATACTATTAAAACCCAAGAAGATAGCTTAGGATAAGCTACTCCTTTTCACTATTGAAAAATCCGAAAAATAGCTCACTTTTTCTTGATGGGAATCCAAAATTCCTATTCTGAATCAGGATGCTTTCCTATGTATTTCTCTCCCATTAGGGCAAAGTAGGGCCTTGCATTCATTACATATTCGGAGTTGGGTAGCCATTCGCAATAAATTATTTTGATTTGTTTTCTTTAACCCTAAACTCCACTATTTTTTGAATTAAATCATAAGGAATAGGTTGACCCAAAGGAAATTGGACAGACCCTTTTCCTTGTTTATAGTTCGAAAGCTCTTTTTGAAATTCAGCATGTCCTGAGGGCGTGGCGTAAAATCCAATATGATTTTTGTATCCTGCGAAATAAACCAAAGGATTACCGTTTGTTTTGTACCCTGGCATGCCATAAGCCATTACCTCCAAAGCTTCTGGCGCTAACTTTTTAATAAGACTTCTGATTTTTAACAGATGTTCCTGAACTTCTTCTGGAAACTTGGCAATATATTGATCTATTTCGCTCATGGTCAGTCTGTTTTGATTTTAAAGATAGGCCGATCTTCTAAATCAAATGCTTAAAAAACATAGTTTAACTTCACCCCACCAAAATAATTTCGTCCATTTCCAGGGTAAAAATATCTAGGTTGTGCCCCTCCAAAACCTACCGCATTGATCAGAACAGATTGGGCATAGTTGCTATCAAAAATATTATTGACTCTAGCATTTAATCCTAAACTAATATTTTGAGAAATTGAGGTTCGATAACCAAGCTTGGCGTGGAACACATTGAAAGCATCGCTATAGGCCGAATTGGCGTCCGTTAACGGAATTTTGTCCACAAACTGATGGGTAAGATTCAATTGTAAACCGTTTGAGTGTTGCACATCCAACCCAGAACTGATTCGATGCATTGGCACCCCAGTAAGTGGATTTCCAGAATAATCGTTATCCCCATCTACAAAATCCACAAAACTATGGTCGTTCAAGGTATAACTGAGGTAAGGGGTTAAGATTAAGGTTTGAGAAAGCTTTCCACGGTATTGTAGGTCGAGTTCCAAACCTTGGTGTCTTGTTTTTCCAGCATTTCTGCCAATATATTGGTCTTCGCCTACTCGTTGTGACACCAAAAGGTTTTTTACATTCATTCGGTAGACCGTAACATTAGCAGAAAGTCTTTTTTGAAACAATAACCATTCACTTCCCAACTCATAGTTTACTCCAGTTTCTTGGGCAATATCTGGGTTGATAATACCATTAGGAGTTAGGGTTTCCTCCAGACTTGGATTGGAAAACCCCCTGCTGATATTGGCGTAAATTTTGCCATCTTCCATTTGATAATTCAATCCAAGATTGGGCAACAAAATGGCATCAAAATCACGTTCGGCTGATGCATTGTTTTCTCCTTGATTAAACAAATCCCTGAAATCATAAAATGTCTTGTTTAAATTAAGGCCTAGCTGTGCCGATAATTTTGAGGTGACTAGATAAGTAAAAGTTCCGAACAGATTGAACTGTCTTCGAAATTCTTTGTTGTTGCTCAATGGATCACCTTGCAAGCTGCCATTTCCATCATTCTCTTGATATAAATTTTCAAAAGTGCCCCAGTGGTATTCGTCTTTATACAACTCGCCACCAAAGGTGAATTGCGACTTACCCCAATTCCCAGCAAAATTTGTTCGAAGTCCGAATCCGTTGGTGTACTCGTCCAAAATATTGAAAGGCCGAGGTTCGTAATGGTCTAAATAGGTGTAGAAAATACTTGTGGTATTTTCCAGCTTTTCAGAAAATTGAAAGGTGTGTGATAGGCCCGTCAAAAGATATTTATTGGCTTCATAACCTTGTGCGGCCAACCAATTGGAGGCTGCCCTTGTGGGGTCTTCTTCCAAATAGGTCTGGTTGATGGAACTTGCGATATGGGCAGTGTAGTCGATATAATTCACTAAAACGGCTATACTACTTTTTTCTCCAGTTTTGAATTGGGAATTCAACAAAATACCATCCCTATTAAACTGATTGTTCTGTCGGTAGCCATCCGTTTCCATATGATTGTAACTTAAGGATAGCTTAAAATCTTTTTCTGAATGTGAAAAGGTAAGGTTGTCCTTGAGCATGTTGTACGAACCTACCGAAAATGAGTTCAGCAGTTGGGTTTCATCTTCCACGGATGGTTTGGTGTCCAATAAAATTGCACCACCTAAATTGGAACCAAAAACAGTGCCCTTTGGCCCTTTTATGACTTCTACACTACCTAAATTCTCAAAATCGTACGCCTCAATCGTAGATGAGCCAGTGCCATTGGTCACGGGGATGCCATTAAAATACATGCGTAATTTATTGGTGCCGTAGGGTGTTCTTGCCCCTATACCCCGAACCGTTATTCTATTGGTGTTGATGGCTCCAGAAAGAATATACACCCCAGAAATCTGGTTCATGGCGGATGGAATATCCGTTGGGTTGAAACGTTCAAAAGATTGGGTGGATATGGTCGAGGAAGGGGTGATTCCTGTAGCTTTTTTTGGTATGGATTCTTGGGTCAAGATCACTTCTTCCAATTGGGTAATGGAGTCTTTGGGAGAAATTTGAGCTATTAGAATGATGGGTAATAGAAAGCAAATGAATGCGATGGTAACTCTCATTTTTGGTACTAAAGGGGTGTTATTTTTTTAGCTTGATAGTTTTGCCTGTTTTGGCGCTTTTGCGAGCGGCATCCAAAATTTCAACTACGGTCATGTTATTTTCCAATGCCGTTAGGTCTTCTGGATTTAATTGAATGGAGCCACGAACCACTCCTACTAATAATGCAAAAGGATCATTGTATGGATAGGTTCTTTCTTCCAAGGTAGTAATTTCTTCATCGTAGCCATCATAGCCCTCTGCCATTCGAACACGAAGCGTGTTTCTGTTGTCGGCAAAAATTGCACCCGTTAGACCGTAAAGTTCCATGTCTTTTCTGCCAATCGGCCAGTTCCAAGAGGGTTGCAAAACGGCTTGGCAATCATCATAGGTTAGGATAATAACGGCATCGTCATCTACATTTGGATTGTTTTCTGGTTGAAGTTGCTGAGTTACCGCTGTAACGGTATTCGGTTTTTTTCCTTTTAAAAGCCATGTGCTAAGGTTTGCTCCGTAACAACCGAAATCGGTTATGGCGCCACCTCCATTGAGCACAGGATCCTGAAGCCACTCTAAAAACTCTTCATTTACGCCAATTTTCACAGGCCCTCGATGGCCATCTCGAACAACAACTTTATGGAGGGAACCAATTTTTCCATTATCCAAAAGAGTTTTAGCTTCATGATTCGTCGGGTACCACGTGGTTTCGTAGTTGGTGAGCAAGTGGATGTTATGTTTTTGTGCAAGTGCTTTCATTTTTTTGGCATGCTCCATGCTAACGGCCAAAGGTTTTTCTACCATCACATGTATTCCTTTAGGTGCACAGGTTTCTACCACTTTCAAATGCTCAAAAATGCTTCCAAAAGCGGTGACGGCTTCTGGTTGGGTGGCGACAATCATTTCTTCCAAGCTATTGTAGACCAAATCCATTGAAAAACCGTGCTGTTCTGAATATCGTTGCGCAAGTTCACGATTGGGTTCCGCTATGCCCACAATTTTTATATCACCTATATCCTTTCGACCCAAAATGGAATGAACGTGGGAGTGGGATAGTCCTGCGACACCAACTTTTAGTGGTTCGGACTGTGCAATCAGTTGCATGTTCACGAAAAACAAGAATGTCAAAATGAAAAGTGCCGATCGTACCATTTGAGCTATGTGGATATTGATTTCTATAAAAATAAGAACTAATTATCAAGTTCTTCCAAAAGGGCGGAAGTACACTGAATGGTAGCAAATTCATCCTTTAAGTTGGCCATTTCGGTTTGAAAAATGATATCCGAGCTATAGCGTTTGCCATCAATTCCAATTTTATCAAAGGCGGCAGTGGCATCAGAGCTTAAAGTCACATTAAAACCAAGATTTGCCGCCATTCGGACCGAAGTAGAAATGCAATGTTCAATGGTGAGGCCTGCAATGACCAAATGGGTAATGTTTTGGGTTTTTAATCGTGCTTCCAATTCGGTACCAATAAAAGCACTGTTTACGTTTTTCTCAAAAATGGGTTCGTTCTCCAATGGTTTTACTGCTGGATGAAAATCATTTCCCATTTTACCTGGGAACAATGGGGAATCTTCATTTTTGGAATTGTGTTTAACATGAAAAACAGGTATTTGTTTCGCTCTGAAAAATGCCAAAAGTTTAATGCAATTTTCTTCTGCTTCTGGATTATTTCTTTCCGTACCGTAAAACTCCATTTCTTGGAGGCCTTTTTGAATATCTATCAAAACAAGTGCGGTCATGGGATAAATTTTGAGCTAAAATTAAGGGAATTCAGCAAGAAAGATAATCATGATTCTTTTCGTTGATGTGCCTATTGGCAAATTCAATTTTAGGGAGCGGTCAACAATGGCTATTTTTAGACAAAATTTACTTCGATGAAGATTGCATCATACAACGTCAACGGAATTCGAGCCGCCATGAACAAAGGTTTTGTGGACTGGTTGCAAACCGTTTCACCAGATATTATTTGCCTTCAGGAAACCAAGGCCATGGAAGATCAAGTGGACACCAATCTGTTTGAGGAGGCTGGATACCCACATCATTATTGGTTCAGTGCCCAGAAAAAAGGATATAGTGGGGTGGCTTTGCTTTGCAAAGAGGAGCCCGATCATGTGGAATTTGGAACGGGGATCGACTACATGGATTTTGAGGGAAGAAATATTCGAGCGGATTATGGAGACCTTTCCATCATGAGTATGTATTTGCCGTCGGGAACTAATATGGATCGTTTGGATTTTAAGTTGACCTATATGGCCGATTTTCAAAAATATGCGGATGAGTTGCGGAAAGAACGACCCAATTTAATTGTGTTGGGGGATTATAATATTTGTCATGAAGCCATCGATATTCATGATCCAGTTCGAAACAAAAATGTTTCGGGGTTTTTACCTGTGGAACGAGAGTGGATAGGAAATTTTATGAAAAGTGGCTTCATTGATAGTTTCAGGCATTTCAATAAAGAGCCCGATAATTATACGTGGTGGAGTTACCGAGCCAACGCACGGGCCAATAATAAAGGATGGCGTTTGGATTATGGGATGGTGGCAGAACCTTTGGAAGATCGATTAAAGCGTTCGGTGATTTTATCCGAGGCCAAACACAGCGATCATTGCCCCATTTTATTGGAAGTAGAAAAATAACATTGCCGTAAGACTCAGTTGTTCTGATTGACTACCTTTAGTCGTCCTAAATTTGAAACATGAAGTATACCAGAATTCCACATACCAGTATTAGAATTAGTAAAATTTGCTTGGGTACCATGACTTGGGGTCGCCAGAACAACCAATATGAGGCTTTTGAGCAAATGGACTATGCTTTGGATCAAGGCGTCAATTTTTTTGATACGGCTGAATTATATCCTGTGCCCGCCAAAAAGGAATTGTATGCGGTAACCGAAGAAATTATAGGAAACTGGTTCAAAAAAACAGGAAATCGGGATAAAGTAGTTTTGGCCTCTAAAATTGCTGGCCCTGGTCATGCTGCAAAACATATTCGAAGCACTGGATTTAGCAAGGAATCTATTATAAGTGCGGTTGAGGGTAGTTTAAAGCGATTGCAAACGGACTATATTGATTTGTTTCAATTGCACTGGCCAGAACGAAATACCAACTATTTTGGACAGCGAGGATACAATGCCCATGCTGTTGATGTTTGGGATGATAACATCCATCAGGTTTTGGAAACCCTACGTGATTTAATTGAAGAAGGAAAGATTCGTCATGTTGGTTTGTCCAACGAAACGCCCTGGGGCACCATGCGTTATTTGGAGGAGAGCAAAGTGCACCAATCCTTGCCCCGAATGTTGACCATCCAAAACCCATATAGCTTATTGAACCGTTTGTTTGAAGTAGGACTTTCTGAAGTTTCCATGCGGGAACAAATCGGTCTGTTGGCTTATTCGCCAATGGCTTTTGGGGTGTTGAGTGGAAAATATCTAACTGAAATTCCACCTAGAAAAGCAAGGGTAACTCTTTTTCCAAATTACAACAGATATAGTGGTGAAACGGCAACTCAAGCTACCCAATTGTATGCTGATTTAGCCAAAGAACATGGTTTAAGTTTGGCACAGATGTCATTGGCCTTTGTGAATACCCGTCCTTTTTTGACCAGTAATATTATTGGTGCGACAACCATGGAACAGCTTAAGGAAAACATAGAAAGTATAGATGTAGATCTTTCGGATGAGCTATTGGATGGTATTGAGGCAATTCACAAAGCCATTCCAAATCCTGCGCCTTAAATTATTCTAGGGCATAGGCTCTATATTCATCTCCTGAAGCAGTTCCCATTTTACCTCCACCACAGGAAATTACGAGGTATTGTTTGCCATCAACTTGATAGGTAATGGGAGTAGCATAACCTCCTGCAGGGAGTTGGTCTTCCCAAAGTTGTTCTCCAGTTTTCATGTTGAACGCGCGGATTTTTTCATCCTTGGTGGCCGCAATAAAGAGTACCCCACCTTTGGTGATCACGGGACCACCATAATTTTCCAATCCTGAAACGGGTACATTGGGGTCGTTTAAACTTTCTTCATGGCCCAACGGAACGGTCCAAAGATATTCGCCTGAGTTGAGGTCAATGGCATTAAGTGTGCCCCATGGTGGTTTTACAACAGGATATCCTCTGTCATCTTTAAATCTAGCAAAGCTCGAAATGGAATAGGGCACATCAATTTTAGTCTTCTCTACCCGATGATCTTTTGGTTTTTCCATACCCATCAAGAAATCGACTATGGCATCTGATTCTTCTTCCGAAAGGTTGGGCATGCCTGGCATAGCGCCACGCCCTTTTTGAATAATTGTTTGTATGGAATCAGATTCCAATCGCAGTTTCACATTTTGAAGCTCAGGTATTCCGTTCAGACCTTGCAGTTCACCACCATGGCAACGAGCACAATGAATTTGTGCTAAACTTTGTCCTAAACTAGAACCTTCGGCATCACCACCAATTTCTTTCATTTTAATGATCCATGCCATTTCATTGGCATTTACGTACATCACCCCATTTCGTGGGTCGAGGGCAGCACCTCCCCATTCAGCTCCACCATCGGCTCCTGGGAATAAAATCACTCCAGTGGTATCCATGGGGATAAATTGTCCTTTTGAGGTAATAGATTTGAATTTTTCCAATACTGTTGGAGTTGCGTCAGTTTCGTTTCCCAAAACCAAATCATCCACAAATGCTTTTCGGTCTGGTGCATATAAATCTGCTTCCGTTAAAATTTGACGGGCAAAAGGCACTGGTTTTAAAGGTAGGGGTTGGGTCTCGAACTCTTTTTCACCTATCAATGTAGAAGTTGGGTATGATTTTTCTTCAATGGGGAACAAGGGATCTCCCGTAATTCGGTTGAAAACAAAAACATGACCACTTTTAGTGACTTGAGCCACTGCTGGAATGGTTTGTCCATCTCTTTCAATATCTAACAAGTTTGGTGGAGCAGGCAAATCCCGATCCCAAATATCGTGGTGCACCATTTGAAAATGCCAAATCCGCTCTCCTGTATTTGCATTTAAAGCCAATAAGGAATTGGCAAACAGGTTGGCACCTTCGCGGTCACCTCCGTACCAATCAAATGCGGCGGAGCCTGTTGGAACATAAACGATACCTTTTTCGGTATCCAATGCCATACCAGGCCAACTATTGGCACCCCCTACTTTTTTATAAGCTTCGGCAGGCCAAGTATCGTAACCTAATTCGCCTGGCTGTGGAATCGTATGAAATGTCCACAGGATTTCTCCAGTGAGAACATCATAGGCACGAATATGTCCTGGAGAGGAGCCAGGTCCTTCTCCAACTCTTGTACCTTGGATGAGTATGTTTTTAAAAACAGCTCCTGGAGTATTCGATACTACCGACAATTTATTGGGATCTCTGCCTAAACCATCACGTAAATCAATACTTCCGTTATTGCCAAATGAAGAAATAGGCTCCCCCGTTTGAATGTTGATAGCATATAATTTTGGTCCAGACGAAAAAAAGATGCGACTTGGTGCTTCACCATCCGATTTCCAATAATTTAAGCCGCGATTCAATCCCAAACCAGATTCGTCTTTGGTTTTGGGTGAAAATTTCCAGATTTCTTCACCTGTTTTGGCATCTACGGCAAACAATTCAATTGCAGCGTTTACGCCATAAAGCACATTGTCGACCACCAAGGGGCTGGTTTGGATCTGTGTAGTCCTACCTTCTTGCAAACCGCCGCTTTTGTAGCTCCAAGCTAGTTTTAATTGAGACACATTGGTGGTGTCAATTTCATCAAGGTTGGAAAAATGGGTGCGTTCAGGGTCTCCCAAATAATGTTCCCATGTGGTGAAATATGGCTTGTTTGTTTTGTCTGATTTTGGATTGGAGCAGGATGCCAAAAAGGCTATGAATAGGAGAATGAAAAATCGTTTCATGTGCAGTTTGAAAGTTTCTTAAATATAGAAAGAAACCATCAGAAACTTAGTCTAACCAAATAGGTGGGCCACTACATCTTCAATCTTTGAAACTTTTTGAATCTGTATGCCTGTCTTTTTCAAACCTATTTTATTGCTTTTGGATACGAATATTTTGGAGAAGCCCAATTTTTCAGCTTCAAGGATTCGTTGATCCACACGCTGTACAGGTCTAATTTCTCCAGCAAGTCCTACTTCTGCAGCAAAACAAACTCCCTTCTCTATTGCGATATCCGAATTACTGGACAAGATTGCGGCCATTACGGCTAAGTCAATAGCAGGATCGTCCACGGAGATGCCACCTGTAATGTTCAAAAAGACATCTTTTGCTCCCAGTTTAAAACCTGCTCGTTTTTCCAAAACGGCAAGTAGCATATTCAATCTTTTGGCATTGAAACCCGTGGCAGATCTTTGCGGTGTACCGTAAACTGCCGTGCTCACCAATGCTTGAATTTCAATGAGTAAGGGGCGCATGCCCTCCACTGTTGCGGCAATCGCAGTTCCGCTGAGGTCTTCCTCATTTTTAGAAATCAAAACTTCGGAGGGATTGTTCACTTCGCGCAATCCACTCCCTTGCATTTCGTAGATGCCCAATTCGGCGGTGGAGCCAAAACGGTTTTTAAGGGAACGTAAAATTCGGTAGACATAGTTGCGATCTCCTTCGAATTGGAGCACTGTATCCACCATATGTTCCAAAATTTTGGGGCCAGCGATGGTACCATCTTTTGTGATGTGACCTACCAAAATAACTGGAGTGTGTGTTTCTTTGGCAAATTTGATAAGTTCCGCCGTACACTCGCGGATTTGTGAAATGCTCCCAGCTGCTGATTCAATATAATCGGTGTGTAACGTTTGAATGGAATCAATAACAACCAAATCAGGTTCTATGGTCGAAATCTGCTGAAAAATATTTTGAGTTTTTGTCTCGGTAAGGATGTAGCAGTTTTCACTATTGGGTTGAATACGATCGGCACGCATTTTTATTTGTCGTTGGCTTTCCTCCCCTGAAACATAGAGTATTTTGTAAGGGAGTTTTAGGGCAATTTGAAGCAGCAACGTACTTTTTCCAATACCTGGTTCACCCCCTAAAAGGGTCAAAGATCCTGGAACCAATCCACCCCCTAAAACTCGGTTGAATTCTTGATCTAAGGTATCTAAACGAAGTTCTTTTTCTTGAGTGATTTCTGAAACACGTAGGGGTTTATTGGCTTGTTTGGCTACGGTATCGGTCTTCCAACCTTTTTTGTCCTCTTTTTGGACCACTTCTTCCACAATGGTGTTCCATTCCTTACAAGAGGAACATTGTCCTACCCACTTGGCATATTGGGTGCCGCAGTTTTGACAAAAAAATGCTGTTTTGGTCTTGGCCATTTCAAATTTGATGAAAGGCTAAAGATATGGAATTGAGAATTGGAATCTTGGAATTGAATAGTCCAATAATCCAATTAATCCAGCTATTTACCCATCTAGAAAATTACCAACCGAAGTCAGCTTTTAGCGCATCTATTTTTTCGAGTGCCAAATCCTTGGTCAAAAAGTCGATTTCTTCCATTTGGAATGCTTTTTCAAATGCTTTGAACGCTTTTTTGGGCTCTCCTAAAAATTCATAATGCTCTGCTTCAAAATAAAATCCCATCATTGTTTCAGGAAATTCTTTTTTGCACAAATCGGCCAATGGTTTTAGGGATTCGTAGTCTTGCTTTTTTAAGCAGGCCGCATAAATGGCCATAATGTCGTTGAGCTCCACTTGTTTTTCAAAACCAAATAGGTCCTCGATGGTATTGTAACGCTTTTCCAAATAGTTGAAAACAGGTTCTTCGGAAGTCACAATTTCGGTTTTGTATTCTTCAGGAGTGATTGGTCTGTAAATTTTGAACACATTATCGAAGGCTTTGCTTATCCCGTAAGCGGCAACGGATTCGTGGTCAGCATCTTCGTATTCATCAAAAAAGTAGTGTAACGATTCTTTTTCGATAGAGTTGATACTGTGGTTCATTTGTAAAATAAGCTGTCTGTCTTCCGAAGGGGCTTTTTCTAAAATTAGGTTATAAAAAATTGTTTGGTTTAAAGCGGACAAACGTTCTGGTACGCGATTCTCCATTTCTGGTGCCAAAACTGGCGAAATACTAACAAAGGAATTGAAGAATGAATTGTCCTTGAACAAATAATAGTTTCCAAAATTTGCGGTGATATCGTATCCAACAAACATTTTAAATGGGGCAATCTTATAAGTTGTTGCCATGTAAGGAATCAACTCGGTTCCCAAAAATTCGTAGAACATTTTTCCTTTTTCCGTTGGCAGTCCAGTGCCATCTTCCCAATCGCAATCTTCCCATCTTAAATCGTTTTCGGATTGGTGTATTCCAACCACGATGGATTCTGGCATACGATCCAAACGGCTTTGAAATTTTACATTTGCAACTACCAAATCAAAAAAGTAATCGGCATCTAGTACTATAATTAATGGATACAGTTTGTCGTCGGAATAATCTTCGGGGAAGTAATAGGAAACATCCCTTCGCTCTTGTAGTTTGAAGGATTCAAAGATTTCCTTTTGCACTTGCGCGTTCAGGTTCAAGCACAAAAAGCCTATTAAAGCGAATAGACATTTTTTCATTTGGTTAAGTATTTTTTACGGCTTTGGGGTTACCGATTTCTATTTAGTAACGGTAAAACTATGAAAGATATTGTGCCAAAAACTACGACCATGAGGGTTTGTGCGATCCACATGATCCATCCGAAAGCATCACCAGAAATGGAATTGATTCCATAAATGCCCAAGGCGGCACTTACAGCGATAGGATACAGACCTATTCCGCCGTTTGTTGTGGACATGGCAAAGGCGCCTGCGACAAATCCTACCAATAATTGACTAAGGCTTAAGTCTACGGTTTCTTCAACGGTGTGTTTAATCACCCAAAACATGCCAAAATAGGCGATCCAAATAAATAAGGTGTGTAAGATGAACGGCCATTTGTTTTTCATTTTGAAAATGCTCATTACACCATCTAAAAGGCCGTTTAAAAACCCTTTCAATTTTAAAGCAAAGGGTGAATTTGATCTACGGATGATAAAGGTGCCAACGAACAATCCAATTATTCCGAAGGCTAAAATACCTATGGCTCCCAAAATGTTTACGCCTTTTTCTTCCAAAAAGCCCAAGATAAAATCGGTCTGAAGCACCAAGGTGATCATGATGATGATCAATAACATTAAAAGGTCAATGACCCTTTCCGTAACGATGGTGCCGAACCCTTTTTCAAATGGAACATTCTCGTAAGTAGTTAAAGCAGTTGCCCTTAATATTTCACCAGATCTAGGAATTCCCAGATTGGCAAAATAGGATATCAGGACAATAAAAACGTTGTTGATGATTTTGGGTTTGAATCCTAATGGCTCCAAAAGATAATTCCAACGCATTGCCCTGGAGATATGACTCAAAATTCCTATGATTACTGAAATTGTTACCCAAAATGGGCTTGCATTGGAAATGTAATGGATGATTTGTTCCCTTTCTTCGGGTGTGGTGGAATTGTAGGAATACCAAACCAAGAAAAGCCCAAAGGCCATGGGAACAAAAATCTTAAGGAATTTTTTCAGGGATTTTCCCAAAATTAGTTGAGTAGATTGGTGGCTTCGTTGGGGAACACCAGCGACGGGTTGAAGACTTTTGCTTCTTCAATATCCATCCACGCATAAGTGATCAATATCAATACGTCGCCCACAGCCACTTTACGGGCTGCTGCTCCGTTTAAGGTGACTTCACCTGAACCTCTTGGACCTGGAATCGCATAGGTTTCCAAACGCTCACCGTTATTATTGTTCACAATTTGTACTTTTTCGCCACGGATAATATTGGCGGCATCCATGATATCTTCATCAATGGTAATGCTCCCAATATAATTGAGGTCTGCCCCAGTTACTTTAACTCTGTGAACTTTAGATTTTACAACTTCTATTTGCATGGTGCAAAAATATCAATTCAATCTTAGATTATCAATTAAACGCACGCCGTCTGCATAAACGGCAATAAACGCCCTATATTTTTGGTTATTTTTTATTTTTAAAATAGGAGTCAGGGTGGCCTCATCTGCTATTTCAAAATATTCGAGGTCGAAAATTGGATGTTTTCCATATTCCGATTCAACCCATTGTACTATTTCTTGTGCACTTTCCGTGCCAAATTTAGTCTTGGCAGTTTTAAGGGTTTCGTAAATAAAATTTGCTTCATCTCTTGTCGTAGGTGAAAGTCTTTCATTACGTGAACTCATGGCCAGTCCGTGTGGCTCCCTTTCAATGGGACAACCTATTATAGTATAAGGTAGTTTTTTGATTTCAACCATTTTTCGAATGATCTGCAGTTGCTGAAAATCTTTCTCTCCAAAATAGGCCTTATCGGGATCAACCGTACGAAGCAACAACTCTACAATGGTTCCAACTCCGTCAAAATGTCCTGTCCGAAACTCCCCTTCCATTACCTTGTCCAACCCATCGAACTGATATGTTTCGGATTTAATGTTATCACCATAAATTTCGTCAACTGTCGGAGCAAATACTACAATATCGTCCGAAACTACTTTAAGAAGTTCTGCATCCTTATCAAAATTGCGCGGATATTTTTCTAGGTCGTCTTTTTTATCGAATTGGGTGGGATTTACAAAAATGCTCACAACTACCGAATCATTCTCTAAAAGAGCTTTTTTAACCAAAGATATATGACCCTTGTGTAGTGCGCCCATAGTGGGTACAAGGCCAATTGTGCGGTTTTTGTTTCGCTCTTCCTCAACAAAGGAATTAAGCGCATTTTTTTGGTGAAATATCTTCATATCAAGGTCCAAAAGCGTGCAAAAATACTATAAATACTGGTAATCAGCATAATTTTTGTACTTTTGCAGCTACGTTTTTCAGATAAACAAAAGAAAGTTTTATGAATGGTAAAAAGGTATTGTTTGTATCTTCTGAATTAGTCCCCTATCTTCCAGAGAATCCAGTTTCTTTAATGTCGTACGAGGCACCCCGCATGGTGAACAGCAATGGGGGGCAAATCCGTATTTTCATGCCAAGGTACGGAAACATCAACGAAAGAAGACATCAATTGCATGAGGTTATTCGTTTGTCGGGAATGAATCTTGTTATCAATGACATGGATATGCCGTTGATCATTAAGGTAGCTTCTATTCCAAAAGAACGGATTCAGGTCTATTTTATAGACAATGATGAATATTTTAAAAGAAAGGCCACTTTCGCCGATGCGGATGGCAATCTTTTCCCAGATAACGATGAAAGAGCAATTTTCTTTGCAAAAGGGGTTGTTGAAACCGTTAAAAAATTGAATTGGGCTCCAGATATTATCCATGTTCATGGTTGGATGGCTTCCATGTTGCCACTTTACCTTAGAAAATACTATGGTGATGAGCCATTGTTTGCCGATAGTAAAATTGTTACTTCGGTGTATGGTAAAGGTTTTGAAGGCGAATTGGATACCGCAATGATTGATAAAATTTCCTTCGATGGTATTGATAAAGAAGAAATTAAGGCCATATCAACTCCCGACTATAATAATTTGTTAAAGATTGCCGTAGATCATTCTGATGCCGTTATTTTAGCCGCGGAGGACTTATCTGAGGACCTTGTTAATCACATAAATAGTCTTTCCAAACCCGTTTTGCCCTATGTTCCTTTACAAGAAGCAGAAGAGGCTTATACGAATTTCTATAACCAAGAGGTATTAAAAATAGATTGATTGAATGAAATTTTCTAAGGTTTTCAAAGTTTCAGCGATATTGGCTGGAACTTTCTTTTTGTCGATGACTTCATGTGAAGATGAGTTGGAGACCATAGGTAGTGGAGTTATAGATGGAGAGCCCTTTACCACTGGTAAAATAGAGTACGATGTGTTTGCCTATAATAAAGGTATAACTGCTGTACAGACCAATAGATTGTCCTTATACCAACTTGGAACCTTTAATGATCCTGTGTATGGTAGAAGAAAGGCAAGCATTATTTCCCAAATAACATTGCCCAATTCATCATCCCCTACGTTTGGAGGTCTTTCCCAAGATTCTGAAGACAATGCTGATACTGATGAAAGTGATTCTACCATAGATGAGAATGAAACAGTTAAGGAAGTATATTTATACATTCCTTTTCAATTACCTCCTTCTGGTGATAGTGATGGGGATGGTGTAGATGATGAGTTTGAAAGTGGTGACGATGTGGATGATCCCAATTCTGATTGGGATAACGATGGCGTAACCGATAACCAAGAACGTATTTTGGGTTCCAACCCGTTTGACCCTGAAGATACGGGTTCTCAAGAAGGTTTTGTGGCCAACAACTATCCTAACAGGTTCGATTTGGACAGTATTTACGGAGACCGCGATCAGACTTTTAATCTATCAGTTTCCCGTTCCAATTACTTATTGCGTAACCTTGATCCAAATTCTGGTTTTCAAGAAACTCAGGAGTATTATTCCAATCAAGATTTCTCAAGTTTTATTGGGGAAACACTTTTTAACGGTGAAGTTACTGTGAGCAATGAGGAGTATTTGTTCTATGAAGATGAGGATGACCCTGATACAGAAGATGTGGATGAGTCAACCGTTATAACCTCAAGGCTAAATCCAGGAATTCGTGTTCCATTGAACAATCAATTTTTTCAAGAAAACATATTGGATAAAGAAGGAAGTTCCGAATTGTTGAGCCAATCCAATTTCACCAATTTTATACGTGGTATTTATTTGGAGGGGTCAGATATGGAGGAGCTTATGTTCCTGTTGAATTTAACAGAAGCCAATATTACCATTACATATGAGTACCAAGACTACGACCCTGAGGAGGATGAAGTAGTAACGGCAGAAAGTGAATATGTGCTTAACTTTTTACAGGCGAGCTCCACAAATGTTGTCGGAAATGCGGTAAATGTGTTCGAAAATGAAGTGTACCCAACAAACATAGCAAGTGCCTTGGATAATGGTGAAAATGCTTCTAGAATTTATATGAAAGGTGGAGGTACGCAAACCGAGATAAGATTATTTGACGCTTTGGAAAATGGCGGGGATGAAATCATTAACCAGATAAAGCAAAACAACTGGATAATTAACGAGGCCAATCTTGTTTTTTATGTGGATCGTGAAACCTTGGATGCATCAGGAAATGAAGTTTATGAGCCACAAAGAATTTATTTGTACAATCAAGAGACAAATTTGCCTTTGTATGATGTCAATGAAATCTCGAACCCACAGACCACAGCAAATCCATTGGAGTATTATTCTGAGTATGATGGAGTGTTGGAAAAGAATAATGGTTTAGGCTATAAATATACCATTAGAATTACGGAGCATATCAACAACATTATTGTTAGGGATTCCGTGAACGCGAAATTGGGATTGACCTCCACAGCAAATATTGCTTTTACAGCAGCTCAAGAAGCACCTACAAATGTGGGTGGAATTATTGACTATCCAGTTGCTGCAACAATTAGCCCTTTAGGAACCGTTTTGTATGGAAGTAATGTGGCAGCGGGTGAAGAGGATATGAAGCTAAAGCTGGAAATTTTCTATACGGAAGCCAACTAAACTTGCCAATAAAGGGATTTTTTGAACTTTCATCGTTTAAAACAATCGGAATTGTCAATATACACGTATACATTATAAATTTGAGGAACATATCTCCCCCAAATAGATTGTTAACTTAAAAATATCTTATGTGTGGAATAGTTGGATATATCGGTCATAGAGAAGCCTATCCCATATTGATCAAAGGATTACAAAGACTTGAATATCGTGGTTACGATAGTGCAGGTATTGCCCTTTTTGATGGTGAAAACACCTCGCTTTCCAAAACAAAAGGAAAAGTTGAAGATTTAAAAAACAAAGCCGAAGCTACCATTGCTACAAATGGTAAATTAGGACTTGGCCATACACGTTGGGCAACGCATGGTGTGCCAAACGACGTGAACTCACACCCACACTTCTCCAATTCTGGAGATTTGGTCATTATTCATAATGGAATTATCGAGAACTACGAAAGTATCAAGCAAGCCTTGATTAAAAGAGGGTATACTTTTGAGTCCGACACGGATACTGAAGTTCTTATCAACCTTATTGAAGAGATACAGAAGAAAGAAGGTGTAAAATTGGGTCATGCTGTTCAAATTGCATTGAACCAAGTGGTAGGAGCCTACGCTATAGCTGTGTTTGATAAAAACAAGCCTGATGAGATTGTTGTTGCCAAATTAGGTAGTCCGCTAGCTATCGGAATCGGAGAAAACGAATATTTTATCGCTTCTGATGCTACTCCTTTTATTGAATACACCAATAATGCGGTGTATTTGGAAGATGAAGAAATGGCTATTGTTCGTATAGGAAAGGAAATCAAACTTCGAAAAATAAAGGACGATTCCATTGCTTACCCTAATATCTTGGAACTTCAAATGAACTTGGAGGAAATTGAAAAGGGTGGTTACGATCACTTTATGCTCAAGGAAATCTACGAACAACCAAAAGCGATTTTGGACACCTATCGTGGTAGACTTTTAGCTGATAAAGGATTGGTGAAAATGGCAGGAATTGACCAAAACTTGGAAAAATTCCTGAATGCCAATCGTATTATTATCGTTGCTTGTGGTACCTCTTGGCATGCTGGTTTGGTAGCAGAATACATATTTGAAGATTTGGCTCGAATCCCAGTGGAAGTAGAATATGCTTCAGAGTTCAGATATCGTAATCCAATCATTACCGAAAACGATGTGTTGATTGCAATTTCACAATCTGGTGAAACCGCAGACACCTTGGCAGCAATAAAATTGGCCAAGGAAAAAGGAGCCTTTGTATTTGGAGTTTGTAATGTGGTGGGATCATCCATTGCAAGGGAAACCCATGCAGGAGCCTATACACACGCAGGACCTGAAATTGGTGTTGCATCAACCAAGGCCTTTACCACACAGATAACCGTGTTGACCATGTTGGCCTTAAAATTGGCTCAGGAGAATGGTACACTATCACAGACTGCTTACCATCAATATTTGACCGAATTGGAAGGAATTCCAGCCAAGGTTGAAAAAGCGTTGCTATCCAATAAGGTGGTTGAGGAAATTGCTAGTATCTATCAAGACTCCTCCAATTGTCTATACTTAGGAAGAGGTTATAATTTCCCTGTAGCTTTGGAAGGAGCGTTAAAACTTAAGGAAATCAGTTACATTCATGCAGAGGGTTATCCAGCTGCCGAAATGAAACACGGACCCATCGCTTTGATTGATGAGCAAATGCCAGTTGTTGTAATTGCAACCAAAAAGGGACATTACGAAAAAGTGGTGAGTAACATTCAAGAAATCAAATCAAGAAAAGGAAGAATCATTGCCGTTGTTACCGAAGGGGATGAAACCGTAAAGGAATTGGCCGATCACGTTATCGAAGTACCTGAAACTTCAGAAAGCCTTTCACCTTTGTTGACTACTATTCCATTGCAATTGCTTTCATACCATATTGCGGTAATGAGAGGATGTAATGTAGATCAGCCAAGAAATTTGGCCAAATCTGTAACTGTAGAATAAAAGCAATTATCCTATTTTAATATCGAGCGCTGCATTTTAGAATGTGGCGCTTTTTTTGCTTCTATCTAATTTGATTCAAATAAGTATAATTAGAAATATAGAACACCTTCAGTAAAGAAGATATAGGGTGTGCCAATATCCTCAAAATGACACATAAGTTTGGAGGCATCCCCAATTCCATCATTCAGTAAGAATCAAATTTCTGTTGTTTGATTCATGGAAAACAAGTGAAAAACGTGGTCTTTTTTGTTAATTAACTATAATTGAGTGGTTTTTTTATCAAAAAAGTATTATGCATGCATAATTTTTTTCAATTTTATATATTTGAAATGAAAAATAATGTATCTTCCCAGCCGATACATAAAATGCACTTGAATCTTAATTAACTCTAATCCATAGCAAATGAGAAGACTTATGTTTTTCGCCCTGATGCTGTTTGGTTTTGCTACTTATGCACAGACCACTGTTCAGGGGAAAGTTGTAGACGCAAACAATGATCCCATACCCGGAGCCAACGTGATTTTGGTTGGGCAATCAGAAGGAACAACTACTGACTTTGATGGAAATTTTACATTTAATACAAATGTCGCTCCTCCATTTAAATTGTTGATCTCCAGTATTGGATTTTCAGATTATACAGCGAACATAACCTCAAACAATCAGACTATTTCTGTTACACTTTCGGAGGCCAATACTATGTTGGATGAGATAGTAATTTCCGCATCCAGAACACCAGAGCGTATTTTTGAATCTCCAGTGTCAGTTGAGCGATTCGGACTGAAAGAAATTAAAAACACCACCGCTGAATCTTTTTATGGTGGACTTCAAAACTTAAAGGGAGTTGATATTAACACCAACAGTTTAACCTTCCAATCAATCAACACGAGAGGTTTTGCCACTTTAGCGAATAATAGATTTTTACAGTTGGTAGACGGTATGGACAACACCGCTCCAGGTCTAAACTTCGTATTGGGTAACTTGGTAGGGATGTCCGAATTGGATGTGCAGAGTGTTGAGATTCTTCCAGGAGCATCTTCCGCTTTATACGGTGCAGGTGCCTTTAACGGGATTTTGTTCATGACCAGTAAAAGCCCTTTCGATTTCCAAGGAATCAGTGCTTATGCAAAAGGTGGGGTAACCACTCAAGATGCAGCAGGAAGCAATTTTTATAAAGATTTTGGAATTCGTGCAGCACATGCCTTTAGCGATAAAGTAGCTTTTAAAGCCAACCTTTCTGTGTTGACCGGTGAGGATTGGCATGCCAATAGCACCGTGGATTTGAACAACCCAGGTGCAGATCGTTCCAATCCAGCATACGATGGATTAAATGTATATGGTGATGAAGTTTCAACCGTTTTGGATTTTGATGCCGCCGCAGGATTACCATCAGGGACTGTAGGAAGCGCTGTTATTTCAAGAACAGGTTATGATGAAGCCGATTTGGCTAATTACAATGCAGAAAGTGTAAAAGCAGATTTTGCATTGCATATAAGACCATTTGCCAATGATTTGGAGGTTATCCTTAATAGTAGAATAGGTAGAGGTACCACTATTTATCAAGGCGCCAACCGATATGCCGTAGCTGGATTCACCATGCAGCAGCACAAATTGGAAATTAAAAACGACAACTTCTTTATTAGAGGTTATATTGTATCTGAAAATTCAGGAGATGCATACGATACTCGTTTCGCGGCAATCAACGTGAACAGAGCTTGGAAATCCGATGTGCAATGGTTCACCGATTATGCATCAACATATATTCCCGCCTATTTGGGTGGTATTCAACAAGGAGGTCTAACGCCAGAGCAAGCATCTACCGCTGCACACGCAGCAGGAAGACAAGCAGCAGATCAAGGGAGATTGATTCCAGGAACTTCAGCTTTCCAAAGTACTTTCAATAGGGTTATTAATGATGGTAACCTTTTAACAGGTGCTAAATTCATCGACCAGACCAAATTCCGTCACGTAAACGGAAACTACAATATTGCGCATTTGATTGACGATTGGGCGGATATTCAAATTGGAGGATCTTACAGACAGTACGAATTGAATTCCAACGGAACCATCTTTACTGATACTGATGGACCAATCAAATACAACGAATACGGAGCTTATTTGCAAGTGCAGAAAAAATTCTTGGACGATCGTTTGAAATTTACTGGTTCAGCTCGTTATGATAAAAATGAATTCTTCGATGGATTCTTGTCGCCTAGAGTATCTTTTGCCTATACATTGGGCGAAGAAAGAAACCACAACTTAAGAGTATCAGTTCAACAAGGTTTTAGAAACCCAACAACACAAGATTTGTTTATTGGATTGAATGCGGGACGTGCCATTTTGGTTGGTTCTGCCCCAGCGAACTTGGACAGGGATGTTCGTACCTTTGATTTGAGTCAAAATGGACAGGCGCTAACTGGTCAATCAACTGTAGAAATTGTAGGTAGGGCTGCATATGAAAATGCATATTCAACAAGCTCATTACAATCCGGAGGACTTCCAGAAGCGGTGGAAACTCCATTGGTGAAGCCAGAAGAAATTACGGCTTTCGAAGCAGGATATAGAGGTCAGGTTGGAAAATTCACTATCGATTTGAGTGGTTACTACAATAGCTATTCAGATTTCTTGGCAAATACTGCCGTTGCAGTTCCTTTTTATGGTGAAGCAGGAGATATGGGGTTGTCTTTATTGGCGCTTCAAAACGGAGACTACCAAGTGTATCAAACCTACACCAACTCTGAAGCAAATATTAACTCTTTTGGAGGTACCATTGGTGTGGATACCAAATTGGGAGGTTTTGATTTAGGAGTGAACTATACCTATGCAGAATTGGATATAGATGAAGGCAAGTATCCAGATCTAAGAACCAACTTTAACACACCAAAACATAAGGTAAAAGCTTCCTTTGGTAAAGCAGACCTTTTCAAAAACTTTGGATTCAATGTGAACTACAGATGGAGTGATAGCTACTACTGGGAAGCATCTTTTGCGGATGGAGATGTTCCAGCATATACCGTATTGGATGCACAAATCAACTATTCAGTTCCATCCATCAAATCAGTGTTCAAATTGGGAGGATCTAATATTTTAGGTGATGAATACTTCACTGCAATCGGTACTGGTAATATCGGTTCCATCTACTATTTGTCTTGGAGCATAAATCCTTAAACAACAGTAAAAAAGCTAAAGAAAAGGCGTTGGGGTTTCCAGCGCCTTTTTTATTGAAAAAAAAGCTGAAATCGGTTTCTGAATAAGAATGTAAAAGCATATCTTTGCAGCCGAAAAAATAGCGGTCATTTTCCGCGTATTCAATTAAAAATAAACATACTAATGTCTAAAGTAACAGGTAAGGTTGCCCAAATTATAGGCCCGGTCATTGATGTTGAGTTTGAATCTGGGGTAGTAATCCCAAGAATTTATGACTCCCTTGAAATTACAAAAGCCGATGGTTCCAAATTGGTATTGGAAGTACAATCACATATTGGTGAGAATACGGTAAGAACCATTTCCATGGACTCTACCGATGGTTTGAGTAGAGGTGTTGAAGTTGTTGCCACTGGTGCTCCAATTCAAATGCCAATCGGAGAAGATGTATATGGTCGACTATTCAACGTGATCGGTGATGCCATCGACGGGATGGAAAACCTTCCTAAAGCTGGAGACAATGGACTTCCAATTCACAGGGAAGCTCCAAAGTTTGAAGATCTTTCCACTTCAACAGAAGTACTTTTTACAGGGATTAAAGTAATCGACCTTATCGAGCCTTATGCAAAGGGTGGTAAAATTGGATTGTTCGGTGGTGCCGGTGTAGGTAAAACCGTATTGATCCAGGAGTTGATCAACAACATTGCAAAAGGTCACGGTGGTTTGTCCGTGTTTGCAGGTGTTGGAGAGCGTACTCGTGAGGGGAACGATTTGCTTCGTGAAATGTTGGAGTCTGGAATTATAAAATACGGAGACGATTTCTTGCACTCTATGGAAGAAGGAGGATGGGATTTGTCCAAAGTGGATAAAGCCGCAATGAAAGAGTCCAAAGCAACATTCGTATTCGGTCAGATGAACGAGCCACCAGGAGCACGTGCACGTGTTGCCTTGTCTGGTTTGACTATTGCTGAGTACTTCCGTGACGGATCAGGAGAAGGACAGGGAAAAGATGTACTTTTCTTCGTAGATAACATTTTCCGTTTCACCCAGGCAGGTTCTGAGGTATCCGCACTTTTGGGTCGTATGCCATCTGCGGTAGGTTACCAACCAACATTGGCTACCGAAATGGGTGCGATGCAGGAAAGAATTACATCAACAAAAAGAGGTTCCATTACATCCGTACAGGCGGTTTACGTTCCTGCGGATGACTTGACGGATCCTGCACCAGCGACAACATTTGCTCACTTGGATGCAACTACCGTACTTTCACGTAAAATTGCTGAGTTAGGTATTTATCCTGCTGTGGATCCATTGGATTCTACCTCTAGGATTTTGACTCCTGAGATTTTGGGTAAAGAGCACTACGGATGTGCACAACGTGTTAAAGAGTTGTTGCAACGTTACAAAGAGCTTCAGGATATTATTGCCATCTTGGGTATGGAAGAACTTTCTGAAGAAGATAAATTGGCCGTAGGTAGAGCAAGACGTGTACAACGTTTCTTGTCTCAGCCTTTCCACGTAGCTGAGCAGTTTACTGGTATCCCTGGGGTATTGGTAGACATTAAGGATACCATCAAAGGATTTAACATGATCATGGACGGTGAATTGGATCACTTGCCAGAATCTGCTTTCAACCTTAAAGGTACCATCGAAGAAGCTATCGAGGCTGGAGAGAAAATGTTGGCTGAAGCATAAACAAGTTAAGAGTAAAGAGTTAGGAGTTCAGAGTAACTCAAAACTCGAAACTTATAACTCATAACTAGATAACATGTATTTAGAAATAGTATCACCCGAAGCGACTTTATTCTCAGGCGAGGTAACAGCAGTTACTGTACCTGGTGTTGATGGAGAGTTTCAAATGTTGGAAAATCACGCCCCGATCGTTTCTTTGCTGCAAGCAGGAAATGTTAAGGTAAAAGGTGACATCAAAATCGATGAAGCTTTTCAAGATAAATTTTCCACAGGGAAAAACGGCGAAACTTTGTTGTCCATCACAAGTGGAACAATAGAGATGAAAGACAATAAAATTATTGTCCTAGCCGATTAAATAAATTGAATTCATTCACAAAAAAGGCCACTCAATTTGAGTGGCCTTTTTTTATCTGTAAGATGGCATACTTTTATTTAGATCGCAAGTGCGATTGAAGATTTACCAATCTCCTCTAGACCTTCTGTTTTTAGGTCGATACCCTTTACTATTTTTTGTAAATACTCCAGTGAGCCATATAAAAATGGCGACTAGGGTAATGGATCCCGCCAAGTATATCATTTCAATTGGAATGCTCATATTACCAGTAAGTTACAAAATATTTTCAACTTTTTTATTGGAGTGCAACAAGATGCCACTCTTTATCACCTGACATATATACTTTAAGGGTGGTAAATCCTATGGCAGCATGTGCGGCCAAGGATCGCTTATTTTTTCCGTCCACTTCGGTGATTATGGTGTCAAATCCATCGGGTAGTTTTTCTTTCATAGTGAGATATAAATTCCTGAAAATCCCTTTTCCGCGATGACTTTTGGCTACACAGATTTGCCCCATGGCCATGTAATTTTTTTTACCAGTAATCACTTTATTGATTTCAACGAACATGGGTTGTAGTACTTTAATGGAGAGGGCAAATTTAGGATGCATGCATAAGGCATAACCAACTACTTGATCATCATCAACGGCAATAATGTGGCCACATACATCATTCATAGCCTTTAAAATATCCATGTCATGCTCTACGGTGAGAAAGCCTTCATTTAAACTTTCTTCAGCTGAAATGTTTTTGGGCAAATTACGCTGTTGAAGAGCCAGAATCTGTTCCAACTCCTCCAAGGTCTCCGCTTGTTTGTAGGTAATCATTTAATCCACTTTAAGCCAAGCTTTGCGTTGTTCCAGCATCTTTTTGGATGGTTCTTGATTTTTGTCCTCCATCAAGCTAAACACATAATCAGGACTTGGAGACAGTATTAAAGTAGTGGTCTTAGGCTCTCCAAATCTTGTGAATTTCACGCTCAATTCCTGACCAAGCTCGAATTTCTTAAGGTAATCCTCAAATTTTTCACCCTCGGTTAATGCAATATCGTTTAACGAAGTAATCACATCCCCTTGATCTAATCTAGCTTTATAAGCTGGACTTCCCATAACTGCATTGCGTACTACTTTGTAACCCTTATTATCGGGATTCATGGATACATAGGCCCCAAAATAAGGTTCAGCCTTTGGTTGCTCCAAAATAACCCCCATCGGCTCAATCAAAGTTTTATAATCGGGCATATTGCTTTTATAAATGAAATTCTCAAAAAAGCTGTCTCCGAATTTCTTACCTGCAAAATCATTTAATGAGGCATGTAAGTTTTCAACAGTATATGGATTTTCAGTTTTACCATATTTCTTCCAAACAAACGTCATAAAATCATCCAAATTGAGATTTTCTTCACGGAGGGATAAGTCCAAGGCCAACCCCAACACACTTCCATAGGAATAGTAAGATATAAAGGTGTTGTCTCTATTCACAGGATCTACCGAAGTAGCAGCATCCACAAAGGGTGCTTGGTAGCTCATTTCAATCACATTAAAAAACTGTCGAGCTGGAGAATTCCATACATAATTAAAAGTGCCTGCAAGACCCTCAACATATGCTTTTGGGGTAATTAAACCCGCTCTACAAAGAATCAAACTGGTATAATAACTGGTGAAACCTTCAGCAAACCAAAGTTCACCGCTCATATTGGCTTCTTCAAAATCGAAAGGCTCTAAACTTTTTGGACGGATACGTTCTACATTCCAAGCATGGAAAAACTCATGGGAAACGGTTCCAATATTGCGTTCCATACCTCCATTGGCCAAACTGCGGGTACTGGTCAAAATAGTCGAATTTCTATGTTCCATTCCATCACCTGAAGCGTTTGGAATGTAACAGGCCAAGAATGTGTAAGCATCATAATCAAAATCAGGAAGCTCACCATATACCTCTTTTTCGGCTAATACCACTTTCTTTACTTTTTCAAAATATTCATCAGCTTCTGCTTCCGTTCCATTATGGTGCAAAGCCAAATTGATGGTTTTTCCGTCAACTGTAAAAGAGCGAAGCATGTAATTGCTGATTTCCGTTGGGCTATCCATAAAATAGTACATGTTCGGAGCAGAAAACGTATTTCCAGAAACCTGTGGCAACTGTGTGGCCACTTTCCAATTTAAGTCCTCACGAAGATCAAATGTCACTTCTATTGCTCTATCAAATAAGGATGGAGCAAACATAAAAGTCGCGGGAATATTCAAATGGGCATGGGTTTCATCTACCTGAGAATAGGTTCCTCCTCCTCGGTTGGCGAACAAGATATATTCAATGTTTATGGTGCCATCATGACCAGAAACTTGCCACTCGTAAGGGTTTGGGCGGGTTACTTTTAAAACCTTGCCCTTGCTATCCGTAGCCTTAAATCCGTACAAATTTTTAGCAAATTCGTGCAGGGCATATCGCCCTGGAGAGGTTCTACTCATTCTAAAAGTTACCATATCCGAAGTCAAATCGGGGAATGTGGCTTTGATTACCGCTTCGTGATGCACTGCATTTTCAAAGGAGATCTGATAGGTATTCGTTTGAGCAGAAATGCACAAAACGGACAACAAAAAGAATATGGAGAACGTAAATTTCATTGCAATAGGTTTATGACGCACTAAGATAGGGCTTAAAAACAGGAAGTACTACATTTGTGTTAGGGAGAAATTCCCAGCGTTTTGCGAACCCTCAAAAAATATTTGGAAGGATGAAAACTGAATTTTACACTTTGGGAAGCTTTGAGTTTCCAGCGGATGCTGTAGTTATTAAAGGGAAACTAGAGGCGGAGGGCATCCCAGTTTTTTTAAGGGATGAAGCCACCATTAATTCAGACCCTTTGATCAGTGCGGCTTTGGGAGGAGTTAAACTTCAAGTGTACTCGAGTGACAGGGAACGGGCCAAGGAAATTTTTGATGAAGTTCGTAATTATGCAACAGATAATTTAGGCAACCCTGTTGTCTGCCCGAATTGTAAAGCAACCAAATCCGAAATATATTACTCAAGAAGTAATGTCTTCTATAAGCTGTTTCCATTCTTTGAGCCCAGAAAATACCAGTGTATGCAATGCAATTTTATTACCAAGCCCGCTAGATAAAATTATCTGTCACTGGAATTATTCGAGTCGTTGATAAATAAGACCTCGATCCACAGTTGCGATTAGGGTGTAATTATCTTTAAGGTAATTGTCGATATAGGCATTGAAATCCAATAATTTTTTATCGAAAATCTCCTTGCCCTCACGAGCTACCAGGATTTTGGGTTTCACAATTTCCATGATATAGTGCAATTCCTCCAATCCTGTTTCCCGAGGGTTTTGCATGTAGGGAAACAATTCTTCCCGTGTAATATTACTGGGATGGGTAGCTACTTTGGTGGGAGGGGATACGCCCAACACCCAATAGCCGATGTGATATTCCGTAAAGAATATGTTTTTAGTCTCTAGGTGGTTTTCCAAAATATATTGTGGAACTGTAAATCCTTCTCCATTAAAAAAAGTTCCTTTTTCCAATTTGTTCGAAATAATATTCGCGTACTCCAAGTATGATTCCATGGGAATCAAAAACAAAAGAATCACTACAATCGGCCTATACTTTTTGGAAAGTTCGGGCAGTTTGGAAATCGCGATGCCAATCGGAATCAAAATAAATGGGTAAAGTTGAATCAGGTAATGTCCATTAACTTTTCCAGTTTGCATAAACGATATAAGTACTCCAAGAATAATAACCGTTAGGATTTGAAGTGGTCTGGATTTCCAATCAATAATTTTAAGTCGAAATCCAGTTACGAGCAACCCTAAAATAATTACAAGAAAAGGCAGGGTCTTTAATGGAGAATGAAATTTCCCTTCGGAATAGGCCAATGGGGCCTCAAATATAGATGCCCACCAAATTTGGAGATTACCTTGTAAATAATAGGGTAATGCAGTCAGTGCAATGGTGAACACAAAACCAATTCCCATAAAAACAAGGTTTTTAAGAGTGGTTCTCAGCTGTTTTTTATAAAATCCTTCCCATAAAAAGTAAATTCCCAAACTCAAAACAGGGTATACCATGTTCAATTTGGTCATTACCGAAAGTCCAAACAAAAGTCCTGTGGTAAAGTACCATTTGGAGTCATCTTTTAGAAATAAAATAAAAAGACCCGCAACAAAAAAGAACGTGCAAATATGTTCGGACATTACTCCTTGCAGACTTCCAAAGAGACTTTGAAAACACACACAGAACAGTGCAACCCAAAAGGCAATTTTTTTGGAGCTAATTTTTGATGCAATGCTATAGGTGAACATTGATGTTAAGGCAACCAACAAGCTTCCAAAAAAACGGATAGCAATAAAACTCTTTCCAAAAATTTTAATGATGATGGCAAAAAATAAGAAAGTTACAGGTGGTTTTAAATCCCATAGTTGGGTATAGGGTAAAAATCCATTGGCCCAAGATTGCCCCATAATAATAAATGTACTTTCATCCCGATCTACATAGTCCCTAAAGAAAAATGGAAAACGAATGATCAAGGCAACCACAAATAAAATCAGGAAAACGGTTTTCCAATCAAGGTTTTTGTAGTTGGGAAAGGGGAATTTTTTAAGCACGTTTCGTTGGATTGTTTTGCCCATTACTTATCATTTGGCAATATATGTAAATTTGAATGTTTTGAGTGATTCTGTAGTCGCTGAAAAAGTATTTTGTAACAAAACTCAATTTTTGACTACCAATAAATGGAAAGTAGGACAAATCTTCGGAGCTTCTGGTTCACTCAGCTTAGAATTAGCAGTGTTGATGCTTAACCACCAGAGGCCAAAATCCATTCCGTTCGTCACTTACAAAACATTTCCAAAAACCATTAAAAAAGTCATGGTGAATGCTGTGGTCTTTGGTGGAAATGCTATGTCCATTTTGCTTTCAAAAAGATAACTTTAGTGCTATAAGAATTTCTGCACAAAGTCTTATCTTAACACCTAGTACCAACTTTAAATTTTATTACCATGGAAAATTGGTTTGCAGCTTTGACTGTGTTTGAAAAAGTCTATTGGATTGTTGCTATTGCTGGTTCAGCCATCCTTTTGGTTCTTGTAATTATGACCTTAATTGGAGGTGATGTGGATGATTTGGGAGATGTGGATACCGATATTGAGGCCGATACTGGAATCGATTTTCAATTTCTGTCCTTTAAAAACCTGATGGGCTTTTTTACCATTTTTGGTTGGTCTGGAATTGCATGTATCGAAAATGAATTGTCTACGGGACTTACTGTTATAATCTCAGTGGTATGTGGACTTTTAATGATGCTTGCGATGGCTTCACTTTTCTACTATTTGGCCAAATTACAGAGCAGTGGAACACTAAAATTATCCAATGCCGTAAATCAAATCGGAGAAGTCTACCTAACCATCGGAGCAAATCGTACTCGAATAGGAAAAGTTTCGGTTAATGTACAAGGTACTTTACGTGAGCTTTCGGCTCTAACGGACGAGGACCATGATTTGGTTCAAGGGAATGTTGTTAAGGTGCAAGAAGTAACCGATACAGGAATTTTGATTGTAAATCTTTTAAATAAATAACTACTATGCTAACACTACCATTACAAATGGCTGGAGGTGCCACATTGCTGGCCATCGGCTTCGCCATTCTATTTTTCTTTATCATAATTGTCTCTTTCATTCGGAGGTATAAAAGGTGTCCTTCAGACCGTATTCTTGTGGTTTACGGAAAGGTTGGGACTGGAAATTCAGCTAAATGTATTCATGGCGGGGCAGCCTTTGTTTGGCCTGTTATTCAAGACTATGAGTATTTAGATTTAACGCCCATTTCCATAGAGGTGGATTTAAAGAATGCACTGAGTAAACAAAATATTAGGGTAAACGTGCCTTCTAGATTCACCATAGGTATTTCTACGGAACCAGGTGTTATGCAAAATGCCGCTGAACGTTTGTTAGGCCTCGGATTGCCAGAAGTTCAAGATTTGGCCAAAGAAATTATTTTTGGTCAGCTTCGTTTGGTTGTGGCTTCCATGGATATTGAAGAAATTAATTCTGACAGGGATAAATTCCTTACCAATATTTCCCAAAGTGTGGAATCGGAATTGAAGAAAGTGGGTCTAAAATTGATCAACGTTAACATTACGGATATTGTTGATGAATCTGGCTATATCGAAGCTTTGGGTAAAGAAGCAGCGGCCCACGCCATCAACGCGGCAAGGAAATCCGTAGCAGAAAAAAACAGGGATGGTTCCATTGGTGAAGCCAATGCCAAACAAGATGAACGTACCCAAGTGGCTGCGGCGAACGCAAAAGCGGTAGAGGGTGAAAACATTGCCAAAATTGATGTAGCCAATTCAGATTCCTTAAGAAGGCAACGCGAAGCAGAAGCAGAAAGAACCGCAATCGCCTCTGAAAAAGTACAGGCAGCTAAAGCTTTGGAAGAGTCGTATTCTGCAGAACGAGATGCGGAAGTCGCAAGGGCTGAAAGAGAACGTAGCTCCCAAATGGCCGATATTGTGGTTCCAGCGCAAATTGACAAACAAAAAGTGGAAATTGAGGCTGAAGCCGAAGCAGAAATGATTCGAAGAAGAGCCAAAGGAGAGGCCGATGCAATTCTATTCAAAGCTCAAGCAGAGGCAAAAGGTATTTTTGAGGTATTGACTAAACAGGCCGAAGGTTTGGATAAAATTGTTCAAGCTGCGGGTAATAGCCCAAAGGATGCGGTACTCTTGTTGATTGCTGATAAATTGCCAGAACTGGTTGAAAAACAAGCAGAGGCCATCAAAAATATCAAAATTGATAAGGTTACTGTTTGGGATTCTGGAAATAGTAAAGACGGAAAGAATTCTACAGCAAACTTTATTTCTGGCATGTACAAATCCGTGCCGCCATTGCAAGAAATGTTCAACATGGCAGGAATGGAGTTGCCAGAATACTTAAAAGGAAAGGACCAGAGCGACAAACAAAGCGCATTTAAGGAGGAAATAGATACTCAAGAGACCTCGGAAGAGGAATAGTTTATAGAATTCATCTAATAAAGAGACCATTTTAAATGGTCTCTTTTTATTTTAAGCAGCCACTAACTGGTACGCTTGTTTTAACTTTTCAATTACGATTTTAAGTTCTCCCTCGTTTAAATTCCCATAACCAAAACGTATGGCGCAAGTATTTTTATCTTGATAAAGTATGGTTTTTGGAAGGAACAAATCCAGTTTTTCAGCTTCTTCGGCCAGTTTTAATAAGGATATGGGTTTTTTAAATCGCAACCACATGGCAAGTCCACCAGAAGGCATTTGCCATTGAAGGATGTTGTCAAAATGTTCTTCTAAAAGAGCGCATAGAGCATCCCTACGTTGTTTGTAGGTTACTATGTTTTTTTTCTTGAGCCGATATATTTCGCCTTCGGATATCAGTTCCGAAAGCATTTGTTCTTGTATGAGGTCTCCTTGGGTATCCAATAATTGCAAGTAATTATTGGCTTCTGTAATTACTTGTTCTGGTGCCACAACAAACCCCGTATGAAAACTTGGAAATAGGGACTGCCCCAGTTTACCCAAGTAAATAATATTTCCATTGGCATCTGCACTTGCCATGGGCAACATGGAAGACCCTTCAAACTGAAAATCATGGTCAAAATCGTCCTCGATTATGGCAAAACCATGGATTTTGGCCAATTCCAATAATTGCAGCCTTCTTTTGGTGCTCAGTGTTGTGGTTGTAGGATAGTCCCTGTTGGAACAAACATAAATGCAACGAATTTGTTCATGTATCAAATGCTTTTGTAAATAACCAATGTCCAATCCCTCATCATCAACAGGTACTGTTTTTATTTTTGCCCCAGCTTGTTGAAATATCATGTTGGCCACATAATTACTGAGTTGTCCAACCAACACCAAATCGCCTGGATTAATCAATACCTGCGAAACGATATACAGGCTCATTTCCGTACTGCGGGTATTCAATAAATGGGTAGGTTTTATATGAAATCCCCTGGTGGCATTTAAGTAATTGCAAAGTTGCGTGCTAAAAATAGAAGGTGCCAAAGCACTGGTTCTATTCCATTTATTGATCAAAGGCTTTCGTTTCATAGCAGCACTGTACCACCTAGAAAATTGGTGAACAGGATGTAATCTTAAATCGGGCTTACCATCATTTATGGAATATTTAGCAGAGGTCTCCTCTTTGGTTGATGCCAGATTAAAGGATTGTTGGAACGGAAATCCTGGAGTTTTTGGATGCTCGTAAACTTGATTGATAGTTTGTGTGGTGGCTTTGATTTTAACTTTGGAATCTTCTGGAACTACCACAAAAGTTCCTTTGTTGGGTATGATGTTTACCCAACCCTGCGAGGACAATTCATCATAAATGGCGACAGCTGTATTGCGATGAACGTTCAACAACTCACTTAAACCCCGTGTTCCAGGTAACTTACTGCCTTTTTCCAGATAACCACGTTGAATGGCGTTGGTGATCTGTTGTGCCACCTGTACGTATACAGGTTGTGCAATAGACTTATCTATAGATATTAGTTTGACCAATAAATCCAATACCGGACTACTCATTGTTTTAAAACTGGACTAGTTTAATCGTCCGGAAAGTTAGGACTTTTGCAGCATAAAATTAATTGACTTAAAAACTTGCCTTTTAGAAGCTTAGATAATGAAGAAATCAATTTTATTTTCTGCGATATTACTTGCAGTTGCTTTTCAGGTACAAGCACAACAGGATGATGATGCTATAAAAGTAGACTCGTTAAGTGAAGTTGTGGTGACCGCAAACCGAATCAACCTTCCTTTCAAGGAAAATTCAAGAACCATAAACATTATCACTTCCAATGCTATTAAAAATAGTGCTGCTGTGAATGTGGTAGATCTGTTACAACAAGTTGCAGGTGTAGATATTAGAAGACGTGGTACAGGTGGTAGCCAAGCAGATTTGTATATAAGAGGTGGTGGTTTTGACCAAACCTTATTATTGATAGATGGGATTAAAATGGACGATGCACAAACGGGTCACCACACCTTGAACGCAGCCTTGCCATTGGAGGTTATAGAAAGAATAGAAATTATTAAAGGTCCTGCAGCTCGGGTTTTTGGACAAAATGCATTTGCTGGTGCAATCAATATTATTACCAAGAAGGATTTGGATAATGCTGTTTCTTTAAATGTAGAAGCAGGTTCTTTTGGACAATTGAATGGAAGTGCAACTGCTGGCATCGATACAGAAAACTCGACGCATATATTACATGTGGGAAGGATGACTTCTGAGGGATATAGAGATAACTCAGATTACGATAATAGCAATTACTATCTAAAGAGTATTTTCAATAAAAATGCGCAGCCTATAGAAATGACGGCTACTTTCTTGGAGCGTAATTTTGGTGCTGAGAATTTTTATACCACCAACCCTACATTTCATGAGTACGAAGAAACCCAAAACAGCCTTTTGGCATTTTCTACCACCTTTAAGAAAAACAAGCTAAAAATACAGCCAAGAGTCTATTGGAAGCGGAATCAAGATCTGTTTCTATTGAGGCGAGATGAACCAGATTTTTATAGGAACATGCATATTTCTAATAAAATAGGTGTGGAAACCAATGCATCTTACGCCTCTAAATTGGGAATTACTGGATTTGGGGTAGAGTTTTCTGAGATCTATCTAAGAAGTAACAATCTAGGCAGCCGAAACCGTTTCATGTCCAATGTGTTTTTGGAGCACCGTTTTAGTATAGCAGATAACAAGTTGGATATTACCCCAGGCGTGGCGCTAACGTATTTTTCAGACTTTAAGTTTAAAGCATTCCCTGGTTTGGATATAGGGTATAACCTCTCCAATTCGTTTAAAGCATATGGTAATATTGGATATACCTACCGCGTGCCGACGTATACAGATCTGTTCTATAACGACCCAGTTACCAGTGGAAATCCAGATTTGGAGCCAGAGGAAGCTTTTGCGCAAGAACTGGGCCTAAAGTATACCACTCCTAAATTTAATGCCAGCGTTGCCATTTTTAATAGAGACGCAGACAATCTAATAGATTATATTAGAAATGATGTTTCTGAAGATGTCTTTGTTGCAACAAACATTACGGAAGTAAATACCAAAGGTTTGGAGCTGGATGCTGCCTATAATTTTAAGTTCAAAGACTTTACGCAAACCTTAAGTGTAGGCTATGCGTTTTTAGATGACAATATTTTAGATCAAAACGAAGAATTGTCCCGTTACTCATTAAACACGCTAAAACACCAATATACCACGCGCCTAAGCACGCAATTGTTCAAAAATGTACGTCAAAACATAATTTATAAGTATGCAGAACGTACTACGGGACAAACCTATAATGTTTGGGATGCATCGTTGGCGGTTAAAGTGAAACAGGCGGAATTTACCATTACTGCAAGTAATATTTTCGATGCAGATTACATTGAGTCTGGCTTTATACCTATGCCGCCAAGTAATGTGCTATTTGGTTTGAGATATAGTTTTCAATAAAACGAAACAGCAAAACAAAAGGGGAGTTTAATGTTCAAAGAATAAGGTTTAGATAAACATTTTAAAACCTTTTATTAATTTAGTGAATTCAAACTCCTTGAAATCTTGAAGCTGAACCTTGAACAGATACCTCGGGAAAAAACCTTGACCAAAAAGGATTTTCTTAAAAAATATTTCAAGCCCCAGAAGCCAGTAGTTATTGAGCGCTTTATTGAGGATTGGCCTGCATATTCCAAATGGAACTTGGATTATATGAAGGAAATTGCTGGGGATAAACAAGTGCCATTGTATGACGACCGCCCTGTTAAACACGATGAGGGCTTCAACGAACCGCATGCACAAATGAAGATGTCGGAATATGTGGATTTGCTTAAAAGCGGTCCAACCAAATACCGAATATTTCTTTGGAATGTGTTAAAAGAGGTGCCACAATTACAAAAGGACTACACTTATCCTGATTTTGGTTTAAGGCTGATGAAAGGATTGCCCATGCTCTTTTTCGGAGGGGAGGATTCCCATACATTCATGCACTACGATATTGATTTGGCCAATATTTTTCATTTTCATTTTGAAGGAAAGAAACAGTGTATTCTGTTTTCACAGGACGAGACCAAATTCTTGTACAAGATTCCACATTCTTTAATAACCAGGGAGGATATTGATTTTGCAGAACCCGATTTGGAAAAATGGCCAGCACTTTCAAAGGCAAAAGGACACATCACTCATTTAGAGCATGGTAACGTGCTGTATATTCCCGAAGGCTATTGGCACCACATGAAGTACATCACTCCAGGATTTTCCATGAGTTTACGTGCCATTGCCAGAAAGCCCAAGAACTTTAGCAAAGCGGTCTACAATATTTTTGTGATGCGCCACTTTGATAATCTTATGCGCAGAATAAAAGGGCAGGAGTGGATTGATTGGAAAAATGAGCAAGCGATTTTGCGTACCCAAAAGTTGTTGGTGCAAGACTGATCAACGAATCAACTCATTGATTTTATCGTACACCAAATGATTTTCCCAACCACGATACAGGAGATAATCAGCTAGTTTCTTCTTTTTTTTGAGTGGGTTGGTTTCTGTGATTTGCTCCAGACGCTTTTTGGAAAGTTCATCTAAGTTGGTCAAATATTCCGCTTCTTCAATTTCTTTAAGGCCACTTTTTATGTTGAAAGCAGTAATATCTCTCATTTTAAGCTCTCGAACTATGCGGTTTTTGCCCCATTTTTTAACTCGGAATTTTCCCCGCGTAAAACTTTTGGCAAAGCGTTCTTCGTTCAAATAGTTTTCCTTGATAAGATGACCCACAATCTGATCAATGGCCTCGGGAATCATGCGCATTCCCTTTAATTTTTGAACTACTTCTTGGTGACAACGTTCTTGATAGGCGCAGTAGTGCTCCAGTTTTTTGGTCGCTTCGGTAAGGGTGTAAGTTTTGGTAAACTGCATATTTCAAAAGTACATAAAACAAAAAAGCGACCCCATTGCTGGAGTCGCTTTCTATATGTATTAAGGAGTTAGGGTTTTGCCATCCTTATCCTTAAAACGGTATTCAAGGTAAGTGTAGGCGTCCCTAGGTTGGATTTTAATCCACTTTTTGTAGGTTTTAAACCATTTGGAACGAATAGATGGAAATCCTTTGGTAAGGTATGCTGCAATAAATGGATGAATATTCAAAATTACTCCATTGTTGGCATTCTTTCCTTTTAGGATTCGCTCTAAATCTGCTTGGATCTTATCGATCAAAACAATCGGAGCTTCCACTTCGGCACCTGAAGCATTATTTGGGTTTTCTTCGCTGGTTTTGATATTCATTTCAGGACGTACTCTTTGTCTGGTAATCTGAACCAGTCCAAACTTACTAGGTGGCAAAATCTTATGTTTTGCCCGATCGTCCTTCATTTCATCGCGTAAGTGATCAAAGAGTTTTCTTCTGTGTTCACCACGGGTCATATCAATAAAATCCACTACGATGATTCCTCCCATGTCACGCAATCGCAATTGTCTTGCAATTTCGGATGCGGCCAATAGGTTTACTTCCAATGCGGTATCTTCTTGGTTCTTGGCCTTGTTGGAGCGGTTACCACTGTTCACGTCAATTACGTGAAGCGCTTCAGTATGCTCAATAACAAGGTATGCCCCTCGGCTCATAGATGCAGTACGACCAAAAGATGTTTTGATCTGTCGCTCAATACCGAATTTTTCAAAAATAGGGGCCGAACCGGTGTATTGCTTTACAATGGATTCTTTATCGGGTGCAATTTCATGCACATAATCCTTAATTTGATTGTAAAGTGTTTCATCATCAACATGAATTCCGGTAAAGGAGTCGTTGAACACATCCCTAAGGATGGATGATGCCCTGTTCAATTCCATCATCACTTTTGATGGATGGGGCGCTTTGTGCAATTTTTTGCACATGTTGGTCCATTTGGACAACAAGTTCTGAAGATCTTTGTCCAGTTCTGCAACCTTTTTGCCTTCTGCAACGGTACGGATAATTACACCAAATCCTTTGGGCTTAATACTTCTTACAAGTCTAATAAGTCTATCTTTTTCCTCTTTGCTCGCTATCTTTTGAGATACCGAGACTCTGTCGGAAAATGGGACCATGACCAAATAACGTCCGGCAATGGATAGCTCGGAACTGATTCTTGGGCCCTTAGTGGAAATGGGTTCTTTTACAATTTGTACCAGTAATGACTGATTGGCTTTTAACACATCGTTGATGGTGCCATTCTTGTCAATGTCTTTTTCAAATGGAAAGTCCTTTAAGGCAAAATCTTTTTGTTTGCCCATTCTAACTTTTTTGATAAATTTCAACATGGAGGACAGTTGCGGACCAAGGTCATGGTAATGCAGGAACGCATCTTTCTCATAACCTACGTTGACAAATGCCGCGTTAAGTCCAGTAACGGGTTTTCTTATCTTGGCTAGGAAGATATCCCCTACTGTAAAATTGTTGTTGTCCTCTTCCTTGTGTAATTCGGTGAGCTTTCCATCCTTTAATAAGGCAAAATCGACTGCTTCTGGTGTAGATCTTACTATTAATTCTCTATTCACCTGAATCGATTTTATTTGCACCTATATAATAGGAACAAATGATTAAACAATATATGTATCGGTTGTTTTTCGAACCGACTGAAATTCAAATTCTTAGAATCTCTATGTCAAAGAACGTTTACATGCAAAACGAAAAAGTAGTTGAAACAACTACTTTTTCTTGTGTCGGTTAGCTCTTCTGCGCTTTTTACGCTTGTGGGTAGCTACCTTGTGTCTTTTTCTTTTCTTACCACTCGGCATAATACTCTTCCTTTAGTGTTGTTAATTATGTTATTTTACCTGTACGTTTGTTTTTACACCTTCAACAAAAACTTTTGCCGGTTTGAAGGCAGGAATATTGTGTGCGGGGATTTTGATGGTAGTGTTCTTTGAAATGTTTCTACCTGTTTTTTCGGCTCTGGTTTTAATGATAAAACTACCAAAACCTCTTAAATAAACATTGTCTCCATTCTCCAAGCTAGTTTTCACTTCTTCCATAAAAGATTCAACAGTCGCTTGAACGTCTCCTTTTTCAATACCTAATTTCTCTGAGATCTTAGTTACAATATCTGCTTTCGTCATTTCGTCTAAATATTTTTCTAATTTTTTTCGGCTTGCAAATATAAACATTAAAATTAATCTTTCGGTTTAACCCTTTAATTTTAAGTATTTAAACTGATACTTTTGGGCTGTAGTATTTTAGCATATGACTTTTTCCCAGAAAATCTTAACCTGGTACCATATAAATAAACGGGATTTGCCGTGGAGAAAAACCCGCGACCCATATAAAATTTGGCTTTCGGAAATCATGCTGCAACAAACCCGAGTAGCTCAGGGAATGCCCTATTATCACAGGTTTGTAGAAGCTTTTCCAAAAGTGGGGGATCTTGCCAATGCCTCAGAGGAACAGGTGTTAAAGCTGTGGCAAGGGCTTGGTTATTATTCGCGGGCAAGGAACCTGCATGCCACGGCAAAAATGGTTGCAAACGACTATCAAGGTGAATTTCCCAACACCTATAAAGGGTTAAAATCCTTAAAAGGAGTTGGGGATTATACGGCAAGTGCCATTGCTTCTTTCTGTTTTGATCTTCCAGAACCTGTTGTGGATGGAAATGTGTACCGAGTTTTGTCTCGATATTTTGATGTAGATCTACCTATCAACAGCACAGAAGGCATCAAATATTTCAAAGAATTGGCTCGCGAAGTCATGGATTCCGAAAATATTCGGGACTACAATCAAGGTATTATGGAGTTTGGAGCGATACAATGCGCACCAAAAAATCCAGATTGCGAATCCTGTCCATTAAATGAAAGTTGTTTGGCTTTGCAGCAAAATAAAGTTGCCCAATTACCTGTAAAATTGAACAAGACCAAAATCCGAAATCGCTACTTTAATTATATAGTGTTGTTGGATGATGATCAAAATACAATTCTGGAACAACGAAAGGGCAAGGGGATTTGGCAAAACCTGTATCAATTTCCTTTGATTGAATCGGAAAAAACAATTCAACTGAATGATTTGGAAGAAGCATTAATTGAAAAATCCGAGCTTCCGAAAACAGAATCTTTATCCTTATATAATAAGGAACCCATCGTTCACAAATTATCACATCAACATTTGCATACCCAATTTTGGGTGGCAAAAACCTCGCAACAAATTGAAAATGGAATTCCATGGGGGAAAATTGACACCTTTCCCGTACCAGTTTTGGTCGCAGATTTCATTAAGACATTGAAAATTTAGTACTTTTGATTAATTAAAGAGATATGAGCGGAACATTAAACAAAGTAATGCTGATCGGGCATTTGGGCGACGAAGTTAAAGTACACTATTTTGAAGGCGGAGGATGTATAGGTAGATTTCCTTTGGCCACTAACGAAACCTATACTAATAGGCAGACTGGCGAAAAGGTGACCAATACGGATTGGCACAACATTGTAGTACGAAACAAAGCCGCAGAAATTTGCGAAAAATATCTCAGCAAGGGGGATAAGATTTATGTAGAAGGAAGGTTAAAAAACAGACAATGGCAGGGTGAAGATGGAAATACCAGATACACCACCGAAGTACATGTGCAAGACTTTACCTTTTTAACCAATAAGAATGAAAGTGGAGGCTACCAGCAATCTGGAGGTCAACCGCAAAGTCAACCTACACAACAACAACCAACTGGTTCGCCAGCTCCTGTTCAAGATTTTGAAGAGGAAGATGACGACCTACCATTCTAAAAACAAAGTTTAAAGCAATTCAATTTGGATCCCGAGCCCCATTGTTTGGCGTTAATGTTTACAACGTTTAGTGGCATATTCACTATAAAAGTTATTGTGCTTATATTTCTTTTGGCTGGTTCAGCATTGATTTCTGCCGCCGAAGTAGCCATGTTTGGCCTTTCTCAAACCGATCTCAACGAAATGGAGGAAGGCGATTCTCCCCGTGGCAAGCTAATTGTTCAACTTTTAGAGAAACCCAAAAAATTACTGGCGACTATACTTATTGCCAACAATGCCATTAATATTGGAATTGTATTGTTGTTCAGTAGTATCGGCAATACCCTTTTTGAAGGTATTGAAGGACCTTGGCGTTTTCTACTGGAAGTAGTGGTGGCTACCTTTCTTATTTTAATGTTCGGTGAAATTCTTCCAAAGATCTATGCGAACAGGAACAGGGTACAATTTGCGCAAACCATGGCATTGCCTCTAAAAGGATTGAATTGGTTGTTCACACCTTTGAGCTCCCCAATGCGTTCGGCTACCTTATATATGGAAGACAAATTGGGCAAGAAAAAGTCCAATTTGAGCATCAACCACCTTTCTCAAGCATTGGAACTGGCCTCCGAAGGAGATACCACCAAGGAAGAGCAGAAAATATTGGAAGGTATCGTAACCTTTGGTAACACAGATACGAAACAGGTGATGCGCCCCCGAATCGACATTTTTGCCCTCAACGAGAACATGAAGTTTCCAGAGGTGATGGAAGAAATCAAAAAGAATGGCTACTCCAGAATTCCAGTATTCTCTGAAAATATGGACAACGTTTTAGGCGTTCTATATGTGAAGGACCTATTGCCCTATATCGACCGAAAGAGTTTTAACTGGATGTCCTTGATTCGTGAACCTTATTTTGTGCCCGAGAACAAAAAGTTGGATGATCTTTTGTTGGAATTTCAAGATAAAAAGAACCATTTGGCCGTGGTGGTGGATGAATATGGAGGTACCTCGGGGATTGTAACCTTGGAAGACATCATTGAGGAAATTGTTGGGGATATTAGTGATGAGTTTGATGATGAGGACCTGATTTTTTCCAAATTGGACGATTACAACTATGTTTTTGATGGCAAAACAGCCCTGAAAGATTTTTACCGCGTGGTGAAAATTGAGGACGATGAACTCTTCGAAAGTAAAAAAGGAGAGTCGGAAACCATTGCAGGCTTTGTACTCGAAATTTCAGGAAGTTTCCCCAAAGTAGGTGAAAAGGTCCTGTTCAAAGACTATCAGTTTATCGTGGAAAGCATGGATAAAAAAAGATTGAAACGCGTTAAAGTAACATTGCCCCATGAAGCATAGCATTTTATTCTACATCGTATTGGCAGTATTGTTCACCAGTTGTAAAGATGAAGTATTGCCCAAACCAAAGGCTATGCTAAAATTGGAATATCCTACTGCGGAATATCAAATAGCAGGTGAGGATTGTATTTATACGTTTGATCAAAATACCCTTTCTGTTTTAAAGGAAAATAAGGAGTGTTCTTTGGTTTTGGATTATCCCATGATGAAGGGATCCATTTACCTTACCTATAAACCCGTGAACAATAATCTGGATACCTTACTTATTGATGCTCAAAAATTATCCTACGAACATGTGGTAAAGGCTGATAATATTGTAGAGCAACCCTTTATCAATCAAGATAATGGTGTGTACGGTATGTTTTATGAGGTTAGTGGAAATGCGGCTTCCCAATCACAGTTTTACGTAACGGATAGCACAAACCATTTTGTAACAGGTTCGTTGTATTTCTATGCAAAACCCAATTACGACTCTATTTTGCCAGCAGCCATGTACTTGCAAAATGACATCCGAAGAATTATGGAAAGTTTACGTTGGAAAAAGTAATTACTCTACCTTGGCTTCAGCCAATAAGGATTCGGCTCTTTCAATACTTCCGTTGATTTTATCGGCAACCACATTTACTTTTTCTTCCTCTACATCCAGCAATTCTAATTGTTCAGGTGTGAGTGGTTCTCCTTTCATAGTTTGACCATAATCGAAAGTAGTACCGAAATCTTTCATCCAATCCATCATGGATTTATGGGCATCCTGAAGGTCTTTCATGGCCACATCATATTTTTGACCTACTTCGGTGGTATCAACCATTGGCTTTAACTTTCCAACAAGTTTGCCAATTGTACTCATTTTGGGCATTACCTCATCGTGAATTGCAATTATTTTTTTCATTTGGGCAACCCCTTCATTTTCCTTTTTTGGGTCTTCTTTACAGGAAAAACCAATTAAAAGTGAAGAGATAAATAGTAGGGATATGAATTTGCGCATGATCAAAAATTTGAACACAAAAATACGTATGAAAAGTTTGGGCAGAAAATAACAGAAGTTTAAAAAGTATTAATAATAGGTTATTCCTAATTACAAAAGATTGGAATATAAAAAGGCGCTCGTTTGAGCGCCTTTTTGTTATTAAGGATGGAATTAATTATTTGAAATCGGAAGCATCAACTCCTTCATTTACTTTAATTTCCAAAACTTTGAACTCAAAGTTCTGAGGTCCTACACTTTGTTTGATGATGAAAGGGAATTTGATTCCTGATACTTCTTTGTAATCGTCATAACCTAAGGTGCTGGTAAATTGCTGCCCTTGTACTTCTTGAACGCTCACTTCTTGAACTTTTAAGCCTGTTTCCACATCATAAAAAACAGATTTACTGTCATTTATTTTTAATTTATATACTTGTCTGTCGCCTACAGGCTCAATACCTTCCAGGGTAACATCGCCTGCGGCCAAATAATTCAATTCAGGGAACGCAGCAGATTCTTCCTTGATCTTGGCAACTTCTTCTGGTGAAAGGTCTTTACGCTGGCCTTGAACCATGGCATAACCAGTGTCTCCATCCAATACTTGTTTTTGCATGGAATTCCCCATTACTTTTACATCTTGCATGAATTGATCTTTGGAAGTTTTTTTCATTTCCAGTTCCAATTTCATGCCTTGCATTTCAGCTTCTGCCATCATGGAATAAGAATCTACTCCTTCCAATTTTGATTCACCGCCAATCGCTTCAATGTATTTTTCCAAAACTGCATTGGCATCCATGCCTTCAGGAACTGCCGCATTGTAGTCAGGTTTTTCTGTTTTGTTGGCATACTTGTCGTAAAAAAGTACAGGGACAGCCTTCCCTTTAAAAGTTACTTTTTCCAAGTTTTCCAAAACTTCGCTTCCTTTTCCTGTTACCACTACACGTGCATTGGTGGTGGAAAAATATTTTTGAGCGGCTTTCTGTACATCATCTTTGGTAATAGCATCGATACGTTCCAAATAGGTTTTGTAAAAATCTTTTGGAAGACCTTCGGTTTCGATGTTAAGGGCATAATTCGCAACAGTTTCTGGCTTTTCAAGCGCCATCACAAAACTTCCTGCGTATTTGGATTTGGCATTGGCCAATTCTTCATCGGTAACGGGTTCAGAAGTCATTTTGTCAATTTCTTTCAAAATTTCGACCACAGAACTATCGGTAACCGCATTACGAACCTGGGCAAAGGCATCAAATCGCATTGGGCTAAATTTATTGGCTCTGATTCCAGAGTAGGAACCGTACGTGTAGCCTTTATCTTCGCGCAAGTTTTTGAATAAACGTGCTTGGGAGCCTCCTCCCAAAATTCTGTTGGCCAAAAGCGCATCCAAATAATCTTCATCCTTCATCTTTAGATGGGTGATGTTTTCCACGGCAACTTCGGATTGTACCGCATTGGGCACATCCACAAAATTGATTTGGGTGTATTGCACATCTTTGGGATCCGTATAAGAAAATGAGGGCGGTGCTGCTTTGGTCCATGGAGTAAATGCTTCGGTCACCAATTCTTTCACAGTATCAAAGTCTACATCACCGATAACTACTAAATATGCATTGGCTGGAACAAAATAGGATCTGTAGAATTCTTCAACATCCATTAAAGTGACGTTGTTTACCGTTTCTTCGGTCATAAACTCCCCGTATGGGTGGTTTTTGCCATAGGCCAATGCTCCTTGCACTCTAGCAGCGATGGCAGAAACATCTTTTTCTTCGGATTTAATGGAAGTTAAAATAATGTTCTTTTCCTTTTCAAATTCTTCTTGGGTAAAGTCGGGATTTAAGGCCGCATCGGCCATCAATTCCAATACTCTTGGGAAATATTTTGACAAGGAACTTGCGAAAGCACTTTGATCTCCAATATAAATATTGGCCCCTAAGAAATCCACTTCTTCATAAAAGTCATCCTTAGGAATATTTTTGGACCCTTTGCCCAACATGCTTCCTGTTAGCGCAGATACGCCAGCTTTGTCACCTTCCAAAATGGGAGGGTTATCGATTGACAATTGAAGTCTAACTCGTGGTAGTTTGTGATTTTCCACCACCAATACCTTTAAACCATTCAACAGCTCAAAGCGAGCAGGTTCTTTTAAGTTGATTTGAGGTGCTGGCCCTGGTTTTGGAGGGGTAGTTCGGTTTATTTGAGCGTATGTGGCTGTTATAAAAAGCGACAGCGCGGCTAAAACAATATACTTTTTCATCTTAATTAGCGTCTTTTTGTTCTGGTAAGTATTCCAACTCAATACGTTGGTTTACCTTCAAATATTTTTTGGCTACTTCCATGATTTCCTCACGGGTAATGGAGCGGTAAATGTCAATTTCTGTGTTGATGAGGTTGGTGTCATCCTTCAACATGTAATTTTCGGCCAAAGAGTTAGCGATTCCCTCCACACTGCTATTGGCATTTACAAACTGGTTCTCGAATTTGTTCTGAAGTTTTTGATAATCTTTCTCAGAAATCAATTCCATTTGAATTTTCAAGATTTCTTCATCAATTTCATTTTTGATGTCTTGAATGGAGTTGTCACCGACTGGAAGTCCACCGACAATGTAAGAGCTGTAATCTTCGGCATCGATTGGTACAGAAAGTATCTGAAGGGCCATTTTCTTTTCGTCTACTAACTTTTTATACAATTTAGAACTTTCGCCATCACTCAAATAGGTGGAGATCATATTGATCACATAAGCGTCCCGTTGCCCTTGTCCTGGTGTTCTGTAGGCCAATAAAATTGCTGGGATTTGAATGTTTGGATCGTAATACTTTGCAAATTTGGTTTCAGTAATAGGATCTTCTTTTACATCTGGACGCTTTATTTCTGCCCCTCTAGGAATAGGTCCAAAATAATCTTCAATCATTTTTTTGGTCTTGGCAGTTTCAAAATCGCCAGCTACAACCAATACCCCATTGTTGGGCACATAGTAAGTTTTATTGAATTTTTTAAAATCATCCAAAGTGGCACTGGCCAAATGATCTAAAGAACCAATTACGCCCCAACGATATGGGTGTTTGGTGTACAGATTTTTCAGGATTTGCTCAAAAAACGCCCCGTAAGGTGCATTGTCTGTCCTTAGTCTTCTTTCTTCTTGAACCACTTCTTTTTGCGTATCCACCCCAACTTGACCAATAATTGGGTGCATCAAGCGTTCAGATTCCAGCCAAAGCCCCACTTCCAAACTGTTGGATGGAAATACCTCGTAATAATAGGTTCTGTCCAAAAAGGTGTTGGCATTGTTTCTACCTCCGTTTGCAGCCGTGATTTGGTCCCATTCACCTCTTTCGATGTTTTTGGTTCCCTCGAACAACAGGTGTTCAAAAAAGTGGGCGAATCCTGTTTTGTCTGGGTCTTCATCTTTAGAACCTACATGGTACATTACCGATGTTGTGACCACAGGGGCCGAATTGTCCTGGTGCAAGATCACGTGCAGACCATTGTCCAGGTCGTACTCCTCAAAATTTACCTCCTGTGCTGAAAGTAAAACTCCTGAAAAGACCAATGTTAATGTTGAAAACAAATGTTTTTTCATCGTAATAGTCAGTATTTAAAATTGATGTTGTTGTGAGGTTGGTAGTGATTTGGTGATCGATGTTACGTTAAATATAAAATAAAATTAGGAAGATATGCGGGAGATAAGGAACTCTTAACTTTAAAAAGTGGCATAATTCGCAAACATTCAGTACTTTAAACAGTGCATATAAAAAACAAGGCAATGAAAAGATTAACATTACCCATTCGATTTGGCATCGTTACCAGTGCTGTATTGATTGCCTATTTTTTGATTTTGGCAATCTTGGGAAAACACACCAACGTGTTTTATAGTTTGTTTAATGGCGTAATCACTGGATTCGGTATTTACGAGACTATTAAATATGAAAAATTACGGCGTGGAGATGCATTTAATTATAGCAGTGGCTTTACTTCGGGCTTAACTACTGGCTTTGTTGCCACGATTTTGTTCACCATATTTTTTGCATTTTATGCGACTGAATTGGATACTCAATTTTTGAATCATCTCTCATCCGCTTGGGCCAGTGATTACCAGAATTTTCAAGGAATTGTGTTTTTTACCGTGGCCATTATGGGATTTGCTACGACCTTGGTTTTGACTCTCTCTTTTATGCAATTGTTCAAAACCAGTAACAATGCCAAAAAAATTATAGGCTAAAACGGCAATAATACTTGTGGATTAAGGATTTAGCAGTATATTTGCACCCGCTAATTTTGATAAAGGCGGAATAATTTTAATCTAATCAACGCATTATGTACGCAATTGTAGAGATGGCAGGGCAGCAATTTAAAGTTGCAAAAGACCAAAAAGTGTACGTTCACCGTTTGCAAGAAGACGAAGGTAACAAAGTTACTTTCGATAAAGTTCTTCTTTTGGAAGATGGTGGTAACGTAACTATTGGCGCCCCGGTCATAGAAGGTGCGGCTGTAGAAGCCAAAGTAGTAAAACACCTTAAAGGAGATAAGGTAATCGTTTTCAAAAAGAAAAGACGTAAAGGTTACCAAAAGAAAAACGGTCACAGACAATATTTGACTGAGATTGTTGTTGAAGGTATTGTAGCTAAAGGTGCTAAAAAAGCAGCTCCAGCTAAAGCCAAAGAGGAAGCAAAACCTGCAGCTGAGCCAAAAAAGGCAGAAGCTAAAGCAGCAGCTCCTAAGAAAGAAGCTCCAAAAGCAACTGAGGATTTGAGTTCCAAAACTGTTGCTGAGTTGAAAGAAATGGCAAAAGCCAAAGAAATCAGCGGTTACTCTTCAATGAAGAAAGCCGAGCTTATCGAAGCATTAAGTAAATAAGACACGAACTAAAATTTATATATCATGGCTCACAAGAAAGGTGTAGGTAGTTCAAAAAACGGTAGAGAATCAGAATCGAAACGTCTTGGCGTTAAGATTTTTGGTGGTCAGGCAGCTGTAGCTGGTAATATCATTGTTAGACAACGTGGTACTAAGCACAACCCTGGTGACAATGTATACGCAGGAAAAGACCATACCTTGCATGCCAAGGTTGATGGTATTGTAAAGTTTGAAAAGAAAACTGGTGGAAAATCTTTTGTTTCCATCGAGCCTTTCCAAGCTTAAGACAAAGACCTATATAATTTAAAAGGCTCCACTTTAGTGGGGCCTTTTTATTTTACATCACTTTTAAAGGTTTTATAACCTAGCCGTAATATTCTGTTTAGCCCGATTGGTTTACTTGTACGTTTATTTCAAACGCAAGTAGTGGGCAATCACGATAAGGCATTTTTGATTTTCATTTGGATAGGTTGCTGCCTTTTTCCTTGTTTAGGTATTGCTCAAACCGCTACTGAAAATCAGATAGCCTATTTTCCACTCAAAGAACAGTTGGAAAAGGCCAAAGAACACCCTGAGAATACGAAAGAAATAGCTCAGGCATATCTACAACTGGGAGAATATTACCATTCTTTAGGCCTATTTTCAGAAGCTACCGAACAATACAATCTAGCTTTGGAACAGTTAGGGACTTCCCTTTCGGATAAATTGTTTATCACGCTCAACAATAATATTGGCAAAGTGTATTTGTCTTTGGGTAAATACGAACTCGCCGAACAACATTTTACTGAATCTTTACTAGCTTCAAGAAATCTTAATTATGATTTAGGATGGGCGACTTCTGCTGGACTTTTAGGCGCTAGCCATGAAAAGCAAGCAGAACACAAAGATGCCCTTGAGGATCAATTGCAAAGTCTTTCGCTTTTTGAAAAATTAAAAGACTCCTCTGGAATTGCTCTTACCAATGAAAATATTGGGAGTATATATGAGGATTTGGAGGAGTACGAACAAGCCCATCAGTACTTTGAAAAGGCGTATACTTTTTTTGAGGGGAGTACTACCGTTGAAGAAACCAACGTACTCAATAATTTAGGCGACATCTACAGAAAAACTTCGGACTACGAGGAAGCCCTGGTATTTACCACTAGATCTTTGGTACTAGCTGAAGAACTCAACGATTTACATCAGTTGGAAAGTGCCCACAAGGATTTGTCCAAGACGTACGCTTTAATGGGAGACTATGAAAAAGCCCATTCCCATTTATTGTTGGCTTCGGAGTTCAACAACCAAATGATCACTTCCCAAAACAGTGACCAGTTGAATGTGCTTCAGACCATTTTTGAGACCAATAAAAAAGAAGCGGAAATTGAATTATTGAAAGAGCAAGGTAAGGTAAGCAAGGCGAATCAAAATGTACTTTGGATAGCACTATTTGCCATCGCTGCGATTCTCACCCTTTTGTATTTCTATTTAGGAAGAAAAAAAGAAGCCAAAATCAAACTGCAAGAATACAAACAACGCATGCTTAAAGCAGAGTTGGAAAAGAAAGCCATAGAAGAGAAAAATCTACAACGTGAAGTGCAGCTAAAAACATCTTCCTTATCGAGATACAGTTTACATCTATCCCAAAAGAATAAAATCTTGTTGGACCTTTCTACAACCTTGACCAATATCGCATCCCGAAAAAACATGAACACTTCGGAGAAGATAAAGACCTTGGTCAAGGAAATAGATCACAATCTTCAAGAAGAAAACGAATGGGATGAATTCATGTCCTTTTTCAAAGAAATCCATCCAGAGTTCATCAAAAAACTGTCTTCGCTATCCGAAAATAGTTTATCTCCTGCCGAGCTAAGACTGGGCATGTTGTTGCGATTGAATTTATCCTCAAAGGAAATTGCCTCCATTTTACGGGTGACCCCAGATAGTGTTCGCGTGGCACGCTATCGACTCAGAAAAAAATTGCCCATCGACCAAAAAGAGGAGTTGGTAAACTTTATGGTTGACCTTTAGGCACTTTTGGCCCTGTCTCTTTACATAAAGTTAATCGCATGTAAATAAACTGTAATTGTTGCCTTGTTGTTAATGCCCATTTTTCGATTTGTTTCCCTTTTGTTCTCTTTTAGTTTAAATCATAAAGAGTTGATATACATAGTTTTGGATGACCAATTAATGTAATTCAAAATTCAACTGATGAACCTAACAAAACTCTTTTATGTAACGCTGTTTTTAGTGTTTGGAGCTCTTTCCGCACAAGCACAAACAGGAAACATCCAAGGAACCATTACCGATGAAAATGGTATTTATGTTCCTGGAGCAAACGTTTATATTCAATCCATTTCAAAAGGAGCGATATCTAATTTTGATGGAAAATTTACTCTTGTGGGAATTCCAGAGGGATCCTATACCCTATCCATTACCTATATGGGTTATTCCGATGTAGAACAAGAAGTTGCTGTAACTGCTGGTCAAACCACCGCAGTTAGTATTTCATTAAATCCCTCCAATGTGGAGTTGGATGAGGTACAAGTAAGTGCTTATGGATTAAGTGGACAGTCCAAAGCCTTGAACACCCAAAAAACCAACATGAACATTACCAATGTGGTTTCCACAGACCAAATTGGTAAATTCCCAGATGCCAATATCGGTGATGCTGTAAAACGTATACCAGGTATCACCATGCAAGTAGATCAAGGGGAGGCTAGAAATATTATTGTTCGTGGTTTGTCCCCACAATTAAACTCCGTTACCTTGAATGGTAGTAGGATTCCATCAGCAGAATCGGATAACCGTAACATTCAGATGGACCTTATTCCATCGGATATGATTCAGACTATCGAAGTAAACAAAGCCGTAACTCCTGATATGGATGGTGATGCCTTGGGAGGTTCCGTAAACTTGATTACCAGAACCGCACCTCAAGGATTCAGACTTTCTGCAACTTTAGGTTCAGGTGTCAACTTTATCACAGACAAAGGGATTTGGAACGGATCTATCTTGGTAGGTGACCGCACCAATGATGGTAAATTTGGATATATGCTTTCAGCCACTATTAACGATAACGATTTTGGTTCAGACAATATAGAAGCAGAATGGACGGACGAATTCGAATACAATACAGGAGCCGAAGATGATGAGGGTGAGCCTATTTTGGAGGAAGCCGATGTTGATCCTTATACCAACGTTACCGAACAACGTACCTATTTGGTGCAAAGGGTTAGAAGAAGTTTTGCTGCGAATTTTGATTACCAAATCAACGCCAACAACAACATCTATTTAAAAACCATGTACAACTGGAGAGACGACCGCGAGAATCGTTTTAGGTTGGAGCAGGAAATCTTGGATGGTGAAGACATAGAAGTGGGTGACTTTACCATCAATAATGGAGTATTGACTCGTTTTCCTGTGGAAGTTAAACGTCAGTCCAAAGGTGGTATTGCGGGTGGAAGAAACAATAACAGGCGTTTGGAAGATCAACGTATGCAGAACTACACTTTGGGGGGTGATCATTTATTCGGTTCGCTTAAAGTGGATTGGATGGCTTCTTATGCCAAAGCTTCCGAAGAGCGTTTGAACGAGCGTTATGCTGAATACGAATCGGAATATATTGTGAACAACGATAACAGCAATCCTAAATACCCTATCATGACGGCTGCCAATGCTGATGATTTCAATGATTTGGGCAATTTTGAATTTGGGGAAATTACCAACGAAAACCAGTACACCGAAGAAGAGGACATTAACTTCTTTGCCAATTTTGAATTGCCAGCCGATTTGTTTGGCAAAGGAGGTACTATCAAATTTGGAGGTAGAGGTCGTTTCAAGACTAAGTTAAGGGATAACGATTTCTACGAGTACGATTTGGAGGATATGTACCCAACTTTGGCCGATGTTCCTGTAAAATCTTATACAGACCCAGATTATTTGCCTGGATCAAAATACGTAGCAGGAAATTTTGCCAGTGAAGAGTGGTTGGGATCTTTGGATCTGAACAACGCCAACGGAGAAGCAATTTTAGATGAATTCTTACCAGGAAACTTTGAAGTAAAAGAAAATGTATTGGCCGCTTATGCCATGTTCAACCAAAAATTGACTGATAAGTTGAGTGTTTTGGCTGGTCTTCGTGTGGAAAACACCAAATTAGAATCTGAAGGAAACAGAGTAACCTATATTGAGGAAGATGAAGATGCTGGTATCGAAGAGGGAATCGAAGTAGAGCAAGTTTCTGATGAAAACTCTTATACCAACTTTTTGCCAGGTGTGCACTTTAAATATGATTTGAACAACAATACCATTTTACGTTTTGCTTGGACAAATACCTTGGCACGTCCAAACTATGCTGATTTAATTCCAAGAGCTGAGATTGTAAATGAAGACAGCGAAGTTGTTTTGGGGAATCCAGATTTGGACCCGACCACGTCTATGAACTTTGATGTAAATGCTGAACATTATTTTGAAAGCGTAGGAATTATTTCGGGAGGATTGTTCTATAAAAGAATCAACGATTTCATCTATACCTTTATCACCGAGGCCGAAGATGATTCATATGCACCTGGAACTGCAGGGTATGATGTATTCCAACCGTTGAATGGAGATTCAGCTTCCATTTTTGGAGCTGAGGTGTCTTTCCAAAGGCAATTGGATTTCTTGCCAGGGTTTGCCAAAAACTTTAGCATCTATTTGAACTATACCTATTTGACATCAAGCGCAGATGGAATTCGCAACGAGGATGGTGACGAGCGTACCGATTTGGATTTACCAAACACAGCGCCAAATATGTTCAACGGATCTTTGGGTTATGCCGATAAGAGATTCAGTGCAAGACTCTCAGCTAACTTTTCCGATTCTTATATTGATGAAATTGGTGGAAATCCTTTTGAAGACAGATACTACGACACACAGTTCTTCTTGGATTTTAATGCAACTTATGCCATCACCAATAATTTGAGAATCTATACCGATGTGAACAACATCACCAATCAGCCTTTGCGTTATTTCCAAGGCGTGAAGTCTAGAACCCAGCAAATGGAATTCTATGATATCCGTTTCACTTTTGGTTTGAAATACGATTTGTTCAAAAAATAATCGCAGTCAAAACTATTTGATTGCACCTAGTCACATCGAGCGCAGTCGAGATGTTTAGAACATTGAAACGTTCTCGACTGCGCTCGAACTGACATAAAAGTATACTTATGATTAAAAAATATATACCCATATTAATGGTGCTGGTCGCAATTTCCTGTAAAGAACAAGGAAGTAAACTGCCAGCCATTGCACCCGATATAATCACAGAAAAAACCCCAAACGATACCGATGACCCTGCCATTTGGATCAACCCTGAAGATGCATCAAAAAGTATTGTGTTTGGAACCGATAAGGAAACCAACGGGGGCATCTATGCTTTCGATCTGAACGGAAAAATCATCAAAGAAAAGTCCATTACAGGTGTTCAACGCCCAAATAATGTGGATTTGGAATATGGATTTCAATTGAATGACTCCGTTACTGTCGATGTAATTGCATTCACTGAAAGGGAAAAACAACAAATTCGTTTGTTTTCCGTGCCCGAAATGAAACCTTTGGACGATGGCGGTTTTCCAGTTTTTGAATATGAGACGAATATTGAAAATCGTTTGGCCATGGGAATCAGCCTGTACAAATCTCCCAAGGATTCAACGCTTTATGCCATTGTTGGTAGAAAAATTGGGCCTAGCGGATCGTATTTATACCAATATAAATTGGAATCTGACAGCATGGGAGTTACTGCCAATTTGGTTCGGAAATTTGGAAGCTTTACGGGTGGCAAAGAGATTGAGGCCATAGCCGTGGACAACGAATTGGGTTTTGTGTACTATTCTGATGAGGGGGAATGCGTTAAAAAATACTACGCTGAACCAAGTATGGGCAATGAGGAACTGGCCTGTTTTGGTGGTGAACACTTTTTAGAGGATATAGAGGGAATTGCCATTGCCAGATACCCCAATGGCGAGGGTTACATTATTGTATCTGATCAGCAGCGAGGACAATTCAATATTTTCTCCAGAAAGGATAACAGCTTTATCAAAGCAGTGAATCTATCCACCACCGAAACTGACGGTTGCGATGTGGTCACTGTTCCATTGAACGATACTTTTCCGAATGGCCTTTTCGCTGCCATGAACGATCAAAAAGACTTCTATTTTTACGATTTGGGCAAATTGGGTCTAAAAGTGGAATAATTCTTTTTGGTTAGTTGCACAACAGGTTATATTTAAGGGAATAACATTAAAAATGGCCTATAAACATACCATAGATCAGCAAACATTTTCATTTCCCGATCTAAAATCGGTTTTGGCCAAGGCCAGCCCTTTTAGAACGGGAGATTCCCTTGGGGGTTTGGCCGCCGAAAGCAACATGGAACGGGTTGCTGCCCAATGTGCCCTGAGCGAAATCCCTCTCAAGGATTTTTTAAATGAAGCCTTAATTCCCTACGAGCAAGATGAGGTGACCCGCTTGATTATGGATACGCATGATGAAGTTGCATTCCAAGAAATTTCAAGTTTTACCGTTGGCGATTTGCGCAATTGGTTGTTGACCCATGAGGTGGACACCCAAAAATTGTCCAATATTTCCAAAGGGTTGACTCCAGAAATGGTTGCGGCAGTATCTAAATTAATGCGCAACCAAGATTTAATTGCCGTTGCCCAAAAATGTGAGGTGGTGACCCAATTTCGGAATACACTCGGAAAAAAAGGGCAGCTATCCGTTCGTTTGCAGCCCAATCACCCGACCGATAATTTAAAAGGAATCGCGGCAAGCATAATCGATGGTCTTTTGTACGGAAGTGGAGATGCTGTTATTGGAATCAACCCCGTTACCGATAGTGTGGATATAGTTGGTGATCAACTTAAAATGATGGACGAGATTCGAATGCAATTCGAGATTCCAACCCAAATTTGTGTGTTGAGCCATTTGTCCACATCATTGGAATTGTTGGATAAAGCCCCTATAGATCTTGTTTTTCAATCTATCGGTGGCACCGAAAAGACCAACGCTTCCTTTGGAATCAATTTGGGAATGATACAAGAAGCCTACGAAGGTGCACTGGAATTAAATCGCGGTACTCTCGGTCAAAATGTAATGTATTTTGAAACAGGTCAAGGTTCTTCACTTTCTGCCAATGCGCATTGGAATGTAGATCAGCAAACCTGTGAAGCACGGGCTTATGCCGTAGCGCGTCATTTTGATCCGTTGTTGGTAAACTCGGTGGTCGGCTTTATCGGTCCAGAATATTTGTATGATGGCAAGCAAATTACCCGAGCTGGATTGGAAGACCATTTTTGTGGCAAATTGATGGGCTTGCCCATGGGGATGGATGTGTGCTACACCAATCATGCAGAAGCCGATCAAGACGATATGGATAATCTGTTGACACTTCTCGGAGTGGCAGGAGTCAACTTTATTATGGGAGTTCCAGGTTCCGATGATGTAATGTTGAATTATCAATCCACCTCATTTCACGATGCGCTTTATGTGAGAAAGGTGTTGGGTAAAAAACCAGCTCCCGAATTCGAAGCTTGGCTCGAAAAAATGGGAATCATGGATGAAAAAGGGGAACGAAGAAGCATTGAAGCATCACACAAACTTTTAAAACCGCTGTGATGAAATCGGAAAATAATACTCCAATAAAAAAAGACCCTTGGGAAGATTTGAAAACGTTTACCAATGCGCGGATTGCCTTGGGAAGTACGGGTAATGCCATTCCATTGGATGAGGTATTACAATTTCGGTTTGCCCATGCCAAGGCGAAAGATGCCATTGAATCGGAACTCGATATAGTTGATTTTAAAATGGAAATTGAATCTTGGGGCTTTCCAGTTTGGGAAGTGCAAAGTAGAGTCAATGGTAGAAATGAATATCTGCAACGCCCTGATTTGGGTCGCAAGTTGAACGAAATTTCAGAAAAAGAACTCCAAGAATCTCAACAGGAGTTTGATTTGGTTTTTGTGATAGCAGACGGACTTTCTGCCAATGCAGTGAACCAAAATGCGATTCCTGTATTAAAAGAATTGTTGCCAAAACTTGAGGGCTATAAAATCGGATTTGTTTTGGCCAAAATGGCGCGTGTTGCACTTAGCGACCCTATTGGTATTTTGCTCAAAGCTAAATTTGTGTCCATGTGCATTGGTGAGCGCCCTGGGCTTTCTTCACCAGAGAGTATGGGAATTTATACCACCTATGCCCCACAATTGGGATTGACCGATGAACGCAGGAATTGTATTTCCAACATACATTCAAACGGATTGAACAGCAAGGAGGGAGCTTCTTTGCTTTTCTATTTGATTCGACAATCCTTTGCTAAAAAAATTAGTGGTGTTGCTATTAAAATCAACCTAAAGGAGTTGCTGGAAGATTAAAACTGCAATTTTCTTTTTCGGGCGGTAATTTCCCATGTGGCCACCTTTTTGCCGTTTTCAATCACCGAGACCTCATCATGCAGATTGATCGTAGGGCAAATATGATAGGGAACCCCGTAAAAAACATCTCCAACTTTATAGTTGTCCCAATCTTTTACTTTGATCACTCCATGTTCTTCACTTTGGGAAAGCAATTCGTAATCTTCCAAATTGAGGAACTTGACACGTTTGTCAATCGGGTTTTCCGCAGCAACCGATTTATGTCCCAAATCCACTGTAATAATTCCCTCCGTTGGTTTTGAAATCACTCTCGTAACCAAAAGGGCAGCGGTTTTAAACTTCTGCTCGGTTAGTTTTTCACCATACCCCCAATCCCAAAGTACACAGGTTCCTGGACTGGTAATCCTGTTTTTTTCAATAAGGTGGGATGTAAAAGAAGGTGTACCTCCACAGATCATTTGCGCATCTTGATATTTTTCACGCACTGCTTTAAAATAGGCAGATACATCCTTGAGTCCAGTTTCTATTTTTTCATTGCGGACAGCAAATTCAGGGTCCCTCAAATGCCCATCATACACATGAAATCCTTTAAATTCAAGAGCTTTGCAGGTGTTTAAAAATGCCATTAAATCATCTAAACCCTCCCCGATTTTAATCCCTGATCGGTTCATTCCATTGTTGATGTCGATATAAATAGGAACGGTAACTTTTTCATCGGTTGCCAATTGATCCAATAGTTCAGCACTGTCTGTATTATCCAACAAAGTAGAAAATTGGGTATCTGGAAAATACTTTATCAGTTGAAGAAAACGCTTCACTTTTGGTCCAACCAATTGGTGTGCAATCAAAACAGAATTGGCACTTGCTTCGGCTGCAATTTCAGCTTCAGCGATGGTGGAGGCCTTAAAATGGGAAATCCCAGAGTCTATCAACAATGCCATTACCTTTGGCATTTTGTTGGTTTTTATGTGGGGCATCAACCTTTCCGTGTTTCCATCCACCAAGGAAATCATTTCTTCAATATTGAATTTTAGATGTTCCAAATACAATACAATTGAGGGAGAATCAACTGTTTCTATATTTTCAATTTCGTACCAGTTTTTCATGCTTTTCAGGATTGAAGGCTAAAGGTAAGGATCTAAATAAAATTTATATCCAACTTATCAAACATTAAAGAATGCATACTCTCTAACAGATTCAACCTTAATTTTTTGTAGATTTAAGGATATTAACCATTAATCTCTTCTTATGAAAAAAGTAATTATTGCTTCATTGATGGCCTGCACAATTTTATTTACAAGTTGCTTGGGGTCGTACAGTGCATTTAACAACCTTAGGGGGTGGAACCAAGGAGCTACGGACAGTAGGTTTCTAGACAATTTAATTTTCTGGGGACTTTGGATCGTGCCAGTATATGAATTATTCATATTGGGAGATACGTTAATTTTTAACGTGATAGAATTCTGGTCGGGATCTAATCCGATTGCCATGAAAGATGGGGAAAGTGAAACCCAAATGGTAGAACACGAAGGAAACACTTACAAAATGACCGCCACTAAAAACAGGGTGCAAGTTGCGGTGGTTGATGGTCCTAAAAAAGGAAAGAAAATCGATTTGGTGTACAAGCCAAGCGAAAAGTCATGGAATGCTGTTAGACCAAATGGAGAAATCATTAAGTTGTCTTCATTCGAAGAAGGTTTCTACATTGTGTATATGCCAAACGGAGAAAAAGTAAAAATCGACCCAATGAAGACGAGGGAAGAAGGTCTTGCTATTTTAAAGGAACATAAGACTTGCTATTATCAAGAAGCACTTTTGGCCGATTAAAAAAAGCTTAACCCAATAAAAAACCCATGGTGTTTGCCATGGGTTTTTTTATGATTAAAGATGAAATCTTAATATCTATAGTATTCAGGTTTAAAGGGACCTTCAACGGTAACACCAATATATTCGGCTTGGTCTTCCTTCAATTCGGTCAATTCAGCACCCAAACGAGCTAAATGCAATTTGGCCACTTTTTCGTCCAAATGTTTAGGTAACATATACACATCGTTCTCGTATTTGTCGCTAAACTTCCAAAGCTCAATTTGAGCCAAGGTTTGGTTCGTGAATGAATTACTCATTACAAAACTTGGGTGTCCTGTGGCGCAACCAAGGTTTACCAAACGTCCTTCGGCCAAAACAATTACATCTTTACCATCAATGGTATATTTATCCACTTGTGGTTTGATTTCATTTTTGGTGTTTCCGTAGTTTTTGTTCAACCAGGCCATATCAATTTCATTATCAAAATGCCCGATGTTACAAACAATAGCTTTATCCTTTAAGCCTCTAAAGTGCTCTTCACGGATAATATCTTTGTTTCCAGTTGTGGTGATAACAATATCAGCATTGCCAATAACAGTTTCCAATTTTTTAACTTCAAAACCGTCCATACAAGCTTGAAGCGCACAAATTGGGTCTATTTCGGTCACGGTAACAATGGCACCAGCTCCACGGAAAGAAGCTGCGGTACCTTTGCCCACATCACCATAACCAGCAACAACAACACGTTTTCCTGCCAACATGGTGTCGGTAGCTCTGCGGATGGCATCTACGGCACTTTCGCGACAACCGTATTTATTATCAAACTTGGATTTGGTCACAGAATCGTTCACGTTGATCGCAGGCATAGGAAGTGTTCCTTTCTTAACCCTTTCATACAAGCGGTGAACTCCAGTAGTAGTTTCTTCAGAAAGGCCTTTGATTCCAGCAGCCAATTCTGGGTATTGGTCCAACACCATATTGGTAAGGTCACCACCGTCATCCAAAATCATGTTCAATGGCTTTCTGTCTTCACCAAAGAACAAAGTCTGTTCTATACACCAATCAAATTCTTCTTCGTTCATTCCTTTCCAAGCATAAACAGGAACTCCTGCTGCTGCGATTGCAGCTGCTGCATGGTCTTGGGTAGAGAATATGTTACAAGAACTCCAAGTAACTTCCGCTCCAAGGGCAACCAAAGTTTCAATCAATACTGCAGTTTGAATGGTCATGTGCAAACAACCCGCAATTCTGGCACCTTTTAAAGGTTGTTCCGCTCCGTATTCTTCTCTCAACGCCATTAGTCCAGGCATTTCTGCCTCGGCAAGCTCAATTTCTTTTCTTCCCCAATCAGCTAGGGAGATATCCTTTACCTTAAATGGTACATACGGAATTGTCTTTGTGCTCATACTTTTTCTAAATTTACTTTTGTAGCTTAGCTTAAATAGTGCACAAAGATACAAATTCACTTAACTTTTGTTATGCCCATTTACAAAACCATAACAGTTTCACCCACCTCCAAGGTTTATATTTGGAAAGTTACCGAAGAAGAGGTCGAACTTTCTAAGAATGTGGAGCTTACCCCACATTGCCAAAATCGTATGGACGGGATGAAATCGGAGGCGCACAGAAGGGCATTTTTAAGCATTCGACACCTTTTGGCGGAAGCGGGTTATGTGGACCATGATCTCTATTATGATGACTTTGGAAAACCGCATTTAAAAGACGGAAAATTTATTTCCATTACCCATTCGCACAACTTTACGGGGATAATCGTAAGTGAAAGTGATGAGGTGGGCATTGATATTGAAATGCAGCGGGATAAAATTTTAAATATCGCCCATAAATTCACGCCCATTGAAGAGTATAAAACTTTGGCCAATGCCGAAGCTATTATTCGAAAACTGACCATAGTCTGGGGCGCCAAAGAATCTCTCTATAAAATATATGCAGAGCGCGGACTTAGCTTTTTAAGGCATATGAATGTCATCGATTTTTCTTTTGATGATAGCAGAACCGTGGCAGAGATTATGTATCATGGGAAAAAATCGCATTATGAAATCGAGTTCATGGAGTTTGAAGGATTTACCTGTGTATATGCCATTAAAATGATGGGTGGATAATATTTCCTTTTTGTAGCTTTACCATCTAAATAGGCAACCCCCATGAATATATCTGTTGAGCTAACCCTTTCTCCATTACAAGATAATTTTGAACCACCAATTATAGATTTCATCAAAAAATTAAGGGCTTCTGGATTAACTGTTTTGGAAAATCCTTTAAGTACCCAAGTGTATGGAGAATACGATGCAGTAATGGAGTTGCTGCATAATGAGATCAAAGAATCCTTTGAAAATTTGGATCATGTGGTGCTCACCATGAAATTGGTAAAATCCGACCGAAGCGAATATGAACCCCATTTTTGATTTTTTTATTGGTCCGTACGAGGATCGGGAACTTTCTTTGATCATTCTGGAGGCTACGGCCTTTTTCTTCGGAATCGCCAGTGTGATCTATGCCAAGCGGGAAGATATTTTGGTCTATCCCACAGGATTGGTCGCCACGGTGATTACTACCTATATTTTTTTAATGGACCACCTTTATGGTGATATGATGATGAACTTCTACTATTCCATAATGAGTATTTATGGCTGGTGGAACTGGGCTCGAAGAAAAGATAATAGAGAATGGGTTGTTCAAATAAATAGAACCACTTCGAAGGAAAAATGGGTTGGTTTTGGCTTTTTTATCCTTACCATGTTGGTCACATATGGTGTGTATAGAATTTTCGGTGCTGAAATAGGCCCAACCAACTATGTAGATATTTTTACTTCTGGGGTTTTCTTCACCGCCATGTGGTATATGGCCACTAAAAAATTGGAAAACTGGACGCTTTGGATCTTGGGTGATTTGATTACCGTACCTTTGTATGCCTATAGGGGATGGGGTATGTTTTCGTTACAATACCTCATTTTTACCATATTGGCTATTCAGGGATATTTAGCATGGAAGAAAAACTTGGTCAACAACCTTCAGACCTCATAAAAATTGTCCTTTTCGGACCAGAATCAACAGGAAAAACCACATTGTCCCAACAACTGGCGCAACATTACAATACCGAGTGGGTACCAGAATATGCAAGGGAATACCTTCAAGATAAATGGGATCGTGAGCAAAAAACATGCGAACCACACGATTTGGTTCCGATTGCATACGGACAAATGAAATTGGAAAATGAATTGACGAAAACTGCCAATCGGGTATTGATCTGTGATACAGATCTTTTGGAGACTAAAGTATATTCCGAGGCCTATTATAACAGTACTTGTGACCCTGTTTTGGAAAAGTATGCCTTGAAAAACACCTACGACCTCTATTTTTTAACCAATATAGATACGCCTTGGGTAGCAGATGACCTAAGGGACAAACCTGATGAACGTGAACGAATGTTTGCGTATTTCAAGGAAGCTTTGGAGAAAAATAACCGAAATTTTGTTACTTTAAAGGGAGATAAGGCCACTAGACTGGCAAAGGCAATAAAACACATAGATAAACTTCTCCAACAACATGATTGAATTGAGTCCTAAAGACTTGGAACAATTGGATTCCAAAGGTATTTCCAAGGAAAAAGTAATAAACCAAATTGAAACTTTTAAAGAAGGTATTCCCTTTGTAAACTTGGCACAAGCTGCCGTAGTCGGCAATGGAATTCTTCGTTTTTCAGAAAAGGAACATGACGAGCTCGTCAACTATTTTGAGACCCATCGAGGTTCACTTGACCTTTTAAAGTTTGTTCCCGCATCTGGGGCAGCATCCCGAATGTTCAAGGCAATGTTCAATTTTTTGGATGTATACGATCCTTCCAAAGAAAGCTTAGCGGATTATATTGACCGAACAGGTGATAAAGACGTGCAAAAGTTCACGGACCAAATGTCCAAGTTTCCTTTTTATAACTTAATCATGGAACGCATCATGGGCAAGGCTGCCAATAAAGATGAGGAAGCCTACCTTTTTGCCAAAGAAATGTTGGTGGAAAGCGGGTTGAATTACGGATTTTACCCGAAAGGACTATTGCCATTTCATAAATATGGCGATGATACCGCAACTCCATTTAAGGAGCATTTAAAAGAGGCCGTTCTGTATGCCAAAACGGATGGAAAGGCAAATTTGCATTTTACGGTTTCTGAGCAACATGATGAAATGTTCAGCGAGGAAGAAAATGCCGTGGCACCTAAAATTTCCGAAGAAACAGTTACCACATTTAATATTTCCTATTCCAACCAAAAACCTTCTACAGATACGATTGCGGTGGATATGGACAACCAACCTTTTAAAAACAGTGATGGTTCCATACTCTTTCGTCCTGGGGGTCATGGAGCATTGATTGAAAATCTGAACGATCAAGATGCTGATATCATATTCATAAAAAATATTGATAATGTAGTGGTCGATAAGAACTTGGAAACCGTTGCGAACAGCAAAAAAATGCTGGCTGGAGTCCTTAAAAAAGTTCAGGACAAAGCTTTTGGTTATGCTAAAATGTTAGAGGAAGGAGATGTTTCTGTTGATAAAGCAGACGAAATCAAATCCTTTTTAGAGCGCGAACTGAATGTTCGCATACCCAACAATTATGATGATTTGGGCGTAAACGAGCAAAAGGAAGTTTTAAAAGATAAACTTAATCGCCCTATTCGTATTTGCGGAATGGTTAAAAACGAAGGCGAACCTGGAGGAGGGCCATTTTGGATCAAGGATTCCGATGGAAATATTTCCCTTCAAATTATTGAGTCGGCTCAAATTGATGCCGATAATGCCGAACAAATGAGTATCCTTAAAAATTCAACCCACTTTAATCCTGTGGATTTGGTTTGCGGTGTTCGTGATTTTAAAGGAAACAAATACAATTTGCTCGACTTTGTGGATGTAAAACAAGGATTTATTACAGGGAAAACCCAAGAAGGAAAAGAACTTAAGGCTTTAGAACTACCTGGACTTTGGAATGGCGCTATGGCTTTTTGGAACACCATTTTTGTGGAGGTTCCATTGGTTACTTTTAACCCAGTTAAAACAGTTAACGACCTTTTAAAACCAACGCACCAAATCTAAGTTTTTATAAAAAGAATTTGAATCCGCTGTCTGCAAAGTCAGCGGATTTTTTTGTGCCCAAAGTGACCTTTTGCGATTGAAGGTGTCTAAACTATATATCGGACAATTGGCTTTTATGTTCAATTTGTCGGATACCACATTTGGATTTCGGCAATTCTGGCAATTGTCAAGATTTAGGTTGGTTGATTTGGTTAGAAAGCCGTACTAAACGTGCGGCTTTCTTATAACCGCGCATAAAAACGAAAAGAATGCTATTAAAAATAGTTTTGTTTTTCAATGTAATATCTGTCGCAATGGCAATCTATATGTTGATTTCATACTTAAAGGAAAAGAAAAACAAAAACAATGAAAATCGTTCGGATGATGCTATATGAACACTAACCAAAGTATTATCCTAAATGCCAAACTGTACCGTGGTCTTATTTCCTTGTGACCATTGATTGGCAACAATGAAAGGCTGCTTCGGCAGCCTTTCTTATTTAACTTCTAGACTTAAATTTTTCTCTTTTGTTATGAAAAATGAAAGCCGAGCATTACATTTGCGGCATCTCAAAGGGGTGCTTTACTATAGTGATAGGTGCTACGTAATTAGTTTTAAGTAAATATTTTTCTACTTAAAACTTAGAACTGAAAGCTTAAAACATAGATAAGGCTGAGATTATACCCAATGAACCTGGGCGGGTAATGCTGCCAAGGGAATGCGCAAGCCGCATCTTGGAATTTCTATGTTTCTTTAGAAACAAAATCAATTTACTAACGAGAATAATGACCCCTTTTATTCGTAACATTTTTACGAATGAAACTCTATTCAATTATTCAAGGCAAGTCCGCAGCCTTAAATTGCGGTACAATGCGACCGACAAAAAAAAGTAAGAACCATCGCATTAAAATCCTTTTTTCAACCTTAGCTTTTTCTGGACTGGCCCTTAATTTAAGTGCGCAGGAAACCGAAACGGATACTTTGGAGGGCAAAAAAGTAGTGCTCGATGAGGTTTTGGTACAAGCCATTCGGGTAACCAAAGAATTTCCGATTACTTTTTCCAATTTGGACAAAGAACAGCTTCGCTCCAGAAATTTGGGACAAGATGTGCCTATTCTAATGAATTTTATGCCAGCCGTAGTCACTACATCCGATGCAGGGGCAGGAGTGGGTTACACGGGAATTCGTGTACGTGGAAGCGATGCGACACGAGTGAACGTAACCATAAACGGAATCCCATATAATGATGCCGAATCGCAAGGGACATTTTGGGTAAATATGCCCGATTTTGCATCTTCTACCCAAAGTTTGCAATTGCAACGTGGTGTTGGAACTTCTACAAACGGAGCTGGAGCATTTGGGGCAAGTTTAAATATGCTTACGGATGCCTTTTCAGAAGAAGCCTATGCAAGGATTTCATCGTCAATCGGAAGTTTTAATACCCTTCGGAACAATGTGAAATTCAGTACGGGACTTTTGAACGACCATATTGAGTTTTCGGGAAGGTTGTCGAGAATTACTTCTGATGGTTATGTAGATCGTGCAAGTTCTGAATTGGACTCGTATTTTCTTCAAGGAGTGTATAAAGATGATAATACCTTGATCAAAGCTTTGCTTTTTGGTGGACATGAAATCACCTACCAAGCTTGGAACGGAATCACAGCCGAAGAGTTGGAAACCAACAGAACGTTCAACTCTGCAGGAATGTACACTGATGCCAATGGAAACACCCAGTTTTACGATAATGAAGTGGATAATTACAAGCAAGACCATTTTCAGCTGCACTGGAGTGAAACTTGGAGCCCTGAGTGGGATATGCACATAGCTTTGCACTACACCAAAGGACGGGGATTTTTTGAGCAGTATCGCGATGACGATGATTTTTCAACATACGGATTGGAGCCCATTACCGTAAATGGCGAATTGGTGGAAAATACCGATTTGATCAGAAGAAGATGGTTGGATAATGACTTTTATGGCACCGTGTTCTCAACAACATATACCAAAAAGAAGGTAAAGTTGATCATTGGTGGTGGTTACAACAAGTATGAAGGCGATCATTTTGGTGAAATCATCTGGGCACAATACGCCAGCAATAGCGAAATTCGAGATAGGTATTATGATGATACTTCAACCAAAACGGATTTTAATGTGTACACAAAGGTAAACTACCAATTGAACAACAAATGGTCTGTTTTTGGCGATTTGCAATATCGAAATGTGGGATATCAAGCCAATGGAGATGAAACAGGTTTGGTTGATGACACCTTTGATTTTTTCAATCCAAAAGCTGGGGTGACCTTTGATTTAAATCAAAACAACAACTTCTATTTCTCTTATGCTTTAGCAAATAGAGAACCCAACAGAAACGATTACGAAAGTGGGAGCCCAAAACCTGAAAAATTGAACGATTTTGAATTGGGTTGGCGTTATGTTTCACCAAGTTTTCAGTTGAACACTAATGTATACTACATGAAGTACAAAGATCAGTTGGTGCTCACAGGGGAATTGAACGATGTGGGTGCGCCATTGCGTGCCAATGTAGGTGATAGTTACCGTTTGGGATTGGAAGTGGATGCCAATATTAAATTATCTCGTGCTTTTAGTGTAAGACCGAACATTGCTTTGAGCGATAATAGGAATGTTGATTTTTATTTTCAACGTGATGGAACTCTTGAAAATTTAGGAAATACCCATATTGCTTATTCGCCGCAAATTGTTGCAGGTAATATTTTAGCTTTTCAACCCAAAGAAAATTTCCAATTGGCCTTGTTGACCAAGTTCGTTGGAGAGCAATACATGGGCAACATAGATTCTGAAAATTCCACCTTGGATAGTTATTCCCAAACAGATTTTAATGTGCAGTATGTCATCGAAACCAACTCGTTTGTGAAAAGTATTGTGTTATCAGGGTTAGTGAATAATATTTTCGATGCCGACATCGTATCCAACGGCTATTTTTACACCTATGATGATAGCTGGTCCAATCCAGGTGCAGTGTCCACTATTGAAGGAGCTGGATATTATCCACAAGCAGGAATCAACTTCCTGTTGGGCGCTACCATTAATTTCTAAAAGCTTAAATGGGATGCTGTATTTGAATACGGCATCCCATTTTTATTCTTTTTTAGTTGGAAATGATTACCGTATTTCCACTCTGCGTAGTGTTGTAAATAAGCAGGTCATAATAACGATTGCCATCATCTGGTCTATCCAATTGTTGTCCTGTAAACAAACTATACGTATACCCTTCACAACTGCATACCGCATTTTGTCCAGAAATGGTCATGGTGGAGCAATTGTTCGGTGCATGATTCGGACAACTGGCTTCCCAAGCAAGATAACTATTCCCGATATTCATTACAAAAGCACCTCTTGTGCCCACACCGTTATTGCCAATATAAACAGGATTTCCAATACTGTTGAGGTTGGCATAGAGCGGAAGATTCAAGTTGATCTCGAACCTAAAACTTACCTCTTGGAGGTAAGGATTTTGGTTATTTCTATCCGCACTGCATGCTGAAATAAGGGTCAAAACAAAAAGGCTCCAAATATGCTTCATTGAGTGTGTTTCTGAAGGTTATGCGAGCAAAGTTGAACAAAATTTACCTATATTTGCGTTAAATCCTCGCAAAAAACCATGCTGGATCATGGCTGTCGTAGAGGATTTTTTCTATTTGTAAGAACGAGTGCATTGGGGAAATTATTTTGATTTTCTTCGATGTTTCTATGCATTAAAAATTAAGGATATGAGCAATATATCTTACTATACACCTGAAGGATTAAAAAAATTAAAGGATGAGTTAAATCATCTTAAAGATGTTGAACGCCCCAAAGCCTCCCAGGCCATTGCCGAGGCAAGGGATAAAGGAGATCTTTCGGAAAATGCGGAATATGATGCCGCAAAAGAGGCCCAAGGACTTTTGGAAATGAAAATCTCCAAAATGGAAGAGACCTTGTCAAATGCCCGATTGATTGATGAATCACAATTGGATACCTCTAAAATCTTGGTGCTTTCCACGGTAAAATTGAAGAACAAAGCCAATGGCATGGAAATGAAGTATACCTTGGTAGCAGAAAGTGAGGCAAATCTAAAAACGGGAAAAATTTCAGTGACTTCTCCCATAGGAAAAGGTCTATTGGGAAAATCAGTTGGTGATGTTGCCGAGATCAAAGTTCCCAATGGTACCTTGAAATTCGATATTTTAGAGATTACAAGGGAATAAGAGCAAACAAAATTCTTATATTTAATCCCGTCTCAGCACGGGATTTTTTATTTAAACCAACTTACAATGCCTAGTATATTCACCAAGATTATCAACGGAGATATTCCTTGCTATAAAATAGCAGAGGATGAAGACAATTTTGCTTTTTTGGACATCAATCCCAACTCCAAAGGACATACACTTTGTGTTCCCAAAAAAGAGGTGGATAAGATTTTGGATATGGAAGAGGAAGCTTATATGAAACTCATGGCTTTTTCAAGAAAAGTGGGGTTAGCTTTGGAAAAAGCTGTTCCCTGCAAACGAGTTGGCATGACGGTTATTGGATTGGAGGTGCCTCACGTGCATGTACATTTGATACCGTTGCAAACTATGGCCAATGCCACATTTCAGCATAAAGAAAGTCTTACCCCTGAAGAGTTCGAAGAAGTGGCAGAGAAAATCAAATCTTTTATTGATTAAAGTGCTCCAAATAAAAATACACTCCAGCGGCAACCAAGCATAGCAATGCTATTAAAAGGATAAAAAACAGGGTGGTAAAACGTACCGATGGTCTATCGGGTTGTACCAGTTTGCTGTAATATTCGAAAACCCTTTCAATATCTTCGGTCCAATTGACAGGGTAAATGGTGGAATTGCAGGTTTTGCACTTGATTTCGTGGGTGACTTCACCCGTGGTTCTATGAAAGAACGCATTAAAGGTATGCTTTTGATAAAAGGTAAGTGATAGCTCTTGGTTAAAACATTCGGGGCAATTGTTAGTAATATCAGCTTCCTTTATTACGAGTTGTTTTTCCTTTGACATGGATTCAATTTTCTATTACTCTTAGGGAAATTTGCATGATAGTTCCTTCTTTACTTGACGAAAATACTTTAATTTTTCCGTTATGGTACTCCTCAATAATTCTTTTTACCAAGGAAAGTCCTAATCCCCAGCCTCTTTGTTTGGAGGTGACACCAGGGTTAAAAATGTTCTGAAAATCACTCTTGGCAATACCATGCCCTGTGTCGGAGATCATTATATGTATGTTTTGCCCCTTTTTTTCAATTTGTAGGGCAATATTGCCCTTACCTTTCATGGCATCAATTCCATTTTTCACTAAATTTTCAATACTCCAATTATAAAGTGGAGGGTTCAATAGTACTTTGGCATGCTCAACATTACTGCTGAATGAAAAATGGACCAGTTTGGAACTTCGTTGTTTCAGGTAATCGAAAGCTTTTTCAGTTTCGGAAACAATATCATGTTCTTTAAGCTCGGGAATAGATCCAATTTTTGAAAAACGTTCCGTAATCGTCTGCAAGCGATCTATATCTTTTCCAATTTCTTGGGTGACCTCTGGGTTAATGTTCTCAGTTTTCAACAATTCGTTCCAGCCTAAAAGTGAAGTCAAAGGGGTTCCAATTTGATGGGCCGTTTCCTTGGCCATTCCTGCCCAAAGTTTGTTTTGCTCCGATGCCTTGTTGGTCCTAAAAAAGAAGAAAATGACCGTTCCGAACAAAAATATGATCAACAAAAGAGCAAGTGGATAATATTTTAATTTGTTCAGCACTTCGGAGTTGCCATAATATAGGGTTTCCAAAAGTTCCTCTTCTTGAATGATCAAAATAGGTTCATTCTCATTTTTGAACTGGGCTATTTTTTTGCGGATATAAACACTGTCGTTAATCTTGTCTTCAGGAATGTTGTGGGTTTTGTAAGACCCTTCCTCGTTCACCAAAATCATAGGGGTGGAAGTGTTGTTTCCGAGGACTTTTAAAGTAAGGTTTCCCAATTCTTGGTCAACACTGGATTGAATCAATTCCAATTGGGCGGTCGCCCAAATCTCCATTTTTAAACGTTCCTCTTCCTTGAACTTTTTAAAAAAGCTATTGGTGTTCCAAAGAATCAAACTCACAATAACAAAAGCCGAAACCAGCATAACGATATTGGAAGCTTTCCTTTTAGGACTAAAGTTCATGGTAAGTGAAATTGTTATTAAAGATAACCGAAAATGGAAAACATGTTAATACTTAGTTTGAATAACGGCTAGTATTGGGTTTCATTTTGTGTACTTTTGAATTTCAACAAAAATTAACATTCATGGAAGTTCAGGGAAGAATCAAGATGATCGATGATACTAAAACTTATGGAAACAACGGTTTTAGAAAAAGAGAATTGGTGGTGACCACCGAGGAACAATATCCGCAACATATATTAGTAGAATTTGTTCAGGATAAATGCGATTTACTGAACAGCTACAGTGTTGGTCAAATGGTAAAGGTGAGCATTAACCTAAGAGGCAGGGAGTGGACCAATCCACAGGGCGAAACCAAATATTTCAATTCAATCCAAGGGTGGAGAATTGAGAGCTTGCAGCCAGAATCCAATACAAATGGAATGCCGCCCGTACCTCCAATGGAAGCCTTTGAGCCAGCTGATGATTTTAATGAAGAAGATCACGACGACCTTCCTTTTTAAGGAAAATCCAATATAAAAGATAGAAAATCTGGACTTTTGTTCCAGATTTTCTTGTTTTTGGGCCATTCCGTATTTTTATAAAAATTGCTCCATGGAAAATATGCCGCTCCATTTTTTAAGCAGTAGGTTGGAATTTCCACCCGTTAGTACCGCCAATGAGGATGGTCTATTGGCCGTGGGTGGCGATTTATCTCCAGCACGTTTAATGTTGGCCTATAAAAATGGAATTTTCCCATGGTTCAATGATGATTCCTTGATCTTATGGTGGAGTCCCGATCCACGAATGGTGCTTTTTCCCGAAAAGCTCAAAGTCTCCAAAAGTATGCGAAAGGTGATTCGAGACGAGCAATTTACCCTTACCCAAAACACGAATTTTGAAATGGTGATGGACTATTGCGCTAATGTGGATCGAAAGGGGCAGGAAGGTACTTGGATTACTCCTGAAATGAAGTCAGCTTATGTGGCGCTACACGAAAAAGGACAAGCAAAATCTTTTGAAGTTTGGAAGGACGATATTTTGGTGGGTGGACTTTATGGAGTGGACCTGGGTCATGTATTTTGTGGGGAGAGCATGTTCAGTTTGGAGCCCAATGCCTCCAAATTTGCCTTTATAAAAATGGTGCAGGAATTTGCAGAAAAAAACTATCAACTTATCGACTGCCAAGTGCATACTGACCATTTGGAAAGTCTTGGAGCCGAATTAATTTCTAGAGAAAAATTCTTGGCTATTTTACAGGGATAATTGGGCGCTGGTGTACAAAAAGAGCACATTTTCAGGAACAATTGCCGTGTAATCTTCCATTCGGTACTCCAATCCTAGTTGTAATTTCAAATTTTCGTCCAATTTCCATCCAAGATGAGAGGTCAATCGGACATCAAATTGAGGTTGGGTAGTTCTGGCAACGCTCCATAAATTCTCCACAGAACTCACAAAATAGGGTTCACCCACATCCAGTTTTTCACCCACCAAAGGAAAATCCATTGCAAAACGATAACGGAATCTAAATATGGTCAGTGAATTGGTTATGCGTTGCTCCGAACGTAAACGGTGTCCAAAACGAATAACATTGGGCGACTTGGTAAAATTATATTGCTGGGTAAAGCGCAATTCATTCTCCCTATCTTCAAAATTGTTTCGAAATCGGTATTGAAAACCCAAGGCCAAACTCTGATTGTCGGCTGTTTTCCAAGTTGAAAAATGGGCTACATCAATTTGTCTCGTTTTTAAGCGAAAGGAATCATCCGAAAAGGCATAGTTCCGATTGGCAATGGAAAAATTGTGGGAGTAAAATCCATTTATGGGATAATTCACTGCCACTTCAGGTTGCCAATAAGCCGTAAGATTGTCTTGAGCACTTGATAGTTTGCCAACCAACATCATCAACAAAGGGATAAACCATTTAGTAGAGTATGTGGTCATAATTAGGAGGGTAGGATTTGCGCAGGGTAATTAGTTTTCCGACAGAATTAAATAGAGCTTCATATGCTTGGAAACCCTTTTCTGTTTTGGCCGAAAAGATGATTTCATAGTTTATTTCTGGTAAAATAAGATTCTGAAAAGCCTTTCGAAGGGTTTCTTTTGGATTCTCATCTGTTAGAGTTGGATGCTGTTGCTGAATTTTTTTGACTCGGTATTTGTTGTGATTGGATTTCAGATAGTTTTCTATGGTCATCCAATTATCTTCTGGAATGTCTACCACATCGATTTCAAATTCTACATCCTCAAGTGTGCCTTGGGGATCAAACTCCACGCTATAATGCAATTTTCGCTTCTTGAATTTGACTTCAAAGCTTTGCTTTGTGCTATCAATCTCCTTGTAAAATCGAATTCGTCTGGCATTTTCAAGATGTGTTTCAAGTAAGGAATAGGCATTCTCTGGAAAATCTGCTTTATCGATTCGAGTTTCCTTTTCATACTTGTTTTGTGCACAAAAAAATTGTGTAATAAAGAGAGTGAAAATGAGAAGAAAGTTAAACTTCATGGTATCTAAAACAATTTACCTCGTGGTCGTTTACCATACCTGTGGCTTGCATATGGGCATAAATCACGGTACTGCCCACAAATTTAAAACCTCTTTTTTTTAGGTCCTTACTAATGGCATCAGAAATTGGAGTAGTTGCTGGTGCTTCTTTATAATTCTGAACGGCATTTTTGATGGGATTGTGATCTACGAAATCCCAAATGTATTTACTAAAACTTCCAAATTCTTTTTGAAGGGCCATAAAGGCTTGGGCATTGGAAACCGTAGCATGCACCTTTAATTTATTTCGGATAATTCCAGGATTTTGAAGCAGTTCTTCAATCTTGGATTGATTGTAATTGGCAATCCTTTGGTAATCGAAATGATCAAAGGCTTCCCTGAAATTTTCACGTTTTCGCAGGACCGTAATCCAGCTTAAACCTGCTTGAAAGGTCTCCAAAATCAAGAATTCGAATAAGGTAGCATCATCTTTAACTGGTACTCCCCATTCTTCATCATGGTATGCTTCATATAAAGGGTCACCTACGCACCAGCCACATCTATGTTTATCCATTTTTCACAAGAATTTAACCAAATGTAAAGGAAATAATAACAGTTAATTGAAAGTTAAAGAGTTAGTAAATGATAGTATTACTATTATATTCGCGAGAATTAAAATTAAAATATGGGATAATGGATATTTTAATGCAGTCGGTACGAATAGAGATTAATGAAAAACTTTACTTGAAAGACCCCGAATCATCGAGTTTGGGAAAGAAAATCGTAGAGGAAAGCATTCACATGATTGTTGAATTGGGTTTTGACCATTTTACTTTTAAAAAGTTAGGAGCCAAAATCAACTCAAATGAAAGTTCTATTTACCGCTATTTTGAGAACAAACAAAAACTTTTGTTGTATTTGGCCGCGTGGTATTGGGGCTGGATGGAATACAGAATGGTCTTTGCGACCCACAGTATTTCAGATTCCAAAGAAAAGCTCGAAAAGGCGATTGAGGTGCTCACTCAAAATGTAGAGGAGGACAATGCCTTTTCACATATTAACGAGATTGTGCTCAATCAACTGATCATTAATGAATATTCCAATTCCTATTTAGTAAAGGAAGTTTATAAAGAAAACAAGGGTAAAAAGGACGATTATTTTACCATTTGTAAACGTTTGGTGGCCAGATTGAGCGAGATGATCACCGCGGTAGACAAAAAGTATCCTTACCCCTTAAGTTTGGCAAGCACCATTGTAGAAGGGTCCTTGCACCAACATTTTTTAAAGGAACATTTCCCCACACTTACCAATTGTAACGATAAAATAAACCCAACTGACTTTTTCACGGATTTGATTTTCCGAACGCTAAACCAAAAAAATTAATGGCTAAAAAGGATATACTAACTGCATGGCAGCGACTTATAGATTTGTTGTCGCTGGATAAAAAGGACATTTTTCAAATTTTTTATTATGCCATCTTCGCTGGATTGGTGAACCTTTCCCTGCCTTTGGGAATTCAGGCGATTATCAACTTGATCCAAGGAGCCAGGGTGAGCACATCGTGGATTGTTTTGGTGATTTTGGTTACCACTGGTGTCGCCTTTGTGGGTGTGCTCCAGCTGATGCAGATCAGGATCATTGAAAATTTGCAGCAGAAGATTTTCACACGATCTTCCTTCGAATTCGCATATCGATTCCCAAAAATTAAAATGAGCGAGCTCAAAAATTACTATCCTCCCGAATTGGCGAACCGTTTTTTTGATACCCTCACAATACAAAAATCTTTGTCGAAAATCCTGATAGATTTTCCAGCAGCGTTTTTACAGATTGTTTTTGGTCTGTTGTTGCTTTCCTTCTATCACCCCTTCTTCATTATCTACGGATTGCTGTTGATTTTGTTGATCTACATCGTATTTAAGTTTACGGCGCAACGAGGATTGGATACCAGTTTGGAAGAGTCAAAAGTTAAGTACAAAGTAGCCCATTGGATCCAAGAAATCGCAAGATCAATTGTAAGCTTTAAACTTTCTGGAAAGACTTCACACGGAATCAATAAAAATGATGCCTTAGTTTCGGAATATCTCGACGCAAGGGAGGGACACTTTAGAGTTTTGGTGCTCCAATTTATTCAGATGATCGGTTTCAAGGTTTTGGTTACCGCAGGTTTGTTGTTGATTGGAGGTTTGTTAGTGCTTGATCAAGAAATGAATATTGGTCAGTTTGTTGCTGCCGAAATCATCATCCTTTTGGTGATCAACTCTGTTGAAAAAATGATTCTTGGGTTGGAGACTTTCTACGATTTGTTGACCTCTCTGGAAAAATTGGGTCAAGTTGTAGATAAAGAACTGGAACCACAAGGTGGTGAAACTCCTTTCCTTTCGGATAAAGGATTGGTGGTCGAGCTTCAAAATGTGGTTTATAAAGTGCCAGATCGGGACAAAAAAATCATTAATGACCTTTCTCTAACCATAAAACCAGGAAGCAACATACTCATTACAGGAAGGAATGGTTCAGGTAGGGCAACACTACTGCGATTAATCGCGGGAATTGTTAACCCCGACAACGGAAATATTTTTGTGAATAATGTATCATTGAGCGGAGTAAATCTTAGAGATTATAGATCAATTTTAGGGCATTGCTTAATAGAGGAAAATCCTTTTGAGGGCACCATTTTGGACAATATTACTTTCGGAAGAAAAGATTTGCCATTAGATGATGTGTACTGGGCATTGGATAAAGTGGGATTGACCCAATTTGTAAAGGAACAACCGCTCGGATTAAAAGCGATTTTGTATCCAGAAGGTAAAAAGATACCAGACTTTATAGCAAAGAAGGTTGTTTTGGCAAGAAGCATAGTTAATCGTCCAAAATTGATGATTCTTAAAGAGCCATTGGAGTTTTTTAATGAAGATGAACATGATGGATTAATGGATTTCTTAACGGACCCAGCCAATGGTTGGTCCTTGGTAGTGGTTAGTGAAAATCCAAAATGGAAGAGCCGTTTCAAGGAAGTTTATAGAATGGAGAACGGTCAATTGATCAACCTTAAATAATAGTCATGCTAAATATATCTTCAAATAATAAATTGAACGAGGAGGTGGACATTACCGTTTACAATGCGGGCAAAAAAGTATTCCACAAAAGGCATTACAAACAGTTCAACCGATTTTTGGCCGCGTTTTCCCTCATTGCCGTTATCATTCTGTTTTTTCCTTGGACACAGAATATTTCTGGTAGGGGTTATTTAACTACATTGACTCCAGACCAGCGACCACAGACTATTCAATCTCCTATTCCAGGTAGAATTGAAAAATGGTACGTGCGTGAGGGAGATTTTGTGGAAAAAGGGGATACCATCCTACATATTTCAGAGGTTAAGAGTGAATATTTCGACCCCGATTTGGTAGAACGGACAGGGCAACAGATCAAGGCGAAGTCCATGTCTGTTACCTCGTATCAAGAGAAAGTAAAAGCTTTGAACCAACAGATCAATGCGTTGACCACTGAACGAGGGCTGAAATTGGAACAGTCCAGAAACAAACTTATCCAATCTCGACTTAAAGTTAAGAGTGACAGTATTGATTTGGAAGCTGCCAAGACCAACATTTCCATTGCACAGCGTCAGTATGATCGGGTGGATCAACTATTGGCTGAGGGGTTAAAAGCGGTAACAGATCTCGAGGAAAAAAGATTAAAATTACAAGAAGCCCAAGCAAAGCTTATCAGCCAAGAAAACAAATTGTTGGCCAGTAAAAATGATGTGATCAATGCCCAGGTAGAGATCAATAGGGTGCAAGCGGAGTATACCGATAAAATTTCGAAAGCCCAAAGTGATTTGTATACGGCACAGTCGAATCAATACGATTCGGAGGCCCAGGTAACCAAATTGGAGAACCAATACGTGAACTACGAAATGAGGAACAGCCTTACCTATATCAAGGCGCCTCAAAGTGGGTATATCAACAGAGCTATAAAATCGGGTATTGGGGAGACCTTTAAAGAGGGTGCCCAGTTGGTGGGTATAATGCCTGCAAACTATGATATTGCCGTGGAAACTTATGTGGATCCCATCGATCTTCCGTTGATTCATGTGGGTGAGAAGATAAGAATCCAGTTCGACGGTTGGCCCTCTATCGTATTCAGTGGTTGGCCCAATGCCTCCTATGGAACATTTGGGGGCGAAGTTGTGGCCATTGAAACTTTCATTAGCCCAAATGGAAAATATAGAATCTTGATTTCCCCAGATGAAGAGGAAGCGGATTGGCCTAAAGATATTAGAGTGGGGTCAGGTGCCAGCACCATGGCCTTATTGGAAGATGTTCCAATTTGGTATGAAATCTGGCGACAACTTAATGGCTTCCCACCGAATTATTATCAACCTCAAAATACGAGTACAGATGCTGCTAAAAAATAGAGGAAACAGTATAATCTATGTGCTCTTTTTTATCATGGCCCTTCCTGTTTTTGGACAACAGGATAGTACCATCCTTGGTTTTAAGGAATATCTGGGCTATGTAAAAAAATACCATCCCATTGCCAAGCAGGCTCAATTGAACATTGCCATGGGGCAGGCCAATTTAATGAAGGCAAGAGGAGGATTTGACCCCAAAGTGGAGGTGGATTATGAGCGCAAGGAATTTAAGGACACCCAATATTGGGAGCGATTGAACACCACGTTTAAGATACCAACTTGGTTTGGAATTGAGCTTAAAGGAAACTATCAACAAAATGAAGGGTACTATCTGAACCCAGATGAGACTTTGCCCGAAGATGGATTGTACAGCGCAGGGGTAAGTATGTCTTTGCTTCAAGGATTTTGGGCCAATGAACGAATGGCAGCCCTTCGTAAGGCGAAATTTTTCAGGGAGCAGAGTAAGGCGGAGCAAGACCTTCAAGTGAATGAAATATTGTACAAGGCTTCATTGGCTTATTTTGATTGGCTTCAGGCTTATAAAGATGCCGATGTTTATAAAGATTTTCTGGAAAATGCCGAAATCAGGTTTAATGGGATAAAGGAAAGCGCCTTGGCTGGGGACATTGCAATGATTGATACGGTAGAGGCTAAAATTGCCGTGAACAATCGGGCATTGGGATTGGAACAGGCCAAGGTGAAACTGATGAAAAAATCGTTGGAGGTTTCCAATTATTTGTGGATAGAAGAAGTTCCCGTTGAGCTTCAACCTGGCGTTATGCCCGATATGGCTTCCGACATTCAAATTGACTCCACTTTAGAGATCGAAGGTGTTCCGTTGGATAGTTTTAGATTGGAGACACACCCTAAATTGCGTTCATTGGAATATAAAATTGAAGGATTGGGTGTCGATAAAAGGTTGAAGGCAAACAAGCTACTTCCAAAATTGGATGTGGAGTATAATTTTATCACAGAAACACCAGACTTTATCAATTCCTATGTCTTTGAAAATTATAAGGGAGGAGTAGCGTTTCAGTTGCCATTGTTTTTGCGTAAAGAGCGAGGCGATTTAAAACTCGCCAAGTTCAAACTGCGCGATGCCGAATTTGAGCGCGATAATGCCCAAGTGGAAATTCAGAATAAGGTAATTGCCATTTATAACGAATTGGATTCCTATACAGAGCAAAATAGGCTCATCTACAATATAGTTCGAGATTATACCACAATGTTGGATGCAGAGGAAAGAAAATTCAGTTTTGGGGAAAGTTCATTGTTCCTGATCAATTCAAGGGAAAGTAAACTTATCGACGCCTATTTAAAGCAGAACGAAATGCAAAACAAGTTTTTCCACACCAAGGCCAATCTGTTTAAAAGTTTAGCCATCAATCCAGAAAATCTATAAAATCCGCTTTTGTAAGGTTTCTAAAGTTAGTGCTACCAATGTGACTAATGTCACTAAATAGAAAATAGAGGAGGTTTACCTTTGACAAAATTATTTTTATGGAAGTATTAGAAAGCAGACTCGAATTAGCACAAGAATACATAGCTAAGGGTATGGACTACGACCAATATAGAGCAATGGTTGATGCTTATACTGAGCAGGGAAAATCAACAGGTCCAGAACAATCCGAAGCTAGAATTGAATACACAAAGCTAAACCAACGCAGAATGAAACGTTGGGACAAAACTTTCAAAATTTCCGTAGCTAATTTGAATGCATTGGCTCAATCTACCACAAAACTTACTTTTTTGGCGATTACCGAAAGTTGGTGTGGCGATGCAGCGGCCAGTCTTCCTATCATCAATAAAATTGCCGAGGCCAGCCCTAATATTTCTTTTAAAGTAGTGTTGCGAGATGAAAGTCTGGATTTAATGGAGGCCTTTTTAACCAATGGCACCATGTCCATCCCCAAATTGATCATTATCAACGAGGATGCACATGAGGTTGTTGGAGAGTGGGGTCCAAGACCTAGTATTGCCACTCAAATGGTTCAAGCTTGTAAAGCAGAACACGGTAAACTAACTGAAGCGTTTAAACAAGATCTTCAGTTGTGGTACAACAAAAATAAGGGTGAAAATATCCTGACCGATATTTTGGGATTACTTACCTTGGAATAGATAGGTAATCGTTCCAATCTGCTCATTTCTGGAACTTGAATTGAAACGCGCCTTTAAGGCATAGGTAATGGCATTGTCGACCAAGCACCCATTGGCTGTGGTAGAACTTTTATCGTTAAAATTGGCATCAGTCACATAGCCATTGGAATCTACAGAAATGTTGATGACCACTTTACCTCCTTCAATACAAGTGTAAATGGGTGGTGGCAATTCGTAAGCATTACGTTCCACTAAAGAATAGGAAATGGAGGTGCGTTTATCCTTTAAGTAATTGGTGAATTCCTCTTTTTTGGCATCGCGCTCACCAAGCTGCTCTTTCTTCTGATCTCTATCTTCACGCAATTTTTTCAATTGCTCTTCAAATCCAGCATCGTTGGCATATTCTCCAGTTTCACTGCTCAAGGCTCTTTCTTCCATAAGCTCCTCAAGTGTTTTCAATGGTTCTGGATTGCCAATGGAAGGTTTTGCAGTTTCGTTGAGGGCCATATGGCTTTTTATGGGGTCGCTATTGGCGGCCAATTCCTCCAATTGCTTTTCTTCTTCTTTAAGAAGTTCTTCAATATCTTCATCGGCCAAGCTCATCTCAATAACATACTCATCCTCTTGCACGCCACCTAAATGGATGTTGAACAAGACCAACACCACTATTGACATGGAGAAGAAGGTGATCAAAAGAGATAACTGACTTCTAGTTAAGTTCATGGTGTATGTATAACCGTTTTTTTTCAAAAATATTTTGACCTAATGGACAAGATTTCGGGTTTCTAACCCAAATTTTCTTTGAAAACCATTGGGCTTGTAGCATTATCTACGTTAAAATCACCTATTTTGGTTCTTCTGAGGGCGGATAAATAGGCTCCTGAATCCAAAGCTTTTCCAAAATCGTGGGCCAATGAACGAATATAAGTGCCCTTACTGCACACAACCCTGAAATCTACGTCAGGGAACTCAATTCGCGTGATTTCAAATTCAGAAATCTCTATTTTTCTTGATTTTATCTCCACCTCTTTGCCTTCGCGTGCCAATTCATACAAACGTTTTCCATCTTTTTTAAGGGCTGAAAATACAGGGGGGACTTGGTCAATTTCGCCTAAAAATTGTTCGGTTGCAGTTTGAATAGCTTCATCGGTAATATGTTCAGTTGGAAAAGTCTCGTTGATTTCCGTTTCCATATCGTAGGAGGGGCGGGTAGCTCCAAGGGTAATGGTACCTGTGTATTCCTTTACTTGACCTTGGAGTTCAGGAATTTTTTTGGTGAATTTCCCTGTGCAGATGATCAATAGACCCGTAGCCAAAGGATCCAAGGTTCCAGCATGGCCAATCTTAACTTTCTTAAGCTGGAATTTTTTGCGGATGGCCCATTTTAAAGCATTCACCGCCTGAAACGAACTCCATTCCAGCGGTTTGTCAATTAACAGGATTTGACCGTTTAAAAAATCTTCTTTGGTGTTCAAGGATATTTGGGTTTGCGGCAAAGGTAAAAATCTATCCCCAAATGCTCCAAGCAAGGGCGATAAGTCCCACAATCAAACAATAAATTGCAAAATAGGTAAGCTTGCTTTGGCGTACCAATTTGATCATCCAAGTACAAGCAGCAAGACCTGCAACAAAAGCAGCGATAAATCCTGCGCCCATGGCCACAGCTTGATCTCCGTGGAAATTGATGTCACCTCCCATTAAATCTTTGGCTACTTTTCCAAGGATTAATGGAACTACCATCAAAAATGAAAAACGGGCCGATTTCGTTTTGTCAACTCCTAAAAGTACGGCTGCAGAAATGGTTGCTCCACTTCGGGAAATTCCAGGCAAAATGGCAACAGCTTGTGCCATTCCGATAACAAAAGCACTTCGGAACGATACACCTTTGTCGGTAGTTTTGGCCAAATCGGCCAAATACAATAAAAATGCAGTGATGATAAGCATGATACCTACGATGACAATGGCACCATCAAAAAACACTTCAATAAAATCATTCAGAAAAAGCCCGACCAATGCAGCGGGAATCATGGAAATAATAATTTTCAAAGAAAATTGGGTTTCCTCGTTCCATTTAAATTGAAACAATCCTTTAAATATTTCTAGGATATCCTTTCTAAAAACCACAATAGTACTCAATGCCGTAGCAAAGTGAAGAATCACGGTAAACAATAGGCTTTCTTCAGGAACGGCCTGTGCACCCAAAATGGCTTTTCCCAATTCTAAATGACCGCTGGAAGAAACAGGTAAAAATTCGGTCAATCCTTGGATGATTCCGAGGATTATAGCATCAATTAATTCCAAATTACTCCTTGTTTTTCTTGTTTGGGTTCAACAATATGGCATACACTTGAATGCCAAGGCCAATTAAAATCAAAGTGGGAGCAAGACGAATTCTCCTAAAATTATAGATCTCTGGATTAAAAACGTTGGGATCGTCACTTCCGCCACCGCTCATCAAAATAAATCCAAGGGCTATAAAAGCAATTCCTATAAATAGGAACAGGTAATTTTTCTTCTGGAAAACAAACTCCTTGTTGGGTTGTTGGTTGTTTTTGTTTTTCTTGCTCATGCCGCAAATTTAAAGAAAAGATTCACAAAATGAACCTGTTGTATAATGTATAACAGATGTTGTCTAGAGTCCAACAGCGAAGCGGTCCAATATCAAGCATCTAATAGTAAAGATCGTCCGTTCTGAGGTTTAGGAAACGTTGGGTAGCAAAGTGGGTGCTGGCCCACGATATGACAACGCCCAAACCAAATATTCCTGCAAACAGAACGATAAGAACAATATAATCTTGTATTAAGTTGAGTTCGGGGAAGTTTTTGTCGATATAATACACCAAAATACCCAAACCAATCAATGCCACGACCGCTCCAAGCATTCCCAATTTTATGTTCGTCCAAATAAAAGGTCTTCGAATAAAGGTCTTGGTCGCTCCCACCATTTGCATGGTTTTGATGATAAATCGTTTGGAATAAATGGACAGTCGAATGGAACTGTTGATTAACAAAACTGCAATTGCCATAAATACTGCGCTGGCCACCAAAATCCAAAGGCTGATTTTTCGTGCATTGTTGTTGAGCAGTGAAATCAGGGGTTTGTCATAGCTCACTTCATCCACATATGTTTTAGAGGCAATGTCTGCAGCTATGGTGTCAATTTGTTCGGGAGAAACAAAATCTGCCTTTAGGTGCACATCGATGGCATTTTTAAGTGGGTTGTACCCCAAAAATTCCACAAAATTCTCCCCAATATCCTCGCTGTACTGCTCGGCTGCATCCTCTTTCGAAATATAATCTGCCGATTTGGTGTATTCGGCCAAGGCCAAGCTTTTTTGCAATTGGTCAATTTCGACCAATTTGGCATTGTCTTTTAAGAATACCGATATGGTGATCTGTTCCTTAAAATGGTCGCCCAATTTTTTGGTGTTGAGCACCAAAAGGCCCAAAACACCCAACAAGAATAGCACCAAGGCTATGCTCAGGGCAACGGAAAAGTAGGAGGAAATGAGTTTTCTTCGCTGGTATCGTTCAATATATTGACTCATAAAGTGGAATCGGTACGTAAAAATAGAAAAGTAAATCGTATTTGGGGGATTAAACCTATTTTTGCACTCGAAAATAGATTTAGAATTATGTCATTTCGAGTCCTTTAAAAGGGCGAGAAATCTCATTCTTTTGTTTGAAGACATCTCGACTGCGCTCGATGTGACACAATTTGACCATGAAAGAAGTATGATGAATTACGATTTCCGCGAAATTGAAGCCAAGTGGCAGAAGTACTGGGCAGAAAATGAAACATTTAAAGCCTCGAACAATTCTGAAAAACCCAAATTTTATGCATTGTCCATGTTTCCTTACCCGTCTGGGGCAGGGTTGCACGTGGGGCATCCGCTGGGTTATATCGCCACTGACATCTATTCGCGTTATAAAAGGCACAAAGGTTTCAATGTGTTGCATCCGATGGGTTACGATTCTTTCGGATTGCCTGCGGAGCAATATGCCATTCAAACAGGGCAGCACCCAGCCATTACCACCGAAAATAACATCAACAGGTACCGAGAGCAGTTAGATCAACTTGGTTTTTCTTTTGATTGGAGTCGCGAAGTGCGTACCTCTAACCCACAATATTACAAGTGGACGCAATGGATTTTTATCCGATTGTTCAATGCTTGGTACAATAAGAAATCAGATAAGGCTGAAGATATTTCCACGTTGGTTTCCATTTTCGAAAAAGAGGGAACTGCAACTGTAGATGCTGCTTGTGATGATGATGTAGCTGCATTTACTGCTGAGGAATGGAATGCGTATACAGAAAAGCGAAAGCAAGAAATCCTATTAAAATATAGATTGACCTATTTGGCGGATACCGAAGTAAACTGGTGTCCAGCTTTGGGAACCGTTTTGGCCAATGATGAAATCGTAAACGGGGTTTCCGAACGTGGAGGTCACCCTGTGGTTCGTAAAAAAATGACGCAATGGAGTATGCGAATCACTGCCTATGCTCAGCGTTTGTTGGACGGATTGGAAAAAATTGATTGGCCGCAACCTTTGAAGGATTCCCAAACCAACTGGATTGGACGTTCTGTTGGAGCATCGGTTACTTTTAATGTATTGGACGCTGAGCGTAGTCGAAGCAACCAAGATGTGATTTCGACTCCGCTCAATCACCCATATCAAATTGAAGTTTTCACCACCCGCCCCGACACCATTTTTGGAGTTAGTTTTATGACATTGGCTCCAGAACACGAATTGGTGGCCAAAATCACGACACCAGAACAGAAAGCCGAAGTTGAAGCTTACGTAGAAGCCACGGCAAAACGTTCCGAGCGCGATCGTATGGCCGATGTGAAAACTATTTCAGGAGTATTTACAGGGGCGTATGCAGAGCATCCTTTCACTAAAGAGCCTGTTCCTATATGGATTGGCGATTACGTATTGGCCAGTTATGGAACAGGAGCCGTAATGGCGGTGCCTTGTGGCGACCAACGTGATTACGATTTTGCAAAACATTATAATATAGAAATCCCCAACATTTTTGAGGGAGTTGATATTTCCGAAGAGGCTTTTGCCGACAAGGAAAGCACCATTATTGCCAATTCAGACTTTTTGAATGGTCTTTCTTATAAAGATGCCATGAAGAAAATTATTACTGAATTGGAAAACATCGGACACGGAAAAGGAAAAGTAAACTACCGACTTCGCGATGCCGTTTTTAGTCGTCAGCGGTATTGGGGGGAGCCATTCCCAGTGTATTATGTGGATGGCATGCCACAGATGATCGGTTTGGAACATTTGCCATTGGAGCTTCCTGAAGTGGAAAAATACCTCCCCACTGAAACGGGCGAACCGCCATTGGGCAACGCCACAACTTGGGCATGGAATATTGAAACAAATGAAGTGGTTTCCAATGATTTGATTGATCATAAAACCGTTTTTCCGTTGGAGTTGAACACCATGCCAGGTTGGGCGGGCAGTTCCCAATACTTTAATAGGTATATGGATCCTCGCAATGATGATGCTGTATTCTCACCAGAAGCGATCAGCTATTGGCAAGATGTAGATCTATATATAGGAGGTAGCGAACACGCAACGGGTCACTTGTTGTATTCCCGTTTTTGGCAAAAGTTTATGTTCGATATGGGGTATGTGCCCAAAGATGAATTTGCCCAAAAATTGATCAACCAAGGGATGATTACGGGGACAAGTGCGTTTATCTATCGAGATTTGGACACTAATAAGGTATACTCCAAAGGATTAATTGATGGAAAAAATGTTGTTCCAATCCATGCTGATGTTTCGTTGGTCAATGCATCTGATGAATTGGATGTGGAAGCTTTCAAACAATGGCAACCCGAATATAATGATGCAGAGTTCATACTAGAAGAAGGAAAATACATTGTGGGCCGTGAAGTGGAAAAAATGTCCAAATCCAAATACAATGTGGTCAACCCAGATGCCATTTGTGAGGAATACGGGGCAGATTCCCTTCGTTTGTATGAAATGTTCTTGGGGCCATTGGAGCAATCCAAACCTTGGAATACAGCTGGAATCACAGGAGTGCATTCATTCCTTAAAAAGCTTTGGAAACTCTATTCCCCATTTATCGATTCGGACGCTGAGCGTAGTCGAAGCGCCACTGAAGCGGAACCCACCGCAGAAAACCTAAAAACCCTGCACAGAACCATCAAAAAAGTAGAAGAAGATATTGAGAACTTCTCATTCAACACTTCGGTTTCTACTTTTATGATTTGTGTAAATGAATTAACTGCACAAAAATGTACCAGCAAAGCTATTTTGGAACCGTTGGCGATTTTGGTTTCACCTTATGCGCCTCATATAGCCGAAGAGCTTTGGAGTCGTTTGGGTCATACGGAATCCATTGCCGAAGCACTGTTCCCTAAATTTGAGGAGAAATATTTGGTGGAAAGCAGCAAGGAATACCCCATATCCTTTAATGGTAAAATGCGCTTTAAGTTAGAATTGCCACTCGATATGGGCAAAGACGAAATTGAAGCTGCAGTTTTGGCCCACGAGAAAACACAGGAACAATTACAGGGTCGTACTCCTAAAAAGGTAATTGTAGTTCCTGGAAAGATTGTGAATATTGTAGGGTAATCTGATGATTTACTTTTCTGTCATTCCGAACTCGATTCGGAATCTCATCAATTTTTTATGAGAACCTGAAACAAGTTCGGGTTGACGAAAACATCGTCTTACGATAAAATCAATACGAATTTTATAGAAATCCCACTAAAAAGCATGCTGATCGGCATGCTTTTTCATTTTATGAATCTGCAACCCCTAAAATAATAGGGGTATCTATTTAAAAAGAGAAAAAAAAATATTTTACCCCTATTAAAAAAGGGGTATAAATGTTAAAAAACACTTATTTAATCGTTTTACCCCTGTTTTTTGTCGAGTATTTCGTCTTTTATTAGATTTTTTTGTTCAACTTTGACCCTAGAAACCAATTAAAAGCAACAAAATGACTGTTGGGATACCTAAAGAAATCAAGAATAACGAAAGTAGGGTCGGTATGACACCTTCTGGCGTATTTGAATTGGTAAAAAACAACCACACCGTTTATGTGCAATCAGGAGCAGGTGAAGGAAGTGGTTTTTTTAATCAGGATTACCAACAGGCAGGGGCTACTATTTTAGACACTATCGGACAGGTGTATGCTATGAGCGATATGATCGTAAAGGTAAAGGAACCGATTGCCGAAGAATATAATTTGATTCAAAAAGGGCAGATTGTATTTACGTACTTTCATTTTGCTTCCAGTGAGCCCTTGACCAGAGCCATGATCGATAGCAAAGCTATATGTATAGCATATGAAACTGTGGAAGATGAAGATGGTTCATTACCCTTATTGACACCAATGTCTGAAGTGGCTGGAAGAATGGCCATTCAACAAGGTGCCAAATATTTGGAGAAACCCGTAAAAGGAAAAGGTGTGCTTTTGGGAGGTGTTCCAGGCGTATCACCAGGACGTGTTTTGGTGTTGGGAGCTGGCGTTGTAGGAATTCAAGCTGCAAAAATGGCAGCAGGCCTAGGTGCCCAAGTAACCATTATGGATGTGAACATGAAGCGTCTTCGCTATGTGAATGACATTATGCCAAGTCACGTTGTTACCGCATTTTCAAACGAATTTAATATTAGAAAGCAAATAAAAACTCACGACCTTATTATAGGTGGTGTTCTGTTGAAAGGTGCAAAAGCCCCTAACTTGATCACTAGGGACATGCTTAAGGATATGCATCCGGGAACGGTCATCGTAGATGTTGCCGTAGACCAAGGAGGATGTGTTGAAACTACCAGACCAACAACCCATGAGGACCCAACATTTATTGTAGATGATGTGGTCCACTATTGTGTAGCCAATATGCCAGGGGCAGTGCCTTATACTTCTACTGTTGCCTTGACGAATGTAACACTGCCCTATGTGCTAAAATTGGCTAATTTGGGATGGCAAAGTGCTTGTAAACTCGATAAATCTCTCGAAAAAGGTTTAAATATCGTTGAGGGAGAGGTGGTTTACAAAGAAATAGCAGAAGCCTTTCACTGGGAACCTGTTCTAGTGTAACTAACATTTTGACAGTTAATCGGCCCCGCCATTTTTTGGCGGGGTTTTTGCTTTTATATGGTATATTTATAATACCTAAAAAGAGATAAAGCTATGTTTACATATTATATATTGATTGGTGGAATTGCTTTGGTAAGTTGGTTGGTGAGCAATCAATTAAAGAGCAAATTCAAGAAATATTCAAAGGTGCATCTGAGAAACGGAATGAGTGGTGCGGAAATCGCTCAAAAAATGTTGGATGACCATGGAATTCGCGATGTACAGGTGATCTCCACTCCTGGAATGTTGACCGACCACTACAATCCAAAGAACAAAACCGTGAATTTGAGTGAAGGTGTGTACAACCAACGTAATGCCTCCGCTGCTGCCGTGGCAGCACACGAATGTGGTCACGCGGTGCAACATGCCCAAGCCTATGAATGGTTGACCATGCGTTCCAAATTGGTGCCTGTTGTAAGTGTTACTTCGGGAATGTCCACTTGGATTGTGTTTGGGGGTATTGCCTTAATGGCAGCCACTGGGGTTGCAGGAGGTATAGGTTTCTATATTGCCGTAGCAGGATTGATCATGATGGGGTTTGCCACATTGTTCAGTTTTATCACCCTTCCTGTGGAATACGATGCGAGTAAAAGAGCTTTGGTTTGGTTGAAGCAGAAGAATATGGTCACCCAAGAAGAATATTCAGGTGCAGAAGATGCCTTAAAATGGGCCGCCAGAACTTATTTGGTAGCAGCATTGGGTGCCTTGGCTTCGCTATTGTATTGGGCATTGCAAGTTTTTGGAGGAAGAGATTAAATCAGAATTTCATAAAAATTAAAAAGGGGCCGAACGGCCCCTTTTTTCATGACTTTTAAAGAATTGATTACTCAATCCAGTTCGCTACTTGATTGTCAATCATTTGAAGGCCGACACCTTCGGTACCAGTTACTTCGATCATATCCAAGATATCTCGGATTGTATTTTCTTCTTCAACTTGTTCCATAACGAACCAGTCCAAGAATCTTTCAGTGGTAATGTCTCCCAGTTCGCGGGCTTTTTTAACAATGTTGTGAATTGAAGTGGTCACTTTTACCTCATGCTCCAATGTGCTTTCAAAAACATCTACAATTGAAGAGTAATCATGATTGATATTTGAAATTTCTGGAGAAATTGGACTACCGCCAGTATCAATTAAAAAGTTGAAGATTTTCATCATGTGCTCGCGTTCCTCTTCGGCTTGTTTAAAGAAGAATTTTGCACTTGTGAAGAATCCATTTTGTTCACACCAAGATGCCATCGCCAAATAAATGGCTGAGGCATGGGCTTCCATTTTTATCTGTCCATTGAGCATATCCATGGATTCCACTTTAATGCTCATGCTCTGTCTAGCAATATCTTTCATAGTTAAATGTCTAAGAATTATACCTTAAAGGTACGCAATAAAGCGTTTAAAATTTAGTCAAATCCCCTATTTATAAGGAATTTAAGACTGAATAAAGACAAAGTTTCTAAGGTGTTAAACAGAAGCGGTTTGTCTTGTGGCGGCGATTCCCATTACACAGAAACTATGCTGTACCAACTCTTTAAGGTCTAAAATTTCTAGGGTATTCAAAACGAAAAGATGCTCTTTATTACAAAGTAATAATACCTCAAATCCATGTTTGTTGAGGTCGCTATCAAAGTGGTCTTCAATGGAAATAGACAATACTTTATGTCGTAGCGCTATGAGCTGACACAAATTCAAAGGGATGGTCTTTTGACCAAAATCAATGTAGAACCGACGCTCTTTTTCCGCCTGGTAGAAAGTATAATATTTGGACTGACAGATAAGTTCCATGGGTCCAAAAATAATATTTATTTAGATTGAATACAAATATTAAATCTGTATCTGTCGGTCAATTTGTTGATCTAAGGAAATAAAGGTTTCTGTTCTTGAGACTCCCTCAATCTGTTGAATTTTTTTGTTCAATACTTGCATTAAATGTTCGTTGTCGCGGCAAAGTACCTTGATTAAAATCGACCAGTTTCCTGTGGTATAGTGGCATTCCAATACCTCAGGTATTTTTTCCAATTCCTTTACTGCTCTAGGGTTGGCCATGGCTTTGTCCAAGAAAATACCGATATAGGCCATAGTGGTATACCCTAAAACCCTAGGGTTGATCACAAACTTGGAACCAGCTAAAAGTCCAGAACTTTCGAGTTTGCGAAGTCGTTGGTGAATGGCTGCTCCTGAAATACCAATGTTTCTGGCGATTTCCAAAATAGGTCTACGGGCATCCTCCATTAAATATCTTAGGATTTTCTTGTCAATACCGTCAATCTTTACAGAATTGTTATTGTTTTTCACCTGTTCGATTTTAATTTAATGCTAAAGGTATTGAATTCTGTTAGAAATTAACTAGCTACAGAATCAGGATTGTACCCTAAATAGGGTACTTCAAATTCCTTAAAGTTGATGCCATTGGCTTTTAATTCGGTAAGAATGGGATGGTATACCTCTTTAGTGATTGGGATTTGAACCCCAGGAGTCGTAATTTTTCCGTTCAATATTTGAAGTGTGACCATGGCAACAGGCAAGCCAACTGTTTTGGCCATGGCGGTAAAAGTTCTGTTTTCCCCTGTGACCACCATATTGGCATCAATTTGTTTCTTTTCACCATTTAGCTCATATCCAAACTTATGGTACATGACAATCATATCCTTTTCATCAGGTTGTAATGTCCAACTGTCTTCCAATATGTACTGCAGCATTTGTGCTGGGGAGGCTTTTTTCAATGGGATTTTCTTGGTGGCATCAAAAAGGTTCAACTCCAATAATTTGCCCCAGCGAATATCATCTTGATCTATTTTAAGGTAGTGTCTCAATTTGAGTTCCACCGAATCCGTAGGTGAATAGGGAAGAAATAGGTTGACAAATTCCCGATACGACATGCCTTCCGAGTTTTCAATCGTGTAACTATCATCCGTCATACCCAAAATCACAAACATTTGCCACGCCTTTGAAAAACCAACCCTGCGCATGGTGCCACGATAAAGGGTAAGCACATCTTGCAAACCGTAGGCGTCGCGATAATCCAAGGAATCCCGATTGGCATAGGCCTCAAAGGTTCCATAACCTTCAATTTCCATGAACTCAGTTCTCCTGAATAGTTTTTGATAGGGAATGTATTTGTAGGTGCCTTCCTGAATAAATTTTGCCGCTCCACCTTGGCCAGCCAAAACCACATTTCTGGGGTTCCAAGTGAATTTATAGTTCCAAAGGTTAGTGTCACTTTCTGGAGCGACCAATCCTCCAGTAAAAGATTCAAACAAGATCATTTTTCCACCAGCATCCCGAATGCGGTCGATTACCTCCATCGCACTCATGTGATCAATGCCAGGATCTAATCCAATTTCGTTCATGAAAACGAGACTGTTCTTTTTCACTTCGGCATCCAGCGCTTTTAGCTCTTTGCTCACATAGGAAGCAGTGATCAGATGTTTTTTAAGTTGAAGACAATCCTCAGCCACTTTAATGTGCAGGCTTGCGGGCAACATGGAAACCACAATTGAGGCTTCGGAAATGGCTCTTTTTCGCTCTTCATCATTAAAAATATCCAAAGCAAAAACGGTGCAGTTCGGGTGGTCGGAAAAAATATTGGGAATATGTTCAGGATGTAAATCACCAATTTTAATATGCAATTGCTCTGCATCAGATTTTTTAAGAAAATAATCCAACAGATAGGAGGTCGATTTACCTGCTCCAATCACCAAAATAGTACGGACCATGGGTTTTGCTTACTTTTGAGTTTCGAGATTACTAAGGTATCAAAATGTTATATTTATAAAAAAACATCGCTATAAAGTTATGAACAGAACAATTTTGTTGACTGGAATTGTATTAGGTCTATTGGCTGTGATTCTTGGTGCCTTTGGAGCGCACGGATTGGAAAAATTGGTGGAAAAGGATGCCATTGAGACTTACGAAGTTGGTGTTCGCTATCAAATGTATCATGCGCTGTTTTTACTTTTTGTTGGCCTTTGGACTGGCATTGCTGAAAAAACAAAAAGACGGGTTTTTATTTTCGTATTGATAGGGGTGATTCTGTTTTCTGGCTCCATTTACCTGTTGACAATGAATGACTTAACATCTTTCGATTTTAAAATCATTGGTTTTTTAACACCAATAGGAGGGGTATTCATGATTTTGGGATGGGTTTATTCAGGATACCACATTTTAACCCATAAATGATTCAATTTAGCCTTATTTAAAAGGTCAAAAGGGTAATATTTTCTAGTTTTGTACCAACATAAAAGTTAAACTATGAAGGACTCTGCTCAAATTACGAAAACGATTTCGCTGACTTCATATGGCATAGACCATAACAACATTCATTATCAACTTTCGCCAGGCGAACTTCAAGACCTCACCATTGATATGAGAATGGGTGTTGAAGCTGATTCGGGTGCTTTGGCGGTTAATACGGGAGAATTTACAGGACGTTCACCCAAAGACCGATTTATTGTAAAAGATAGCATCACCGAAGATAAAATTTGGTGGGGCGATATCAATATTCCATTTACCAGCGATAAGTTTGATGCACTTCAAGAAAAAGTCATTGCATATTTAAATGAAAAGGAACTTTTTGTTCGCGATGCTTATGCCTGTGCAGATTCCAATTACAAGCTAAACATTAGGGTGATCAATGAATATCCCTGGTCCAATATGTTTGCTTATAATATGTTCCTAAGGCCATCGGAACAAGAATTAGAGGATTTTACTCCAGAATGGACCGTAATCAATGCCCCTGGTTTTAAAGCGGATCCGACAGTTGATGGGACACGTCAGCATAACTTTGCCATTTTGAATTTTAACAAGAAAGTAGCACTTATTGGTGGAACGGGCTATACGGGTGAAATTAAAAAGGGAATATTTTCTGCTCTCAACTTTATTTTGCCTGTATTTAAAAATACATTGCCCATGCACTGCTCTGCCAATGTGGGAGAAGAAGGGGATACGGCAATTTTCTTTGGACTTTCTGGAACAGGAAAAACAACACTTTCCACAGATCCAAATCGTAAATTGATTGGTGATGACGAACATGGTTGGACGCCAAAAAATACGGTTTTCAATTTTGAAGGTGGTTGTTATGCGAAAGTCATCAACCTTTCGGCGGAAAATGAACCTGAAATATATGGGGCTATTAAAAAAGGTGCCATTTTGGAGAATGTGATCATGGATGAAAATGGAAAGGTGGACTTCGCGGATACTTCCATAACCCAAAATACCAGGGTGAGCTACCCAATAGATCATATTGAAAATATTCAAGAACCTTCTATTGGTGAGAATGTAAAAAACATCTTTTTTCTTACTGCGGATGCCTTTGGGGTATTGCCTCCTATTTCCAAATTAACGCCTGCGCAAGCGGCCTATCATTTTATATCAGGTTATACGGCCAAAGTAGCTGGAACCGAAGCAGGTGTTGTTGAACCTCAACCCTCTTTCTCAGCTTGTTTTGGTGCTCCGTTTATGCCATTGCATCCAGCAAAATATGCTGAAATGCTGAGCAAAAAAATGATAGAATCGGGTGTGGATGTTTGGTTGGTGAATACAGGCTGGACAGGTGGACCTTATGGTGTGGGTACCCGAATGAAATTAAAATATACCCGAGCTATGATCAGCGCAGCATTAAGTGGTGAGCTTGGCTTGTATTCATACGATAAGTATCATATTCACTCTGTATTTGGTGTAGCACAACCACGAGAATGCCCAGGAGTGCCAAAAGAAGTTTTGAGCCCTAGGGCAACTTGGAACAATGATGAGGCTTATTACACCACAGCATTTAAACTGACCAATGCGTTCAGGGAAAACTTTAAAAAGTTTGAAGCTTATGCCAGTGAAGAAATTCGGCGTGGTGGACCGCAACGATATGCTTTCTAAAATAAAAACCCCAGCAATTGCTGGGGTTTTTTAATATCTAAAAATTAGATTTTTTACTTGTTTACACTGGTAATGTATTTCTGCAAAGCCATCGTCATGGATGGGGTTTCAGGGGTCGGCGCTTGAATATCGATTCGAAGACCAGCCTCAGTTGCAGCTTTTACAGTACTGTTTCCAAACACAGCAATTCGCGTGTTGTTTTGTTCAAAGTCTGGAAAGTTCTTCAACAAAGATTCAATTCCAGAGGGGCTAAAGAACACCAAAATGTCGTAATACACATTTCTTAAGTCGGAAAGGTCACTGATTACGGTCTTATAAAAAATACCGCGTTTCCAATCCACGCCAAGTTCATCCAAAGCAATCGGCACAGTAGGCTTTAGGGCATCGGAAGAAGGCAAAAGAAATTTTTCGTCCTTATACTTTTTGATCAAAGGAATAAGCTCAGGGAAAGTTCTTTTCCCAACATAGATTTTTCGCTTTCTGTATACCACATATTTCTGCAAGTAGTAGGCTACGGCCTCAGACTGACAAAAATATTTCATGGTATCTGGTACCTTGAAGCGCATTTCATCGGCGATCCTAAAAAAGTGATCTACAGAATTTCTACTGGTTAGGATGATAGCGGTGAAGTTGTTCAGGTCAATTTTTTGTTGCCTTACATTTTTGGCTTCAACACCTTCAACGTGGATGAAAGGTCTAAAATCTACTTTAACTTTCTCTTTTTCAATTAATCTTGAATAAGGCGAGTTATCGACTTTGGGTTCTGGCTGGGAAACCAAAATTGTTTTTACTTTCATAAGTTTTCAACCTTTTATAAAGCTTCCAATTAACACCAAGGGCGCAATTTCGAGTGTGCAAAGGTACAAAATAAAATATACAAAATACGGGAACAGTGTATTTTGATGGTTCTTCAGTAGTTTAAGTATCCCAATGCCATTAATTGCAATAATTAGGAAAAGCGTTCCATATATTATTGTTTTTGAGTCTTTTAATATGTACACCAGAAAAATATTGGCCAAGGCGACCACAAGACTACTGAAATTGAGATAGGAAATTTTGTTGAAGATGATACCACCTATGAATTTGGTGTTGTTGAACACAAAACCAGTAAACATCTGGAGAATAAATTTCGAAAATTCGAAGAGCAGTAAAAACCCAAAAACTATAAAATAGGTCTGTGCCTCCATTTCATTTTCCAAAAGTCCTAATACATGAAGCATTATTAAAATAAAAAGGGATAGGTTGAGAATTTGAAAGATGGTCAATAACAATTGAAACCAGTCGAACAATTGCCCTTTTTTACTCTGAAACAATACGTATTTGTCGTTAAAGGGTAGAATAAGAAAGTTGAGGAATTTAGAATGGTCCAAATATTTGCCCAATGCCAAAAGTATCAATCCACCAAACAACACCAAGGTCATCCAGTCAAATGATAAAATTGTTTTTTCTATGGGATTCATTCCTCAATTTTGATGGGTCTTCCGTTTAGTCCTGGGGGTAGACCGTGCTCTGAAATTCCAACCCTAAAATACGATGGATTTTCCATTTTAGACAGGGGCAATTCAAAAGTATAATTAAGCGTATCCTTAGATTTTAAAATTGAAGGTTCATTCGGTGCTTTTTTCACCTTCAAAGGAAGCATTTCCTGTACCTGTTTATATGGGTTTGAATATGAAATGGTGTATTTCAAATCACTTAATTCTATATCAAACGGATAAGGATTGTACACTTTGAGTAGGTAACCAACACCTTCATTGGGTTTTTCAACTATGCACTTAATATTTCTGTAAGACTGGAAATTGTCTATATATTTCCCATATCCTTCGGTACCATCAGCATGTTTAAATTTAGCATCTTCAAACTTTGAATAAATGGAGACGTAAACTACTTCCTTGCCTCTAACTTTCTCCTCTGAACCATCTATGGAATATTGATTTTTTCGATACATAAAATTGTTCAAAGAAAAGGTGGTTACCCCTGTATAAAATTGGTACATGGGTGCACGTCGGTACGAATTTTCAAAAACAATAGGTGTGTCCCCAGTTTGTTCATGAAGTTCGTTAACCCAAGTTTTGTTACCATGTGTTTCATAAATGAAAGGGAACAAAGGTTGATAAATCATCCAAGCACGGGCATACAATAGTACAACGGCGCTAATCAGGCCAATTCTAAACACCCATTTTCTGGTATTGGCATGATTCAATAAGCGATTATAGGCAATAAGTATTAATGGAATGGATATAGCAATGGTCCATTGAGCCTGAACGCGTCGGTTAAAGCTCGAAATGAAAAAGAAAATCAAAACGCCATAGATCAAATACACCAAAGCTTTTGAAAATTTATCTTTTGCCTTAAACTTAAAAAGTGCACTGTAAATCCAAAAAAACAACAATCCAATGATCACAATCAAATTCAGAAAGTACCCTAACGTGAAACTATCAAATTTGTACTCTTGATTTGGACGTTCGTATAAATGAAAGGTAATTGACGCAAAATCATTTTGGTAGAGCCACCAAAAATGGGGAGCATAGCAAAGCAAGGCCAAAACAACCGCATTCCAAGCTTTTTTATTATAAATAAGTTTAAAGTTGGATAGGAAGACGGTAAGAATCACCAAAACAGCGTGGTATTTACTGTACATAAGGGCAGCCATAACCACTCCCAGTGAAAGTGTGATGACAATGGAAGGATTCTTTAAGAATTGTTTGTATAACCAAAGAAATAGTGCCGTAAAAAATAAAAGGGGTGTATCTGGTAGGGTCAGAAACCCATAGGCATTCATTAAGGTAAAAGAGAAGGTCAATAAGAAAAAATGAACTACATAATCTTTCTTCTTTGGATTATCGATGAGCAACCAAAGCAGCATATAAGTGCCTGCCGAGAGCACACAGCTCATAAAACGAACCCCGAGTTCCCCATTAAAAAACAAACTGCTGATCTTAATCAAAAAGGCCACCATTGGGGGATGGTCAAAATAACCCCAAGCCATATTTTGGGCATAGTACCAATAATAAGCCTCATCATAAATAAGCTCTGTAAAAGAGGCTTGAATAAGGTTGAGTACAAAAAGAATTGCCAGTAATATTAAAAAAAGCTTGGGAAACTTTTGAGACATCAAAATGGGATTTAAAAGCGCAAAGTTACAAATATTGCTTCAGTGCTAGTAAGCTTGCCCGCAAGCTACTTGCGAAGACAATCTAGAAAACCGTATTTTTGAATTTCTAAACTCGTGAGAATGGCAGATGGCTTGGTCATTATACCCACCTTTAACGAAATTGAGAACGTTGAAGCGATTATTAGAGCGGTTTTCGACCTAAAAAAGGATTTTCATGTTCTTATCGTAGACGATAATTCCCCCGATGGTACCGCACAATGCGTGAGGGACCTTCAAGGTGAATTTTCAGACCGTTTGTTCTTGGAAGTCCGAAGGGAAAAATCTGGATTGGGTACAGCCTATATTCATGGGTTTAAATGGGCTTTGACAAAAGGATATGAATACATTTTTGAAATGGATGCCGACTTTTCCCACCGCCCAGATGATCTTTCCCGTTTACACCGCGCATGCTTAAATGGTGCGGATGTGGCCGTAGGTTCGCGCTATAAAAAAGGAGTGAATGTGGTCAACTGGCCATTGGCAAGGATTTTATTGTCTTACGGAGCCTCATTTTATGTAAAGTTTATAACTGGGATGAAAGTGCACGATCCAACGGCAGGATTTGTGTGTTATCATCGAAGGGTTTTAGAGACTATCAATTTGGACCATGTACGATTTATTGGCTACGCCTTTCAAATTGAGATGAAGTACAGGGCTTACCTGAAGAAATTTAAAATAGAGGAGGTTTCCATAATTTTTACAGATCGTGTGAATGGGAAATCTAAAATGAATTCAGCCATTATCCGCGAAGCCATTTTTGGGGTGATTGCGATGAAATTCAGAAGTATATTCTTTAAAAAGAACTTTTAGTTATGTCAAAAATACTGTTGAAGAATGCAAAGGTTGTTAATGAGAACAGCGTTTTTGAATCCGATATTTTATTGGAGAATGATATAATTGCCCGAATTGATAGTGACATTTCTGATGCAAATGCTACGGTCATCGATTTAAAAGGTAATCTTTTACTGCCTGGGGTGATAGACGACCAAGTGCATTTTAGGGAACCAGGTCTTACACATAAGGGCACCATTGCCACCGAGAGTAGGGCAGCCATTGCAGGGGGAATCACCACCTTTATGGAGCAGCCAAATACCAATCCACAGACAACAACCATTGAAAAGCTGGAAGAAAAATTTGCCATGGCGGCAAAGGACTCTTTTGCGAACTATAGTTTTTTGTTCGGAGGAACCAACGATAATTTGGAAGAACTGAAAAGTTTGGATAAAAATGCCTGTTCAGGAGTAAAGCTGTTTTTGGGATCCTCAACTGGAAATATGTTGGTGGATAACGAAGTTGTGTTGGAGAAAATATTCAGCAATACTGAAATGGTGATTTCTGCCCATTGTGAGGACGAGGGAACCATTCGTGCCAATATGGCGAAGTACCAAGAAATGTTTGGAGACAATATTCCCATTGAAATGCACCCCATCATTCGAAGTGCCGAAGCTTGTTACCTATCATCATCCAAAGCCATAGCCTTGGCGAAGAAAACAGGAGCTAGATTGCATGTTTTTCATGTATCAACGGGCATAGAAACGGATTTGTTCACCAATGCCATTCCATTGGAAGAAAAGAAAATCACCGCTGAGGTATGCATTCACCACCTTTGGTTTTCTGACGAGGATTATGCTGAAAAAGGCACTTTGATCAAATGGAATCCAGCAGTAAAAACCAAAACTGACCGTGAAAAATTGTGGGAAGCTTTGTTGGATGACCGTATTGATGTGGTAGCCACGGATCATGCACCACACACCATAGAAGAGAAGGATAATCCTTATACCAAAGCACCCTCTGGAGGACCTTTGGTGCAGCATGCTTTGTTGGCTATGCTTCAAAAGGAAAAAGAAGGTGTGATAAGCTTGGAAAAAATGGTAGAGAAAATGTGCCACAACCCTGCCAAACTTTTCGATATTGACCGACGTGGATTTATCCGTGAAGGCTATTTTGCCGATTTGGTACAGGTGAACCAAAACTCACAAAATCAGGTTAAAAAAGATAATATTTTCTATAAATGCGGATGGTCTCCTTTTGAAGGTGTTACTTTTGATTCCAGCGTGGCTCGAACCTTTGTAAATGGATTGTTGGCTTATGAGAATGGCAGTTTTGCCAAAGAGAAAAGGGCCAAAAGGCTTACGTTTAATCGATAGGTGATGAAAAAAATTATCGTTGCATTTTTGGGTACGGTTCTATTTGCTGCTTGCGCTGAAGAAGTAGTGAAAAAGCCCGATAATTTGATCTCTAAGGATGATATGGTCAAAATATTGCATGATTTGGCACTTTTGAACGCGAATAAATCTGCAGCTGCGAGCGATTTTGAAAATTCAGGTATTGATATAATGGAGTATCTATACAAAACCTACCAAATAGATAGTGCACAATTTGCACAAAGCGATTTGTATTACGCTTCCATTCCTTTGGAATACCAAACAATTTATAAAGAAGTTGAGCGAAGATTAACAGTTCAAAAGGATACTTTGGAAGACAGGGGCAAAAGAAAAAATGAGGAGATGAGGCAAGCCAGTGTTCGCAGACAGGATTCAATCAACGCTTTGAAGGACTCCTTAAAAGTGAAAAAAGAAACTCCTACCCTCGAGAAGAACTAAACTTTTCATTACAAAAGGCAATGGCATCATCCAAACTTTCATATTCAAAAGGGAGTACGGATTTTATTTTGTCACCATTATAATGATCTTGGTGCATTAATCCTTTTGCCATGGTTTTGGAAAGTCGTCTTCTTTTTCCCATGATGTTGCTTCGGAACCAATCTAAACGCCAAAAACATTCCAACATAAATCTGGATATTTCTTTTTCTGGTGCTTTTACTCCCAAACCATGCGCAATTTTGGTAAAGAATTCAAGATAAGTCAGGTTTTTACTTACGAGAATGTATCGTTCCGATTGTATTTCGGAATCCATTAAGGAGCACATTGCGTTAACCACATCTTTTACGGTAACAAAACCTGTTCCGCAAGGAATGTAATATTTCTTTTCTTTGGAAACATAGGTAAAAAAGGAACCGCTTCCTGATCTCCAAAATCCTGGCCCCACAACTACTCCTGGATTAACAATAACAACAGAAAGCCCTTCTTGAGAACCTCGCCATACCTCCAGTTCAGCATTGTATTTGGTCAACCCGTAAACCGAAGCCTTGTTTTCGTTCCATTCGGTTTCTTCAGTAACCATTTGACCATTTAAACTAGGTCCTATGGCAGCAATGGAACTGATGTAACAAAGCTTTTTGATTCCGTATTTAAGACAAAGATTCACCACATTGGCAGTACCCTCCACATTGGTTCGTTCCAATTTTTTGTAATCCTTAGGGTCAAATGAAATCAATGCAGCACAGTGGTATACCTGATCAACTCCATTAAAAAGACATTCCAAACTAGAAATATCCGTAATATCGGCCTGTTGCCAATCTATTAGATTGATAAGGTTTGGGTCATCGGAATAGAAGCTAAAAATTTTGGAAACCTTTTCTATGGATTCCTTGGTTCTATAATTGCTTCTGACCTTCTTCCCTTGCTTCACTAAATGTAAAAGCAAATGCGAACCTATCAATCCCGTACCACCAGTAACCAAAATCATATGGTAAAAGTACCTATTTGTGACGGAAATATTGAGCGAAGTGCCAACTTCATTTTATATTTGCAGTTATCGCAAAAATATAATCATGGCGAAAAATTTTGTAGAAGAATTGCAATGGAGAGGAATGGTGCACGATGTTATGCCTGGTGCCGAAGAACATCTTTTGGAGGGAATGAGATCTGCCTATGTGGGTATTGACCCAACGGCCGATTCGTTGCACATTGGTCACCTTGTTGGGGTAATGATGTTGAAACACTTTCAATTGGCTGGGCACAAGCCTTTTGCCCTTGTTGGTGGTGCTACGGGTATGATCGGTGATCCTTCGGGCAAATCGGCAGAGCGTAATTTATTGGATGAGAAAACATTAAGACATAACCAAGATGCTTTAAAAGGACAATTGAGTCGTTTTTTGGATTTTGAAAGTGATGCGCCGAATGCAGCGGTATTGGTGAACAATTACGATTGGATGAAGGATTTTTCCTTTTTGGAGTTCATTCGTGATGTTGGAAAACACATTACAGTAAACTACATGATGGCCAAGGACTCCGTAAAAAAGAGACTTTCTTCTGATGCGAAGGAAGGAATGTCCTTTACTGAGTTCACCTACCAATTGGTGCAGGGGTACGACTTTTTGTATTTGTACCAAAACCATGATTGTACCCTTCAAATGGGAGGTAGCGACCAATGGGGAAATATTACCACGGGAACTGAATTAATCAGAAGAATTGGTGGTGGAAAGGGTTTTGCGATGACCTGTCCGTTGATCACCAAGGCAGATGGCACCAAGTTTGGGAAAACCGAAGGAGGTAATGTTTGGTTGGATGCTGAACGGACTTCCCCTTATAAATTCTACCAATATTGGTTGAACACCTCCGATGATGATGCCGAGAAGTACATCAAAATCTTCACTTTTTTAACCAAAGACGAAATAGAAGATTTGGTGGCAGCACATAAAGAAGCACCACATATGCGTTCGCTTCAGAAGAAATTGGCTGAGGAGATCACTGTAATGGTGCATTCCCAAGAAGATTTGGACAATGCAATAAAAGCCAGTAACATTCTATTTGGTAAATCCACCTCAGAAGACCTTAAAGGGTTGAATGAAAAAACCTTTTTGGATGTTTTCGAAGGCGTTCCTCAAGCAACGGTATCCAAAGCAGATATTAAAGATGGGTTGGACATGATCGGTGCTTTGGCTGCCAAAACCAACTTTTTGGGTTCCAATGGAGAGGCCCGAAGAGAGCTGAAACAAAATTCCATTTCTGTAAACAAGGAAAAAGTAAAAGAAGATTTCTTGATTACTGAATCGGACTTGATCAACAATAAGTTTGTTTTGTTGCAACGAGGTAAAAAGAACTACTTTGTTCTTGTTGTGGAATAGCATCACAGCACCATTAAATTACAACCCCGAATATCGGAATTGTCGAATCTGCCCATGATTTCGAATGACTTATTGGTATGAATTTTACCTAGGTCTTGGGTCGCTATAAAGGAACAAGAATACACGTTGGCCAAATCGATGATGTTTATGCCGCCCGTTTTGCCATTGTCCAATAAGGTAAGTGGATCTTCGGTGTCTCGCGTCACCAATTTCATCCACGGAGGTGTTTCAAATATGCCATTTCCTTTGGAGTAGGCCTGTGATAAAAGTTCAGTCATACCGTATTCAGAGTGAATCGTGGCAACTCCGAAAGCTTGGGTTAAAATCTGGTGGAGTTCAGCCCTAATCAATTCTTTGCGACGTCCTTTCATGCCCCCAGTTTCCATGATGGTCGTGTGCTTTAATTTCATCGGAAATTGTTCAGCAAGGTCTAAAAGCGCAAATGAAACACCAATCAATAGTGTTTTGGTGCCTTTTTGCTCCAATTCCATGAGTTTTTCATGCAATTCATGCAGATTGTTGAGGTAAAAACCACTACTTGGATGTTTGGAGCGTTTTACCAAATCGTCCACCATATAAACCAATGAAGATCCTTGGCGTTCCAAATAGGCTGGAAGCAACGCCAGAATGCAATAATCCTCCACTGGACCGTAAAATTGTTCGAACCCTTTTAAAAAACTCTCCTCATAAATTTTCACATCTGGAACCAAGTGTTTGCTGGTTGTGCTTTGGGTGGTGCCACTACTTTCAAAAATGATGTCTGGGTCTTTTTGAGTGGAAATTATGGAATGGGATTTAAAAAATTGAATGGGTAAAAATGGGATTTGGAATACCTCTTTTACGTTGTTTGGATTTCGATTTAAAAGCTTGCAATAACTGTGATATACCGCATTTTTTTGGTATTGAAATTCGAAGACCTTTAGTGCCAAGTTTTCGAATTCAGCCTCACTTGAAATAGAAAAAATCTGTTGGGTATTAAACTGCTCCATTCGAATACAAAAGTATCCAAAATAAAAAAGCCCTTTTTATAAAAAGGGCTTTAATAGGGGGATATGTTTTATTATTTCACGACCAGTTTTCGGGTCATGGTTTTTTTCTGTTCGGTGACTTGCAGCACGTACACACCTGGAACCAATCTAGAAATGTCAAGAGTATTGGTGGAGATTCTATCGGTGAGTACGACTTCACCAAAAACATCAAAGATTTTGATTTGCTTCGTGCCATTGGATTCGGTGGTGATATACACCTCGTTTCCATAGGCAGGATTGGGATACATTTTAAATCCCTTTAGTTCTTGTTCAGGCTCAGAATTTACACTGACCAGATCTTGGCTGAAAGTAAATAAGGGTATTGCCATAAGTAAAACAAAGTAGATTTTCTTCATACAAGCTGATTTGGGGATCTATGTGCAATATAAAAGTAGAAAATAGGTTAAGGGTGTGCCATTTAATGTTGTGAAAGCACTAAAAGTGTTGGTAAAACATCAAAATATGTGGTTTGATGATTTGAAAAATGGGAAAAAGTAGGTGAACTACTTAATAATGAGCTTTCTGGTAGCTACTTTGTCTTTTTCAAAAACGCGGAGAATATAGACTCCTTTGGCCAAATCGGAAAGGTTGAGTTCTTTGCCCAAAATGGTGGTTTGTAATACTTGTGTGCCCAACACATCAAAAACCAAAATTTGCTTTGGAGAGTTCAGTGTAGTTTCTATATATACCTTGCCTTGCGTAACTGGATTGGGATACAACTTAAACCCGTCAATATCTGCTGTGCTCTTGGCATTTTCTTGCGAAAATCCGAGGGAACACACAAATAAAAGAATGACTAGGTAAAAGTGCTTCATACGTTAATGGTTACAAACGTTGTGCCACAAATATATAAAAATTGGAATGCGATTGTGGAACCGTTTGACGAATAGGAGGTTACTTTTCGATGAAATGCAAAAAAAAGCCCACGAATACTTGTGGGCTTTTTGCTTTTTTAATGGAAAATGATTAGTTGATACCAATGGTCCAACCAGCTCCCCATGTTGCAATATCGGTTCCTGTACCGTTTCCGATTCCTGATACAAAATCAGCTTCGTCGAAAACAAATCCAGTGTCATTTTTAACGTTGGTGGTTACATTGGTAAAAGTTGCATCAGTAACGCTCAAAAGACCGTCCAATACACCTTGACCAGTTGGGTTATCACCTGTGTCACCATCTAAATCGAAAGCTTCATCGAAATCGGTGAACAAAATGTTGGTGAAGATACCTTGAGTACCAGCTCTCAATCTAATTGCTTCACTAGTACCATCGTTAACACCTACAATAGTTACGTTGGTAACTGTAGGAGCAGAGAAATATCCACCTTCATTGCTGAAGTCAGTGTTGTAACCATCACATTCGAAAGCTTTATCGTGGCTAGTTCCGTGCTGAACGTAAACGTCAGTCAAAGTACCCACAAATCCTTCCGTCCAGTCGATAGAATCATCTTCAGAGTTTACAACTACCAAGTGGCTAGCTTCAACAGTTCCACCAAAGAACTCGAAACCATCATCAGAACCTTCATAAACTTCTACGTAATCGATAGTAGTTCCAGTTCCAACACCATAAACAGAAAGTCCGTTCAGCTCAGCGTTACCATCAATGGCACCACCAGCGTACTCGATACGAACATACTGTAGGCTACCTGAATCGTCATCAGAAACATTTCCACCGTAAGAAAGACCACCTACTTCAGTTGTAGCAGTATCGGTAGAACCGTCTGCAGTTGAGTTGATAGGTGCTCTACCGCAAAGTACGATACCACCCCAGTTACCAGAACTTGGAGCAGCAGCATTTGAAGTAAATACAATTGGGTCTGCAGATGTACCATTTGCTTCAATTCTTGCACCTTGTTGAATAGCAATGTAAGCATTAACACCTACTGGCTCAGCCTTAATGGTCATACCTGCAGGAACAGTGAAAGTTGCTCCACTTGCAATAAGAACAGGACCAGTAATAACGTACTCCATTTCTGGATCCAAAGTGATGTCAGTTGTGTAAACCCCACTCAAATTAACGGTGTTGTCTTCTTCGGCACCACCACCAGTGTTGGTAGTATTGTTTGTAACACTGTTATCGTTGATAACAATATCGGAGGTATCGTCAGCTTCACAAGCTATGAACAAAGCAGCGGCTATACCTAAAAATAAAAACTTGTTTTTCATTTGTCAGAATTTAAAATAATTTAAAATTTATATTTAAGGGTTAGCCCTACGTTAACCCCAAGGTTATACTGTCTAATAATAACATCTCCAATTCCAGTTCCTTCACGAACCAAAGAGACATCAGGATTCAAAATATTTTTTGCAGAAAGATTGGCTTCAAAGTGTTCTCCGAAGGAGTTTTGCCAAACGAAGTTCAATGTTGGAACTGCTCTTTCTACGATATTACCCAAACTACCTGCTCCCAACGAGAAAATACGATCGGAGAAATATGAAAAGGCCACGGTAGCTTTAGGTTTGTAGCTTCCAAAAACTGGGCTATAGTTTAAGTCGGCATTGATGATAAAAGGAGAAGCTCCTTCCAATTCATCGGAATCCCTGTCGAATACTGTTCCAAAAGTGTTTTCGGAACCTGCAGGAATATCTTTTAAGTCTTGTTCTGTATGCGTGTAAGCGGCATTTACCCCAAGAGAAACCACTGCATTTTCATCAGCATCCAACAAAAGGTTTTTGCGCAATTCAAGCTCAACCCCGTAGATGTCGGCCTGATCACCAGTTCTAAAATATCTTTGTGTTCCTGTTGCATCGGCGGCAACTACTCTGTTTACAGGATCTTTAATGGTTTTGGCAAATGCGGCAACAGAAATAATTTCACCTCTTTCCAAGAACCACTCATATTTAAGGTCGTAGTTGAAAACATCAGAATAAGTTGCTCCATCACCGTTAAGTCCACCCAAAAGGTCAGGGTTACCACCCACACGTTGCGTTACGGATTCATATACAAAAGGGGCAACCTCTTTAAATTCTGGGAAAGATGCTGTTTTACTGAAACTTGCTCTCAAGTTTGAGTTTTCAGTAAGCGCATACTTGGCATTTAAGCTTGGTAAGAAGATGTTTTCATACACTTCACGGAAACCAGGATCCAAAGGATTAATGTTGATTACATCGTACTCCACTTTTTGGCTGTAAGATTCTACACGAACACCAGGAACAATGCTGAATTTATCAGTAAGACCAATTTCTGCAGTGGCATAAAGCGCATGGATATCCAAATTACCTTTATAGGTGTTTTCTGGAAGACCAGGTCTGTTGGTGTTTCCTATTTCATTGCTGATAGGATTCAAAACGATAGTATTCCACAATCCTTCTCCCTCAGGAATGTTGATGTTGGTGTAGTGGAAAATAGAGTTGAAATCGTTTACATCGGTGATAGGAGTATTGGCTCTGTCAACAATGTCATAACCGTATCTAATACTGTTAAATCTTCTTTCTTTTCTTCTACCGTTGTATCCGAAATTGAACTTTACTTTTTCAGAAGCTTTGTAGCCCAAGTTCATAAAGCTGTTCAATTCGTCATCCTCGATACTTTGAAAGAATCTTTGGTTGTCAAAAGGAATGTTGGTATAAAAAACAGGATTGGTACTAGCGTCGTTGTCCAAAGCGTATTGGTAGTTTTCCAAAGTGATACGCTTACGATCTGGCTCATCTGAGAATACCTTGTTGAAACCAACACCCCAATCAAAGGATAGTTTTTCATCAAATAGGTGCTGACCTGTCAATTGGTTTACAAAGATCATGTCTTGGTTAAACTGAACGTTCATCACATAAAAACCTTCGTCAGTATTCAAGATGGCATCCCTGTTGGTACCTTGACCATTCACACCGTAATATCCAACACGATCAGCTGCACTGTTCACGAACAAAGAGCTGAATTTTACTTTGTGCTCATCGTTGATTCTATAAGAAATGTTTCCAAGCGCAGTGGTTGTGGTTTTGTAGGCATATTCACGTACATTCGGGAAATCTACCTTTAATACATTGGTAAAATCCCTGGCAGGACCTTCCAAAATTTCAAAACCATTGGAGAAACTAGCAGCTCCGAAGAAGCTCAATCTAGATTTTTCATTATTAAAGTTGAAGGAATATCCACCTTCAATAGCTCCAGAAAGGTTGATAGGTTCCCAAGCAGCTTCAGGATCCACACCGTGCGAAAGAACTACGGCAAAAGGGTCGTTATCATAACGGTTATAAAAACCAAAATCACTGGTACCCTCGCTTTTGTAAAAATCCTCGCCTGCCGCGTTGGTATTGATTCCTCCACCAACGGCAACTTCCAAATAACCGTCTCCAGTGTATTCTTTAGAATCTACGTTAACATTACCAGCAGCAAAATCACCATAAAAGGTTGGGCTATATGCCTTACTTACCGATACATTTTCAATAATGCTTGATCCAAAAAGGTCAAGGTTGATGTTTTTCTTGTTTACATCATTCGATGGCAATGAAAGACCGTTCATGGTAGTGTTCTGGTAACGATCGCCCAAACCACGAACATAAACATTGCTGGACCCCTGTTGTTTAGAAATCCCTGAAATCTGTGCTACCGCTGCAGCTGCATCATCAATACCTTTTAAAGTAAGGGCTTCGGCACTAATGGCCTCTTGCATTACCAAGGCATTTTTTTGCTGCAACAACAAGGCAACCTCAGAATCTTTTCTGGCAGATGTGGTAACAACAACTTCTTCCAATCCTACGCTGCTGGCTCCAAGTCCTGTATTGATCTCGGTAACCTTTCCAGCTTCAACTACTACATTGGGTACTTCCAAAGTCTCATAACCCAAAAAGCTGAAAACCAAAGTATAGGTTCCAGGCTCTACATCATTTATTTCAAAAAGACCATCAAAATCAGAAGTGGTACCCTTTGAGGTTCCTTTGATCAAGACATTGGCAAAGGGAAGAGGGTCGTTGTTTAGTTCCTTGTCGGTTAGTTTACCAACAATGCTTCCGTTTTCTTGCGCGGAAAGCAATAAAGTAAACAAAGACATGGCCACTATTAAATATGTTTTCATACGTTGCTATGAAGGTTTTAAATTTTGTGGCAAAGAAACGGGTAGGTTGTAAAAGCGATGTTACACGTGGGTTAAGACTTTATTTCAGATATGTTACAATAAGGTTACCAGATTAAATCAACGTTAAGCATTTATGCTGTAAGTGTATTATCTTTACATTTGGGCGATTAACACAGAAATACCATCCCATGAAAAACAAGGACATAAAGATTCTATTGGTAGACGATGAACCTGATATTCTGGAAATTATAGGTTACAACCTCAGTGCTGAAGGCTACGAAGTTTTTACCGCTAAAAACGGTCTTGAGGGGGTAAACAAGGCGAAAAAAAAGAATCCACACTTGATTATTATGGATGTGATGATGCCCGAAATGGATGGTATCGAAGCCTGTGAAGCCATTCGTAATACTCCAGGTTTAGACAATACCATTATTGCTTTCTTAACCGCAAGAGGAGAAGATTATTCCCAAGTTGCAGGATTTGATGCTGGGGCGGACGATTATATTACCAAACCCATTAAGCCAAAAGTTCTGGTGAGTAAGGTAAAGGCCTTGTTGCGCAGGCTGAAAGATGACAAGAAAGAAGTCGAGGAAATTGTAAAGGTCGGTAATATTGTAATCAACCGAGAGGAATACAAGATCGTAAACAATGGGGAGGAGATGGTATTGCCTAGAAAAGAGTTTGAACTTTTATCCCTTTTAACATCAAAGCCCAACAAAGTATTCAAGCGTGAAGTGATTTTGGACAAGGTTTGGGGCAACGAGGTAGTTGTTGGAGGTCGAACCATTGATGTTCACATTAGAAAACTACGCGAAAAAATTGGGGATGATCACTTTAAAACCGTAAAGGGCGTAGGCTATAAGTTTGTTCTCTAATGGCCATTAAACTAAGGAAATCATACAAGTTTGCCCTAAGGTCTTCCTTATTAATTACCCTTATTGTAACCACCACGTTTATCATATTTCAGATGGGAGAAGACCATTTGGAATGGCTAAACACAGTCATTTTTGGACTGGTAATTTTTGTGGTTTGTTTTACGGTGATCCAAGTACGAGTGGAGCGATTTATTTATCGTAGGGTCAAGAAGATTTACGATGATGTTTCCCTTTTGGAATCCACATCTTTCTCTTCCAAACCTATCACTACGGACATGACGACCCTGATGAAGGAAATTGAAAAATTTGCCGAAGGGAAGAAAATTGAGATTGATACCTTAAAGATTCGGGAAGAATACCGAAAAGATTTTTTGGGGAATGTGTCGCACGAACTAAAAACACCATTGTTTACGGTTCAAGGGTATATTCTTACGCTGCTCGATGGCGCAATGAAGGACAAAAAGTTACGTGAAAAGTACCTTGAAAGAGCCAGTAAAGGAGTGGAGCGGTTGATTTATATTGTAAAAGACTTGGATTTGATCACCAAGCTGGAGGCAGGGGAACTTCAGGTGGAGCCCGAAGATTTTGATGTGATCGAACTTATCCAAAACACCTTTGATCTTTTGGAAATGAAAGCTTCCAAAAAGCAGATTACCCTCACTTTTGATATGGAATATCCATCTCCGATTTATGTTCATGCCGACAAGGAGAAAATTCAGCAAGTGATCAGTAACCTTTTGGTGAATTCCATTAAATATGGCCACACCAATGGTACTACCGAGGTGAGTGTGGAGAATCTTATCAAGAACAAAGTGATTGTTCGGGTAACGGATAACGGAATTGGAATTCCAAAGGCCAATCTACCTAGATTGTTTGAGCGTTTTTATCGCGTAGACCAAAGTGGAAGTCGAAAAGAAGGCGGTTCAGGATTGGGACTTTCCATTGTTAAGCACATTATTGAGGCCCATGGCGAAAAAATCTATGTGGAAAGTGAAGTGGATGTCGGTTCCGAATTCTCCTTTACCTTGGAAAAAACAGTGAACAAACCTGAAAAATCTGAGGTGGTCTCAAACTGAGTCAATCCTGAAAATTTGTCCATTCGGTCTAATTCGGAAAGTGTAAAATCTTCCTGATTGCAATAGGGGACAATCCCTTTTTTCTGTAATCGTTTGCCCAAATATTCCTGTTCGTACTGTCCTGGTGTTGGGATAAAGAATGCTTTTTTCTCCAATTTGGCCAAATCCATCACAGTGGTGTAACCTGAACGGCACAATACTTTTTTACTTTGATTCAATGCAGTTTGAAGCGTTTCCGATTGCATAAAATTGTAGAGGGTTATTCTTCCTTTGGAAAGTTGTTGCTCTTCTACCGTTTGCTCTGATTCGATTTTGCCTTTCACAAAAAGAATGTTTCCTTCAAATTGTGTCAATTCTTCTAATAATTTTTCCTCCAAAAAGGTGCGTTGCGGTTCAGGACCAGATAAGAGCACCATCAAATCATAAACCAAGGGCAATTCCTTTTTCTCAAAACGACTCAAAGGACCGAGGTAGGCAATCTTCAATTTGGATTTTTTCAAATGCCCTAATTTTCCAGTCAAGTTAGGTTTGCCTTCCACATCGGGTACCCAGCAAGCATCAAATTTTTTTATGATTTTTTGATGCGCTTTGGAACTCATCCATGTTGTGTTTCCCGAAAGCACATTTAATTGGTGGGTAATAAAAACGCAGGGCACTTTTTTATAGTAAGCACCCAGGCGATTGTCCGAAATAATACCATCCAATTGCTGCTCTTTGACCAACTTTTTAACTGCTTTTTTTTCCAATGCCATCGCCTTCATCACTTTTGGGGAATCCCAAATCATTTTGATCTTGAAATTCTTTCCTTTTTCGGCGTAAGTGATTTTGTAGGAAGGCAATTCAAAAGAAGGAACATTGGGAAATTCCTTTTGCAACAAGGATAGTGCAACCCCATCAGAAGCAATAAATGGCTGATGCCCTTGATCAAGCAAAGCTTGGATGATGGGAATACATCTAGTGGCATGCCCAAGGCCCCAATTTAAGGGAGCGACCAGAATTCGTTTCGAATTTTGCATGGTTGTAAAAAAACAAAATCCTAATTGCATGAAGATTTCCTTAGTTTTGCCAAATCATTAAATTTTTGCACCATAAATTTCAATAGTGGGAAGTAAGAACAAGCTGAAACGATTTAAGGAAAATGAAACCTTTGCCAATGTGGTGCAGCCCACAAGGGACGAGGTTATGGCTGGATTCAAACACAAAGGAAACTGGTCCGACTTTTTTGGCAACGATAATCCCATTGTATTGGAATTGGGTTGCGGAAAAGGGGAATACACTGTTGGATTAGCCAAGCAAAATCCAGATAAAAATTATATTGGAGTTGATATTAAAGGGGCTCGTTTTTGGAGAGGGGCCAAGATTGCATTGGAAGAAAATTTGAGGAACGTAGCCTTTTTGCGTTCCCAAATTGAATTGGTAGATCACCTTTTTGGAGAAAATGAAGTATCAGAAATTTGGATAACCTTTCCCGATCCACAGATCAAATACAAGCGCACCAAACACCGAATGACCAACCCTGAATTTCTAAAGAGATACAAGTATATTTTAAATCAGGACGGGACAGTCAACTTAAAGACCGACAGTGAATATATGCACGGGTATACTTTAGGGTTGTTACAAGGTTTGGGACACGAAATCATCTATGCCAACCACGATGTGTACAAAAACGAGGGGGCTCCATCTGAAGTGCTTGATATTCAAACTTTCTATGAAAATCAGTATCTTGAAAAAGGAAAACCAATTACCTATATCCAATTTAGGATCAACTAACCAATGACCCACATACTCATACTTTTCTTTGCCACGTTCTCGGCGGCCTTTATGGCAACCGTTCCTCCAGGGCTGCTTAATATGAATGCAGCAAAAACCAGTGTGGAAAAAGGTAAATTGAATGGGGTGATTTTTAGTATTGGGGTTTCAGCCACCATTATGGTGCAGGCCTATATCGCTGTTTTTATTTCAAAGTTTTTGTATCGGAACCCAGAAGTAATAGATGTTCTTTTCAAAATTGCAGTCGCGGTCTTTGCTTTCTTCACCATTTACTTTTTTCTAATGGCCAAAAGGAAAAAAGAACAGAAAATTAAACAGGTGAATCTTAGTAAAAAGAACTCGTTTTTTAAAGGTGTATTGTTGGCCGCATTAAACCTGCTTACCATTCCATATTACAGCGGTTTAAATGCCATGTGGAACGAGGCAGGTTGGATAAAATTCGAGGCTAAGGATATAACAACTTTTGTGGTAGCTGCTGGTGCAGGTACTTTTTCCGTACTTTATCTCTACACGTTTTATTTTGATAAGTTGGAGACCAAGACCAACCGCTTTGCCAAAAATTCAAATTACATTTTAAGTGCTTTGATGCTTTTGTTGTTGATCATTACACTAATCCGAATCATGTACCGATAACATGGAAGAGCCTAGTTTTTTTGACAAGGTCTACGAAGTGGCCAAAATGATTCCATATGGCAGGGTAACCTCTTATGGTGCCATTGCCAAATATTTGGGTGCGGCTCGAAGTGCACGAATGGTAGGTTGGGCCATGAACAATTCCCATAATAAAGATGTTCCAGCACATCGCGTTGTGAACCGAGTAGGGGTGCTTACTGGTAAACACCACTTTGATGGCACTAACCTGATGCAGCAATTATTGGAAAATGAAGGGGTCCAAGTAAAAGACAACCAAATTATCGACTTTCAAAAATATTTCTGGGACCCCGCCAAAGAACTTTGATCAATACCCTGGAGGGTGCATCTCGTCAAATTCCGTTGCTTCTTGAAAGGCTTTTGCTAATAACAAAATACTGGCTTCGTCGTACAAATTACCCACAAACGTCATACTGGTCGGGTGGTTTTTCTTGTCCAATCCCGTTGGAATAGCAATCACAGGATGCCCTGTTAAATTGGTCGCCATAAGTTGGTCGTTTCCAAAAGTAGGAGAGATCAAAACATCATAATCTTTCATCAAATCCTGCATTTTTTGAATCAATACCTGTCGTTGACGATTTGCTTGCAGGTATTCCACAGCGGGAATAAATCTACTTTGACGCAAAGAATTTGCTCTGGAACGTTGGTCTTGTTCTACCATTTTGTCCACATCAGCAGAACGAACTAGCTCGTCGAAAAAAGCACCCGCTTCAGCGCGAAGAATAATGTCAAAGCCACGGTAAGGAACATCCTCGGGCATTTCAACCGCCGTTGGGTTGATGCCCAATTTTTCAAGAGATTTTAAAGCTTTTCTTAGATTATCGCCAGTGTCGGTAGTGTCCTTTTCAATATCTGCCTTCAAATAGGCTACCCTTAAATTTTTAATATCCTTGTTCCAATCCACGCCAAAAGGAAGATCGGCAGTGGATAAATCTTGAGGGTCATTCCCTTGGATGGTCTCAAAAATAATGGCACAATCCTCTGCATTTCTGGCCAACGGGCCTACTTTATCCATGGACCAGCTTAAGCTCATTACACCATATCGACTTACTCTTCCGTAGGTTGGACGCAGACCAGTTACCCCATTTCTAGTACTGGGAGATGTAATGGACCCCAAAGTTTCTGTTCCCAAGGCGAATGGAACCAATCCTGCCGAAGTAGCAGAACCCGAACCCGCCGAAGAACCAGTGGCTCCCTGTGTTGTGTCCCAAGGGTTTTTGGTTTTCCCTCCAAACCAAACATCACCTCTAGCCAATGATCCAGATACCAATTTGGCCACTAAAATTGCCCCCGCATCTTCCAATTTTTGGATTACCGTGGCGGTTTCATTGATTATTTGATCTTTATAAGGTTCGGCTCCCCAAGTAGTGGCGTAACCTGGAACGGCCATCAAATCTTTGGTGCCATAAGGTATACCATGTAAAATGCCTCGATATTTCCCGTTTTTGATTTCTTCATCAGCACGTTTGGCCTGTTCCAAAGCCAAGTCTTCTGTTATGCTGATCGTGCATTGTAGAGCAGGTTGATATTTCTTCAAACGGGCCAAGAAAAATTTGGTAAGCTCCGTTGAGGTTATTTTTTGATTTTTGATCAATGAGGCCAACTGTGGAATGGTGTAATAGGCCAATAGATTATAAGGCTCGGGAATTTCTACATTATCCGGAATTTCCCATTGGGTGCCACTCAATTGTTCTGGCATGCTAAAGCCCATTGGTGTAGGGTCAAACCGAACCGCTGGAAAAACATTGTTGTCGATGGGATATTTTCTCAACGAATCAAATCCACTTCGATTTCTTTTTAAATAAGGGTAAAGTGTATCTACATCCTTTTTCGAAAAATCCAGTCCGATCAGTTTTTCTGAACTTCGAACATCTTTCTTGGTAAAAGGACCTTTGTTGGTGGAACAGGAGAACCACAAAAGGGATACACACAACAATATAAGGTGGGGGAGTTTGGTTGATTTAAGCATGTTGGTTGATAGTTTCAAAATATAAGCTTCTAAGCTACATTTTTTGTGAAAAACCATCACAATGACAACCCTATTTTGTGTGATTCCTGAGTAAATATTCAATTACCCGTAGTTTCCATCTGGTTTTTTTTGAAATATAACACCCTAACTTCTTAATCTAACACCTACGCCGTATCTTTGTAGTTTAGAATCAGTTCAAACACTGAATGAAAAAATAGGATTCATGAAGTTGAAAAAAGCAGACATTCTTAAGGCATTGGAGAAGATATCCGCACCCGGTGAGGGCCAAAATTTGGTGGAAAGTGGTGCGGTAACAAATATTCAGGTATTTGGCGATGAAGTTGAAGTGGATGTAACCATTAAAAACCCAAGTCTACAGGCCAAAAAGAAAACCGAAGTGGAAATATTAAAATGTATCCACAGAGAGGTTTATGAAAAGGCAAAAATAAAGGTCAACCTAAAGGTTGATGCCCCTGCAACACCAAAGGTGAACCAAATTAAGGGGAATCCGATTCCGGGAATTCAGAATATTGTAGCTGTTGCATCAGGAAAAGGTGGTGTTGGGAAATCTACCATCACTGCCAATTTAGCGGTGACCTTGGCCAAAATGGGCTTTAAAGTGGGATTGTTGGATACCGATATCTACGGACCATCCATGCCCATTATGTTCGATGTGGCCAACGAGAAACCGCTATCAGTAAATGTGGACGGAAAAGCAAAAATGAAACCCATTGAAAACTATGGGGTGAAATTGCTTTCCATCGGATTTTTCACCCAGCCCAATCAAGCAGTGATTTGGAGAGGCCCAATGGCTGCCAAAGCATTGAACCAAATGATTTTTGATGCACATTGGGGTGAATTGGACTTTCTATTATTGGATTTACCCCCAGGAACAGGGGATATTCACTTGAGTATTATGCAATCCATGCCCGTGACTGGTGCCGTCGTGGTAAGTACACCTCAAGAAATTGCCTTGGCCGATGCCAGAAAAGGAGTGGCCATGTTCCAACAAGAGGCCATAAATGTGCCTGTATTGGGAATCGTGGAGAATATGGCGTATTTTACACCAGAGGAACTTCCTGAAAACAAGTACTATATCTTTGGTCAACATGGAGCCAAGAATTTGGCAGAAGACCTAGATGTTCCGTTCTTGGGTGAAGTTCCATTGGTACAAAGTATTCGTGAAGCAGGTGATGTGGGAAGACCCGCCGCTATGCAAACTGCTACGCCTATTGAGGAAGCATTTGAAGAGATTACAAAGCAAGTAGTGCAGGAAGTGGTGAAAAGAAATACGGATCTTCCGCCTACCGAAGCGATAAAGATTACAACAATGGCTGGTTGTTCCGCCGTTAAAAAGAAATAAGCATGACAACAATGACTTCAGAAGAGATTAAGAGCAATGTTGAAAAAGCTTTGGACGAAATTAGACCATTTCTACAAAGTGATGGTGGAGATATTACACTCATCTCCATTGATAACGATACTTCAGTAAAGGTACGTTTGGAAGGCAATTGTATTGGTTGCAGTGTGAATCAAATGACATTGAAAAGTGGTGTGGAAATGACCATTAAAAAATACGCGCCACAAATCGAAGAAGTGGTCAATATTAGCTAGCGGACAAAAATCATTTATCTAAAGTTGGGCAAATTATAAGTTGCGGCCCAAAATCCCTATTGTATGATAAAAACTGATATTCTGATAATTGGAGCGGGACCTACGGGTCTCTTTGCTGTTTTTGAAGCAGGTCTTTTACAGTTAAAATGCCATTTAATAGATGCTTTGCCCCAACCAGGTGGGCAATGTTCCGAAATATATCCCAAAAAACCCATCTACGATATTCCTGGATATCCAGAAGTGCTAGCTGGGGATTTGGTAGATAATTTGATGGAGCAAATCAAACCTTTTCAACCAGGATTTACCTTGGGAGAAAGAGCGGAAACCATTGAAAAGTTGGAGGATGATACCTTTATCGTTACTACAAATAAAGGCACCAAACACCATGCGCCCGTAGTAGCGATTGCAGGTGGGTTGGGAAGTTTTGAGCCAAGAAAACCTTTACTTGACAATCTATCCAAATACGAGGATAACGGAGTGGCCTATATGATCAAGGAGCCCGAAGTATATCGCGATAAGAAAGTATTGATTGCTGGTGGAGGGGATTCTGCTTTGGATTGGTCCATTTTCTTGGCCGATGTTGCTTCTGAAGTAACTTTGGTGCACCGAAGAAATGAATTTAGAGGTGCTTTGGATTCCGTTGAGAAAGTACAGCAACTTAAAAACGAGGGTAAAATCAACTTGATTACCCCTGCCGAAGTTGTAGGATTGAAGGGTGAAGAAACTTTGGAAATGGTTTCTGTAAAAGACACATCAACCGATGAGGTAACTGATATTGAAGTCGACAATTTTATTCCTTTATTTGGACTTTCCCCAAAATTAGGGCCCATTGGAGATTGGGGATTGGAAATTGAGAAGAACGCCATCAAAGTGGATAACACACTCGATTATCAAACCAACATTCCTGGAATTTATGCCATTGGTGATGTGAACACCTACCCAGGAAAACTAAAGTTGATTTTGTGCGGTTTTCACGAAGCCACATTAATGTGTCAAAGTGCTTACCAGCGAATTTTCCCAGATAAAAAATATGTGATGAAGTATACCACCGTGGGTGGCGTAACTGGATTCGACGGAAGTAAAAAAGAAGCGCCGAAAGCAGTCGTAAAAGCTATCGACTAAAAAATAACGAAGAAAATGTCCCCTTGAGGGGACTTCAGGGGTGTTCCCCAAATAGATTATGAGTGATATCAAAATAAAAATTATTGACCGAGAAGGAGTGTCCCACGAAGTAGATGCCCCAACCGATATGAATATGAACCTCATGGAAGTGGTTCGTTCCTACGAATTGGCTCCTGAGGGAACTATTGGAATTTGCGGAGGAATGGCTATGTGTGCTTCTTGTCAATGTTATGTGCAATCTGAGCATGAACTTCCAGAAAAATCAGATGATGAGGAAGCTATGTTAGCCGAGGCCTTTTTTGTAAAAGACAATAGCCGTTTGGGTTGCCAAATCCATATTACGGAAGATTTGGATGGTCTGGAAGTGGAGCTTGCACCAGCAGAAGATTAGATTCTTGCCTGGTAGGTAAACAGGTTATAATACCTTCCTTCTGAAGCAATCAATGAGTCATGGGTGCCTTGTTCAATAATATTACCGTTTTCGATGACTAAAATTTGGTCCGCTTTGCGAATGGTACTTAATCTGTGTGCTATTACAAAGGTGGTTCTACCTTTGGTCAGCTCAACCAAACTTTTTTGAATAAGGGCTTCGGACTCGGTGTCTAAACTTGAAGTTGCTTCATCCAAAATTAAAATTTTAGGGTCGGCCAAAATGGCTCTGGCAATAGCGATACGCTGACGTTGCCCTCCTGAAAGTTTAACGCCACGTTCGCCAATAAGCGTATCCAAACCTTTATCAAAACGGTCAGTGAATTCATCCACATAGGCCGCTTTTACTGCTTCTTTTAATTTTTCTTCTGTGGCATTCGGTCGTGGGAAAAGTATGTTTTCACGGATAGTGCCTTCAAACAGAAAATCATCTTGAAGCACAACGCCTAAATGTTGCCTAAAACTATTAAGGTTTACTTTGGATAAATCTTTGCCATCAATGGTGATGGTTCCAGAATCAGGATTCAAAAAACTAGCCGCTAACCCAGCTATGGTCGATTTTCCAGAACCAGAACTACCAACCAATGCGATTACTTGCCCTGGATCAACATCGAAAGTAATATTGTGAAGCACTTCTTTATCTTCTTCGTATGAAAAATTCACATTGGAAAATGACATACGCCCAACCACCTTATCCAATAGTATGGTGCGATTTTCCTCATCGGATTCTTCTTCCAAATTCATGAGTTCTTCGGTGCGATCCAAACCAGCTAATGCTTCTGTCAATTGACTTCCCACACTGCTCATTTGAACAATCGGAGCAATCATAAGGCCGAGCAGTATGGTAAATTGCACAAATTCACCTACGGTTAAGGTATCCTGAATAATCTTGTAACCCCCAAAACCCATAACGCTTGTGGTTGCCACTCCTAATAAAAAAGTGGAAGAACTGGTCATAAATGCTGTTGTGGTGAGACTTTTTTTGACGTTTTCATATAAGCGTTCCACACCATTTTCAAAAACTTCTTCCTCTTGTTTTTCGGCATTAAATCCTTTGATAACGCGGATTCCACCCAAGGTTTCAGTCAACCTACCTTTTACTTCCGCATTAATTTTTCCTCTATTTCTAAAAATGGGTCGGATTATTTTAAAGGCCTTTAAGGCAATAATGGCGAAGATGGTTAGAGGAATAAAAGTAAATAGCGTCATGAACACACTGATTTCCATTAATAATATCAAGCAAACCACAGCTGTAATTATTCCGCCCACCAATTGAACCAATCCCGTGCCAATTAGATTTCGAACACCCTCAACATCCGACATAATTCGCGAAACAAGAGCACCTGACTTTGCATTGTCAAAAAAGCGAACGGGCAAGGCAAGTACCTTTTTCTGGACTTGCGCCCGCAACTCCGAAATTAAATACTGTGCCTGAACACTTAAAATTTTGGTGAGCAAAAATGAGGTAAGAGCTTGCACAAAAATGGCCAACATAACTCCAGAAACTAAGTACTTGAGCATATCCACATCTTTGTTTACAATTACATCATCAATAAGGTATTTGGAAGCAATTGGAGCAACAAAACTGGCAGCTTTACTGATGGCAATCAACAATAAGCCAATAAATACAAGTTTTCGTTTGGGCCAAATGATGGTTTTAAAAGCGGTAAGTATGCTAACTTTTTTTTCGGGCATGATCAATTTTCAGAAGAAGTTGCAAGTTAAGGCAAATAAAAAGGATGCTTAAAAATTACAAATGCTATATTTAACATCTTGATTGTTAACCTAATTATGCCAAAAGCAGTCTGGTCTTGTATTTTAATTCTGGTGCTTTCCTTTGCGAATGCTCAAGAAGACTATCCCAATTTAACCCAAATTGTAACCGATAACGCAGCAATTTTTTCTGAAGAGCAGCTAGAAAGTTTACGTTCTAAATTAACCCAGTTTGAATCTGAAACTACCAATCAATTGGTGGTGTTGACCATCGAGGAATTGGGCGATGAAACCATTGAGGGGTATGCCAATAGTACCTTTAATCAAAATAAATTGGGTCAGGCAGACAAGGATAATGGAATCTTGATCCTGTTTGCGGAATTCGATAGGGAAGTACGTATCGAAGTAGGATATGGTCTTGAACCCTATATCACCGATGCTGTTGCTTCTAGAATTATCCGAAATACAATGATTCCTTATTTTAAGGATGAGCAGTATTTTGAAGGAATTGATATGGCCACAGACCAAATCATTACCTTTTTAAATGACCCAGCAGCACTGGAGGAATTTAAGGAAGAAATTGCATCCGAGGGTGATATGCCATGGTGGGTGATGCTTTTTGTTGGACTGTTTTTATTAATGTTTGTGGCCGCAGGAGGATTTATTTTTTATAAAAGTTATGCGTCACTTTTAGAAATGTTCCGTGGTATTTTCATTGGAAAGTTGGGATTGCTTCGCGGTATTTTCATGATGCTTTTTATGTTGATGCCCATTGCATTTAGTCTGGTCTTTATTTTGTTGCCCGTATTTTTTATGGTGGAGGTTTTTGGGTGGTCACCTGATTATGATTCATTCTTTATGAATGCCTCTTGGCTGCTATATGGGGTGGTTCTCTTTTTTGTGGTGACTATTTTGCTTGCCATCATAAAAATTGTCCGAAAAGGAAAAGAAGACATCAAGATTTCCTTTTTCAAATCCGATAAAAAATACATGAGCAAAACCTTTTCCAAATCGGGAACCCATTCCTTTGGTTCTAGTTCTGGGAGTAGCTCCAGCAGTAGTTTTTCTGGGGGTGGTGGAAGCTCAGGTGGTGGAGGCGCAAGCGGAAGTTGGTAATTGATGTCGATTTACCGTATTTTCACGATGAAATCAAATTACCCCCGACAATGAGAATTGTACTTTTTGCCTTTGCTATATTTTTTGTCTCCTGTGCTCAAAAGGAAGCTTCCGAAGTTGAAAAATGGGAAGCACAAGCCGAGAACATCACAATAATTCGAGATGATTTTGGAGTGCCCCACATCTATGGGAAAACAGATGCGGATGCGGTATTTGGGTTGCTATATGCCCAATGTGAGGATGATTTTAACCGTGTAGAGCAAAACTATATTTGGGCCACAGGTCGTTTAGCGGAAGTAGAGGGTGAAGATGCTATTTATAGTGATCTTAGAGCAAGACTCTTCATGACCGAGGAGGAAGCCAAAGCCAATTACGAAAAAAGTCCCGAGTGGCTGAAAGAATTGTGCAACGCTTTTGCTGATGGAATCAATTATTACCTCCACACCCATCCCGAGGTTCAACCTAAATTATTGACCCGTTTTGAGCCTTGGATGCCCATGTATTTTAGTGAAGGATCTATTGGTGGTGATATTGAACGCATTTCAACCCGAAAAATCCAAAGTTTTTACGAAAGTGGGATGGAACTTCCAAAAATGGAGGCGATTCAAATCAAAAAGAAAGAAGAATTGGCAGAACCACAAGGTTCCAACGGAATTGCCATTTCTGGTGATCTGACCGAATCTGGGAATGCGATGTTGTTGATCAATCCACATACTTCATTTTATTTTAGGGGTGAAGTGCATGTGGTGAGCGAAGAGGGATTAAATGCCTACGGAGCTGTTACTTGGGGTCAGTTTTTTGTGTATCAAGGTTTCAATGAAAAAACAGGTTGGATGCACACCTCTACCTACACCGATGTGATGGATGAGTATAAAGAAACCTTGGTGAAGAACGATGGAAAATTGTTTTATCAATATGGTGAGGAATTAAGATCTGTAGATTCCACTTCGGTTACCTTAAAATATAAAGATGGAGAAAGTTTCAAAGAGAAGACTTTTCCCATGTACCGAACCCACCACGGACCTATAACCCATATGGTGGATGATCAATGGACAGCTTCGGCAATGATGTGGGAACCTGTGAAAGCTTTGGAGCAATCCTACATCCGAACCAAGCAAGATGGTTATAAAGGGTTCAGGGAAATGATGGACATTCGAACCAATTCTTCCAACAATACGGTTTATGCCGATGCCGAAGGGAATATTGCCTATTTCCACGGAAATTTTGTACCCAAACGGGATACCATTTTCGATTTTACACAACCTGTTGATGGAAGTAATCCAAAAACCGATTGGCAAGGATTGCATACCGTGGATGAAAATATTTTGGTGTTGAACCCCGAAAATGGATGGATTCAGAATTGTAATTCTACGCCTTACACTTCGGCTTTAGAGTTTAGTCCAAAAAGGGAGGATTACCCTAAATACATGTCTCGGGATCAAGAAAATTTTAGAGGTGTTCATGCCATTGAATTGTTGACTGGAAGAAGCGGATACACTTTGGACAATTTAATCGAAATGGCGCATGACCCTTATTTGCCCGCATTCAAAGCATTGATTCCAGGATTGATAAAAGCGTATGATGCAAATCCATCTCCCGAATTGAAAGATGCTATCGAGGCATTGCGCAATTGGGATTTTACCACTTCAAAAGAATCCGTTGCGATGACTTTGGCTCATTATTATGGAATGGCCTGTTATAGAAAAGCGGAACGTCCTGAAGGTTTGTATTCTATGCAATGGGTGGAGTATTGGGGAAGTGATTGGCCTGATGATAAAAAATTGGAAGTTTTTAAAGAGGTGGTAGAAACACTCGAAAATGATTTCGGCACCTGGAGCATGCCATGGGGTGAAGTGAACCGCTACCAACGATTGAACGGGGATATCCGTCAAGCCTTTGATGATGCCAAGCCAAGTATTCCCATCGGATTTGCCAGCGGTACTTGGGGTGCCTTGGCAGCGTATGGGGCACGTTACGACAACAATACCAAGAAAATTTATGGAACCCGAGGAAACAGTTTTGTGGCTGTGGTGGAATTTGGAGATAAGGTAAAGGCAAAGACCATGTTGGCAGGCGGGCAAAGTGGTGATCCAGAATCACCTCATTTTAATGATCAAGCACAACGATATGCCGATAAGGAATTTAAAGATGCTGCGTTTTACAAAGAGGATGTCTTAAAAAGAGCTCAATCAACTTATAAACCAGGGGAGAAATAAAAAAAGATTGGATTAAAATCCTGTTTCTTCTTCTTTAATGATAATCAAACTGGCTTTTGAGCCCGTGGAAAGGTTCCAACGGTTGTTGTGAATTACCTCGCCCTTATCATCAGTAACCACTACTTGGGCCGTGTTTGGACCAGAGGATCCTTGGTTTAAGGCTTCAAATTCAATGCGGTTGAAACCTTTGACCAAATCGATATTGACACCCTTAAATGATCCAGTCAATAATAAATTAAATTCCACGACCTCACCATTCAAGTAAATTTTGATGCGGTCCCCATCTACAAATTCATGATCTCGAGCCACTATGCCAACAAATTTTGCCGTGGTCTTAAAATCGCCCAAATATTGATCTCCAAAGTGGTCATTGGCCCCTTTTTCTTTTTTTTCTTTCACCTTGGGGTCAATCTCCATATCGTAACCTGCCTGTAACAATTCCTTGTCGGGAAGCATTTTAACGCCAGGTTTATTGTCTTTGGAAATCAAACTCTCATCCAGCACGGAGGGCATTCGAAGTAATGTGCCCTGATTACTGGCTTTTACGTCAAGATTGTTTTTTGCCCCAATTTTTAAAGGTCTGGTAGTGGGTAAATCAGAGGATTGGGCTTGCATGGAAACAAAACCTAAAAAACATCCCGCTAAAGTTAAAACCAGCTTTTTCATGGCAAAATATGAGCAAATTTAATTTTAAAGATAACAAATACCTTGCCATGAAGTTGATAAATTGAAGTTAAATCGGTAAGCTGTATGGTTTTTTCGCAACACCCCTCTTTAATCCAAACAAAGGGTGTAACCATTTCACTCTAAGAATAATAAGGTCGTAAATCAACCAGCTTATGCCAAAGGTGCCGACCACCATTAGGGTTGCTTTGGGCCATAACCCCCAATCCAAGTTCATTATATAATAGCCTACTGCCACGGTAATAGTCTGATGCAAAATATAAAATGGGTACACGGCACGGTTAGCATATGCTAGTCCTTGACTCGGTTTATTCAAGTATTTGGCAGCATACGAAAACAGTACCAATATCCAAGACCAAAGGTTAGCCACTTTAAAAAGTGCTTCGGTAAAATGGATAATAACGCTATCCTCAAAAAACAGCCAAATAATTAACAAGCTGCAAAAAGAAACAATTCCAACTATCAAGGCTTTCGAGCGAATTTGTTCTACCATGTTCCAAAAAGTATCGCCAGTGGCAATCAATACAAATCCATAAAAGAATAGTATGATGCTAAATAGAAAATTGAACCAATCGTTCACCAAAGCATGGGTCACTGGAAAAAAGGGTTCCACCAAAGATTCGGTCAAGTACAATGGAATAATGAAAGCGTAAACGCCCCATGGTTTTACAATCAATTTTTTAACCCAATCAATAAATCGTGTTTGGTGCTTTCTTAAATACACAAATAGAGGTGCCAAAATCCAAGAGAAAACCAATAGGTAAGGTAAAAACCAGAGGTGGTGCCAACTGTAGTTTCCTTCAGGGTAGATGCCATCAAAGGCTACTGTGGTAAAATATTCCCAATAAGATCCAGTAAATGCACCTGAAGCCAAACGTTCAAAGTAAACCTGTGGCGGAACAATGATCAGCATTCCAAAAATTAATGGAATTCCCAATCGGAGGAACCGTTCCCACATAAACTTTCCCGTCGATCTTTTGCCCAACGCATAATAGGTTCCCATTCCTGAGATCATAAATAAAATAGGGAGTCTCCATTGGTTTAAAAAGAGCATGGGCCAGCGGAGATTGTCGTAGATCACATTGTTTTTTACGTGCCATCCCCAAGGCACAAAAAACATACCTACATGATAAAATATAAGCAAAGCGAAAACAATCACCCGCAGCCAGTCTAAATCGTAACGTCTAATTGATGTGTCCATTTTTTGATTTTTTCCAAAGGTGAAAAATGACACTTAGAAATGGGTGATTTTAACTCGGAGAGACGTCCTGAATTGCAATTCAGGAGAAATTAAGCCTGTTTTTGGGCTATTTTCTCCTTTACATAGGCTGATGGAGATTGTCCAACATGCTTTTTAAAAGCATTGTAAAATGCTGATTTTGATTTAAATCCGACCGAATTTCCGATAGCTTCTACGGTAAGATGTTTAAAATCTACATCCAACAACCTGATTTTTGCCAGTTCTACTCTTTTCTGGTTGATGTAGTCATTAAAATTGGCCCCAGTTGCTGAATTGATCAATTTGGAAACGGTGTTTGCATTGGTGTCCAATTTTTCTGCTAAGCTTTTTAGCGTCGCATCTTGATCCGAAAAATATTGGGAATCGGATAAAAAAGCTTCAATATGTTCAAATTGGATGGAGTCGGAAGCAAGGGTCTCGTACTTATCGGCTATCCATGATTTTTCAAAAAATCGGGATTCCGACAGTATAAAAAACGAAGTAATGTAAATGGTCACTGTTTGAATAATCCCAATATAATGGTCTCCGCCATCATCATCAAAATTGATATATATAACTAATAGGGTAAACAATAAAATGATGAATATGATTACGGTATTTAAGGAGAATATATACTTATCCACTTTGATGTTTTTGGATGTGACCCAACCTTTTTTTCGGGATTTTAAAATCAAAACAATAGATAAAATGGCATATAAAGTAAAGCTAAACAACACCAGCCATCGGTACTCATCCTTAATAAAATGATAGGAATAGTTAAAACCTTCAGGCACTTCCACATAGCCGAAATTGCGATAGTAAGCTCCCAAATAGGCATTGAGTTTTACTTCTGTTGGACTCAAATAATAGGTGATTTGAGATAGAGCATAGAGTACAGGAAGAATAAAATGGGGCCAATATTTTTTGAATGAAAACGGTTTCCGCTCAAGAAGGGCATATAGAAAAAAGTACATGCTAGGGGCTATCAACAAAACCAAAGGTTCGGTGGAGTCATTAAAATGAATGACATATTTGATCAAGCCGGTATAACAGAGGTATACATCCAAAAACACCAAACATTGAATCACCAATACCCATCCGAATAAGTTGATGGCCGATTTTTTTTTAGCTCTCAAAAAGATGACAAGAGCCAGAAAAAAACCTTGAACTACCCCTAACAGCATCAAATGCGAAGAAAGGTCGAAACGCAATGGAATCTGATCAAATATCGCTTGTATATCGTTCATGTATTGTGCTTAAATCGTACCTTGTGGACAAGTGAAAATTGAAATTAACCATTCTTTTTTAATCAACCAGCCGAACCATGAAAAAGAGACAGTTCCTGCGATATATGGGAAGCGCCGCAATGGCAACACCGTTTATGCCCTTAACGCTAAATTCCCAAGAAACTTCTAAGGAAATACCTTATCCAAACCCCGATAGTGATGAATTTTGGGATAGGATCCGCATGGATTTTAAATTGAAACCCGATTATATTAATCTGGAAAGTGGTTATTACAACATTACCCCAACCCCGATCCTTAACAAATACATGGAGCACATTCGTGATGTGAATTATGAGGGTTCCTATTATATGCGAACTGTGCAATGGGATAATAAACAAAGTGCAGCATCTCGCCTGGCTGGTTTGTTGAACTGTTCGGAAAAGGAATTGGTAATTACCCGTAATACAACAGAATCTTTGGATACCATAATTGGTGGTTTTCCTTGGGAAAATGGAGATGAGGCCATTTATGCAGTTCAGGATTATGGGGCCATGCAAGTGCATTTTGAGCAAATGGAGGAGCGTTTTGGCATTGTTTGTAAAAAAGTTTCGGTACCCAACCACCCAAATTCGGATGAGGAAATTGTGTCTCTGTACGAATCGCAAATTACACCAAAGACCAAATTGTTGATGGTGTGCCATATGGTGAATGTGACTGGGCATATTCTTCCGATTCGAAAAATTTGTGACATGGCTCATTCCCATGGTGTTGAGGTCATGGTAGATGGTGCGCATTGCGTAGGTCATATAAAGGTTGATTTGGCCGAATTGGATTGTGATTATTATGGCTCCAGCTTGCACAAATGGCTGTGTGCCCCTTTAGGGGCAGGGATGCTGTATGTGGCTGAAAAGAATATCCCCAAAATTTGGCCTTTGTTGGCAGACCATGAAACGGACAAAACTAAAATCCGAAGATTGAACCATACAGGGACCCATCCTGTAGCTACGGACTTGACCATTAATGATTCCATTGATTATTTGGAAATGATTGGGATGGAACGCAAAGAAGAACGCATGCGTTTTTTACAAAGGTATTGGAGCGATCAATTACGCGATGTGGAAAATGTGGTGATCAACACGCCCATTGAACCGCATCGTAGTTGTGGTATCGCCAATGTGGGATTGACCAACATTAAACCCCGTGATATGGCCAAAATTTTATTGGATGAATTTAATGTGTGGACCGTGGGCATCGATTTTGAAAATGTGCATGGTTGCCGCATAACGCCTAATGTTTTTACGACTACAGATGAATTAGATCAGTTTGTGAGTGCCATTAAAACGATGGCAAAACGAGCTTAAGCATCAATGTAATCCTTTAATTTTTCTGGACCTTCCAGTAGTACACGAACAATTTGAAGGGTGCCGTCGGGTTTGGTATCAATATGCCATTTGATAAGCGAAATTTCACCTTTTTCTATTTCGATACCTGTGATGCTTCTTGGGTGAACACAACTCCCATCATTAAAAAATGGGATTTGCCCTGGTTCTGGAAATCTTGGTCGGTGGGTATGCCCCGCTATGGTGATCAATAAATTCTTTTTTAAGATCCAGCGTTTGATACGTCTCTCTATGCGAATCAACTCTTTGTAGTTTTTTGCAGGACTAGTAGGATCTGCTATCCCCACTACTTGAAGCGGTTTCCATAAAATACGAACCAAAAAACGACCAACTCGCCAATATGTATAATTCCACCAATCGGCTTGGTGACCATGAACTAAAAAAAGTTCCTGATTTGTCTCTTTGTGCTTTAAGATTAAACCTTCATGGTAAAAAAGGTCTTTAAAAAGTGTTTTGTCCTCCCCGTCAATAGGTTCAAAATAATGTGAAAGGTGCTTTTTTACATAATCGGGGTCACGATATACCATGTCGTGGTTGCCCCAAAGCATTTTCAAACGCTTTTCCAAATGGAATTGCCGAAGTAATTGATATACATTTTTATGGGCTTCAAAAATGGCATCAAAACTCATATTTTCCCAAAGCTCGTCACCATCACCCAGCTCGTAATAATGAAAGCCTTCACGATAATAATGGTTGAGGGCGTGGAAATAAATATTTCGATTGTTGGCAAAGTCATCCGCAAAACTGTTGTCCCCTCTATGGCAATCACTAAAGAAGATAAACTTCGAATCATCATCAAAGTCGATGACATTGGCATTCGAATAAGCTCTGTCTAATCTTTTGGACGAGGACATGGGTCAAATTTTGCTAAATATCCTTAAAAATGACCATATATCCATAAAGAAGCGACACGGGTTAGTCGCATTTTTAGATTTTGTAACTTTACACCCTATTTTTCGACTAAATAGCCCATGATACACGACAGCAATATGGAAAGCCCTTTGGTGCAATTGGTAAGCTTCAATAAATTATTGGAGCATTACGATGAGCAGCTGAAAAGTCCGAACAAACATTTGGCGGACAGGGCAAAATATGTTTTGGATGCGCAAGCACCCTATCCTGTGCTGCGTGAAGGTTTTAAAGAGTTGTCCGTATTGGAAAAGCACAAGGATGTCATCAAAATTATTTTGGAAGACTCTTTTGCTCCTATTCTTACGTTGAACGAAATCAAAGCAGCCTCAACACCTTTTGAAAATTTGGTGTTCAATTCTTCGGAACGTTTCCAACAGATTTTGAAAGATGCTGGGGATTCCTTTGATCTTTCCATCAGTAATATTCCCCAAGAGTTTGGGTACATAATGCGTTGTACCGTAATCTTGAAGTTCTTTTATGGATACAATTTGGATTTCAAGAGGCCATTCTTTTATGACATCCCCGACACCAATGGGGTAATGAGGCGTTATCGAATTCTGTACAATGCAGATTTCATGGAAATTATTCCGACCGAAAATGCCAAGGAGCTTACGCAAGATGATGTGGATGACCTTTTGGATAATTTCAACAACCTAGATTTATGGAAGGAAAAAATTCCACCCAATAGTTTTATAGCCAAAGGTTTTGTGATTTCCAATATGTTCGATGTAACCGCCGAGCATTCCATTTCGGAAATTAAATCAACATTGATCGGGAGAACCCAGCTTCATGAACAATCCTTTATGGAGAGTTTTGAGGATACCTTTAGATCCCTGTTTAAGCTAAACGATATAAAAGTGGGCTTTGCTGGATATGACAGTAATGCTAATAACTTTTTTAAGATCTATGGCAAAAACATGGAAAGTTACATTCTCAACGGAAACGAATTTGAGGATTGTGATTTTAAATTCTGCAACCATACCCATAGTAAACTCTTCAAGGAGAACAAGTATTTTGCCATATCCAACGTAGAGAAATATTTTGAGAATTCAGAAGGGGAAACCCAGCCCTATAAAAATTTGATGGAGCAAGGCATTAAAAGTGCCATTCTTGCCCCCATTTCCATAAATGGAAACCTTTTAGGGGTGCTGGAATTGGTTTCAGGGAAGAAAAATGAGCTTAATAGTGTAAACGCAAACAAGTTGGATGGAGTGATGCCCTACATTATTGCCGCTGTTATGCGTACCATTGAGGAGGAAGAAAACCTTATCGATGCGATAATTCAGCATGAATGTACCTCGGTGCACCCATCCGTATATTGGAAATTCCAAGAAGAGGCTAAGCATTTTATGGCCGATGAATTGGCTGGAAAGGAACCTGTGTTTAAAGAGGTTGTTTTTAAAGATGTGTACCCACTTTACGGTCAAATAGATATTAAGGATTCTTCCAAAGAGCGTAACCTTGCCATTCAAAGAGATTTGATGATTCAGTTATCTGAAATCAATGATATTTTGGAGTTGGCTTTTGAAAGACACACGCTTCCTATTTATGAGGAATTGCAGTTTAGGGTGAACAATTATTTAAGTGAGGTGAAAGAAGCCTTGTTCACACATACCGAACAAGCTGTTTTTGATTTTGTAAAGGAAGAAGTGAACCCTATTTTGCTTCATCTTAAAAAGGAAGATATTGAGGTTGCTGCCTTGATAGAAAAATACGAAGAGAAAATAGACAAGGCCACCGAAAGCTATTATGATCATAGAAAAAACTATGATCGAAGTGTGATGGATGCCAATTTAAAACTTGCAGCACTTCTAGATAAAAAGCAAGAAGCTGCCCAAGAAATGTTTCCACACTATTTTGAGCGCTACAAAACCGATGGGGTGGAACACAACATGTACATTGGAAGTTCCATTGCCAAAGACCGCCAGTTCAATAAATTGTATTTGAGCAATCTTAGATTGTGGCAGTTGCAGGTTATGTGTGAAATGGAGAATAAGTACTATTCCCTAAAACCACATTTGCCTGTTAAGTTGGATGTTGCTTCACTTATTTTGGTGTACAGTACCTCTTTGGCCATTCGTTTTAGAATGGATGAAAAACGTTTTGATGTGGATGGAACCTACAATGCCCGTTATGAGGTAATCAAAAAACGTATCGATAAATCATTTATAAAAGGTAGTAACGAACGCCTGACCCAAAAAGGAAAGTTGGCCATCGTGTATTCCCAAAAGAAAGACGAGCGTGAATACATGCGTTATATCAGTTTCCTAAAATCAAAAGGATACTTCACCAACAATATTGAAATAGTGGAGTTGGAAGGTCTTCAAGGGGTAACAGGTCTAAAAGCTATTAGGGCTGAGATTTTATATCAAAAAGATAAAAAATCGGAGCGTACCTATACCTACGATGACCTGATGGAAGAACTTAAATCCTAAGGTTTAAAACAAATACGTAAAATTTTCAGGACCAAAAAATCGGAAAGCTATTCCAAAAGCAATTACCGATATGATCATACCTATCATAAAAATGGTATAAGTCATTCGCAAGAGCTTGTATTTTTTGTTCAATACCAATCCCAAATAATACAAATCCTTGGTAAGTGAATTGTAAATGTATTCCTTGTCCTTAACCAATTCGCCCAAGGCCCATTCGTATTCTTGCAGGCTCATTTGATGAAAGTTTCCGAAGAACAAAAGGTTTACATCTTTGTTTTCTACATCTTCTTTTGAGAATTTCCCCCTAGTAATATTGGGCCGAGTGGCCAACACCGATAAAATCATGGAAGTGACGCTTGAAAGAATCAAAATAAAGGTGGGGTAAATCAAATAGGTGTTGGATGGGTTGTCCAATTTGGTCAATAAATTTGCCAATACCACAGATATCACGATTGCATTCACCGACAACAAAATATTGGCTTTGGTATCCGCAATGTCACTAAGTTTTAAGTGGTTTTTTAGTGTTACCCGATAAAGCGTCTGTATGCTTCGGTCTGGACTTTCGCTTTTATATTTGGCTTTTAAAGCTTCTTTTTTGGCAATTTTCTTTTCAGTCTTTTTCTCCTTAAGAAGTTTTTTAAGGTTGTCTTCTTTGCCAGGCTCCCATTTTTCTTTGGCGTAATCCGTATAAAACTTATGTTTGAGCCTAAACATTTTAATGTTTTTGTCTCTCCATTCCCTGGCGGAATAATCGGCTATACCCAATTCGCGAAGTTCATCACGTAAATAGTCAGTGGTTTCCCAATAACTTTTTTTGGCAAAGTGCGATATATCAGCATCTCTGATAATACCTTCCATTAAATTGGAAGGCTCATGGTCCATTTTGGTAGCCATGATCAAATTGCAGACTTTTGTTATGCCTTCATCATCATATCCATTTTCTTCAAGAAATTTTTTAGCTGTTTTACAGCTTTTTTCTTCATGATTTTCCATTCCCTGGATATGTCCAACATCGTGAAACCAAGCAGCTAAGAGTAGGTGTTCGTTCTCCTGGTCGGAAAGGTTATAGAAATTGAGCAATTCTTTAGTACTTTTAACTACTCTTTGGGTATGTTTAAGGTTGTGATATAAAAACTTAGGGTCAAGTTTTTCGGTTAAAATATTTGAAACGAAACGTTCAGTTTTTTCAACAATTTCCGACATAGCATTATATTGAATATCCAAATTACAAAATTTTGGAATCAACCTCACGGGATATGCAGAAACATCTACTATTGTTCTTACTACTTGTTTTGGGATACAGTTGTGCCACTTATGAGACCAAGGTGCAAGATCCATATTCCCAATCTGAAGATTTTAGTGGTAAATCACTGGAACACACCTTTTTTTTAATCGGTGATGCTGGATTATCCCCTGAAAATGATTTGAATCCTACTCTAAAAAGATTTAAAAACACCCTAGAGCAAGCTGATAAAAACAGTACCGCAATTTTTTTAGGGGACAACATTTATCCAGCAGGTTTGCCCAGTAAAAAAGATGACCCCGAAGGACATAAACGATCCAAACATTATTTGGATGCGCAATTGGCAACCGTTGAAAATTTTAAGGGAAATACCTTGTTCATTCCAGGTAACCACGATTGGTACAGTGATGGTTTAAAAGGTCTAGAACGAGAGGAAGATTACATTAAAAAGGTGTTGGATGATAAGGATGTGTTCCAACCCAAAAATGGTTGCCCCATTGAGAAAATAGAAATCTCCGACAAGGTGATGGTCATTGCCATTGACACAGAGTGGTATTTAACGGATTGGGATAAGCATCCCACCATGAACGATAAATGTGAGATCAAGGATAGGGAACGCTTTTTTGAAGAACTGGAAAGCTTGATCAAAAAGAATTTGGACAAGACCTTGGTCATTGCCATGCACCATCCTTTGTTTACCTATGGTGAGCACGGAGGTCAGTTTTCTTTTAAAAATGGCCTATATCCCACAGGCGGAAAAATCCCTCTACCTATTTTGGGTTCGGTGGCCAATGTATTGCGAAAAACTACTGGAGCCACTACCGAAGACTTGTCCAACAAAATGTACAATTCGTTAAAAAAGCGCATACTTACACTAAGTCAGTATTCGGAAAAGGTGATTTTTGCATCTGGACACGAGCATACCCTTCAATATATTGTAGAATCAGGAAAAGCACAGATTGTAAGTGGATCAGGGGCTAAATCGGGAGCCACCCGATTGTTGAATGGCAGTCAATTTTCAACCAGTAAAAATGGATATGCGGTTTTAAAAATCTACAAAGATGGTTCTTCGGAAGTGGCCTTTTATGGAGCTGATGAAAATGGAGAAGAAAAACTGTTCCAAACCTCAGTACTCCCACCTGACAGACCTGAAAATGTTGGTCCTTTTTCAGAAAAATTTCCTGCTTATAAAACAGCATCGGTCTATACACCAGAGGAGGTTGATAAAAGTGGATTTCACAAATGGACATGGGGTGAACGTTACCGAAAGTATTACGCTACCCAAGTTAAGGCCCCAACAGTGGGTCTGGATACGCTGTATGGAGGTCTAAAAGTGGTTCGAAAAGGTGGAGGAAATCAATCCAATTCGTTACGATTAGAAGATAAAAAGGGAAGGCAATATGTAATGCGCGACCTTAGAAAAAGTGCTGAACGATATTTACAAGCCATGGCATTTAAAGAGCAGTTCGTGATAGGACAATTTAAAGACACCTACACGGAAAAACTGTTATTGGATCTCTACACTGGGGCACATCCTTATGCTCCTTTTACGGTTGCCAAGCTTTCCGATGCTGTAGGCATTTATCATACAAATCCCATATTATATTACGTGCCCAAGCAGGCTGTTTTGGGTGATTTTAATACCGAATTCGGTGATGGACTTTACATGATCGAGGAACATGTTTCGGACGGTCACGATAATTTGGCAAGTTTTGGGCGCACCAAAAAAATTGAAAGCACCTACGATTTTATCAATAAGCTCCGAAAGGATGAAGAATATAAACTGGACCAAAAGGAATACGTGAAAGCCCGTCTTTTTGATATTCTTTTAGGTGATTGGGACCGACATGTGGATCAGTGGCGCTGGGCAGAGTTCAAAACAGAAGATGGAAACAAATTGTACAAGCCCATTCCTAGGGATCGTGATCAGGTTTTTTCCCGTTGGGGAGACGGTCTGGTTATGGGATTTGGTACCAGAGCCGTTCCAGCACTCCGAATATTTGAAGGTTTTCACGATGAAATCCGAAGTGTGAAAGGTTTTACATCTTCTCCGCGAACCTATGCTTTGGATATGGCTTTATTATCGGAAGTTGATTTGGATATGTGGGAGGAGCAAGCTAAATATCTTCAAGACAATCTTACCGAACAGGACATTGATGAGGCCTTTTTAGAATTTCCAGAAGAGGTAAGGGATGAATCAATTGATGAAATTAAAAAGACCCTTTTAGCTCGTAAGGCAAATTTACTCACAACTGCTAGAGACTATTTTGAGGTGCTGAACAAGTACAGTGTGATTACGGGAACGGATAAAGACGATTATTTCAATATTGTCTCCTTGCCCAATGGCAATGTGGAAGTACGGGCTTATCGCATTAAAGGAGGAGAGTTTACAGATTTGTTTTTCCATAAAACCTATAGTCCCAATTTCACCAAGGAAATCTGGATTTATGGATTGGATGATGATGATGAATTTGAGGTGAATACGGCAACCTCTAAAATTAAGGTGCGAATCGTTGGAGGACAGAACAATGATGTGTACAAGATTTCGGAGGATTCAAAAAAGGTGTATGCATACGATTTCAAATCCAAGAACAACACGTTTGATGAAGCCTATGGTGGTAAAATTAAAAGAGTGGATGATTATCAGGTTAACACCTACGAATTCCTAAAAGTAAATGCGACCAACAACCAAATACTTCCCACTATAGGTTATAATCCCGATGATGGCGTTCGAATTGGTCTTACTGATACCTACACTATAAATGGTTTCAGAAAAAATCCTTTTACCCAACAGCATCGATTTAATGCCGCCTATTATTTTGCAACAAAGGGTTACGATTTAGGGTATAAAGGTGAGTTTGCTCATTTGTTCAACAATGTCAATTTTGAAATTGATGCAAGGTTTACTAGCCCAAACTTCACGCGTAACTTTTTTGGATTTGGTAATGAAACTGAAAACAATGATGATGACGAACCTTTAGGTTTGGATTACAACAGGGTACGCATTCGCACCTTAAGGGTTGTCCCATCTTTAATTTGGAGGGGGTATTTGGGGTCTAAAGTCCGCATTGGATTGGCATACGAACATATCGAAATTGAAGAAACCGATAACCGTTTCATCAACGAATTTTACATTGAAAATGGAGAGGAGAATGGCAAGAGCTTCTATGGTATCGATGGGGAATATAATTATGCCAACACCGATAATAGTGCTTTTCCAACCATCGGTATGGATTTTACTGTTCAAGGTGGATACAGAACCAACATAGAAGATACTTCCAGAACCTACGGATATATAATCCCAAGTTTTTCCATTGACCATAAGATTACTTCGGATGGGAGGTTGGTCTTGGCCACGAAATTTAAGGGTCATTTTACCTTGGGCAATGGCTACGAGTTTTATCAAGCAGCCAGCATTGGAGGAAACAATGGTTTGAGAGGTTACCGTTTTCAACGCTTTACAGGAAAAACTGCCTATTACCAAAATACTGATTTGAGATATAGCTTTTTAGGTCAAAAAACAGGATTGATGCCAGTTACGCCTGGTATTTATGCAGGTTTTGATTATGGTAGGGTATGGTTCCCTGGCGATTCTTCAGATAAATGGCACAATTCGTATGGTGGAGGTTTCTTTTTAAATGGAACCGATATTATTACTGCCAATGTTGGGCTATTTAATAGCGCAGATGGAATGCGAGTGGCTTTCGGTCTTGGCTTTGGATTTTAATCCAGGGTGAATTGATAGATTTTTCGACCTCCAAACTTATTTTGCTCGTCTGCAATTAGTACCGTATTGTTATCAGTAAAAACTACTGATTCAATTTGAGTGGTACATTGTAAATCTATGATTTCAGTTATAGCCGTTGAGAAATCAGGAAGTTTAAAATCCCGAAGTAATATCAGTTTACCATAGGTAAGGAGAGCAATTGTTTTTCCGTTGGGAGACAAATCAACACTGGTAACGGAACAACGATTCTGGTCATCACATAAAAATAAAGAACTTAAAAGTTCGGCTTTGTATTCGCCTTTTTTGTCAGGAACCCTATAAATTAAAGTTTTTCCAGAATATGGTCTTGTTCTGTTTTTAGTGAATATGTATAAATAACCATCCCAATGGAACATGCCTTCAGTGTCATAATATAAACTGTCCTTTTTAGGCGGGAAGTCTGTTTGTTGTGGATACGAAATCTTTATTTTTTCAGCATTGGGCTCTTTTTTGTCCAATTGCGATTTTGAAATTTTATAGATGACCAAATCATCACGTTCGTTCGCATTGTTCCCGAAATCACCAATATACAGATTACCTTCCGCATCTAAAGTCAGGTCTTCCCAATCCTTGTTTTTGGCATGGTCAATTTTAAGGGTTTCCTTGATTTTTCCAGATTTATCGACCCTGTATATTTCATCTTTGTTACCACTATCCTCAATCACCCAAAAAGTGCCTTTAGTGGCAGTTTCAATCCCTGAAACCTCTTTTAGTTTCTTTGGAAATCTACCGAGCGGTTCCAATAGCCCATGGTTTTGGGCACAGGCCTGAGTAGTGATCAAAAGAAGTAAGGCGATAATTTTATTCATCGGACTCTTTTATGGGCAAATAAATTTCTGCGGTCCATTTAAGTTGATTTCCTTCATTCATAGGGTTGTCATGAAATACCTCCAAAGGCGTATTTTCAACTTCAATGTTATGCTTTTTTGCGTAATCCATGAGGGCATACCACGCTCTGTCTGAAGTGATATAGTTGCCATTGTACTCAGCCTTCAGAGCTCTTTTTCTGAAAATCCGTTTGTATTCAATTTCTGTTCCAATGGGTAGTTTTTCTGAACGGATGATAGGTCGTCCAAAATTAAAATGGATGCTATCGTTCTCTTGATTCCAATCAGTGATTTCAATTACTGGAAACCCGTCAAACTCCACACCGTTATCTAAAAGTGTCCCCATAAGATAGCTGAAATTTCGCATCATTTCATCTGTTTTATGAAGTTGCGTAGTTTTTATGGGTATATAGGCGATGTATTTTGTGGGTATTTCCTCTTCACCGATTATTCGAACCTTGAATTTGTCAAGGTGTTCGTCAAGGTCCTCCATAAATTCCATTACGGTGGATTCACTCCGCTTTTTAAAATCTGTATTGGAAAACGGAACAGTAAGTTTGTTTTTTAGGCTGTGCGCTTCATCTCGAATCGCAACAATTACCCGTGAAGTAGAATCGGTAAGGGGTTCAATTTCCCAATTGTAAATATGGGTGGAATCTCCAAACTTCATGGTTTGGGTCAAATGCAATAAATCTCCATCTTGTTGGATTTTCTCTGAATTGTTCAGATCTCGTGCCCAACGTTTAAGTCTCTGGTTGATTTCACCAGGGAATGTTTTGGCCTTAAATCGAACAATGTAATCTGAAGGTTTTAAAAATAGATACCATAAAACTGCTCCCACCATAAGGGCAAGAAGTATTGAAAAAATCTTCCTCATAACTATGCAGCAAAAATACGGATTAGCCTTTGGTCATGTCCAATTTGTCGACCACAAATTTTCCCAAGTCCCTACCTTGTTTAATACCTACTTCGATGGCAGCACGGTAATGGATGCCACCATACATTCTGCTCATGGCCGCTTCACTGGCAGCTTGGTTAAAGGAAGTGAATGAACGTACTGGTAAACCATAGGCTACTTCAGTGTCGTCATCGAAAGCAAAATTATCGCCAAATACGCTAGTCAATGCCGTAGAAGCAGCTCCCGAAACTACACTATGTCCACTTGTGTACTCAGGAAATGGTGGTGTTTGAAGTACAGGCTCCCAACTGTCATCAATATATTCGTTGATTACAGTTTCAGGTCGAATAAGGTTACTTCTGTATTTTTCATCCCAACAGCTAATAAAGGCATCGGCAATGGCTATGGATGTTTTGGTGTAGGCATAAACTGTCTTTGCAAAATCAGCATCGGTTTTTCTAGCCGCAATTTTAGTAATGCCAATCCAGTGTGCCCCAGGAGTAATTTTTTTAGTGGCAAACATCAAGTGACCGCGGGTAACTGAAACATAAGGGTTACAGTCCCAAAACTGTGCAATGGCAATTTCTTCCGATTTGTCTCCTTTTCCAATCATGTTTTTGCGTACCTCGTATACCTCCATTACCTCTTGATAAAATTTAGAGTCTTTTTCCATGGAGAACTCTGGTGGTGGAATAGGTTTGAATTGCTGAGCTGAATCAATGGCAAACGGACGTATTTTTTCCCAATGCGGTTCTATACCGTTCATGTAGGCTGGTGGGGTAGGTTGCCAGCGAGAAGGATCGTTAGAATCTACGGAGAACTTAGGCATGGTACGGGTTTCTTTGTAGTTGTCCTTGCCCATCCATTCTCCAACAAAATTGGCGACTTCCAAGCCATACTCTTTCGAAGCATTAAAAACAGGTTCGTTCTTTTCCATCCAAACGGTGTACAAACTGTCTCTGAAAGATTCCAGTTTTTCTTCTGAGAAAATCAATCTTTTGCTCAAATCCATTTGCGCGATCATTGCGGCCATATCGTAGTTGAGGTTTTCGGTGCTTTTAGGTTCTGGTATATTGCCCAATTCACTTACTTGTCCTGCCAAAGATTTATAATTGGCATCTTTTTTAGCCATGATTTCAAAAGCGGCAATATTTGGATAGGCGAATATTCTACTGGCTACAGGCGGAGAGAATATATCGTGAATCATAATTTCGATAACCTTATCCACCGATGCATGGTATACTTCAGGTGAAATTTCAATAGGTTCCTGCTTTTTTTGACATGATGCCAAAACCAATACAACTGCTGCAATTAAACTTATTCTTTTTTTCATGGCCTTGCGATTAATCATTGATGTTATAGACTTGTGCCCGATCATTATTGAATACGGCCAACAAGTATTTTTTGTTGTTTACTGTTATTGTTTTTAAGTGTCTGATTGATTTTTTTGTGAAATCCAATCCCAATTGGTTGCCTAGAACGATTTCCCCATCTTTACTAAGTATAGCCCCAGGGAAAGAGTCCAGTCTTCCATGGTAGGGTTTAACGCCAAAGTAGTTTCCTGCCATCAACACCTCGGGAGTTCCATCTCCATTGAGGTCATCTACCAAAAAGGTCATGATGGGAGAAACTTGTAGCTCGTTTTTGAAAGGTACAAAAACAAATTGTCCGTCATCATTCCGTAAATAACCAGATTTAAGGGTGTTAACTTCCAAAACGGTGGATGCTTTCAAAGTATCATCCCCAAATATTTCTACTATGGTTGCCCCTGCAAAAGACTTGTAGGTGGTGTATTTTTTCTTCAGATATACCATTTGTGAAGCAAGCCCGTCCAAGGATTCTAAAGGATAGTATTTACCGTTTTTTTCCATGGCGGTAACGGTTTCGGGTTGCCCGTTATCATCAAAATCGTTGAAATATAATTTCATGGGATGTGCTTCGGAAGCCTTGAATTTGGAATTGGTGCCCCAATTACCCAAAAGGTAATCGGTATCTCCATCTCCATCAATATCAAAAGCTTCAATGGCCTGCCAAAGCCCTGAGATGTTAGCTTGTTTCACTTCGGTAAAACTGCCATCCTGATATTTTAAAAATTTGGGCGACATCCATTCTCCGACCAAAATAAGGTCTGTGATCCCATCCCCATCAAAATCACTCCAAATGGCATCGGTAACCATCCCCTTGCTTATGGATTCAAAACCTTTTTTCGGTGAAAAAGTTCCGTTGTTGTTTTCCAATAAGTAAGATGTTGCAGGTGCTCCAAAATTTGAAGTAATGGTGTGTCCACCAACAAAAACATCCAAATCACCATCGTTGTCATAATCGAAAGGTCTTATTACAGATGAGTTTTGGTAATATTTTGGAAGTTCCACACGATTGAATGTGGTGTCTTGTTTTACAAAATAAGCATCCAAAAGAGGTTCTGATGGACCAAAAAAGTCTCCTCCTCCAGAAGAAATGATCAAATCATTTGTTCCATCGCTATTGAAGTCGACAATGCTCGCAGAAATTTGTTCTTGAATGGAATCGCTTTCTATGGAATTGAATTTTTCTCCCACAAAAATGCTGTCTTGTAGCACAAAAACTTGTGAAGGCTCATATTTTGATCCTCCAAAAAAGAGATCTTCTTTGCCATCGCCGTTCAAATCACCAATTGCCAAAGCTGGCCCTCTATCCGAAATTTGATAGGGTATCAGTTTTTCACGGTTAAAGTCGGTATAGTTGTCCTCTACATGGGTAAAGTCAAGTCCAAGATTGTTTTCAACTTTGGTGAAAAGTGGTTTTGCAACCTTGTTTAGTCTGCTATAATCAAAAGGTTTTGCATTTTGGGGTGCAATTGTGAGCGTTTGGTTTGAAGCTACATTTTTTAGGGTTTGATATGTTCTGTCTGGCCAAATAATTCGAATGCTGTCTATTTCAGTTGCATTTTCAAATCCAAAATGAATCATCGGTTCAGACGAAGCTTGAAAACCACGTGTGGTAAAAAGCTCCTTGAATTGAAGATTACCATCAACATAAGTATATACTTTAGTTCCAATCCCAAACTTATTTTTGACTGTATAATTGAATTTTATCTTTAGATAAGTGCCCTTGTCATTGGTTTTGTTGATGTACAAAGAAGCGGGTTGATTGATGTTGTTGGTCACCACATCCAAATCCCCATCGCCATCAAGGTCACCAATAGCCGTAGCGCCAGAAACCAAAGTGTCTTTGCTCATCCAATCCTCGGTCATGTTTTGAAACTGGAGATTTTCGGTGCCTTTAAAAACATAGTTGTGAACACTTCCAGATGGCATTAAACCCAATGCCTGTTGATCTACCATTTTAGTATTGTCAATTTTTTGCTGGATCTGATCATTGGAAACAAATTTGATAAAGTCCAAATCGTTCGGTCTTTTGGGAATTCCGTTGGAAATAAACACATCTTGCTGACCATCTTGGTCAAAATCGGCAAAAAGGGCACTCCAACTCCAATCGGTTGCGGCAATACCGCTCATTAGGGCGGTTTCCATAAAGTTTCCGTCAGGTTGGTTTACATAGAGCATGTTTCTGGTAAACTGATAATGGTACCCAAAACGGTCGATTCGCATTTTTTGGGTCTGAATATTATCATCCCCTTCGGAAGATTTTAATGGAATTTCATCTTCAGGAAGCATGTCCAAGGAGATTAAATCGGGTCGTCCATCATTGTTGATATCTGCAACGTCATTACCCATGGAAAAGCGTGAAGTATGACCGAAAAATTGTTTCAAACTTTCGGTAAAGGTGCCATCCCCGTTGTTGAGGTAATAGTAATCGTCCTCATGAAAATCGTTGCCTACATAAATGTCGGGATAGCCATCTTGATTAAAATCAGCTATGGCTAATCCTAATCCATACCCATTGATGCCTCCATAAATACCTGCCTCTTCACTTACATCGACGAATTTACCGTTATCGTTTCTCAGGAGTTTGTCGCCAGTTTCGTAACGACGCTCGAACCGCAAGTCAAACTTGCCAAAGGAATTTTGGGTGTGCACGGCATGGTTCAATAAATACATGTCCAAATCCCCATCCAGATCAAAGTCGAAAAAGGCAGCGTTGGAACTGTACGAATCGAAATCCAAGCCATATTTGGCCGCACTTTCAGTAAATGTGTTGTCGCCGTTATTTATGTAGAGTTCGTTGAACCCATTAAAACCATTGATGCCCACGACAGCGCTAACGTAAATATCCAATAGCCCATCGCCATTCACATCGGCCATGGTTACTCCCGTGTTCCAAGTGCTATTGCCTTCAATTCCAGCAGAAACAGAAATGTCTTCAAAATCTAAATTGCCCTTGTTCAGATAAAGTTTGTTCTTGACTTGATTCCCACTTAAGAAAATATCGGGCAAACCATCGTTGTTGATGTCACCAATGGAAACTCCTCCGCCATTATAAAAATAGAGATAGTCAAGAATACTTAAATCTTTGGAAGTGGTAAGGGTATTGGTGAATTCCAACCCAGTTTCTGATGGAGCTGGCGTATCAAAAAGACCCCCACCTTTCTTGCATGAAACAAGAAAGACAGCAAGAAGTAGTATGATCAAAAACCTATTCATTCAGGGCAAAAATCTTGGGTTTGTTGTTGTTCACGGCTGCGATAACGTAGGTTTTTCCGTTTTTATCCTTGAATTGTTTTAGGTACTTAACTTCGTCCCGAACCTTAAATCCACTGGTTTCATAATCTTGCCAAATGAAGTTCAAATTGCCATCGCCCAACAATAGGTTCCCTTGACTTGCATCCAAACGGGAAAACTGTGGTTTAAACTCAAAGTTGTTACCTGCCATGATCAAATCGATGTTTCCGTCCTTGTTCACATCGGCACAAGTAATATCGCAGACGCAGGAAAGTTGCACTCGGGGTGGTAGATTTTTGATAGTGAATTTTCCACCTCCTTCGTTTATTGCGATAACAGAAGCTGAAGTCTCTGCCTTTTTAACGATTGATTTCTCCATCACTTCTTCTGGGAATAATTGATGGATGGTTCTTTGTGCGTAATCGGAAGCTTTTAGGTTTTGCTTTTTTAAAGATGGCAATTGCTCAGTTAGCTCCCTTTTTTGATGGATGGGGTAGTCGCCTCCATTTTCTTGCATGGTCACAATCTGTTCCAGAGTCCCGTTGTTATCGTAATCGTTGATGTACATTTTCATCGGGGCATAGTCCGTTGGCTTGTAGTGGAGGTTCAATCCTTGATTTCCCAAAATTAAATCTAGGTCGCCGTCTCCGTCAAGGTCAGCGGTTTCCACAGTGTTCCACCATCCGTATAAACTATCCAAGGAAGTGGACATTTTGGACAATCTTCTGCCTGTGTTTTTATAAATTTTAGGGGTATCCCAATCCGCAGTAATAATAAGGTCTTTTTTACCATCACCATCCATATCTTCCCATTTGGAATCGGTCACCATTCCCGCATCCTTTAGGTCGTATCCAGAACGTTCCGTTACATTGGTGAAAGTGCCATCGCCCATATTTTCGAGTAGCAAATGGTCAGGATTGATGCCATAAACACCTACTACACTTCGAGAACCGATGAAAATGTCAATATCTCCATCGTTGTCAAAATCGTATGGGGAAATGGTGGATATATTTTTAAAGGTAGAAGGCAGTTCTTTTTCAGATTTTGAAAAGTTTCCATTGCCATCATTCAAATACAACCGAGCTGAATAATTTCGTTGTTGATCTACATTGTTTCCTCCAGAACCTACAATCAAATCCAAATCGCCATCTCCATCGGCATCAAAAAATGCTGCTGCAACATCCTCGTGATCTTTGTCAGCTTCAAAAACGGCAGATGATTTTTGGGACACCTTTCCATTTCCTCGGTGCAAATAAATGGAGCCAGCTTGACCCTTTGCTCCGCCGATAAAGAAATCTTCATGGCCATCGCCATTTACATCCGCCACGGCCAAAGATGGTCCTTCTTGGGATAGTTTATGGGAAATAAGCCCTTCGTAATCAAAATCGTTATAACTGTCCTCTTTGTGTTCTGCAATCAAATTATTATCCAATTCTGTCAAAAAGGATTTTTTGTTGAGGTTCTTTGGCAACAAATATTTTTCAGTGGCATTGGAATGCTCAAGGGTCAGCACTTGATTCACTGGCACATTTTCCAATTTTTGTGTTTGTTCATCGGGCCATACAATACGAATGGAATCCAATTGTTGGGATTTTCCCAATCCAAAAGTCATATCGTACTGCACCGAAGATTGAAATCCACGGGATGGAATCAATTCTTGGTTTACGATGTTGCCATCAAAATATAATTGTGCCAATGTTCCAACCGCAAATGGGTTGTTTTCTGGCCCTTTGAATTTTAATTGGATGTAATTGTTATCCATTTGCGATTCGGTGTTGTTTCGGTAGATAAATGCTGGTGTATTAACATTGTTGATCACCAAATCCAAATCCCCATCGTTGTCCAAATCAGCATAGGCAGCTCCGTTGGAGCGGGAGGGAAGTTCAAATCCCCATTCTTTATTGGCATTTGTAAATGAAATATCGCCGTTGTTTTTGTAGGCATAGTTGGGCTGTGGCTTAATGGGCATTTTGCTGATGATGGAATCGATGGATTCCTTTTTGCCCGTCAAAGCCATTTTTTGAACGATTTCATTCGCAAAAAAGTCAACAAAATCTAAATCGGTAAGGTCATGATTGATTCCGTTGGTAATGAAAATATCTTTAAGGCCATCGTTGTCCATATCGAACATCAGTCCTGCCCAACTCCAATCTGTTGCATCAATGCCACTGTAGTATGCCACTTCAGAGAAAGTGCCATTTCCATTATTAAGCTGTAACGTATTTTGGATGTACTGTTGACCGAAATCCTTATTTTGTTTTAGGTTGAAGATATTATAACCCTCAAATTCCATTACAGATTTAACTCTTGTTTCGTCTTCTGGAAGCATATCCGTAATGAATATATCATTGTGTCCATCGTTGTTGATGTCTGCAATATCGATACCCATAGCCGAAAGGCTCAAGTGCGAGGTCCAATCGTTGATTTCTTCTTTGAAGGTGCCATCTTGTTGATTGATATAGAGGTAATCCCTTTCGTAAAAATCGTTGGAAACATAAATATCTGGATATAGATCGCCATTAAAATCAGTGACCAAAACCCCCAATCCAAAACCGATCAAACTTCCATAAATACCAGCTTCTTCACTTACATCGATATATTTTCCATTGTCGTTACGTAAAAGCATATCCCCAACACCTTTAAAAATATGTGGAACTCCTTCCCAATCTTGTGCGCGAACTTCACGCTGTTCTGCATAGCCCAAGCTGCTTACGGGAATATTACTGTTATTTAGAATATACACATCCAAATCACCGTCTTTGTCAAAGTCGAAGAAGGATGCATGTGTGGTAAATCCTGTTTTTGCTAGATTATATTCATCGGCTTTTTCTGTAAAAGTGAGGTCTCCATTATTGATGTAGAGATCGTTGTCGTGGTTATTGCCTTCCATGTTCCCTGCATTGGAGACGTAAATATCCAAAAGGCCATCGTGGTTAATATCGACCATAGTTACCCCAGTGGACCATGGTTTATTTCCTAAAACACCTGCACTTTCGGAAATGTCTTCAAATTGCATGTTGCCTTTGTTCAGATAGAGTCTGTTGGGCTCCATGTTGCCTGTGAGATAAATATCTTGAAGGCCATCGTTGTTGATGTCCCCAATGGCAACTCCACCACCGTTATAGAAATTGCGGTATTTAAATATGTTGAAGTCTTTTTGGTTTACCACCTTATTGACGAACTGCACTCCTGTTTCTTCAGGTTGCAACAGGGTGAATAGTGTTTCTTTTTTTTCTTCCTCTGGAGATGGATTTTCACCTGTGTCTTTACAGGAAAAAATAACCAATAGAAGAAGGCAAACCGTTATATAATTGAGTTTCATTTTTAATTTTCTTTTTCAACCGAAAAAAGGAACTCGGAAATTCATTTGCTCATAGAAATTCTCCGTTCCCAACATTCTGCAATATAGGGCAATATCAAGCCTCCAATCTACCAAGATGAGGGGTTATCTCAAAATAATAGGCCTCCATTAATATTTCATTAATCTATTTTTTATTGAAATTTATTGGATGCCAAAAAAAGTAATGCCGCCCACGGATGGTGGGCGGCATTGGTGTTATAAAACAACTTAAACTTTATGTTTAGTAACCTGGATTTTGTACTAGGTTTGGATTGGCCAAAACATCAGATACTGGGATTGGGAAAATCAACCTTGTTGCATCTGCAGCTTCTTTAAGGTTCCATGCTCTAAGGTATTGTCCAAATCTGATCAAATCTTGTCTTCTTACAGATTCTTGGTACAATTCACGTCCTCTTTCTGCCAATAAATCATCTTCTGTGATTGAAGTAAGTGCAGAGGCACCTCTAGTGGCACGTAAATCGTTGATCATGGCCAATGGACTTGTACCCATTCTGAACATAGCTTCAGCTTTCATCAAATAAGCATCTGCAAAACGATATTTAACAACGTGCTGTCTTCTATCACCACCTTCTTCGTTAGGGTGATATTTCAACATTCTGATACCTGAAGTTTCCAATTGAGCATTATCACCTGGAGAAGTGTATTCCGCTTTTTCGGTTTCTCTTGAGAATACCAATGGAATTCCACCAACATTGTTTCTAGCATTTAATGGGGTACCATCTTGCTCATATTGTTGGTTGATCAAGAAACCTAAACCGATACCAAGGTTTTCAGCATTCGCTGTACTTGGATCGTGAACCACACCTCTTCGCTCTTCTTGACCATCACTTGGATAGTTGGTGTCTGTAGGACCTTCGAATAGATCGTAGAACTCAGCTAGAGTTGTAAATCCATTCCATCCCCCTCCATCATTTCCAGGAGAGTTTTGGTTGTAGTGCAATGTGTGCCACATTCTGGATCCAGCATCGGCTGGTGACCACCAAATGGTCTCAACATCATTGCTAGGTCTGAAAATATCGAAGAATTCCCCAGAAGCAGCTAGAGTATATCCGCTTGCGGCGATTTCATCAACTGCATCGATAACCACTTGCATGTCTGCAGGGTCCGCAGCTGTGTCAAGGTAAACGTGCTTGTTTAAATGAACTTTTGCCAAAAGGTGCAAAGCAGAGGCTTTTGTTGGATTTGATTTTAATGCAATTCCGTCACCAGCAGTAACGTCTGGCAAATCTAGGATAGCTAGGTTCAAATCGTTTACAATAGAATCAATAGCTTGTTGACCAGTCAATACATCAGGAATTGCACTGTTTGGAAGGTCCACATCTCTGTAAGGCACCTGTCTCCACATGTCCAAAATCCAATGCATGGCCCAAGCTCTGTAAAAACGAGCTGCAGCTTTTTGCTCAGTAATATCTCCACCAGCAGTATTCACACTTTTTGGGCTGATAATACGTGTGGCATTGATAGTAATACTGTTCAATTCTCTCCAAGGTGTTGTAATATCGGAAAGTTCGGCATTCCATGTTTGTCTGTGAATAGACAACCATCTACCATTATCCCCCCAGTCAGTACCCCTTGTTGGTACAATATATTCGTCTGTTGATACCTCGTTAAGAGCAAATAGACCTTCTTGGTTACCCAATTGTCCACCTGCAACAATGTTTCTAAGGTTAGCAACTTCACCTTGCACGTTTGCTACTCCAGCAAACCCGTCTGTTATTAATGAGTCTGTACCTTCAATCTCCAAATCGGTGCAGGAAAACACCAAGGAGGCCAAAAGTGTAATATTTAAAAATTTAGTTATGTTCTTCATGGTTTGCAATTTTTTTAAAATGTAACATTAACCCCAAAAGTGAAAGTTCTCGGTCTTGGGTATTGAAGATAATCAATAGAGGCTGATGGCAAACCATTTGCAGGTACATCACTAGTGCTTACTTCGGGATCTAAACCGCTGTAGTCTGTAATTAACCACAAGTTCTGACCGTTTACACTAAGACGCATACTCTTTAATGAGCCATCGCCACTTAATGGAACGTTATATGAAATCGAAGCCGACTGAAGTCTTACAAAATCTCCTTTTTCCAAGAAATATGTACTTGGGTTTGTTGCAGATAGTGTAACCCCGTTGTCCACTACGCTTTTCAAGTTGTTTCTACTACCAATCTGTGGAGCTGCAAACAAAGCGTTAGCTGTGTTATTGTACACATAGTGTCCAAATTGACCTGAGAAGAATACTGATGCATCCCAGTTTTTGTAGGAAGCAGAAGTAGAGAAACCTGAAATAATTTTAGGAAGACCTGACTTGTCCAAAATGGTTGGGTCGGTATCTACATTAAAGTTTTCGTCTACCTCACGCAAGTTGTATGTAAACAATGGTTTTCCATTGGTCAAGATTTGGGAAGTTGTTCCCGTAAGACCTTGTCCGTAAAGGTTACCCGCTTGAATGTTCGGGCCATTGTAATTGGTCAACTCGTTTTGGTTGTAAGAAATATTGAAGTTGGCATTCCAGTTGAAGTCCTCTCCTCTAAGAATGTCGTAATCCAATCCAAATTCAATACCTTGGTTGATGATTTTACCATCAACATTCTGGAAAACGAATGGTGAAGTTGCAGGCTGTACAGCTGGCAAGTTCAAAAGAATGTCTGTTGTTTCTTTACGGTACAAATCAATGTTACCTGTGAAACGATCGTTGTTGAATCCAAAATCAATACCAAAACCGTATTGGGTTGTTGATTCCCATTTAAGGTCTGGGTTAGCGAATGCAATTTCAGATGTTGCAGGTGAAGTGATCTGTGAATTAGCACCGATACCTAATTGGTTCCATCTTGTTCTGTTCACAAACTGCCCATAACCAAGACCATCTTGGTTACCAGTGATACCCCAGCTCAATCTCATTTTCAAAGTAGAGAAGGCATCGCCCGTAAAGTCTTCTTCGTTTAATTTCCATGCGAAAGCCGCTGAAGGGAAGTAACCGTATTGGTTATTTCCACCAAATCTTGAAGAACCATCCGCTCTAACGGTCGCAGTAAACAAGTACTTATCCATTAGCGTGTAGTTAACCCTTCCAAAGAATGACTGTAACTCATCAGTATTATCAAAAGTATCTACTGTAAAGGCATCGATTGGAATGTTTGGCAATGTCAAGGTAGATTCGTTCACATTTGGAGTTAGTCCCAAAATTCTGAATTGATCACCAGCATCCGCATCATCTTGAAAAGTACCGATTCCATAGGCTTGATAGTTACTTGCCAAATTGTAAGTAGCATCATAAGCACTGTTGGTAGCATCAATAATAGCTCCTAAGTTGGCAGTTCCGTAACCTTGACCCAACATGTTTTGTCCTTTCCTATTGAAATCTTGGAAGGAGAAACCGATAAGGGCATCAAGACTAGAGTTTTCGTATTGTTTGTTGTAGTTTAAAGTAAGTTCTACCAAACGGTTTTCAGTGTCTAGATTACTTACAGCAGCACGACCATTGTTTTCTGCACCATTGTTCAAGGCTAGAATTTGTGGTCCTGAAACCTGACCTCTTGTTGAACTGGAAGTATCATAACCAACGTTCAATTTAGCTGTCAATTCTTCCGTAATGTCATACTCCAAAGATAGGTTTCCAAGGAATCTATCGGTATGGGTATTATCATCGTAGTAAGCCAAAAGGTTGGCAGGGTTTCTATCTGGTGCAGCACTAATGCCAGGGTTTGCTGTTAGCGTTGGGTTTGCATAATAAGCGGCTGCAAGCAAGTCACCAGTACTACCCGAAGTTCTACTGATAAACGGTGCTTGATCGTTGATTCTTGAAACAGTAGCTTGTAAGTTAACTCTAAACTTATCATCAAAGAAACGGTGAGCAGCGTTTACTCTACCTGTGATTCTTTCCAAGTTGGTATTTTCGATAACACCAAATTGCTTAGAGTAACCAAAAGTGGCTCTCACATTACCCTTACCATAGTTTTGGGCATATGAAAGGTTGTTGTCTGTAGAAGCAGAAGTTCTAAAGATGTAGTTCTGCCAATCTGTGGCACCTCCTAAGTTGGAACCTCCACGCTCAATAAACTCTTCAGCAGTCAACAAATCATAAGTGTTGGCCACTTTGGAGATACTTAAATTGGTTGTGAAACCCCATTGTCCTTGTGATCCTCCACCTTTTCCAGATTTAGTGGTAATTACCACAACACCATTAGCACCTCTAGAACCGTAGATGGCAGTTGCAGAAGCATCTTTCAAGATACTCATGCTTTCAATATCATTTGGATTCAAGAAGTTCAAAGGGTTTTTAGAACCACTGGTACCTACACCAACATCGGCACCACTGGCGGATACACTTTCGTTGGTTACAGGAACACCATCAATAACAAATAATGGACTGTTGTTTGATCGAACTGATGCAGTACCACGAATTCTCAAGGCAATACCAGCACCAGGCTCACCACTTGATTGGGTGATCTGAACACCGGATGTTTTACCTTGGATCAACTGTTCCGGGGATGAAATTACCCCACCGTTAAAATCTTCCGAGGTTACAGCGGCAACCGAACCGGTCGCATCTTTAACTGTAGTTTGACCGTAACCAATAATTACAACCTCGTCCAATGCCTGCGCATCTTCTTGAAGTGTAACGTTAATTGTGGATTGGCCATTTACAGGAATTTCTTGGGTACTGTAGCCAATGTAGCTAATCACCAATACAGCAGAACTTCCAATGTCGCTTAAGGTATAATTACCATCAAAATCGGTCTGCGTACCATTGGTAGTACCTTTTACCAACACGCTCGCTCCTGGTAGCGGTCCGTTAGCGTCCGAAACGGTACCAGATACGGTTTGAGCCTTTGCCAATCCGAAGCACAGAAATGCCCCAAGAAGCAAAAAGCTTTTCAGTAGCGTAATCTTCATAATTAATTTAAAGTTTAGTTAATTTTAATTCAAGTGTTAAACATATATAAAAAAAAGGTTAATCAAAATTTAAGCATATCGCATAATAATACGAAAACGTTTTAGTGTTAATAACTTCGACAAGTGTAAAAACAACAATTATTATTTCCTTATTTTTAATTAAATAATATAAGTGATTGTAGAAATTGCGAATTCCGCAATATATGCCCTAATATAGTATTTTATTTTTTGATTGCCCTGGGAAAGTGCAAATTGGGCATGTTAAACTGCTATTGAAATTGTTAAAAAGAAGCATTTTGACAATTTGTTAATGCTATATTGAGTAATTTTCCATGTTAATCCAGAATTGATAATTCCATATCGTTGAAAGCCAAGATTACGTTAAAAGATATTGCCCGGGAATTGGAGGTCTCCATCTCCACAGTTTCAAAAGCTTTAAAAAATAGTGAGGAAATAAGCCGTGATACCAAGGAGAAGGTACAGGCTTTTGCCAAACTCTATAATTACAAGCCGAATAATATTGCCATCAGTTTAAAAAACAAACGCACCAAAAATATTGGAGTGGTTATTCCGGATATAGTCCATCACTTTTTTACTACGGTTATTCGAGGTATTGAAAAGTATGCCAATGCCAAAGGGTATAATGTTATTGTATGTTTGTCCGAGGAATCTTTTGATAAAGAAGTGATCAATATGGAAATGTTGGCCAATGGGAGTATCGACGGATTTATTATGTCCCTTTCTTCCGAAACCCAACGCAAAGGCGATTACAATCATTTAAAGGAAGTTACCGAACAAGGAATTCCTGTTGTTTTGTTTGATAGGATTACTCAGGAAGTTGAATGCGATAAAGTGGTCATTGATGATGAATTGGGAGCTTATCAAGCAACCAAAAAATTTATCGATCAAGGGAAGAAAAAAATAGCCCTGATTACAACGGACGATTATTTGAGTGTAAGTAAGGAGCGTACCAACGGCTATAAAAAAGCATTGGAAGAAAGCCCACTTGGGATTAACACCGATCTAATGCTTAAAATGGATTCCATGGAAATGGATGAGCAAGCCATAAAATCCTTCTTGAATAAATATGAGCCAGATGCCGTTTTGTGCGTCAATGAAATTTTTGCCGTTTACAGCATGCGCCTAGTACAAGAAAAAGGACTTAGAATTCCAGAAGACATTGCCTTTATCGGATTTACTGATGGCGTTTTGTCCAAATATGCCAATCCAAGTTTAACTGTTGTGGCGCAACATGGCGAAAAAATGGGAGAGGTCTCCGCTCAAATGCTAATCGATAAAATCGAAAGCGAAGCCGAGGAAGAAACTTATCAAACCAAAATACTCGAACCTACTTTGGTCATCAGGGATTCCATTGCCCATTAATTCTTTGGACCAAAAAATAGTTTCAACTACATGAAAACAAATTCCCTACTCACTTTTTTGGTTGTTTTTGCCATTATATCTTCGTGTAAGCAGAAAACCGAAACAAAAACCACTCAGCCCATAACTATGAAAAAGAAAGAAGTAGTTTATCAGGTTTTTACCCGTTTGTTCGGAAACACCAACACCACCAATAAACCCTGGGGAACAATCGAGGAAAATGGCGTGGGTAAGTTTGCTGACTTTACCGAAGAAGCACTTCAAGAAATTAAAGATTTAGGGGTTACACATATTTGGTACACCGGGGTTCCTCACCATGCAGTAATAAACGATTATACAGCATATGGAATCTCTAATGATGATCCCGATGTTGTGAAGGGGCGAGCAGGGTCACCCTACGCTGTAAAAGATTATTATAATGTAAACCCAGATTTGGCCCTAGACCCTGCTATTCGGTTACAGGAGTTTAAAGAGCTGATTGAAAGAACTCATAAGTCGGGTTTAAAGGTAATTATCGACATTGTGCCCAATCATGTGGCCCGTAACTATGAGGGTGTGACCAACCCAGAGGGTGTGTCCGATTTTGGAGCAGCTGATGATACCACTAAAGAATACGATGTAAACAATAATTTCTATTATATCCCAGGGCAATCCTTTAAGGTACCTGAGTGGCAAGATGGTTATTTGCCTTTGGGCGGTGATAAAAACCCTTTGGCCGATTCCAAATTCGAAGAAAATCCAGCCAAATGGACAGGCAATGGTTCACGTTTAGCACAACCAAATTTTAACGATTGGTACGAAACGGTAAAGATAAATTACGGGGTGCGTCCCGATGGAACAAAAGATTTTGAACAGCTGCCAGAACCCTACCGAAATATGGATTATAAAGCCCATTTCGAGTTCTGGAAAGATAAAATAGTGCCCGATTCTTGGGATAAATTCAAAGATATTGCCCTTTATTGGTTGGATTTTGGTGTAGATGGCTTCCGTTTTGATATGGCTGAAATGGTTCCCGTTGAATTCTGGAGTTATATGAATTCCAGCATCAAAATGAAAAATCCAGATGCATTCTTGCTAGCTGAGGTTTACAATCCAAGTTTGTACAGAGATTACATCCATTTGGGCAAAATGGATTACCTCTACGATAAAGTCGAATTATACGATAGCATTAAACACATAATGAAAGGTTATGGTTGGACCGACCATATTCCGGTAGTGCAACGTGGCATGGAAGATATAGAACACCATATGCTTCACTTTTTGGAGAACCATGATGAGCAGCGGATAGCCAGTCCTGATTTTGTTGGTGATGCAACCCTCGCAAAACCTGCCATGGTGGTTTCGGCAACTTTGAGCACTTCCCCTACCATGATATATTTTGGACAAGAAGTGGGGGAGCCCGGTGCAGAAGATGCAGGTTTTGGAGACCCTACCCGAACCTCCATTTTTGATTACATTGGAGTGCCACATCATCAAAGATGGGTGAACAATAAAAAGTTTGATGGAGGTCAATTACTTCCGCAGGAAAAGGATCTTCGTGATTTTTATAAACGTTTGCTCAACTTTACAATTAAAAGTGATGCTTTGATGGGAGCGTATCAAGAAATTCACTTTTATAATAAAGATAATACAGAGAATTACGACCATCGTGTGCTATCCTATGTTCGATGGAGCGATGAAGAAAAACTGATCATAGTTTCCAATTTCGATGCACAAAAAAATTATGCCTTTGATTTAAAACTTCCTGAAGATGTGGTTTCCAAATGGAATCTCATGGATGGTGATTATAGATTGATGGATGAATTGTATGGAGAGGAAAAACCCGAGCTTCATATAAAAGAGGGCAAAGGCCAATTCAAAGTGAAACTGGAACCATTGCAATCCTATATTTTTAGTGTAAAGGAGTAATCCTGAATTAAATAGCGTAAAGTAGGATTTGAAGGATGATTCCTGTTGCTTAATTTCATTTTCAAATCGTATTTTTAGCATCCAACTAACAACCAAAATAAAATGAGAAACTTACTTGTAACTTTAGCTGCCATTATATGTTTAACAAGTTGCGAAATGACTAATTCTAAACCGTTGGTGATTGGACATAGAGGTGCCATGGGCCACGAAACAGAGAATACCTTGGCTTCAATTCAAAAAGCTATGGACTTGGGTGTTGACATGATTGAAATCGACGTTTTTAAAATCGAAAGTGGAGAAATTGTGGTTTTTCATGATGAAACTGTAGATAGACTTGCCAATGGAAGTGGTCCTTTGGAGCTTTTCAATATAATAGACATGAAAAAGTTGACCTTGGATGGAGGGCATAAAATCCCGATGCTTCAAGATGTGTTAAGATTAATTGACAACAAGGTCGCTCTCAATATCGAATTAAAAGGTGATGGTACTGCAGACAGGGTGAATTTCATCACCTCCAGCTATATTAAAAGACAAGGATGGTCTCCTGAAAATTTCATCATTTCCAGTTTTAAATGGAACGAGTTGGAAGATATGCGAGGGTATAACGATAGTATTCAAATAGCTGTACTTACCAGTGAAGACCCTTTAAAAGCCATTGCAAAAGCAAAAGAACTTAAGGCAACTGCAATTAATCCACAGTTTGAAACCTTGACCCAAGAAAATGTAAACCAAATGCATGAAGAAGGCTTAAAGGTGTACACTTGGACAGTAAACGAACCTGCTGACATCGAAAAAGTGAAGTCATTTGGGGTAGACGGGATTATCACCAATTATCCGGAAAGGGTGAACTAATGTTCGATGTAATCATTGTTGGTGGCGGTGCAGCTGGTTTTTATGGAGCCATTCATATTGCCGAGCAAGCCCCTCATCTCAATATTGCCATTTTTGAACGGGGTAAGACCGTTCTGTCCAAAGTAAAGGTTTCAGGTGGGGGTCGCTGCAATGTAACCCATGGGGAATTTATCCCAAAAGAACTAACTACAAATTACCCAAGGGGTAAAAAGGAGCTTTTGGGCCCTTTCCATAAATATGCCCCAATGGATGTCATGTCATTTTTTGAAGAAAGAGGAGTTCCTTTAAAAATTGAAGAAGATGGTCGAGTGTTTCCAAAAAGCGATTCATCGCAATCCATTATTGATTGTTTGTTGGGAGAAGCGGAACGATTAGGGGTAGATATCCTTAAAAATAGTTCGGTAAAACAAATAACCAAGTTGGAAGAAGGGTGGCAAGTTACCACCATGAACAAACACTATCATACCAAAAAATTATTGTTGGCCACAGGAAGCAATCCCAAAATCTGGAACATTCTGGAGGCATTGGGTCATAAAATCATCCCTCCCGTTCCTTCACTTTTTACCTTTAATATAAAAGATGAGCGGATTGAAGGAATTCCAGGGATAAGCACCTATGCCGAAGTTGAGGTGTTGCCCAAGAAAACGTTTATGGTCGACAAAGGAGCATTGAATCTTAAAAGTAAGGTGAGCCAAGAGTCGGCACTATTTTCTGATGGACCACTTTTGATCACGCATTGGGGATTGAGCGGACCAGCTATCTTAAAACTTTCAGCTTGGGGAGCTAATTTGCTAAATGATTATAAATACAATTTTAGAATCAAGGTGAATTGGTTGCCAGAGTATACAGCTGATTCCATAGAAGCCTTTTTAAGAGAGGTAAAACAAAAGGAACCTAAAAAAACTGTTTTTAGAACCCAAGCTGTGGATTTGCCCAATCGACTTTGGAAAAAATTGGTAGCTGGTGCCCAAATCTCACCCGAAGAACGCTGGGCTGATTTAACCAAAGAAAAACTGCAGGAGTTGGCCAATCAACTTACGGCATGCTCCTTTAAAGTGGAAGGGAAAAGCACCTTTAAAGAAGAATTTGTAACCGCAGGAGGAATTGATCTTAAGGAAATTGATTTTAAAACCTTCCAAAGTAAATTATATCCCGATCTCTATTTTGCAGGAGAAATCATTAATGTAGATGCCATAACGGGTGGATTCAATTTTCAAAATGCGTGGACAGGAGCTTATTTGGCGGCCCAATCCATTGCCTCTTCCACTTAATTACTGCAAAACTATAGCAACCACAGCTGCAATCGTAGCTCCTAAAATTGGTCCAACAATTGGAATCCAGGAATAGCTCCAACCCTTATCCGCTTTATTTTTTATAGGTACTAAAGCATGTACAATTCGTGGCCCCATATCACGTGCAGGGTTGATGGCATATCCAGTTAAACCTCCCAAGGAAAGTCCAATACTCCAAACAATAAAAGCAACGGGTAATGCACCAAGTGAACCCAATCCTATTATGGTATTGTCGGAACTTAATGTGGCATCAGTAAAAAAGAGTACCGCAAATATGAGCACAAATGTTCCCACGATTTCCGAACCCAAATTGAGCAATGTATTTGGGATTGCAGGGGAAGTGCAAAAAACAGCTCTTTTTAATGCACCATCCTCGGTAGCTTCAAAATGTTTTTTATTGATTAACCAAACAGTAAATGCACCGCCAATTGCTCCAATAAATTGCGCTACCACAAAACCAGGTACAGAGGCCCAATCAAACTCTCCTGCAACAGCCAATCCGATAGAAACTGCTGGGTTGAGGTGGGCACCACTATAAGGTCCTGCAACCACAACACCCGTATAAACAGCTAAGGCCCACCCCGTGGTAATCACGATCCAACCAGAATTGTTGCCATAAGTTTGTTGCAAGCACACATTGGCATTTACGCCGCACCCTAAAACAATGAGTAAAAAAGTGCCTATAATTTCAGAAATAAAAGGAGTCATAAATCAAAAATAAGTTTGAAAGGAAATATTATTCGGTTTCGGTCCAGTATTCCAAAGCTTTGATTGCTCGGTACCAGCCCTGAATGTTTTTTTCAATGGTTTCACGATCTTCAGTAGGCGTAAAGTGCACATCAGATTGCCATATATCCTGAATTTCGGCAGCATCTTCCCAATATCCAACAGCCAATCCAGCTAAATAAGCCGCACCCATTACGGTCGTTTCCACAATTTTGGGTCGAACAGTCGTCGTATTCAAAACATCAGCTTGAAACTGCATCAGTAAATTGTTGACTGTGGCGCCACCATCAACACGAAGTTCTTTTATGGAAATTCCAGAATCAGCCTCCATGGCTTTTAAAATATCCATGGTTTGGTAGGCAATGGATTCCAATGCGGCACGAGCAATATGCGCATCGGTACTCCCTCGAGTAAGGCCAAAAATGGTGCCTTGGGCATGTTGGTTCCAATGTGGGGCACCAAGCCCCGCAAATGCTGGAACAAAATACACCCCATCCGAACTATCAACAGATGTGGCCAACATTTCCACTTGGGACGATTTTTTAATAATTCCCAATCCATCTCGCAACCATTGCACCACAGCACCAGCAATAAAAATACTGCCTTCGAGGGCATAATGTGTTTTTCCATTTATTTTCCAAGCTACCGTGGTCAACAAATTGTTTTCTGAAATGATGGGTTTTTCCCCAATGTTCATCAACATAAAACACCCTGTACCATAAGTGTTTTTTACCATCCCTTTTTGAGTGCACATTTGTCCGAACAAAGCAGCTTGTTGATCACCTGCAATACCAGCAATCGGAATTTTGGAGGCAAAGAAATTTGGGCAAGTGTTTCCGTAAACTTCACTGGATTGTTTCACTTCGGGAAGCATACTTTTTGGAATGGTGAACAATTCCAACAAATCCTCATCCCAATCCATAGTGTTGATGTTGAAGAGTAACGTTCGACAAGCATTGGTTACATCCGTAATATGAAGATTGCCCTCGGTCATTTTCCAAATCAACCAGGAATCTATCGTCCCAAGAACCAAATCACCAGCTTTTGCCTTTTCGCGAGCGCCTTCCACATGATCCAATATCCATTTGACCTTGGTGGCCGAAAAATAGGAATCGATGACCAAGCCCGTTTTTTCACGAATCATTTTCGATTTCCCATCCTTTTTTAAAGCATCGCAATAATCGGCTGTACGTTTATCTTGCCAAACAATGGCATTGTAAACAGGATGACCTGTATTTTTATCCCAAACCACAACCGTTTCACGCTGATTGGTGATGCCAATGGCCGCCATTTGTTCCGCTTTAAGTCCTTTTTTGCTCACCACTTCGGCAGCGACACCAGCTTGGGTAGACCAAATTTCATCGGGATCATGTTCAACCCATCCAGGTTTAGGGAAAATTTGGGTAAATTCTTTTTGGGCAATGGAAATTATAGTCCCTTTTTTGTCAAAGATTACAGCACGGGAACTCGTGGTGCCTTGGTCCAAGGCAAGAATATATTGGTTCATTTAATAAATTTATGTGCCCTTGAATTTAATAAATTTAATCTGAGTAACAGTTAGCTAATTATGGAGAGTATGTTTGTAGCCCTTTTAAGGGGCATTAATGTTAGTGGTCAAAAGAAAATCAAAATGGCAGATTTGAGAGCTGTTTTGGAGGGAGTTGGCCTGCAAAATGTACAAACGTATATCCAAAGCGGTAATGTTGTTTTTGAAAGTAAGGAACAGGATAAATCCAAGCTTGAACAATTAATTTTCAATACCATTCAAAAACAATTTGGATTTGAAGTTCCGACTTTAACTTTGAGAGCGAAGGAGATTGATGCTATTATAAAATCCAATCCATTTTTAGGCAAAGAGGAAGAAAACAAACTTTATTTTGTCCTTCTTAAACAAAAACCTTCCACAGATGTTACCTCAGAATTCAATCAATTAAAATATGTACATGAGGATTTTCAGGTTTCCGATAATTGTGTCTATTTACTTTGTAAAAATGGATATGGAAATGCCAAACTCAACAATAACCTCATTGAAAAAAAGCTTAAGGTTGAAGCTACTACACGAAATTTAAAGACCATGCAAAAATTGCTGGAAATGACCCAAACCATGTAATTGAACTTTGAATTTGACCTAGGACTTGAGTTTGAACTTGAACTTGAATTTGTTTTTGCCCTCGCTACGGATTAAGCTCCCAAATTTTATAGTTCAATGCTGCGGCAAACGCAACCCATAATAAATAGGGAACCATCATCAAAGCGGCAGGTTTGCTGATTACACGGAACCATTTAATGGTCAATATGATCATGGTCAATAAGGCCAAGATGACAATCATACCACCAAAAGGATTTTTCAAACCGAAAAAAACAATGCTCCAGAGTGCATTCAATAATAATTGGAACACAAAGTGATAAAGAGCAGTTTTCACCCAAATGTGGTGGTATCCTTTAGACCAAACCACTCCTGCGGCAACACCCATTAAAGTGTACAACAAGGTCCAAACTGGTGCAAAAAGTTCATTTGGAGGCGTAAAGGAAGGCTTGTTCAGTGTTACATACCAGTCGTTTACAGAACTTTGCGTGGCAATTCCCGACAGAAAACCTATAACAAGGCAAACAGCAACACTAATCGCTATGTAAACAATTCTTTTTTTCATGGTTGGCGCAACTTTGACTAAAATAATAATTTATTTCAATCCAATTCCCTGAATGTGGCATGCACCGTATATTTGTCCAAACAGCTTTGGTATGACAGAACAAGATTTTTTGCCCAAATCCTATTCCAATTTTCCAGATAATGGTTTTGTAAAATGGAAGGCTCCAAGCAATATTGCATTGGTAAAATATTGGGGAAAAAAGCCAGTCCAGATTCCAGCAAATCCCTCTGTCAGTTTTACGTTGGATACCTGTGCAACCACCACTTCGATTGCATTTACAAAGAAAGATGAACAAGAAGCCTTCTCGTTTGATCTATTGTTTGAAGGAAAGCCAAGGGAAGATTTTAAACCAAAAATCCAGACATTTTTTGAGCGTGTCGAAAAATACCTTCCATTCCTAAAGGAATATCATTTTCAAATAGAAACTTCCAATTCATTTCCACATAGTAGTGGAATTGCATCTTCAGCCAGTGGGATGGCTGCATTGTCCATGTGTTTGATGGATATTGAAAAGCAGCTAAATCCAGAAATGGACGATACCTTGTTTTATACAAAAGCATCCTTTTTGGCTCGATTGGGTTCGGGAAGTGCTTGCAGAAGCGTAAAAGGGGATTTAGTACAGTGGGGCGCCCACGAAAATATTCCAAATAGTTCTGATGAATTTGGAGTTCCCTATCCGTTTGAAGTACATGAGGTATTCAAAAGTTATTGTGATACCATTCTTTTGGTCCACAAAGGTGAAAAACAAGTGAGCAGTACGGTTGGTCATAATTTGATGCACGGTCATCCGTATGCCGAAACCAGATTTCAACAAGCATTTGACAACTTGGATGCCTTGAAACCTATTTTGGCTAAAGGGGATTTGGAAGGCTTTATCAAAATCGTGGAGAGCGAGGCCTTGACCTTACATGCCATGATGATGACCAGTATGCCTTATTTTATTTTGATGAAGCCCAATACGTTGGAAATCATCAACAAGATTTGGGAATATCGCGAAGAAACCAAAGTTCCTGTTTGCTTTACGTTGGATGCTGGAGCTAATGTACATGTGTTGTACCCTTTAAATCATAAAGAAGAAGTGCAAAAGTTTATTGACCAAAAATTGGCCCAATATTGCGAAAATGGCCAATATATAAATGATCAAGTAGGAAAGGGTGCCGTTGAAATAAAGGGTTAAAAATGAACAGCTAAGCCATTTTTTTGCGTTATTTGCCATGAATTTTGACAACAATACAGGATTTTAAAGATGATATAGTTTTGTTTATCGATTTAAATTAAAAATCAAACAAAATTGTTTGTATCTTAGTATCAGCATATGAAAGGTCCATTATTTTATTCCAAGATTTTACTTTTCGGAGAGTATGGCATCATCAAAGATTCCAAAGGGCTTTCCATACCGTACAACTTTTTTAAGGGTGCCTTAAAACGGGATAAGAATGATTCCGAAATGGCTCGGAACTCCAACAAAAGTCTTAAGGGATTTGCAGCTTATTTAAAAAATCTAGAGCAAGAGGAAGAGAACTTGGTTTCTTTTGACTTGGAAGCTTTGGAGACCGATATTGCCAATGGGATGTATTTTGACAGTTCTATCCCCCAAGGGTACGGTGTCGGAAGTAGTGGTGCTTTGGTGGCTGCGATTTATGATCGTTATGCCAACGATAAAATCACCATTTTGGAAAACCTTACTCGTGAAAAATTGTTGTTGTTGAAGAAGATTTTCGGTAAAATGGAATCTTTCTTTCACGGAAAATCCTCTGGTTTGGATCCTTTGAACAGCTATTTGAGCCTACCTATTCTAATCAATTCACAAGATAATATTGAATCGACCAGTATTCCTTCGCAAAATACCGAAGGAAAGGGAGCCGTTTTCTTATTGGATAGTGGAATCACTGGGGAAACAGCACCGATGGTTCAGATTTTCATGGAAAAAATGAAGCAGGAAGGGTTCAGAAATATGGTAAAAGACCAATTTGTGAAGCATACTGATGCCTGTGTGGAAGATTTTTTGAGTGGCAACGTAAAATCGTTGTTCGGAAATCTAAAACAACTTTCGCATGTCGTTTTTGACCACTTCAAACCTATGATTCCTTCCAAGTTCCATCAACTATGGCAACAGGGAATCGAAACCAACGACTACTATCTTAAACTATGTGGTTCTGGTGGTGGTGGATATATTTTGGGCTTCACCCAAGATCTTGAAAAAGCAAAAACTGCCCTAAAAGGCCACAAATTGGAAGTGGTCTACAACTTCTAAAAAAGCCATTTCATGCTAAGCAGAAAAAACAAACTCTTGCTGTTTAAGCTATTGAGTCTGTTCTCTGTGGTTCGGGGCTACAATATTTTGGTAATTACCCTCGCCCAATATTTGGCATCCATTTATATTTTGGCACCCAACACACGTTTGCGCGATGTGGTATTGGATCTCAATCTTTTTTTAATTGTGACTGCTTCCGCACTGACCATTGCCAGTGGTTATATCATCAATAATTTTTACGATGCTGAAAAGGATTTGATCAACAAACCCACCAAAAGTATGCTGGATCGTTTGGTGAGTCAGAGGTTTAAGTTGACCACCTATTTTATCTTGAATTTCATGGCTGTTTTTGCAGCCAGTTATATTTCCTTCAGGGCAGTGTTGTTTTTTTCAGCATATATTTTCGGCATTTGGATTTACTCCCATAAGCTTAAACGCATTCCTTTTATTGGAAATCTGGTATCATCGACCTTGGCAATTGCGCCTTTTTTTGTGGTTTTTGTGTATTATGGCAATTTTCAAACGGTGATATTCGTGCACGCCATTTTTCTCTTTTTGCTGATTTTGGCACGCGAAATGATCAAGGATTTGGAAAGTATGCCTGGTGATATGGCCCAAAATTACAGGACCATCCCAATTATTTATGGCCCTAAAGTTTCGAAATTTTTGATTGGATTGCTCATTGTTCTCACTTTGATTCCAGCTTTATTGCTCATCAAAACTTTTGATATTGGCTACATGTATCTCTATTTTTCAGCTTGTATTCTGTTATTGGTAATTTTCCTGTTTTTACTTTGGAAGGCTGAAGCAAAGAAACATTACTTCTGGTTACATAACATACTTAAATTCATTATTGTAGCTGGGGTTTTTAGTATTTTATTGATCGATGTGGATGTAGTGCTGAACAGAATTTTGTAATTCTTTGTGCTTAAGGTTTTTTGGAACCGAAAAAGAGTACATTTGCAAAAAAATTACGACTGATGGCGAAATCAGACAATAACAGAGGCAGAAGACCTGCAAGACCTACCCGAGGGGGTGATTCAAGAAAACCGTTTGGCAAGAATTTTTCTTCACGACCAAGACCCAAACAAGATCAACCACAGAAAAAATCCAATCCCGATGAGATTCGATTGAATCGCTTTATTGCGAATGCAGGGATTTGCTCGCGTAGGGAGGCTGATACTTACATTGCTGCTGGGAATGTGACCGTAAACGGGAAACCTGTTACCGAAATGGGTTATAAGGTAAAGCGTTCCGATGATGTTCGTTTTGATGGCAAACGCCTTAGTTTGGAGAAAAAGGAATATATTCTTTTAAACAAGCCCAAAAACTTTATCACCACAACTAGTGATGAAAAGGGCAGAAGAACCGTAATGGAATTGATCAGTAGTGCCACCAATGCCCGATTGTTGCCAGTTGGCCGTTTGGATAGAAATACAACAGGATTGCTGTTGTTCACCAACGATGGTGATCTTACCAAAAAATTGACCCACCCAAAACATGGCGTTCGTAAGATCTATCATGTGCATTTGGACAATGCGCTAAGTCTTCGTGATTTGCACCAAATTGAAGAAGGCTTGGAATTGGAAGACGGACCTATTCATGTGGACAGTATCAGTTTTATTCAAGGGGCACCCAAGCGTGAGTTAGGGATCGAAATTCACAGTGGACGTAACCGCATTGTACGCCGTATTTTTGAGCATTTGGGCTATCAAGTAACCAAGCTTGATCGTGTTATTTTTGCCGGACTTACCAAAAAAGATTTGCCACGAGGTCATTGGCGACATTTGACCGAGCAGGAGGTGATTAATTTGAAGAATATAAAGTAAGAAAGTAAATTTAAACTTATAGGTTCAGTATTTTCATGTACCAATGGTTTTATACGATAAATCCTGTTGTTCATATAGGAATTTTCAAGTTTTGGGTATTTATTTAGTAAATTTTATTATCCATTACAGGGTATAATGTATTTAACTCCATATCTCTCATGTTTATCAAGGTTGCCTTAATTTGGGTTCCTTAAGTAATTCCAGTATATTAAACTCAATTCTTTTTACCAGTAGTGATTTATTCTATTTTTATAATAGGAGCTGTATCTAGGTATCTTAAAGAGACCAAAAATTTATCGGCTTCTAAAAGAGTATTTTTGTAAAGTTTAAAATTATTTCGATTAAAAAATCCATGTTTCTCTCCTTGATAAAGTTTTAAATCACACCTGCCACCAATTTTTTCAACAACATATTGAAAATATTGTGCTGTTACCACAGGAATATATTGATCTTCAGTCCCCAGAAATATTACTATGGGAGGTGCCTCTTTTTTAATGTTGTGCAAGGGAGAAAAGTTTTTATAGTTCTTTCCGATTCTTTCATAGCCATATCCTCCTGGACCATTATCAATTACAGGATTAAATAGTATCAATGCATTGGGCCTGCAATCTTGTGATAAATCATCAGTTGCTTCGTTATAATCATCAATGAAAGCGGTTGCAGCGGCTAAATGTCCGCCTGCAGAACCTCCTAATGCAATAATTTTGGATTTGTCAATGTTAAATTGAGATGCATGCTTTCTTAAAAACCTAATGGCAGATTTGGCATCTTTAAGTGATTCAAATGGGGTTGTATGATTCTTGCTTTCTGTTCTGTAATCAGCCAAAAAGCATACAACTCCTCTTTTAGAAAAGTATTTGGCGTGATTAAGAAAGTGTTTGCGATTGCCGTTTTTCCAACCGCCACCGAAAAAAAAAATTAATGCGGGATAGTCTTTATTTTGTTCTATTGTTTCTGGATAATAGGTTTCTAAGTATAATTTTATTGAATCTATTTCCTTGAAGAGAATTTTGTCCTGTGAGGAGCAACTTGAATAAACACTAAGAGCAAATAAAAGTGGTAAAAAACAATTTCTCATCATATTCAAGCAATTTTGGATGTTTTCTATCAACTGATTGAATTAAGCTTTTTTTGACTTAAAAAGCCACTAGTAATTGACGAATGCCCCTTTTGGGTTGATGGATGAAGATTTTATTTAGGTTTTTTACACAAATAAATCTTCTCCTTTGGATCCAACCCAAATCGAAATTGCTCTTCGACGGAAAAAGATGATACGTAGTCATCTTCGGTAACCTGAAACCCCATTTTTGCCAACCGATCTTTATAATCTTGTCCATACCAACGCACATGATCTTTTTGACCAAAGGCCTTTAATCTTCCTTTTTTGGAGGTGATGGAAAAATCTTCGTAGGTATGCTCTCGGTTATAATCCAGTGGAACTTGAAAAATACCTGAGCCACTAGGTTTCATTACCCGATATAACTGATTCATGGCAAGGTGGTCGTTTTCGATATGTTCCAAAACATGGTTGCACAATATTAAATCGAAGTAATTGTCCTCAAAGGGGATTTCGGTAATATCAACTTTATGGATTTTCACAGTCCCACCATATGTATAAAGGTTAGGATAGAGATCACAAGGATAGTACTCCAAATTTTCCAAAGCCGAAAATGATTTGTAAAAAGCCTTGGCTGGGGCAAAATGGAGCAATCTAACCGTGTGCTCCATTAAATTTTTATATTGAATATATTTCCAAATCAATCGATGCCTTTCTAGTGATCCACAATTATGGCATTGTGCATTGGGCCTGTTTTGTTTGCCAAAGACCCCAAATTCCATGTAGGTTGCATTACAGATGCAGCAAACAACTTTGTCTCCTTTAAATTGTTTTTCCTTTCTTCTTTTGCGGATTTCTTGCAAAGAGAAAATGCGAGGGTTCTTCATTCTTCAAACGTGTATTATAACTTGAAAAATGAAGATCAGGAAAAAGTGAAGCTAAATTTTCCACCAATTGACGAATGCCCCTTTTGGGTTGATGGATTTAAATTAATGAGGCTCCCATACCGTTTCTAAAAACTATAGATATGCTCAATAGATAAAGTATCAATGACATAATTAGTTCTAATCCAAGTCCCCAGAGAATTCTGTAAATTTTTCTGCTGTTACTCAATTTACAGATGATGGGAATTGTGAACAATGGTGTAAAAGGTATGGCGAACCATACTATTTGTCCCAAAGTATCCACCTTGTCTTTAAACATTAAGTATTTTAATTCGAAATATATAACTCATATACCTCATCCAGCTGCTTACTTTTAAACTCTCCATCATCTATGCGTTTTGCTAGGGACTTATAATCGCTTAAATAGGTAGAGGCCGCATTTCGAAAACTTTTTTCGTGCCCAATTTGAAAACCTGACATTTGGGCGGTAATGTATGTGACCACATCCTCGCTGGGTCGCCTAAAATAATAGCCGATACCCGTGAACCCCACTTGACCAGAACTGGTTATTTTAAAATCTCCGTCCTTATCAATCTTGTATCGCTGTCCAGCGGTGTAGTAATTCAATTTTTTATGGGTTCTGGCCAGTAACAACCAGCCTTTCTTTTTGGTGATATTCGTGTATAGTTCTCCATTTTTACGGGTGAGTTGCATTTTAATGGCGTTTCTTTCCAAGACATATTGATGTCCATCTTCCAGTGTAAAAAGGATTTGAAACAAGTCATCACTTTTTAAGCTGATGGGTTGATCATCCTCAGTACCTTTAAAACTGACTTTTTTTTGGTTTCCATTTGGAAGTTTGGCATAACCGGATTGCGTAGAGCCATCGGCAAAAAGGATATCGGCCTTATAATAGGATTGGCCAAACATAAAGTAAGCAATAAATAGGGATAGGATAAGTAATCGGTTTTTCATGACGATACGGGATTTATTGATTTACCTCAAGTGGTATTTACCGTAAGATCATAAATCAAAGGGCTAAAAATAACTGCCAATTGACGAATGCCCCTTTTGGGTTGATGGATGGATCTAAAAACAAAAAGCGGCTTGATTTTTAAATCAAACCGCCTTTACTATATTTTGAAGCGTTTTTTATACAAAACTGATGCCTTGTTTGGCACAAATTTCAGTCACTTTGGCAAAATCTGGCGGTCCAGGTGGCAATTGCGCCAATTCGGCAAACATAACTTCTATTCCCGCTGGGAATGCGCTTGAAATCATTTGAGCCTTTTCAGTGCCTACAACCTTCCAAGCATGCACAACATCCCTAGGTGCAAAAGCGATATCTCCAGCCTTTAAGAGGGTAGTTTTTCCACCAACCATAATTTCCACTTCACCTTTGATCACCCTAAAAATTTCATCCTCTTTGGTATGGATATGTGGAGGAATCCCAACACCCGGATCTACATTGCTCACCCATTCCACAATTTGGTTGCCCGTATCTTTTCCAGAAACTTTATGGGTCTGAATATCTCCAATCACATTCAGAACATTCCCTTCAGTTTCTTTAATAATTTTTGGGTCGTTGGCTTTGGTAAAATTGGTTTCGGAGTTGCGGTTTTGTCCCTGAAGTAATCCAGGTATAAGAGCCAACCCCAATCCCACTCCAGAGGTTTTAATAAATTTTTTTCGGTCCATAATTTAAAGTTTGGTTCAAATTAGGTCGAGAACATAGAAAAGACAATGTGAAAATCTCGGTAAAACCCTAGATTATGGGTGCAACTAATTGTTTCTAAGGGCAGAGGGTGTTGTTCCTGTATGGGACTTAAAGAAGTAACTAAAATAATCAGGGGAGGTAAAACCCAGTTCAAAGCTGATTTCCTTAATGGTTTTACTCGAAAATTTAAGGGCGTGTCTGGAGCGCATCAATAGTTGCTCAATAATAATGCTCTTGGACTCTACATTGAGCACCTCCTTTACACACTCGTTCAAATATTTGGGTGAAATATGGAGAAGGTCCGCATAATGTGCAACCTCGTGATGTTTGGAGACATGCTTGTTCACCAGCGACTTAAAATTATAGACCACATTGGTTTTGGAACTGTTGTTGGATGCAATGGACTTAATATTACATTGTCCATCACAATACACAAAAAAGGTGTTTAACAAGGATAAAATAGCATCATCTTTATGATTGAGGTGGGAACCCAAAAGTTCGTCGATCATCTCCAAAATGGCCTGTGTTCTTTTCTCAATACCAGGGCTTAATTTGAACAAGGGAATTTCACCTCCATTAAAAATTCGAACTTGGTTGATGTGAAGATGGCTCAATGAGGGTTGGTTCAACACTTCAGGGGCTAGGTATAAAATATAACCGCAAGAAGAGATATTGTCCTTTTTTAAAACCTTCCATTGATGCTTTGGGTTGATAAAATAGATGGAATTGGATACGTTTTTATACTGAACATGGTCAATCTCAATCGCATCCACTTCATCCTTAATCCAGCAAACAGCAAAATCTTCGGCCCGTTCCTTTTCGGTAGTTTCATGAATGATCTGAGCAATGGTAATGGAATCTGGCTTCATTTCTAACCAATACGATATTAAAAGCGGTATTGTTTGTTGGGTTGATTTTTAAATGTGATGTATCACACATAGTCAATATCGAAAAAATCAGTCATAAAAACAAGACCATTCGTCCAGAGGTAATCGTGTGAAGATGTAAGGTTAAGATTCTATTTGTTGAACCAATACGTGAACTTAAGCGTCAACGACCATAAATTTCCCTCTAAAGGCGATAACTGCTCATTGTTGTTAAACACCAAAAATAAATCAGAGGCAGGGGCGTAGCGCCATTGCAATCTGGAGTTAATGCCAAAATTATTGTTCTGCTCATTGTATTGGAACAAAGTATTCCAGAATAATTTATTGGTAAAAGTGATATCTGCCTCTGTACCTACCAACCAAAAATCAGTAGTGTACCAAGGTTCGGGCAAATCCAAATTATTATAGCTCAATGTGGCTCCTATACGGGCGTAGGGTTGAAAACGATACCCCAATTGCGCATTTAGATTGGTGCGGTATCCTCCTGAAAAATAACGTCCCAAACGACTGCTCATCTCATAAGTGAATAGGCTTTTTGGTCGAGAACGGTATTGCATAAATACCCCGTTCCAATGGTGTTGTGATCCTGCCTCCAATTCCTCCTGGCCAGTGTTAGTGGGGTCAAATGGAGCTAAAAGTTGCACATATTCATTAAAAACATCCAAGCTCACGGAACTTCTATCCAAAAAATTCACTTCATAACCTACTATGGATACGTAATCGGTGGAGTTCATGTTTGGGTCAAAAAAGTAAAAACCAGTATACTTTGGTCCGTGACTTACTATCTTTTTACTGGCAGGTAAAAATTGATACCCCAGCGAACCACTAAATTTGATGTAATTGGTTCTCGGTACAAATCCCACCTCAGAAGTAAAATCATCCGAGATATATTCTTCCTGAATTCTCCAGTTCCATTTTCTACTGTTGTAGGCCAAGTGTGCACCCTGTGCAATTCCGTTGTAAGAAGAATCAGGGCCAAAAGACTTCAACATAAAAACCTTACCATTGTATTTGTTATCGGCGGATGCAAGGTTGTATTCAAGCCCTAAATTTCGATTGAATTTGGTGTATTCCGTCTGTAAACTGTCCGAAAGTGAATTGTAGTTCAATGATTCTTTGTTCACGAACATAAAACCAATGTTGGAACGGGAAAACACCTTTTGCTGTAATGAAAGCACAGCAAAATTCTGACTGGGTAGCCCCGTTTCGTCCAATTTGTCTGTTTGCATGTCCATTAATCCCAAACGTAAATTACGGTTGAGGTTACCGCTCACTCTGGCACCTGCAATAATGGGAACGCCCAACCCAATACGTCTTGAAAAGAACGGGCGAATAGATCCGTATCCAAAACTGGCAAAGAGGTCGGCATTTTCAAGGAAAAACTGTCTGCGTTCTGGAAAAAAGAGCTCAAAACGGGTCAAGTTGGCTACTTGACGGTCCACTTCGACCTGTGAAAAATCAGGATTTAAGGTCAAATCTAGATTCAGCGAAGAAGAAAGTCCGAGTTTTACATCACCACCTACTTTCACCTCATTATCATATTGTAAATCTTCAATGGTTGAATTGCCCACCGTTCCCAAAACATAGGGGATAATGGAATAATTGAGACCTTGGTTAGGGGGAGGATTGTCCCAAATCAGATTTCCTGTGTATGCCAATGAAGCGGTCGGAAACTGTCTCGGAATTGGCGTCCAACTCGATTTTTCATTCGTACTCAAATCCAATCTAGAGAAGTTGATACCCCATTCTTTCACTCCTTTTTCATAGCGAATGGATTTAAAGGGTATGGCCATTTCTACGACCCATTTGTCTTCAAGAACCTGCACTTCGGATACCCATTTACTGTCCCAATTCAGGTCAATGCTACCACCGTTGGACATGGTGCCGTCCCACTGTGCGCCATAGGCGTTGGCCCCAAAACTAAAACCAGTGGTAAGGTTATTGAAAGGATCCATGAACAACAAAAAGTTATCGTTGCCACCAAAGGAAAAATCCCTACGAAGCGATTCTACCACATAGGTGTTCCCTGGTGTTTTAAAGAACGTGGCCAAAAGGTAGATGTGCTTGTCATCGTAGGCCATTTTAATCTCCGAGGGTTGGGTGGCTTTACGGTCGTCCATGGGGAGGACCATATAAAAATCTTGGGCTGGTTCGGCAGTTTTCCAAGTTTCTTCGTCGCCCTTACCATCTATGATAAAGGTTTCGGTGGTTTTGTTGATGTGAATGTTGAAATTCGCATTTTTCTTTTGGGCAAAAAGACTTTGGGCACCAAAGAAAAGAACAACAAAAAGGTTGGGGGCTAGGAGTTTGTTTGTCATTGTTAGTTTGTGCGCCAAAAGTAATAAATTACTTTAATTTTTAACAATGAATCAATATTCAATACCTCAATTTATTGATTGTGTAATTTTAGCTGGTTTTTAGAGATTGAATGGATGTCTTAAAAACTACTTTCTAAAGATTATCCAGCTCATTTTACTTCTCTTCCAAACTGCTAAACTCCACAAATTCGTATTGAGGTGATGCCTCCAATAATTGACGCAAAATGGCAGCATGACCGTTACCAAAAACCACTAAAATTCGTTCTTCAGGACTTTCGGTGATTTGTACCAATTTGGAAAAAATACGGGCATTGCGGTTGTACCACCAAATGGACAAATTATCCGCACCCTGCATACCGCCAGTGGAAAATGCACCTGTAAGATATAGTCCAAAATTGGCATTGTGAGCTTCTCTGGAATTCATGGATTTGAAATAGTCCAACAAATGAACTTGTTTCATCATCTTATCGCGATGTTCAAAATAAGCTTCTGCGTATTTCCAATAAGGATCTTCCATGTCCCAATTCACTTCACCAACCAAAGATTTTAAGTAAATGGAATCTTTCTTGTACAAATCGTCACTCAAAGCCCAAGTGTCTATGCCGTAAACGGAATCCAATCCCATTTCCATGGCGATACGCATGCCCAATTGGTAGCGCTCGTCACGATTGTCGCGATGCTCTCCATTTTTGTACGCCTCATATTTTTCCATAGTGTTCCATTTAGGCTGGGCCTCAATGGCAATTTTAGTGGGTTTAAATTTTTTGATGTAGGCCACCAATTCCTCTAATTCTGACTTTTTGGGTTCTTTGAGTACATCAATTTTGTTCTCATCGGTAGTCTTTAATTGATCCAAGCCAGGAAAATCAAAATGAAAAGTGCCCACCACCAATACTTTGGTTTTTTGTTTGGGGTAAAATTCGGATGGCGGTTTTAGTTGGGTTTGTCCAAATGCAAAGGAGGAAACAAATACAAGAAAGAAAACTATTCGATACATGGTTATGGTTTTCTTGTAAGGAGATTGAAGTGGTTAGATTGTTACAGTTGGACTGGAAAACGATGGAATTATAGGAATGTACTTATCGTTTAAGATATGAATCTAAAATTTCCCCATATCCTCAAACAACGTCCACTCGTTGGGATCCAAAACAACGGATTCGGGTTGGCCGTCAAATTCAACTTCCAAATTTTCCTTTTGGTTTTTAATGTCTAGGGTTTTGATGGTCATTTTCCCATCTTTTACCAAACCTATTTCCAAAGGAAACTGAAACACATGATGGTCTTGTTGTTGTTCCAATTTGATTTTTACCTTGCCATTCAAATACGTCCATCCCCATTTGATCTGTGGATGGCCTTTTACATACAACCATTGCTTAAAAAAGGATTCCAAATCTTGGCCTGAAGCTTCCTCCATGGATTTTTGGAAATCCTCACTAAGCACATTGCCGTTTTGGTAGGTGGCGTAGTAGTGACGAATACCCTCCCAAAAAACACCATCACCCAATTTGTGGCGAAGCATGTTCAATACCCAACCTCCTTTTTGGTAAGAGTTGGTGCTCAATACCTTCATCGGATCTTTTATGGATAGGTCTACAATGGGAGCAGGATTTTTTCGGTAATAATCAAAGATTTGTTGTTTGTCTGTGGCCAAATCCTCTTTTCTACGCTCATCGCCATACACACTTTCGAGGTATAAAATGCTGAAATAGGTTGCGAATCCCTCGCTCACCCAAACATGGTTCCAACTTTTCTCCGTAGCCGAGTTCCCAAACCATTGATGTGCAATTTCGTGGGCAATTAAAGGCTCCACGGTTTTGTTTCCCGTGACCGAATTTTCAAAATAGGCGATGGTGCCCGCATTTTCCAATCCGCCCCACTGGGTCTTGGCCTGCATATTGGCCAATTTTGCATAGGAATAGGGCCCAATATGGTCGATAAAATATTCAAGGACATTTCCAGCGACTTCATAATCGCCAAAACCTTCCAATCTATTTTGCGGGTACACCCAGGCCGAAACCTCGATGTCGTCCACGTAGTCCACCACTCGACTTGCAAATTCGGTAACCCCAATGGTCACCACTTTGATGGCAACTGGGGCAGGTTCTTTGTAAATGGTAAGTTTATACCCGTTTTCGAGATTGCTTTCCTCCACTTTTTTGCCCGTAGCCACAACATCATAATGCTCGGGAGCGGTAATTCGAAATTCCAAACTGGCTTTATCGTACGGATGATCCACGGAGGGCAACCAATGTCTTCCCAAATTGGGCCAATTGTCGCCAAAAAAGGAGCGTTTTCCATATTTGGTGGTGTCGATCACCAAACCTCTTTCGGGAACGCCTTGATATTTGATGGTATACGTCTGAATGGAATCTGTTGAAGTGTTTGGAACAATATTGATTTTATTGTTGGCATAGGAATAATTGGCTTTGGAATCTCCATCCAGTACTTCGGTCACTTCCATACCAAACTCACCCAATTTTTGAATTAAATCCAAAGCAAAAGGAACAGCCTTTTCTTTGAAAAGGACGGTTACCTGAGCTTCCCCCTTAATTTGGTTATTCTCATCGTTTAGCTCCAGTGCAAAAACATAGTGTTGCACATCTACTCCCTCATTTTTTTGGTAGATGTCTTGGGCCGAAACAAAGCAAACAACCGAAAAACAAAGAAGAATACAGAGGGTAATGGATTTATGCATAGTTGATGTTTAAATCATGGTTTGAATTCCACCACAATTTATCCAATTTATCCTAATACCTTTTCCATTTTCTTTTTTATCTCCTCCAAACACAAATTGCCCAAACTGCCTTCGTGGTTATGTTCGATATCACGTTTGGGTTTAAAATTGCCATTTTCTATGGCCTTACCCATGGTTTTATAGGCATCACGGAACGGCATGCCACTTTTTACCAATTCGTTCAAGGTATCCACACTAAAAAGGTAGTCGTATTTTGGATCTTCCAAAATAGATTTGTTCACCTTGATTTCCTTTAAGCTGAAAGTCATCAATTCCAAACAAGCTTGCATATCTTGTAATGCAGGAACAATCACTTCTTTTACCAATTGCAGGTCACGGTGGTAACCACTCGGTAAATTATTGGTGATCAATATCAGTTGGTTGGGCACCGCTTGGATCTTATTGCATTTTGCTCGGATCAATTCAAAAACGTCTGGGTTTTTCTTGTGCGGCATTATGCTACTTCCCGTAGTCAACTCGTTAGGGAAAGAGATAAAATCAAAATTCTGGCTCATGTACAGGCAAATGTCCATTGCCATTTTGGATAGGGTAGCTGCCACGCTCGAAATTCCGAATGCAGTTGCCTTTTCCGCTTTCCCACGGCCCATTTGAGCAGCAACCACATTATATTTAAGGGTATCGAAGCCCATTTCTTGAGTTGTAAAACTTCTATCGATAGGAAAAGAGCTTCCGTAACCTGCGGCACTTCCCAATGGATTTTGGTCGGCCACTTTATAGGCGGCCTGTACAAAGTAGAGGTCATCTATCAAGCTTTCGGCATAGGCAGAAAACCAAAGTCCAAAAGAGGAGGGCATAGCAATTTGCAAGTGGGTGTAACCAGGTAGCAAAACACTTTTATGTTTCTCAGCCAACTTCATCAACAAATCAAAAAGTTCTTTTACTTGATTTTTGATCTCTGTGAGTTCATCCTTTAAGTACAATTGCATGGCCACCAAAACTTGGTCGTTTCTGGAACGCGCGGAATGGATTTTTTTACCAGTGTCACCCAATTTCTCGGTCAACATAAATTCGATTTTGGAGTGCATATCCTCAAAATCGTTTTCAATGGTGAACTTGCCTTTTTCGATATCCTTGGCAATTTCATCCAACCCTTTGGTCAAATCTTTGGCCTCATCTTCGGTCAATAGTCCAACTTTGCCCAACATTTTGGCGTGCGCCTTGGAGGCAATCACATCGTATTTCGCGAGGACCAAATCGAGTTCTCGGTCGTTGCCTACGGTAAATTGGTCTATTTTTTTATCGGTACTGAATCCTTTATCCCAGAGTTTCATAATTTCAGTTTTGTCATTCCCACGAAGGTGGGAATCATATTATTTTGTTCTCGACTGCGCTCGAACTGACAGCCTATTGTAAAAATCCTGTTAGGATTTTGATGTAAAGGTCAATCCCCTCCACAATTTCGTCTACATAAATAAATTCGTTGGCGGAGTGGGAGCGAGTGCTATCACCAGGGCCCAATTTTACCGATTGACAGCTCAATGCTGCTTGGTCGGATAAGGTGGGTGACCCATAGGTGCCTCGACCCAAGGCCAATCCGCTTTTTACCAAATCGTGATTTGGGTCAATGTTTGATGAATTTAATCGAAGGGAACGAGGTATCATTTTGCAAGGTGCTTCTTTTTGAAGCAAATCTGCAATTTCTTGGTTGGTATAGCAATCGTTCACGCGTACATCCACTACCATATCTACTTGTGAAGGTACTACGTTATGCTGTTTTCCCGCATTGATTTGGGTTACGGTCAATTTTACTTCACCCAAGGCTTCGGACACTTTTTCAAAAGTATAATCCTTGAACCATTGGAGTACTTCAATAGTGTTGTAAATGGAATTGTCATCGTTCGGATGCGCTGCGTGCGATGGAGTTCCTTCTACCACTGCATCAAATACGACCAAACCTTTTTCTGCGATGGCCAAATCCATCAAAGTGGGTTCTCCTACGATGGCCACGTCAATTTTTGGTAGAATAGGAAGGAGGGCACGAATGCTTTTTTCACCTGCATCTTCTTCCTCTGCCGTGGCGGCCATAATTATATTATGGCTCAACCCTTCTTTATCATAAAAGTGAACAAAAGTGGCCAAAAGGGATACCAAACAGCCCCCTGCATCATTACTGCCCAGACCATAGAGTTTTCCATCTTCCACATGGGCATCAAACGGGTCTTTGGTATAGGCATTGTTCGGTTTCACCGTATCGTGGTGCGAATTGAGCAAAAGGGTAGGCTTACTTTCATCAAAATACTTGTTGAACGCATAGATGTTATGGTATTGCCTTTGGGTTTCAATTCCAAAACTTTGAAGAAAAGCGACAATGGCATCTCCTGTTTTGTCCTCTTCACCCGAAAATGAGGGGATGGAAATGAGTTCCCTTAATAAGGCGATGGCTTTTTCCGTAAGTATGTCTTGTGTTATTTTCATAAAGTCAATGTCGTAAAATCGGGGTTGTTGGCTTCGAGCATGCTACTGTTTCCTACACATACTTTGGCTACGTGGTTGCGTAGCGCATAAAAACAATTGTGCATTTTGGGAAGCATACCGTCAGCAATTATACCGTAAGCTAAAAGCTCATCGTATCCTTTGGAGTCGATATGTCGAATCACAGAATTTTCATCATTTACATCTTGAAGCACCCCTTTCTTTTCAAAACAATAGTAAAGGGTTGTTTCAAATTGGTCGGACATAGCAATGGCGATTTCAGCCGCGATGGTATCTGCATTGGTGTTCAACATCTGCCCTTTTCCATCGTGTGTTAAAGCACAAAAAATGGGTGTAAAACCAGCTTGAAGCAATTTAAAAATCGCATAGGTGTTTACGGTGTCCACATCACCCACCAAACCAAAATCTACATTTTTCTTCGGTCGTTTATGCGCACGGATGGCATCACCATCAGCACCACTCATGCCTATGGCATCGGTACCCAAAGCTTGAAGTTTTGCCACGATTTTTTTACTCACCAAACCTCCGTACACCATGAGTGCAATATCCAAGGTATCGGCATCCGTAATTCTTCTGCCATTCACCATTTTGGATTCTATTCCTAGTTTGTTACCCAGCTCGGTTGCTTTTCTTCCGCCACCATGAACCAAGATTTTATTTCCTTCCATTTTGGAAAACAGACCGAGTACGTGCTCAAATCCTTCGGCATCCTCAATAACGTTGCCACCAATTTTTACTATGGATAATTTTTGTTTCATACTAAGTGTTTATAATACCACCATCTATAGTTACTGTGGTTCCCGTAATCCATGAACTATCTTCGGAAACCAGAAAAAGTACTAGCTTGGCCACATCTGCTGGTGTGCCCAATCTATTTAGTAGTGTTGCATTTTTTGCGTCTTCAACCGCTTTATCGGGATTTTTGAATGCCTTGGCAGATTCCCATAACAAAGGAGTGTCCACTGGGCCAGGACATATGGCATTTACCCTAATTTTAGGCGCATATTCAACCGCCATTTGCTTCATTAAAGCCACTGATGCTGCCTTTGAGGCACAGTAGGCTGGATGATTTGGAAAACTTTTAAAAGCTGCAATTGATGCATTTATCAGGATGTTACCCTGAGGTTCTTTTTGCAAGTAGGGAAGCGCATATTTACAAAGATAAAATATGGAACTGAGATTGGTATTGATTGTATTTTGCCATGAATCAATAGACAGTTCCTCAACATTTCCCAATCCAAGAACCCCTGCATTCAATGATAGGATGTCCAGTTTACCATACAATTCGATTGCGGTATCGACCAATTTTTTGTTATAGGATGGGTCTGTTATATCACCAGAAAGGAAAATAGCATTGTCCAAACTTTCTTCCAAGGCCGCACCTCTTTCTTGGTTGCGACCAGAAAGTACAAGCTGGGCACCTTCAGCAGCAAGGGATTGAGCAATTGCTTTTCCCATTCCACTGGTTGCTCCAGTAACAATACAGACCTTTCCTTTTAATTTCATTTTAGGTTTTCCAATATTTTTTTCAATACGATCTGTGCGGAAAAAATCCTGTTTTTGGATTGCTCCACCACCAAAGATTGATTTCCATCCAACACTGCATCTTCCACCACCATATTTCGTCGAACAGGTAGGCAATGCATGAATTTTGCCTTCCCTAATTTCTTCTCGGTCATGGTCCAGTTGGTGTCTTTGTTCAGCACTTGGCCATAATACGTATAATTGCTCCAGTTTTTAACGTATACAAAGTCGGCATCTTCCAAAGCTTTGTCTTGATCATGCTCAATGGTACAACCTTCGGTGATGGCTGGATTCAGCTCGTAACCTTCTGGATGGGTGATCACAAATTCAGCATCTTGCAATTTCATCATCTCCACAAAAGAATTGGCCACGGCGTGTGGCAATGCTTTAGGATGAGGTGCCCAGGACAGTACCACTTTAGGTTTTTTGTCCAATTTGTTTTCTTCCAGTGTGATGGCATCTGCCAACGCCTGTAAGGGGTGACCCACTGAACTTTCCATATTCACCACTGGAATCGAGGCATATTTGGCAAATCCGTTGATGACCTCTTCGGATTCGTCTTTTGCTTTGTCCTGAAGACCTGCAAATGCCCTAATAGCCACAATATCGCAATATTGCGAAACCACTTGTGCAGCTTCTTTGATATGTTCCGATGTGCCTTGGTCCATTACTGTGCCGTCACCATATTCCAAAGCCCAACCTTCATTGCCAAAATTCATTACCATCACTTCCATGCCCAAATACATGGCCGCTTTTTGTGTACTCAAACGTGTTCTTAGACTATTGTTGAAAAACAACAGGCAAATGGTTTTATGCTTGCCCAAATCTTCAAATTGATAAGGGTCTTTTTTTAGTTTAATTGCTTCGTCCACCCATTGGGGGAGCGATTCTATATCGTTAACAGATAAATAATGCTTCATTATAATGCTTTTTTAAGACCATCAAAAAATAGGTCGATATCGGCTTTGGTGATGTTCAACGCTGGTAGGAATCGCAAAAGCTTTTTGTTCTTGGCACTACCTGTAAACATGTGCTGTTCCACAATCATTTTTTTGCGGAGTTCGGCTACCTCAAAATCAAATTCAAGTCCGATCATTAATCCTCTCCCTTTCACTTTTTTGATTTCAGGAATCTCAGCTGCTTTTGTTTTGAAATAAGCGCCAAGCTCTGCAGCATTTTTAATCAAGTTTTCGTTTTCCAAAACTTCCAAAACAGCTAAACTTGCGGCACAGGCCAAGTGATTTCCACCAAAAGTGGTTCCCAAAAGTCCGTAAGAGGGTGTGAATTTTTCATGGATCAATACACCACCAACAGGGAAACCATTGCCCATTCCTTTGGCTATGGAAATAATGTCGGGTTGCACCCCATGATGTTGAAATCCAAAGAATTTTCCGCTACGGCCATAGCCTGATTGTACTTCATCGGCAATCAAAACTACATTGTTTTCCTTGCACTTTTCAGCAATAAACTGATAAAACGCGGTAGTGGGTTCATCCAATCCACCTACACCTTGAATAGCTTCCAAAATCACCGCGCAATAATCATCCGAGGTGATGGCTTTTTCAAAGGCATCAAAATCGTTCAAGGCCAAAAAAGTGACTTCTTGCTGTTTGTTGATGGGTGCATTGATGCTTGGATTGTCCGTTGCGGCAACCGCCGCCGAGGTTCTTCCGTGGAATCCGTTGTTGAATGCAATAACTTTGGATTTCCCCGTGTGAAAGGAAGCCATTTTCAGCGCATTTTCGTTGGCTTCTGCCCCAGAATTGCACATAAATAGGTCGTACTCCTCACAACCAGATAAAACACCAAGTTTTTCAGCTACGGCTTCCTGCAACGGGTTTTGAACCGAGTTGCTGTAAAAAGCCATTTGGTCCAATTGATCCTTGATCCGTTTTACGTAATGCGGATGTGTGTGTCCGATAGAAATCACGGCGTGACCACCATAAAAATCCAAATACTTTTCCCCTTTGTCGTCCCAAACTTCAATGCCCTTGGCAGAAATTGGGGTTACATTGTAAAGAGGGTATACGTCGAATAATTTCATTTTTTTGTTTTTACACCCCTAAAGTCCCCTTAAGGGGACAATAAAGGTTTATGCTTTTCTGATGTGGCTAATTTTTTCATAGGAGGAAACAATTCCCTTGATCAATGATGAACTCAATCCTTGGTGCTCCATTTCGTTCAAACCTTCAATGGTGCAACCTTTTGGTGTAGTTACCCTGTCGATTTCTTCTTCTGGGTGACTTCCTGATTCAATCAATAGGCTAGCGGCACCGTTGCAGGTATGCATAGCCAATTCTTGGGCTTCCTTGGCATCGAACCCTAATTGAATGGCACCTTGTGTGGTTGCTCTTATCAATCGCATCCAAAAAGCAATACCACTGGCACAGATTACCGTTGCAGCTTGCATTTGTTCCTCAGGAATTTCCAAGGTGTGGCCCATACGGTTGAAAATGGCTTTCGCCAAATCAATGCGTTTTTTGCCCAATTCGTTGGAGCAAATACAGGTCATGGATTTGCCCACCGATATGGCCGTATTCGGCATGCTTCGGATGATGTACTTATCCGAACCGATGATTTCTTCAATTCTTGGAATACGGAAACCTGTGATGGTACTAATGATCACATGCTTTTCGGTCAAAAGGTCTTTGGTTTGTTCCAAAATGGTAGTAAAATGACCTGGTTGCACGGCGAAAATCAAGATGTCCGAGTTTTTTACGGCTTCCTGGTTATCTGAGGTCACGGTTACATTCCCGTATTTTTCAAATTCCTGAATGGACTTTGTGTTTCTTTTGGTGAGGTACATGGTGGTGGCTCCATTGCTGTGCAAAATGCCTTTTGCAATGGCCAATCCCAAGTTTCCTGCTCCTATGATGGCTACTTTCATATTTTACTTTTTTGTCATCTCGAGCGCAGTCGAGAGATGTGTATTTTGATAAAGGTCTCGCATCTCGACTCCGCTCGATGTGACAGCTCGACCCAGTCTTTATTTAAAATACCCCCGCTTTTAACAATAGACCTTCGGTTTCAGGGAAACCGAACATCAAGTTCATGTTCTGAACGGCTTGTCCAGAAGCTCCTTTTAATAAATTATCGATGGCCGATGTCACTAACAAAAGGTCTTCGTGTTTGTGCAAATGGATGTGACACTGGTTGGTGTTCACAACTTGCTTTAAATGCAGTTCCTCATCCGAAAGATGGGTAAAAACGGCATCTTTATAAAAATCTTGGTAAAGCGCTTTAGCTTTTTCCAAGGTTCCTTCGTATTTGGTGTAGGCAGTGGCCAAAATACCACGTGTGAAATTTCCTCGATTCGGCATAAAAAATAGTTTGCCCACAGCATTTCCAAAGGAACTCAAGCTTTCACCTATTTCTCCCAAATGTTGGTGGGTGAAAGGTTTGTACCAAGAAACGTTGTTGTTTCTCCAGCTAAAATGGGAGGTGGCAGATAATCCAACACCTGCTCCTGTGCTTCCCGTAACGGCATTAATGTGCACTTCGTTGTTCAACAATCCAGCTTTGGATAATGGCAATAATGCCAATTGAATGGCGGTGGCAAAACATCCTGGGTTTGCAATGGCGTTAGCAGCTTTTATAGCAGACTTGTTCAATTCTGGAAGCCCGTAAATAAAGCGTTGCCCATTAAAATTAGCATCTGCCTGCAACCTGAAATCATTGCTGAGGTCGATAATCTTTGTGGAGGCTGAAAATTGGTTTTCGTTTAAAAATGAGGTTGAATTCCCATGCCCCAAACAAAGAAAAACCACATCTACATTCGGGTTGATTTCCCCTGAAAACTTCAAATCTGTTTGTCCCAAAAGGTCTTGATGTGCGGATGAAATGGATTTGCCAGCCCTAGTGGTACTGAAAACAAAGTCGATTTCGGTTTGGGGGTGATTGAGCAAAATTCTAATCAATTCCCCGCCCGTATATCCAGAACCTCCTATGATTCCTGCTTTGATCATGAATCTTGGTTTACGTGGTTTGCAATTTTACCTGGGTTGGACAATATTTTAATGAATCCTTTGGCATCGTCAGCGGTCCAACCTTTGTTCATTTCACCATAACTTCCAAAGGAAGCGTTCATCAAATCATGTTCGGAAGCGATTCCGTTCAATTCAAATCGGTAAGGATGTAAAGTGATGAATACATCACCCGAAACATTTTTCTGGGTATCGGTTAAAAAGGCTTCGATGTTGCGCATTACTTCATCCAAATAATTACCCTCGTGCAACAACATGCCATAGAAATTGCCCAATTGCTCTTTTTGGTATTGTTGCCATTTGCTCAAGGTGTGTTTCTCCAACAAATGGTGCGCTTTTATAATGATCAAAGGGGCAGCGGCTTCAAAACCAACCCTTCCTTTAATTCCGATGATAGTATCTCCTACGTGGATATCCCTTCCAATGGCATATTTTGATGCGATTGCTGAAAGTTTTTCAATATTTGCCACAGGTGAGTTTTCTTCACCATCAATTGCAACCAATTCCCCTTTTTTAAAGGTCAATTTCAATTCTTTGGGCAATTCTTTTTCCAATTGACTCGGGTAAGCACTTTCTGGAAGTGAAAGATGAGAGGTCAAAGTTTCCGAACCTCCAACTGATGTTCCCCATAGACCACGGTTGATGGAATATTTGGCCTTTTCCCAAGAATATTCAATTCCATTTTGCTGTAGGTAATTGATTTCTTCTTCTCTTGCCAATTTTTTATCTCGAATTGGGGTAATGATCTCAATTTCTGGTGCCAAAATTTGGAAGATCATATCGAAACGCACTTGGTCGTTTCCAGCTCCTGTACTTCCATGAGCAATGTATCCAGCTCCCAATTTTTTGGCGTGGTTTACAATTTCGATGGCCTGAACGATTCGTTCTGCACTTACGGAAAGTGGGTAGGTGTTGTTCTTCAGTACGTTTCCGAAAATGAGATATTTTACTACTTTATCATAAAAGGTGGTCACAGCATCAATGGAAGTATAGGAACTGGCACCCAAAGCAAGGGCTTTGGTTTCAATTTCTTTGATTTCTTCTTGGCTAAATCCACCAGTGTTCACACTTACAGCATGTACTTCAAAGCCTTCTTCTTGCGATAAGTGCTTTGCACAATAGGAGGTGTCCAATCCGCCACTGTAGGCTAAAACTAATTTTTTCATTTTGAAATGCTTTATATTTTGTTGTCACATCGAGCGCAGTCGAGATGTGTTGCACATTCGTTGCGCAGTCGAACAGACCTTATTATTTATCTTTCTTTTTAAGGAAAAGGGTTTCTTTAATGCTTTTCAATCGTTGAAAAGCCTTTTTATTAATTTTTTCTGGTTCCGATTTTTTGGCATGAGGGTCGTGCAACATACCTGTACATAAACACATTTTTCTATCGGTTCGGGTCAGTATATCAAAATTCTTGCAAGTCTGACATCCTTTCCAAAATTCTGGATCATCTGTAAGTTCTGAAAACGTAACGGGTTTGTAACCAAGTTCATAGTTCATTTTCATTACGGCCAAACCAGTAGTAATTCCAAAAATTTTGGCATCAGGGAATTTTTTTCTTGATAGATCAAATACAGCCTTTTTAATTTGTTTGGCCAAACCTTGATTCCTATAATCTGGGTGGACTATCAATCCTGAATTGGCAACAAAGTCTTTGTTTCCCCAAACTTCGATGTAACAGAAACCAGCAAATTTATCGCCATCCAAAGCAATGATTGCATTTCCGTTTTGAAGTCTTTTAATGATATATTCTGGGGTGCGGCGAGCGATACCTGTACCGCGTACCTTGGCTGATTCAGTGATGGTGTCACTGATGATCTGTGCGTATTTAAAATGTGATTCGTTAGCAACTACAATGTCCATTGCAAGCGTTTATTCTGAAAAAAATAATAATAAATAATTGGAAGTTCAATGCGGAAATGGACTCACCTATTTCCATAAGAATATATGCACCCTTACGGGCGACGACGGCGGGGTGTAAATGGACTGATTGGCGTAAGTACGCTCAATGGGAATAATATGTGGTTTTGTCCTTTCATTACGAGGTTAAAAGTACAAATTAATTCGAATAGTGATAGGAGTGTAGGTTAATTTTTAAAGAAATATAACTTTTTTGAACCTTTACCTATCATTTCATAAAGAAAAACCCCAAAGACCAAAATGTATTCAACGGCCAATAACCATAAATTTTCTTTGTTGTCGGGATTGGTGTAGGCGAAATAACTTAAGATTACCGTGGCAGTCCAGACCAAGGGAAAGTTCAATTCGGTGAAAATGGCAATGCCCAACAAGAAAACAATATACCAAGGGTGCACAGTGCTGGATAAAAAGTAATAGGATGCCAATAACAGCGTCATGGAAGTAATCACGGATTGAAGACTACGATTTTTTCTAAGAAAGGTGATGAGCAAAGCCAACCCCAACACAATTTTGGTGATTATATTTCCATAAGTGTCGATGAGTTCCCAAGGTTTTGCTTCGTAATAGGTCACCGCAATTTTCTTTACTACATTATATATGCTGGCATTGAACTCGAAGTTATGGAACCAAAGTGCTAGGGTGTCTGAATAATTTTCAATAAAAACGGATGAGTAAAAAGGAAGCAAGAGGGCCAAACAACTTACTCCGATCAATGTATAGAAAATGGCACTCTTTTTAATGCCAAGATATTTCAAGAAAATGGGCAAAAATAGGAGTGGCATTAATTTGACCATGATGGAAAGGGCATAAATTGGTGTGGCCCACAACCATTTGTTTTTTGAAACCAAGTAAAGCGCCCAAACAAAAAAGAACAACATTACTCCTTCAAAATGGAGGTTGCCTGTAAGCTCGATGATCACCAATGGGTTGATGAAATACCAAAATGCCATGTGATTGGCTTGGTTGATATTTTGAAGCAACTTCCGACCGAAATAGAGGATTCCCAAATCAGCCAAAATAATGGTAAGTCGTAAAACGATTATGGAACTCATTACACTTCCGTTACCCAAAAAGGCTGAAAGCGCAAAAAATAGTTGGTTAACTGGAGGGTAATTACTGAAGTGTCTTGCGTTGAGATCTGTCATCCCCTCACGAAGCTCCTTCATGTTGGCAAAAACGATCTTGCCCTGTTCTAAAATTTGGTCTGGGGTGTAGAGATAGGGATTGATGCCATTTTTAATGAGTTCACCATCCCAAATAAAGCGGTAAAAGTCTTGTGATAGATTGGGTTCGGCAAACAAAAACACCAATCGGAATAGGATACCGACAACCAAAAGAAACTTAAAGTTCCATTTTTCAAACTGCATTAATTTGAAGCACAAATAAAAAAGTGCCCCAAACAGCATAAAAAACTTTACATAATCGGTGCGAACCAGGTTGTAAGCAAAACTCCAGTAAAATAACATACAAGCGACAGCAAAAATAATGGGATATCTATGCAGTCGCCAGTAAGATTGCATATGGGTTAGGCCTTAGAGGTAAGGGATTTGAAAAACACAAATCCAAAACCTAGGAACAACATTAAATGGAATGGGAACAATCCGTAGTCGTTCAAAGGTACTGCACTGTACATTCCGAATAGGAAGTATATCATTAAAGCAAATTCCAAAATCATGTTCGGAGACAATTTTTTGGTCAGGTATTTATTGCCCTTCCAACTGTCCGTAAGATTGTTGATGTTGAATTTTGGCGTGCGCACAAATTCACTTCTTTTACCCAAATGTCCTTCCAAAACAGCAACGGTGTTGTGCAATGAAAAGCCCAAAGCAACTGAAAAGAAAGTAAAGAAGAGTTTGATGTAATCTACAAAGTTGTCGAAACTACTTCCCTGAATACTTTTATAAGTGAACCAATAACAAACAAACAGAATTATAGTGCTCAGGATGAAGAAGCTTGTTACTTCAAAAATCCAATCCAAATGACCGTATGTGTTTTTGATGTACAACATCGGTATGCTCAACAAGGCCACGATGAACACACAAAGGAACATGGAGCTGTTCAACAAGTGCATTACACCATGGAATTTTGTTTTGAATGGTATATTCTTTGATTTGACTACACTCGCAACCGTTTTTCTGAAGTTTTCGGCACCCCCTTTGTTCCAACGGAATTGTTGGGAACGTGCTGCACTGATCACTACTGGAAGTTCGGCTGGAGTTTCAACATCCTCCAAATACTTGAATTTCCAGTTTTTCAATTGGGCACGGTAGCTCAAATCTAAATCTTCGGTCAAAGTATCGCCTTCCCAGTTACCCGCATCCAAGATGCATTCTTTTCTCCAGATACCTGCGGTTCCGTTAAAGTTGATAAAGTGTCCTTTTGAGTTTCTACCTACTTGTTCCAAAGTAAAGTGGGCATCCAAAGCAAATGCCTGAATTCTTGTCAGTGTAGAGTAATCACGATTGATGTGTCCCCAACGGGTTTGCACCACACCGATTTCTTGGTCTTTAAAGTAGGGAACTGTTTTCTTCAACCAATCACCTTCGGGCAAAAAGTCTGCATCGAAAATGGCGATAAATTCACCTTTGGCGATTTCAAGACCTTCCTTTAAGGCTCCAGCTTTATATCCTTTTCTGTTTTCCCTACGGATATGTTGAATGTCCAATCCAGTTTTTTGAAGCTCTTCGATTCTGCTTGCAGTTTCCAACACTGAATCGTCAGTAGAGTCATCCAACACCTGGATTTCCAATTTACTTTTTGGGTATTCTATCTTGGCGATGTTGTCCAACAAACGCTCAACAACATATTCTTCGTTGTAAATAGGAAGTTGAATTGTGACAAATGGAATCTCTTTAGGATCCAAAAGGTTGAACTTAGGAGCTTCCTCGTTTCGTTTTTTGTAGCCCAAGTAGTTGATCAGAAGATTCAACTGTGAAAGACTGTACATAAAAATCAAAATCAAGGCTGTACTGTAAATTCCTATGATGATGTAAGCGATTGTTAGTCCCATTTATTTTAAACTGTATTTAAAGATCCAACCTAAGATTTTTATGCCAGCAAATATAGTACCTTTTACCGTACCTGATACTTTTGAAACCCCAATTCTTCGTTTGTAACGCACTGGTACTTCGATATATGGCATTTTTTTTCTTAAAATTTTTAACTGCATTTCCACAGTCCACCCATAAGTTGTGTCCTGCATTTTCAATTCTTTGAGATTATCATATTTAATTGCCCTAAAAGGTCCTAAATCCGTAAATTTTGACCTAAAAAACAGGCGCATTAAAAATGTGGCCAAATCGTTCCCAAAAACCTGTTGTGGAGTCATCGAACCTGGCTCGCGAAGTGATTTTTTTCGCGCTCCAACCACAAAAACCACCCTATTTTCCAAAATTGGGGCAACAATCTTGTCTAATTCCTCTGGATAATCGGAATAATCTCCATCGATAAATACGATTATATCGGGTGCTTTGGATTGTTCGGAAATGTATTTCAATCCTTTTAGGCAGGCAAAACCATACCCTTTGTTGCTTTCGGATAAAACAGTAGCCCCAGCTTTGCTAGCATTGGCAGCTGTTTCATCGGTGGAGGCATTGTCCACAACAATAATTTCAGAAACGTGTTTGGGAAGTTCAGCAACCACTTTACCGATGGAATCCTCTTCGTTGTAAGCAGGGATAATGACTTTAATATCAGCCACTAGGCAAATTGGTTTAAGTTAGTGTTAGCAGTTGCCAAAACTAAACTTTTAAATGGAACTTGGACTATTTTACCGTTGAAATGCAAATGGGTTAATCCACTTTTACGAGATGCTTACTTCTGGTTGACTAATGTCATCAAATCCACATCGTTGCCCAACAAAACTTGATTACTGTCTATTCTTCCGTCGGTTGGACCGTTTTCCAATTTAAGTACACCACGGGGACATACGGCAGAACAAATACCGCAACCCACACAGCTAGCACGGACAATATTTTCTCCTTTTTGAGCGTAGGCGCGAACATCGATTCCCATTTCGCAATAGGTGGAACAATTGCCGCAAGAAATGCACTGACCACCATTGGTGGTTATCCTAAATCTTGAAAATAATTTTTGCTGAATCCCCATAATTGCAGCCATTGGACATCCAAAACGACACCAAACACGACTTCCAAAAATGGGATAAAATCCTGTTCCGATAACTCCAGAAAAGATACTTCCGATTAAAAAGGAATAGGTTTTGCGAAGTGTTTCAGATTTGAACAAAAACACATAACCATCTCCACTAAAAAAATGGAAACCTATCAGCGCCATGATGATCACAAAGTACCCGATGGCCCCATATTGGGCATCTTTTTGTAATTGTTTTCTCTTAAATATCATGATCCAGCCAAAAACCAAAGTCAAAAAGGAAGCAACCCCTATTAAAAAGGTGCTTTTGGTCAACCAATATTTGCTGGTGTCTTTTCCGAGATAGGAATAGATAACGGCAGTGGTCATTAAGGTTACAAAAACCACAACACTGTGTACCACCCAGCGTTCAATTTTCCATGCTTTGACCGATTTGTCACTCAATTGTCGAAAAGCATCACCAGCAGTTTCGGCAAGTCCACCACAACCACATACCCAAGAGCAGTACCATCTTTTACCATATTTATAAGTGAGATATGGAGTGATGATAAAAACCGAGGCAATCGCAAAAATCAATAAAGCAAAGCCAATATTACCCGAACTCAAAAACATTTTGATGCGATATCCTTCAAAATTGTAATAGTTGAGTGGCCAAATACTTTTAAGATCATAATAAGGAAGACTTCCACCATCTAAAATTTTATGTCCGTTTAAGCGTGCCATCAATTCAGGAATAATGAACGCAAAAGCGGTTTGGAAGAACATCACACTTAACGTACGCAATCGCTCGTATCGATTGTGACGGTATTTCCACAGAAATTTGATGCCAAAGATCAGAATAGCGACAGTGTAAAGCGTGCCGTAAACAAACCATTGACTTGCAGGATTTCCGTTCAACAATTTGCTCAAAGGGTCAAAAAGGGAGATAACTCCCGTATTTTCACCTTTGCTTGCTAACCCCAAATATTCAGGGTAAAAATAAAGTACAATATAAAACCCAGTGAGGGCCAAACCTGTCATCCATCCCAAAAGTCCACGGCTCGAAATGGATTTGAACCAAACCCCATCGTTTTTAATTCCAGGTAATTTATGGGAATAAGCATCCCACGAAAACCAGAGGGTCCCCAACGATATGGCCAACATGGAAATGGTGAGCCAAAGGCTTTTATTGGGAAAGGTCACGTTGAAAAGGGCCAATAGTAAAATGCCCATTCCGCCCATGCCCAAAACCACAGCCAATTTTTGGTTTAAACTTAAACTTGCTGGTGGTTGCCCAGTGAGGGCCATGCTTTTATCTACAGTGCTCATAGGCTTAATTGAACTGGAATATTCGTTTTAAACTTTTCTTTTTGGGTTGGATGGATTTACCAAAGGTGGAATTATAATTGGCTATAATTTCCTTTTCATAGTGTTTATAAAACTCAGGATCAAAATTGGCATCGACCAAATGTTCAATGACAAAATCAATGGTTTTGTTTGAAGACAACCATCGGTCAAAAATTTCATGTCGCATGCGAATACCCAGAGTGTTGATGCCCAAAAAAGTTTGAGATGCTGCATCAAAGGCAAGGGTAATGCATATTTTTTCTTTGGGATGTCGCCAATGAAAATGGATTTCGTTCTCGGCTTTGCGTCTTTCCGAAAATACCCAACCATAGGTTTGATACTCAATATCAAAAAACTTGGCAGAATTAAACCAATGTCCTGGTTTGTATTCCATTCGATTGCCACAAATGGTCTGCGCAACCGTTTCACCCATCATTCGTCCAGTGTACCAAACGGCTTCAACGGATTTTCGGTTTCCGATGGCTTCGTGCTGTTCGGTACAATCGCCAATGGCATATATGTTTTTAATGTTGGTTTCCAGAAAACGGTTGACTTTTACCCCTTTCCCAGTTTCAATGCCTGAATCTTTTAAAAAATCAATATTTGGGGTTACCCCTGCGGTGAGGCCAACAAAGTTGCAGGGAATTTCCTCTCCTGTTTCTTTTATGATGATCGATTTTGCCCTTCCATTTTCATCGGAGACTATTTTATCCAACGAAGCATTTAGGCGTAAATCTACATGATGCTCCAAAATATGTTCATTGATCATTTGGGAATCTCCTTTTGGCAACACTCCGTTCCAAAAACTGTTTTCACGTACCAAAAAAGTCACTGGAATATTTCGAGTTCGAAGCATTTCAACCATTTCAATACCTATAAGTCCTCCACCGACGACCACAGCTCTTTTACAAACTTTGTTATTGGGAGCGAATTCTTCCATCGACTCCAAGTCTTGTTTGGAATAAAGACCTTGAACGCCCTCCAAATCTTGACCAGGCCACCCAAATTTATTGGGTTTCGATCCCGTAGCTATAATCAATTGATCGTATTGAATCTCTTTTTGATCTGTTGTAATTAATATTTGATTCTCAGCATCAATTTTCGTGACAAACCCTTTCAACAAATCAATTCGATTCTTTTTCCAAAAACCCTTTTCGTAGGGTTGGGTATGCTCAAATTTCATGTGGCCCATGTACACATACATTAAGGCGGTTCGGGAGAAAAAATATTCAGATTCCGCGGAAATTATGGTAATTCTTTTGTCCGACAACTTACGTATATGTCTGGCAGCCGTTACACCTGCGATTCCATTACCTATAATTACAATGTGTTCCATGGGTTCGATTCAATACCAGTTTCAGTCGTACTAAAGTAAAAGAACTTAATCCATTGCCATAATTTAGAAGGATTTTAATATAGTTGACACTATATTTAATGTATTTTAGGAAGGTATTAAGTTGGTTATGAATAAATTAATTTGGGTTTTATTCCTAGTTTTTTTGTCTTGTACATCTCCAAAACCTGAAAAGGTAAATGGGATTAGCTTTGTGGGTTCCCGTAAAGAAGTAGCACAAGTACATGTGAATCCCGTATTGGATATCCATGCCAATTATGCCGCTATTATGCCCTACGGGTTTATTAGGGATATAGAAGCACCCGAACTTGTTTTTAATACCGACCGACAATGGTTTGGGGAACGTAGGGAAGGGTGTATGCAATACATAAAAACTCTTCATGAAAATGGGGTAAAAGTAATGTTGAAACCCCAACTTTGGATTTGGCGTGGTGAGTTTACTGGTCATATGGTGATGAAAACCGAAGAGGAATGGGAAAAATTTGAAAACTCTTATGCTCAATTTATTTTGCTCTATGCCGAGTTGGCGGAAGAGACCCAAACCGATATTTTTTGCATCGGAACCGAATTGGAAGCCTTTGTAAAAAACCGTCCCGAATTTTGGAACCAATTGATTGCTGATGTACGAAAGGTGTATAAAGGTAAAATCACCTACGCCGCTAATTGGGATGAATACGATGAAACTCCTTTTTGGAACCAATTGGATTACATTGGAGTGAATGCCTATTTTCCGCTTACGGATGATAAAGACCCAACCATGCAAGCCTTGAAAGAAGGTTGGAAACCTTGGAAAACTAAATTACAGGCTTTGGTTGAAAAGGAAAACAAGCCCATTATGTTTACCGAGTTCGGTTATCGCAGTATGGATTTTACGGGCAAAAAACCATGGTTGGTAGATCGCGGAGAAATGAATGTGAACCTTCAGGCTCAAGCAGATGCCATTCAAGTGATTTTTGATGAGTTTTGGAGTGAAGAATGGTTTGCTGGCGGATTTCTTTGGAAATGGTTTATTGATCATGAAGAAGTTGGAGGTCATGCCGATAATCGATTTACACCTCAAAATAAGCCTGCTGAATTGGTGGTTCGCAACCACTTTGCACAAGGCAAAAGAACTGGCAGTTAATAAGTTGGTCTGTTTTGTGGGAAAATTTCCCCGTACACTTTAACATCGTCTGTATTTTTTCTTCATATTTGTAGTGCATCCCACCCAAAATTTACATGTATGAAGTTTGTTTTATCCCTTTTCCTTTGGGTTTGGGCCTGCTTTTCCATTGCCGCACAAGATGACTTTTATTGGGTAACCGCTGAACAAGGAGATGGCATTTTTTCCCTCCTAAGAAAGCAAGGTTTGGATCCCGCAAAGCATTATAAAGATTTTCTGGAGTTAAATACAGAAGGTCTAAAAAATGGTAGTGATTTAAAAGTTGGTGTTGCCTATAAAGTTCCTGTGTCTAAAGACTCTTTTAAAAAGACAGGAGTTTTGGTGGAGTCGGAAGAAAATGTGGAAGCCCCCATTTTTGATAAGGAGTTGGGAAAGATGTCCCTAAAAAGTGAGACGCTCAGGGAGGCCGTTTATTATCTGATTGCATATGCTGGCGAACAAGGTGATGAAAGTTTTGTGCAGGATATTGCCAAAAGTGTCGCCGCTGATTTAATTACCAACGGTGCCCAGGTGTACATAATGGATAAAATTGAATTGGATGACGCATCCTTGTCCGACACCCAAAAAATGAATTCTTTCATTGAGACCATCAACAAAAAATACTTGCAGAACAGTGGTAAATACCAGCGAGTTTTGATCATTAGGGCGGACAACAAAGTGGAGAAAAGGAATATGAATATTGCCGTTTATCATCATAATAAGAGCGAGCAAGGTCAGCGTTTTGCCGATAACATTCAGAATGTATTCGAACAAAACAGTGTTTCCAATATTTCTTCAACCAAAGCTGATAGAGTTTTTAAGGATAAAACCAGTTTGTATTTAGCGCGGAATATACTTCCTGCTATTAGTTTGATTACGTTGGATGATGATGCCAAAACTGCGAATGAAAAAATATCGTTGAAGACCGATAAACAAAAATTGGCAAGTTTATTGAGCAATGGTATTATGAATGATTTTGTTGATCTAGAAATTGAAAATTAAATGAAACTCTATTTTCAGCCTTCTTTTATAGTACTTCTTTGTTTGAATTTGATGCCGACAGCTTTACTGGCCCAAGAATCTCTGTCCGAAGTTACCGCTGAACAGGGAGATGGAGTTTATTCTTTACTTCGAAGACATGGCGTAAGTCCAACAAAGTATTACAACGAGTTTGTGGAACTGAATGCTGAAAATTTGGGTTCCGATGAAGCTTTGTATGTTGGTCGTACCTATGTGTTGCCCGATACATTGGCCAATAAAAAGGTAGAGACAGAAATTTTAAGACCTTCTTACCCCATATTCGGAAAGGATTTTGTCCATGTGGATACTGTTAGTGATCGATTGGAAGACACCGTTTATTATTTGATTTCAGGGCATGGCGGACCTGACCCAGGAGCAGTTGAAAAATATGATGGAAAACTGATTGCCGAGGATGAATATGCCTACGATGTTACTTTGAGATTGGCTAGAGAACTTATTTCCCACGGAGCGGAGGTACATATTATTGTTCAGGATGAAAACGATGGCATTCGAGATGCAAGGGTTTTGGAATTGGATACCGACGAAATGGTAGGTTCTGAAGCAATTCCGTTAGGGCAATTGGCACGTTTGAAACAACGCACTGAAGCTGTAAATGAATTGTATCATGCTAACCGAGGAAAATACCAACGTTTATTGGTAACCCATGTAGATAGTCGAAGTAAAGGAACCAATATTGATGTGTTCTTTTATCACCATGAAAAGAGCAAGAATGGGAAACAACTTGCCGAAAGCATCCATCAAACCTTTATGCGGAAGTATAAAAAGTTTCAGCCTTATCGAAATTACAATGGATCCTTTAGTGATCGAAGCGGGTTGTACGTGGTCAAAAACACCTTACCAGCTGTTGCTTATATTGAAATAGGCAATATTCGAAGTAAAAAGGACCAGCGTAGAATCTTGGATCCTGATAACAGACAAGCTTTGGCCAAATGGATTTCCGAGGGTATTCTTTTGGACTACGAAACGTCAAATTCCGTGATAGCAAAATAAAAGGAGGAGGGTTAGCAACACCCCCCACCATTGTAATGCCATGTACTTTCACTGATAAAAATCTCATCGGAGACTTCGGCTAGGGCAGCTGCAGTTTTGTCACAAACGGCCAAAGGCTGGTTTTGAATCAAAACATGTCCTTTTTTATCGTCCAAGTATTCTTCCTTGCCAAAATAAATAGCCGTTTTTCCCGTGAACATACAAGGGCCGTCTTCGGGCATGGGGTCTTTTATGGCAGCTATTTCTATGGATTCAATATGGATAAGTTCATCCGTTGGATAATGGTTGGGAGAAAGAACGCGATATGATCTTTTTCCTCTGATTTCGATGGTGCCAAAACCAGCATCGGTCAAAACTTTTACGTAGTCTTTTAATGGAATACTTCCGCTGAGGCATTGTGCACGAAGACGGTCATCGTTACGAAGCTCATCGCTCATGGGCTGTTCGCAAATAGGATCGCTCATCACCAGCCTTCCGTGTGGTTTCAGTACGCGATACATTTCTGAAACGGCCTTTTTAAGGTCTTCCATTTTAAAAATATTGAAAAGGCAGTTCTGTGCCGCCACATCAATACTTTCATCTTCAACAGGAAGGTTAAGGGCATCTCCCTTCACCAAATTCACAAAATCACTTTTAAACCAGTCATTTTCCTGTTCGGCAACTTTAAAATTCTTACGGGAAGCTTCCAGCATTTCATCCACAGAATCCACACCGATCACCCCATTTTGCTGTCTAGAGAAATAGGAAAATTGTAGCAGTTCCATGCCCCCACCAACGCCAACGTATAAGATTTTGGGATTGTTCACCAAGTCTTGGGCCGAAACGGTGCTGCCACAACCGTAGTTCATATCCAACATAATTTGTGGGATAGAAAGTCCAGGGAATTGCCAAACGGGATTGGTGGTACAGCACAAACCAACATCTGGCGTTAGTGCTGCTTCTTTATATAAATCTTGGGTGGCTTCTAAATAGCTCATATTTCTTTGATTAATTCAGTGAACAATTTGATCATTTTGGGCTCGGTCTGTGCTGCAATATCCAAAATCTCTTGAATATTAACAGGTTCCAAGTTGTCGGGGTCGCACTCATCCGTTAAAACGGAAACCGCGACAATGGGTAGTCGTAAATGATTGGCAACTATTACTTCGGGTACCGTACTCATGCCAACGGCGTCTGCACCAAGGGTTTTAATCATGCGGTATTCAGCCTTGGTTTCCAACTGTGGTCCCACAACTGAAGCATACACGCCTTTTTGGAGTGAAATGCCTTCTTTTTCGGCAATTTTCTCCATTTTGCTGCGCATGGAAACATCATAGGGTTCGCTCATATCTACAAAGCGGTTGCCGAATTGCGATACATTTTTGAAGGCTAAAGGAGATCCACCTTGCAAGTTAATGTGGTCTTCAATCAACATAATATCCCCTTTTTTATAGTTGAGGTTCACCGCACCTGCAGCATTCGAAACAAATAGTTTTTGAACACCCAACTGGTGCATTACCCGAATTGGATAGGTAATATCTACAAAGTCATATCCTTCGTACAAATGGAACCGACCTTGCATTACCACTGCTTTTTTTCCTTCAATGGTTCCGTAAATTAATTTACCTGTATGAAACTCGACTGTGGCCAATGGAAAATGTGGAATATGATTGTAATGGGCCTCAATAGGATTTTCAATATTATCTATCAATTGCCCCAGTCCAGTTCCTAAAACGATACCTATTTCTGGAATTTCAAATCCTCGTTTTTTTAAATATTCAACGGATTCGTTCAATTGCTCTTGTGTCATTCTTTTATATGTTTTAAAAAAGGTTCGAACACCTTAATGTCTTTTATGTCTTCGTAATAATCTATGTCGTTTTTTTCTTCCAAAAGTGACACTTTAAAATTTGAAATGTCTTTTAAGGTATCTTTCAAAACGGTATCTGTGCCCCATGCTTTTTGTTGAAACAATTCTTCTTTTAAAGATTTCATGCCTAAAAGGTAATACCCACCATCTTGCGCAGGCCCCACTACAAAATCATGATTTTCGAGTTGCGCAAAAGCTTCTTCCAAATCGGATGGGTTGAGGTGGTACATATCACTTCCGATAATAATGACATTTTTGAAACCAGCATTAAAACCTTCGGAAAATGCATTTTTCATGCGTTCGCCTAAATCAGTTCCTTTTTGAAGCTTTTTACTATAAATCGTATGGTCCCAAATATCATCTTCCCAAATCTTCTCAGAATAAAAAACCCATTTATCAACCGCTAAGTCTTTGGTGAAATCAACTGTGCGCTCAATTAGGAATTTATAGATTTCCAGAGCAGCTTCATCACCCACTTTGGCTGCCAATCGGGTTTTGCATTTACCAAGTTCAGGATTTCTGGTAAGGATTAAAAGTAGGTTCTTGTTCAACACATTTGTTTTTAGAAAGGGTTCGTCAAATGCTGTTTAAAGATAGGTAGATTTTTGATTTTACTTGGTTAGGTTGGGGTGCTAAAGTTTTTCTAAAATAATCCAGACTGATGAATGTCAGTATTTTGAAAATGACCAATCCCGATATTTGTGGTTTAACCAGAACTCATGGGGATTAACAAGGAACAGCTTCAAACTATTGCATTGCGAATTGACGAGGTGATTGGCTTGATTCAAAAGGAAAACTTAGAGAATCATGCCTTGTTGGATGAGGTGTGTCCCAGTTATAAAAAAAGTGCCCAAAATCTTTCGCACTATGCTGCATTTCGTGGTTTTGATGCCCGAAGTATGCAAAAGGAGCTCAAACATTTAGGGTTAACAAGATTGGCCAATTCTGAGGGGAATATTCTTGGGAGTTTGATCAATTTAAAAGAGATAGTGCATAGTTTGCTTGGTGATTTTCCAAAATCAATGGATGATGATTTTCTCAATATTGGGGAAGGAAAAAAACTGTTGCAAAAGCATACCGATTATCTTTTTGGTGAAAGTGGGAATCATAGAAGGGTTAGAATCATGGTGACTCAGCCATCTGAGGCTGCCAATAATTATGATCTGGTTTTGGACATGGTGAAGGGTGGGATGGATTGTGCCCGAGTAAATTGTGCGCATGATCATCCTGAGGTTTGGAAAAAAATCATTGAAAACGTTCGAAAGGCGGAAGAAGAGTGTGGAATCAAAGTCAAAGTGGCCATGGACCTATCTGGACCAAAAATTAGGACGGGTGATATTGTGATGGGACCGAAAATAAAGCGGTTTAAAGCTCCCAAAGACCAAAATGGAGTCAGAAGGCCAGCTATTGTAAAGTTTGTTCCAGCTTCCAAATCGGTATTGGATCCTTTGGATGTGCCCGTTGATGAAGTTTGGCTGAAGCAATTACAGGTTGGGGACGATATTAAAACCAAAGATTGTAGAGGCAAGTCTCATAAAATAAAAGTGGTTAAGATATTGGAAGATGGCGTTTTATTGGAAAACCCTAAAACCATTTACCTAGAAACAGAAACAATTTTGAAACCTAAGCGGGCCAAACTGGGTGAAACTCAAATTGGCGAACTGCCTCCAGTAGAACAATCCATATTGGTGCGAGAGGGAGATGTTATTACGGTAACTGGAGAGGTTGGTGCATCCAGTTTGCCAAAGTTCGATGCAAAAGGAAACCTAGTGCACCCAGGGGTGATTGGTTGCATACCTGCCCAAATTGTAGAGCGGGTTAAAGTAGGAGACCGAATTTTGTTCGATGATGGAAAAATATCAGGGGAAGTCGAAACTTTGGGCAATGGAACTTTTCAAGTTAAAATTACTAGGGCAAAAGAAGGGGGAGCTATGCTCAAGGCTGAAAAGGGAATCAACCTTCCTGCATTGGATCTGGGTATTTCTGGTTTAACCGAAAAAGACCGCGAAGATTTAAAATTTGTGGTACAGCATGCGGATATCGTAAATGTATCCTATGTAAATTCCGAAGCGGATGTGGTTGAACTTTTAAGCGAGTTGGAAAGTTTGGGTGCCAAGCCAGAATTGGGTGTCATTTTAAAAATCGAGACACAATCAGCCTATAAAAACTTGATTGGAATACTCCTGACTGCCATGCAACGAAAACATTTGGGGGTTATGATCGCAAGGGGAGATTTAGCCCTTGAGGTAGGTTGGAAAAATATGGGGATGGTGCAAGAGGGCATTCTTTCCTTTTGCAGTGCAGCGCACATTCCAGTGGTTTGGGCCACACAAGTTTTGGAAAGTCTGGCCAAAAAAGGATTGCCATTCAGATCAGAAATAACCGATATAACCTCATCCGTTCAGGCTGAGTGTGTAATGCTGAACAAAGGGCCGCACATCAACAAAGCGATTTCATTTTTGCACGAGGTACTTTTGAACAGTGAAACCTCACACGATAAAAAAGAAGTGATGTTGCCCAAGATGAAATGGGATTAAAAGGAAAGGGCACCCATTGGGCGCCCTTAAAGAGAGACATTATTAACTATAAGAATTCTTGGTAGTGTTTAGTATAGTTTAATAAAGATATTGGTATATGCTATTGACCAGAGCATATACTGACATTGCAATGGTAAAATACCAAAAAAGGTATCCTAGTTTAGATTCAATAGTGTTCATTTTTTGAGTCTTTTCTTTTCGTGTTCTGATTACTTGGGATACCGAAATTATCCAAAACTTCGCAGCTATAAACCTAAATTATATTCGTTGTAAGAAAATGAACATAACTGGTATCAATGACTATATAAATGGTAATTGGGTATAAGTAATAGGTGGCAGGTTGTAAAAAGTATTAAATGTCTTGTAGTCAATAAATTAGAATGCTTCTGGTAAGTAAAGGCAAAAAAGAAAGGGTGTCTGGTTAGAATTCCAAACACCCTTTTAATTTATTTAAGACTTATGCTTATACCAATGGTGTGCCTTTCAAACGCTTTTCAATTTTGCGTTTCTTTTCTGTAAGGCTTTTCATGGTTTCCATTAATTTGGAATCCTTGGTACGCTTGTATATCTCGTTTAGGGAAAGAATTAAACTTTTGGCCTCTCGGGACGCCTCAACCCTGTCACTGGTGGACATGTGGCTCATGGGCCTTTTCTCAAATTCTTCCGCCTGTTGTAGTAACTCTTGAGTCATTTTTGTTTAAAATTATTCTGAATTCGCTAAATATAAGAGTTAGTTTGATATTTTCTAACTATAGTGCCATTTGATTTTCATATTTATGAAAATATTAAGAGGTTGACCCGAAAGCAGATAACACAATTTAACATTAATTGTTGGTAGGATTCAGCGTATTTTAGCGCTCTAATAAGCTTCAATTTTTAGCACAACTGAAATATTTTTCAATGTTAATTTAATGTTTCTTAATTGTAAAATTAATTTCTTTTCGGTTATTTTTGCTTAAAATTAGTTCCGTGGAAATCATTTGGAAATCATCAACATCAAAACAGCAATTGGCATATGTTCAAAGGTTGGAATTGGAATATGCCGTTCGCTTACAGGTCATCAAGATTTTGATTTCTGAAGCCGAACATTTGATGGATTATCTTTCTTTGATTACCGTCGAAATTAATGCACATTACGGAAGTGTTTCTGTGCACGATGATACACCTGAACCATTACTTTCCATGGTGTCCAAAAAATTGGTTCAACCGCTACAAAAGGCTTCGCCAAAAATTAAGAACAAAACATTGGCAGCGATTTCTTTTATAGGGTAAATCCCAATTCGTATTTCAGTCAATCTTAAAATCAAATGAGTAAAGCTACGCTATGTGGTTAGGGTAATTTTGATTGTATAAAATCAAAAATACACAGCATGGCAATTATAGGAAACATCATAAAAGGGATTATCGAAGCTAAAGATACGCTTAGCGGTGATGAAAACCCTGTTGAAGAACAGCAGAAAGTACTGAAAGAACTCTTGGAAACTGCCAAGGACACTCAATTTGGAAAACATTATAGATTTGAAGAGATTTTAGCGTCTGACAACATTCAAGAAGCCTTTTCAAAAGCAATTCCTTATCACGATTATCATAAAATTTCAGAAGAGTGGTGGCATAAAACCATTGAAGGTGAACCTGATGTAACATGGCCAGGCAGCCCCGATTTTTTTGCTTTGAGTTCAGGAACCACTGGTAAAAAGTCCAAGCGAATTCCTGTGACCAATGCAATGATTGACTCCATTAAAAGTGCTGGAAAAAAACAAATTTTTGCATTGAGCAATTTTGATATGCCTGCAGATTTTTTTGAAAAGGAAATCATGATGTTGGGTAGTTCCACAGATTTGCAGGAGCGAGATGGCCATAAAGAGGGGGAAATAAGTGGTATAAGTGCCAGTAATATTCCCTTTTGGTTTAAAAAATATTACAAACCTGGAGACGAAATCGCTCAAATAGATGATTGGGACGAACGCGTTTTGACCATTGCCAAGCAAGCCAAGCAATGGGATATTGGGGCTTTAAGTGGAATTCCATCTTGGTTGGAATTGATGCTGAAGAAGGTAATTGAATACCATAAAGTTGACCATATCCATGAAATTTGGCCCAATCTGCAGGTGTACACTTCTGGCGGGGTGGCTTTTGATCCTTATGAAAAAAGTTTCAATGCCCTACTAGGCAAACCGATACAAATTATCGATACCTATTTGGCTTCCGAAGGATTTTTGGCTTTCCAAAGTCGACCAGAGACTACTTCCATGAAGCTGGTGACGGACAATGGTGTTTATTTTGAGTTTGTTCCCTTTAAACCCGAGTATGTAAACCAAGATGGTTCATTAACGAACGAAGCCCCATCTTTAACCTTAGATCAGGTAGAGGAAGATGAAGACTATGTTTTGATTATTTCTACGGTTACTGGGGCTTGGCGCTACATTATTGGCGATACCATTGCCTTTACAGATGTGGAAAGAGCTGAAATCAAAATTACGGGTCGTACCAAGTTTTTCTTGAACACTGTAGGTTCGCAACTTTCTGTAAACAAGTTGAACGACGCGGTAAAGCATTTGGAGGAAACTTTGGATATTAAAATTCCTGAATACACCCTTTGTGCAAAACGTTTTGATGATGGCTTTTACCATTCTTGGTATTTGGGTACTGATTCTGAAAAAAGTATAGCAGGAGAAAAAGCTGCGCAAATTTTGGATGACTTTTTAAAGGATGCCAATAAAAATTACAAAGTGGCCCGAAGCAAAGCTTTGGAAGGTGTAAAAGTGAAGTTTGTGCCCCAACAAGTATTTGCCGATTGGAGTGGTGCCAACAAGAAAAAAGGAGGTCAGGTTAAAATGGAACGGGTTATGGGAGAAGAGAAGTTTGCCGAATGGGAAGCTTTTGTTTCGCAGGAAGTCTAATTATTCAATTCCTTTGAGGGAATCTTGTTCCTTCACCATTTCTAAAATTTCATCTGGGGATAGGTAGTATTTTTTGATTCTGGCTTTGTACGAATCTTGTATTTCCGAATTCCCCAGAATAAAATTCTTCGTTTTTAAAATATAGTCGGACATCCCTCTGGACACCGCAAAAGAGTCAGCAGTTCGCTCCGCTTTTCGCACAAAACTATCCGAGAACAGATACCCAAGTCCAAACCCGATAAGGTTCAATCCGTTTCGTTGTCGGTAATCCATAATATGGCCCAGTTCGTGGCCAATCCATCCGATCAATACTTCCGAAGGAACATCAACGGTTCTAAATTTCTTTCCTGATATTTTAAAATTCTCACTGATCAATATTTTATAGCCACGGTTCTTTTTGGGTTTAAAAATGTCGTTCCAAGAAGGTTGTGCCAACATAACCGATTTCTTGATGTCCTTTTTGAATTTAAACTCAATGGGGGTGTTTTTAAGCTCTGGAAAATGCATTAAGGCAAGCTCTACTTCAGTTTTAATGGGTTGGGGTATTTTGGCAATAGGCTCTGACATAAAAAGGGTTAGGGTTATAAATAGTATAAAAAATAGAATGATAAGTCTTAATCGTTCTTTCAAAAAATTAAAATTTATGGATTAAAAAAAAGGGCAAATTCAATTTGCCCTTTTCCTAGTTAGTGTTTAAGCTGTTATTAGAACTGATATCTAAGCCCTAGTGCAATATCTAGGTCCAGATCATCGGAATAGTTATCGTTAAATCCAAGTTCTGGTCGCATATCCAGGGAAATGAGCAAAGGGAAATCAAAATCGTATTCAATACCTAGGTCACCTGCAACAAGTGCAAATACGCCATCATTTTCGCCAGCGTCGAAAGAACCGACACCACCACCAGCACCTACATACCAATGGAAACCGCCATCAATTGGCATTACCCATTGGTAAAGCCCTACCAGTTTAAAAGCATCTACATTATTGGAGTCTCTCCATCCAAGGTCGAACTCTAGTCGATTGTTTTCTTTTAGGTAGTGTTGATAAGAGATTTCACCTCCAAATCCGTCATTATCTCCAACTCGAATACCAAGTGCGTTTTTAGAAATACTTTGCGCGCTTACCGCTGTTCCTACTATTAAAAAAAGAATTAAAATTAAGTTTTTCATGATTGTTTTATTTGATGACAAATTTAGGGCAGGGGTGTAATCGGGCTTGTCTCATTTCATTTAATGATTGATGCAAAACCGTTTAAAAAAATGTTAAAGTAGGGGTCTGAAAAATTTGAAGAGGCCTTCTAAAAATCGCTGTACAAAGGTTCTGTTCTTAAAATCTTCCAAATGGAGCAAATTGGCCCTGTCACATTGTAGTTTGTACTCTTTCAACACTTCTTTTGTGATTGCTTCATCATAAATCAAGATGTTGGTTTCGTAATTGAGTTCAAAACTGCGCACATCAAAGTTTCCCGAACCGATTGAGGTAATATCGTCATCGACAATCATAATCTTACTATGGGAAAAGTCCTCTCGTAGATAAATTTTAACCCCCACTTCCAAAAGTTCTTCAAATTGGGAGAACATGGCATACTTTGCCATTTTGGAATCGGATTTTTTGGGAACCAACAAGGTGATTTCAACCCCTTGCAATGCCCGTATTTTTAGGTTTTGAAGAAAGGCTTCTCCAGGAACAAAATAGGGGTTGGCAATATAAATGGAATGCTCGGCCTCGTTCATCATTCCCAAATATTGTTGCAAAATTGTGGGGTGTTTGGAATCTGGACCACCTGCTACCACCTGTGCGACTGCATTTCCTTTAGGTTCTTGCTCCACCAAATAGTCATCGATGTTAAATTCATCATCGCGGCTAGCAAAATAGTAGTCTTTTAAAAACACCAAATGCAGATCGTTTACAATAGGCCCTTCCAATTTAACATGAATGTCCTTCCATTTTCCCAGCTCGTTTCTTCCTTTAATGTATTTGTCTGAAATGTTTACCCCGCCTGTAAATGCCACCTCGTTATCTATCACTACAATTTTTCGGTGATTACGGAAATTGAGCGAAAACAATAAATTTTTTATTCGGATGGGCATAATCGGGTAAATTTTTACACCGATCTCTTGAAAGTGCTTTCTAGGTCTGCCCCGAAGATGATAGCTGCCCAAAGAATCGTAAATGATTCGAATCTCGACCCCTTCGTTGATCTTGCGTTTAAATAAGTCGATCATTTTATTGAGCAAATCGCCTCGTTCCAATATATAATATTGCAGATGGATGAATTCTTTGGCTTCTTCCATTGCCTTGAACAAGGTGTTGAAGGTTTCCCCACCATCTTGCAGAACGGAAACCTTGTTCTCATTTGTGGCTTTGGTTCCTGAACTTTTTTTAATCAGGTCGTTCAGCTTTTTTTTGCGTAAATCGGATTCGAAATTAACCCAGTAAGGTTGATCTAAAGATTTTAGGGAGTAGGTATATTTTTTCTTTCGTTCAAATTCACGGTTGTTAAAGAATTTGAATTTTCTGCGGTTCATTCCAAATAGGTAATACAGCAAGGCACCTAAAAAAGGGAAAATAATGATCAGCATTACCCAGCTTATAGAACGGCTTGGTCGCTGACCATGATAAATTATGGCGCCAATGGCCCAAATGGAGGTAATAATATATAATATGGTCAGTGTAGTGTTCAAATAGGTTGAGAGTTTAAATCAATTTCTAATGTAAGCATCTATTGGCTAATTTAAATGTGGTGTAAACTAAAAAAACTCTGGTAGGTTGTACCAGAGTTTAGTTGTAATGGTTATTCAGTGTTTATGAAATAGTATCAGTTGCTTTGTCAATTTCATCTTCAACTTCGTCTGCGGCATCTTCCAATTTATCTCCTACATCTTCAGCAGCGTCTTCGATGTCTTCTCCAGCTTCTTCAAGACCATCTCCTACATCTTCAATGGCATCTTCAACTTTATCTTCGGTTGTTTCTCTGCAGCTTGTCATGCTCAAGGTCATTGCCATGGCCATGAAAAGCATAAATATACTTAGTGACTTTCTCATATTTGTGTGTTTTAGGTTAATGATAGTTTTATATGTTTCTTTTTTAGATTCGTTTTCTTCCTGTAATCAGTGAAATGATAAAAAGTACAACGAATATGAAGAATAGTATTTTAGCTATACTTGCGGCACCAGCGGCAATACCACCGAATCCGAAAATACCTGCCACAATGGCTAAAATTATAAAGGTGATTGTCCAACGTAACATAATGATAGTGTTTTAAGTTAATGTCTGACTATCTCTTAATCAGTACATTACAAATTTCCATTAATTTTTGTTTGATCATTGTCGCTTTTACGTTTAACATTAACTCAAAAGCTAATTTTCTTGTGCTTTTTCCCAAATTCCTGTTAAGAATTGCTCATAAGCTTTTCAAACCTAGTGGTCGATGGGGTGTTTTGAGTAGTGATGTAATGGTCAAAAAAATCACTGGAAAGTTGTTCGGCTTTCAATTCAATCTTAACAGGTTCTCCCATTATTTTCTTCAAGTCTTTGGTGCTTGTAGATTTGGATAACCACGTGTCTGCTTTTTCTTTAGGGATGATAACGGGTGCCAAATGACTCAAGTCGTGATAATTTGAGGTAAAGCTGTCCATAGTGTCCGTAATCAAGGCCGTACATCGAAAACCGTCTTCCAAAATATTATAGGTGCCTGCCAAGTAAAAGGGCTTGTTGGAAGGTTGGTGCAAATAAAAACTCAAGGTTTTTCCTTTTTTAACCAAATGCGTGTAAAACCCAGTAACAATTATTAAGCACCGTCTTTCGGTAAGAGATTCCTTCATCCAATTGATATGTTCAAGATCCTGAATAGGAACATTAAGGGTGTTGGCCTTATCTTGAAAATTGGCCCACTCCTCTTCAAAGTCCTGAGGCATGAGTCCCCAAATGGCAAATGTGATCTCTGATTTGTTTGCCATGGTCACCACGCTCAAATTGCTTTCGTTAAATCCGTTAATGACAGGGTTTGGTTTGTATAAATTTGGATATCTAAAAGAAAGTCCAAACTCCTCCTCAATCATTTCGCGTTCCGCTACATTAGAAAGTTTGTAAATCATGATACATTAATTTATGTGTTTGCAAGTAACTGGATTTAGGTAAATTGGGTTGACCCAAATGATTTTAATTGTGATGCTTTTCAAAATGAAACTGTAAAACCTTGCCTAATCCATATTTTAAACTGGCTCGTATATAAACAAAGCCTATCTTTATAAGTTCGGGAATTTGGAATAAATTTTAACAACAACCTCAACCTATATGATTACAATTAAAGTCGATGCTCAAGATACCGCCGAATCGGTTGCGCAGTTACAAAATGTACTTGGTGGTAGAATTACCGAGCGTTGGGGGGAGCATGTTCTTGAAATTGATAATGAAAAGGCCAAAGGAAGCATAAAGTTCATCACTTTTGGGTGGGGCGGAAGTTTGCTTTTATTGGATATCATTTTTCATGATGAGGTGTATATTGAAGTGGATACCTCCAACTTTAACCCAATTAGTTTTTATTATTGTTTGGAGGGGTATTGCGGGCACAAATTTGGGTATCAGCCAGAGGATGCCATTCAGTTTATGGAGCAATACCATTCTGCAATTCTTACCAATCGCGATGGAGGTATTTCCGATCGCTATTTCCCAAAAGATGAAAAACTCAATATCAGCATCATTCAAGTGAAGCGCAAGCAGTTTTTGCGTAAAAGATTAAATCAAGGGGAGAACTTGAACAAAGAACTGTACCGTGTATTTATGGATACCGACTATGAGCAGGTGTTCGCCTATTTTGGATCGTACAATCTTAAGATTGCCGATGTAATGGCCCAAATGAACAAAATAGAGGCCAAAGGAATGATTCGCATAATGCAGATTGAAGGCATGGTGTACCAAATATTGTCCATGCACATGATGCAACACAACAAGGAGATCAATAATAGAAGGCCAGCCACTACCTTGTTAAAAAGAGAATTGAAGCAGATTCGCAACTTCGCCAAAAAACTGGATAATCAAATTGCGAAGGATTTTACCTTGGAAGATATTTCGGCCGAAACGGGATTAACACAAGCAAAGCTTCAAGAAGGATTTAAATTGCTCTACAACAACACGGTAACCGAATATATTCGTAATACAAGATTGGAAAAGGCAAGAGACCTTATTGCAAATTCAGAAATGAACATCTCCGAAGTGGTGTATTCGATTGGATTTACCAGTAGAAGCTATTTCTCCAAAATTTTCAAAGAAAAGTACGGTATTAGCCCTAGCGAGTTTAAAAACAGCAAACGGGAAGCTGTTATGGTTGAGTAGTGCGCTTAAAGCCTTGTTTATAAAGCAATTTTCAAGGATTAAAGCGGTAAAGGGGGGTGCGGAACTGTTCCACGCCAAGTATACCTGTGTATACATGGGTCACCTCTACACGAAGTAAGGGGTCTGGGGCATCGATAATATAGGTTAGTACAAGTTTTTCTTCGTCCATATAGTACCTGCCGTTGTTCAAGGGTCGGGGTAGGGAGCGCATTTTGCCGCTATGGAACTCGGTATTGTTTGGAACTAAAAACTGAAAGGAAAAACTGAAAACGGGATTGTCCAGCACCGTCATCTCCGCCAGATTTTTTTGAGGCAGTTTATGAAGGATGATGCGGCTCTTGTGCTTTTGCACTTGGTTTAAAAATTGCCTGCTTTTATAGTTGAGGATGATAAGCGAGGCAAAGGAGATCCGTAGGGATGTTTTGGGGTCTTGTTGTAGATAGTTGGAAAAAGTGGGTAAAATGGAATGTGTAGGCATGATGGATGGTTGGATTGTTAGATTTTGGGATTGTGTAAAAATATACAAAATGACGTTTACGTCATTAATTTCGACCTTCAAAATTTTGACATTGCTGTCGTATGATGGATACCGACGATCAAAATGTTGACTTTTTAAAGGACTTAGCTAATCGGGTTAAGGGGTTGAGAGAAGCTAAAAATCTTACCCAAGAAGATGCCTACAATGATACGGGAATCCACTTTGGACGTATAGAAACTGGCAAATGGGACCCAAAGTTCAGTACAATCAAAAGAATTACTACCTATTTTAAATTGAGCATCACTGAGTTTTTTGCCGAAGGATTTGATTGATAAATAAGTTGTTGCTAAGCTTAAAGATTTGACAAAAGAAGAAGAACAATTCCTGAAGAAATTTGGCGAGCAGATACGTCGATTACGTAAAGAAAAAGGGATGACCCAAGCCGATTTGGTGTTTGAAGCCAAGGTTCATGGAAATATGATAGGTCGCATAGAACGCGGTGAAAGGGCAGCCAATCTTCTTCAACTTCATAAAATTGCCAAAGCACTTGAAATTAGTGTGGAAGAGCTTTTTGAGTTTAAGGAGTAAACAACTCCAGTCATCCATTTTATTCTTATTTTGGGGTATAGTTGTGTTTTTATATTTATACAAACTAGTTGTAGTACATTAAAAGAATGAGGAAATCGCTGGAAGTTAAAAACATGGCAACAAAAACATTTTAGGCGTACTCAGAAATATGGGATGAATAAAAGAGCTTTTAAAATTGTTGGACTTTATATAGTTAGTATAATCTGTATTCTCTGCCATTACTTAATGGACTATTACAACATAATAAATGTACTCTTTCAAAAAACGAATAGAATTCCTCAAGATGGATTTGTAGTACTTCTTCTTACTGGCTTATTCCAATATGGATTATTAATAGTTGGTATATTCATATTCGCAATACTGAGTTTTTTCTTAATTAAAGAAAAGAAAGCTCCAAAAAAGTATAAAAACAAAAATCAAAATGAAATTCTTGAAGTAGGGCATGAATCTTACATGATTCCAGACGAATATTTGAAAACTGAAGCTTCATATAGAATATTTCTACTCAATAACACGGACAAAATTGTAACTATCAAAGATAAATTTACCTTGGAGCCAAATGAATATAAGGTATTCCCTTTTGTAGATACAGACTCTATTTCATTTGACATAGGACCTGAAATTTTTTTCGGAGAATATGGACTTGAAATCAGAGACAAAAAAAGCCAAATAGCTGCAATTGGAGGAGTGTATTGGGAAAAGTACAACGTTCCAAATAGTGTGGATTACGGATTTGTGATAGTGCCTCCAGGTGAAGGTGATATTGCTACTAAATAAAAAGAAGCTAAAAACAAAAAACCCACAAACAAAGTTTGCGGGTTTTTTTGTGGTACCTCCAGGAATCGAACCAGGGACACACGGATTTTCAGTCCGTTGCTCTACCAACTGAGCTAAGGTACCATCGCCTAAAGCGGGTGCAAATATAATTTCAAAATTAGGATATACAAACAAAATCTAGAAAAAAGGCGACGATTTTTTTCCAATTCTCGATCTTTGCAATATGAATCTCGTCATCGACATAGGGAATACATTGGTCAAATACGCTGTTTTTGAGAACAGAACCCTAATTTTTGACCAAAGTTCCGAGTCAGGTCTTTTTCTTTCCAAGATCAAAGAACTTTTTGAGCTGTACCCTAAAATTCGGAAGGCCATTATTTCTTCCGTAGGTACTTTGGACCGAAAAGAACGGGATATTGTTGCCATGTTCTGCAAGGTGCATGTGCTCAGCAATGCTTCCAAAGTGCCATTTAAAAATAGCTATGCTACTCCCCAGACCTTGGGTGTGGACCGTATTGCTCTGGCTACTGCAGCTTTTTACCAAAATCCGCGTGGGAACACCTTGGTGATCGATGCGGGAACCTGCATTACTTACGATATGGTGAACAATTTTGGTGAGTATGTTGGAGGAGCTATTTCTCCTGGGGTGCAGATGCGCTATAATGCCATGCACAACCAAACTGCAGGGCTCCCTCAACTAAAACCAGATGACTTTTTAGATTTTATTGGAAATTCCACAAGCAGCTGTATGCACAGTGGGGTAATCAATGGTGTGGCTAGGGAAGTTGACGGCGTAATTGAACAATATGTGTCTCGCTTTCAAGATTTAACAGTTATTTTAACAGGCGGAGACTCCCATTTTTTTGCCAAAAGGCTAAAAAACACCATATTTGCGAACTCCAAATTTCTCTTGGAGGGGCTTAATTGCCTACTGGAATACAACACAAACTGAATGATTAAAAAACTTTTGATCGCATTTATTTGCGTGACTGCCCATGGACTGTTTGCGCAAAACGGAACCATTTCGCCCTATTCCTATTTTGGTATTGGTGATTCTAGGGACAATGGAACAGTAGACAACCAAATGATGGGGGGAGTAAGCATGTATGGCGATAGTATACATGTAAACCTTTCTAACCCCGCAGCCTATTCCAAGTTGTTGACCACCGCTTATACGGCAGGTATTTCCCATAAGGAATACCAATTAAAAAATTGGACGGAAGAACAAAACACCTCCGTAACCAATTTGGATTATTTGGCCATTGGTTTTCCACTGGCTAAAAATGTAGGCGCTGGATTTGGTATTATGCCTTATTCATCTGTTGGCTATGGACTCAATGTAACCTCTGCAACAAATCAAGGCGCCGAGGTGGCAAGTGCCTTTAGCGGAAGTGGAGGATTGAACAGACTTTTCGCATCCATTGGATTTGAGCCTATCAAAAACCTAAGTTTTGGGGCCACGGTCAATTTTAATTTTGGAACACTTGACTATGAGCGTTTACAAACTGTGGAGGATGTTCAATTTGGAACATTTGATCGTAGGGAATCGAGGGTGAACGGCTATGATTTTAACTACGCCATAAATTATAACCCAACCATAAAGGATAAATATACCCTTTACACATCGGTAGTGATCAATACCCAAGGCAACTTGGTTTCCGAAAATTCACAGACCATTGGTTCTTTCTCTTTGAATACGGGAGAAGATGTGGAAACCATCGATGTGAATTTGGATCGCGATAATTTAAAACATACCGAGTTAAAGGTGCCAACCGAAACCACTTTGGGGTTAGGTTTTGGTGAAAATAAAAAGTGGTTTTTAGGAGCGGAGTACAGTTTTCAAAAAATGAGTGATTTTGAAAACCGCTTTCTAGGTTTGGAGAATGCATCTTATATTGATGCCAGCACCTATGCCTTTGGTGGATACTGGGTTCCTGATTATAGATCTCTATCAGGTTACTTTAATAGAGTTACGTATCGAGCTGGATTGCGCTACGATAAAAGTGGAATGGTGGTGAACAATAAGGAAATAAACAACTTTGGCATAACTTTTGGATTGGGTTTACCGTTAAGCGGAAACTTTTCAAACCTTAACCTAGGATTTGAATTGGGTAGACGCGGAACAACCGATGCTGACCTTATTGAGGAAAGCTATCTAAAAGTGAATATTGGATTATCGTTAAATGACCGATGGTTTCGTAAAACAAAAATTAATTGATCGAAAATTTTTTAATAAATTCATAAATAACCACCCATTACTAATCCATTTTCAGGATTTTTTAATGAAAATTTGTACTTTAACCGCTTTAAAATTAAGAAGATGAAAAAGAGACACTACTTAACAATGTTATTGATCCTTATGTTGACGGGATTAAGTAATGCCCAGGCACAAAACCCAGAGTGCATGACTAATCTTTCCATTTATGCAGAGCACGTAAAGGTAAAAAACTACGATGCTGCATACGAACCATGGAAGATGGTTTACGAAAGTTGCCCAGATATTAACAAGGCTAACTTTTCATACGGAGAAAGAATTCTAAAACACAAAGTTGAGAGTTCTTCTGGTGCAGATAAAGATGGCTACGTCCAAGATTTATTGTCCCTTTACGACAATAGCATTAAATATTTCCCATCCAACTATTCAAAAGCTGATGTTGCAATTGACAAAGCTTTGTTGATGTATGATGAAAAAATGGCTTCCGACGAAGAAATCTTCAATATGTTGGACAAAGGCTTTAAGGAAGATCAAGCCAATTTTGATAACCCTAAAGCATTATACCTTTACTTCTCAAGCTTGGTAGATTTGCACGGTGCAGGTAAAAAAGACCTTCAGGATGTTTTCAACACCTATGATGATGTAACTGGAAAACTTGATGAAGAAAATCAAAAATTGACAGGTGTTGTGACCAAATTGCTTCCAAAAGATTCTTTGGGAACTTTAACTGCAAAGGAGAAAAAGCAATTAAGAGCAGCAACTGTAAATGCTGAATCATTTGGTAAAGTTGCTTCTAGTGTTGATTCTAAATTGGGTGCACTTGCAGATTGTGATAACCTTATTCCTTTGTACGAAAAGAACTTCGAAGAGAGAAAAGGAGATGTAAAATGGGTAAAGAGTGCTGTAGGTAGAATGTTCTCCAAAGAATGTACCGATGACCCAATGTTTAGAAAATTGTTCGAAGCTCAGTTGGCTTTGGATCCTTCTGCTGAAGCATATATGTATGGAGGTGTATTGAAGCAAAAATCTGGCGATATGCAAGGTGCATTGGCCGATTTCAATAAAGCAGCAGAATTGGAAACTGATTCTTATAAGAAATCCAACATCCTATACAAGATTGCAACTACTGTAAGAAGAAGCAGTAAATCTCAGGCAAGAAGCTATGCTTTAAAAGCCGTAGATGCCAATCCAGCAAACGGAAAAGCTTATTTGTTGATTGCTAACCTTTATGCAAGTAGTGCCAACGATTGTGGTAGTACCCCATTCGAGAAAAGAGCTATCTACTGGAAAGCTGCAGAAATGGCAAGAAAAGCTGGACGTGTAGATCCTGCTTTGAGTGGAACAGCTGGTCAAACAGCAGCTAGCTACGATGCTAAAGCTCCATCCAAGGAAATGATCTTTAGCTCTGGTAAAGCAGGACAAACCATCACTTTCTCATGTTGGGTAGGTGGTAGCGTGAAGGTGCCTAGTTTGTAGAGTGAAACAGACTTCTAAAAATATTTTAAAGAGTTTTGCCACGGTTTTTACCGTGGCAATCCTTTTTATGTCCTGTGGTGACGAATATGAAAGAGTTGGAGAGGAGCGTGTAAAACCTATTTTTCCACAAGGTGTTGCACATAATTTCACCTTGACCTATACCGAGACCAAAGAGGCAATGTCGGCGCAAGATTCTGCAGAGTCAAGAATCATAGCCGTGTTGTCCAGTCCAGTGTCCGAGGATTACGACAATCAATATTTTAAGTTTAAAAACTTCCCAGAAGGTCTACGTGTGGATTTCTATGATGACAATGACCAAAAAAGTGTTGTGGTTGCAGACTATGGAATTGTTTATTCACAAACCAATTTAATAGATTTGCAAGGTAATGTAGTGATTGAAACCCACGACGGGAAAAAATTGGAGACCGACCAATTGTTCGTTGATAGAAAGAACAACTGGATTTTTACCGAAGCAGCATTTAAGTACACCAATCCCGAGGACGGAACCGTTATGGATGGTGAAGGGATGGACTTCAATCGGGACTTCAGTTATTTTAAAGCCCACAAGACGTACGGTTTAATGACGATTAAAGAAGAAGACCAATGATCAAAGTTTTACGATATACCGAATACCTATATTTGGCCGTTGCAGCCATTTCCATTTATAAAGTGGCCACCCTTTGGAGTGTTAATCCAAAGGAAACCTACATTTTTATCTTCTTCGCAGTGGTGTCTATCGCCATGTTTGCTTTTAGAAGAAGATATAGGAAACGTTTTGAACAACGACAAAAGGATAATCAATAAGTGCATTGGATAGTTCCATCATAATTATACTTGTATCGCTCTTGTTTTCGGCATTCTTTTCAGGAATGGAGATTGCCTTTGTCTCTGCGAATAGAATTCACATCGAAATAGAGAAAAAACAAGAAGGGTACCTTGCCAAAGTACTTACCTTACTTACCGACAAACCATCAAAATTCATTGCAACCATGCTTATAGGCAATAATATTGCTTTGGTTGTTTACGGACTTTTTATGGGAGAAGTATTGATGAATTGGTTCCAAGGGTTGTTGCCCACCGATTATCAGTTCTTAAATACACTACTTACCGACTTTAGTTTGCTCTCGCAAACGGTGATTTCTACACTGGTCATTTTATTGACCGCTGAGTTTTTACCGAAAGTATTTTTTCAGATTTATGCCAATACCTTGATCAAGGTTTTTGCAGTCCCAGCATACATTTTTTATGTATTGTTTTCTGTTGTTTCTTGGTTTGTCATCAAGGTGTCCGATTTTGTACTTCGCGTATTTTTTAAAACCGAAGGTGATGAGGTACAACTTTCCTTCACCAAATTGGAGTTGGGTGACTATATCACTGAACAAATGGAAACCGTGGAAGAAGAGGATGAAGTCGATTCCGAAATACAGATATTTCAGAATGCCTTGCAATTTTCAACTGTAAAGGCAAGAGAGGTAATGGTGCCAAGAACCGAAATCACGGCGGTGGAAATTAAGGAGACCACTAAAAATCTGGTCAAACTATTTACCGAAACAGGCTACTCCAAAATTTTGGTATTTAAAGATAGTATCGATGAGATTATTGGGTACGTGCACTCCTACGAATTGTTTAAAAAGCCAAAGACCATAAAAAGCATCCTATTGCCTGTGGAATTTGTTCCCGAAACCATGTTGATCCAAGATATTTTGAATGTGTTGATCAAAAAACGGAAGAGTATGGCCGTAGTTTTGGATGAATACGGTGGAACTTCAGGGATTTTAACAGTAGAGGATATTATTGAAGAGCTTTTTGGTGAAATTGAGGATGAGCATGATTCCACGGACCTTCATGAAGAACAAGTTGGCGAATACGAATACAAGTTTTCGGCACGAATGGAGGTGGATTACATCAACGAGAACTATAAATTGGAGCTTCCAGAAGGAGAAGAGTACGAAACTTTGGGTGGTTTGATCGTGAATCAAACAGGTGAAATTCCTGAGCAGGACGCTGAAGTAGAAATAGAAGGATTTACCTTTAAAATATTGGAAGTGTCAAATACCAAAATAGATTTGGTAAGTGTTCAGGTTCATCCTGAAGATTAATAATTTCCACCCCTTTTTTAGCTTTCCTATTTGAAAAGAAAGTGGTATTTTCGCCCACTGAAATTAAAGAAAACAAGCAGTAAAATGGCAATATTAGAGAATATTAGAAAACGAACAACTGTTCTGATTCTTATTATTGGTTTGGCGTTGTTCGCATTTGTAATATCAGGAGTTTTCAGCAGCAATAATTTTTCTGGTGGAAAAGTTGGCTCCTCGGTTGCAGAGGTAAATGGGGAAGATATTTCCATTGACGAATTTAGAGCTGAGGTTGAGACGGCATCCAGAAGATATGGACCTACCGTTACTTCTACCCAATTGGTGAACATGATCTACGATCAAGAAATCCGTAAAACTCTTTTGAACCAACAGTTCGAAGATTTGGGTATTGAAGTGGAAAGTGACCAAATTGTTGAGTTTGTAAAAACTTCAGGGTATGCTCAAATTCCTGATTTCATGGATGAGAATGGATTTTTCAATGAAGCAGTTTTTCTAAGTGCTATTGCCGATTGGAAAGCGAATGACCCATTGCGTTACGATGCATGGTTGCAAGATGAAAAAGCCATCATTCAAGCTGCAAAAGAAAATATTTACTTCAACTTGATCAAAGGTGGCGTTGGCGCTACATTGACAGAAGGTAAATTGGATTACAAATTGGCCAACGACAAAGTAGGTATTCAATACGTACGTGTGCCTTATACTTCTATTCCAGATAGTACCATCGAAGTTTCCAAGAGCGAGATTCAAGCCTATATAGATGATCACAAAATGTTGTTTGAGCAAGATAAAGCTCGAGATATTCGTTTTGTGTACTTTGAAGAAAAACCATCTGCGGAAGATGAGAACGCAGTAAAAGAGTCGATCACTACCCTTTTGGATGATGTGGTTGAGTATTCTGAGGCAAAAGATGCCAATGACACCATCAAAGGTTTTAGAAATACTACCGATATGGCGGCTTTCTTGGATAGAAATTCAGATACGAAATACGATACTATTTACAAGGCCAAAAAAGATCTTCCTTCTGTTGTGGCGGACACCTTGTTCACTTTGGAAATTGGAGATATCTACGGTCCTTATAAGGATGGTGATTTCTATAAAGTATCAAAAATCATGGGCAAAAAAGCCAATGGTTCGGTAAAGGCTAGTCACATTCTTATTTCTTGGGCTGGTGCTGAGCGTGTGAGTCCAACTGTGACCCGTACAAAAGAAGAAGCAGAAACACGAGCTAAAGAGTTATTGGCAGAAGCTAAAAAAGCAGATGTACAATTTACCACATTGGCCAGAGACAATTCTGATGGACCTTCTGCACCTAGAGGTGGAGATTTGGGATATTTCCAAGAAGGGGTTATGGCAGATGAGTTCAACGACTTTAGTTTCGGAAATCCAGTGGGAACTATCGGATTGGTTGAAACACAATTCGGTTACCACATTGTAAAAGTAGATGACAAACAAGATATTCTTCAGGTGGCAACCTTGACAAGAGCTATTGAGCCATCAGAAGAAACCATCAATACTTTGTTTACAGATGCTACCAAATTTGAAATGTCATCCTTGGATGCAGCTGCAGAAGATTTTGGAGATATCGCAAGAGAAAGTAACTATACTGTTCGTCCTGTAAACAAAATCAAGGAAATGGAAGAAAACCTTCCTGGGCTTGGAGCACAACGTAGCATTGTACAGTGGGTATTCAATGATGATACCAGTGTGGGAGATATCCAACGTTTTAATGTGAACAACGGTTATGCTGTGGTACAGTTGACCAAGAAGTACCAAAAAGGGTTAATGACTCCGGAAGATGCTTCGTTCATCGCATTGCCGGAAATTAGAAAAGAGCGTAAAGCAGAACAAATCATAGCAGCCAACCAAGGCAAGGCTATGGATGCAATTGCGTCGTCTAACAATGTAAGTGTAAGCACTGCATCAGCTTTAACGGTTAAATCTCCAACCATTCCAGGTTCAGGTAGAGAGCCTTTGGTGGTAGGGACCGCTTTTGCATTGGACCAAGACCAAACTTCTGGTTTGATCAAAGGAAATACTGGCGTATTTATGGTGAAAGTGACAAACAAGACTGCTGCTCCAGAAGTAGATAACTATAGTACATACGCGCAAAGCTTGCAGACAAGTGCTGCCGCTAGAGTGAATGGTGCAGTTTATAATGCATTAAAAGATAAAGCGGAAATAGAAGATAAAAGAGCTACTTTTTATTAGTAGTTTCATCTAATAGTATAAAAAAACGCCTCCTTTTAAGGAGGCGTTTTTATTTATCGGCTTTCCGTTTCTTCCCATTTCATTTTATAGCAGATGTCCACAATTCTGCCTGTGGAGTCTATACTGATTTCAAAACCTTGTTTGGTTCGGAAATAACCATCCCTCAAAAAGTACCATTTCCCATTTTTAAAGAAGAATTCCCTTTTATCGGGTTTCCAATCGGGGAGGGGGTAAATTTGATCTAAAAGGGATTCAAAATCTGGAGCAGATTGCTCGTTAAGCACAAAATCCTCCTTGATATAACTGGTTAGCTTCGGTAATTGGGTAGTTTCTTTTATAGTTTCAAAAGTGGTAACTAGTGAATCCGTATCTATTACAATAAATTCATTGGTTCGCTGGGTTTTATCCCCATATAAATTATGTGTCTCCAACTCGATATGATAAGCTTTGTGTTTTAAAATTTTTTGAACTGCAGGAACGGTGATTTCAGTATAGGTCCGTTTACAATTTTCCAGCATAAAATTATCTAGTCGAACCGTTGCAATCGAATCGGTCTGTGCCAAAACATTAAGGGTGTTTAACAGTAGAATGCCAAATAGGCATTTACGAGCAAAGATATTTTTGATGTGGAACATAACATTTGCTTTTTGAGTTTATAATCAAACTTAATGGCAAACGCCTTAAAATTATGCTCCCAATTGACGGATGGGTGGTTTGGGTTTATGGAAATAGACTTTTCTTTAAAAAGAAAGGCCACATTTCAATAAATGCGGCCTTTTGGTGATGAAATAATAAACTTATTTTTTAATATCCAGCATTTTGTACCATGTTGGAGTTTGCATTTATTTCACTTATTGGAATTGGGTACGCAAACAAGTTGTTTGGGTATGAAATTGTACCTAAACTGTTCTCGGTAGAACCCCAGAAGGGTATGGCTTGACCTGTTCTCACCAAATCATCAAAACGGAAACCTTCGAACATAAGTTCTTTTCTCCTTTCATTTAATATGTCTTCCTTATTTACAGCAGCATAAGCCAGTGCTCCTCGATTACTGGTAATCAAATTGATTTGAGTGAGTGCATCTCCTCCAGTTTCTAACAAGGCTTCAGCATAATTAAGAATAACTTCTTCATACCTAAATAAAGGAATATTGTCTGCTCCAGTTGCTGTATCGGGGTATTTACCCATATTTCTTAGACGTGTACCGCCATGTTGGTACCCTAAAATATTGGCGCGAACATCTCCCAAATCAAATAAATCAATTACCGTACTAACTACTTGTAGGTCACCGTATCCTCCTGGTTCATCTGCTGGATACCGATAGATATATGACAAAGCATTTGAACCTTGGTTGTCAGCACCACTGAATGCCAATTCAAAAAGAACATTCGAACCTCCATCGCCAGCCCAACTGCTTACATAGGATTCCGCACTAATTATGGAATACATCCCTGAATTAATTACTGACTCGGAAGCAGAGATAGCCCTATTCCATTCTCCAAAATATATGGCAACACGTGCTTCCAAAGCTTTTGCCACATATTTTGAAACAATTGTTTTTGATGTGTCATAGCTTTCATCCATCATATCGAATGCAGTTTGCAAATCGTTGTAGATTGCTGCTTTTACTTCGTCAACTGAGCTTCTGGATGGGAACAAGTCCTCTCCTTTAAATTCGGTGACAATTGGAACTCCAAGGGTGCCACCTGCATGTTGCTGACCATAAACTCTCAATAAGTCATAGTGCGCAAGAGCTCTTAGAATTAAAGCAGCACCTTGTAAGTGCTCACCATAAGCTTGGTCACCCTCTAAAGTAGTTACATCGGTATTGATAATAATATTTGCATTTGCAATCACGTAGTATGCATTGTCCCAAATAAACCCAGTATTAGAGTTATATGCATATTCACCTTGAGTAGTGAATCTCCCAGAATTACCATTTGAAAAGCAGTTATCGGAGCGCACTTCGTTGGTCGCAATCATATCACGGCCATAGTAGCCTGAACTTGTAAGTGAATTGTGCGCACCTTTTAAAATACTATATAGATTGTCTACCTTGGTTACACTACCTTCTACAGCTTTATTTTGTGAAAGGGTAGGTTCAAGACTATCGGCTGTACAAGCTCCAATTAAGATGGTTGCTAGTAACAACAGTCCTCTATTTATTTTTTTTATGGTTGTTTTCATCTTCTTTTTCTTAGAAATTAATATTTACACCTAAAGAAATTGAACGTGTAGGTGGTGTTTCAAGTCCTGTTTCCCCTGGGTCTACCGTACCATTTTGGCTATCAATATCCACTTCTGGGTCGAACAATAAATTTTTATCCTTTACCCAAGTCAATAAATTGTTTCCCCTAAGAAAAACACTCAACTTGGTAAAACCTACAGACTCCAAAGCTCTAGATGGTACATTGTAACCAACAGTCAAAGCTCTTAAACGCATGAAATCCGCATCATATAAATATTTGGAATGTCTTTGCCAAGGAGAAAATGATGAAGAGAAGGCTCCATTTCTTGCGATATCTCCAGGTTGTTGCCATCTGTCTAATAGGGAAGTATAGCCATTAAAAGCTAAAATTGGATAGGCATTTGATTGATTTAGGTACAAATGCCAACCTTCATAAATTTTATGCCCTCCTGCGTAATAACCAGTTGCATTTAAAAAGAATCCTTTAAAAGAAAAGTTCAAATTAAGACCTGCTGTGGTTGTAGGTACAGCGTTGCCACCTTGAAATACCGCTTCGGCTTCATTAAAGTTTTCTGTAGTTTCTCCATCTACACCATTAATATAATATTCTTCAACTCCTGTTTGTGGGTTGACACCTGCCCAAGTTGGCATATACCAGGCATATGCTGGATGACCAGATTCAATTCTGGTTCGAACTGTTGTTATGGTTCGTTCTTCTCCATTTGGGTCAGTTGGTAGCGAAGTTATTTCATTCTCAACTTTAGAGATGTTTCCACCAACGCTTAAACTAACATCTTCTGTATTGACAATGTTGAAGTTAAGGTCAATTTCAAAACCCTTGTTAGTTAGTTCTCCAATATTTTGAACTTGACTTGCAAAACCAGTGGTCTCTGATAATGGAACATCCAATAAAAGATCTTTAGAATCTCTATTAAAGTAAGCCACACTTCCACTTATTCCATTATTAAGTAATCCAAAATCAATTCCAACGTCCAAGGTATTGGAGGTTTCCCATGTTAGTTCATCATTTCCGAACGTATCAACATACTGCGCGCCTTCTCCTCCGTAGTCAGCAGCATACCCAAATAAAGATTGATATTGGTTAAGGCCAATTAAAGCATTACCTGTTACTCCATAGGAAGCTCTTAGTTTAAGGGCATTCACAATTTCTGAATCGGCTAAAAAAGCTTCTTTATTCAAGTTCCAAGCTGCACCTACTGACCAGAAGTTACCCCAACGATTATCTTTGCTAAAACGAGAGTTTCCTTCTCTTCTTAAAGATAAATCCAAAACGTAACGACTATCAAATGCAGAATAATTTAGCAATCCCATATAAGCACCTACATACCAATCGCTAAATGATGAGTTAATGCCAGTCGGGGTTCCAAGATTATCAAGGTTTTGTAATCCTTCATCTGCAAAATTCTGCCCATCACCTCCTAAAAAGTAACGACGGTTGGATTGATATTCTTGAAGTGCCTTGAATTTGAACCTATGATCATCGTTGACATCAAAATTATAGTCTACGAAATTTTGAAAGACATAGAAAACATTGGTTCGATCATATTGACTTGCATCACCACTCGTTGCTGCTCCGTAACCATAAGTTGGATTCGAATATGTTCTAAAGTTGTATAATTGAAAATCAACATTAAATGTAGATCCGAAAGTAAAGCCTTCTGCAAAGTCCCAAGTAACGGAGTTGTTCGTTACAATACGGGTTAATCTATTTTTACTGGTATTATTTTCCGTTAGATATATGGGATTGGGTAAAGAACCTCCAAAAAGGTTGTATGTTCCATCTGGGTTATAAGGAAGTGATAGTGGAGAAATAAAATATTTTACTGTACGCGGGCTCTCAAAATATGCACTTGTTTCCAAGAATGCATTTTGTTCCATATGTGATGCTTGATTGCTTGAAGAGAATGTAATGTTATCGGTTAAATCTTTGGAAAAGTTTAAAGAACCAGAGATTCTTTCAAAATCAGAACCAATGACAGTTGCTTCCTGTTGCATATAACCGAGAGAAGCAAAAAAGGTATTGTCAACTCCCCCACCGGAAGCAGAAAAACTATGTTGTTGAATAATGGCATCTTTATTGGCTACAGCTCTGTCCCATCGTGCTTCAGGACGGCCATTTGCATCCCATTCTGCGAAGTCACTTGCTAGAAGGTCCTGAATTGCATCATCTTTTGAGGCATAGAAGCCATCGTTGTAAAATGCTTCGGCAGCTAGTTCCAATCGATTGGCGGCTGATAATGGCACCGGACCCTGAATAGCATCGTTTTGAAACCCATAGCTGCTATTTAAGCTAAAAACTGTTTTACCTGCTCTACCACTTTTTGTTGTAATTAAGATGACCCCATTAGATCCACGTGCTCCATATTGAGCTGTAGCTGAGGCATCCTTTAGTACTGTAATGGATTCAATATTACTCTGGTCCAAACCAGCCAAAGCTGAAAGTGAAGAATAAGCACCACTTGAACCAACATTACCATTTGAAACTGGGACACCATCAATAACATATAAAGGCTCATTACCTGCAGTAATGGAGCTTATACCACGAATTCTAATGTTTGCTGTTGATCCAGGAGTACCAGATGTGGCAGAGACTGTAAGTCCAGAAACATTTCCTTGTAAGGCTTGATCTACAGATGGAGCAATAATTTCCCCTAATTTTTCTGCTTCAACCTTTACCACAGATCCTGTTATATCTGAACGTCTTTGTGAAGTGTATCCAGTAACAACAACTTCTTCAAGAGTTTGTGTGTCTGCTTCCATTTGAATATTAATAATGGTTGCTGCCCCAACGGTTCTTTCAACCGTTTTTTGCCCGATGTAACTAAACCGAAGTACTTGACCTGCACTTGCGGTAATGGTATAGTTTCCATCAAAATCGGATTGGGTTCCGTTGCTGGTGCCAACCACGAGAATGGAAACCCCAGGTAATGGTAAACCATCTTGGTCGGTAACGGTACCGGTTACATTTTTTTCTTGTGCCAATGCCGCCGTGAATACACAGACCAATAGCATTAGCGACAGCCAATAATTTTTCGCTTTCATAAAAATTAATTAAGAGTTAGTTATAGCAACCGTCCAAGGCGGGTGATAAAATCTTGACTTTGTAGGCTAATTCAAATAATCAATCTTCCGTAACAATGAAAACTAAATAAACAGGAAGAATAAGATTTAGAGTCCCGCCCTTTTAGGTTGCTCAGCAAAAAAAGGGAAAGAATGTACGGGGTTTGTAAAGGCTTAAGAACCTTTACAATGAGCCCGATAAAGGTTAACATTAACAGTTAGGTGTGGTATTAAGCGGCCTTTACCATAAATTCTGTTGGTGTGGATCCAGTAACCTTTTTAAAGGCCTTGTAAAAAGAGACCCGGTTGTTAAAACCACATTGATAAGCAATATCGGAGATGGATTCGGATGAGTTTTCAAATCCATTACATAGCTTAATTTTAGCATCTTTAATTCTATAGGAATTGATGAAATCGTAAAAACTTAGGCCAAAGTTTTCGTTGATGACTTGGGAGGCATGATGCCTTGAAATATCCAATAGGTCTGCGATGTGATTTAATCGGATTTCATGGTTGAGGTAGAGTTTTTTGGAATCCATCAGATTTTCCAATTTGTCTTTAAGTTCTAATGAAAAGGACTCGGACAATCCAGTTTTTTCATATTTGTTCTGTTTCATTTGTAGAGTTCCCAAATGATAAACTGATTGGTCAAGAATTTTTGGGAACCGTATCAATACAAATATGATAACCGCGTATAAAAGCAAAGGGATTAAATGTGAAAAGACCAGAACAGTGTTAATTTGTCCATCTGACTTAAACCAACTGAATGAAAGAATTCCAACAGAATAAACAAATAAAAAAAAGAAAATGAAGAGCAGGTTTTTGGTGATGGTCTGCCCGTTTTTTTTGGTAAAAAATGGGGTTTGATTCCAAATTGACATAGCTATCTTTTTTGGTTTTCTGGAATCAAAATGCAAAAAACAAGTCGTTTAGCTACTCGCCAATTGACGGATGCCCGTTTTGAATTTATGGATAGGTGTAAATTTGAAACGGATACGAATAAAATTAACTTTTACAGCTCCAATTTAGCATAAGGAATTACAGTTTCGTACCCTTTGCTTTTAAAATAGTCCAATGCTTTAAAATCTCCAGTGGCCAAAACAAAATCGCCGCCCCAAGCGCCAAGACTTTTTATAGCTCCAAAATAATCTGGGAATAGCCGTTCTTTAATCGGAGCTATTTGAAGTACTTCCGAAAGCAAAGTTTCATGCTCTTCCATCAATTGTTCAAATCCAGCCAAAGTATCGGCCAAAATCATTTTTTTGGTTTTGGCTGAGATGTCTTTGACCAATTTGTCTTTGTCAATGGAAAGGTTTCGATAGGCCTCAATGGCCTCTTTGCTACTTTGTTTTTGATTGAGGTGTACAAAAAACAAGGAGTCTTTAAAAATGGGATTGAATGTTACTTCCTCAATCTCAGGGATACCATTGTTTAATTGGTAGGTGATTGGGGAGTTGTACTGTGCGCAGGCAATATCATACCCACTACCACCAAAGGCATTCCAAAGCAATTTATAAGCATCTACACGGGCCCATTGTGCCACATTATTAATTAATGTAGAAGAAGTGCCCAAGCCCCAAGAGCGAGGAAAATCTAAATAAGTTTCTATTTTAAAGCCCTCACTATCGGTCAGCAATAGGGGATTTTGGGCATTGGCCTCCAACAAAATCGTAATTAAAGATTGTGCTGTTTTTTGATCTGTGGTGGATTTTATTTCAAAATTATCCAGATTAAAACTGGCCGAAAACCACGCTGCATTTTGTTCATCAAAACTGGTCCATTCCAAAAGCCCCGTTTCGGTAGGAGTCACATGTAAGGATTGACCATAACTTGTTGGGATCGCAAAGCCCAAGGCGCCATCCAATATGGCATATTCGCCAGATAGTAATAGTTTTCCGTTGCTGTAAAACTCCTTTTGCATTATTGTGTTTGTATGTTTTTCAAAGCCTCTTGCACCGAAGCATTGGTTACTGTATTGTGTTTAAAATGTTCCACCAATTGCTTTTTTTCATCCTCCGAAGCGCCCATTTGGTTGAGCATGTTCAGCAAGTGCATTTTCATGTGCCCTTTTTGAATTCCTGTGGTCACCAAACTGCGAACCGCTGCAAAATTTTGGGCCAATCCAGCTACAGCAACAATTTTCATTAACTGTTGTGCCGATGGGTGTTGTAGAATTTCTAATCCCAATTTCACCATTGGGTGCAAAGTGGTCAATCCACCCACAGTACCCAAAGCCAAAGGAACTTCAATCCAAAATTTAAATATTCCATCTTCAACACAAGCATGGGTGAGGCTAGAATACTGACCTTCTTTAGCGGCATAGGCATGAACTCCTGCTTCTACAGCTCTAAAGTCATTTCCAGTAGCAAGGATTACTGCATCAATTCCGTTCATAATGCCCTTGTTGTGGGTTACGGCTCGATACGGTTCTACGTTGGCAATATTCACAGCTTGCACAAATTTTTTGGCAAATTCTTCCGCTGGCATGTCATCATTTCCAAGCTCGGCGATTGGACAACTCACTTCTGCCTTTACCAAACAATTGGGTACATAGTTTGAAAGGATGCTCATTACCACTTCCATATTTTTCTCTTCTTCTGAAAAAGCCTCAAACATATTTGCTTGCTCTTTTAAAGTGGCAGCAAATTGTTCCAAACAGGAGTTGATGAAATTGGCACCCATTGCATCCAACGTCTCAAAAGTACAGTGCAATTGATAGTATCCGTCAATTTTGTCACTAAAATCCCGTAGTTCGATATTGTTGATGCCCCCACCACGTTTTTCCATGTTTTTGGTAATGGATGAAACGCTGCTCAACAATTCGGGTTTTAGGATATCAAAGAAACTTTTAAGTTTTTCAGCATCACCTTTATATATAAAGTGTACCTGTCCAACTTTTTCAGTTCCTAGAATCTCTGTTTTAAACCCTCCTTTTTCCAACCAAAATTTGGCCGACTTGCTCGCTGCAGCCACCACAGAACTTTCTTCTATCGCCATGGGAATGGCAAAAAGTTCGCCATCAATCAAAAAATTAGGGGCAATCGCAAATGGCAAATAATAATTGGAAAGGGTATTTTCTATAAACTCATCGTGTAATTTTTGGACTTCCGAATCCGAATTCCAATACCGTTCCAACAATTGAATAGTGGCCTCGGGGTCATCGGTGCAATTATGTGCAATCCAATTTATTTTATCGGTTTTGGAGAGTTTGGAAAAACCTTCAACAGGTGAGTTCATAGTGTTGGGTTAAAAGGATTCAAATATACGGATATTGGGATTTTTGAAGAGGGTCTCTACTATTTTGTGCAGTAGGAACCATACGCAGAGCTTGGTTTTAGTTGTTAATGCAACAACGAAAATTTATTTTTCGGATAAAAATCAGTAAACTTGGAAGTTTTAATTCCAATTTTTACTACATGAGAAAACAGCTTTTCCTAAGCGTTTGTTTACTAGGGTTTTTGACTTTTTCTGCAGCACAAAAGAAAGAAATAACCCTTGAAGAGATTTGGGGTGGCGAGTTCCGAACAGAATATATGGATGTACTCAGATCCATGAACAACGGTACCCAATATACCATTTTGAATTTTGACCGTTCGGCACATTCCAGTAGTTTGGATAAATACGATTACAAAACCCTACAAAAGGTTGAAACCATTGTGGCATCTTCTAATACAGTACCTTACTTTTCTTCCTATTCTTTTAGTGATGATGAGTCCAAAGTATTATTGGCAACAGAAGTAGAGCCAATTTTTCGTCGTTCAAGATTGGGCATTTATTATGTGTATGATATTGCTACTAAAGATTTGGTGAAAATTTCCGAAGAAAAGATTCAAGAACCAACCCTTTCCCCAGATGGTTCCAAGTTGGCCTATGTGAAAGATAATAATATGTATCTGTTGGACCTGACTTCTAAGTCAACAAAACAATTGACTACGGATGGAAGCAAGGGTACCATTATAAATGGTGTTACCGATTGGGTGTACGAAGAGGAATTCGGTTTTGTTCGTGCTTTTGAGTGGAACAGCGATGGAACCAAAATTGCTTTTTTACGTTTTGATGAAACCGATGTACCCCATTTTTCCATGGATGTTTATGGTAGCAACCTTTATCCTTTTCAACATGAGTTTAAATATCCCAAAGCAGGTGAAAACAACTCATTGGTTACTCTTCACATGTTGGATGTGGCTTCTGGCGCGGTTTCAGATGTTGACTTAGGAAGTCCATACTATATTCCAAGGATCAAATGGATGAACAATCCAAATGATTTGAGTGTGCAGACTTTGAACCGTCATCAAGACGATTTGAAATTGATTGCTGTAAGCGCAAAGGATAATTCCACTTCCTTATTGTTGGAAGAAACCGATGCAGCCTATGTCGATGTGGATGATGATCTTACTTTTTTGGCGGATGACAGCTTTATTTGGACAAGCGAAGCCAATGGTTATAATCACCTATATCTATATGATAGGAATGGGAAATTGAAAAATCAGATTACCGATGGTTCTTGGGAGGTGACCAGCTATTACGGTTACGATAAAAAGCATGACCGAATTTTTTATCAGTCAGTTGAAAATGGTTCTATCAACAGAGATGTGTACAGCATTTCCACCAAGGGAAAGAAAAAGAAAAGGCTAACGACAAAAGAGGGGACTAATTCCGCTTCGTTTAGTACTGATTTTACCTATTTCATCAATACCTTTTCCAGTTCAGAAACGCCTTATGAGTTTACGCTACATTCCGCATCTGACGGAAAATTGGTGAAGTCAATAAAGGATAATTCAGCTTTGGCGAGCAAATTGGCGGGGTATGAAGTCACTCCAAAAGAGTTTTCCACTATCAATATCAATGGCTACGATTTGAACATGTACATGATCAAACCCGCCGATTTTGATCCCAATAAAAAATATCCGCTGTTCATGTTCCAGTACAGTGGGCCAGGCTCGCAACAAGTAGCCAACCGCTGGATGGGTACTAACGATTACTGGCATCAGATGTTGGCCAGTCAAGGGTATATTGTGGCTTGTGTTGATGGGCGTGGAACGGGATTAAAAGGTCGTGATTTCAAGAAAATAACCCAAAAGGAATTGGGAAAATACGAAGTGGAAGACCAAATCGCTGCAGCCAAAAAATTGAGTGAACTTCCTTATATTGATGAAGAAAGAACTGGAATTTGGGGATGGAGTTATGGTGGATTCATGTCGACCAACTGTATTTTAAAAGGAAACGATGTGTTTGAAATGGCCATTGCAGTTGCCCCTGTGACGTCATGGCGTTTTTACGATACGGTTTATACAGAAAGATATATGCAGACCCCCCAGGAAAATCCATCAGGTTACGATGATAATTCCCCATTCAACTACCCTGAGTTGTTGAAAGGAAAGTATTTGTTGGTGCACGGTTCTGGAGATGATAACGTACATGTGCAGAATACCATGCGAATGATTGAGGCTTTGGTTCAGGCCAATAAGCAATTCGATTGGGCCATTTATCCCGATAAAAACCATGGAATTTCAGGTGGGAATACACGTTTGCATCTGTACACCAAGATGACCAACTTTATTAAAGAAAACCTATAAACCAATACCACAAAAGATATGTCAGAAGTTAAACCAGTTAGCGAAAAACAATTGTTCGGACATCCCCAGGGATTGTTCTACCTCTTTTTTGCGGAGTTATGGGAGCGTTTCAGTTTTTATGGAATGCGCGCCCTGCTTACGCTTTACATGGTCGATGTTATTTTTGAAGCCTTAATGGAGCGAGACTACGCTACCGCTGCGGTGTATTCTTCTTACGGATCTTTGGTATATGCCTCAACGGTGATTGGAGGTCGTATTTCTGATAGTATTTTAGGAATGCGAAATTCAATTTTCTTGGGAGGTATTTTAATGGCGATTGGGCATTTTGTGTTGGCCATCGAAAACAATGTAGCTTTCTTTTTGGCCCTTTCATTGATCATTGCTGGTAACGGATTCTTCAAGCCCAACATTTCCACTTTCGTAGGTTCATTATATGAGGAGGGAGACCCGAGAAAGGACTCTGGGTTTACCATTTTCTATATGGGAATTAATATTGGTGGCTGGGTAGCCCCTTTATTATGTGGATTTCTGGCCGCTAAATATGGCTGGCACTACGGATTTGGACTGGCAGGAATAGGAATGTTAACGGGACTTATCGTTTTCTGGAGCGGAATTAAAAAAGGCGTTTTTGGTGACAAAGGATTGCCACCTGAAAATGGAAATATTGATAAAAAAGTAGCTGGCATTAAGCAAGGAACTTTGGTGCCAATTTTGGCTTTTGTGTCCGTGCCTGTAATTGCATTTCTTTTGTCTTCTTATAAAGCATTGGGAGGTGAGGGAAGTTTCTTCGAGGACCAAAACATCGTGAATGTCATTTTTAAACTTATTGGAATTTCCATTTTGATTTATCTGGGTTTCATCATGTATAAATCCACGGCGGATGAACGCAAGAAATTGTTCGTTGCCGTTTTGATCACATTCTTCATGACCATTTTCTGGGGATTCCACGAACTTTCAGGGAGTGTGATTACGTTGTTTGCTGCTCGAAATGTTGATTTAGAGGGCATTATGTCTGCTTCCCAGACCAACTCCCTAAACTCCATGTGGATCATTATTCTTGCCATACCTATTTCATTGATGTGGCAATGGTTATCCAAAAAGAATTTGAATCCAAGAACACCCTACAAATTTGGAATGGGGCTGCTGTTTGCAGGAATCAGTTTTTATGTTTTGGCCATTAGCGGTACGAGTGCCAATGAAAATGGTTTTGTTCCTTTCACTTATTTATTGTTGATGTACTTTTTAATTTCGGTTGGTGAGCTTTTCATGTCACCAGTGGGATTGTCAAAAATTACAGATCTATCACCAAAACGCATTGTTGCCTTTATGATGGGGGTTTGGTTCCTATCATCTGCATTTGCATTTCAGGTTGTTGGGTTTATCGGAAAACAATTAGCTGTTGAAAGTACCAGTAGTGATGTAAGCGGTTTTGAAACTTTAGGAGTTTATACCGATGGATTCATGTTGATTGCAAAATATGCCCTTGGAGCAGGTTTGCTAGTGATTATAGCCTCACCATTGATTAAAAAATTAATGGGCAAGGTGCACTAGTCATCTGCAGAATCAAAAACATAAAATCCCTTTTCGCCTGTGTGGTGGAAAGGGATTTCTTTTTCCGAACAAGTTTGTTTCCAGCGTTTCACGTAACTTGGATAATTGCTCCCATCGGCCAATACCGTTTTAGGCTGAATGGAATCCAATAGACGTTCCAAATTCACTTTTGGGGATTGGGTGAGCAGGAGGTAATCGTATTCTTTTTCCAAAGGAAACAAACCTAGACTGTCGATTACATACAATTTTTTGGTTCCAATTTTATAGCTGTTTTGTATGGGTTTGATTGCTATGTTTTGAATTCGTTCCGCAACTGAAAAATCATAGGCTAAACTTCCCAAATTTGATGAGTCTTTTGCATAAACAAACAATTCAGATCCAGTTTGATGGAGTAGCACCGTATTTCTAGATCTATGGGCAAGGCTGAGTTTTTCTGTATTGTTGGTTTGGTAGGTAGACCAAATCAGCCAATTTTGGAATACTACCAAACCACCAAATAGAACCAAAAGTTTTCTTTTTGAGGTTTTGGAGAGAAAAATTACCAATGCAAATACAATGAAGTAACCCATTAGTAATTGAACAGAATCAAACGGAATGTTTTTAATGAGAAATCCCTCTTGGTTCGCCACCCAACCTATAATCGAATTCATTATTTCAATGATTTCATTAAAAAGTGTTACCAAAAAGGAGGGGAGCAAATCGAACAATGCCAATGCAATCACTAAAATTCCAAGTCCCAAAATCAAACCCAAAAAGGGAATCACCAATAAATTGGACACAAAAAACAATGCAGGAAACTGATGAAAATAAAACAAACTGATGGGTAATACGCCCAATTGTGCCGCAGCACTTACAGAGAGCAATTGCCAAACTTTCCGAACAAAAATGTTGTCTGGGAACCAAAATCGTTGCAGTTTGGGATAGATCCAAACTATGGCAATAACCGCCGCATAACTCATCTGGAATCCTACTTGAAATAAAAACAACGGCTTCATCAACAAAATGAACAGCATGGAAAGTGCTATGATGTTAAATGAGTTGGTAGGTCGGTTCAAGTGTATGGCATAGGCCAAAAAACTGAACATGGTCACCGCTCTAACTATGGATGGCGACAACCCCGCAACAAACGCGTAGCTCCAAAGCAGGGCAATCACTAAAATCATTTTTAAGGTTTTGCCTTTTGGTAATTGTTCCAAGGGAGAGCATAAAAATTGGAGAATGAGCAACAGAATCCCAACATGCAGTCCAGAAACAGCCAAAATATGTACAGCTCCCGCATTGATGTAATTGTTATAGGTGGTTTCTGAAATATCATCCCGTTTTCCTAGCAACAGGGCTTCAATTACCCCGAGTTCTTCCGTTCCAAAATCATAGGCTTTGAGTTTTGAAATAATATGCTCCCTAAAATTTGAGGCACGCCCCACCAATGTTTTAGATGCATCTTCAACAAGTAGAATTGCTTTTTCATCTGCCCGAATTTGATGGGATATTCCTTGCTTTTGGAGATATGCTTTATAATCAAATTGATTTGGGTTTAATGGAGACCGAATTGTTTCCACTTTACCTGTCACATAGAATTCGTCATCTACTCCAAAACCAACTGAAGATGAATCCTTACTTAAACTCAACAATAATCGACCAGCTGCTTTTTCATTTTCAACCGCTAAAACATCAACAAAATAGCGTTGGGAAAAGTCATTGGGTTTGAGGACTTCCCGAACTTTCAATTTCCAAGTGTGCTCCTTAGAGATATCATGATTTTGGTAGGATTTGTATGTGGCCAATCCCACTGAAAAAATACCCAAACAAGTCACAAGAAGTGCAGTTGAGATTTCAAAATAAGGAAATCCCTCCCTGGGCTGTTTTTTGCCTACGCCATATAAAATGGGAAGTAAAACAACCATAAAAATAAGAGATAGCAGCGGAGTTATCTCAACATAAAATCCTATAACAATGCCCAACATAAGCCATAGGGTAAGCTTAATGGACACAAAATTAAGTTGCTGCACCCTAAAGGATACGCATCGCTTTTACAAAGGCACTGTTCCAATAGCCTTCCCGCAACGATGATACTAAAACGCCTCTTGAGGTTGTGGCATGAATAAATTTGATATCGTCTCCGTCCACATCCACCACGAGTCCTACATGGTTGATGCGTTTTCCACTTTTAGAGGTCTGGAAATACAGGAGATCACCTTTTTGAACTTCTTTCACCCTAACTTTTTGACCCTCCATGGCCATTTGGTACGAAGTTCGAGGAAACATAATGTCGTTTTCCTTTAAGGAAACATAGACCAATCCAGAGCAGTCCATTCCCTTTTTGGTGGTGCCCCCGTATTTGTATCGGGTGCCTGAATACGACAAAGCTGATGAAATAACGGCATCGGCCGTTTCGTTGGTACGCCCCTCTTTTTTGGATTTTTTTTCTGGGGAAGTGTCGGTGGTCGACCCCTCAACCGTAACGGTTCGGGTCTTGCTGTAGGTGCGTCGTTTTTTGCCAGGCCCGCAGGCAGAAATGGCCAAAAACAACAGTAAGATTATGGTTTTTCGTAACATCCAAGAATAGATTTACATTCTTGGAAGCTAAAACTACACATTTTCTACAATTAATTGAGCTGCCAATTGACTGGCACCTTTTCCTCCCAATTTTTCTTTCAGCAGTTTATAGTCGGAAAGCATGCGTTCCCGTTCAGAGCCCGCAACAATTTTTGTGAGTTCGGATTTTAGGTTTTTAGTTGTTAATTCATTTTGAATCAATTCCTTAACTACTTCTCTGTCCATGATTAAATTCACTAAGGAAATATAATCCAAAGTGATAATTCGCTTGGCAATTTGGTAAGAAATCCAATTGCCTTTATAGCACACCACTTGAGGGATGCCAAAAAGGGCAGTTTCCAAAGTAGCCGTTCCACTGGTCACCAAAGCAGCATGGGAATGCTTTAAAAGGGTATAGGTTTTGTTGGAAACATACTCCACTTTATCCCCTTTTAAAAAGGGTGTGTAAAATTCATCTGGAAGACTGGGAGCACCTGCAATCACAAATTGATACTCGGGAAAATCCTTTTTCACCGAAAGCATTACCTCCAACATTTTTTGCACCTCTTGTTTTCTACTGCCTGGGAGTAGGACTATGATGGGCTTTTCATGATCTAATCCATATTCAGCTCTGAAAGATTCATTATCCTGAATGGGTGTGTTTTCTATCGCATCAATCAATGGATGTCCAACAAATTGAACAGGGTAACTATGTTTTTTCTCGTAAAAATCCTTTTCAAAGGGTAGAATCACATACATGTTGTCGATATCCCTTTTTATTTTTTTGATTCTACCTTCACGAGAGGCCCAGATTTGAGGGGAGATGTAGTAGTTGGTTTTAAATCCATTTTCCTTGGCCCATTTGGCAATGCGCAGATTGAAACCTGAAAAATCAATAAAGATTACCACATCGGGAGTGAACTTTTGAATGTCCTCTTTGCAATAGGAGATATTCTTGAAAATGGTTGGGATGTTCATGATCACTTCCAAAAAACCCATAAAGGCCATATCCTTATAATGCTTGGCCAATACACCACCTGCTTGCTCCATTAAATCCCCACCCCAACACCGAATTTCGGCCTGGGCATCCTCATTTTTGAGTGCCTTGATGAGGTTGGACCCGTGCAGGTCTCCTGAAGCTTCGCCAGCAATGATGTAGTATTTCATGAAAAATTCAAGTTCAAGATCAAGTTCAAAAAGGGGATCAGAATAAAACTTTATATAATAAGATTACTAAAGCAGTGACCAAAGTAGCGAGCATTACCCCTTTGGCTCGTTGGTCTCTTTTGATACGGAGGAAACCAAAAAAAGCGATGAGGTTTAAAATGGCTCCCAACGCCAATATGCTTCCAATATGTCCTTGTTGTACGGCCGCATTGAAGGTTTCAACAATTCCTAAATCCGAAAAAATGATGATATAAAGGAGCGTTCCAAAGGTGTTGGCAATGATTCCTACAATAAAACCGATGATCAATTCTTTTTTACTATTCATTCAAGTTCCAGTTGTTTATTTGTGGTATGGCATGATGGGCCGTTAGGTCAAATTGAGTGGGCACCACCGAAATATATCCTTGGGACAACGCCCATTCATCGGTATCCTCCCCTTTGTCCAATAATTCGAATTTACCTGTTAGCCAATAATAATCTTTCCCCGATGGACTGGTACGTTTGTCGAACTCTTCTTTCCAATTGCCACGGGCTTGTCGGCAAATTTTTATCCCTTTCGGTTCTTCTTCGGATTTGGGAATATTCACATTGAGCACAGTTCCTTTGGGAATCCCATGTGTCAATGCTTCAACAACAATTTTCTTTATTGATTTTAAGCTTGGCTCAAAATTGGCATTCCAAGAATAATCACAAAGTGAAAACCCAATGGCTGGAATTCCTTCGATTCCTGCCTCAATGGCAGCACTCATGGTACCTGAATAAATCACATTTATGGAAGAATTTGATCCGTGATTGATCCCACTGATGCAAATGTCAGGTATACGGTCCAAAATTTCGCGCAGCGCCAATTTTACACAATCAGCAGGAGTGCCACTGCAACTATATTCTTCGGGTGCTCCTTCTTTGTGGTCCACCACCACCTTTTTGGAAAACAAGGTGCTATCCACCGTAATGGCATGCCCCATGCCGCTTTGCGGGCTATCGGGTGCCACAACCACCACATCACCGATCTCTTTCATGGTGCGGATCAAGGCCCGTAATCCAGGGGCCGTAATGCCATCATCATTGGTAACAAGAATAAGCGGTTTGTCCATGAAAGATAATTTACGGCATAAAAATACGTTTTTCATGAGGATGAGACTCTTGGCGTTTAACAAAAAATAACATTGTGCCCTCTGGACTGGCACGGTTTTTTCTGTATCTTAGAGATTCATACAATTAAAAAGATGGAAGACGTTATGTAGATTTGACTGTATGAGGTCAGATTATTTCGCTCCAGAAAAATCAGATTATGAAAAAGAACTTTGTTTTAGCACTTTTGGGTGTCCTTGTAGCGGTCGCCTCGTGCAGTTTTACCAATAAGTCTTTTGAGAACGACGACAAGGATAAGCTCCTACTCGATTTGATCACTTATGTGTTGGAAAGAGGTCACTATGAACCAAAGGATTTGGACGATTCATTCAGCTCCAATGTCTTTGACGATTTTATCGATGTAATTGATCCGACCAAGCGTTATTTTCTTGAAAGCGATTTAAAGGATTTTGAAAAATATCGATTCATGTTGGATGATGAAATCCGTAATACGGACATCACATTTTTCAACGTGGTATACGATCGTTTAATGGTTCGTATGGATGAGGCCAAGGAAATCTATAAAGAAGTACTAGCCGAACCCTTCGATTATACCCTTGATGAAAACATCGATATCGATTATGGAGAGCAAGAATTTGCCTCCAGCAAAAAAGAATTGAAAGAGCGTTGGAGAAAGCAGTTGAAATACAACACTTTGGCAGGTTTTCAAACCAAGATTGAAAACAAATGGAGAGATGGCATTTCAGGGTCTGGTGGTGATGATCAAGCTTCTGCAGATGTTTCCATTCCAGAATTCAATGAAATTCCAACCTCTATCGACAAAGCCTTGACGGAAGAAGAGGCGAGAGAAAATACAATGTCCAATTTGGATGAATTCTTCGACTTTGTTGGGGATTTGGAACGTAAGGATTGGTTTGTACAGTATTTGAACACGATTGTGGAAGAGTTTGACCCACATACCTTCTATTTCGCTCCAGAGGAAAAGGAGAAGTTTGACATTGGAATGTCAGGTAAGTTTGAAGGAATTGGTGCCCGTCTGCAGAAAAAACCAGAAGGTGCTAAAATCGTAGAGATTATTTCAGGCGGTCCTGTTTGGAGAGATCAAACCTTAGAAGTTGGTGATGAGATTTTAAAAGTAGGTCAAGAAGGCGAAGAGCCTATCGATATTGTAGGAATGCGACTTGATGATGCCATCAAATTGATCAAAGGCCCAAAAGGTTCTATTGTTGACCTTACCGTTAGAAAAGTAGATGGTACCATTGAAACCATTTCAATTACTAGGGATGTCGTGGAGTTGGAAGAATCCTATGCCAAATCTGCTACGATTGATGCTGGTGATGATACTTATGGCTTGATCAACCTTCCAAAATTTTATATTGACTTTGACGATTATACTGAAAGAAACGCTGCAACTGATGTAGCCAAAGAAATTGAGCGCTTAAAAGAAGCGGGTGCCGAAGGTCTTATCTTGGATTTAAGAGATAACGGCGGTGGTTCCTTAAAAACAGTGGTTGAAATGGCTGGATTGTTCATTAAGGATGGTCCAATTGTTCAAGTGCGTTCTTCTGGACAGCGCAAAGAGGTTCATGAAGATAAAGACGAGCGAATCCAATGGGATGGTCCGTTGGTAATTTTAGTGAACGAGCTTTCTGCATCGGCTTCAGAGATTTTGGCAGCCGCAATGCAAGATTATAAAAGAGCCGTTATTATCGGAAGCAAACAAACTTTTGGTAAGGGAACCGTACAAAATGTGATTCCATTGGACAACATTGTTCGTGGAAATGAGCACGGTGATTTAGGGGCCATTAAATTGACAACTCAGAAATTTTACCGAATCAATGGAGGTTCTACCCAATTGGAAGGTGTAAAGAGTGATATCGTGGTTCCAGACCGTTATAGCTATATCGATTTGGGTGAGCGCGATCAGCAAAACCCATTGGGATGGGATAAAATTACTCCTGCCGATTACCAAGTTTGGGATGGATATATCGATTTTGAAACTGCGGTAAGCAATAGTAAAAAACGTTTGGAGAACAACCCTCAAATTGAATTGATCGAGGAAAGCGCCAAGTGGTTGAAAGAGCAACAAGATGATAATGTGATTTCGTTGAGCTATGACAATTATGTTAGTAAGCAAGAAGAAGCGAAAAAACGTTCCGAGAAGTTCAAAAGTTTAAGGGATTACGATTCCAAATTGTCTTTTGGTTCGTTGAAATATGAAACCGAATTGTTTACCCAAGATTCAGTTTTAAGAGAAAGAAGAGATAGATGGCACAAAGATCTAGCTCGCGACATTTATGTGGAAGAAGCTGTGAATGTGCTTAAAGACCTTCACCTGAACAACATTAAAAACCAAGAAGGAAAATTGGCCAGCGTTAAAGGCTAATCAAGATATAGTAAAAAAGAAAAGCCGACTCATTGAGTCGGCTTTTTTTATGCTGTTTTGTTACTACATAATATAAAAATCAATGGGCTCAATGGGTTTAGGAAGTTCAGTTTCGCCCAATAGTTGTCTAATATTTATATCAATGGTTCTTGCTATTGATGTCACTGGAGTATCCGTTGGAAGGTTTTCAAATGGATCTTGTAATCTAAATGCAGCCTTTTCCAGAAATAGAAACACCATGGATAAAATCAGCAGAACAAGTACCTCAATGACTATGTTAAGATTTAAAGGTTCTGTAAGTGAAAGAAAGATTACAAATAAATAAATGGCCAAATGCAATCCTTTACGGTAGGTGGTTGGAAAGACTGTATTTTTGATGCGTTCACACCTTCCCATTGAGGCTGTTAATCGTTCTAAGGTTTCTTCAAACTGTAACCTTGAAAAATTATCAAGCTTTCCCTCATCAAATAGGGTTTTTATGGAATCGGCCTGAAAATCCAATATGCCCAAAGGAACATTTTTTTGCGATTGTAAGAGTTCAAGCTCTGATTCAGAAATTAAACCATCTAAATTTTCGTATGGATTTTGCCCTCTCAAAGATTGTCCTAACGAATAGCACCATGCAATTTGCCGATATGCCATGGTTTTTATCATTGGGTTATCCGATTCGGTGTACATTTTTAACTGCAATACCAAGGTGCGAGAATCGTTCACGATGGCGCCCCAAATTTTTCGTGCTTCCCACCAACGGTCGTAAGATTGGTTTACTTTAAAGGAAACCAAAATGGAAATTGCGATACCTAGAGTGGTTGGAATCGTCACAGGAATTTCAGTGTAATGCCGTGAAAAAAAGATGACAGGAATGTCTGTAATCAGCACAATGGACAAAACCACCAATAACGAAACACTGATTTCTTTGAAGACATATTTTAAGGGAAGTACAGGTTTTATGATCATTAAAAAACGGACTTTAGTTCTGTTGTCTCAAGATAAACATATAATCTCAGGGAGTTTTATTTTTCTAGGAAGTATTTATTTGTAAAATTGAACCACCTAATCAAACAATGACATCAGATGAAAAACAAAACCCTTTACGCACTGCTCATGTTTATATGTATTGTTGGGTTTTGGCTATTCGAAAATTTCTATACTCCTGCAACCTATTCCAATCCAATTTCTAAGGAAACGGAGCTGGTCGAATATGATTTTTTGCCAAGTTCTATTGCGGGTGAAGTGGTCAATCATGAATATTTTACGCTTTCGTACAGTGAACCTCATGAGCAGGCTGAATGGGTCGCATATCAACTCAAAAAGGAACATTTAACCTACGAAGATCGCAAACGCCCTTATTTTATTGAAGACCCAAAAGTGAAATCGAAGTCTGCGGATTGGAGAAATTATAGAGGTTCAGGATACGACCGAGGTCATCTGGTACCAGCAGGAGATAGGCGTTTTTCTGAGTATGCCTACAACGAGACATTTTATACCAGCAACATAAGTCCACAGGATGCCAATTTTAATGCAGGAATTTGGAACAGATTGGAGCAACAAGTTCGGTACTGGTGTAAAACCTATGGTGATTTAATCGTGATTACAGGAGGAGTGCTTGAAGATGGGTTAAAAGAAATTGGTGATGAGGACGTGGATGTACCGAATGCTTTTTATAAAATTGTTTTGAAGGATAAAGATGATAGAAAAGAAGCAATTGCATTTTTGATTCCAGCCAAGGATAGTGAAAAACCCTTATCCCAATTTGTGGTTTCGATTGATGAATTGGAAGAAAAAACAGGAATAGATTTCTTTCAAAAGCAACCCAAAACATGGCAAGACGAGGTTGAATCTAAAAAGAAAATTTCAGGATTTAAGTTTTAGATACCGTCCTTTAATCGGTTCGAATCCAACTTTAAGAATACGAAAAGCAACATCGTAAAGAAAATAAGTCCAGAACCTCCATAACTAAAAAAAGGTAATGGAACCCCAATGGTGGGCAATAAACCGATCACCATTCCAATGTTGATGAAATAATGGAACACTAAAATGGAAATCACACCATATCCGTACATGCGACTAAAATCGCTTTTTTGTCGTTCTGCGATATAAATCAATCGTAAAAAGAAAAATGAGAATAATAGGATAACCGCTGCGGAGCCTAAAAATCCCCATTCTTCACCCACAGAGCTGAAAATGTAATCTGTATGCTGTTCAGGAACAAAATCTCCTTTGGTTCGTGTGCCTTCCAAAAATCCTTTTCCAGTAAATCCTCCAGATTCAATGGCTTTTTCTGATTGGTAGGTGTTATAACCAATGGTTTTGCGGATTTCGTCTAATTTATCTTCATCCTTTTCCAAACTCAACCAAAGGGCAAAACGGTCCCTGTGGCGTTGCTCGAAAACTTTTTCAAAAACAAAATTTACCGAAAGCGAAAAAAGTATGGCCACAACTACAGCCCCAACTACAGGTAAAATGGGGATTTTAACGGAAGCTTTTTTAAAGGTATATATGAGTAAGGTGATAATGATCAATCCGATGGCCACCCACACAGTTCCAAACATTAATGTTGTGGCAAACAGTACCACTGCAAAAATGAGAATACCTAAATAATACAGAGGGAATCCCTCACGAAAGAGGACAAAAAACAAAGAAAAATAAATCAATGAACTTCCAGGGTCGGGTTGTGGTAAAATCAATATAGCAGGCAGCAAAATTATGATCAGTGCATACATTTGATGTTTACGTGTTCTAATATCCGTCTGTATATCACTTAAGAACTTAGCCAATGCTAAAGATGTGGCCACTTTTGCCAATTCCGAAGGCTGCAGATTAAAAAATCCAAGGTCGTACCATGATGTTGCCCCTGCGATGGTTTTTCCGAAAACAAAAAGGCCGAGAAGTAAAACGATAGCTACAACATAAAAAATAGAGGCAAAGCGCTCAAAGAAATTGGATTCCACAAAAAGCACAAAGATTATTCCTGCAAGGGCTAGCCCAATAAAAAAGAGTTGCTTGCCGTACAATGTCGAGAAATCAAAAATAGAGGTTTCGGTTTCACCTACTGAGGTAGAATAAATATTAAGCCACCCAATAAAAACCAAAAGGGCGTAAAGTATAACCGAAATCCAATCCAATCTACCAAAAGGTCCCTTACCACTCACGCTCGTTTATTTTGAAAGGTTCGCCACTGTAAGGTTTGGCATATTCGTGTTCCAAAGTTTTTTCCAACATGCGTTTTTCCAAGTCGGTACGGGTAATTTCCCCTTTGATGTATTTTTCGATAAGTAATGATGCAATATGTCCAGCATAGCGGGAGCCAAAATAGCCGTTTTCAATATAAACTGCCAAGGCTATTTGTGGATTTTCGATAGGAGCGAAAGCCACAAAAACAGAGTGGTCGGTCAACTGCATGCGTTCCCCATCCACTCGAATGTAATTCTCTACCGTACCTGTTTTTCCAGCAATATTTACTCCAGGTATTTTTACCCAACGAGCGGTTCCATATTCGTAAACATTGGCCATACCTTCGATTACGGGTTCAAAATGTTTGCGATCGATGGTGGTGTATCTTGGTTCGGTATAACTCGGATCGATAGCTCCATTGTCACCCACACTTTTTATAATGTGAGGAGTATAAAAATAACCGCGGTTAGCGATAGCAGCCGTCATATTCGCTAACTGTAGTGGCGTTGCGGCAATCTCTCCTTGACCAATGGAGTTGGAAATAATGGTGGATGAAGCCCAACGTCCATTGCCGTACCATTTATCATAATATGCGACGTCTGGAATTCGTCCTGGTGCTCCCGTTGGAATGTCTGAGCCTAAATAATTGCCCAATCCAAAACTTTTGATGTGCTTTTCCCACACATCCATACCTTCATCCGTAGTTTCGTATTTGTTGTAAATCTTACGGAAAACACCTGCAAAATAGGCATTGCAAGATTGATAAATACCCGAATTCAAATCTCTTATTCCGCCACCACAGTGACATCCTCTTAAAGTGTTACCAACATAAAATCCGTGGTAGCATCTAAACTGGGTGTTCTCATCTATTACGCCTTCTTGTAGACCAACTAATGCGTTTAAGGTTTTAAAAGGAGAACCTGGTGAGGGTTGGGCTAAAATTGAACGGTCCCAAGTGGGTTTGGATATGGTATCGTAATGTAATTTGCTGTAATTTTTGGAACGTTCCCTTCCCACCAAAAGGGCAGGGTCGTAGGTGGGTCCCGAAATCATCGCCAAGATTTCACCCGATTTGGGTTCAATGGCAACAATTCCCCCTCTTTTTCCGTGCATCAATTTTTCACCATACTCTTGGAGGTCTTTGTCCAAGGTGATGTGGATTTCTTTTCCTTGCTGCGGAAGCGTATCTAATTTTCCATTTTTGTATGGGCCAATATCTCTATTGAAACGGTCTTTTTGAATATGTTTAACCCCTTTTCTTCCTCGGAGTAAATCTTCATATTGTTTTTCAATTCCAGTACGCCCTTTCAATTCACCCGCAACATAGTAGGGGTTGTTCTGTAAGTCCCATTCGTTTACCTCACTAATGTATCCCAAAACATTAGCAGCACTATGGGTGTTGTAATATCTCAAAGATCTTTTCTGGATATAAAACCCAGTAAAATGGCGCATTTTTTCCTGTAGGGTAGCATAATCTTCTTTGGAAAGCTGCGGAACCAAAACTGAGGGTAGGCGTGGTGAGTAGGTTCTGGCCTTTTCCATTTTGGTTAGAAAGGTCTTTTTACCTATTCCCAAAAGCTGGCAAAATTCCAAGGTATCCAATGGTTTTACCTCTCTCGGAATCACCATAACATCATAAGCAGCCTGATTTCCCACCAAAAGTTGGCCATTACGATCGTAAACGTAACCTCTTTCAGGATAATCATACACCTTTTTAATGGCAGGGTCGTCCAAAATCTGATCTGCGGAAAACCGAAATAATTGCAAATAGGAGAGTCTACCTATAAAGGTAAATCCTATGAGAACAACCACGGATGACAGCAATAATTTCTTCATTATTTAATTGAAATCTAGACCTACATTATACCCAACGATAAAAACTACGTTTTTATTCGCTTTTTGGACTAAAAAGTGAACTGAATAATACACAAAGTATTAAAGTTACGATTCCTGTGGCAAAAACTTTTTTCAAAATTAAAAGGAAGTGGGACAAACTTAAAATTTCGAAGAAAAAGAATATCAGGTGATGCAATAGCACGATAAAAGCCAAAAAAGTGATGCGTTGTACTGTTGTAGTATGCTTAAAATTGAAATTCTGGAATTCGTAGTTGATTCCAAAACACAAACGCATTAAAGCGGGCCGAGCATAGGCCACAGTAATCGATGCCAAAGCATTCAATGCTAAAGTATCAGAATAAATATCGATGAACAAGCCCAACAAAAAAGCGGTAAACATAAAAAGTGCCCTGTTTCCTTTTATAGGATACCAGTAAAAGAAAATGACATAGACCATCGGGTTGATGAACCCCATAAAATTGAGGTTGTTGAACACCAAGACCTGAGTCAGGGCCAACAAAACAAACCTTAATATGTTTATAAAAACAGTGCTATTCATTTAGGGTGCTCGATTCTAAAGCTTGAATTTCGGGTTTGTCCTTATTTTCAATGAGGTAAACATTTTTGATGTTAGCCATATCGTTAAAAAGCTCGACTTCTATATTGTAAAAACTTTGTGAGGCATTCAAATCGTATTTTTTGATGACTCCCACTGGAATATTTTCTGGAAAAATACTGGACATTCCCCCAGTAACAATGGTGTCACCAACTACAACGGGAACCAATCTCGGAATATCGATTAATTGTGCAGTGGTGTAATCCTTGGCATCCCAAATAAAAGAACCAAAATAGTTGGTACCCTTAATTTTTGCGTTGATGTTCGATTTTGTGTTCAATATGCTTTGAACCGTAGCAAAATTATTGGAGACATTTTCAACTATTCCCAAGATGCCTTTGGTGGTAATAACGCCCATATCCTGTTTTACCCCATCATTTTTTCCCTTATTAATAGTGAGATAATTTCGAGGGGAAGAATAACTGTTTTTAATGAGCTTGGCACTCAAAACTTGATAAACAGATAAAGTAGAGTCCAGCGGTTGAATGCTATCATCAGGTGCATTAAAAAGTAACCTTCGCAATTCTTCATTCTCCTCAACCAATCTTCTATTTTCCTCCCGTAAACCGAAGTAGGAAGATATATCAGCACCAGTGCCGTACACATTGCCAGCTAACCAACGAGACGAATTAAAAAAACGGGATTGATGATAAGAATGCGACCGAACTGTCATCACCAAAGCAATAAGTGCCAGAAACCCATAAAGGAATGCATTTCTGTACCGTAAGATAAAGTTGATGATGCGTTGCATGCAATCGTATCGTTAAGAAAGTTTGAACACCTTCAAGGTAATAGAACTGCGTAAATTACAGGCCTATTTTATTAAAATACTTTTATAGCGCTCTAAATTTTTAAGGGCAATACCAGTTCCGCGAACAACAGCTCTCAATGGGTCCTCAGCAATATAAACTGGTAAATCAGTTTTTTGTGAAAGTCTACGGTCCAAACCTCTGAGCATGGAGCCACCTCCAGCCAAGTAAATACCTGTATTGTAAATATCCGCAGCCAATTCAGGTGGCGTTTGCGACAAGGTTTCCATTACGGCATCCTCAACCCTCAAAATACTTTTGTCCAATGCTTTGGCAATTTCTCGGTAAGAAACCTGAACCTGCTTTGGTTTTCCAGTCAACAAATCACGTCCTTGAATGGATTTATCGTCTGGTGGGGATTTTAAATCCTCGGTAGCGGAACCTATTTCAATCTTGATAGCTTCTGCGGTAGTTTCACCTACATACAGGTTGTGCTGGGTCCGCATGTAATAAATGATGTCGTTAGTGAAAACATCACCCGCAATTTTAACCGATTTATCACACACAATTCCACCCAAAGCGATTACGGCAATTTCTGTGGTTCCCCCACCTATATCCACGATCATATTCCCTTTAGGCTGCATAATATCAAGACCAATACCGATGGCAGCAGCCATGGGCTCATGAATCAAGTATACCTCTTTACCGTTAACACGTTCCGCAGATTCGCGAACCGCACGCATTTCCACTTCTGTAATCCCAGAAGGAATACAAATTACCATTCGAAGTGCAGGTGGAAACCACTTTTTCTTTAAAGCTGGAATGTTTTTGATGAACATATTGATCATCTTTTCCGAGGCATCAAAGTCGGCGATTACCCCATCTTTCAATGGACGTATGGTTTTGATGTTTTCATGGGTTTTCCCCTGCATCATATTGGCTTCGCGGCCCACCGCGATAATTTTTCCTGAAACACGGTCTCTTGCCACAATGGAAGGACTGTCAACAACCACTTTATCCAAGTGGATGATCAGGGTATTTGCAGTACCAAGGTCAATTGCAATTTCCTCGGTCATGAAATCAAAAAATCCCATAAAAAAAGCGTCTATTTCGGATTAACGGTAAAATTTAAAGGCTAAAGTACTAAAATTAATGTTTAAAATGTCGAGTGCCTGTCATCACCATTGCCATTCCATTTTCGTTGCAATAATCGATGCTCAATTGGTCTTTGATCGACCCTCCAGGTTGAATCACACTTTTGATGCCTGCCTTGTCTGCAATCTCCACACAATCAGGGAACGGGAAGAATGCATCACTGGCCATAACGGCACCGTCCAAATCAAATTCGAATGATTTTGCTTTGTGTATAGCTTGGTTCAAAGCATCAACTCGTGAAGTTTGTCCTGTTCCACTGGCACACAATTGTTTGTTTTTGGCCAAAACAATGGTGTTACTTTTAGTATGCTTGCACAATTTGGAGGCAAAAATCAAATCCTCGATTTCTTCTGGAGTAGCTTGTTTTTCTGTTACAGGAGTCAAATCTTCTTTGGCATCGGTTTTGGAATCTTTGTCCTGAACCAATACACCGTTCAAACAAGTTCTTACCAAAGTTTCTGGCAATTCAATCTCGTTCTGAATCAAAATAATTCTATTTTTCTTGCCCTTCAAGATTTCCAAAGCCTCATCGGAATAGCTCGGGGCAATAACCACTTCGCAGAACAAATTGTGGATTTCTTCAGCCGTTGGTTTGTCGATTTCAACATTGGAAATCAAAATACCGCCAAATGCAGAAACAGGGTCACCTGCCAATGCATCTACATATGCTTGTTTGATAGTGCTACGTGTGGCCAATCCACAAGCGTTGTTATGTTTTAGGATGGCAAAGGTTGGGTCATCGTTTTTGAATTCCCCCATCAAGTTTACGGCAGCATCCACATCCAAAAGGTTATTGTAGGATAGCTCTTTTCCGTGAAGTTTTGAGAACATGGCATCAAAATCTCCAAAGAAATATCCTTTTTGGTGCGGGTTTTCTCCGTAGCGCAACACTTGACCTTTGGTCTCACTGATTTTTAGTACGGTCTCTTCTTTTTCTTGGTTGAAGTAATTGAAGATGGCTGAATCGTAATGAGAAGAAACATTGAACGCTTTAGTAGCAAAACGTTTGCGGTCTTCTAAAGAAGTTGTGCCATTTCCTTCGGTGATCACATTTAAAAAGTCTTCGTAATCCTCCATGGAAGACACACAAAGAACATCCTTGAAGTTTTTGGCAGCAGCCCTGATCAAGGAAATACCACCGATATCAATTTTCTCGATAATATCTTGTTCCGATGCGCCACTGGCAACGGTTTTTTCAAAAGGATAAAGATCTACGATCACAATGTCCAACTGTGGAATTTCAAATTCCGCCATTTGGGCCACATCACTTTCATTGTCCTGTCTGTTCAAAATACCTCCAAAAACTTTGGGGTGCAAAGTCTTCACACGACCGCCCAAAATGGATGGGTAGCTGGTCACATCCTCAACAGGTACCACATCGATACCCAAATCACGGATAAATTTTTCGGTTCCCCCTGTGGAATAAAGTGTTACTCCAAGTTCGTCCAATTTTTTTACGATGGGTTCCAAACCATCTTTATGAAATACGGAAATTAATGCGGCGGAGGCTTTTTTAGCAGTCATCTTCTCTGTCTTAGAATCAATTTATTAAGCGCACAAAAGTACTTTTTTTGAATCTAAAAAGCAGAACGGTTTATCAACAAAATTCGTTAAGTTTTACAGAAATTTGGCCACCTCGGCATTGATGAATTCCAAAAAGCGCTCATCTTCGGCCGTAAATGGGTCTGGAGTATTGGAATCAATATCAATTTGACCCACATTTTCACCATTCACAAATAAGGGAACCACAATCTCTGCTTTTACGGTAATACTGCAAGCAATATAATTGTCTTGGGCGGCCACATCGGGTACCACAAAGTTTTGGTTGCTCACGGCAACCTGTCCACAAATCCCTTTTCCAAATGGGATAATGGTGTGGTCGGTGGGAGCACCTGCGTAGGGTCCAAGTTTCAACTCTTCTTTATCCCCATTTTTAAAATAGAAACCGACCCAATCATAATGATCCACATTGCTGCGTAAAAGTTCACAGATTTCGCCCAAACGGGTGTCCACAGATTTGGATTCCTCCTGAACAATTTCAAGTACTTTGGGTTCTAATGATTTTAGCATGAGATATTTTTTTGCAAATGTATTGAATAGAGGATTTGTACGACAAACAAAAAGAAAGCTTACAGGCCAAAAACAGATAAAGTTCTGTTAAGCAAAACAATAAATGTTAATATTTTGTAGTTTTGTAGTCGAATGAAACAGATTTTTCATCAAATACTATCCTCTTTAATGGCCCTTTTGGTCTTGGCCTCTACGGTTTCTTGGACGGTGGACAAGCATATTTGTATGGGTCGAGTGATGGATATTTCCCTTTTCTCTCATGCGGATGGATGTGGAATGGATATGGAGATGGAAAAATCCTGTTGTGATGATGAATCTTTCACTGTTCAAGGTCAAGATGACCTAAAAATTTCTTTGGAAAAATTTGATTTGGACCAACACGTCTTCTTGGTAAGTTTCGTCCAAACCTATTTTCAACTTTTCGAAATTGATGCTGAAGAACCGAGCATTTTTAGCGAGTACAACCCACCACCATTGATACGGGACGTACAGGTTCTTGACCAGACTTTCCTTATTTGATTTAAATGGATTGAATGTACCCGACCAAAATGGTTGGGCAAATGCGTTTACGCGTGTTTTTAATGTCAATCTAATGTTTAAATCAAACCTTTATGCTGAACAAAAGCATTAAATTTTTAATAGAAAACAAATTAGTTGCTGTATTGATGCTCTTGGTCTTTATGGCCTGGGGAATCATAAGTACACCTTTTAACTGGGATACTGGTGGTATTTTACCAAGCAATCCTGTAGCTGTGGATGCCATTCCCGATATCGGGGAGAACCAACAGATTGTATTTACCAAATGGCCTGGACGTTCCCCTCAGGATATCGAGGATCAGATTACGTATCCCTTAACTACTTCTTTATTGGGGATTCCAGGGGTAAAAACCATTCGAAGTTCTTCCATGTTTGGGTTTTCGAGTATCTACATTATTTTTGAGGAAGATGTGGAATTTTATTGGAGCCGCAGCCGAATTTTAGAAAAGCTCAATTCACTCCCCAACAACTTATTGCCTGATGGTGTTAATCCAGCTTTGGGACCAGATGCAACTGCTTTGGGTCAGATTTTTTGGTACACTTTGGAAGGCCGAGATAAAGATGGCAATGTAACAGGTGGTTGGGATTTGCAGGAACTGCGCAGCGTACAGGATTACTATGTAAAATATGCACTTTCTTCCGCTGCAGGTGTTTCCGAGGTGGCTTCCATCGGTGGATTTGTTCAGGAATATCAGGTTGATGTAGACCCCGAGCTGATGAAGCAGTACAATGTTGGGTTAGATCAAGTGGTAAAGGCCGTGAAGCAGAGCAATCGGGATATTGGTGCACAAACCTTGGAAATCAATAAAGCGGAATATTTGGTGCGTGGGCTTGGGTACATCAAATCTTTGGATGACATTAAAAATGCGGTGGTGACAGCAACAGATTATACCTCCATTCGTGTTCAGGATGTTGCCCGTGTTTCTTTGGGGCCTGCCGTGCGTCGTGGAATTTTGGACAAAGAAGGTGCTGAAGTCGCTGGTGGGGTGGTTGTCGCTCGATACGGTGCCAATCCTTTGGAGGTCATTAATAATGTTAAGGAAAAAATCAATGAATTGAGCGCTGGGCTTCCATCTAAAGTTTTGAAAGATGGTACTACTTCACAACTCACCATTGTTCCCTTTTACGATAGAACGGAACTCATCCAAGAAACCCTTGGCACACTCAACGAAGCATTGACGCTGGAAATCCTTATTACCATTTTGGTAATTGTGGTTATGGTGTTCAACCTTAGGGCCTCCGTTTTAATTTCTGGTTTATTGCCCGTAGCTGTTTTGATGGTATTCATTGCGATGAAAATGTTCGGGGTAGATGCCAATATTGTAGCACTTTCAGGAATTGCCATTGCCATTGGAACCATGGTCGATGTAGGGGTGATTCTCTCTGAAAATATTATCCGTCACATGGATGAGGACAACGAAAACTTATCCTTAAATGAGGTGGTTTACAATGCCACGGCTGAAGTTTCAGGGGCTATTTTAACCGCGGTGTTAACGACCATCATCAGTTTTATTCCTGTGTTTACCATGGTGGGCGCCGAAGGAAAACTCTTCAGGCCCTTGGCCTTTACCAAAACCATGGCATTGACGGCATCCATTATCGTAGCCCTGTTTTTGATTCCACCTTTTGCCGCCATCATTTTTAGAAAGAAAGGTTCAAATCAAGTTTTCAAATACATTTGGAATGGCGTATTGATTGCCCTAGGATTGATTGCAATCGTATTTGGATATTGGTTAGGATTGGCCTTGATTGCCTTTGGAGCTGCTGGAATCCTCAAATTGAAAGCGGTTATTGATGGCAAACAAGCTGGAATGCTTAATGTGGGCATCTGTATTGCCACCATTGTTTTCTTGTTGGCAACTTACTGGAGGCCTTTAGGCTTTGATCGCAGCATCGGCATCAACCTCATTTTTGTTGGATTGATTTGTAGTGTTTTGTTAGGTGTATTCTACTTGTTCAGACAATACTACAGTCGAATTTTGACATGGGCCTTGGAAAACAAATTGTTGTTTTTGTCCATTCCGACCGTAATTGTTGTTTTCGGATTCTTGATCATGCGAAATACAGGACAGGAGTTTATGCCATCCTTAAATGAAGGTTCATTTTTGTTGATGCCCACTTCATTGCCGCATTCGGGAGTGGAAGAAAATAAAAGGGTAGTACAGCAGTTGGATATGGCTGTGGCTACCATTCCTGAGATTCAAACTGTGGTTGGTAAAGCTGGACGAACAGAATCAGCTTTGGACCCTGCACCGCTTTCCATGTACGAGAACATTATTCAGTATCGTTCGGAGTATCAAAAAAATGAAGCGGGAAATCCACAGCGATTCAAGGTGAACGCTGACGGTTATTTTGAATTGAGTGACGGAAAAGTGCTTGCCAATCCAAATTTGGAAGTAAGCAATGAGCGGAACTATGCCAAAAACCATGTGAGCGAACCTTTGCGAATTGATAGAGATCTTTTGATTCCAGATAATGATGGCGAATATTTCCGAAACTGGCGTCCTGAGATTCAAAAACCAGATGATATTTGGAATGAAATCGTAAAGGTGACCAAGTTGCCAGGTGTTACCTCTGCACCAAAGCTGCAACCCATCGAAACCAGATTGGTGATGCTTCAAACAGGAATGCGAGCGCCCATGGGTATTAAAGTGAAAGGTCAGGACTTAAAGGAAATCGAAAACTTTGGACTTCAACTGGAACCTATTTTAAAGGAAGCAGCTGGGGTTAAGGATGAAGCTGTTTTTGCAGACCGAATTGTTGGAAAGCCGTATCTCCTTATCGATATTGACCGTGAAAAATTGGTTCGCTACGGTCTGGTGATTGAAGATGTGCAACAAATTTTGGAAGTCGCCTTGGGTGGGATGACGTTGACCCAAACTGTGGAAGGTCGGGAGCGCTATGGAGTTCGGGTTCGTTACCCGAGAGAGCTTCGTGAAAATCCGACCGATATCGGAAATATTTATATTCCTGTTCAAAAAGGAAGCCCTGTTCCCTTAAGTGAATTGGTGACCATTCGATACGAGCAAGGTCCACAAGCCATAAAAAGTGAGGATACTTTTTTGGTGGGCTACGTGCTTTTTGATAAGCACGACGGTTTTGCAGAAGTAGACGTGGTTGAAAACGCCCAAGCCAAAATTTTAGAAAAAATTGAAAGTGGCGAATTGGTAGTGCCTAAAGGCATCAGTTATCAGTTTACGGGTACCTACGAAAACCAATTAAGAGCCAAAAAGACCTTGTCGGTAGTCGTGCCATTGGCATTATTGATCATCTTTTTGATCTTGTATTTCCAGTTTAGGTCGGTGGCCACATCTTTGATGGTATTTTCTGGGATTATGGTGGCTTTTGCTGGTGGATTCTTAATGATTTGGTTCTATGGTCAGGATTGGTTCTTGAACTTTAGTTTTATGGGTGAAAACCTGCGAGACCTGTTCCAAATGCATAACATCAACTTAAGTGTGGCCGTTTGGGTTGGATTTATCGCCCTTTTCGGTATTGCTACGGATGATGGAGTGGTAATGGCCACGTATCTAACCCAAACTTTTAATAAGAACAAACCACAAAGCCAGAAGGGAATTCGTGCTTCGGTATTGGAAGCTGGCGAAAAACGAATAAGACCTTGTTTGATGACTACCGCGACCACTATTTTGGCGCTATTACCAGTCTTAACTAGTACAGGAAGGGGAAGTGATATTATGATTCCCATGGCTATTCCAAGTTTTGGGGGCATGCTGATCGCATTGATCACATTGTTTGTGGTACCTGTGTTGTTCAGTTGGAAAGCGGAATTAAAAGTGAAAAATGAAAAGAGAATTGCAACTTAAAATGCAAAACCGATGAGAAAAACAGTCATTTACATAGTTTTTGCTTTTGTGGCAATCGGACTAAAAGCTCAATCGTTGGAAAGTTATCTCCAAGAAGCCGAGTTAAACAGCCCCATGATTCAAGCTTTGGATTTGCGCTATAACATTGCCAAGGAAAAGGTGAACGAAGTAAACACCTTACCCAATACCACTTTTGGTGCAGGATATTTTGTGAGTGAACCAGAAACCAGAACTGGGGCGCAGCGCGCTAAGTTTTCAGTTTCACAAATGTTGCCTTGGTTTGGAAGCATCACCACAAGAGAAAATTATGCCAGTGCCATGGCGGAGACCGAATATGCAGAAATTTCGATTGCCAAAAGAAAGTTGGTGTTGTCCGTCGCGCAATCTTATTATAACTTATATGGAATTCAAGCCAAGCAAAAGGTGCTACAAGAGAATATAGCATTGCTGAAAACCTACGAAACTTTGGCTTTGACTTCCGTAGAGGTTGGAAATGCTTCGGCTGTGGATGTTTTAAAACTTCAAATTCGTCAAAACGAATTACAGCAACAAAAAGAAGTGTTGGAGCAATCTTACATGGCTGAGCAGGCGGTGTTCAATAATCTGTTGAACCGTGATGAAAGTATTGCTGTTGAGGTGGTGGATGAAATGGATATTCCAGCGGATGACCCGATGCTAAACAAGGAAGATTTGAGCCTAAACCCCGAATTGTTGAAATACGATCAATTGTATGCGTCGGTTACGCAATCGGAATTGCTCAACCAAAAGGAAAATGCGCCAAGCTTTGGAATTGGATTGGATTATATTCCTGTATCAGAAAGAGATGATATGGTCTTTAGTGATAACGGAAAGGATATAGTGATGCCTATGGTTACTTTTTCTGTTCCCATTTTCAACAATAAATTTAAATCGACCACCAAGCAGAACGAGCTTCGCCAAAAGGAGATTGAACTGCAAAAAGAGGAGCGATTGAACGTTTTGGAAAATGCCTATGCCAATGCCATTTCGCAACGGAACCAGGCCCGAATAGCGCATCAGACCCAAGAAAAAAACTTAAAACAGGCCAAGGATGCCGAAGAAATCCTGATCAAGAACTACGAAACTGGCACCATCAATTTTAACGACGTGCTAGATATTCAAGAGTTACAGTTGAAATTTCAAACCAATCAAATACAGTCAGTGCAGTTGTATTATTTGCAATCTGCCATCATCAATTATTTAATAAACAAGTAAATTAATTTTATCAAAATGAGAACAAACATCAGAACAATTATCGGAATCGCATTCGCTTCAGTTTTGGTACTTACCGTATCCTGTAAGGGAAAAACAGAGGAGGCGAAGGAAACTTCTACCGAGGCCACCATGGATCATGAAGGTCACGATATGGATAAAATGGACCATGAAGGACATGACATGGACAGCATGGAAACTGCCGACAAGCAAGGTAAAGAGTATACTTCTAAATACGTTTGCCCAATGCATTGCGAAGGTAGTGGAAGTGATGAGGAGGGTAAATGCCCAGTTTGTGGTATGGCCTACGTGTTGAACGAGGATTTTCAAATGGAAGGCCACGACCAACACTAATTAAAAATTCATTTGTACCCAAGATGCGCATTAAAGTAAAAAATATGGTTTGCGATAGATGCAAAGCAGTCCTAAATCAAGAGTTTGGGCATGCTGGTATCGAAGTGGTACAAATGGAATTGGGCGAAATTCAGTTTGCTGACAACGCGCAAACACAAATGGAACGGATTCGGGAGATTCTGACAAGTAATGGTTTTGAATTGATAGATGATTTGGACAACAGTGACATTGCTGAAATCAAAAAACATCTGATCAATGCTTTGCAAAACGACACCCATCAGAATCTCTCGAAATACCTTTCTGAAAAAATGAACAAAGAATATTCGGTGTTGAGCAAAATGTTCAGCATAAAGGAGGGGCTTACCATAGAAAAATACTTTATCCTATTAAAAATAGAGAGGGTGAAAGAAGAGATTCAAATGGGAGCCAAAACATTTTCAGAAATCGCATACTACCTAAATTATAAGAGCAGTAGTCATTTGGCCAAACAGTTTAAAACCGTAACGGGCATGTCTATGAGCGATTATAAAAAATTAAAAGATTGGAATAGGAAGCCTTTGGATCAAATTGTATAAAAAACACCCATAATTGTAAAAAGCTTCCAACTGGTGTTCAGCTAGTTTTGAATAAAAAACAAACAAGATGAAACATACCTATCACATACACGGAATGAGCTGCAATGGTTGTAGAAATCATGTGGAGCAAACCCTATCTAAAGTGGATGGGGTTAACTCGGTTGAAGTGAATTTGGAAAAAGCCGAAGCCTTGATCGAGATGGAGGAACACATTCCAATAGAAAAGTTCCAAAAAGCAATGGAAGAAGATGGTGGTAGCTATAGCATTCATATGCCTGGACATCATCATGAACCAAAGCAAGAAAAAAAACAAGCTCCAACAAACGGAACGGGAACTTTTTATTGCCCGATGCATTGCGAAGGGGATAAAACCTACGACAAACCTGGAGATTGCCCAGTATGTGGAATGGATTTGGTTGAGGAGCAGAATACTTCTTCCAATTCCAAACAAAAATGGACATGTCCCATGCACCCCGAAGTGGTGGAAGATGGTCCTGGTTCCTGTCCGAAATGTGGAATGGATTTGGTGCCCATGCAACCCGAGGCCAGTGCAGAGGAAAAGACCTATAAAAAACTACTCAAAAAGTTTTGGATAGCTGTAGGCTTTACATTGCCCATCTTTTTGATTGCGATGAGTGAAATGATTCCCAATAACCCGCTGTATGAACTGATGGCGCCACAATACTGGAATTGGGTGCAATTTGCCTTATCACTTCCCGTGGTTTTTTATGCCACTTGGATGTTCTTTCAACGTGCATACCGAAGCATAAAAACATGGAACCTGAACATGTTTACCTTAATTGGTATTGGTGCAGGGGTGGCTTTTGTTTTTAGTGTTCTTGGATTGTTGTTTCCAGGATTTTTTCCTGACCAATTTAAAAGTGAAACAGGAGCGGTACATGTTTATTTTGAAGCAGCAACCGTAATCCTCACCTTGGTGCTTTTAGGACAGTTATTGGAAGCAAGGGCACATAGCAAAACCAACAATGCGGTAAAGGAATTGTTGAAACTGGCACCGAACAAAGCCATTAAAGTGGTGAATGGGGAGGAAGTTGAAGTCAGTATCGACCACATTGAGCTTGGTGATGTTTTACGGGTAAAACCAGGAGAAAAAATTCCCGTGGATGGTGTTATTACCGAAGGGGAAACTTCCGTGGATGAATCCATGATCACAGGTGAGCCCATTCCTGTTGAAAAAGGGGTAGAGGATAAAGTGAGCAGCGGAACCATTAATGGGAACCAATCCTTTTTGATGAAGGCCGAAAAAGTGGGCAGTGATACCTTGCTTTCCCAAATCATTAAAATGGTGAACGATGCTAGTAGAAGCCGAGCTCCCATCCAAAATTTGGCGGATAAAGTATCGGCCTATTTTGTGCCGACCGTGGTCATTGTTTCCATTTTGACCTTTGCCGTTTGGGCCATTTGGGGACCACAGCCCACATATGTGTATGCCTTGATCAACGCTATTGCAGTTTTGATCATAGCTTGTCCTTGTGCTCTAGGTCTTGCTACTCCAATGTCAGTAATGGTAGGAGTTGGAAAAGGTGCCCAAAATGGGGTGCTTATCAAAAATGCGGAGGCCTTGGAGAAAATGGCAGATGTGGATACCTTGATTATTGATAAAACGGGAACCATAACCGAAGGAAAGCCAACCTTTGCCAAATTGGAAGCATTTTTAGATACCTATTCCGAAGCGGATTTATTGCAATATGTGGTTTCGGTAAATGCCAATAGTGAACACCCTTTGGCACAGGCGACCGTGAAATATGGCAAAGAGAACAACATCAAAATCCTAAAAACCGATTCTTTTAATGCGGTTACAGGGATGGGTGTTGAAGGGAAAATCAAAGGTGCTAAAATTCATTTTGGGAATATCAAATTGATGGAAAAGGCCAATGTTGAGATTTCCGATGCGATGAAAGATCAGGTTAAAAAAGCACAGGAAGAAGGAAAAACGGTTTCCTATTTGGCCATTGATGGTAAATGTCAAGCTTTTGTGAGTATCGGGGATAAAATCAAAGCCACAAGTGCCAAAGCCATCAAGGCAATTCAGGATAAAGGCATTGCAGTGATCATGCTTACGGGCGACAACGCAACTACGGCAAAAGCTGTTGCCAGCGAATTGCATATGGATGATTTTAAAGCCGAAACACTACCTGAAGATAAAATGAAAGAAGTGGAGCGGCTGCAAGGTGTAGGTAAGGTGGTTGCCATGGCTGGAGATGGCATAAACGATGCCCCTGCATTGGCCAAAAGTGACCTTGGTATAGCCATGGGAACGGGTACCGATGTGGCCATTGAAAGTGCCATGATTACCTTGGTAAAAGGCGATTTGCACGGCATTGTAAAAGCACGGAACCTCAGTGAGGCCGTCATGAAAAACATAAAACAAAACCTATTTTTTGCATTGATCTACAACACCATCGGGGTGCCAGTTGCAGCAGGGGTGCTTTATCCTTTCCTTGGGATCTTGCTTTCTCCAATGATCGCTGCTTTGGCCATGAGCTTTAGCTCGGTGTCTGTTATCGCCAATGCATTAAGATTACGAACTAAATCAATCGACTAATAACAAAATGGTAAAACGAACTACAGCGGTTACAATTAGAAAGGCCCATAGGTATTTGGGTATATTTTTGGGAATTCAATTCATTATGTGGACGGTAAGCGGTCTCTATTTCAGTTGGACGGATATTGATGAAATCCATGGAGATCATTTCAGAAATATGGAGTATAAACCCACTGCTTTTGATGGACTTATTGGATTTTCAGAAGTTGATTTGCCCGTTAAAATCAGTTCGTTGAGTTTAAAAGAGATTGCAGGTAAACCCTATTATTGGATCAATAATGAATATTTGGTGGATGCCAAAAATGGCAAGCTGAAAGCGGGGATTTCCGAGGAAGAAGCATTGGCCGTTGCAGAACGTCAAATGTCATCTGAATTAAAAGTGAAAGGGGTCGAGGTTATCGATGAAACGGATAAACACCATGAGTATCGCGAAAAGAAGTTGCCTGCTTATGTGATCAGTTACGATTCACCAGAAAATATTAAAGCCTATGTTTCGGTTGCGGATGGGTCATTTCAAACCGTAAGACATCGTGATTGGCGGTGGTTCGATTTTCTCTGGATGACCCACACGATGGATTATGAAGGTCGGGATGATTTCAACACTACCGTGCTTAGAGCTTTCTCCCTTTTGGGATTGATTACCGTGATGAGCGGATTTTTGCTTTGGTTTACCTCGTCACCTAGGATGAGGAATTTGGTTAAAAGAAAAAAATGATACAATGAAAAAGGAAAACATCATTTATATCGGAATTGCCGTTGTAGTCGGACTATTGGTCGGATACCTCATATTTGGAGGTAATGCAGAAATTGCCACTTCGGATGAGCATGACCACAGTACCGAAATTGCTTCAGGCGAAATGTGGACTTGTTCCATGCACCCACAGATTATGCAGCCTGAACCAGGTTCTTGCCCTATTTGTGGTATGGATTTGATTCCTGCGGACAATGGAGGAGAGGGATTGGCCGTCAACCAAATAAAGATGACCGAAAATGCCATGGTTTTGGCAGGTGTGGAAACGGTAATGGTTGGTTCTGGAGTTGATGGGGAAGACCATATCAAGATTTCAGGAAAAGTTGCTGTTAACCAAGAATCGGATGCGGTGCAATCCGCTTATTTTGACGGTAGAATTGAAAGTTTAAGTATCAATTTTGAAGGGGAGGAAGTGCGCAAAGGACAAAAGTTGGCCACGATTTATGCCCCAGCCCTAGTTTCGGCCCAGCAAGAATTGTTGACTGCTTCCAAGTTGAAAGCATCACAACCGCAATTGTACAAGGCAGTTCGCAACAAATTAAAGTTGTGGAAGCTGTCCGAAGCTCAAATTGACCAGATTGAAAGTTCTGGACAGGTGTTGGAAAACTTTCCTGTATATGCCAATGTAAGTGGTGTGGTTTCTGAAATCATGGTGGAAGAAGGCGATTACATTAAAACAGGTTCACCTTTGGTGAAAGTTACCAATTTGAATTCCGTTTGGGCCATTTTTGATGCATATGAAAATCAGTTGAGTTTGTTTAAAGAAGGTCAATCGTTGAATGTGAATACAAATTCTTATCCGAATGAAACTTTTACAGCTAAAGTTTCTTTTGTGGCTCCTGTTTTGAACAAACAAACGAGAACTTTGGAAGTTCGTGCAGAACTTGATAACAAAAAAGGAATGCTGAAACCTGGCATGTTTGTGCAAGCAGAAGTAGAGGTGGCGAGCAAGCAAGATGGAGAAGTTTTGACCATACCAGAAAGTGCTGTTTTGTGGACAGGAAAACGCTCGTTGGTGTATGTACAACCCAACCCGAACAGTTCCACATTTGAAATGCGCGAAGTGGAGCTTGGCAATTTGATGAATGGCAGTTATGTTGTCAATTCGGGATTGCAATCAGGAGAAATGATTGTGGCCAAAGGAACATTTACAGTGGATGCGGCAGCACAATTGCAGGGCAAAAAGTCCATGATGAATCAAGAAGGAGAGACCATGCAGATGGGTCACGAAGGACATTCCGAAATGGGTAGTGCCATGAAAATGGAATTTTCAACAGAAGCGGAAGCTAAATTTGGTGATCTTTTAAAGGTGTATTTGGATTTGAAAGATGCTTTGGTTGCTTCGGATCAAGGGCAAACACAATCTTTGGCCAAGAAAGGAGCTGGAATAGCTGCTGAAATAAGTGGTTTACAAATGGATGATATGGGCAAAAGTCATATTTCACAATTAGCAAAACAACTTACAGAATTGGCAACCAAAAAAGATTTGGAAGGTCAACGCGAGGATTTTGTTCTGCTTTCCCAAAATATGATTCAAATTGGACAGCAAATGGAAAGTTTAGAATCAAAATTGTATGTGCAACACTGCCCAATGGCCAATAATGATAAGGGGGCTGATTGGCTCAGTTTAGAGGAAGAAATCCGAAATCCATATTATGGATATGCCATGCTCACGTGCGGTAGTGTGGTGCAGACTATCAATTAAAACTTATTAGCTCCTTTAAAGGAGCTTTTTTTTGCACTTTTTCTACGTTTTTGAATGGTTTGATGAAAATTTAATAATCATTAGTTGTCTGATTGTCAATTTTTTCCATAAGTTTAAGTACTATTCCATTAACTATAAAACTTAAAAAATGCAGAAAAAATTCTTACGAAGATTTCTGATGTCCATTTTTTTGGCATCAACCTTAACAGCAATTGGCCAAATAAAAAAGGTCGCAACAGTGGAAGGTATTACCGAATACCAAATGGAAAACGGTCTAAAAGTACTCCTGTTTCCAGACAACTCTTCCCAGACCATTACCGTTAACATTACCTACCTTGTTGGATCTAGACATGAGGGTTATGGAGAAAAAGGTATGGCTCACCTATTAGAGCATATGGTGTTTAAGGGTACTCCGAACCATCCAGATATTCCTAAGGAATTGTCTTCGCACGGTGCACGACCCAATGGCACCACTTGGTACGATAGAACCAATTATTTTGAAACATTTAATGCAACCGACGAAAACTTGAATTGGGCCCTTGATTTGGAGGCTGATCGTATGATGAACTCTTTTATTGCCAAGGAAGATCTAGAGTCTGAGTTTACCGTGGTTCGAAACGAATTTGAAAGTGGAGAAAACAATCCAACTGGAGTTTTATTGAAAAAGGTAACCAATGTTGCTTTCGAATGGCATAACTACGGAAGCAGTACCATTGGAAACCGATCGGATATTGAAAGAGTACCTATCGAAAACCTACAAGCATTTTATAAAAAATTCTATCGCCCAGATAATGCCGTCTTAATGGTCACAGGAAAATTTGAAGAGGCAAAGGTTTTGGGTTTGATTGAAAAGAAATTTGGAGATTTAAAGGCTCCAGATGTTCCATTGCGCGATTCTTATACTGAAGAACCAGAACAAGATGGAGAGCGCTACGTTACTGTATCTAGAGTAGGCGATTTACAAATAGTTTCTGCTTTGTATCATACACCTGCTGGGGCGGATGAGGACTATGCAGCCATCGCAGTCGTGGACAATATATTGAACGATACGCCATCTGGTAGGTTATATAAAAAGTTGATTGAGACACAAAAAGCATCTTCTTTATGGTCTTTTTCTCCGTTCACAAAAGAACCAGGATTCCTTTACATAAATATTGATGTGCCTTCCGATAAGAATGCTGATGAAGTGGAGCAAATTGTAAAATCGACTTTGGATGGATTGGAGCCTATAACCCAAGAGGAATTGGATCGTGCGAAAGCCAATCTTTTAAAGGAGATGGATGAGATCAATAGAAATTCAAGCTATTTAGGTCGGTACATGAGTGAATTCATAGGAGCAGGAGATTGGCGATTGTCGTTCATTCATAGAGATCGGGTTGAGGCTTTGACCTTGGAAGAAGCCAATACGGTAATGAAAAAATATTTGATTCCAAGTAATAGGACCCTTGGTCGATTTGTACCTACAAAAGATCCTGTGAGAATTGCCATTCCACATCCTGAAAATGTGGATGCCTTGGTAGCTGATTACAAAGGAAGAGAAGATAAAGGTACGGGAGAGGTTTTTGATGTGTCCTATGACAACATTGAAAGTAGGCTCGAGACTGGTAAATTATTGGATAAAATAGAATATGGACTCATAGAAAAAGACAATCGAGGACAAACGGTTATTCTTAGTTTTAATATGAGAAATGGAGATGTAAACAGTTTGATGAATCAAGGTATGGTTCCGTCTTTTACAGCTTCGATGTTGGACAAAGGAACGACCAGTAAATCAAGACAGGAAATTGAAGATGAACTCAGCAAGTTAAAATCATCTTTAAGGTTTTATGCACGTAATGGAAATATTTATTCTTCTGTGGAATCTACCGAAGAAAACTTAATGGGCACTATGGCCTTGTTGGCCGAAATTATTAAAAATCCATCATTTGATGAGGGTGAGCTTAGCAAGTTGAAAGCAGAACGATTGGCTGGAATTGAGAGAAACCGAACCGAACCAGGTTTTTTAGCGTCCATGCGATTATCGGAAATCAACCAGACTTACCCTAAAGGCCACCCTTTGTACAGCATGAATTTGGATGAACAGATTGAAGCTATTAATGCTGTTACCAAACAAGATTTAGTTGATTTCTACAACAAATTTTATGGGTTGGGTAGAAGCACAATGGTCGCAATTGGCAACTTTAGTTCAGATGCCTTAAAAAGTTTTATGGAAGAGAATTTCAAAGGTTTTGAAAGTGAAGTAAGCTATGCTGAGATCAAAGACCCATACAAGAAAAATAAAGCTGTCAACGAGAACATCATCACTCCAGATAAGAAAAACGCGGTCACCTATGGAACTTTGGCTGTGGAAATGAGTCAATACGATGATGATTATCCAGCGATGGTCATTGCGGGGGAAATACTTGGAGGTGGATTTTTGAATTCAAGGTTTGCCGATAGACTGCGACAAAAGGATGGGGTAAGTTATGGAGTGGGAGCTAATTTTGGTGCCGATGGGGACCAGGAAGATAAAAACAGTTCCATTTTCTTATACGCCATTTACAATCCAGATAATTTAGAGAAGGTGCAACTAGGATTCAAAGAAGAATTGGATCGCTATATCGCAGATGGTATAACAGATGAGGAATTTGAAAATGCTGTTAACGGTTGGATACAAGGGCAGACTGTTTCACGTGCAAAGGATAATGAATTATCATCTTTGGTGAATAATAATATTTATTATTACCGAACAATGGATTTTCATAAGGGCATAGAGGCCAAGATGAAAGCATTGACTAAAGAAGATGTGAACAAAGCCATTAAAAAGTACATAAAACCATTTTCGGATTGGACTATCGTTAACGGAGGAGATTTTAAATAAAACACAGATTGTCAAGTAAAAAGCACCCTCTAAAAATAGGGTGTTTTTTTGTATGAAAACTTGGGCCAAATATTTTAGTTAATATTTAGCCAACAAAAATCTACGGATTCAAAACTAGAATACATTTACATCAGTTTTTTAATTTATTGACTGATGAAACAAGCAAAGTCAAACGGAAAGTCATCTCCTGCAAAAGCGGTTAAAACTGTTGCAAAGAAGACCACCCAAGCTACTGGTAAAAAGAAGTAACTAGGTGATTTTTGGCTCAAAGAGCCATTTACTCAAGATGCAAAAAAAACGCCCCGATGAAAATCGGGGCGTTTCTATTTTAATCCGAATAGGGATGATCTTACATCATTCCTGGCATTCCGCCACCTCCCATTGGAGGCATTGCAGGAGCATCTTCCTTAATATCGGTCAATGCACACTCGGTAGTCAAAATCATACCAGCAACAGATGCCGCATTTTCCAATGCGATACGGGTTACTTTCTTAGGATCGATGATTCCAGCTTTAAGCATATCTACGTATTGGTCAGATTTGGCATCGTAACCGAAATCTTTTTTACCTTCCAATACTTTAGAAATCACTACAGAACCTTCACCACCAGCGTTTTCAACGATGGTACGCAATGGAGCTTCAATAGCTTTGGCTACAATCTGAACCCCAGTGGTTTCATCCAAAGAGTCAGTAGTCAATGTTTCCAAAACTTGTTTTGCTCTAACCAAAGCAACACCACCACCAGCAACGATACCTTCTTCAACGGCAGCACGGGTAGCGTGCAATGCATCGTCCACACGGTCTTTCTTCTCTTTCATCTCTACTTCAGAAGCAGCACCAACGTAAAGAACAGCAACACCACCGGCCAATTTAGCCAAACGCTCTTGCAATTTTTCTTTGTCGTAGTCAGATGTTGTAGTTTCGATCTGAGCTTTGATTTGGTTTACTCTAGCTTTGATGTCATCTGCATTTCCGTTACCGTTTACGATAGTAGTATTGTCCTTATCGATGGTAACAGTTTCGGCAGTACCCAACATGTCCAAAGAAGCATTTTCCAAAGTGAAACCTCTTTCTTCAGAGATTACGGTACCACCTGTCAAAATAGCGATGTCTTCCAACATAGCTTTTCTTCTATCACCAAATCCTGGAGCTTTAACGGCAGCAATTTTAAGTCCACCTCTCAATTTGTTCACCACCAAAGTAGCAAGAGCTTGTCCTTCTACATCTTCAGCAATGATCAAAAGTGGTCTTCCTGATTGTGCAACTGGCTCAAGGATAGGAAGGATTTCTTGTAAGTTAGAGATTTTCTTATCAAAAAGAAGAATATAAGGATTCTCCAAGTCAGCGATCATTTTGTCGGTATCAGTAACAAAGTAAGGAGAAAGGTACCCTCTGTCGAACTGCATACCTTCAACAACGTCAACGTAAGTGTCAGTTCCTTTTGCTTCTTCCACAGTGATTACACCTTCTTTACCCACTTTGGTGAAAGCGGTAGCGATAAGGTCACCAATTGTTTCATCATTGTTTGCAGAGATGGAGGCAACTTGCTTGATTTTATCAGAATTGTTACCTACTTCTTTGGTTTGTTTTTCCAAGTCACCAACCAAAGCTTCAACAGCTTTGTCGATACCTCTTTTCAAATCCATAGGATTTGCACCGGCGGCAACGTTTTTTAGCCCTTCTTTTACGATAGCTTGAGCCAAAACAGTAGCGGTAGTAGTACCGTCACCTGCTTGGTCGTTGGTTTTGGAAGCAACTTCCTTAACCATTTGAGCACCCATATCTTCAAGGGCGTCTTCCAATTCGATTTCTTTTGCTACGGAAACACCATCTTTGGTTACTTGAGGAGCACCAAAAGATTTGCTGATGATAACGTTTCTACCTTTTGGCCCCAAGGTTACTTTTACCGCCTCGGCCAATTTGTCAACGCCACGTTTCAGTCCGTCACGTGCTTCAATATCAAACTTAATATCTTTTGCCATTTCTTTCTAGTTGATTTTTTAATTAAACAATTGCCAAAATATCACTCTCGCGCATCATTAAATAGTCGGTTCCATCGAACTTAAGTTCGGTACCGGCATATTTTCCATAAAGCACAGTATCACCAACGGAAACCGTCAATTTTTCATCTTTGGTTCCTGGACCCACAGCCACTACGGTGCCTTTTTGTGGTTTTTCCTTAGCGTTGTCCGGAATGATGATACCGGAGGCAGTTGTGGTCTCGGCCTGAAGCGGCTCGATCAAAACCCTGTCTGCCAATGGTCTGATATTTAATTTAGCCATATTTATAATTTTTAGGTGTTTGTTTTAAAAATTCTGGAATCTAAAGGGCAGAAATTATGCCAATGCACAAAACCTGACATTCTGTAAAATAAAAATGCCAGCTTGTCATTCAAGCTGGCATTTTTTCAAGTGTTGTCACTTTTTTTATCCGATGGTATCTGCTGGACTTGGTGTCGAAGCAGGTACTTGTTCCGGTACTTCTTCTGGAATTGTTTCTGGGATTTCGGTATCGTTACCATCCAACAATTTAGAGTCTGCTTGGCTATAGTTTCCTTTTAGGGAAACATTGGAAAGCAAAATCAAAACAATCAACAAAGTGGCAAGGGTCCAAGTACTCTTGTCCAAAAAGTCGCCGGTCTTTTTTACACCGCCTACTACTTGATTACCACTTCCGCCAAAGGATGAAGATAACCCACCACCTTTAGGGTTTTGGACCATAATGACCAAAATCAACAAAAGGCACACGATAATAATCAATACCAAAAAAATTGCAAACGTGCTCATATCTTTAAACTTAATCTTTTTCTTTCTGCAGCTTCTTCACCGCCTGAATTTGGTCTGCAAAGAAACCACTTTTTTCCGGATATTTCAAACTCAATATTTTAAAAGCTTGAATGGCTTTTTTGTACTTCTTTTGCTCCAGATAAACCTTCGCCAAAGTCTCTGTCATCAACTCGTTTTGATCAATTTTGGTAGACTCTTTTATGTTGATTTTCTGGTTGGTTTCTTTTGGAACTATTTTAGGATTGTTCTGAATGAATTTGTCCAAGAGCTCAAATTTTTTCTTGCGCTCCAACTCCTCCATTTCATTGGATTCGATTTGTGGCTCCTCTTCTGATTTATTGGTCAATTGAAGCCACTCGGTAAAGGAATGTTTCTCTTTTTTGGTAAAAGGAATGGGCTTGCCGATGTTCAATGTGGTCTCTGTTTGTTCCTCTTCCTCTTTTGTTTCCTTTGTCTTGAACAACTTCGGATTCAAAATTTGTTCGGCATCCTGAAGATTTTGTGGCAATGCAGGTTCTGGGGATTCTACCAGCATGATTTCCGCATTCGGATTGGGTGCTATTTCTTCTGAAACGGCATCTTGTTCCTCCAATTTAGAACCTCGTCCTGCAATGGCGTCGGCAATATTGTTTTGAATAAATTCCTTGGAGGTAATGTAGTCAAAAAGAACATCGCGATCGGCCGTATGTGCGGCAGTTACTTTTAAGGCGTTGTTGTATTTGTAACTGTCCAGATTTTTAAGTCCCTTTAAATGCAGTGCCCTAGCAGCCTGAAAATAGGGGTATTCTTCAATAATATCTTCCAAATCCCTTGTTTGTTTTGGGGAAAGGATGGTATTGGAGTTTTGAAGAATATGTATAAAATCCGAAACGTTCATATTGTTTTACCAGTTACCTAGTGAGGCATTAAAAATATCCTGCGTCAATCGCTCAAAAATCTCTTCGTGTGCTGCAGCTTGAATTGAGGTTAAAGAAGCTGCGGCATCAAAATCGTAAAAGAATGAAAAGCGACGTTCAAAATCGTTTTCCTGTTTTTTGGTGTTGAAAAACCGAACATTTACACTCATGGTCAGTCGGTTTTGAGAAGTACGTTGGTCGGCCGTGGCGGTCATCGGTATTACTTTATACTCCACAATTTCCCCTTCGTACACTAAATCACCATTTGATCCAGTGAGCGAAAGACTGGTCAGGTTATTGATCATATCCTGAAGTGCTAAAGTAAAATCACGATCCAAACCAGGCACAATGGTCGATCCTGGGGTTTGATCTGCGTAATTTTGAAAAAAGTTCACTTGAAAGGATTGCGCTTCACCTACATCGGCACCTGAAAAATTATAGGCCCCACATCCCGATAAAAAGAGGAATAAACCTAAAAGTGCAACTTTTCCTTTATTAAATAATGTCATAGAGTTTAAATGTATTTGGCGCAAGATCAAAGATCATATTGTTTTATTTTTCTGTACAGTGTTCGTTCCGAAATACCCAATTCGGAGGCGGCAGCTTTTCTTTTACCTTTGTTTCGCTCCAACGATTTTTTGATCAGTTCGATTTCCTTTTCCTGTAAAGATAGGGTTTCTTCCTCTTCAATTTCTTCAGCAAAATGATAGCGGTCTTCTTGCGGTTGTGGTGCCAAAGTAGGGGTGGAGGTTTCCATTACTGGCTCGGGAAGATGCAATAATTTTGGCGGAATTGATTCTTCGTGCTCAATATCTTCCTCATCCGCATCTCCGTAGATCTTACGGATCAAACCTTCATTTTCTTCCTGAACTTTTGCCGAATCATTGTCTTTGAGAAGTTCGAGAGTAAGCTTTTTTAAATCGTTGAGGTCACTTTTCATATCAAAAAGCACCTTGTACAAAATTTCACGCTCGTTACTAAAATCACTATCCTTTTTATTGTGCTCCACCACCGCAGGTAAATTTGAACCAGTGGCATTGGGCAAATAACTGCTAAGGGTTGAAGCTGAAATGATCCTGTTTTCTTCCAGTACAGAAATTTGCTCAGCTATGTTTCGTAATTGTCTTACGTTTCCAGGCCAGCGATATCTTAAAAGTACTTGAATGGCTTGGTCGTCCAAACGGATGGTGGGCATTTTGTATTTCTGTCCAAAGTCTGAAGCGAACTTTCTAAAAAGCAAATGAATGTCTTCTTGTCTATCGCGAAGCGCGGGTAAACCAATTTCCACTGTACTCAAACGATAGTAGAGGTCTTCACGGAATTTTTCTTTTTTAATGGCCTCGAACATATTAATGTTGGTGGCGGCCACAATGCGAACATCTGTTTTTTGTACTTGAGACGAACCTACTTTTAAAAACTCCCCATTTTCCAAAACACGTAACAATCGAACTTGGGTGGTCAAAGGAAGTTCACCTACCTCGTCCAAAAAGATGGTACCGCCATCGGCTACTTCAAAATAACCACTACGGGTTTGGGTGGCTCCAGTAAAGGCTCCTTTTTCGTGTCCGAACAATTCACTGTCGATGGTTCCCTCGGGAATTGCCCCACAGTTTACCGCAATATATTTGGCATGCTTGCGGTGCGAAAGTGAATGGATAATCTTAGGAATGGATTCTTTTCCCACCCCACTTTCACCCGTTACCAAAACGGAAATGTCGGTTGGGGCCACCTGAATGGCTTTTTCTATGGCACGATTGAGTTTTACATCGTTTCCAATGATCTCGAACCGTTGTTTTATGGATTGAATACTTTCCATATGCTCATTCCTGTGAAAGCAGGAATCTTATTTTTTTGAATTCAAGATAACGCTTCGACTCCGCTCAGCGTCCGTCTTGAAAAACAAAAGGTTATTAATTATTTTTAGAATATCCCACTGCCTCTCCTAAAAGTGTGGCAGAAGTGCATTCGTTGATTTTCACGTTTACAAATTCACCCACTTTGTAGTTTTCCTTTGGAAAAATAACGACGGTGTTTTGTGAATTTCTACCCATCCAGTGCGTGTCGGATCTTTTTGAAGCTCCCTCAATAAGAACTTCTTCTACTTTTCCTACGTGCTCTTGGGTACGGTATAAGCTATGCTTTTGTTGGATGTTAATAATTTCCGTGAGGCGTCTTTTCTTGGTGGCTTCGGGAACATCATCCTCCATTTTACGCTCGGCCAAGGTTCCAGGTCTTTCCGAATATGCAAACATAAAACCGAAATCGTATTTCACATATTCCATCAAGCTTAGGGTGTCTTGGTGGTCTTCCTCGGTTTCTGTTGGGAAACCAGTGATCATATCTTGGCTAATGGCACAATCGGGAATAATTTTTTTGATGTTGTCGATCAACTCAAAATATTCCTCGCGGGTGTGCAAGCGGTTCATCGCCTTTAAAATGCGGTTGCTACCACTTTGAACGGGCAGGTGGATGTATTTACAGATATTGTCGTATTTGGCCATGGATTCGATGACATCCAAGGTCATATCTTGAGGGTTGGATGTAGAAAAACGGATACGCATTTTCGGTTGCGCCTCGGCAACAAGTTCCAAAAGCTTGGCAAAGTTGACCGAAGTAGCCTTTTGCATGTCCGAAGCTTTTTCGTAATCCTTTTTCAATCCACCACCATACCAAAGGTAACTGTCAACATTCTGACCTAGGAGTGTAATTTCTTTGAAACCTCTTTCCCAAAGATCGTTTACTTCTGCTATAATAGATTGTGGGTCACGACTGCGTTCACGTCCACGGGTAAAAGGTACCACGCAGAAGGTACACATATTGTCGCATCCGCGGGTAATGGAAACAAAAGCCGAAACTCCATTGGTGTTCAATCGCACTGGAGCGACATCACCATAGGTTTCATCTTTGGAAAGAATAACGTTAACGGCATTTCTTCCTTCGTCAATTTCTTGGATCAGGTTGGGTAGGTCTTTGTAGGCATCTGGGCCAACAACCATATCCACAATTTTTTCTTCCTCCAAGAATTTGCTTTTCAATCGCTCTGCCATGCAACCCAAAACTCCAACTTTCATGGATGGATTGGTCTTTTTTACGGCATTGAATTTTTCCAAACGCTTACGAACGGTTTGTTCTGCTTTTTCGCGAATGGAGCAGGTGTTCACCAAAACCAAATCGGCATCTTCCAAAATTTGGGTGGTGTTGAAACCCTCTTTGGCCAAAATGGAGGCCACGATTTCGCTATCAGAGAAATTCATTTGACAGCCGTAACTTTCTATATACAGTTTACGGGTGTTCTTTGCATTATTCTCTATGGCCAAAGCACTTCCTTGCTGGCTTTCGTCAATTATCTTTTCTACGCTTTCTTCCTTTATCATATAAGTACAATGGGGTGCAAAGATAGTGCTTATTCCAATTTTATGACATTATGGCAGTATTTTTTAGGATTATATTGTGGAAACCTATCTGCAATCGCGTTTTCAATGATTTTAAATAAAAAGCGCCCCGATTTAAATCGGGGCGCTTTAATATTTAAGGAACAAGTTGCTATTCCATTGAAATCAATTTGATTTGGTTTTGATCCACCTTTTCATTGATCATTCCTGCTTTTGCTTTTACCAAAGAATTCAAGTCATTGATTTCTTTGTCAAGTTCTTTTGTGACTTCTACAAAAAACTCTTGAGCTTGTTTGGTGGGTTTTTGATCACCGCGTTGCGAGTCGGCCAAAAGGAATGCAATTCTGTTGTTGATTCTAATACCAAAATTCAAAGGATCTTGACGACTCTGGTTTTTGGTCATGTGAATGTTGTTTTCAATAACAGAAAGCTCTGTTTCAAATTCATCGGCCATTTTTTGGATTTCGGCATTGCCTTTGGTTTTCTCTTTAAGATAAGCCAAATCCTTTTTTATGTTTCTGATATTAATGATGGCACTGTTTGCTCTCGTAACTTGGTCGCGAACTTTGATCAAAAAATCGAACTGAGCTTGGTAATCACTTTGGCTCATCTCAATTCTAGGATCTTTTACAATGCTGAAAGTTTCTTCAATGGAACTTCCGTTTACGGTAAGTCTTACTTTATAGTTTCCAGGCACTGCTTTTGGTCCAACATTGGGCGAGGAGTAATACACCATCCCATCAAATTCTTTGAAACCTGGATATCTTGTGTTCCAAACAAATCTATTTCCGCCAGATTTCACTTTTAATTTTTGCGTACTTGATGGATCCAATTTTACTGGTTTTGCTTTGTTAGAAAAACTTTGAATCACACTTCCATCTGTTTCCAAAATATCCAACTCTACCACGTCAGAATCTTTTAAATCCTTGATGTAGTAGTTGATGATGGCTCCATCAGGGTGGTTTTCTCCAACAAGCTTGGTGTCGGGTGCTCTCCAGCCTCCGCTTTGGTGCATGCGGTATGCCATGTCTGGTTTGTACAGGTAAAAATCACTTTGTGATACTTCATCCGAAAGTTGATGTAACGGAGTTAAATCATCAATCATCCAAAAACTTCTACCGTGAGTAGCGGCAATAAGGTCGTTGTCACGAACATGAAGATCACGAATGGCTGTAACAGGTAAATTCAATTGGAAAGGCGTCCAATTATCACCATCATCGAAAGAAACATACATGCCCCATTCGGTACCAGCATACAACAATCCTTTTCTGGTTTTGTCCGAACGAATGGCTCTTGTGTAATAGTTGTCCTTGATTCCGTTGGTAATCAATTTCCAAGTTTTACCATAGTCTTCAGTCTTATATAAATAAGGAGTGTAGTCCCCGAACTTGTATGAGGTGGCGGCTACATAAACTGTTCCTGGATCAAATGGACTTGGGTCGATACAGTTGATCATATTTAATTTTGGAGACATGCTGGCAGGAGGGGTCACATCTTCCCAAGTGGTTCCGTTGTCTCTAGTAACATGAATCATCCCGTCATCACTTCCTGTCCAAATCACCCCTTTTTCCAAAATGGATTCACTGATCACAAAAATGTTGGAGTAGAATTCAGCTCCCGTGTTGTCCTGGGTGATAGGTCCGCCCGAAGACATAATGGTTTCTGGAATGCTACGTGTAAGATCAGGTGAAATGTTTTTCCAAGATTGCCCACCATCGGTTGAAGCATGCAAATAGTTGGAACCTGCATAAAGAACATTAGAATCGTGACGGCTGAAAGTAACAGGGTAGTTCCAGTTGAAACGATATTTCATAATCTCTGCTCCAGAACCAGCAGGGTTATCGGGCCATACGTTGGTGGATATGGTTTGACCTGTGGTGTGGTCCAAACGGTTCATATACCCTTTGTAAGTTCCACCATATACCAATTGATTGTTTTTTGGATCTGGTGCCAAATGTGCACTTTCACCTCCTGCGGTAGGTTCCCAATCATCTTCGGTAATAGCCGCGCCAGAAGTTCTGTGTGCAATACGCAAAGCGGTATTATCCTGCTGTGCTCCATAAATACGGTATGGGAAAATACTATCGGTTGCAATACGATAAAATTGTGCTGTAGGCTGATTGTACATCGTACTCCAGTTGTTTCCACCATCGTTGGAAATTTGAGCGCCACCATCGTCGGCAATAACCATTCTTTGATTGTTATTAGGGTCGATCCACAAATCGTGGTGATCACCGTGCGGTGCATTTTTCAGTGTAAAAGTTTTTCCTCCGTCGGTAGAAACACCATAGCTCACGTTCATTACCCATACTTTATCGATGTTTTGGGTGTCGGCATAAATTCTGGAATAGTACCAAGCACGTTGTCTCAGTCCACGGTTGGTATTTACTTTCTGCCAAGTTTTCCCAGCATCATCGGAACGGTACACACCTCCCTCTTCGGCTTCAATAATGGCAAAAACCCTATCGGAATTAATTGGAGAAACGGTAAGACCTACAATTCCCCATGGAAAACCTGGAAGACCGGAATTTTCGGAAATATCTTTCCAAGTGTCTCCACCATCGGTACTTTTGAACATTCTACTGTCGGGTCCACCACTATCCATACGATAGCCGTTTCGTTTCATTTCCCAAGTAGCAGCGTACATAATTCTGCTGTTGTTCGGATCCAAGATCAAATCTCCTGCACCAGCCTTGTCGCTGATGTAAAGAATTTTTTCCCAGTTTTTTCCGCCATCGGTAGAGCGATACACACCACGGGTCTCATTGGGCTTCCATAGATTTCCAATGACAGCTACATAAACGATGTCTGGATTTTTAGGGTGAATACGGACACGGGCAATGTGTTCGGAATCTTCAAGTCCAATAAATTGCCAGGTTTCACCGGCATCATAACTTTTCCAAAGTCCGTGCCCCGATGAAACGTTACCGCGAAGGGTTTGTTCCCCTTCACCTACATAAATAATGTTGGGATCGGATTCGGCAACGGCTACAGCGCCAATGGAGCCGCCAAAATAGCCATCTGAAATACATTCCCAAGAACTACCGGCATCGGTGGATTTCCAAACACCGCCACCAGCGGTTCCCATATAATAAAGGTTGGGGTCATCGGCCACTCCGGTTACTGTGCCGGCACGACCTCCACGGTGGGGTCCGACCATTCGCCATTCCATTCCACTGTAAAGGCTTTGATCGTATTGGCTTGTTGTTTTGTTTTTTTTGCGTTGTGCGTGTGCGGGAAAGATACAGAGCACGGTGAGCGCCAGTATCAGAAAGCGGTTGGTCATTTTAGTTGAGTTATTGAATTAGTCTCCTTAAAATTACGGATTATTTTAACCAGTATGGCGATTTGGTTTTTATTAATATAGGTATGGGAATTTCTAACCCTATTTTTTCGATTTTCAAGTCAAAAGCAAGGGGTTGAATGCTTAAGTTTAAATTTTAATATACTTTTGTTACCACAAAACCCAGTGCATGCCAAAGAATTTAGTTATTGTAGAGTCCCCTGCAAAGGCGAAGACCATAGAGCGATTTCTAGGGAAAGATTATCAAGTTGAATCGAGTTTTGGACATATTGTCGACCTTCCTTCCAAAGAACTCGGTGTAGATGTGGACAACCAATTCAAGCCAAAATATACCGTAGACAGGGAGAAAAAAGCCCTGGTAAAAAAACTTAAAGATCTTGCGAACAAAGCCGAAACCATTTGGCTCGCGAGTGATGAGGACCGAGAGGGAGAAGCAATTTCTTGGCATTTGGCGGAAGAGTTGGGATTGGACAAAAGCAAGACCAAGCGTATTGTTTTTAACTCCATTACCAAATCGGCCATTCAAAAAGCGATTGAAAACCCAAGGGACATCAACTACAACTTGGTGAATGCACAACAGGCGCGTAGGGTTTTGGACCGATTGGTGGGTTACGAACTTTCACCTGTACTTTGGAAAAAAATTAAACCAGGACTTTCTGCAGGACGTGTGCAATCTGTTGCCGTTCGATTGATTGTAGAAAGAGAACGTGATATTGAAGGTTTTACTCCTGAAGCTTCTTTCCGAATAAAAGCAGAATTTAAAACTGCTGATGGAAGTACGGTATCCGCAAAGTTGAACAAGACTTTCTCGACCCAACAAGAAGCAGAATCTTTTTTAAAGGATAATATAGGTGCTGATTTTTCTGTGGTAGATTTGTCCAAAAAACCAGCAAAAAAATCACCCGCACCTCCGTTTACGACTTCAACCTTGCAACAGGAAGCTTCAAGAAAATTATATTTTTCGGTAAGTAGAACCATGCAGGTGGCACAACGCCTATACGAAGCAGGTCTCATTACTTATATGAGAACCGATAGTGTGAACCTTTCCAACGAAGCATTGGCGGCAGCGAAAGAAGCAATTGTTCAGAACTACGGGGATGAATATAGCCAAACAAGAAATTTTACAGGCAAGACCAAAGGTGCGCAAGAAGCTCACGAAGCGATTCGTCCAACGGATATGAAATTGCAAAATCCGCAATTGGAACGCGACCAGTCTAGATTGTACGAGTTGATTTGGAAAAGGACTTTGGCTTCACAAATGAGTGATGCCCAGTTGGAGCGTACCAATGTGAAAATAAAGGCAAGCACCCATCAAGAGGAATTTACCGCTAATGGAGAGGTGGTTCAGTTTGATGGTTTCCTAAAGGTTTATTTGGAGGGTACTGACGACGAAGATAACATTGAAGAACAAGAAGGAATGCTTCCCGCCCTTTCGGTAGGGGAATCCTTGAACAACATTTATATATCCGCAACGGAAAGGTTTACTCGACCTCCTTATCGATTTACTGAAGCATCTTTGGTGAAGAAATTGGAAGAATTGGGTATCGGAAGACCGTCAACCTATGCACCTACAATTTCAACTATCCAAAATAGGGGGTATGTTGAGAAAGGTACTGTTGAGGGAACGGAAAGAAATTATGTACAGTTGGTTTTGGAAGCAGGCACAGTTGCTGAGACCAAACTTTCTGAAATGGTCGGTTCGGACAAAGGTAAATTGGTGCCGACCGATATTGGAATGATTGTGAACGATTTCTTGGTAACACATTTCACTCAAATTCTCGATTATAACTTTACTGCCCAGGTAGAGGAAGATTTTGATGAAATTGCTTCAGGTGATGAGGATTGGCAAAAAATGATGGAGAATTTCTATAAAGAATTCCATCCCAATGTCATCGAAGTAGAAGAAAATGCAGAACGTGCCAGCGGTGAGCGTGTATTGGGCGTAGACCCAAAAACAGGGCGTCAAGTTTCTGTGCGTTTGGGTCGATTTGGTCCAATGGTACAGATTGGAACTGTGGAAGAAGAAGAAAAACCTTTGTTTGCCAGTTTACTGCCCGATCAGTCTTTGGCCACCATTACTTTTGAAGAAGCCATGACACTTTTCGAACTTCCAAGAAAATTAGGGGAGTACGAAGGAGAAGAAGTGGAAGCCAATGTGGGACGATTTGGTCCATATGTGCGCTTTGGAAAGAAATTTATTTCTTTGGATAAAGGTGAAAGCGCTTTTGATGTTGATATGGATCGTGCTATTGAGTTGATCAAGGCAAAACAAAAGGCAGATGCACCTATTGCTACTTATGAAGGTAAAGATGTTACTAAAGGAGTAGGCCGATTTGGTCCTTTTATCAAATGGGACGGCATGTTCATCAATGTGAACAAGAAATACGATTTTGATAACCTTTCCCAGGCAGACATCAATGAGTTGATTGAGGCTAAAAAAATCAAAGAGGCTGAAAAATTGGTTCAAGAATGGCCAGAGGAAAAAATCAGGATTGAAAAAGCCCGATGGGGTAGACATAATATTATAAAAGGTAGGGTAAAAGTGGAGTTGACCAAGGATGTGGATGCAACCAAGGTAACATTGGAAGAGGCAAAAGCCCTGATCGAAAAGAAAACACCAAAGAAAAAAGCCAAAGCAAAAGCTAAGAAATAGTATGGCATTCGATTTTCTGGTTCCCGTTAAGGACAAAGTATTGGCCCATTCAGAACTGTTGCCACAACAGGCCATTGGGAAAAATATCCACATGCACACCGAAAAAGACGGACTTCCTGTCTTTGCCCATGCCGATGTCGCCATATTTGGCGTATTGGAATCCAGAAATGCTTTTGAGAAGAAACCAGAGAAATTGGATGTGGATGAGGTTCGCATTCAATTGTACCGATTGATGATGGGAAATTGGAATTCCAACATTATTGATATCGGTGATGTGGAAGAAGGTAATACTGTTGAGGATACCTACTTTGTGGTAAAGGAAATCGTAGCTGGATTGCTCGAGGAAAAAATCATTCCTGTTGTTATTGGTTTAACCCAAGACATCACTTTTCCAACTTACCGTGCTTTTGACCAAATTAAAAACATGGTGAATTTAGTGTCCATCGATAGCCGTTTTGATTTCGGTGAAGATGATGAACTGATCTCATCACATTCCTATATGAGTAAGATCATAACGGACAAACCCAATAATCTTTTCAATTTTTCGAATATTGGATTTCAAAGTTATTTTAACGCTCAAGAGGAAATGGACCTAATGGAACGTTTGTTTTTTGATGCCTATCGTTTGGGGGAAATCGCTAATAATATAGAATTGGCAGAACCAGTTTTGCGCAGCAGCGATATTGTGAGCTTGGATTTACGAGCCATTCGCGGAGCCGAAATGGGAGGTTCCAGAAACTTTTCGCCCAACGGTTTCACGGGCAGGGAGATATGCGCTATCGCCCGTTATGCGGGAATAAGCGACCGTGTTTCTTTGTTTGGTATCTACGAAGGCGAAAATTCTTATCAAGCTTTTCAAATGATTGCCCAGATCATTTGGTACTTCATAGAAGGCTTAAGTTTTAGGATAAAAGAACACCCAAGCTCTAAGAGTGAGGACTTTACAAAATTTACAGTACCTACCGATACGGAGGAGCTCATCTTCTTCAAGAGCCACGTAACGGAAAGATGGTGGGTAGAAGTACCATCTATTTTTGCAGATCATACTAAATCAAATTCGGTGGCGTTATTACCATGCACCGAAGAGGACTATTTGGATGCTTGCAACCAGAAAATTCCAGAAAGGTGGTTCAAAGCCTACAGAAAGGGCTTAAACTAAAGAATTATTTTTTTGAGCATTAATTGTTTTTACACAATAAATTATTCAAAATACAGTTTTGAGAGTAATGAATTTGTGTTTCACAGTTTATAATCTTGAATCGAACAATTTAACCTAAAGTATGAGAAAGCTATTCTTTTCATCTCTCGCGTTTGTTTTTTTACTCACCAGTTGTGGGTCTAAATCAGGGTCAAAAGGTGAACTAGTTGGGGTCAGCGGAAAAAAATGGCATCCAGAGAAGCCCTATGGAATGGAACTGATTCCCCGAGGAGCCTATGTAATGGGTAAGGCTGAGGAGGATCAGGCAAAAGTATTGAACGCACCTACCAGAACGGTGACCGTTCGTTCCTTTTATATGGACGATACGGAAATCACCAACAGTGAGTACCGTCAGTTTGTAGAGTGGGTAAAAGATTCCATAGTTAGAACCAAATTGGCCATTTTGGCTGATGAACTTGGAATCAGTCCTGAAGATGAAGGTATTGGAGAATACGCTTTTAAGGATACGGATACCACAGAACTTTCGGCTTACGACAAGTATATGTTGGATAACTATGCAGGTCTTGGTGCCACAGGGTACGAAGGAAGAGCATTGAACAAGGATGTTGATCTTGTTTGGGATACTTCTGAATATCCAGATGAGTACTATTCTGAAATAATGGATTCCCTTTACCTATCCGAAGAGGAAAGTTACAATGGATTGCGTTCGATTGACGTAACCAAATTAAAATACAAGTACAGCTGGATGGATATCGAAGCTGCTGCTAGGGCAAGAACCGGTAGTCGTAAAGATTTCATCAAGCACGAAGAATTGGAAATCTATCCAGATACAACCGTGTGGATCAGGGATTTTGAATATTCCTATAATGAGCCTATGCACAACGATTATTTTTGGCACGATGCCTACAGTGATTATCCTGTAGTTGGGGTAAACTGGATGCAGGCCAAAGCATTCTGTAACTGGAGAACCAAATTCAAGAACGATGATCAAAAGTCTCGTGGAAAACAATTTGTAAACCAATTTAGATTACCAACCGAAGCAGAGTGGGAATACGCTGCCCGTGGTGGAATCGAAGGAGGTACATACCCTTGGGGTGGTCCTTATGTGATCAGTGATACAGGTTGTTTTATGGCCAACTTTAAGCCTCAGCGTGGGGATTATGCAGCCGATGCTGCACTTTACACTGTGGAAGCCAAGTCTTTTGAGCCTAACGATTACAATTTATATAATATGGCCGGTAACGTATCAGAATGGACCAACTCCAGTTTTGATCAAGGCGCATACGAATACTTATCTACCATGAACCCGAACATTGGTTCGCAAGACAATCAGCGTAAAGTAATTCGCGGAGGATCTTGGAAAGATGTGGCTTACTTCCTTCAGGTAAGTACCCGTGATTACGAGTACCAAGATTCTGCAAGAAGCTACATCGGATTCAGAACCGTTCAGGACTATATGGGAGAAGAAGACTCTACCAACGGTAGAAGCGGACTATAACAAAATATTGAAAAATTACACCCGAGAACATTATATAATTAACAAGTAATAGTATAGTAACCAAATACTTATTTTTTATATAACTTAATTAAAACTAGAATTATGGCACAGTCAAAATCAACAAAAAAGCTGTTTAACATGGCCTACGGGCTTGGGGCATCGGTAGTAATTATTGGTGCATTGTTCAAAATCCTTCACTGGGAGTTTGGACCACTTACGGGTGGACTTCTTCTTGCAGTGGGACTTATTACTGAAGCATTGATCTTTGCTATCTCTGCATTTGAGCCAGTAGACGACGAATACGATTGGTCTTTGGTGTATCCAGAATTGGCAGGTGGTCAACAATCCGCTTCCAAAAAACAAGAAGCTAAAGATGCTCAAGAAGCTGAGGGTCTTCTTTCCAAAAAATTGGATAGTCTTCTTAAAGATGCCAAGATTGATTCAGAGTTGTTTGCCAACTTGGGTGAAAGTATTAAGAGTTTTGAAGGTGCCGCCAAGAATATTACTCCAACTACAGATGCTATTCAGCACACTAAAAAGTATTCCGAAGAATTGTCTCATGCAGCAGCTCAAATGGAATCTTTGAACAGCTTGTACAAAGTACAATTGGAAAGCGCTAGCAGACAGGCTTCTATCAACGAGGAAGTTGTTCAGAATGCAGGGGCTTTGAAAGACCAAATGGAGTCTTTGGCCACTAACCTATCTTCTTTGAACGGAGTATACGGTGGTATGCTTACAGCCATGGGCGGAAGAAACTAATTAGAAGGTTTGAATCAACAAAAAACAAACCAAATCAAATTAATTAAAAAATCTAATTAGAAAAACATGGCAGGAGGAAAACAAACACCACGTCAGAAGATGATCAACTTAATGTATTTGATCTTCATCGCGATGTTGGCCCTTAATATGAGCAAGGAAGTACTTGCAGCTTTCGGACTTATGAACGAAAAGTTGGAAACTTCCAATACAAGCATGGATTCCAACAACGCTAGCTTCTTTGCTAGTTTGGAAACCAAAGCTTCGGAAAACGAGGAAGAGTACGGTGAACTTTACGCCGATGCTCAGAAAGTAAAAGAGCTTTCAGATGACTACTACAGCTATTTGGAAGGTTTGAAGAAAGAAATGACCGCAGATTTGGAAGATCCAAAAGACTATGTGGTTATGGATAAATCAGATTACTTGGACCAAAAATTCTTTCAAGGGGACAATTTAGGCCCAGAAGGAAAAAAGTTCATGGAGTATATCGATAATTACCGTGATGGCGTGATCAACGCATTGCCAGAAGGTAAGTTCGAATCTTTGAAAGCTGCAGTAAAAGCACGTTTTGCAACAGGTGACGCAGATGGTAAAGTTGAGAAAAGAGACGGAACCCGTCAAGATTGGATCAACTACCACTACGAAGGATTCCCATTGGTGGCTTCTTTAACTAAGATGACCCAATTGCAAGCGGATATCAAAACTACTGAGCAAGAGGTGTTGAAAACCCTTTTGGAAGGTGAGTTGACAGAGGCTGTATCCTTGACCAACTTTGCAAGTTCCTTAGCTGCTCCAAAAACAGCTTATTATGCAGGTGAAAAATACGATGGTAAGGTAATTGTTAGTAAAACTGACAAGACTTCCACTCCTGTAAAAGCTGAATTGACTTTGGACGGTAGAGCTTTGACCGAAGGTAAGGATTACGAATTGGAAGCTGGTGGTATCAAAATGTTGATCAGTGCTGGTACTCCAGGTGACCACACCATTAAAGGTACAATGACGTTTATGCAAGATGGTAATGAAGTACCAGTAGAAGTGAACAACACTTTTGCTACTATTTCTATGCCTAACGCAGCGGTGATCTCTGCTGATAAAATGAACGTAGTGTATCGTGGTGTTGCCAACCCAATGACGATTTCTATTCCAGGTATTCCTGATAACAAAGTATCTGCATCTGCTGCTGGATTGAGCAGAAGAAGTGGAAGCCAATACATCATGAACCCAGGTACAGGTAGAACAGTGACCATTACTGCTTCTGGTACATTGCCAGATGGTAAAGGAATCTCTACCAAGTCTGAGTTCCGTATCAAGGATATTCCAAGACCAGCAGGTACCGTACGTGGTGAGTCTGGTAGTGTGAAAATGCCTAAGAACAACCTAGAGATTTCCACAGTAAGTGCTATGTTGGAAGACTTCGATTTCGATTTGAACCTAGCTGTTAGCCAGTTCAAAGTGAAAGTACCAGGTCAGCCTACTGTAGTGGTAAACGGAAACAAAATGGATGCTAGAGCTAAATCTGCCCTTAGAAGAGCAGGTAGGGGTGATGCCATTCAAATATTCGATATCCAAGCTTACATCACAAACAACAAGAGCTACAAGTTGAAGAAAGTATCTCCGGTTGTGGTTGAGCTTACTAACTAAGAAGTATTAAAAGTATACAAGTGATCATGAATTGGAAGAACACATTATTAATTGGATTGTTGGGTGTATTGCCAGTATCCATGATGGCCCAGGCGAATATTTTGAACGCCAAATTGCCAGAAGATATAGGTAAAAAAACCCAAGCTCAAATAGAGCAAGATGCCGATGCTCCTTTGGAATACGGTTATGTGGATGACAGGGATATCCTTTGGTCCAAAACCGTTTGGGAAATCGTGGATCTTGACGAAAGAGTCAACTTTCCCTTGTACTACCCAACCGATACCATAGGTATCAGTAAAGACAGAAGGTCTTTATACCACGTTTTAATGAAAAACATTAAGAACGGTAAATTGACCGAGGTATACACGGATTCTTATTTTACTGAGAAAAGAAAGTTGTCCGACCTTTCAGCAACCTTGAGCAAAGTAGATACTACTGACCTAGGGTACGAACAATTGAACGCTGGTGAGCAAATTTCCCCTGAGTTTATCAACAAAAGGGATCTTACTGCAGCAGATATTGAAGAGTATCATGTAAAAGGAATGTGGTATTTCGATAAACGCCAAGGAGAGCTTAAATATCGCTTATTGGGAATTGCTCCAGTAGCTCCAGACGTAAACTTCATCGACGATGAGTCTGTTGATCCTGGACAAAACAAAGTAGAGTTGTTCTGGGTATGGTACCCAGCAGCAAGACAGGTTTTGCACGAAGCTAAAGTGTACAACCAACAAAACTCTGCCAGACCCATTTCCTTTGATATGTTGTTAAATGCACGCCGTTTTAACGGAGTGATCTACAAAGAGGAAAACGTTCACGAAGATCGTGAGATCAGCGATTATATTTTTGACAATTCATTGTTCCAACTCTTGGAAGCCCAAAGAATCAAAGAGGGTATACGAGACAGAGAACAAGATATGTGGGCTTACTAAGGTAACTTCACAAATAATTTCCAATTCAATACAAATTACGCCGCACTTTATGTGCGGCGTTTTTTTTATGTAAAAAACCAATCCAACCAATGTGTTACTTAATTTTGTCCCATGATGGATTATATAGTAGTGGGTCTGGGATTGGCAGGCATTTCCTTTTGTGAGACATTGGAGAAAAACGGAAAATCCTTTAAGGTGATTACCGACAACTCCCAACAAGCTTCCCAAGTTGCGGGTGGATTGTACAATCCTGTAATTCTAAAAAGATTTACCCTAGCGTGGAATGCTCAACAACAAATAGAGCAAACCAAGCCCTTCTACAAGCATTTGGAAGAGAAATTAGGAGAAGTATTTGACCATGAACTTCCTGTGCTCCGAAAATTTGCATCTATTGAAGAGCAAAACAATTGGTTCGAGGCTGCCGACCGACCAGGATTGGACCATTTTCTATCAACTATAATCCAACCAAACCATAATCCTAGTGTTGAAGCACCTTTTGGTTTTGGCGAAGTAAAATATACAGGCCGAATTGATACGGGAACCTTGGTCAATACCTATAAAAATTATTTGGATCAGAAAGGACAGTTGCAAGAAGAATCTTTTGAGTATGCAGCGCTTGAAGTCAAAGAGAATAGTGTTGTATACGGATCTATAGAAGCTAAAAACATTGTGTTTGCCTGCGGATTTGGCCTTAAACAGAGCCCTTATTTTGGGTATTTGCCCCTAAATGGAACCAAGGGAGAACTTTTGGTCATCAAAGCTCCAGAATACAAAGAACAAAACGTTATCAAATCGGGTGTGTTTACCATTCCTTTGGAAAATGACACCTATTTGGTAGGAGCCACTTACAAATGGAAGGATAAAACCAATGTACCCACCGAAGAATCCAAAAACGAATTGCTCGAAAAGTTAAAAACCTTCCTAAAATGTGAATTTGAGGTGATTGATCATGTAGCGGGAATACGTCCAACGGTGGTAGATCGGAGACCATTAGTAGGAAGGCATCCCGAACATTCCAATCTTTATGTGCTTAATGGATTTGGCTCAAGAGGGGTAATGATAGCGCCTTATGCTTCAGAGCAATTGTACAATTATATCGAAAATGGAACTCCGCTCGATAAAGAAATTAACATCGAGAGGTTCACCAAAAAATACTATCTAGCCTAACCCTTAACGGTTTGGTGTTGTTTTACAGCACTCGGGTCATATTTCACAAAGAAATTGATCCAAATATTACGCGACAATCGAATAATTACGGGCATAAACCCAATCAATGTTGCAACAATGGCGATAAAGGTATTGATCAAAGTGGTGCCGAAAAATAAAAAGGAAATAACAAAAGCAGCGACTGCAAAAGCAATACCAACACCATAACTCACATACATGGCGCCATAAAAGAAAGAAGGCTCAATCTTGTATTTCAGGTCGCAGTGCGAACACCTTTCATTCATCTTAAAAATTTTGGACAACGCATACGGATTTGAGGTTTCGTACATGCTCTCCTCTTGGCATCTAGGACAACTTCCTGTTAAAATACTGTACAGTTTGGTTCCTTTTTTTAACATTTGCACCGATTTTTGCGTAAAAGTAAAGATTCGAGCCGTCTTCTTATGTAATTCAAGTCACATAAAATGCTAAATGTCCATAATCTTTCAGTAGCCTTTGGAGGTGAATATTTGTTCGAGGAAATCTCATATCGCTTAAATGGGGGCGATAGGGTGGGTCTCATTGGAAAAAATGGAGCTGGTAAATCCACTATGCTCAAATTGCTTTCCAAAGAAATGCCCTTGGATGAAGGAACCATCGCAGTGGAAAAGGACATTAAAATTGGTTTTCTAAAACAGGATATCGATTTTGAACAGGGACGTACCGTTTTGGAAGAATCCTACCAAGCTTTTACAGAAATAAAGGCGCTGGAGCAAAAACTGGACGAGATCAACACAGGATTGGCCGAGCGTACCGATTATGAAAGTGATGGCTATCACAAATTAATGGTCGACCTGAATGATGTTACCCATCACTATGAGATTTTAGGTGGGTACAACTATCAAGGAGACACCGAAAAAGTATTGTTGGGACTTGGATTTAAAAGGGAAGATTTCAATAAACTTACCGATACCTTTTCTGGGGGATGGCGAATGCGAATTGAGTTGGCCAAACTTCTACTTCAAAACAACGATGTGTTGTTGCTGGATGAGCCAACCAACCACTTGGATATCGAATCCATTATTTGGTTGGAGCAGTTTTTGAACAATTATTCTGGAGCAGTGGTAATCGTTTCCCACGATAAAATGTTTTTGGACAATGTGACCAACCGTACCATCCAAATTTCGTTGGGAAGGATATACGATTACAATAAACCCTACACCAAATTTTTGTCGCACAGAAAGGAAATCATGGAGCAGCAGCTCAGTGCCCAAAAAAACCAAGAAAAGCAAATTCAGCAGACCGAACGACTCATTGAAAAGTTCCGAGCCAAATCCAGCAAGGCTTCAATGGCACAATCGCTGATTAAAAAACTGGATAAAATTGACCGAATCGAAGTGGATGAGGAGGACAATAGCGTAATGAATGTTCGTTTTCCCGTTTCCGTAAATCCAGGAAAGGTAATTGCTGAGTTGGATGGTATCTCTAAAAGCTATGGATCAAAAAAAGTACTGGAGCAAATCAATTTATTGATCGAACGTGGGAGCAAGACCGCATTTGTGGGGCAAAATGGACAAGGTAAAACCACTTTGGCCAAGATAATGGTTGGAGAGTTGGAACATGGCGGCAATCTTAAAATAGGCCATAATGTACACGTAGGATATTTTGCGCAAAACCAAGCAGAGTACCTAGATGGTTCCAAAACTGTTCTGGATACCATGATCGATGAAGCCAATGAACAAAACCGTAGCAAGGTTAGGGATATTCTAGGTTCCTTTTTGTTTAGAGGGGAAGAGGTGGATAAATACGTAAAGGTACTTTCTGGAGGGGAGAGAAACCGTTTGGCTTTGGCCAAAATGTTGTTGCAGCCTTTCAATGTGCTTGTGATGGATGAACCTACAAACCACTTGGATATTCAATCCAAGAATGTGTTGAAACAGGCATTGCAAAACTTTGAAGGTACTTTGATTCTAGTTTCCCACGATAGGGACTTTCTACAAGGACTGACCGATAGGGTTTATGAGTTCAAGGATGGAAACATTAAAGAATATTTGGGTGATATTGATTTTTATCTGGAGCAACGTCAGGTAGAAGATTTCCGAAGCGTTGAAAAAGGAGAAAAGAAGCAAGAAGAAAAGATTGTTGAAAAACCCAAAGAAAACGACTATCAAACCCAAAAGAAATTAAAGTCCTTAAAAAATAGATTAAGCGGAGTGGAAAAGCGCATTTCACAATTGGAAAAAGAGATTGCTGAAATCGACCACGAACTGCTTTTGGACTACGATGCCACCATCGCTAAAAAGGGATTTTTTGATGGCTACCAGAAGAAAAAGAAGGAATTGGAAACCCTAATGGGTGACTGGGAAACCATCTCGCACGAACTGGAATCATTGGGCTAAAGCCTTTTCCTACATTTTTGACCACGCTTTTTTACTGGTTCACAACATTTTCGGGCATATTCGTCGATAATATTTGTAGGTTTTTTCGACTTCATGTTACTTTGTAAGTAAATTCCTTACAACCAAATAAGTAATTCATGATTCGATTCGTAATTTTCTTCTTTTTATTGGTTACATCCTTACAAGCTTCAGAGCCTAAAGGACAAGTAACCCGTGCTGAAAAAGAAGCACTATTGGACCTTTACAATAGTACCCATGGTGAACAATGGAAAGTTACTTGGGATTTGAATGCCCCTATTGAAACTTGGAAAGGTGTTCAAGTAAAGGATGGTCATGTTGTAGGAATCACCCTTTTTATGAACAACCTTGAAGGGGTTTTGCCAGAAAGTATCGGTAAGCTAAAATACCTTACTGAGTTAAACCTTGCTTTTAATAATATCACGGGAGTTTTGCCAAAGGATATTGTAAAGTTGGAAAAAGTGAAAGTACTTCGATTGGAAATGAATCGTATAAAAGGAGCACTTCCTGAAGAAGTGGGCCAGATGAAAGAACTGGAAACCTTTTCCATGTTCAATAACTTTTTAAGTGGACCTATACCAGAAGGCTTTGGATCACTTACCAATTTAAAAGAACTGAACCTTTCCAGTAATAACCTTAAGGGTATCATTCCAAAATCAATTGGGAACCTGACCAAGTTGCAAGCCTTAGGACTTTTTGAAAATAATTTAGAAGGAGAGATTCCATCAGAAATAGGAAAATTAGGAGAACTTAAAGAATTGGTATTGGCCAATAATCAATTGGGTGGTGAAATTCCGCAAGAATTTGGACAATTGGCCAGTTTGCAAATACTTCAATTGCAAAACAATCGATTCAATTCATTTACAGGACTACAACATATGAATACCCGAGAACTTTTGGTATTCGATTCCGATGATAAGTCCTTCGATCCCAAGTTTAAAGAAATTCAATTCGAGCGTACCCGAATGGCAGATACCAAATTCGAGGACGATGAGAACGATGAAAACGAATAAGAGTAGTTAGTTATCAATTTAGTTTGTCTGGTTTGGGGCTGCCGTTTAGGGGCCCCTTTTTGTATTTGACCAAGTTTAAAGGGGATTTTATGAAATATTTAACCATTCTAAAAAATGTAGGAAATAGATTTGCAGCGTCATTAATTAACTAAACCAATGCGAAAACTAATCATATCGGCACTTGCTGGTGGTGTCATTATATTTGTTTCCCTCTATTTTGCAGGTTTAATTGCAGGAAGCAGGGATATGCGAAGGCCGCAAGCTCAAAAAGTGGTCAAAACTGTATTTGTCGATACGGTTTCCAACGGCACTGTTCCTATCGTAGTGCCAGCCAATGGAAATTTGAATGCCAAAAAACGTGTGGAGCTTTATTCTGAAGTTCAAGGGGTTTTTAGACCTGGAAGCAAATTGTTCAGAGCTGGACAGGAATACAGAGCAGGACAAACCTTAATTCGCATTGACGAAAACGAATACTACGCATCCGTACAAGCAGCAAAGAGTAATCTGTACAATCTGCTAACTTCCATAATGGCGGATTTACGATTGGATTACCCTGAAATTTACCCCAAATGGCAAACCTATTTGAATGGTTTCGATTTGGAAAAAACTACTCCCACGCTTCCTAAAATGGATTCAGAAAAGGAAAAGTTCTTTATTTCAGGTCGTCAAATCATTTCCAATTATTATAATGTAAAGAATTTGGAGTCAAGACTCTCCAAGCACACTATAACTGCTCCTTTTGATGGCGTTTTGGCCGAAGCTTTGGTAACCGAAGGAACTTTGATTCGTTCAGGGCAAAAGTTGGGTGAATTCATCAATACTGGAGTTTACGAACTTGAAGTATCAGTTAGTAAAACCTATGGTGATGTGTTGCGAGTGGGACGAAAAGTGGAGTTGGCCAATTTGGATGGCACAAAAACCTACACTGGAGAAGTAATTCGTGTAAATGGGCGAGTGGACCAAGCTTCACAGACCATTACCGTTTTTATAGAAGTAAGTGGCGAGAATCTTAAAGAAGGTCAATACCTAGAAGCCAAATTGGAGGCTAGGGAAGAAACCGACGCCATCGAAATAAATAGATCTTTATTATTGGACAACAACCAAATCTTTGTGGTTAAGGACTCCATTTTGGATCTAATGGATGTGAACCCTGTTTATTTTACGGATAGAACAGTAGTGCTTAAGAATGTTCCCGATGGAGAAGTGATCGTATCACGACCTATGACTGGTGCATATGCAGGCATGTTAGTGAAGATATACGACGAAAGTAAATCCTAAAAAAACAGCACTGTGAGAAAACTAATTGCGTATTTTATTAAATACCACATGGCAGTGAATGTCTTTATTTTGGCATTCGTTGTATTTGGTATTGTGGGTATGCTTTCCCTAAAATCTTCGTTCTTTCCATTGAACGAAGCCCGAAATATTTCAATTACCATTACCTATCCTGGTGCTTCGCCCCAAGAAATTGAAGAAGGGATTGTGCTCAAGATCGAGGACAACCTTAAAGGATTGCAGGGGGTAGAAAGGGTTACTTCCACTTCAAGGGAAAATAGCGGTACCATTAATGTTGAGATCGAAAAAGATCGCGACGTTGATTTTATGCTACTCGAAGTTAAAAATGCTGTGGATAGGGTGCCAACCTTCCCAACGGGTATGGAACCTTTGGTTGTAGCAAAACAAGAACCTGTAAGGCCTACTATTAGTTTTGCGGTAAGTGGAAAAGACATTCCATTGGCTACCCTTAAACAAATAGGAAGACAAATAGAGAACGATTTACGTGCCATTGATGGGATTTCCCAGATTCAAGTGGCAGGATATCCCGATGAGGAAATTGAGATAGCCGTTGACGAAGATCGTTTATTGGCCTATAACCTTTCGTTCAATGAAGTGGCCACCGCCGTTGCCAACGCAAATATTTTGGTAACTGGGGGTAACATTAAAACTTCTACCGAAGAATATTTGATTCGTGCGAACAATCGTTCCTATTATGGGGATGAACTTTCCCATATCGTGGTTCGTGGTGATTCAGATGGCCGTTCAGTGCGATTGATGGATGTTGCTACCATTAGAGATCGTTTTTCAGAAACACCAAATGCATCATATTTTAATGATGAGTTAGCGGTTAACATTACGATTACCAGTACAAATACCGAAGACCTTTTGGAATCTTCGGATAGAGTTAAGGAATATATCGAAGATTTTAACGAGCGTTACACCAATGTAAAATTGGATATTATTGATGATCGTTCCATCACCCTGACCCAAAGAACCCAACTACTTACCGAGAACGCGATTGTCGGTATGATTTTGGTTCTAATATTCCTATCCCTGTTCTTGAACACGAGATTGGCATTTTGGGTAGCCTTTGGATTGCCCATTGCATTTTTGGGGATGTTCATTTTTGCCCCATTGTTCAATGTGACCATAAATGTTTTGTCCTTGTTCGGGATGATTATTGTGATTGGTATTCTGGTGGATGATGGTATTGTGATTGCGGAGAATATCTATCAGCATTATGAAGATGGAAAATCACCCGTAAGAGCAGCTTTGGATGGAACCATGGAAGTGATTCCTCCGATTCTTTCTGCAATTATCACCACTATTTTGGCTTTTTCCATTTTCTTGCACCTAGACAGTAGGATTGGGGAATTCTTTAGTGAAGTCTCGGTGATCGTAATTTTAACGCTGGTCGTCTCCTTAGTGGAAGCCTTGATCATATTACCAGCTCACTTAGCGCACTCCAAAGCGTTGCATCCACAAAGTGATAAGCCCAAAACAGGAATAGCAAGTGTATTTGCCAAGTTGAGGGTAATTAATAAGATGGGTGATAACATTATGAACTTTATGAGGGATAAATGGTATGCACCTGCGTTGCACTTTACACTCAAATATAAAGTTTTGACCTTTTCCCTATTCTTTATGGGATTGGTATTAACCTTAGGGTCAATCGGAGGAGGAGTTATACGTACCTCATTTTTCCCAATGGTTGCTAGTGATCAAGTTTCCATAGAGTTGACCATGCCAAATGGTACCAACGAAAAAGTAACTGATTCCATTATCAGTTTAATACAAGATAATGCCAGAATCGTGAACCAAGAGCTGACCGATAAATACCTTCAAGGTATGGACAAAATGCTCTTTGTGAACATGATTAAAAATTTGGGTCCAGGTTCCTCATCTGCCCGATTGCAGATCAACCTCTTGCCAGGGGAAGAACGCCCAGATGGGATTCGTTCAGATATGGTAACCAGTCGTCTTCGAGAATTGGTGGGGCCAGTGGCTGGAGTTGAAAGTTTGATCTATGGCTCAGGAGGAAACTTTGGAGGAAGTCCAGTTTCTGTTTCACTTTTGGGGAACAATATTCAAGAACTTAAAGCTGCCAAAGAAGAATTGAAGCAGGCCATGTTGAGTAATTCCAACCTTAAGGATGTTACTGATAACGACCCTGCAGGTATCAAGGAAATCCGTTTGCAGCTTAAGGAAAATGCCTATTTGTTGGGATTGGACCTTCGTACCGTAATGAATCAGGTAAGATCAGGATTCTTTGGGGCACAAGCGCAACGTTTTCAAAGAGGACAGGATGAAATTCGTGTTTGGGTTCGTTACGACAGAGAAAATAGATCGTCCATTTCCGATTTGGATGAAATGCGGATCATGGCCCCTAGTGGTGACCGAATCCCGTTGAAAGAAATTGCCACCTATACCATCGAAAGAGGGGATGTGGCCATCAACCACTTGGAAGGAAGAAGGGAGATTCAAGTATCCGCAGATCTAACCAATCCAGAAACAACCAGTGGAACCGATGCCATGGCATGGATCAGGTCTGAAGTTATGCCAGATATCACCTCCAAATACCCATCTATTAGTCCATCATACGAAGGGCAAAATAGAGAAGCGAATAAATTGTTCGGGTCACTTGGATTTGTAGGCCCAGTGGTGTTGTTCCTAATTTTCATCACCATTGCATTTACGTTCAGAAGTATCAGCCAACCACTATTGTTGATTTTAATGGTGCCGTTCAGTTTAACGGCCGTTGCATGGGGACATTGGATTCACGGATTCCCAATCAACATTCTTTCCATGCTAGGAATTATCGCCTTGATTGGAATTATGGTGAATGATGGTTTGGTACTAATTGGTAAGTTTAATATCAACCTACGTAATGGAATGACCTTTAACGATGCTTTATATGAAGCTGGTCGTTCCCGTTTTAGAGCCATCTTTCTAACATCTGTTACAACCATTGCAGGTTTGGCACCATTGTTATTGGAGAAAAGCCGTCAAGCGCAGTTTTTAAAGCCCATGGCCATCTCAATTGCCTATGGTATTGCATTTGCAACCGTTCTAACTCTTTTAATGCTGCCATTGTTCCTTTCCTTTGGAAATGCCGTAAAAGTGGGAGCAAAACGTTTGTGGACAGGTGAAAAGGTGACTTCCGAAGAGGTAGAAAGAGCTATTCGCGAACAGCATGAAGAAGAGGAGATGAATGAAGATGATTTTGTCGGAATCAATGGCGCCAGCTACCACAATGACACAGAAAAAGACGACCACGAAACTTCAAAAGTTGTAGAGGAGACCGCATAATGAAAAACACTTTTTATACTACAATCTTAGTTTTAATGTTGGTAGGTCCTTTTGCTATGGCACAAGACCAAATACTAACAAAACAGGAAGCCATCAATATGGTGTTGGAAAACAACTTGGGAATTCAGGTTGCCAAGAACACCCAACTCATAGACGAAAACAACGCTGGAATATTAAACTCTGGTTATTTGCCAACCCTAAACGGTGTTGCGGGCGGAACCATCGATAAGCAAAACTCTGAAGGGGTTTTGGCCAATGGGGACACTAGAACAGCCGAAGGAGCTGAAACCAGAAGGTACAATGCCTCATTAAGCCTTAACTATACTTTGTTCGATGGATTGGGAAGGTATTACGATTACAAGAGTTTTAAAGAACGCTCCCAACAATCCGAATTGGAAGTAAGACAAACTATTGAAACAACCATTCTTCAATTGTTTTCGGTGTATTATGAGGCTGCCCGTTTGACAGAGCAGACCAATACATTGGAACAAGCATTGGATATTTCAAAAGACCGATTGACGCGTGCTAAGTATCAATTTGAATTTGGACAAAATACAGGCTTGGATGTATTGAATGCAGAGGTGGATATCAATACCGACAGCATCAATTTGTTGAACTCAAGACAATTGTTGCGAAACACCATGAGGGATTTAAATTTAATCCTGAACCAAGATCTTTCAGCGCAATTTGTAGCGGATACCACCGTAAATTTTGTGCCTGGCCTTCAAATGGAAAACATGCAATTGGAAGCCAAGGAAAACAATGTGAGAATGCAGATTGTTGAAAAGGCCATCAACATTAGCGATTACAATTTTAAAGCGAGTAAAAGTGGTTATTTGCCCACTATTGGTTTAACGGGAACCTACGGTTGGAATGAATCAACAAACAATAGTCCATTGGCATTCGCCCTACAGAATACTTCATATGGAGTTACGGGTGCAGTGAATTTAAGCTGGAATTTGTTTGATGGCGGAAGAACTATTACCACGGTAAAAAATGCCAAAATATCCTATGAAAACCAGGAGCTTGCTAAAAAACAGATAGAACTGGAGGTAGAAAGGGATATTAGAAATGCTTGGGACAGTTATACCAATGCCTTGTATGTGTTGGAAGTTCAGGAAAAGAACCTTCAGACCAACATGAACAACTTTAACCGTACCGACGAACGTTACAAATTGGGGCAGGTTACTTCCATTGAATTTAGACAGGCACAATTGAACCTATTGAATGCTGTGTTGGCAAAAAGTCAAGCAAAATACAATGCTAAAATTGCCGAGCTGCAGATGCTGCAGATCAGTGGGCAATTGCTTAATGTAGAATTTTAAGCCATGTACGAGCATTTCTTCCAATGTCCGTATTGTTGGGAAGAAATCTCTTTTTTGTTGGATGCTTCGGTACGTCAGCAAACCTATGTGGAAGATTGCGAAGTATGTTGCAACCCCATTGAAGTAACGGCCAAATTTGAAAATGAAGAACTTGTTTTGTTCGAGGTAAACGAATTGGGCCAGTAGCTTATTGATAAATTCTTACGTAGTCAATTATAAAGGTGTCTTCCGTGAAGTTTTCGGTAACTTCCCCACCCAAATTCCCACCAATGGCCAAATTTAAGATCAGATAATGGTCATGATTGTAGGGTTTGTCTTTAGAATTGGGCAACTCATACACCAATTGATCATCCACAAATGTTTTGATTGATTCAGGGGTCCACTCCATCGCAAAAACATGAAAACCAGTGTCGCTTTCAGGAACAGAGAGTGTACCGCCTTCGTTTTGGTATTCCTTTGAATTTAAATCTCCCCAATGAAAATGGGAAATAGTGCTGTTTTTGTCCCAGCCCGTTTGTTCCAGAATATCGATTTCACCACATAAGGGCCAACCCACTTTTCCATATTGGTCGCCAAAATAATTCCCCGTTTCATTTACATCAACCCCCAAAGTCCAAATGGCAGGCCACGTTCCAGCTGAGGTGGGTAATTTGGCTCGAACTTCCACTTTTCCATATGTGAAAGCGTATTTTGCATTCATTCGTGCAGAGGTATAACCTTTGGTTGAATTTTGAGTGGTATAGTTCTCTTTATAGGCATTGATCTTTAACGTGCCATCACTAACGTATGAATTTTTTTCCCTGTCAGTGTAATGTTGCAGCTCATCATTATACCAACCACCATTCTCGGGAGCTATGGTTTGATGGTGCCATTTGTTGGCATCAGGCTTTCCATCATTTTCAAATTCATCGGAAAAGACAAGTTTGGCAAATTGCTCTTGATTTCTGCTGATGGTGGTGTCTTTTGTTTGAGGTAAACAAAGACCTAACAGGATCAGGGAGGTGAGTAAAGCTTTCAAAACGTAATATTTAATGTGCCCTGAAAGCTACTAAAGAAATCTTACAAATTGGAAAATTATCAAGAAGAAGCTGTAGAAGTTCCTCGTTTTTTATCCAGTTTTTTTTGGGTCACAAAAATGGAAATACCGATAAACCCTCCAATTAATGCAAGTATAGAACCTACAACACTGGCATAGGTTACTTCCAAACCAAAAACCATGGGCAAGCCGCCCAAATATGCCCCTGAGGCATTTCCCATATTAAATGCACTCTGATTCATGGAAGAACCGAGTTTTTCGGCTCCCTTTGCCGCTTTTATAATGGCTATTTGAATGGGAGCAGTAACGGAAAAGGTAATGACACCTACGATAAAACTTATGATATACACAGCGATTCCGCTAGTTGCAAATAGGGCATTGCACAACAAAATCGTTGTCATGCTCAGTAAACTGATGACCACGGATTTTACTGGAGGAAAAATTTCCACCATTCGTGCTCCCAAAAAATTCCCCACAAACATTCCAGCTCCTGCCACGATCATTACATAGCCCACATTGGCTTCGGGTAGTTTTGTTACATTGATGACCAGAGGAGCAATATAGCTGTACCATGCAAAAAATCCGCCAGTACCGATGGTGGTCAGGGCAATCAAGGCCCATAATTTTTTATTTTTCAATCCTTCGGTGGCACTTTTATTTACATCTGTACCTGTTTCCTCCAATGATTGCACTGGCATCCAGAAATAAAGACTGGACAAGGTCGCAATTCCAGCGATTCCGACTAGCAAAAAGGAATACATCCAATGAAATTCTTGCCCTATGTAGGTGCCTAAAGGTACACCTAGCATATTGGCCACGGTAAGACCAGAAAACATAACCGCCATAGCTTGTGCTGCTTTACCTGGTTTGGCCAGATACCCAGAAACAACGGCACCAATACCAAAAAAAGCACCATGGGGCATCCCTGATAAAAATCGAAATAACATCATGGTCCAATAATTTCCAGAGAAGGAGGAAAGTGTATTGAACACGGTAAACCAAAGCATGAGAAACAACAAGGTCTTTTTTGGTGTAAGGGTATGGGTAACTCTTGCCATAACAGGAGCCCCTATCACCACTCCTAACGCATAAATAGCAATAAAGTGGCCCGCTTTGGAAATGGAAATCTCCATGCTTTCGGCAATATTGGGCAAAATGCCCATAATAACAAACTCAGTGAGTCCGATACCGAAACCGCCGATTGCCAGTGATAAAAGTGCTTTTTTGTTGGTTGAATTTGTGTTGTTGTCCAAGCTGAAGTTATTAAACGGCAAAGGTACGCCGTATCGCTTGAAATGATTACAATGATTTTTGCTTAATTCTGTTTGGAATTAACTTACAAAATAAAACAGCCTTGATGGTCGGACTAATTCAAATACCTTCAAAAATGAAACAACTAATTCTGAAAAGATTGTAAACGCTCAAGGCTGTTTTGAAGACTACTTCTACTGCATTACCAAAGTACGTTTTAATGGATGGAATTCGGTAAACCCCTTTCCGTCAGTACTTTTCCCGACCCATGAGAACTTTTTTTAAGATAAAATAAAAAGGCCCGCTCATAAGAACGGGCCCATAACCAACCTAACAAATGTGTTTAATTGATACAAGGTGAAGGGTTGGGACCAAATTCTCCCAAAACCACACCATCAGGCGTTTCAATAGTGTACACATGTTCTTCTTCAAATGCTCCACTGGTGTAGGATATAACCAGTGAACCTGTTCCCTCAGGAACATCAACCTCGAAAGTTGCAGCTGAGCCAGCGGCAAAGGTGTAGTTGGTTGCCACTCCATCTATTTCGAAGGTTACAAAAGCACCATCCCATCCATCACCATATAAATCTTGCATTTCTATGATCCAAGTTCCAGGTATTGTTCCCGTCATAGGCGAACATTTTACCAAAACAATAAAATTAAAGGCTTGTAATTGTTCCGGTTGACCTGTTACAGTTGCGCTAAAATTTTCTAGCCCTACTACAGAACCATCGTCGCCTGTTGCTGATCCGATAAAGCGAATAAAGTCACCACCAGAAATATCATCCACGGTGATGCCCAAAGCACTCGCTATGTCTGTATAGGGGATAGAAATAGTGCTTGGGAATTCATCAACGGTAACCAAGGGAATGGTATCTGTGGATGTACCACCTGATTCTAGGGTGACACTTAAATCCCATGAAGCTACATTATCGCTTGGTGCACTAACGGTACCCACAAATGAGGAGTTCGCCAAATCACCTTTTGCAACTATGGACTCATCGATGACGATTCTCACATAAGGTGCTTGTGAATTTTCCAATTCGAACACATTGAGAGGGTTCTTATCATCGTCTTGACACGCGGCTACAAATAGTAGTGCGAGGAAGAGACCGAATATATATTTAAAATTACTTTTCATTTGAATTGTTTTAAGTATTAAATCATTTAACGAATCCCTCTGGGTTGGTATCCCAGAACACTGGAGTGTCAGGTGCGCTTTTCTGAACAATGTTCGTATTGCTATCTGCAGCAGTTTGTGAATACCACATAGATCTTAAGAAAGTTCCTGGGTCGGATACTGCAAATGCAGGTGTAAGATTATCAGGCTGTCCTGTTCTTCTATAAGTGTTGTAGGCCTCGATACCATTACACCACAAGGCAATAAAATATTGCTCTGCTATAATTCGCATTTTGTCGGTATCATTTCCTGAATCGTAATTGGTCAAAATTTCGGCAATGTGATTGTCAATAGCTGTTGCTGTTGGAACAAATCCAGAACCGCTGGCCAAAGAAGCTCCAAAGTCAACTACTGTGCCAATGGATTGTCTAATTCCCATTTCAAGATAGTCGCGGGCACTTCCTGTTGTATTTAAGGTCAAGGATGCTTCAGCCAACATAAAATAAGTGAACGAGGACATCATTATTGGAGATATTCCTGCTCCGGCCAAACCTTCACTCACTGCTCCAGATCCAGAAACATTTCTATAGGAATTGTCATCAAACGGACCCCCTACAGGATACGTTCCATGTAAAGTTCTGAAAGCATCATCCGGTGGAATACCATCGTCATCCAAGTGGTTTCTACCCCAGTAACCATCCAAACCATTTATGGCCGGTACGGTACAGTAAGGTTGACTTGGGTCCCACCAAGATGGAAGGGTTACCTCTGTCACACACTCTTTCGTAATTACATCAGCACCGGAAAAATCCGATTGTTGTCTGTAGAAATAATACCTGATTCTTGGATCTGGCTCATTGTACTGATTGGCCATTAAATCCATATAATAATTACTGGTGTAAAAGTCGGAACTTGGCCCAGCACCATCATAGTTGGCATCAAAATAAGGATGTCTACTATCTGGCGATGCATTGTTGGTACCCCATTGGAAGAAGAAATCGTCTGCTGGATCTGTAATCAGTTGTCCACTGTTGATCAACTCGTTGATTCGAGTGGTACTAATTGAGGCTCCAAAACCATCTGCATTGGCTATACGTGTTTGTAAGTATAGTTTAAGACGCATTGTATTGGCCAATTTTCTCCATTTGGTCTCATCTCCATTGTAAAATAGGTCGTTGGAAGGCAATACCGTTTCATCTTTGTTCAGATTGGCAATGGCATCCAATAATAATTGATCTGCCGCTAAATAAATGCTTGCACCGGAATCTACCGTTGGGTTTAAAATTCCTTCACCACCTTTTGCTGCTTCACTATAAGGTACATCTCCAAAGAAATCTACCATGGACATCATAATGTAAGCTTCCAAAATCTGACCTATGGCGATATGGGTATATTGCCCTGCTTCCTCTGCCAAAGGATTCATGGTTCTTATGTCGATCAATGCTCTGGCATAAACATTGTCCCAAACCCTATCGAAATCCGTTGGGTCGTAATTTTCTCTGTATGTGGGTCCAAATCCATGCTGGATTCGAACAGGCTCCATCCCAAACTGACTAAGGCCATTTTCATTCCTTCCTTCTTCACCGGAATGAATTTGGGCGGTCATGAGTTGGATTTGATTTAGAAAGAAGTCTACGCTCGCCTGCGACGGATTAAGTGCATTTGGACTCTCCACTACATCCAAGGTGGTGGTTTCACAGCCCAACATAATTGTTAGAGCAGCGAATACGAGACTTAGTGTCTTAGATATATTTTTCATAATATTATTTTTAATTCTTGTTAGCTGCTATTAAAATGATGCTCTTACAGTTAAACCATATCTTCTTGTGGATGGACCGGTAAAGAAATCGATACCTTGACCATTACCTACCCCTGTACTGGAGGAGTTGGTATCGTAGCGCACATCATCTGGGAAGTTGACTGCCTTGAACCAAAGGTTGGACCCGGATAGGGTAAAGGATAAGCTACCAAATGGAGTTCTTTCCAACATTTTTGAAGGCAAGGAATAACCTAGTGATGCTTCTTGCAAGCGAATGGTAGATCCATCAAAAACATTTACCTCGTTGATGCCTCCTGCAAAGAAGGTGTTGAAACCAAATTCTGTTGAAGTGATAGCTACATTGTTTGGTGTACCATCGGCAAATACTCCTGGAAGAATATAATTGGCTTCTCTATAAATCGGATTATCTGAGTCAACAACCCCTCTACCAATCAAACCTGCTGTGGTTACGGAATATACATCCCCACCATGGCGGTATTGTAAATTGGCCGAAAGTGTAAAGTTTTTGAATGAGATACTTGGAATCAATGCAGTGGTCCAATCTGGGTTGGGATCACCGATTTCGGTAATGTTGTTGTTTACCAAATATCTACCGTTGCTTCCTACTACTTTGTTTCCATTATCGTCCGTTTGGATAGTTGTTCCTAAGAACACACCAAAAGGCCTACCTTCCACAGCGTAGTTGGCAGCTTCCCCGGCTACCCCAAAAGTCAAAAGAATGTTGTTGGTTCCTTCAGCAAGGTCGGTCACGGTGGTTTCAGTGGTTGTAAAGTTACCTGCAATATTGAATCCAATACCTGAGTTACTTTCTTTTAAAAGATCAAAATCATAATCTACTTCAACACCTTCGGTCTGTACCTCTCCAATATTCACAAAAGTTGAACGGAAACCTGTGGAACTGTCCAAAGTTCTGTTGGTAATCAAGTCGGTAGTTGATTTTTGGAATACACTAACGTTCAAGTTAAGACTGTTGAACAGGCGTGTATCCAAACCAATCTCCAATTCTTGAACTCTTTCTGGTTGAAGGTCTCGGTTACCCAAAACATCGGAAACCGTGTTTCCTGAAACGACTGTTCCATTGGTATCAACAAAAGTTCTTGCTCCAAGGGTCAATACATCCCTAGTGTTGAAAGGGGTAGGGAAACCAGCGGATGATCCATATCCTAATCTAAGTTTGGCATAGTTTAAAACGTTGCCTTGTAATGCTGGTATGGCCGTGGTAGGAATAAAGGATAGACTGGCTCCAGGGTAGAAAAGTGAGTTGTTTTCTCTTTCCAAAGTTGAGGACCAGTCGTTTCTTCCGACCACATTTAAATAGACCATATCTTTATAAGAAAGGGTAGCATCCAAATAGATACCCACTAGGTTTTCTTCAAAATTTTGGTTCAATGCGGTTCCAGAAAAGGAGTTTACGGTAGATGGAGTAGTGAAGTTATAATGCTCCAACACACCAAATACCAATTGTCCTTGACTTTCCACACCATCTTGTGCATAAGTGTCTCTTCGACTGTTGGCACCTAATGTGGCCTGAAGGTTCAAGTCGTCTGTTAAGGCTTTTTCCGCACTCAAGATTAAATCGTGGTTCCAAATGGAGTTTCTAACCGAAGTTGTTCTCAAGATTCCTAAGGTTGGTCCGTCTACACCACCGCGGTTTTGTCCGTAGGAGTTTAACTCAGTATAAGTATCCAAACCTACTCGGTAAGTTAGGTTCATCCAGTCGTTAATTGCATAACTCATAGAAACGTTACCTGTAAAACGGTCTGTTTCCTGAGAGGTTTTGGAGTTGGCAACGGTCCAATATGGGTTTTGGATGTCGTTTCCAGATCGGTAATATAAACTTCTACCATCTGCTGCCTGAAATGGAATGTTGGTAAGATCAACACTACGGGGCGTATAAAGTACATCCCCGAAAATGGCCGAACCGTTAAACGCTGCCCCACTTCCTGTACTTACCGCATTTGGTGGGGATTTATATCCTGTTCTTGCAAAGTTGAACACCCCTGAAACCGTAAAGTTGTTGGAAAGTCTTGCATTTCCACCTAAACTAAAGTTATTACGGGTCAGTTTGTTTCCGGGAGTTACCCCTATATCCTCATTACGACCGTAATTGGCGTTAAAGTTTATTTTTTCCGAACCTCCACGCACGTTTACAGAGGTACTGTACACATAACCAGTTCTGAAGAATTCTTCAACACCATTATAAGGCTTGTATGGATATTCTTCATTCAAAAGATCCTCGTAACCTGCAATAAGGGTTGGATCCGCTATATAGTTGAATGGGTGTTGTAGAATTGCCTCTCCATTTGGACCTGTTCTGATGAATTGTCCTGCTTGGGCTATTCCGTCGTCGTCTGTACGGTCAAATCGTGGACCCCAGTTACTAAAAAAGTATCCAAATCCTTGGTGGAAACCACCTCCGTAGTTGTCTTGGTATTTTGGCAATACAGCGTTGGACATAAATACGGACTGGGTTACGGATACTTCTGTTTTTGATGAGGTATCACCAGATGAAGCACCTTTGGTGGTAATCAAAATCACCCCATTACGACCACGGTTACCATAAAGTACCGTTGCACTCAAACCCTTTAATACACTTACACTTTCAATATTGTTCGGATCCAAATCCAAAAATCTACTGGATTCGGTATTACCGTCCAAAAAGTTGGTTTGGGTATTGGTGCCGGAATCAAATGGAATACCATCCACAATAAACAAAGGTTGATTGGATTGTGTGGCGGAGGAGTATCCACGGATGATTATATTGGTACCTGAACCGGAAAGACCATTGTTAGCGGTAATGTTTACACCGGCAACCTTACCATTTAAAACCCTGGCAATATCCGCTTCAGGTCGGGCTTCAACCTTTTCTGATTCCACAGTAGTTACGGAATATCCAAGGGAACGTTTTTCCCTAACGATACCTTGAGCCGTTACCACTACTTCTTCCAGTTGTGAGGCATCTTCAACCATTTGAACATCAATGGTGCTGCTGGCACCAACGGAACGTTCAATGCTTTGCATTCCTAAATAGGAAAAGACTAGAACGGCACCTTCATTTGCAGTAATTGCATACATCCCATCAAAATCGGATTGGGTACCCTGTGTAGTTCCTTTAATTAAAATGTTTACACCGGGCAAGGGCACGCCATCTTGATCGATTACCGTTCCGGTAACCGTTTTTTCTTGGGCCTGGACAAATGCAAATGATAAGCATATTGCCACCAGAGCTCCAAACAGTTTCTTTACTTTCATACGAATAAAGTTTTGTTAGTAATTGAATCGAGTCAGGCAACTGAGAAAGGCGGGCGGAGTAAGGAAAAATGATAGCTAATTCAAATAATACTTCAGGGAAGTGAACAAAACTTAATGGATTTTGTTTTTTAGAAGTAAGGCCTCTCACCGCCCTACCTTTACAATTGCACAACAAATCAATTCATAAGCTGGGTGAAAGAGGTACTTTTAAAACGGACGGTACCCCTAAAAACCCATTGCCGATGGGGAAGTACTGTTTTTAACATAAACACAAACCGAATTTTACTTTGATATAATGCATAAAAAAAACCTCTTGATTTCAAGAGGTTTTTAGCAAATAGCCTTAACGATTTAATGATGATGGTTAGCTCTTTAAGCCATTTGAATTTCATAGGAATAGACCATGGAACTTCGATAATCGTTCGGGCAAACTCCAGTCACCTTTTTAAAGGCTGTATAGAAACTGTTCTTACTGTTAAAACCCACTTCGTACATAATCGCCTTGACACTAAGATGAGGTTCCGATGCCAGTAAATGTTTGGCCTCTTTTATGCGATATTCGTTTACAAATGCATAAAAGTTTTTAGAGAAATAGGTGTTGATTACTTGCGATACCTTATACCGATTGTGGTCGATATGGGTTGCCAAATCATCCAAGCCAATGTCGTTGCTTCTGTAAATCTTGTCTTCCTCAAAGGCTTGTTTTACTTTCTCCCTAATTGTTAATGCTTGATCCAAGGTGAGCCCAGATTTTCGATACTTTTTTGGCCCCCTGAATCTCGTTTTAATAGGTTCCTCCTTGTCCAGGTATTTAAATACCATGTGTTTTAGCAGTCTTCTCATTTGATTGAAGTTTTTGATTGATGACTACTAGTTACCCATAAAATAAGGATTTATCGGTGTTCCCGATAAGAGTTTACCCTTCTTTAAGGAGGTCTAGATATTGACTGGGGGTGAGGTCTGTGTTTTTCTTGAAGGCTTTGTTAAAAGATACTTTGTTGTTGTAACCCACCTCGTAGGCAATGTCGATAATGTTGCGTTCGTTTTCTGTTTTGAGCAACTCCTGAGCTTCCTTAATCCGATAAGAGTTTACAAATTGATGAAAACTCATATTAAAATGTTCGTTGATCAGTTGCGAAGCATTGTGACGGGTGGTGTCCAATTTTTCCGCAACCATATCCAAATTAATATCGTTGTTTCGATAGAGCTTTTCATTTTCAAATAAATCCGTGAGATTTTCTTTGAGTTCGTTGCTTAAACTATGGGTCAATCCCGATTTTACATATTTGGGGAACAATCGATTGGTGTAGGAGTAAAACCCACTGAATACGTCGGGTTGTACATTGGCCGCATAACCCACATACAGTACCATGGCACTCATTAAAATTATCGGTGCGTGGAACATGATCCCAGTATTTTTTCCAGCCATGATGTAAAGACCATAGATAATGTAAACTACTACATAACTCACATGAATTATGTACATGTTTTTCTGCCAAACATGGGTTTTTTGAGGTAGATTATTTGAATTTTTGCTGATAATTCTGTGAACGAAGTAGGCATATACACCTAAGGATACTGCTTTAAGGATGACCATCAGTACAAGTTTTGTAGAATCCCCAGGATTTAGACCTTCTTGCAGTCGGTTTAACATCAGTAATATTTTATCTGAACCTGTAAAGGCATAGACCGTAAAGATCATGTATACCATTAAAATCAAGGTAGGCAGAAAGTGAAGTAAGTCTTTTTTATGTAAAGCTCGTGAATTGGATACCCTTCTAAAATATAAATACAGCAAGGGGCCATACATAAAAGAGGACCATGTAGACATTAAATAGGTGTGTGGATATTGAAACACATAATTGGTTTGGTTCACACAGATATTTAATATGAACAGCGAGTGAATAAAAATAAAAATGGATATTAAGAAACGCGCCTGCTTATCTATTTTTTTGCTGATCAACAAGAATAGAGCAATGTAGAACCCAACCAAGGAAACAAAAAAGTAAAATACTGACCAAGCGGTAATTTTCGGAATTACCGTCCCTGAAAGTATTTTGAACTCCTCATTAGTTCGAATAGAATCAAACCCCTCATGCAATAAAAAGGTGGGGTGAAAATCAATTTCGAAATAATCATAAATACTGGAAAGTGCTCTTTCAGAGTCGTTTAAGGCAGCTTGACTCAGAGCGAGTTTTTTAATGATATGTATTTTTTGGTCTTGATCTTCTACGTCCAGACTTTCCTCATAAAGTGGAATAGCCTTTTCAAATTCGTGTGTGTTAAAGTAATAGTCTGCCCATTCCAATGAATCTTGAAAGGCTACCGTAGATGGAATCCCCCCTGTGATTGCAGTTGAGGTAAAACCATAGCAAATCATTCCATTGAAAAATAGAAAGAGTAAGACAATATGGTTAGTTAATTGTCTCATTTTTGATTGATGATGAATTAGTCTTAACAATGTAGGGAAATAACATGTTAAAATTGTTAAGGAACTATTAAAATAGGTAAGCCCCGATAAAAGTTTACTATTTAAAAAGGGTATAACTTATTAATATACTGAATTTTATATGCAAATCTAGTTGTGCTCAAGAGATGAACTAATCTTATCAAATGAAAGAGGTTACTCGAATCTTATAAAGTTAAATTCCTTTTAATGAATGAAAGTGAGCTATAATTAAGGCATAAAAAAAGCCGAAAACAATTGTTTTCGGCTTCCTAGTAGCGGGGACTGGACTCGAACCAGCGACCTTCGGGTTATGAGCCCGACGAGCTACCTACTGCTCTACCCCGCGATGTGGACGGCAAATATACGAACATTTCGTAGATCTACACAACAGAAACTATATTTAGTTTTTTAATTGCTGATTATCAAATTCCTAGGCTTAAAATTTCATCACTATCCTTTGAATAAAATATACCTCGCCAGAATGGAATGCCATTTCCATCGTATTTCCAAACAACTTCACCTGCTGGTGTTACCTCCCAAAATCCATAATCGCCTTCACAAATCAATGTATTGCCATTGGGCAATCTATCGGCACCGCTAATTCTCGGATTGAAAAGGTTTGCGTCTGTAAATTCAAAAAGAAGTTCAGGGTCACCGCCGATAGTAGTTGATCCATTGATTGTAGGTAGCCTAAATTCCATGGCACTGGATTGACCTGCAATTTCATTATTGTTGAAAATTAATAGACTCAATTCACCATTAGTATTAACAAATGTGGGGTGGTGGTTGTAATCGAAGATGGAAGATGCATTTAAATCACCAAACACTTTTTGATTTCCAAATCTATATAGTAGGTCACCTCCTCTATTAAATTGACCGCCAGTTTCTGTTTTGGCTTCAGCAGTGGTGGTGCTATGGTCTATAAACCAAACCTCACTATAAAAATTGATACTCAATACTATTATGTCTTGCTCTGGCAGATAATCCAAACCGTTGGAATGCATGATATCTCCAATTTCAGCAAATTGGTGTTCAATGGAATTGGCATGTCTTATATTGATTTTATTTTTTTCCACCGAAGGATCACCAAATGAATCTAAATTTTCATCAAAATCCTGAACAATGTGTTCCCAACTTCTCCACTCCCAAACAATGGTGTCCGTTGAAGGATCAATTTCTATCAGTTTTTCGGTAAAAATGTCTGTTGATTTGTTCAATCCAACTGCAACTGCATCTGCATTTGGAATGCGTTCCCAGACCAGTGCAAGAACATTTCCGTTGGGTAATTTGGTCAAATCATGGTGGGTAATCTCATTGGTTGTAGATAATTCATATTCCCAGAGTATGGTTCCATCTTTATCTATTTCCCTAATTAAACCAGCTTGTCCTCCAAAGGTAATTTCTGGATTACTGGCCTTAAATAGGCCTAAAACTGTACCGTCAGTGGTAATTTCAATATCCTGCCCAAGCACATCATCAAACTCCCAAGTAAAAACCTTGTTTCCAAAATGATCTAAAAGGTAGCAGGTGTTCTGTCCATTTTCTATGGCAAAAATGTATCCCGAATCATCAATCAGGTCTTCATTTAATACAACCACATTTTCACTTATAGTAACCGTTTCACTAAAATTGGCATTAATGCTTATTGCACCACTAACCTCAAAGGAAATGGTTGGATTCGTGTCCACGATATCACCATCCCAACCATCAAAAGAATAGCCTTCCAATGGGCTGGCGGTAACTTCTAAAGTTGTACCGCTTAAGTATTCTCCCGAAGTCAGATTTACAGTTCCGCCTTCATCGGTATTGATGGTGACAGTATAATAAATATTGTTTTGTGCATCATCATTGTTACAGGAACAAGCGAAAATAAAAGAAATTAAAACAAGGATAAAGATTGGGTATTTTCTCACATTTACAGTTTTAGAAGTGGAAAAGATACTTTAAAAAACTGTGTCTTTAAAAGTTGAGGTTCAATTTTGGACGTAAGAGCATTGTTGTAATTTCATTGAGGTCTTATATGTCTTGAGTCAAAATGCTTACCTTCGGGACTTTTCTATTTATGGAAGCCATAAACGATTTTATATCCTTTCTTTTGCCCTACACCGAGTGGCCCATGTTTATCCTGCTCATTGGTGGTGGACTGTTCCTAGTTTTCTATTCCAAGTTTGCACCTTACCGTTATTTTGGGCATGCCATTGCCATTGTTTCAGGTAAGTATGATGATAAAAATGCGAAGGGAGATGTTACGTCCTTTCAAGCTTTGTCCGCGGCAGTAGCGGCAACTGTTGGACTTGGAAATATTTCGGGTGTTGCTATTGCTATTCACGATGGAGGGCCAGGTGTCGTATTTTGGATTTGGATGACGGCCCTTTTGGGAATGGGCATCAAATTTTATTCAGGAAGTTTGGCCATTATGTTTCGAGGAACCGATGCCGATGGCAAAATGCAGGGAGGTCCAATGTTCTATATTACCCAAGGAATGGGAAAATGGGCTAAACCCATGGCCATATTTTTTAGTATTTGTGGACTCTTCGGATTTCTCGGGGTGTTTACCGCAAACCAATTTACCGAAGCCTTTATGGGAGTGGTAGAACCGCACAAAACACTATTTGTAGCGAGTGAATACAGTTGGAAATTGGGAATTGGGTTCGTTTTGGCCATCATCACCTCAATAGTAATTTTTGGAGGATTGACTAAGATTGCTAAAGTGGCATCAGCCATTGTTCCCGTAATGGTAGGGATATATTTGTTGGCTGTAATTTTTGTGATGGCAAGCAATGCTGGTGAAGTATTTCCTGCCCTAAAAATGATTCTAGTTGAAGCATGGAATTTTGATACGATGGTCACAGGTGGATTTTGGGGCTTGGTGATCATTGGGGTTCGACGCGCCATGTTCTCCAACGAAGCTGGTTTGGGTAGTGCACCCATGTATCACGGTCAATCTAAAAATAACGACCCCACTAAAGAGGGGCTTGTCGCCATGTTAGGGCCATTTATTGACACTATTTTAGTTTGTACATTCACCGCCGTGGTAATTATTTTGAGCGGTGCCTATCTAGAAGAGGGTAGCGGAATCACCATGACCATGATTGCTTTTGAAAAAACCCTTTATGGAATTGGAGATATCTTGTTAATGGTGATTGTAGCAGCATTTGCATTATCTACTTTGTTCACTTATTCGTACTACGGGGTAAAGAGTTTGTCGTTTTTAACCAACCCCAAAATTGGGAAGTGGTACAATGTGTTTTTTATTGTAATGATCGTTTTTGCCGCAATTGCCTCCTTAAAATTGGTAAAAAACCTCATAGATCTATCTTATGCGCTTATGGTGATACCAAATATGATCGCAGTGTTGTACCTTGCACCCAAAGTAAACGCAGCATCCAAAGCATATTTTAAAAAACGAAAACAAGGTGGCGCATAAATCAGGATTTGTAAATATTATCGGCAACCCCAATGTGGGTAAATCCACTTTGATGAATGCCTTTGTGGGTGAAAAATTATCTATTATCACCTCCAAGGCACAGACCACCCGTCACCGTATTTTAGGTATAGTAAATGGAGATGATTTTCAGGTAATTCTTTCCGATACCCCTGGAATTATTAAACCCGCATACGAGTTACAAACTTCCATGATGGATTTTGTAAAATCCGCTTTTGAGGATGCCGATGTGTTGATCTACATGGTGGAAATAGGGGAGAAAGCCCTTAAAGATGAAGCCTTTTTCAAAAAAATAGAGAACAGTACCATTCCCGTTTTGTTGCTCCTCAATAAAATTGATACTTCCGATCAAGAAAAGTTGGAAGAACAAATGCAATATTGGCAAAATCTGCTGCCTTCAGCAGAAATCCATCCTATTTCAGCATTGGAAAATTTCAATGTAAAAGAAGTGTTTGCCCGAATTTTGGAACTTTTGCCCGAGGGTCCAGCTTACTATCCAAAGGATCAAATGACGGATAAACCCGAACGCTTTTTTGTGAACGAAACTATCCGTGAAAAAATTCTACTTCACTATAAAAAGGAAATCCCATATTCCGTAGAGGTAGAAACCGAAGAGTTTTTGGAGGACGAAGATATTATTCGCATTCGTTCCGTGATTATGGTAGAAAGGGATACCCAAAAAGGAATCATCATAGGCCATAAAGGAAGTGCTCTTAAAAGAGTGGGTGTGGAAGCTAGAAAAGATTTGGAAAAATTTTTTTCCAAACAAGTGCATATCGAACTCTACGTAAAAGTAAACAAGAACTGGAGGAGCAATTCCCAACAGCTTAAAAGGTTCGGTTACAACGGCTAGGTAATTTCGCCAATTCGTTTAAATCCAGAAATTGTATCCTTAAAAAAACGTTTCAGCTGTTCCATTTGTGGTTCCCCTTTCGATTTTCCCAATCGGCCAAAAGCATAAAGGGCAATCCAAATCACCATCAAAAAAAACATGCCCACCAGCCAAATTGTGATGTCCTTGTCCAACGAATAATTGGAGTAGGCAAAAATGCCCAAAATCACAAAAAGGGTGGCCACTCCAAAATGTAAAAACATAAAAAAGGTCCACAAAGTAGGGTTGGGGCCAAAAACACCCCGAATATTGCTAATCCCCTTTTCAAAGGAAGAAAGTTCCAAATGCAATTGAGGTGTCCAGAAATTGGTTTCTTTTTTTTTGAATTTGATAAAGATGTGTTCATCCAGTCTTTTCACCTGAAAAGAATCGGCATGAACCCCATCAAAAACCTGTTCCAATTCTTCCAATTCTCCCTTTAGGGAGATGCGAAATCGTGGTCGTAAAACAATCTCATTGGTCAACTCGCTCATAATCTGTTGAAACTGATTGAAAAAGGTATCATTTTTTCTTCATAATAAATGCTACTTTTGCCAAAAATTAATGCTGATGGGAGCTATCGTAGCCATAGTAGGGAGACCCAATGTCGGGAAGTCCACATTTTTCAACCGTTTGATCCAACGTAGAGAGGCCATTGTAGATGCCGTGAGCGGGGTAACCCGTGATCGCCACTATGGTAAAAGTGATTGGAATGGTAAGGAGTTTTCTTTGATTGATACTGGTGGCTACGTAGTGGGCAGTGATGATGTTTTTGAAAAGGAAATCGACAGACAAGTAGAGTTGGCCATTGACGAAGCGGATGCCATCATATTTATGGTGGATGTCGAATCTGGAGTAACAGGAATGGATGAAGATGTGGCCAAGTTGCTTCGCAGGGTAGATAAACCTGTGTTTTTGGCCGTAAATAAAGTGGATAATCCACAACGTATGGCAGATGCCGTTGAGTTTTACGCATTGGGGTTGGGGGACTATTTCACCATTTCCAGTATCAACGGAAGTGGTTCAGGGGAATTGTTGGATGCCTTGGTAGAGGTACTTCCAGAAGTTGTTGAAGAAGAAAGTGAATTACCTCGTTTTGCCGTTGTCGGAAGACCCAATGCAGGTAAATCATCCTTTATAAATGCCCTAATTGGTGAAGACCGTTACATAGTAACCGATATTGCAGGAACCACAAGAGACAGTATCGATACCAAATACAACCGTTTTGGATTTGAATTCAACTTGGTGGATACAGCAGGAATCCGCAGAAAGGCCAAAGTTAGGGAAGATCTCGAATTTTATTCCGTGATGCGCTCTGTCCGTGCCATTGAGCATTGCGATGTTTGTATTTTGATGTTGGATGCCACCCGTGGGTTCGACGGTCAGGTGCAGAATATTTTTTGGCTGGCACAACGAAACAATAAAGGCATCGTGATTTTGGTGAACAAATGGGATTTGGTGGAGAAAGAGACCAATTCCGTAAAAGAATACACCGCCAAAATCAAAGAAGTGATTTCTCCTTTTGAAGATGTACCGATTCTTTTCATTTCTGTTTTGAACAAACAGCGAATTTTTAAAGCGATTGAAACCGCTGTGGAAGTGTACAACAACCGTTCAAAAAAGGTGCCTACCCGAAAATTGAACGATATTATGTTGCCCCTTATTGAAAATTACCCACCGCCTGCATATAAGGGGAAATATGTAAAAATCAAGTTTTGCACCCAGTTGCCCACGCCATATCCGCAGTTTGCATTTTTCTGTAACCTGCCACAATATGTTCGTGATCCTTACAAGCGATATTTGGAGAATAAGTTGAGGGAGAATTTTGACTTTACAGGTGTGCCGATTACGGTCTTTATGCGTAAAAAGTAACTTTAGTTTTCAGAAGCCAATCGCACTTCAACTTTTTGTTGAATTCGATTTCCTTCTTGGTCAACGGCCGTTAAGGTGTAATCCCCAGGCTCTACATTTAAGGTAAATTCATGAAAATCTTGGGTTTTGCCGACGAATGTCTCATTCAAATACCAAAAAACAATGGCATTGGATTGTTGGTGCGCCAGTTGAAGTACAATGTCTTTGGTAGGTTTGCCCAAATCTTTTGGTAATAAGATAGTTTCCCCTTTTTTTGGATAGATAAACTCCATAAGTTGGGCGTCCATCTGTGAGCAATTATTCAAATAGGGAGGCAGTTCCTTATAATTTGGATTGGAATTAGCGTAATAAAATTCGATAGTGGGCGGAAGTACAAACCAACTTTTTGCTACCATATCCTCCATGGAATAACAATTGCTATTCACTCGATATTGCTCGTTGGCATCCAAAAATATTTGACGGTGAAAAGGGCAAGGACCAGTTCGAACTCCGAGAGTAGGCACCCAGTTTTTATCCGTTTGGGCACAATACACAGAAGCTCGATAACCGCTATCAGCACAAACTTCAACCTGCACAAGGTCATCAAATGGCTCTTGAAACCAACCACTTTTTGGTAGGGCATCCAAAACATCAAAAAGAATGGGAGCAGCAGCAGTAATTCCCGTTAATCCAGGTCTTCCTTCGCCATCCGCGTTTCCTGCCCAAACACCAATGGCGTATTTGGGGGTAACACCAATCGCCCATGCATCTTTAAAACCAAAACTGGTTCCTGTTTTCCAAGCAATGGGTTGGGCAGCATCAAAAAAGTGCCAATTTTCATCTCCTTCAGGTCGGTTTACCTCATACATGGATTGAAATGTGTCAAAAATAGCCCCTGCGCCTACCACAGATGCTTCGAATTGAGTTTCTCCAAAATTAGTGGTCGGATACAGTAAATAGGTGGGTTCCACATACTCATTGGTGCGATACGTACTAGAGTTAACATTGAAATAATTAAGGGTAGAAGCCATTGCGGCATAGGTGCTGGTCAATTCCCACAATGAACTTTCCGCCCCACCCAAAATCAAGGAGAGTCCATAAAATGAAGATGATTTATTAATGGAGTTCAAGTTCATTTTTTGGAGCTTGTTGTAAAACTTTTGCAAGCCATATTCACGCAACAATCTTACAGCAGGAACATTTAGTGAACGTGATAGTGCCCTGCTGGCAGGCACGGCTCCAGCATATTTTTTATCAAAATTCTGAGGATTGTAGCCGTTGATCACTGTCGGAACATCTTCCACCAATGTTTGGGGTAAAAGTTGACCCTCATTTAAGATAGAGGCAAATAACATCGGTTTTAAAGTGCTTCCTGTACTCCTGTTTTTGGTAATGATGTCCACATAACTGCCATGCTCCATGCCAGAGGGTGAATTGCCCACATAGCCCAAAACTTGGCGAGACTCCACATCGAGCACCAGAATGGCCAAATTGTTGATCTCGTTGTTTTTGAGTTGGTGAAAATGTCTTTCCGAAATAAGATTCAGTTGCTGTTGAAGTGGCCTATTAATGGAAGTTTGAATTTGTTCTCCGTGATGTTCGTTTCGGATGCGTTCCGTTAAATGCGGAGCAACATTGGGTAGTGGAAGGGGTTTTTCAGGAAGCGGTTCTGCTAGGGCCAACTCAAATGTGGTTTGGTCAATAACTCCTTTTTCTTTGAGTTTTTCCAATAGGCGATTTCGTTTTTGAATAAAGATTTGCTCGTTTCGTCCAGGAAAAATGAGTGCTGGAGCATTGGGCAATACGGCCAAGGCTGCACTTTGTCCCCAACTGAGTTCATGGGCTGGAATTCCAAAATAGCGCCATGCAGCCGTTTCCAATCCCACCACATTTCCACCGTACGGGGTATACGAAGCATATAATTTTAAAATCTCATCCTTGGACAATCGAAACTCCAATCGGGTCGCTTTAAAAATTTCTATACATTTTTCCCAATAGGTTCTTTTTTGATTTTTACGACTCAATCGAATCACTTGTTGTGTTATCGTACTTCCACCTCTTCGTGTCTCTTTGGTGAGATTATGGCCAATGGCCTTGATAATGGAAATAGGATTGAACCCAGGATGACTGTAAAAATATTCATCCTCAAAAAGTAAAATGCTTTGCTTGTATTTTTCTGGGACTGAATCCATCGCAGGAAAACGCCATTGGCCATCGTCCGCGATTCGAGCGCCAATCAATGAACCATCGGAACTGTTCACAACCGTTGAGGTAGGTTCGTTGAACAGGTTTTTGGGCAGACAAAACAACCATATAATTAAAACGATGAAAAATACACCGAGCTTAATTTTATGGTCAACTGTAAATTTTTTTACTGGCGATAATAATTCACTCATTCATTATTACTGAACAATTTTCACCCATTGCCCCTTATTTCGTGCTACATAATTGTTGTCGTACATGGCTTCCACTTGAGCACCTGGTAAATAATATTCCCCAAGGAAAGATGCATTCAATTTAATGGAGAATGTTTTTGATTTTTTAGCTTCTAAATCAAAATATAAATTGGTTCTGTCGTCTCGGGTATCAATATAATCTGCTTGTGAATTTGTTGAATTGTTGTTGGCGTACGACGTGTCCACAATTTCCCATCCACTTGGAACAATGTGTGTTAAAGCCAAGTTTTCCACATAATCGTTCGAACTATTGAAAACAGTAATTTTTGCTTCAATTTCAGTGCCTTGTCTAAGTTCATCAATATGCAAGGCGTTGCCCAAGCCATCCACATAAGTAACAGATAGGTTTAAATTGTTTTGTTGCGCAAATTCTTCACCTACAGGTAATCTTCCCGATTGTGAAAGGGTTACATAAACCACATTACCAGAGGCATTGTTCACTTTGATTTCTTCTTTAAAAGAAGATATTACCAAAGGTCTTTGCGCAATGGCCCTATCGGTTTGAATCGAAATCTCTTTATTGTTGTTGCTGAACTTCACATTCAATGATTTACCGCCATTCTTCAACACCATTTTGGAAAGGGCGAGCAGGGCAAAGGACGTTTCTTGAGTGCTGTACCAATTTTGAGATGATAGATTTTTAGCCAATGATTCTGCCAATCCCCGCTGTTTAGCATCACCTAAGATGGTCATGGTCTCCAAGGCCATGGCTCTATTTCGGAATACAGAACCATAGGTTCTATAATTGTAATTGTTTGTAGTGAAATTAATGTTGGCCTTATTTGCAATCTCTTTCGCTACCTCACTTTTTCCTGCCAAGGCATAGGCCGCTGCCAAGCGCCATTTAGCTTCATTACTAAGGTTTTTGCTTTCACGTAGACGGTTCATGGCGGCCAGTTCAGGTTGTTGTGCTAAGGCCAAGGTATACAAACGATATGCCTGCGAAACATCGTCGTTATAACCAGTACTTTGGTTGCTCCATTGTTTGGCTTTGTTTTTTTGATAGCGCAACCAGTTGCTCAAAAATGTCAAGGGAAGTTGATACCCTTTTTGTTTGGCTTCCAACATAAAATGGCCAGCATAGGACGTGCCCCAATCATCGGCTTGGATATATCCAGGCCAATAGCTCAATCCACCACTTGGTAATTGAAAGTCTCCCAATTTTCTGATGGCCGCTTTTATATTCTTTTCTGCCTCTTGTTTCTTATCAAAAGTAATATCCAACACATCGGCTAAGAATAACTGTGGGAATACAGCCGAAGTTGTTTGCTCCACACAGCCATGGGGATAGCGCATTACATATTCCAATCTTTTGGAAAAATCCATGGGAGGTAAGGTCGAGAATTCCAAAGAGACCTCGTTGGTGCCAGAAGTCCCAAAAGTTTCCATTGCAATAGTGGTCGATGCATTGCCCTCCAAGGTGTAGCTCGTACTTTTTGAAGTGATTGGGTTTGGATTTTCAACATCAATCTCGGTTTCGCTGCTGGCATTTTCTCCTGCACCCGAAGCCGTAACTTTTATGGTTTGAAAGGCTGTAGATGGGTTGACTTTAAAATCAAAATTCACGATTTGCTCCCCAACCGAATTGAATGTAATGTTTTTGGATGTTGGCCCCAAAGGTTCCAACGCATTCCCTGCATCAACCGTAACTTTCACATTTTTTACCTTGGCTTCCATAGCAAAAACAGTCACGGGAACGGTCACTTTTTCCCCAGGAGAAAGTTTTCTTGGTAGTGAAGTCAATACCATAAGAGGTTTGCGTACAGGGGTCGATTTTTCAGTATTTCCGTAGGCACTGTTTGCGTTTCCTGCAACCACCATGGTACGTACCGAACCTACATAATTGGGCATTTGAATAGTGTGGGTAGCTTTTTCGCCTGCTTTTAAGGTAAATGGACCCAAATAGGTGACCACAGGTTTAAACCGTTGTGCTTTTCGGTTTTTGGCGCCCGCTCCAATACCACCACCACCAATGGCATAAATATTATCCACGCTTACGGAATAAGCACCCATCACATCATCAAAAATGTCAAAGGTATTTACCCCCAAAGATTGTCTTGCATAAAATGAGGAATGGATATCAGGCGTTTGAAAACGGGTTAAATCCAATAATCCTTCATCTACCACCGCCAAAGAATAAGTCATCGGTTTGTTGTTGGCCTCTGATACCACAGCCTTAAAGGATGTTTCTGGAACCAACACCTCAGGCATCGTTATTAGTGGCTCCAAAAAAGTAGCTGGATTTTCAACCAACAAAGGCACTACGCCGTACAATCGAATGGGAAGGTCGTTGGCTACTTGTCCGTGTGGCTGCAATGAAGAAATGTTGATATAGGCATTGGGTGCCATTTCAGCTGTGATGGGAATACTAGCTTTGGTTTCTTTTTCTGTGGTTTCCACCCATTGTTGTGAAAGTACTTCAGTACCATTTTCAATACTGATGAGCGCTCTTCCACCGCGGTTGGATGGGAAAGTAATTTGCGCTTGTTCGCCCAATTGGTATTTTTCCTTATCTGCGGCAAAAACCAATATTTTCGAACTTTCGGTATCTCCAGAAGCAGGTCTGCGCCACCAATTTCTGTAAAAATAAGCAGTTCTTCCAATAGCATGACCAGATGCTTCATCCAAAACCCGAATCAAAAATCGTCCGCCTTCCTCATCGGGAATGTTCAGATTGAAATTGGCTTTTCCATTGGCGGCCGTAGTGATTTCCATTTCTTTGAACGGACGATGCACTGTGGCATTTTCATATCTGGAAAGGTTATCGTATCCTCGGTTCCACCACCAGCGCCATTCAATTTTGAAAACTTGTACCTTGAGTTTTCTATTCCCAGATGGATTTCCTTCGGCATCCACGGTAACCACATCAAAATTGTTGTTTTCGTCCGTTAGGAAAGAACCATAGCGTTTTGGTTCGGGAGAACGCAATCCCACAAAATGGGAGAAAGGAGCCAAGTTTTTGGAGAACACATCAATGGAAAAATCTCCGCCACCTTCAAATACTTTTGTGGTAAATGTGGCTTGGAGCATTCCTGGGGCATTCCCATTGACATCTAATTTTTTGTTGATGTCCAACTCACCTTCACTGTTCAATGTAGAGGAGAGCCATTGCACTTCTGTTGAGCTGAACTGACGAACTGGATCTTGAAAAATATAATTCTTGAATTTTGGAAAGGCCGAATTGGTTTGACTCAAATTGGCATTAATGTCAATTTTAAGATTCCGTGCAGGAGCTCCGTGCAACCACTTCACAATGGCTTTACCAGAGTTGGTGGTATTTGCTTTTAAAACTTCATCTTTAAAAGAAAAATCAACCTTTAAACGATTGGGCTTTACCGTGGCAATTTTTAGTCCTTTTTGAAATTGAGCTCCACCTACAATCACTTTCGCGGTCCAAGAACCTGTTGGTGCATTTTCGGCAGTTGGAATTGGGAAATAATAGAAATTCGCCTCTTTTTTGGCAAAAAGTCCGTCTGAAATAGGAACGGGTTCATCTTTGATCACATTGCGTTGCACCAATTTTCCACGAGCATCGCTCACCTCTAGGGTAACTGGATGCCCTTTGGGCAAGGGGTTGGCATTATCATCCAAAACAAAGGTCAAGTGAACCACATCGCCAGGCCGATGCACCCCGCGTTCTGTATAAAGAAATCCCTGCAATCCGCGTTGCAGTTCTTCTCCAGCCACATCAAACTTACTTAATGAAAGGGCGTTACCATCAGTAAGTTTGGCGTAGGCATAATTTTGATTTTTTTCTGCAACTGCGAAAGCAATGCCTTTATCACTGTCAAAAACAGAAAGACCAGTGGCATCGGTGGTAACCTCGCCCAAAAGTTGTTGCTGATAATTGTACAGTTTGATTTTGGTGCCTGGTTCTGGTTGGGTGGTCAACAAATTAGTGGCGGCAAAGTGGTAGGATTTATTCCTTCCTTTTTTAACGATCAAACCAAGGTCACTTCCCAATAAATTAGTGGCCGCGATTCGTTGATAATTATAATAGGCTTGATGGCAAGGATTGTTTTCTTCTTGCCAATTGTAATCATAATTTCTCCAATCATAAAGTTCATTGTCCCAATAACTTTCTTCATCTGCCTCTTGAATGGAATTACTTTCTGACGATGTTAGGGCTACATCTGAGTTATCATTTTCTCCGCAATCGTAAGTAGAATGTTCCTTCTTAAAACTGAATTCAACTCGGTACAACGAACCAGGGTGAACTTTAATCAGATCTGAAAGGTCCAACGCATGGGCTTTCCAATAGCTGGAATTGTTTTCTCCATTTTCCGTTAGAGGAATCACTTTAAAGGCTACCCTTCTTCCCACAGGTCGGAAATCTGGATAGTAGTTTTCCGTTAGATCATAATTTTGAAGGTATTGCAACATGTTGTCCTCATACACTTGAATCACCCTTACCTCCACAGCAGAAAGGTTCACTGTTTCAAAATAAATTGGGGTTGATGCTGCATTGGGCAATATGGTTCCTTTGGAAATCAATCGAACAGCAGGTTTAATTTGCTCGAATGAAACCAATTCCGAAAAGGTGTTTTTTAAGGTAAAACCGTATTCACTTTTAATGCCCTCGAAGGCATTGACCCGTACTTCACCCAAAATTCGATTGGAAGGATATACTTTTAAAACATTGCCATCAATTTCATATCGCAAGCTTTCCGCATTTTCCACCGTAACCAATCCATTGAGGTTTTGGTTGGGCAGCAATGGTTCGGAAAAATTTAAGGTTAAGACTGCATCCGAACCTGAAGAGGTCTTGGCATCTACAATTACAAATTTGTTCAAGCCAGGAATGAAATAGGTCTCGGTTCCTTCGTTGTCGATATCCAACGATTTTCCACTCCATGTTATTTCTATTTCGCTGTCGTCCGTTTTTCTCGCAATGCTATCAATTCGAAAGCTAAAATACTGGGCATTGTCCGTGAGGTTTTCCCACTTTACAGGAACTTTTTTTCCATCTTGGGTCACTTTTAAAACTTTACCCATTTTTGATCCTTCCAAAATATCTGCAGCATTCACGGTCCCTGTAACGTATTGCCATTCTTTGCTGTAGGATTGTAAATTCCCCAGGTTGATTTTAAAATTGGGAGCAATGGTTTTAAAACTGAAGGTATAGCTCTTAAATTCCTTTTCTATGTTTTCAAAAAGTGGATCTAAAGCAAGGGTTACCGAATATTCCGTGTTGGGTTTAAGGTATTCTGTAGGCTGAAATATGATTTCCCTGCCATTTTCAATAAGAAGTTGACCTTCAACTTTGGGTGAAATTTTCAGGTACTCCTTCGGTAGCTCTTGGGTGATTTCATAGTGTCCCAACTGTTGGGCCAAAGCAATTGTAATGGGAGTAGAAATACTTTGATTACCATGGGTATGAAAACTGATGTAATCCTTGAACTTAAAAAGATTGTCGGTTTCGGCCGAAGCATCTTTCTTTTTACAAGAAACAACAAAAATAAAGAGGAGGGCAAAGAGAATTTTAAAGGATCGGGACATTCGAAATGCGTATTAATTTAACCAAGGAGTTAGGCATAAGCAATATAACTAAAAATGACCTTAAAATTGTGGTAAAATTGATGAATGGGCATTTATAATTGACGAATAATCAATAAAAAAAGAATGAGATATTCAGAATTTATTGTGCTTTTTTTGAAGAATCTTGATTTTTCATGAATTTTTTCTAAAAGTTTCGTTAAAGGGTGCGTTGACATTTCTTTAAACTAATATTTTAGTTCGTGAAACAACAATCAAAAAACTAACCACCCTTTGAAAAGATTACACACTAACCTTGTATTCCTATTTTTCCTTTTTAGTATTTCATCCACTTTTGGTCAAGATTTTTTGATCAAAGGAAAAATTGTGGATGCCGTTACAGGAAACCCTCTTGAAGCGGCCACTATTTATGCTGAAACCTTACGTGACAGCACTTTGATCACCTACACCATCACCAATGCGCAGGGTGCTTTTGCCCTAGAGGGCAAAACGGCCTACAAAAGAGCACGTATTGCATTTTCGTCCAATGGGTATAAATCACATACCATGGAAGTGGAATTAAAACCCACTATCGAATTGCCGACCATTCAAATGAACGAACAAGTGCAACAATTGGATGGAATTGATTTGGTAGGCGAGCGTGTTCCCATCACCATCAAAAAAGACACCTTGGAATTTAATTCCGATTCATTTAAGACGAGACCTGATGCCACCGTTGAGGATGTGCTGAAGAAATTGCCAGGTGTGGAAGTTGCCAGTGACGGAACCATTACTGTGAACGGGAAAGAAGTGAATCAGGTGTTGGTGAATGGTCAGGTGTTTTTTAGCACGGATCCCAAAGTGGCCACAAAATCACTTTCCAAAGATGTGATCAGTAAAATTCAGATTACCGACACCAAAACAAAAGAGCAGGAGTTTACTGGTCAAGAAGGGGATGGAGAAACCAAAACCATCAACTTGATGTTGAAAGAGGACAAAAATAAAGGATTTATGGGTCGATTGTCTGGAGGATACGGAACGGATGATCGGTATCAAGCCAACGGATTACTCAATTATTTTAATGATACCAAACGGATCAGTGTTTTGGGAAGTTCCAACAACATTAACAACCCTGGATTTTCATTTGACGAGATTTATGAAATGGTAGGAAATTCTCGAGGTGGTGGTGTGCGATTTAACCGAAATGGCGGATTTTCAATAGGGGATGCCTCATTTGGTTTTGGACAAGGAATCACTACTTCTTCAACTTTGGGCGCAAGTTTTGCCGATCAAGAAAAGGGGAAATATCGCATTGATGGCAACTACTTTTATTCGTACAGTGATTCATACAACGATGAAAAGATAGCTCGGGAGAATATCTTGCCAGATGGCAGTTATTTTACGGATACAGAAACCAACTTTTTAGGGACCACAAATTCAAACCAAGGAGCGCTTAATTTGGAGTTTGACGTGGACAAGACCACTCGAATTACAGTACAACCCAATATTAGTGTTACAAATACCAATTCAACCAATGCGGAAAATACGGTTTCTACCGACGAGGATGGTAATTTAATCAATAGCAATACCTCTTTGACCACTTCAGATGGCAATCAACGAAATTTTAGTAACCGATTGGAGGTAATGAAGAAGTTGGATACCTTAGGGACCTATATTCGTGCGTACTTTAACAACAATAATCGGGCGAACGATTCAGAAGGTTATGTAAACTCGCAAAGAAGCATTTTTGGTGATAATCCCAGTGAGCAGGATTTAGATCAAAGAACTTTAATCGATAATTCCAACGATTCTTATGAGTTGGGTGCTGCGTATCGTCATTTTTTCAATAAGCAATTTTATTTGGACGTTCGGTATGAATATGAGAACACCAAACAACAAAATGAACGTTCTGTTTCTGTTTTTGATGAAGACTTGGGGCAATATGTTTACAATTCCACTTTAAGTTCCGATTTTAATTTTACCGTAGACAAACATGCACCAGAAATTCGAATTGGATCCAACGGAAAGAAATTGCGTTTTAATGTAAGGGCCAGACTGGAAAACAACAGTTTGAACAACGAGGATTTTGTACAATCCACTACATTTTCCAATGCTTACAATAATGTGTTGTTCGGTTCCTTTATCAACTACCAAATGGGTAACAGTAAGCGTTTGAGTTTAAACTATAATTCAAATCTGAACGTGCCTTCTGTGACCCAATTGCAGCCTGTTCCCAATATTAGCAACCCGTTGAATATTATTGTGGGTAATCCGAATTTGGCCCCTGAGATCAGTCACAACATTTATCTGAATTTTAATAATTTCAATTGGAAAGACCGTACTGGAATTTTTGCTTATTCGGGCATGAATATCGAAGAAGACCAAGTGGTTTCCATTACCACTACTGATGAAGATTTTATCAGAACCACGACCTACCAAAACGTAAAAGGTAATTACAGAGGTTGGATGGGTGTCAACTACTCCAAACAAATAAAAAAGGACAGTGTTTACACCTTAAAGTTCACCATTAGTCCCAATGTGAATGCGAGCAAGCAAGTTGGCTTTACCAATGGGAGCAGGTTAGAGGCGAAAACATGGAACTTTAACCCTCGGGTTGGTTTGTTGTTCAATTATAAAGAAATGTTGGAGATTGAACCAGAATATAGGATTGGATTCAACTCGACCCGATACAATTTGGAAAGTGTGGAAGATGTTGATTTCACCACACATAATGTATCTTTTAAAATGACCACTTTTTGGCCCCAGAACCTTGTGTTCGGGAATGATATCACCTACAGCTACAATGGAAATTTAGGCGATGGATTTGATAAAGATGCCATTTTTTGGAATATGAGTTTGGGTCTTCAGTTATTCAACAAAAAGGCCACCCTTAAAGTATTGGCCTACGATTTACTCAACCAGAACATTAACACTCGAAGGACCACGGGACAAGATTTTATCCAAGATTTTCAAGGTACCGCACTAAAAAGGTACTTCATGGGCAGCTTAACCATTAAGTTTGATTCCTTTGGAGGGAAAGGAGCACCTAACCAACGTGGAGGAGGGCCGAGGTTTATGCGATTCTAATTAAGATTTGGAATGTAGACTGTGCTAAATGCTGGAAGTGGTGAGGACTCCATCAATTCGTAAGAGTAATTGTCTATGGCATATTGCTCTAGGATGGTATAAGGTCCGCAACATTCCCCTCCTTCAGAAAAACTAGTTTCAAAATTTATGGTAAATGATTCACCTTCGTTAAAATCTATGGTAAAATGTTTCTGTCCATACGAGTTTGTAGCAACTGGAATGGCTAGGTAGATGCCCATTCCAGAAAATTCTTCAATAGTAAATGTCACTTGGTCACTTTCTTCATTGATGATTGAAATTAGGTTGGGGTCAATAGCACCATTTGCTAATAAGTCCTCTTCGCTATCTGCATTTAAAAATAGAAGATAAATAATATCAACTCCAACAAGGCAATCCACTAAGGAACAATTTGTTAGTTGATTTCCATCGTCATTTTTACAAGCTGTAAATAGAAATAGCAAAGGAAGAGTAAATAAAATTTTTTTAAACATGGCAAAAGTGTTTTTAGAGTAGATGATGAAATGAGCTAGAAGTTGCTTCATTTCAAAGGTTGAACTACCAACCTCCTGAGGCACCTCCACCTCCAAAGCCGCCACCACCGAAGCCGCCACCAAAGCCTCCGCCGCCGAAACTTCCGCCACCAAATCCACCTGAAGAACCAGAGCTGCGGCCCATGTTGCTCAAGATGATCATATCCCAAATGTCGAGTCCGCTACCTCTTCGACCACCACCCTTGCCACCGCGACCACCTTTGTTTTTGCGGCTCCACAAAATGATCATGATTACTATAAAAATGATAAGGGGAAATATAGCTTCAAATGGAAACCGTACACCGTTGCCAAAGGTGCGCTCTTCGGTGAATTCTCCGTTCAGTACCTTAAAAATGGCATCAGCACCCGCATCCAACCCACCATAATAATCCCCACGTTTAAATTCGGGGATAATGACTGATTCTATAATTCGTTTGGACATTAGGTCTGTCAAAGAACCTTCAACACCATACCCTGTGTTTATGGCAATTCTTCTATCGTCCCGTGCTAAAAGAATGAGTACACCATTGTCTTTGTCAGCTTGTCCAATGCCCCATTTCTGACCCCATTGTGCTCCCAAAAAGTTGATGTTTTCGCCTTCGGTGGAACTGATAATAGCGACAACAATTTGGGTAGAGGTACTATCGGAATAGCGAATAAGTTTCTGTTCCAGAGCGTTGCTCTGCGAAGCCGATAACAAATTCACATAATCGTATACGCTGGTTTGTTCCTTGGGTTTATCAGGAATGGTATATTGGCCCCAAGAAAGGGTAATACATAAAAATGCAAGTAAAAAACTAACCTTTGGAAATGGCATTGTTCAGTTCGTTGGTGTCGTTATGGTCCCAAGGAAAATGGGCTTCCAATTCTTTTCCTGCGACGAGGATACCTTCAACAATTCCCTGTTTAAAATGTCCTTTTTTAAAGTGGGATTGCATCACATCTTTTGTGGTATCCCAAAATCCTTTGGGCACTGCTCGGTCTATGCCAGAATCGCCATAGATTACAAATTTATGGTCGTCTACTGCCACGTAGATGAGTACTCCATTGCCTTCTTTGGTGTTATCCATTTTAAGGAAGTGGAAAATTTGTTGAGCCCTGCTAAAATGGTCGATTTTGGCCTTAGCTTCAATGTGTACCCTAATTTCGCCAGAGGTGTTTTTTTCAGCCTCTACAATGGCATTAATGATCTCTTTCTCTTCCTCTGCAGTCAAAAATTCCTCTACGTGGGACATCATAATTTAATTGAATTCAAAATTCACATCAGGAGCGTTCTCTGCACCAGCATTGGCATTGAATAGTGCCAATTCATCAAAATTGGCCAAACTGGCCACAATATTGGTGGGTATTTGCTTGATTTTGATGTTGTACTCACCAGCCAAGTCGTTGAAACGGTTACGCTCTACATTGATTCTGTTTTCGGTGCCCTCTAACTGTGATTGTAGCTCCAAAAAGTTCTGATTGGCTTTTAGATCGGGATAACGTTCTACTGTAACCAATAATCTTGAAAGGGCAGAGGATAATCCAGATTGCGCTTGTTGAAATTCAGCCAATTGTTCGGCAGTTAAATTATTGGCGTCGATGGTAGTCGAAGTAGCTTTTGCACGCGCCTCGATCACATCCGAAAGTGTTTCTCTTTCAAAATCTGCTGCACCCTGCACTGTTTTCACCAAGTTTCCTATAAGATCGCTTCTTCGTTGATAAGAGCTCTCTACATTGGCCCATTGTTTAGTGGCCTGTCCTTTCATGTCGACCAAATTATTGTTGGTTCTAACATACCATCCACCAACAATTACCGCCAAAACAATGATGACGATGATGGCTATGATGCCTTTTTTCATTTTATATGGTTTTAGTGTTTATAGTTGTTCTTTAATTTTCAAAAGTTCTGCTTTTACTTTTTGCAGCTTTTGAATGACTTCAAAGGTGGACAATGCTTTTTGTTTTTCCTCCTTTAAGTGGATTTTGGCTCCTTCCAAGGTAAAACCACGTTCTTTTACCAAATGGTAGATCAATTGCAGGTTTTGGATATCCTGTGGCGTGAATTTTCTATTACCCTTGGCATTTTTTTTAGGTTGAAGTACATCAAACTCTTTTTCCCAAAAGCGAATTAATGAGGTGTTCACCCCAAAAGCGTTGGCCACTTCGCCAATGCCATAATATCGCTTTTCAGGTAGATCGATGTGCATTAATCCAAGGATTGGTTCTCTTGATTGGCCAATCTGAGCATATTCTCAAATTCTTCCGTAGACAAACTTCCGTAGTAGAAGTTAATGGGGTTGATACGTTCCCCGTCCTTAAACACCTCGTAGTGTACGTGGGGAGCCTCAGAACGACCTGTGCTTCCTACAAAGCCAATAATATCGCCTCTTTTCACCTTTTGACCCACAGTAACATTATACTTGCTCATGTGTCCGTAGAGTGAAATATAGCCATAGTCATGGTCAATTCTTACGTGTTTACCATATCCAGAGGAACGGTTATCGGCACGAACCACTTTTCCGTCCCCCGATGCGTAAATTGGTGTACCTCGTGGAGCAGTAAAGTCCATCCCCCAGTGCATTTTTCTCGCTTTGGTAAAAGGGTCAGATCTCCAACCATAACCAGAAGCCATTCGGGTAAGGTCTTCATTGCTTACAGGTTGAATGGCAGGAATGGAAGCCAATAATTTTTCTTTTGCCTCCGCCAACTTGGCAATTTCATCCAACGATTTGGATTGAATCACCATTTGCTTTTGAATAATATCCAAGCGCTTGGTGGCATTGATGATGATTTCAGAATTATTGAAACCTTCGAGGGCATTGTAACGGTTTACACCACCAAATCCAGCTCTTCGTTGTTCTTCGGGAATGGGGTTAGCCTCAAAATATAAACGGTAAATATTGTTGTCGCGATCTTCGATATTGGCTAAAACCTGCTCCATTTGATCCAGCTTTCTGTTCATGATATCAAACTGAAGCTCATAGTTTCGCACCTCTCTTTCAAGGGAAAGTTCTTTAGGCGTGTTTACCCATCGAGTATTCAACAAAATAATCAAGCCTAAGGTTCCGAAAAGAGCTGAACCTGCCAAAAACAAGAAAACATTCCTGTACTTTTTGGATTTCTTCGGTTCAATCTTTCGGTAAGAAAGCGTATCCGGATCGTAATAGTACTTTACTTTAGACATGAAGGGATTTTATCCTATTTTTGCTCACTCATTTTAACAAAACAAGCAAATATAAAAATTGTTTTGTTTAATGTGTTAAATTTAAGAAAACCCTAGGAATTCAATGACATCCCAAGAAGTTAGAAAGCAGTTTTTAAACTTTTTCAAAGAAAAGAACCATAAAATAGTGCCCTCAGCCCCCATGGTGATGAAGGACGACCCCACACTGATGTTCACTAATGCAGGCATGAACCAGTTTAAGGAGTTTTTCTTGGGGAATTCCGTTGCAAAGGACAAACGACTTACAGACACCCAAAAGTGTCTTCGCGTAAGTGGTAAGCATAACGATTTGGAAGAGGTGGGAAAGGATACCTACCACCACACCATGTTCGAAATGTTGGGCAACTGGAGTATTGGCGATTACTTTAAAAAAGAAGCCATTGCCTGGGCCTGGGAGTTACTTACCGAAGTTTATAAAATTGATAAGGAAAGTCTTTACGTTTCCGTTTTTGAAGGAAGTGAAGATGATGGGTTGGCTTTGGATCAAGAAGCATTCGACCTTTGGAAAACCATTGTGCCCGAGGATAGAATCATTTTAGGGAACAAAAAAGACAATTTCTGGGAAATGGGCGATCAAGGTCCCTGTGGTCCCTGTTCCGAAATACATGTGGACATTCGTTCCGCAGAAGAAAAGAAAAAAGTATCAGGAGCCTCTTTGGTCAACCAAGATCATCCTCAAGTGGTGGAAATCTGGAACTTGGTTTTTATGCAGTACAACCGCAAAGCGAATGGAAGTTTAGAACCACTTCCAGAAAAACATATCGACACGGGTATGGGCTTCGAGCGTTTGTGCATGGTATTGCAAAATGTGCAGTCCAACTACGATACTGATGTGTTCACCCCGCTGATTCGTGAGGTAGAGACCATCACTGGAAAAAAATACGGAAAAAACGAGGAGACCGATATTGCCATCCGCGTTATTTCCGATCACGTTCGTGCAGTTGCGTTTTCGATTGCCGATGGACAGTTGCCAAGCAATACAGGTGCTGGTTACGTAATTCGTAGAATTCTAAGAAGAGCCATTCGTTATGGATTTACCTTTTTAGGGATGAACCAACCTTTTATTTACCGATTGGTAAAAGTATTGGGTGATCAAATGGGTGCTGCTTTCCCAGAATTGAAAAAGCAATACCAATTGATTGAAAATGTAATCAAGGAAGAAGAAAGTTCTTTCTTGAGTACCTTGGAGCAAGGATTGGTGCTTTTGGATTCCGTGATTAAATCGTCTAAAGGCAAAACTATTGATGGTGAAAAAGCCTTTGAATTGTATGATACATTTGGATTTCCGATTGACCTTACTTCATTAATCTTAGAAGAAAAAGGCTATCAGTTGGATGTGGAAGGGTTTGAAAAGGCCTTGAAAGCTCAAAAAGACCGTTCGAGAGCAGCATCCGAAGTGTCCAAAGATGATTGGACGGTGCTGTTGAACGATTCCGAACAAGAATTTATAGGATACGATAGTTTGGAAGCCAATGTGAAATTGGTGAAGTACAGAAAAGTGACCAGTAAAAAAGAGGGTGACCGTTATCAATTGGTGTTCAATTTAACCCCATTTTATGCCGAAGGCGGAGGTCAGGTTGGCGATAAAGGATATTTGGAAGCTCCGAACGGAGACATTACCTATATCATCGATACAAAAAGGGAGAACAATGAGATTGTGCATTTTGCGGAATCACTTCCCGAAGATGTTTCTGTATCTTTTAAGGCTGCCGTAGATCAAAAACAACGTTGGAGAACAGCAAGCAATCACACCGCTACCCACTTGTTACACCAAGCCCTACGTGAAATTTTAGGCCCCCATGTGGAGCAAAAAGGCTCAGCTGTGCACTCCAAATATTTACGTTTTGACTTTTCCCATTTTTCCAAACTTACGGTGGAGGAACTCAGGGAAGTAGAAAATTTTGTGAACGCTCGAATAGAAGGACATTTGCCACTGCAAGAGGGGCGTAATGTTCCCATTAAAGAAGCGATGGCAGAAGGTGCGATGGCGCTGTTCGGAGAAAAGTATGGCGATACGGTCCGTACCATTCGTTTTGGGCAGTCCATTGAACTTTGTGGCGGTACGCATGTGGCCAACACCGCCGATATCTGGCATTTTAAAATTGTTTCTGAAGGAGCAGTTGCTGCAGGAATACGAAGAATTGAAGCCATTACTTCGGATGCCGTTAAAGAGTTCTATTTCAACAACAATCGAATGCTTTTCGAGATCAAAGACATGTTGAACAATGCGCAAGATCCTGTAAAAGCCGTTTCTGGTTTGCAGGAAGAAAACAATGCGTTGAAAAAGCAAGTAGAGCAGTTGTTGAAAGACAAGGCCAAAGGCCTTAAAAATGAATTGATCACGGAACTGGAAGAAGTGAACGGAACCAAATTCTTGGCCAAAAAAGTGGATTTGGATGCTGGTGGCATCAAAGATTTGTCTTTTGAAATAGGAGGTCAGGTAGATAACTTGTTTTTAATGTTGGCCTCGGAAAACGATGGAAAGGCAATTTTGTCCTGTTATATTTCTAAAGATTTGGCCACTGCTAAATCGTTGAACGCAGGAACCATTGTTCGCGAATTGGGTAAATACATTCAAGGAGGTGGAGGGGGACAGCCTTTCTTTGCCACTGCGGGAGGTAAAAACCCAGCAGGTATTCCCGAAGCCTTAGAAAAAGTGAAAGACTACATAAAATAAGGAATCACATCGAGAGGTTACCCTGAGCGCAGTCGAAGGGTAATTAAATTGGATGAAATAGGTTTTTTGGTTCTCGATTTAAGTTTATCCTGAGCGAAGTCGAAGGACTCGAACTGACAATTTTACAATTATATGGAACTTCAAACCAAGATACCTTTGCAGCCTGCCGATAATCCTTTGGATTATCAAAGTAAGGTGGTGCTTTTAGGGTCTTGTTTTGTTGAAAATATGGGGAGCAAGTTGGATTACTTCAAATTCCAACAAAAGCAAAATCCCTTTGGGATATTATTTCATCCTCGCGCCATTGAAAATTTGGTGCAACGCGCTATTAATGAAAAACCTTATCTGCCAATCGAGGTTTTTGAACAAGATGGCATTTGGCGTTGTTTCGATGCCCATTCTGATTTGCGTTCCGATAATCCTGAAGATTTGCTGCAATTGCTCAACCAAAGTTTGAAAACAACACAAATAGCTTTGGAGAAGGCTTCCCATATCATTATCACTTTGGGAACAGCTTGGGTCTATAAACATTTGGCATCTGAAAAAGTAGTGGCCAATTGTCATAAAGTGCCTCAGAAGCAATTCAATAAAAAATTGTTGTCCGTTCAGGAGATTGAGGAAAGTTTATCCCATTTGATAGGGTTGATTTCAAGTCTAAACCCCAACACACAGATTATTTTCACGGTTTCCCCTGTTCGGCATTTAAAAGATGGTTTTGTGGAAAATCAGCAGAGCAAGGCACACCTAATATCTTCACTTCATTCTATTTTGTCATCTCGAGCGCAGTCGAGAAATGTATCTTATTTTCCATCGTATGAAATAATGATGGACGAACTTCGAGATTACCGCTTTTACGCCAAGGATATGGTGCATCCGAACGAATTGGCAGTAGATTACATTTGGGAGAAATTCAAATTGGTCTGGATATCCGAAAAAGTTTATCCCATAATGGATGAGGTGGATTCTGTTCATAAAGGATTGCAGCACAGACCATTTAATCCAGATTCCAAAGGGCACAAAAAATTCAAAACATCGCTGGAAACCAAAATTACGTATCTTCAACAGCATTATCCTTTCATGAAATTTGAATAGATGAAGAAAGTACTTGTAGGAGCCATTATTGCCTTGGCCTCGGTGTTGATCTATAAATCCTGTGCCGATGACAACAAGCAAAAAACGGTTTTGGAAGAAAATTCCATGCTGATTCAGCAGGAATTGAAAAATGTTTCCAAGTTGATTGTGACCGAAGGTCACTTTGTGGAAGTATACAATTACAAAGACAGTAGGGAGCTCTTTGGACCCTTGGTGACTGCCGATAAAAAAGCTTTGGTAGTGGTGAATGCGGAAGCGACGATTGCCTATGATCTTTCCAAACTCACCTACGATGTGGATGAAGCCACAAAAACCATCAAAATCATTCAAATTCCAGAGCCAGAAATCAAACTTAATCCTGATTTTGAGTATTACGATGTAACCGCGGATTATTTAAATCCGTTTAGCGCAAAGGATTATAACAACATTAAAAAGACAGTGAACGCTTCTCTGATGAAAAAAGTGGAGGCGTCCAGTTTACGAACCAATGCCGAAAACCGTTTGGTGAGTGAGCTTTCCCGAATTCTTGTTTTGACCAACTCCATGGGTTGGACCTTGGTTTTTGAAGAAACACCTGTTTTAAATATGGAGGAATTGGACTTAATTTTGGATTAAACTGTCACATTTTCGATTTTGATGCGTCTTATAAGTATCAATCAATCAACAAACCATGTTAAAAAGAGTTCTACCTACAGCACTTTTAGCCACTTTTTTATTTTCCTGTCAACAAAAATCAACTTCCGATCTAAGCTATTCCATCAGTTCTGTAACGCGGGATAGTATCACCCAACTTCATATAAAAATGGAGTTTGCGGCGGATACAAGTGGGGTGACCAATCTTTCATTTCCGAATGAAGCATGGGGTGAAACCGATTTGTACCAAACTTTGGGCAGCATTCAATTATTGAATGTGGAAGGAGCCATCGAAAAGGATTTGGATAGCGGACGTATCGTTTTGATGCATCCAAAAAATGTGGAACGATTGAAGGTTGAATATCTGCTGCAACAAGATTTTGATGGCGAACTTTCCTCCCGAGCAGTGTACCGACCCATCATCAACCAAGATTATTTCCACCTGTTTTCCCATAATATGTTCATGGTGCCAGAAAACACGGATGATAAGATTGACATCAGCCTTAGTTGGGCAGATTTCCCTGAAGATTACACCATTCACAACAGTTTTGGAAGCGGGGAACGTGAACAATCACTTGTTGATATGGATAAAAATCAATTTGGCAACGCCATTTTTGTTGGGGGAGATTTTAGGGTTTTTGATGGAGAAGTTAAAGGAAACAAAATCAGTTTGGCCACTCGTGGCGAATGGGTGCCCTTTAAGGATGAAGAAGTTTTTGAAGTTCTGGACCAAACTTTGACCCACCAACGCAATTTTTGGGGTGATCACTCCCAAGGCTATTTTACGGTTACCATGCAACCCTTTCCCCAAGAAATGGGCAGTAGTTTTCAAGGAACGGGATTGACAAATTCCTTTGCGACTTCGGTTTCCAACAACGATTTTACGGAAATAGGCCAGATGGTGTATTTGTTCAATCACGAATTAATGCACAATTGGATTGGCCATACTATTCAAAATGATAACGAAGAGGAACAATATTGGTTTAGTGAGGGTTTTACCGAATATTATACCTTTAAAAACATTGCTAAGAACAAAATCAATGGACTGGATGGCGCATTTTTTATTCAAGAAATCAACAGAACCATTCGAGATCTGTACGCTTCGCCTGTGGTTGAAGCGCCAAATGCAGAAATCAACTACGAGAATTTTTGGACGAATTATGACTATTCCAAATTGCCGTATTGGAGAGGGGCCGTGTTTGCTTTTTATTTGGATCTAAAAATTCAAGAAACCTCAAACGGTAAAAAAAGTCTGAATGATGTAATGCACCGATTGTACGCTGATGCTACTTCAAAAAATCAAAAACTGACACATGATTACTTTTTAACCGTATTGAACGATTATTGGAAAGGGGATTTCGAATCATTTTTTCAAAAGCACATAGAAGAAGGTCAAAAAGTGGACTTGGTTGGTCTGTTCTCCGATTTGGAATTGGAGTTTTCTCCGATGAGCGATATTTATGAATTAGGCTTTACATTTTCTGATGACCGAAAATCCATAGCAAGTGTAGTGGAGGGAAGTGCAGCATGGCAAGCTGGAGTCCGAAAAGGAGATGAGGTGTTTTCACGCAGTATTTGGCAAGGCAGTATTGACCACGATGTGGAATTAGGCCTCCGAAGAAATGGTCAAGAATTAAAAATAGCCTACCGTCCAATTACGAAAGCTGAAGTGCCGCAATTGGAATCGACCCAAGAAAATATTCAAAAACTCGGATTTTAACTCACCAAACTAGCGTCGACCAAAGCAATACCGTCATCAATCAAATGGCCCACTTTGGGGTTGTTTTGTTTGATATTTTCGAGATGCTCCAAAATGTCTTGTTGAAATTCCTGATCGTTGCTTTGCTTGGCCAATTCATACAATTCCACGGGCAATAACCAATCTTCAGAATGTTCTTGTTTGATTATTTGGAACACCTTATTTCGGGATATAGTGGTGTTGGTACCCTCCCTGAATTCCCGTACTTGTTGGTAATACTGTTCTAATTGTATACGTTGTGCACTCTTTTTGGGTTTAATGGTACTCTCCGTTATTTCATGGGTGATCAGATCAAAACTGTTCAAGTCTGCAGGTCCATTGTAGGCTGAAACCACATTTTGCCCCACTGCCATGTCATACAATCCCCATTCAGGCAAGAACAATGTTTCTCCATTGTGGGTCACGGTACAATCCTTAAAAGTGATTAAAATGATTTTTCCCATCAAGTTTCGAGTACCTGTTACGATAGTGCCCTCTACTTTCACACCACCTTCAAATTCCAAGGAAATTTGCTCTCCCTCATAAATTTTATAAGCCTTAAGATCACGGGGTCCCATATCTTCAATGGCAATATTGATACCCTTTAATTTTCCAATCGGCGAACCAAATCCCTCCGAATGGTATTCTATGCTGTGTCCAACCAATTCTTTTTCGCGGTAAGCCAAGGCAGTTGGTCCTTTAGATTGTATGTAAATGGGTTTTCCATCGTGTTCAATCACATACTGGAATTGACCAGAAATCTGTAGTCCAGTGCTCATTTCCAATGTGCCCAAAGCTTGGGAGTTGATCAATTTTTTGATGCCTGAAAGCCCACCCTTGCGCACCGCCATGCTATGGGCAAAATCCTCCAAAACCTGACTTAAAAACGCAAAATCTGGGGTCACAAAAAGTTGTGGTTGTGGTTTTGTAATATCAAATTCGGTATGCGCTGTTTCAATCGAATATGGGATTTTTTTCACATGGTCCGTCATGCACCAAGCACTTTCCCCAATGGAAGAAAGCAATCCTGCTCCATAGATCTTGGGATTGTCCACTTCCCCGATCAAACCGTATTCCACGGTCCACCAATGCAGATTTCTGATCAATGCCATTTCACTGGGTTCGCCCATATTTTCTTGGAGGTATTCAATATGTTTTTCAGCCTTTTCTATTTCTTCCAGCGGAGTCCCATGTGCTTCTTTAATTATGGAAAGATGTCGTACAGCATCATACAATTCATAATCCTTGGCACTGGAAATCGCTTTACAGCCAATCTCTCCAAATCGCCTTAAATATTCGGCATATTCTGGGTTGGCAATAATTGGGGCATGTCCAGCCCCTTCATGGATAATATCGGGTGCAGGGGTGTATTCAATATTTTCAAGCTGGCGAATATCTGAAGCAATCACCAACACATTATAAGCTTGGAATTCCATAAAGGCCGACGGTGGTATAAAACCATCAACGGCCACTGCTGCCCAACCGATTTCTTTTAAAATACGATTCATCCCATACATATTGGGAATTTGGTCTATGGAAATGCCCGTTTTTTTCAATCCTTCCACATAAGAACTATGCGCTACGCGACTCAAATAATCCACATTTTTGCGCATCACATAGCGCCAAACCGCTTGATCAATGGCCGTGTAGTCTTCGTAATTCTGCGGCTTTATGAACTGCTTTAAGTGCTTGGGCAATTTGTCCAAAATAGGATTGGATTCGTAACTCATCTGTACCTTGTTTAGGTTTTAAAGATACGAAATCGATAACCGATATTTTCTTAACTAAAGTTAAGGGCAATAAAAAACCGCCTCGAGGGCGGTCTGTATTTTTAGTTGGAAGCTACCATGGCTTGTGGCGGATATTCTTCCATAATCTGGGAAACAAATTCCTTAATGCGGGCCTCTTTCTTTTCCACACTTTTGTTGCTGCTCAAAGTGCCTACACCGCGACCTTGCCAAACCAATTCTTTCTTGTTGGCATCGATCACATCAATATATAAAGAACCTTCGGTACTCGTGCTTACGTTGTTGCCTCCCCAGCCCCATCCCCATCCAGGACCCCAGGCATAGGGACTATAAAATCCACCCCAACCCCAACCGTAGTTGTTGTAGACATCCACGCGTTCACGTTCTTTGGTGAAAATGCTGATCAACACATCGGGACTATCCGATTTTACAAATCCGCGGGAGCTTAGTTCGGTTTCAATGGCGCGAAGAATACGTTTCTTGTCCAAATCTGAAATTTGGGCTTTATCGATACCAGTTTTGTAAAAAGCATAGCTTTTATAATTGTTGAAATCTGCCTTTTGATCATAGTCCGAAACTACTTGAACAGAACTACAAGACACGAACAGACCTAACGAAAAAATGACGAGGGCAAAACGAGAAAGATTTTTCATAATACTTTTTTTAAATTCTTGAGATTGATTAAAATACTCACAAATATTATGCCGAACAGTACATTTTTTAGCGCATGCTATTGGTTTTCGGATTGTAGCCATATGGACAATGTCGGCAACCACTTTCGCAGCAATATCCCCGTTTTAACAGATATTGTTCGGTAAACACCCGATATCCCTCTTCCGTGTAATAGTAATCACCCTCTTCCAAGGGAATGTATTCTTTCATGCAAATGTGCTGTTGGCTATATAAATTTACGCCTTTCTGTAGAAAACTTGCAACGTTTTAAGATTTTGAAAACAAGGTTATTCACCGAAAATGTTGATGGAATTATCCCAACTATCAAATTTTGAGGGTTTTTACAAGTTATATTTGTTATCACTGACCAAGTTGTGATAAGATGATTTTAGTCTTTAAACATTTCTTCTATAAAAACTATGTGGGGCTCTCGCTTTGGCCTTTCATTTTCCTAAAGGAAGATTCCTTAAAGGCCGACGAAGTGCTCATCAACCACGAGCGAATCCATTTAAAACAACAACAAGAGCTTTTGATTCTTCCTTTTTACCTGCTTTATGTTTCCGAATGGTTGTTGCGCACCGTGATGTATCTGGATAGCTACCGCGCCTACCAAAACATTAGTTTTGAACGCGAGGCCTATGCCAATGAAAAGGATATGGAGTACCTTCGCAAGCGTAAAACCTTTGGTTTTTTGCGATACCTGACCCGTTAAGTTTTCGAATTGAACATTCCCAATCAGCATATTGATCATCCCCTTTTGAAAGAAAAGGGCGTTACCCTGTACCTGAAAAGGGAGGATGCCATCCATCCGTTCATTTCTGGAAACAAGTACCGAAAGCTAAAATACAACTTACTTGAAGTCAAAAAACAAGGGCAACGTACCTTGCTCACCTTTGGTGGAGCTTTTTCCAACCATATTGCGGCGGCAGCTTTTGCAGGTCACGAACAAGGATTAAAAACTATTGGGGTGATTCGTGGGGAAGAACTGGAGGGGAATTGGCAAGAAAATCCCACTTTGAAACTCGCCCATGAGCATGGTATGGAGTTTTATTTTGTGTCCCGAAGTGATTACCGACGCAAAAATGAAGTTGACTTTCAAAAGGAATTGAAAGAAAGCTTAGGAGATTTTTACCTGTTGCCCGAAGGGGGAACCAATGCACTTGCCGTAAAAGGATGCGAGGAAATTTTGACCGATACCGATGCGCAATTTGATGTAATCTGCAGCGCGGTGGGAACTGGAGGTACTATTGCTGGACTCATCAATGCCGCGAAACCACATCAAACCGTTTTGGGGTTCCCCGCTTTAAAGGGTGATTTTTTAACCGAAGATATTCGTAGCTTTGTTCAAAATGAGAATTGGCGATTGGTAACCGACTATCATTTTGGGGGTTACGCCAAGGTGGACGAAAACTTGGTGGCTTTCATCAATCAGTTTAAGGAAGCGACCAACATCCCTTTGGACCCCATTTACACGGGAAAGATGCTTTTTGGTATTTTTGACCTTATAAAACAGGGCGTTTTTACCCCTGGAACCCAAATTTTGGCCATCCATACAGGTGGATTGCAAGGCATAAAGGGCATGAACCTTGTGTTGAAAAAGAAGAATTTACCCTTATTGAACGTATGATCAAGCGAATAGGATATGTATTGCTAGTGGCCCTGTTGATCTCCAGCTGCGGTGCTAAAAAGCGAAGAAATACCCAAAGAAATGGTGCCCCTGTTGTGGTGGACAACGGAAGGCCTGTTAAAAAGCACAAGAATGAAATGCCTACAGTGGGCGAAGATGGATTATATCCAATGCCCGAAGATACTGGAAGGTTTGAGCGTTTTCCTATTTCTGATACCCAAGAATATATTGAGACCTTTGCTGAAATTGCGCAATACGAAATGCGTGCCTTTGGCATTCCTGCCAGTATTACCTTGGCACAGGGAATTTTGGAAAGTGGTTCTGGTCGTGGTGAATTGACCTTAAAGACCAACAACCATTTTGGCATCAAATGCCATACGGGTTGGGAGGGTGAATTTGATTTTCACGATGATGATGCTAAAGGGGAGTGTTTTCGGAAATACAACCATCCCATGTACTCGTTTAGGGATCATAGTTTGTTTTTGACTTCCCGTTCACGCTATGCGTTCCTGTTCGATTACAAACCGAATGATTACAAAAAGTGGGCTCACGGTCTTCGACAAGCGGGATATGCCACCGACCGTCAATATCCGCAAAAGTTAATTGCCTTGATCGAGCGCTACGATTTGGATCGTTACGATCGCGAAGTGGTACGCAATGCTCCCATTGAAATTGCACAAGTTGATCCACCAAAACAAAGTTTGACTACTCATACCGTCTCAAAAGGAGAAACCTTGTATGCCATTTCCCGAAAGTATGATGTTCCCGTGGATGAGATCAAACAGATGAACAACTTGAGTGACAATATTATTTCTATTGGGCAAGTGCTTCAGATTCGTCGAGGGAGGTAGTTTTATCAGACATCAGACATCAGACATCAGACGTCTGACATCCACTTTGTCATTCTGAGCGTAGGGAAGAATCTCTTTCTCCGACCATTTTCCGTTTCCCAAAACGAATGATCCTCATTACCTTTGTGGAGAGCAAGTCGAATTGCACTAATTTGTTATCCCGAGCGCAGTCGAAGGGTGATTAAGAAATGGATTAAATAGATTCCCGCCTACGCGGGAATGACACAAAATAATTATGATCTACCAACGAAGCAGCGCCTTGTTCGCAGAGGCCAAAAAATACATCCCTGGAGGAGTAAACTCACCTGTAAGAGCATTTAAAGCGGTAGGGGGCGACCCTATTTTTATCAAGGAGGCCAAAGGCGCCTATCTGTACGATGAAGATGGCAACCAGCTTATCGACTATATTGCTTCCTGGGGACCGCTTATTTTGGGCCATGCCTACGAACCTGTGATCAATGCGGTCATCGAGAAAGCGAAAAAAGGAACTTCCTTTGGAACGCCCACCGAGATTGAGACCGAACTTGCCAAACTGGCTGTGTCCATGGTGCCGAACATTGACAAGATTCGTTTTGTGAACAGCGGAACCGAAGCCTGTATGAGTGCTGTGCGCCTCGCGCGCGGGTACACGGGCAAGGATAAGATCATCAAATTTGCGGGTTGCTACCACGGCCATTCCGACTCTTTTTTGATACAAGCGGGGAGTGGAGCCGTTACTTTTGGCAGTCCAAACAGTCCTGGGGTAACACAGGGCACGGCAAAGGATACTTTGTTGGCTGATTACAACGATTTGGAGGGCGTAAAAGCATTGGTGGAAGCCAATAAAGGCGAAATTGCTGCCATTATTTTGGAACCTGTAGCTGGGAACATGGGCTGTATTATCTCTAAAGAGGATTTTATAAATGGCCTACGAGAACTCTGCACCCAAGAGGGCATTTTGTTGTTGTTCGATGAGGTAATGACTGGCTTTCGCCTCGGAAAAGGAGGGGCACAGGATGCCTTGAATATTGATGCTGATATTGTGATGTTCGGAAAAGTGATCGGGGGCGGATTGCCCGTTGGGGCATTTGCGGCCCGAGCCGAGATCATGGCGCATTTGGCCCCTGATGGACCTGTGTACCAAGCAGGAACTTTAAGTGGAAACCCTTTGGCTATGAGTGCTGGACTGGCCATGCTCACCGCCTTGAACAACCAACCTGAAATTTTTACTAGCCTGGCCGAAAAAACGGAATATCTGCACAAGGGCATAGACCAAACCTTGACCGAAAAAGGGGTGACGCACCAAATTAACCGTTACGGCAGTATGATCTCCGTACACTTTACGGAGGAGCCTGTGGTGGATTTTGCCAGCTCCGCCAAAGGCAATAACGATACTTTTAAGAAATACTTTCACGGCATGTTGGAGAATGGCGTGTACTTACCGCCCTCTGCTTTTGAAAGCTACTTTTTAAACGATGCCCTCAGCTATGCCGATTTGGATAAGACCATTGAAGCTGTGGGGAAGGTGTTTTAGGTTATTTTCATTCCGAAGTAGTCCTGATGGCAATCTGGACGACAGAGAAATCCATATTTCTTTTAAGATTTCCCATATCCCTTTCGTAGGTTCAAAATTACAGATGAAAGCAAGAATGGTTAATATGCTTATTTTAATTCTAAACTATTGAATATTAAAGAATTAAAAATAGGAGTTCACCCTTGTGTTTTGTATCTTATAAGAATCAATAACATAAATTCATTAGTATGAAAATGTTGGTCAATGTAAGCTGTCCCATTGAACCATTCAACTCAATGGTAAAAAATGGAACTGCTGGGGAAGTAATCGGCCGAGTGGTCGATGAAATTAAACCCGAAAGTATTTACTTTTCCGAACTTGAAGGACATCGTGCAGCCATTATGGTTGTCGATGTGCCTGATGCCTCCCACATCCCATCAATTGCCGAGCCTTGGTTTTTATATTTTGAAGCGATCTGCGAATTCAGAATTGCAATGACCATGGAGGATTTAATGAAATCCAACCTTGCCGAACAGGCTCAAAAATGGCAAGAAGTAGAGATGCATTAATGAGATGTAATGTATTAATTGAACCACTTCTGATTAATGGAGTGGTTTTTTATGGGATACCTTCTGACATATGTTCTAATGACATGGTGATATAAGATGTTTGAAGTGTTGGGGTGAGTATTTTAACCGTTGTTAAAATCCGATGCACTTTTATCCAAGGGCGGGCGGCCTTTTAAATGGTTGTCCACTATATAATATTCGTAAGGTGGTATGCGTTGCGCTGCCTTTTCTTTTTCAATGAGTTCACGTATTTGTGGCCAGTACTTTTTAGGGGCATGTCTAAAAATCAATACCGTCCTAAATTTTTGGGAGCAACCTAAACTTTTGTCCGTGAGCCAACCGTGTTGTTTCACTAATTCGATGAATGCCATTGAATTTTTTTCATCTAAATGGTATTGCAAAGCAGCCAAGGAATCGTTGGCCATAATGGGCTGCATATTTCTCCCTCCAATTTTAAAGGCTAGACTTTTAATCTCCCCTTGCTCTAGTGCAGACATGGCATTAAATTCTTCATGAGTGAGGCCTTTAGCCTTTAATAGGGAGTCCAACGCAAGATTGTATCTATTCAACATACAATCATTGGAACCGCGGTATTTTTGATCAAGTTCCACCATTTGCTTTAACCTATTGCATAAATTTTCCTGTGCCATCAATGTTGGGGGTAGCAAAATGCAAAAGGTAAAGCAAATTAGTATGGAAGTAATTGGTCTCACTTAGTTTTCAAATTCAGATACGGTGCTGAGTACAAATTGTCGCATGGCTTCTCCCTCCACCAGATTGTATGAAATTTGTTTCCGTCGAGCGGTTTTTTCACCATTTTCAAAAATGGGAAAACGCTGCACCAATTTGGTTTCCACCAAAGCAAATTCGTCGTGTCCAGCATACCCTTTATTGATTGCTTCATTTTCTTCCGTTGGTTGAAAATAGACCATACTCATCGATTGCATATTGTTTACCGAAAAAGCATGGACCATCCCTTTTTGGTTCTCGGTATGTTGGGTGAAAACCACCAACTCTGGTGACCCGTCGGAATTTAAATCTTCCACCTCGGCATGGGTCACCACTTGATCTTTAATATCAAAAGTTTCGTTGAACTCGGTGGGCAGCCCAAACGTAAAAACGGTAAGTTGGTTTACGCCATCTTGCGCAAAAACTGAAACATTGAACCCCACATCTTGCAGGCTCAACACTTTGCTAAATTGGGTTTGGTCAATTTGGTCTTGGTCCAATCCCCCATCTATTTTAGAATAGTTGCCTGCCACCGTGGCTCCACCCGAACAATAAAAATAGAGAGCGCTGCTGTCGGCTTCATTCTCTGTGGTAATGGAAAGTGCATTGTCCGCAAATTGGAACAGTACTTTTTTGCCATCAATTTGGGTATAGTAAAGAACATCGGTTTCTTTGTAAACTTCCACATCCAAGGTACAGGTCGGTCGTTTTTTGTCGGCTCGTGAGCGGACTTTAATTTCCAATTGATCATTCTCCAACTGATATACGGTGACACCGACCCAATCGTAGCCTTCGTCTTTTTGCGCATAGCCATCCGAAACATAGTTGCCCGTAAGATCAGAACTGGCGGTTGTAGGTTCCGCTTCGGTTTCGACTTCTTTTTTGGAGTCAGTTTTACAGCTTACCGCCAACATGAGTACAAAAAGACCTAGGGTGATATATTTTTTCATTTTCAATGGATGTTGATCAACTTTTGGGGTTGATGTAAACGATTTGTTTGTTCACTACCGAATCAATTTTTACTTCAAGGGTGTACTCGGTTTGTAACGTATCCAAAATCTTTTGTAGATCTTCAATAGGATATTCTTTTTTGTTTAGCACCACTTTTTGGTAGTTACGCGTTTGATCCGAATTAAGTTGTCTCCGAATAGTTGTATTTTGGTTTTCCGTTTCTGAGGCAGGCAATGTTCTTCCAGTAATTTCACTTTTTTTATAAGAGCTACAAGAAACGCACAAAATAAAAATCAGAGCAAGGAATGATATTTTGAAGTAATTTTTCATATTTCTATTAATGGTTTGATTTATTTCTATTTTTCCTTACCTCTCCCTACCATGGTGTGGAACATACCTGTTCTCATATTGATCCAAATGTAATTGAGCACCCATTTTGTGCGGTCTCGGTCCACTTCAAATTGACCATGCCTAAACCCATCTTCGTCGGCTTTTCTATCTCCTTTTTTGGTCAATAGGTTGGCAACGCCACTCTTAAATTTATTTACCGTTAGGTGATCCTTTTTAAGCGCTATAAATTTAAACTGGTCGTATTTCATTTTCATTTCGCCGCGTGATGTCCATTCGTTACCATCGATGGTGTAATACATTTGTTGAATGGTGCCGTCCACCTCTACGTCAAGGGTAGACCTCATAAACGGGCTGATTTTTTTGGTGTGGAAGTCAGACATGGACACTTTGGCCAAAAAGCTGTTGTCTTCGCTTTGAGGATCAAATGTGTATTCGAGTGTAAAGTTTCCGTCACCCATCACTTGGTGTTGTCCTGTTACTACCACAATGCCATCACCTGTATTGTTCAAATTTTTGATTTGGGAATTTATGGATGTTAGAGCCATTTTATGCGGTTCCACATCGGGCATGGTCTTTTTATAAAAATTGACTTCGCCATCGGTTACAGATAGGGAATCAATTTTAAGTTCCGCAGGCATTTCCCGTAGCATTTGATTGGGCATTTTTTTAATGATGGTGTTTGGTGGAAGCAAGGTATTTCTTCGCACCATAATTTTTGGACTTTGTACTTCTAACAAGGGAGTAAAAAGTTTAGGGCCTGTGTTGCCAAAAATGTCTGGTTTCGTGATTTGAATTTTATCTACCGTAACATCAAAATGATCGTGCTGCACCGACAATAGGGTGGCTAATTTTTCTGGACTATATTTTGATTGAAATTGGATATTTTCAATTGCCCCCAATTCATTGCTCAATTGAACTTGTTTACAGCGCATAAATTCATACGGACTTACATCAAAATAAAGGTCTTGTGCTGCGAATTCGTACTCTTCCAAAGTGAAAGGAGGTTGATTGGATGTAGATTTAGGATCTAGCTCTAATTGGGAAAGATTAATATCGATAGCCTTGGCGCTCAATAATACACTATCAGTTATTGAATTTCGAATGGTAAGTTCCCCCTGATCAACTTTAACTTTTTTGATGAGCAGCTTAGGCGCATTATTGGGGGCAGAGGCAGGTTCTTTTAAGGTATCGCTTGGTTGTTGTTTCAGTACTATTTTCGGTTCCTCCAAATGAATTTCACCTAGCTCAACGGTATTTCCTGATAAGAGTGATAGGTAGCCGATACTATTTACCGCCAGTTTATTGGCCAACACTTGGGTGTTTCCGTCTGTGATGTTGACTTCCACATTTTCCAAAGCAATATTGCCCAAAAACACATTGGTACTTAAATCAGCATAGTCTAAGGTTATGTTTTCGGGGAGTTGCTCCGCCAATGCTGATTTTACTTTGTAAGAGAAGAACAATTGCGCCGCAATCCCAACAACCACAATACAAGCTATAATCCAAATGAAAATTATTGATTTTTTGGATTTTGTTCTGCTGGACATACCTATCTGTTTTTCAGTTAGCTAGCTACTAATTTAGCTTTCCTGATCGAGAAAAACGAATAAATCTCCCAAAGCTTTGGCTTGAAAAGCCCGTTCGCCATGAAGTAAAATGGGTCCTTGTATCACTTTAGGGTTTTGGGAAAGTATTTTGAGCCAATCTTCCTCACTTTCAATGTTCGTATGTTCTCCGTAGGATTGAATAAAGTTGGGGTGTTCGGTATTCACTAAATCTTTACCAGTGACTCCTAATCGGTCAGCGATTTCGGCCCATTGGGTAGCCGTAACTTTATCTTTGGTGATATCCACTGCGCGAATTTTAAATTCTGTGGCTTCCAAAATGGCCAAAGCCTGTTCGCTAAAACTACTTTCACCATTGTAATACATACTAATTTCACGTTCGTCTGTTGCTATTATTCCCATGTCTGATGTTTTAAAAGTTAATGGGAGTAAACTACAAAATGAAGTTTAAGGATATTGACGCATTCCATTTTAATGGTGTCACAAAAGAAAAAGCGGGATCAAAGTCCCGCTTTCTAAACTAACTAACTCAAAAATACTGTGTAGAAGGTTCAAATTGCGAACCTGATATAAGATGTACGGTTAAAATATGGTTTTGGTTTAGGGTAAGGGATAAATTCATAATTTAAAATTAATCTAAATAGATAATTTTATGTATTTTTGCTCCTTATGTGTTGAAATATCGTTTGTTAAGTGTTTAGGTATTTCAATCTGCACTAAATAATTATTCGGAAAGAGCCGTCCTTTAGGACGGTTTTTTCGTTTATAATAGCCCCAAAAAGTAGTTGTAGAGCATGCCAGAAACAATGGCCAGACCAAAACTGAGCAAAGTTCCTATGAGAACATATTCGGTAAGTTTTCGGTTTTTGCCCTTATTCAGGTCACCAAATCGGAAAACGGATTTTGCAGCAATCAATAAACCTATAGCTGCCCATTGTTGCATCAAAATAAATCCAAACACGAACAGTCGTTCCAACATGCCAATATAGGTGCCCGCATTTTTAAGGGAACCTCCTTCGTCCGATTCATCTTCTTTAGTAATCTCATCGATATAGGGTGCGAGTAGCATCCGCATAAAGATGCCAGAAACAAAGGTGACAAAAACCAAAAAAGTAGCTAATAATAAGGTTTGCGGGCCTAAAATTCCTTCAAAAGTCAAAGCGAAAGGGGAGATGAGGTATAACGCAAGAGCCAACACCAGCAAGTGCAATAGTTGGTCGAGCACGAACAGCCAACGGTAATTTTTTGGATTGGTAAAAGTGAGTTTGCCCAAATCGATAAGCAAATGTGTGACAACGATTAGAGCGATAATGCCCAAATGTTTGAACTGAAGTAACAGCAGTAATAGCACCAAATGTACCCCCACATGAAAGTACAGGTATTTGGACCTTCCTTTTTTTTGGAGTTTATCTTCGATCCAATGACTTGGTTGCAGCACAAAATCCCCGATAAAGTGTGCAAGAATCAATTTAAGGGCCAAAAGCATCATAGTTGTAATAGTTGTGTTTTGTAAAAACGAATCATTTTTTGCACTTCGTCAAATCCAGCCTTACTCAATTCTTCGCTAATGTTACCCTGGGATTTTTTTAGAATAGACGCTAGCTCCTTTTGATTCATTTTAGGGTTTTCCATTGCAGTTTTAACTGTTTTGGAAATGGCGGGTGTCCAGTTATCCATGGTCAATGTAGCCAATTGGATTAACAAATTGATTGTGTCATCAAATTTTTTGTTGGTTGTTTTTAAGGCTAACGTCTGTTTTTTGAGGTTCTCAAAGCATTTTCCCGAGTTTACAAATGCGGGCCCGTTGGATTGGGTGATTTTTTCGGCATCGTAGGTTTTTTGCCCAATACCAATGGCTATTCGTACATCCATTTGGCGTAGTTGCTTAATACTTGCTTTGATGTAAATAGCGGCATCCAATGCATTTTCGGGCTGTGTTTCAAGCTGAAAACTATCTCCACGATAAATTTCCCATGTTTTGGGTTCCTTTCCGAATTTGCCCAAAGCATCCTTTAAATGGGGCAACCATTCCGTGGCTTTGTGCTCCGAAGAGTTTTTGATGTCTCCTGTAAGTATGGCAACCATTTCTTCTATTTTTAAGATATCTATTTATAAGCAGATAATAACAAATATCTGTAAAAAAGCAGATAAATACAAATATCTGTTGTGTAACAGATAAAATCAGAGGTCAATGGAGGAATTGGTACAAAAAAAAGAAACCGCGACCATGGCCGGCGCGGTTCCTTAAAATCAACAAAAAACACTATCCTCTTCTCCCTCTCTCCTGCATTTTCTTTTTGCCATGCATGGCTTTTTCCTTGCCTTGCATTCTCATTTTTTTCCAGGTTTCAAACTGCTCTTCGTTCAGAATGTCTTTTACTTTACCTTGGAAAGCAATTTGACGTTCCAAACGTGCGTTTTCCTTTTCAAATTTCTCATCGGCAGAAAGTTTTGGTCGTTCACCACTTTCTTTTAATGCCTGCATTTCTTCCCATTTCTCTTTTCTGAATTCTGCCTGTTCCAAATTCAGTTGATACAATTTGTCTTGTTGCGTTTGTGATAAATCAAGGGCCAAGGTCATATGCTTTGTCTGCAATGTTGCCATCTGCTCTGCGGTAAGGTCCATTTTGGCACCTCTTCGCATTCTTGGTCCGTCATTTTTTTGGGCTGATACTCCTATACTGGCCAGCAAAACCAATACTACTGCTAATCGTTTCATAATTCTAAAATTTAATGATATACACCTTGGACAACCGCAGTTGTTGTTGGTTTAATCCGAAAATAGAATTTGTGAAGCTTTTAACAGCTTAGGAAAAGAGTTGACCTACTTCTGGTCTTCTTCAAGATTATTGAAATCTTCCAAAGGTTCTTCCAAATCATCGGCATCTTGAAAATCTGCCTCTACGTAGGTTTTGGATTGGAATTGTTCTTGAAATTCATCCTGTTGCTCCATAATGTAGTAAAAGAAGGAGGCTAGCACAAAACAGGAAAAGTAGATTAGGCTTTTAGTCTTTTGGTTCATGATGTTGAGATTTGGGATTACTAATGTAATCAAAGCCATTGGGAATCTCAGTGATATGTTGTGAAACGACCCATTTTGTTTGTGAAGGCCAAAAAAAACAAGGTGTAACCAAAACGAATTCTGGTCACACCTTGAAAAAATGGAATCTACTTAAATTATAGACCTTATTTTGGGTCCAAAATTTGGTCGATGCGCACTAGGGCATCTTGCAAATGATAACGGCTCATTGGATCCGAAATACGGGACAATCCACCGCGAATATCACTCTTTAAATTGTTAAGTTCTGCTCTTGCAACCGAACGGATATCGGATTGGCTGGCATTGATAGGGGTTGATTTACGGTACCCTCCAAAATCTGGAAGTTTACGCTCACTATCAGCAGTCATTAGGTAACCCAAACGGTCGATATGTGCTTTTTGAAGGTTTCTTCTGTAAGTATCAATAGTTCTTCCATTGCGGGTTTCGGACCAGATACCTCTACGAAGGTCACGCATCATTTCCAACAAACCGTAGGCTTCGTCACCATTAATGGTTTCATTTTCGATAACCCTTGCCAACTTGCCCATTTGCAACATAGTGTTCAGGTAACGCTCTTGCAATGCACGGATACGCTCTACGGAACCAGAAATTTGAATTTTGTTGAAGATGTTCTGATCGATCATCCATTCTGGAGTGGCAAACAATTGCTCTTGCATAAAGGCCATCGCTTTTTTCTGGTGCTCTTTGCTTACATGTGTATAAACAGCTCCTTCTTGATCGGCGGTTTTGTTGTATTCGTAAACACCACCAATATTATTGGACACGTGGCCCATGTATCTTCCAAATTGAGACACAACATGTCCGTACATGGTTTCTAAATCGTCATAGTTTTCACCTGGTTCGGTGGTCCAATCGATCAATTTAGGAACAATACGTTTTAGGTTTTCAATACCGTACAAACTAGCTTTAACAGCATCATCACCCAAATCTTCTGTTTGTGAACTTGGATCGTGGATATCACCCACTTGTTGGTGTCCAAATCGGTACATAGGATCATCGGCGTGCTCTGTGATCCAGCTGTTCAAAATTGGTTTCTCCTCTTTGGCAGTTTTGTCCAAAATAGGTTTGTATCCCCATTTGATGGCATATTTATCGTACACCCCAATGTTTGGCATTAAAGCTATGCCTTCGTCACCTGGTTGCGCCACATAATTAAAACGGGCATAGTCCATGATTGATGGCGCAGTTCCAAATTTTTGGGTAAACTCTTTGGAACGCAATGAATCCACTGGATAGGCAACACTACTTCCCATGTTGTGTGGCAATCCTAAGGTGTGACCTACTTCGTGGGAGGATACAAAACGAATCAAACGACCCATTACTTCTTCTTTAAACTGGGTTTTTTGAGCTTCTGGGTTAATGGCAGCAGTCTGTACAAAATACCATCCGCGCAACAAGCTCATTACATTGTGGTACCAGTTGATGTCAGATTCCAAAATTTCTCCACTACGAGGGTCGCTTACGTGAGGACCGTTGGCATTCGGAATTGGCGATGCCAAATAACGCACCACAGAATAACGCACGTCTTCTGGAGACCATTCTGGGTCTTCTTCTGGGGAAGGAGGGTCCATGGCCAAGATGGCATTTTTGAAACCAGCGGCTTCAAAAGCAACTTGCCAATCTTCAATACCTTGTTTAATATAAGGTACCCATTCTTTTGGTGTGGCACGGTCTACATAATATATGATAGGTTTTTTGGGTTCAACCAATTCACCTGCATTGTATTTGGCAATATCCTCGTCCTTTACTTCCAATCTCCAACGATCTAGGTATGTAACGGTTTTGCTTTCTTGCGCATCCAATCCATAATCCACTTGTCCACGAGCAAACCAACCTACACGTTTGTCAAAATAACGACGCTTCATAGGTTCTTTCGGCAATAGAATCATAGAGTTGTTGATCTCCAACGAAATGGAACCTACACTTGAGTTGCTTGGCGGCTGGTTGGAGAAATAAGTTTTTACGTGACGGGCCTCAATATTTAAAGGATAACTTTTTACAGATTCAATATAGCTTCTGTCACCGTCCAAACGGGTAACCTTATATCTTTTTCTGTATCCATCAGGAAAGCCCAATGCTTGAACATCTTTGGTAAACAATGGGTCTACTTCGATAACAACGGCAGGGTTCAAAGAATCTTTTTTGTTGATTGCTTTGATGTCGAAAGAATAAAGTACAGGCTCAAAATTGGAGTTGACCACAGCTTCGTGCACTGGCAAAGAATCTGCGGCTACGTTTTCATAGGAAGAAACGCGCAACAATACTTTTTTGGGTTTTTTCTCCCAACGCAATACCTGTGTGTTGATTTTTCCACCCCCAAAACCAATTCCATCGGCTGTTTTGGAGATTCGGGTTACCATTAACATCTCCCTATTAAATAAAGAATCTGGAATTTCGTAGTAATGTTTGTCGTCTACATTATGAACAGCAAACAAACCAGTATCTGTTTTGGCTTCTTTGGTGATAACCTTATCATAAGGTTGAATATCGCCTGGTTTAGGTTTTGCTTCGGCTTTTTGTTCGGTGTTTTTCTTTTTTTTCTTGAAAAGTTGGGCTTGTGTCGAGGGAACTGCACCCAATAATAATAAAAGTACAAGTACTTGAGGTAGTAATTTCTTATTCATCATATGTTAGTTTGGATAACTTCATCAACCAAAGAACTTAAAAAGGAATAGATTTTACTGTTAAATAAATATTAACTACCACTTTTTTTCCGAAAGATGCAAAACTTCGGGAGTCCTGCGTTTTACTAATAGTCCCACGTGTATCCCCCTGTTTTTGGGGGCTAACGGCGGATTGGTTTTTCTAAAAAAAGTCATAAAGCGTGTAACATTTTACGATTGGGTTAGTCTTATAAGCATAACATCAATCAAAAAATTCAATCAAAAAATGAACAAGTTATTAATCATTTATGGAAGTGTACTTTTAAGTAGTACCGCCATAGCAAACGACCAACAAAATGCTACGATGGTCCAAACAAAATCGGAACCCGTTAGCTATTTGGAAAACAGTTACACAGCATTGAACATTGGTGCTGATTGGAACGATTCAGATTCGGAGATAGCAAATTATGCTTCTTATGAATTGAATTTGGATGAAATAGTTTTCTTGGAGGAAGAACCCGAAATCGATTTGGGTTTTAATACCAAGGATTATCTTCCTGAGGGTTTTAACCCTTACGAAAGCTATTTTGATTTGAATTCCATCATATATCTCGAAAACGAAGTTGAATTGGATCTAGGTTTTGATACCTCAAAGTATCTTCCTGAAAACTTTGACCCCTACACAGATGTTGTGGATGTACATTCCATCAACTATATGGAGGAAGAGGATATGGAACTTGGCTTCGATACTCGTGATTACCTTCCTGAAGGTTTCTCACCTTACGAAGCGTATGTGGACCTTAATTCAATTACCTATCTAGAGGTTGAAACTGAATTGGAATTGGGTATCGATAGCGAATACCTTTTGCCTGAAGGGTTTAACCCATACACTGATGTAATTGCTATCTCTTCCATTAATTATATGGAGGATGAAGATATGGACTTGGGATTTGATACTTCCAAGTATTTACCAGAAGATTTTGACCCTTACAAAAGAGTCAACGAGTAGGATGTTTTAATTTTCATTTTACAAATTTTTGAGTTAGTTAGTGGAAGCCCTCTTCGGAGGGCTTTTTTGCACCTCCGTTTTTGTTAAAGAATTCTATATAAGATGCTGGTTAACAAAAAAATAACATGGAATTTAGCACGGATAAATTCGCACCGATTTTCTTTTTTTGATGCGAATTATGCAACGATTCATTCATTTGGCGCCAAGGAACGCATATTTTTTAAATGACTACTGAAAAAGTTGCTTTTGGAGGGTTCTAACTGCTTAGTTAACAAAAAACTAATTACAATAATTTTAAAAATAAAGGGTTATAAATTTGTACCCAACAAAGAGTTACAGTTCACTCTAGATGTGGACTGAGTAAGGTTGAGTTAGTTTCTTACATTTTTTTGAGTTAGTTAGTTTGTAAATGGCTCCTTCGCCCGAAGGGGCCATTTATTATTTAAAATAATAATGGAATTACAAACTGAAACACCAATACCAGCAATACCACTGCAATTAAATTCAAAATTACACCTACACGCACCATTTGAGGAATTTTTACATAACCACTTGCAAATACAATGGCGTTTGGAGGGGTTGCCATAGGAAGCATAAAAGCACAGCTACTGGCAATGGTGACTGGAATCAACAAATGCAACATGGGTATATCCAAACCAATGGCGATACCTGCCACTACAGGGGCCAAAACTGCCACGAGTGCCACGTTGCTCATCAACTCGGTCATAAATAGCATTAGGAAGATAAGCAGGGCAGCTGTAAATAAGATACTCGCATTACTTTGAGCAATACCATTGGCTACCATATCTACAATTCCACTGGAAGACATGCCTTGAGCTAAGGCTAAACCACCACCAAAAAGAACTAAGATTCCCCATGCCAATTTAGAGGTGTCTTGCCAAACGATGATGAAATCACCCTTTTTAATGTTGTAGGGAATGGCAAAAAGTGCCACTGCAGCAAAAATACTGATCATGGTATCGGTAAGCCCCAAGGTTGGGAATATGTTATTGATCAAGGTTCTGAAAATCCAAAGAAATACAGTGATACCAAAAATCACCAAAACCATTTTTTCTTTTCCAGTGGTTGGACCCAATTTTTCCAATTCAGCATGGATCACCTCTTTGGAAGCACTAAACTTTAAATCTTTGTTGGGGAACATCCATTTTACCAAAACCAAATAACAAATGGCTATCATGATGATAGAAAAGGGAAGTCCGATGGTCATCCACCTTAAAAAGGATATTTCGATATTATATTCATTTTCCAGCAATCCGATCAAAACTGAGTTTGGGGGAGTACCAATGACCGTAGCGATTCCTCCAGCGTTGGCAGAAAAGGCTATTCCCAACATCACACTCAATGCAAAATTTTTATCGTTTTTGGTAAATCCGTCCGCATCATCTATCAATAAATTGATTACGGATAGGGCAATGGGCAACATCACAACAGTACTTGCAGTGTTACTGATCCACATACTCATGGTGGCCGTAGCGATCATAAATCCTAAAATCACCTTGTTGGGGGTGTTTCCAGTAAGGCGAATAATATTTAGGGCGATTCTGCGGTGAAGGTTTACCTTTTCCAAGGCCAAAGCCATTACAAACCCACCAAAGAACAGAAAAACAATAGGACTTCCGTAGTTGGCTCCCACTTCGGCAATAGGCAATATTTTAAGAATAGGGAGTAATAACAAAGGCAATAAAGCGGTAACGGAAATGGAAACCGCTTCGGTGATCCACCAAATCAACATCCAAGCAGCTACCGAAATTACAGGGTCTCCCTTTTCCGACACTAACTCAAAAGGCAATAGGTTTAAAATGATGAATACGATGGGCCCTAGTGCCAACCCAATTTTTTTGCTTAGTTCCATTGGGGTTCTAAGCTATGCTTTTTTGTTAAAACATGAAAATATTGAAGCCCCACGTAGGGGCTTCGTTATACAAAATTAAAAAAGTGATGGTTTTATTTTATTTTGAATGTCAATCTTCCAAAAACATAGCGTCCATTCTGTCCAAATTGTACCGACCTTCTTGAGTAAATAAATCTACCAGATGACCTAAAAGCAGGGTCGTTTTCATCGGGGTAAACATCCAAAAGGTTATTGGCACCAAGTGTGAACCTTGCATTTTCGGTAAAGTTGTAACCAACTGTAAAGTCAGTTATGATTTTTGCGCCAAAAGTGTAATCGATACTTGGATCATCTTCATTGGTGGCTTCCTGCACTTCACCAAAGTAGCCATTACGTATAAAAAAGTTCCAGTTTTCACCAACCTTTAGACTATGGGAAAGATTCCCTTTTGTGGTGGGCACTGCCGATTCCAAATAAATTCGACTGGTAGGGTCAAAATAGGTGTCGCTCAATCCCGCATTTGCAATGGCATCGGGAACTTTTACTTCTTCTACCGTAGTTTCAGAAAAGGTAAATGCCAGAGTGTTGGTCAGTGATATGTTGTCCGAAATGGAAGCTTTATGGTCTACAACAAAATCTACTCCCATGGTTTGAGTGTCCACAGAGTTGGCAAAGAATGCTGCTTGTGTGGCATTGGCTTGTTGAAACAGATTGGCCAATTCAGCATTACCATTGTCGGTAAATTGTCCAGTTAGGATAACACGATCTGCAATATTGATCAAATAACCATCCAAGGTGAATTTAAGATTTGCACTTGGAACCCTCGCTGTAAAACCAGCTGTAGCACCAATTGAAGTTTCTTCTTTTAAGGGTTCAATACCCAATAGTCTGGCAACTCTTGATGTGTTTGGAAAAATCCCTACTTCGTTTGGCACGCCATCAACAAATAAGGTTGAAGTGGAACTGTAATGAATTTGGTGCAAAGATGGAGCTCTAAATCCTGTTTGTCCACCACCGCGGAAATTGAAGTTTTCTGAAAACTTAATCCTAGTTGCCAGTTTAAAATTTACGGTGCCTCCAAAATCAGAGAAATTCTCATAGCGAACTGCCCCACTCAACAAAACTGATTCGGTGAAATCGGCTTCTATGTCAAAATAGCCAGCAATGGTATTTCTAAAAGCATCTACTTCATTGGCTGGTTTAAATCCAGGAAAAACTTGGATTCCACCAGGTCTGGAATTACCAAAAAAGTCAACAGGTACCATGGAATCGGGGTCTGTAGGGTCGTGTGGATTTCCTTGTACATTGTATTGAGTGTACGAGGCTTCCTCACCAGCGACAATCGCATAATTTTCAACTCGATACTCTGCTCCAAAAGCAATGTTCAACCCAGCCATGGTTTCTTCATAAAAATGGCTCAGATCAAAATTGGTAGTGTTTTCGCTATAATTGAATCCTCCTGAATCGGCTTCAAACGGAGTTGAATTGACCAAAGAGGCATTATTGGAATTGGTGACACGGTACAAAAAGGTGTTTTTACCATAGGAATTACTGAAATCCACATTCCAATCGCCCAACATACCTTTGATTCCGAATGCAGCTGATTTATCTACAATATTGGAGTTGATTTCGGGCAAAAATCCATTGAGGTAAGCTGGAGTATAGGCCCTTGCCTGGTTGGGTAGACGATAGAATCCTGCTGCATTACCATTTTTAAAGCTTAGTCCACCAAATCCATAAATTTCTAGATCTTCGTCTAATGGAATGGAAAGGTTGGCAAAGAATTGAGCGCCTCTTAATTCGGATTGACCCACACGCATGTTAAAATCACTGCGTTCCAATCCTCGAGCTGCCAATTCTTGGTTGGTTACATCTGCTCCAAGAATAGTATGCAATTCTTCTTTGGTCTCATCACCATTTAGTAAAATTCCTGCATCTCCAGCATATTCGAAAATATCAGCTAAATCATCATCCAACAATAAAGAAATATCATAATTATCGGAAGCCGCTACTCTTTCCACGGAATTATAGGCGTTAAAAATAGACCCCTCCCATTCTTGCATGCGGTTGGTCCATCCTCTAAAATTAAAATTCCCAGTAAAGTTGATGAAACCACCATCATCGCCAATAGGAAGACCGTAGTTTAAACCTAAACTAACTTTTTCGCCATCAATTTTCTTTTGGGGACTACTCTCACTGGTTACATTGGCACCAGAGTTAATATCCACTTGAAGTTCGTTGACATTTCTTTTCAATACAATATTTATGACTCCCGCAATGGCATCTGAGCCGTATTGTGCGGCGGCACCATCCCTTAAAATTTCGATACGCGAAATGGAGTTGGAGGGAATTGTGGTCATGTCCGTACCTACGCTACCACGTCCAAAAGTTCCATTGACGTTAACAAGGCCTGTTTTGTGTCTTCTTTTGCCATTGATGAGCACCAAAACTTGATCTGGTCCCAACCCACGAAGCGATGCAGGTGAAATATGGTCGGTTCCATCAGAAATAGTTTGTGGATTGGACGTAAACGAGGGCGCTGCGTAATTCAATATTTCAGTAACGGTGACTTGAGGGGCTGATTGCACCAATTCGGTTACATCCAACACGTCTACGGGAACGGGAGTGTCCGTGGCAGTTCGATTCGCATTACGTGAACCAACCACTACCACATTTTCCAATGCCACCCCAGCTTCAAGGTAAATGTTAAGGGTACTGCCCGTTACAGTTGCTTCTTTGCTATTATAGCCAACATAGGAAAACACCAAAACATCTCCTGGGCTAGCCTCAATAATAAAATTTCCATCAAAATCTGTAATTACTCCAATGTCGGTTCCTTTTAAAAGGACGGATGCTCCAGGTAAGGGCACATTTTGGTCGTCGTAAACGGTTCCAGTTACCTCTTGTGCCACGGCAGCAAAACACGCCAATAGCACAAAAAGGAATGCTAATTTCATTCTTTTCATTTAAATAGGTTTTAGTAAGATTATTGGGGGTAGCTGCAGAAAAATTCTTTCGCGACGGAAAGAAATTTGAGGTAAGATAGCATTTTTTTAAAACACGAACCCCAACACTAGTTTGGTGTTGGGGTCTGTTTTATTTTGAATTTGGTAGGAAGACTAGCCTGTATACTTGGCCAAAAGTGCCTCGTCAGTTTTCTCTACTTTTAAGAGACCATGCTTGGTCAAACCTTTGGTGCTCTTGTCCCATTTTTTGCCGCTTAAGCCTGCTTTTTCTTTCAAATCGGCCAAAGTCATTTCGCCAGCTGGTTTAAGAATGTCCAAAATAATTTTCTCTTCTTCGGTAAGCTCTACCTGTTTTTTCTCTGGTCGCATTTGCGGGAAGAACAATACTTCTTGGATGGATGAATTGTTGGTCATCAACATCACCAAACGGTCGATTCCGATTCCAATTCCTGAAGTTGGAGGCATTCCATATTCCAAAGCACGCAAGAAATCTTGGTCGATGAACATAGCTTCGTCATCTCCTTTTTCAGAAAGTTTCAACTGATCTTCGAAACGTTCGCGTTGATCGATAGGATCATTCAACTCGGAATAGGCATTTGCCAATTCTTTTCCGTTTACCATCAACTCAAAACGCTCCGTCAAACGAGGGTTGGAACGGTGTTCTTTGGTCAACGGACTCATTTCTTTCGGGTAGTCGATAATGAAAGTCGGTTGAATATAGTGGTGTTCACATTTTTCACCGAAAATTTCGTCGATCAATTTACCTACGCCCATAGTGTCGTCCACTTCAATGCCCAGCTTTTTGGCAGTTTCACGAAGTTCCTCTTCCTCCATTCCAGAAACGTCAATTCCCGTATGGATTTTAATGGCTTCTAAAATTGGAACGCGAGGGTAAGGGGCTTTGAATTCGATTTCGTGATCACCCACTTTTACTTTGGAGCTTCCCGTGGCATCAACGGCTACTTTTTCCAATAGTTCTTCGGTGGTGTCCATCATCCAATTGTAGTCTTTGTAGGCCACATAAAGTTCCATAACGGTAAACTCTGGATTGTGGGTTCGGTCCATTCCCTCATTACGGAAATCCTTGGCAAATTCGTACACCCCATCAAATCCACCTACGATCAATCTTTTAAGATATAACTCGTTGGCAATACGCAAATACAACGGAATGTTGAGCGCATTATGGTGGGTTAAAAACGGACGGGCCGCCGCTCCACCTGGAATGGGCTGTAATATGGGTGTCTCTACCTCCAAATATCCTTTTTGGTTGTAAAACTCACGGATACTGGTGGTGATTTTTGTTCTTTTTATAAAAGTGTCCTTTACGTGTGGGTTCACTACCAAATCCACATAACGCTGACGGTAACGAAGCTCTGGGTCGTTAAAGGCATCAAATACTTTTCCTTCATCATCTACCTTAGGTAAAGGAAGTGGACGCAAGGATTTGCTCAACAGGCTGAAATTTTTAACCATTACAGTTTTTTCACCTACTTGGGTGGTGAACAATTCGCCTTCAACACCAATAATATCACCAATGTCCAACAACTTTTTATACACATCGTTGTACAAGGTTTTATCATCATCAGGACAAATTTCGTCACGGTTAAAGTATACCTGAATACGACCTTCGCTATCTTGAAGTTCAGCAAAAGAGGCCTTTCCTTGAATTCTACGAGACATCAATCTACCGGAAATCACTACCTTTTTGCCTTCCTCAAATTCCTGTTTTATGCTCTTGGAAGTGGCATCCACAGGATATAAAGCGGCAGGGTATGGGTTGATGCCCATTTCCCTCAATTTGGTCAGTTTTTCTCTTCGAACGATCTCTTGTTCCGATAGTTGCATAATCTTCAAAAAATTTAAAGCGCAAAATTACACTTTTGCGCTTTAATTTCTTGCTTTGGCCGTGTTTAATATGCGTAATTGGGCGTGTACGACTTTTTTAAAAGGATTTGTGCCATATCTTCTTCCAAAGATTCTAAGGGTCTTTCCACAATTCGGTTGACCTCTTTGCCATCTTTAAAAAAGATTATGGTGGGCACTTTAATAATGTTCAATCCTTTTTCTTCTCCTGTGGGACTTTTTTTGTAGTGCCCTTTGCGGTAATCCAAGGCTACAATCTCTAGCTGCGCCATCGGAAAATCTGCTGCTTCCAAAATCTTGATGAATCTGGGCGATTCTCTTTTACTGTCCCCGCACCAAGTCCCTAAAAACAATTTGATGTGATAGGATTGCAGTTGCTCTTTAAAAAGCTCTACTATGGTTTGGTCCACTCCGTAATTGTTTTGCCCATTTTGAAACCAATTTCGGTAGGGTTCGGTTTGAAACCCTTCTAGGTTTATTTGCCCGACAAGCATTTGGCGACCGTCTTCCGTGATGATTTCGGTGTTGATTTCTTGTGCTGAAGTAGCAACTATGCAGAGCATTAGCAATGCGGTAAAAACATTTTTCATGATTTTGTAATTAATGGTTTGTGAGGCCAAATTCAACAAAATCAATAGCTGAAAGGAATTTTGAACGTTGGAAATAGAGACTAGACCGGGGGTTGAATTTTATTTTTTGAAGCGAACCAACATCTCTTCCCTTGAAGAAACATCCAGTTTTTTGTAGAGGTTGTTGATGTGGGTTTTTACCGTGCTGACACTCACAAAAAGTTCAGTTGCAATTTCTTTATTAGTCTTATCTTCTAATATCAGATGGACGATTTTTTGTTCTTGTGGAGTCAGTTTTTCCAAAAGGGCATTAGGTTGATTTTTTCGTTTTTTACCCAAGAAAAAAACAACATTTCCTAAGATGGAAACCGCCAGAAGTGCAATTAAGGTTCGGTTCCATTTGGAGGATTTGGGCTTTGAAAATTGCGCAAGTTCCTTGTCGGTGGTTATTTCGGCCACATATTGGTTGGTGAAATCTGAATTGGGATAGCTGTTTTCTAAACGCTCCACTAGATTTTGATAATAGGGGTTTTCTGAAAGATCATTCAAATAGTACTTGAAGGTTTCGTTCCTTTTGTCAGATAAAAAATCATAGATGTAAAGTTCAGCCAATGGCTCATTAAATTCCTCGCCAAAATCGTGCAACGTGCGGAACCACTTTTTAAAGTTCAATTTTTTACTGGCCTCACTGGGAAAATCGACAAAATCGTAGGCCATTTGATTTTTCAGATTTTCAATTTCCAAAAGCAATCCAGAATTTGGGTTGGTGGAATTGATGGTGCAAAGTGCCTCGTCTTCAAAAGAAGTTGGAAAAAGGAGGGTGTCCTTATTGTTGGCAATAAATAGCACACTTTTACTATTGTTGCACTGCCCTAAAAAATGATTGGCGCTCTCATTGTCCGAACAACCATCCAAATGAATTCTATAGATCCGATTGGCAATGTTCAGGTTGTTGCCTTGAAAATTAAAATGTCCCAAGGAATCCACTTCCGATTTTTGGACTATTTGGTCCAAATATATCCTTGAAGATTTACGGTAGTCTTCTATAACCGACAAATAAATTGAGCTACCAGCATTTTCTTGGGCCACTTCTCCAGAAAATTGGTATTGCCCAAAAAGCAAAGGAGCGTTGATTAAAAGTAAGAGTAGGACTAAAAATCGCATTTGTTCACCGATTCTGAATAAATGTAATGGTTTTATGTAACAAAAACTGCTTTTTGATGACCAATAAGTATCATCAATCAAAATCAAATCAATGAGTTTCTGGAGAGTTTTATTGGCCATACTTTTTCCTCCCCTTTCCGTAATCGGGAAAGGATGTGGTTCTATTTTAATCGTGTTTTTATTGACCCTTTGCGGTTGGGTGCCAGGAGTGATTGCAGCCTTGGTTATTTTAAATAATCCCAATTAATCTTTTGAATTCAACTAGTTGAAAAAGTTTGTTTTTGGACAGGGATAAGTCCTGTTTTTGAAGTCGCCATCCAACGGTTGTTTATCTAAAAAGACAATTCATGGTTGTTGGTAAGATGCCATTATACTACTTTTAGCCTCCATGAACTTGGGCACCAAACACTAAAACCATTAAAATAATCAACACATGAAAACATTTAAAGCTCTTTTAGTTAGCGCCATTGTAGTATTGGCCGCTGCCTGTAATTTTACCGAAGAAATCCATTTTAAAGATGATGGTTCGGGGAAACTTTCCATACAATTTGATGGCTCCGAGATGATGGAGATGGCAGGGGAAGAAATGGCAAAATCGGGAGAGAAAGCTGTAGATTCCATTATATCTTTCAAGGATTTTTTGGAGGAGAAAAAGGACAGTATCGCCCAATTGCCTGCAGATGAACAAGAAAAGCTTAAAAAATTGGAATCATTCAACATGCGCATGGTCATGGATCCTGAAAAAAAACTCATGATGTTCGATTTGTTCAGCGAGTTTAAAAACGTGAGCGAAATGAACGATGCGTTCAATACTTTTCAAGATGCCAGTACTTTAGGGCCAAATGCGAACCCACAGCAAGCCCAAATGAAATCCCAAGAACAAGCCACTAAAGTAAACTATGCTTTTAAGAACAACACCTTTACCCGTACGGCTGAAATTATTGATCAAGGACTTTTACAACAGCAAATTGATAGTTTGCAAGGTGCCGAAATGTTCTTATCAGGGTCTACCTATACCTTAAAATATCATTTTCCGAAACGGGTAAAATCCACCAATGTGGAGGAGGCAACATTTAGTGCCGACGGTAAAACCATGATCTATGAAGTTGGTTTTATGGAAATGATGAAAAACCCATCCCTGTTGGATATTGAGGTAAAGCTCGAAAAATAGTTTTCCTTGGCAGCACTTTGTATCTTTGCGGTATGAACAAGAAAGTTGCATTACAAGACCTCGGTTACAAGGATTACAAGGAAACTTGGGACTACCAAGAAGCTCTTTTTAAGGATATTGTGGACACTAAAGTGCGCAATAGAAGGGAAGATGCTGGACTTGAAACCCAGAACCATTTCTTGTTTGTAGAGCACCCTCATGTGTATACCTTGGGTAAGAGTGGAGACATCAACAATTTATTGGTGGACGAAAAAATTCTCGAAGAAAAAGGTGCAACTTTTTATAAGATCAATCGTGGGGGTGATATTACCTACCATGGACCTGGCCAGATTGTAGGTTATCCCATTTTAGATTTGGACAACTTTTTTACTGATATCCACAAATACCTACGTTTTTTAGAAGAAATGGTGATTCTTACCTTGACTGAATATGGTCTAAAAGCTGAACGTTCTGAAGGGGAAACAGGTGTTTGGTTGGATGTGGGGACTCCTTTTGCCCGTAAAATTTGCGCTATGGGGGTACGTGCCAGCCGTTGGGTGACCATGCACGGTTTTGCCTTGAACGTAAATGCTGATTTGGGCTATTTTGACCTCATGATTCCCTGTGGTATTAAAGGCAAAGCAGTTACTTCTTTAAACGTAGAACTTGGACAAAAAGAAGTAGATGTTGCCGAAGTAAAGGAAAAACTACTCAAACACTTTACTGCACTTTTTGAGGCAGAGTTGGTTTCTGAGAAATCCTCTGTTTAAGAAAATACAGTCCATTCTTTTTCATCCGTCAATTCAGATGGGGCATTCGTGAATTGGAGGTGGAAACTATATTATGTTTCAGTTAATTTCACGAGCATGTTACTAAAACATCATTACATGATGTTAGCTGTAAAAGTTGAATTTAATGTGAAGAAACCTAAATGACTAAAATTTTCCTATTCTAATTGTGCTTTTTTTTCTAATGTCATGTAAGTTCATAGAAAAAGATAAAATAGAATTTAAAAAAAACCAGAATGAAAAACTGATTGCAAAAAACTCCAATAATAATATACATACTGAGGCGGGTGAATACGAATGGATACATGAATTCAAAACTGATTTGGGTGATTCACTTGGAGATTTATATATCAAATCAATTAATGATTCTATTTTTAATTCATTGAGAATTTTGTCCAAAAAGGATACAATTTATAAAATCGATAACCTAGATTTTTGGAATGTAAATGGAATAGATTTTGACATACCAAAGAATCAGGAAAATTTTTATGGATATTCTATTCGACTTCTTGGAGAAAGTCATGTTGTATTAAGTTACTACAGAAACAAAGGGCAAAATATTGCTGATGACCTGACTTTATATTATGAATCAAATAAAAAGGTTTTTGAAATTATGATGGCGCCGTAAAAATGGAAAGGATATAATCTAGGTTTCCTTTTTAAAATATTCTATTAATTTAGAGCTAGAACCCATTTAGTTCAACACAAATTGATCGACCCAGAAATCCTCTCATTCCGACACCAGCTTCATGTAAACCCAGATTTGTCGAATGTTGAGCAGGGAACAGCATCCATCATCAAAAATTTTATTGCACAATTTCACCCCACTTCGATTATTGAAAATATAGGAGGTGCAGGTTTGGCTGCGGTTTATGAATTTCCCAAAAAAGGAAAAACCATTGCCATTCGTTGTGAACTGGATGCACTTCCCATTTTGGAAAGCAATCCATTTGAGCATAAATCAACCAAAGAGAGTGTTTCCCATAAATGCGGACATGATGGCCATATGGCCATTGTGGCAAGTTTGGCCAAATGGCTTCATGAAAGTGCATTTGAAGCAGGAAAAGTGGTGTTGTTGTTTCAGCCTGCCGAAGAAATTGGGGAAGGGGCTGAAAGAATTGTGAACGACCCAAGATTTAAGGTCTTGCAAACCGATTATGTTTTTGCACTCCATAATATTCCAAAAGAACCGATGCACAGCATCATTCTAATTGAAAGTGGATTTTCAGCAGAAGTCATAAGTTTTGAATTAAAATTAATGGGGAAAAAATCCCATGCTTCGGAACCCGAACATGGCATTAACCCTGCACTTTGTATTTCTGAATTGGTGGGTGAAATGAATAAATTAAATGTGTCGGACCCTAAAAAACCAGACTTTGCTGTGTTGACTCCCGTTCATATGTTGGTGGGACAAAAAGCATATGGAATTTCCGCGGGGAGTGGTGAGCTTCATTATACCTTAAGGTGTTGGAACCCTGAAAAAATGCAAACCCTTAAATCCACAATTTCAAACTTAATCAAGCAGAAGAGCAAACAACATCGATTGGATTTTGAGCTTAATTGGCTGGAATATTTTCCTGCAAGCAGTAATGATTTTGAATGCAATGCATATATTCAAAAAGCGGCTTTAGAAAATGATTTTTATATTATTGAAAGAGATCATCCCTTTAAGTTTGGAGAAGATTTTGGATGGTTTTCCAAAACGTATAAAACGGCCATGTTTGGATTAGGAGCAGGATTGGAAACTCCAGCTTTACATAATCCAGATTATGATTTTCCAGACGAATTGATACCTACAGGATTTTCCATGTTTACTTCCATCATTCAAAATATATTGCTTGGCCCTACTAAGGTTGATATGGGTGATTGACTTGGAATTTTCCAATTAGAACATCGAGAGAATATTTCTTAACTTACTGCTTGACTTTGAATCATTTAAACAGTTTCGAATTCCAATAACTGACTTTTAAATTTTAATTAAATGAAACAAATCTTAATAGCACTTGTACTCATTGGAGTTTTGAGTTCCTGCAATACCTCAACTAAAAATAAAGACGAAGAATCTGCAATGGAAGAAACAGTCGTGGATAGCACAGCCCTAAAAGCCGAAACAAACTTCGTTCCCATTGATTCCGATGAGGCATTGGTCGCAGCTTCCTTAATGGCAGCGCCAGCAGAAAGTAGAGATGGATGCAAAGTAATTGGCTACAATATGGCTGGTGAATTTGTAACCTTCAAAGAAGGAGACAATGAATTTATAGTGCTTGTAGATGACCCTAAAACAAATGGATTTAATGCCGCTTGCTATCATAAAAGTTTGGAACCCTTTATGGCAAGGGGTCGTGAATTGAGGGCTGAAGGTAAATCAGGTCCAGAAATATTTGATATTCGAGAGGAAGAGGCCAAATCTGGTAAATTGGATATGGGGAAACCAGGAGCAACTTTGCATTTGTACTACGGACCCAGCGATAGTTATGATCCGGAAACTTTTAACGTGGAAGATGCACAATATCGTTACGTAGTGTATTTGCCATTTGCAACTGCTGAGTCAACTGGGCTGCCAGAAACACCAATTGGTTCCAATCATCCTTGGATTATGAACCCAGGAACGCACAGGGCGCATATCATGATAACTCCATCAGGAATGGTTCATTAAAACTGGCTGGCCAATGATTAAATTTTTCGGGAAGATTCGTAAAACACTAGTGTCCGAAGGTAAAACGGTGAAGTATTTAAAATACGCCATTGGCGAAATTATCTTGGTTGTTATCGGAATCCTTATTGCACTGCAAGTGAACAACTGGAATATAGACCGCCAAACCCGAAATAAAGAACAGACGTATTTAAAGGAAATTCGAAATAACCTACAGCAAGATTCAATTAGGCTTCAGGTTGTGTTGGATTTTAATGAGAATAAGGTGAAGATCGTGGATGAAATGCTTCAGATTTTTGTCGATACCCTCACCAATGAAGAGCGGTTCCGAATTTTTAATAAAAATGCCAACGACTTTACTTTTTATGATGTTTTTGATCCCGTGCGGATTGCATTTAATAATATGTTGTCCGCTGAGAGCATTGATCTAATTGAAAACGGGGAGCTTAAAGCAGCACTATCGGAATATTATAATTTTGATTATTTGGGTGGGGTACAGAATCGTATCATGGTTTTGAATCGAAGGGTTGTAGATGATTCTTACCCCAAGTTGTTTACAAAAGAATTTGTTTCAAATGCCTTAGGATTTTCTTCAAAAATACCAACTGTTTCCGAAATGGATATTGCCTCTGATGTAAAGTTGATGACCGATCTTTTTGGAATTAAAATGATCATTAATAATCAAAATCAGCTAATAATTGATACCCAAAAACAAAATCAAGACCTTATTACTTTATTGAATTCTGAATTGAACCGATAATGGAAAACAAGAAATATGTTCATAAAAAAACCGAGGCTAGAGCCTCGGTTTCGTAATTTAAAAATGTTGTTTTTATTTGTTGAGTTGGGTCAATAATGAGCTGGCCATCAATTTTCCGCTTTTGTTATACGATTCCTGTTTTACCATACCCACACCTTCGGCCAACCACATACGGGATGGAAAAGTTTGGTTGGTCATCATCATTTTGGTTCGGGTTTCGCTATAAATCACATAACAATCAAAAGTACCTGCAGGAGTGGTAATGCTTTCCTGTTTTTCCACTTTACGATTAATGGTCTCTATGTTCGTATTCATATTAATGCCACCACCCATTTTCATTTTAATACTAAGATTGGCATCAGGCAGGGTTTGTCCCACAGAGAGGTTGTTGGGCAATTCCACATCTGTGCCCGAAATATCCATTTCCATGTCCCCCATTTGGCTCAGCATTTGCTCGTTCATCAACGATTCGAAATCAATGGTTACCACATTTCCATCGCAGGTAATATCATAATCGGAAGTATAGGTTTTTCCCTTTTTGTCAATCATTTCCATCACCATGGTCGCAGTAGTGGTGCTGCCTGAGTTTTGCACATCGGTGACTTTATAATTTATTTTTCCCTCCTCTTTCCCCTTTTTATCATAATTGGTGTATTGAAAAGAGACATCATCGGTCAAAGGATAGTAAGTGCTGCAACTGGTTTGTGCGGTGGAAGCTTGCAGGGCAAAAATTGCCATTACAAGTAAAAGAAAATAACGTTTCATGTTTTAGTGTGCTATATTAAAGTTTAATGAATTCAACGCGTCGGTTTTGTGCTTTGCCCTCAGCTGTGCTATTGTCACCCACAGGAACACTCTCGCCTTTGCCTTCGGAGCTTAACCTATCGGCGGAAATACCGTAAACGGATACCAAGGCATTTTTTACAGCTTCAGCCCGATTTTTGGAAAGGTTGATATTGTTCTCGTCAGACCCGTCGGCATCGGTATGACCTACAATATTAAGTTTGATGGAACTATCTTGATTCAATACTTGTGAAATTTGACGAATGATCCCCATGGATTGTGGCAAGATGTCTGCAGAGCCAGAATTAAAGAGAATGCCATTGGTTGAAATTTTCCCTTCAGCCAGTAGTTTTCTTCTAAGATCTACACCTCCCTCAGCAATCTTTAAGTTACTGATTAGCACTTGTTCTTGATTTTTTTGCGTGTCGATTCCGTTTACCTGAAACTTAACATGATTGATCAGGTCAGGTTGCACAATAAATTGAGGTAGGTCTACAATTTTGTTTTCGTTGAGCCAAAGTCGATATCTGTTTTTATTTACCGCAATAGAAACATGGACCACCTCTTGAAAAACATCCCTTAAATCTTGCTGCATGGTATTCTGAATGGGCGAGGGGTCATCTTTAAAATAGTTGTCAACCTTTACACCTATTGGAATGTACTGGCAAAGTGAAAGAACTGACAGTGCATTGCTCTCATTAGTTGTTAAATGAGAGGTTTCAGATAAATAAATACGAAAAACAGCCTGAGAACTTGTGTTTTTGGTGAGATTGGTAGCCTTTAGGTCAAATTCCAAAGTAAAATCCTCGGGAAGTGCAGTGCCTAAATTGGGTACCGTTAAACTCTTATTGGCAATTGCGTACCATTTGCCAGGTATGTTCCCGACCGTAACCACTTCTCCAGACCCATTGGTGTTCCATTTGGATGGGAAATCACCTATGAACTCATCATTAAAATCATCAAAGAACAATGGTTTGTCTCCTGGTACATAATCAAATTTGCTGTACACCTCAATGGTTTGTGGACCAGCTTTTACGGTACCTGATGGAGTAGTGTTTTCTTCATTGGGTAGCTCACCGTTTTGTGGCGTATTACCAGGGACTTGTTTTCCTCCAGAACCTGGTTCCAGAATGCTGTCCAAAACCTGATCTGTCTTTTTTGAGGTTTCTTTATCTACACGATTTTCAACGGTACGCTGTGCGGCCTTTTCTGCTTTCTTGGTTAATTTTTTAAAAAATTGTGCTTGTGTACTGGTACCTAACAACAAGGTAAAGATGAGACAGGCCCAAATTTTGTTGGAGATTTTCATTTCTAGTGTTTTTTAGTTTGTCGATTAAGCAATTCGTACCAAGCTACATAAATGTGGCCGCTGTTGGAAATCAATTTGTACAGCTCGTACGAACTGATGTATAAGCTGTTACCTAAATGGAGTAAGGGATGAAATTTTCTTAACTTCACCGATGAAACTTGGAACAGATTTGGAATCATATTTCATAACTAGGGTATGAACCGTGAAATATTGGACATAAACGATTGCACTATTTTATTGGAAGAAGCCTCTACCGATAATTCTTTGGTGGATTCGTGTTTTTTTGATGAGCCTGTAATTGCCATCGCCTTTTATGGAGCTGGGGATGTGGGCTTAAAAGTAAAGTACGAAGGGAAAACCAAAGAGTTCCATCATACCAAGGGCATGGTGCTTTCCTTCTATGCTGATGAGCAAGTTGAATTTGAACATCATGTTTCGCCCGATAAGCCTTTACAATGTTTGGTGATTGCGACGACCATCAGAAACTTAGACAAATTACCCAATGGAGAAGGCCAGTTTTTGGAGCAGTTTTTATCACCTTTGGTGCATCCCAAAGATCATTACGTCGAAGGTCCCGTTTTTAAAATGTCGCCAGAAATGTTTTTGTTGGTGGAGCAGTTTTTCAGCAACACTTATGAAGGAGGCATTAAAATGTTGTTTTACAAAAGCCATATGACAGGCTTGCTTTCACATTATTTTGGACAATTGGCTGCGCAACAATCCATTCAAATGGATGCGTCTCAATTGGAAAAAATAAACCTAGCCCAAGAAATTCTATTGTCCGACTTGGAAAATCCACCTTCTCTAACCGAATTGGCCCATAAAATTGGAACCAACACCAATACACTAAAAAAGGAGTTCAAAGCGCAATTTGGGGTTCCCGTTTTTAAATACTTGCAGAACGAACGCCTAAAAAAAGCCTATAACCTTATCAAAAACGAACAAAAAACCATTCAAGAGGCTGCTTGGGCTGTAGGTTACGATAGTTTGGGTTCGTTCTCCAATGCTTTTGAAAAAAAGTTCGGCTACCGACCTAGCCAGGTGTAAAATTCTTTTCGAATAAATCAAAATGCTTTCCGAATAAGTGGCTGGATAACAGCCGCTATAGCTTTGCGTCATAATTAAATACCAAAGATTATGACCAGCAACACATTTCTTAGTATCGCCTGCGGAGCTTTAGTTTGGCTATTGGGCGTAAGTTTTTATCTCACATCGTTTTATGCTCCCATTTTGCAGGATCCTGCTAAACAAGCCAACATTGTTTTGATTTTGGCAATTGTGCCCAGTTCATTTTTGGGAGCCTATTTGTTCTATAAAAAAGGACTAATGAAACCTGCTTTGCTGGCCCTCACTTTTGTAATTGTTGCAGCACTTTTGGATGCCTTTATCACCGTTCCTGTATTTATAATTCCAGCAGGGGGGAACCATACGGAATTCTTTTCTGACCCTATGTTTTATGTGATTGCTGCCGAGTTGTATCTCGTCACATGTTACTTTGGTAAACATCAATATCAACATCAAAACATCAAAAAATGAAAACAGTCGTCTTTATAATTACCGTGCTCCTGAATGCGCTTTCCGCAGGATTTTTCTTTGCATGGTCTGTTTCCGTCATCTTGGGCACCAAAAAAGTGGGGGATTTCACCTATTTGGAAACCATGCAAAACATCAACAGGGAAATTCTAAACCCCATGTTCTTTATGGTGTTTTTTGGAAGCTTGATCACTTTGGTCTTCAATACAATCCTTCAATATAATCAAAAACCAGTGTTTGGGTTGGTATTGGCTGCGGCAATAATTTATTTGATTGGCACCTTTGGAGTTACCGTCTTTGGAAATGTTCCCCTGAATGATGCCTTGAACGTAACGGATATTTCCAGCCTAGGTGTGGAAGAATTAAAGCAATTCAGAACGCATTATGAGCATCATTGGAATCGCTACCACAACATAAGAACAGTGGCGGGCTTGATCTCATTCATCTTATTGATCTTATCTCTATTTATTCAAAAACTATATTAAAAACAACTTAGTATGAAATCAAACATTTTAGTTATTGGTGGAACTGGAAAAACAGGTCGCCGAGTAGTGGAACAATTACAAAAACAAGGTATCGAACCTCGAATTGGTTCGAGGAGTGCCTCCCCAAGTTTTGATTGGGATAACAAAGATACTTGGGTGGGAGCCTTAGAGGGTATTGAAAGAATGTACGTTACCTATTATCCTGATTTGGCAGTGCCTGGAGCTAAAAAAGCGATTGAAAGTTTAACCTATTTGGCGAAAGAATTAGGAGTTAAAAAAATGGTGTTGCTTTCGGGTAAGGGAGAAGTTGAAGCTGAAACTTGTGAGCAAATTGTGATGGGTTCGGGTATGGATTATACTATTGTGAGAGCTTCGTGGTTCAATCAGAATTGGAGCGAAAGTTTCTTTTTGGAGCCTATTCTTTCAGGAGAGGTGGCTTTGCCCATGTCTGATGTATTGATTCCGTTTGTGGATGCCGACGATATTGCTGAAGTCGCCGCCAAAGTTTTGATGGATGATCAGTACAATGGTGAAATTGTTGAGGTGACTGGACCTGAATTGATTACTTTCAAGGATATTGTTGCCACTATTGCCCAAGTGAGTGATATTAAATTAAATTTTTACGACATAACCCTTGAGCAATATGTGGAGGGAATGAATCAAATGCAACTACCAGCCGATGTGGTTTGGCTGATCGAGTATTTATTTTCCCATGTCTTGACCAATCCAAACAATCAAAAGGTGACTCATGATGTTGAAAAAGTATTGGGCAGACCCGCTAAAAAGTTTAGGGCTTATGTTGAAGAAACAGCCAAAACTGGGGTTTGGAATTCAGTTGAAGTGACCAAATAAGAGTATTTAATTGAGCCTTTGATACAACATATTTAAAATTTCTCGATGCAAAATCCAATCAGAATAATTCCAATTTTAATCAAACCCATTTTTTGGATTTTACTTTTTGTTTCAGCCTCTTGTGATAACAAAAAGGAGATTGAACAGACACCTTCCAAAGAAGCACTTTTCTTTGGACTAAAACCTCCAGGTTCAGTACCAGAAGTTTTTGCGCCAAATATTGTTTCCACCAAATTTTATGAATATGGAGGGACATTTACACCAGATGCAAAGGAGTTTTATTTTATAAGACAAGGTGGGCCACATCGAGAATCCGTCATGGTTGTAATTGAATTGATTGGCAATGAGTGGAAGGAATCGGTTGTCTCAAAGCGGATGGGACAACCTTTTATTTCTCCAGATGGCACTAAAATGCACCTTGGTAATAGCTATTTGGAACGTACGGATTCTGGGTGGTCTGAAATCAAAAAACTTGACCCGCCTTTGAATGATATACCTATAATGCGTTTGTCAGCTTCTGCAAATGGAACGTATTATTTTGATTCCTATTTTAAAGAGCATCCTGACTTCCCGTTGCGGTATTCTACGATGGTAGATGGTAAACACCAAGCTCCTCAAATATTGGATAAAAGCATTAATACTGGGATTAAAAATTTTAATCACCCCTTTATTGCACCCGACGAATCTTATGTATTGTGGGATGCGGTCAAAGAGAATGGATATGGAAGTTCTGATATTTATATCAGCTTTAAGCAAGCAAATAATTCATGGGGCGAGGCCATAAATTTGGGTGACAAATTAAATTCCAATGCATGGGAAGCATCTGCATTTGTATCACCAGATGGCAAATACCTTTTCTTTTCTCGAAATGTAGGGTCGGATAACTATGAAAATGTAGATATTTTTTGGGTAGATGCCCAAATCATAGAAAATCTCAAAAAAAATCAATCAAAAATAAACTGAACAAATTATGAGCAAAGGAATATTAATCTCAATGTCTTTTTGCCTACTCTTTTTCGCCAGTGTTATGGCGCAGGATAATGCTGATCATGAATCTGTGAAAACTAGAATTGACACGTATGTGAGCAATAGTGTTAAAAATGGATATTCTGCGAGCATTTTAGTCGCAAAAGATGGCGAAATCATAGTATCTAAAGGATATGGTTGGGCCGATAGAAAAGGAAAGATTCCGAATAAATCACAAACGGTTTTCAATATAGGTTCTGTCACCAAACAATTTACCGCGGCGGCAATTCTTAAACTTATGGAGAACAATATGCTGAAAGTTTCCGATAAGCTCAGCCATTATTTTCCTCAGGTTCCTGCAGACAAACAAAATATAACCATACATCAATTATTGACACATACCTCGGGAATTTCCCCTCAAATGGGAGGGTTTCGATATCATGAAGCATCTAAGGAACAGTTTTTAAAAGAATGCTTTGCTGCTGAGTTAATGTACCTGCCAGGCAGTAAACATACTTACGCCAATGCCAACTATATTCTTTTGGCAGCTATAATTGAAAAGGTTTCTGGGCAGGATTATGAAACGTTTTTAAAGGAAACTTTTTGGAAACCATTGCATATGGACCACACAGGTTATAAAAGCATAAACTTCAATAGTGAACAACTTGCCCATGGCTATTATTTTCAATATACTGATGGTTTTTGGGAAGATTGGGGAACAACACAAGAATACCTGCCATACAATGACAATCATTGGTACAGCATTGGAAAGGGAGATGTTTATTCGACCGTTGAGGATCTTTACACTTGGCATTTGGCCTTGGAAAACAATCAGGTGTTAAAAGCAGAAACAAAACAGTTGATGGAAACTGCTCACGTTGCCGAAAACGAGGGCAACACCTCATTTTATGGATACGGTTGGGCCATATTTAATACTTCAAACAACACAAAGATTGTAACCCATAATGGTAGTAATGGAATTTTCTTTGCCGATTTTTTGAGGTACGCCAAGGATGATTTGGTAGTTATTGTTTTGTCAAATTCCATCTTAAATCAACAGTCAGAAAATATGGGTTGGGAAATTGCTTCGATGGTAAATGATGAAAATTATGAGCCTACGACGATTCCTAAAAATACTTATGAATTGGTCTTTGATTTTATGAATGTTAACATAGCAGGAAATGTTAATGAATTAAATCCATTTATGGAAGATAAAACTGGGATGCCAATAAGCGATAGAGCGATACTGAATAGAATCGGATTCAATCAAGTTTCCAAAAGTAAGGATGCAGATTGGGGAATCGCACTGCTACAACTCAATACAAGTCTGTTTCCTGATGATGGAAATCTTTGGGACTCCGTGGGAGAAGCATATTTTATACTAGGTGATACAGAGAATAGCATTGTGAGTTTTAACAAGGCCATTGCATTGGGGGCTGATAAAAACTGTTATTGGTGCAAAAACTCAGAAAAACGTTTAGAGGAATTGACTAAAAAATAACCTTTGTAATCAAATTGTAAGTAGATAAAATGACGCATAACATAGACATTGTTGCAACATCGGAATATCCAGAAGTTGTTGAAGTTTGGGAAGCTTCGGTAAGGGCTACGCATCACTTTTTAAAAGAAGAGGATATCCAATATTTTAAGCCTTTGATCTTGTACACTTATTTGGATGCCGTGGAGTTACGTTGTATTCGAAATAGCAAAAATGACATTGTGGGTTTTTTAGGCGTTGCAGAACAAAACTTAGAAATGTTGTTCATTCATCCCGATTACAGAGGGCAAAGGATAGGCAAAGCGTTATTGGACTATGCTATTGAGAATTTGCAGATCAACAAAGTTGATGTAAATGAACAAAACGAACAGGCAGTTGGGTTTTACAAACATTGTGGTTTCAAGATCGTGGGGCGTTCCGAAACCGATCCTACGGGGAAACCCTATCCCATTTTGCATATGGAGCTAATCAAGGCTATTTAGATTATAGCAAACAAAAAACGAACTAGTGAACAAATTTTTTAGAATAGTAAAAAAGGTAATTCTATATACAATTTCCATTCTTTTACTTCTTTCAGTTGTGGGGTACGTTTACCTCTATGTACTTCCAAAAGGGCCTGAAATCACAACAGTCAGTAAAATTAAAGCAGGAAAAGACTCTTTTGTTATCCACGCTTATAAACACAGTGAGAGAAAATCGATTAAGGTATGGACCTACAAACCTGAAAGTTGGAACGACAAAGACAAAATAGTTTTTGTTATGCACGGCGGCGGACGAAATGCAGATGACTATCTAAACGCTTGGATTGAATTGGCCAATAAGAATAACCTACTAATAATAGCACCTGAATTCGAGAATAAGTTTTCAAAATATACAACGAACGACTATCAAGAAGGGAATTTATTCACTTTTTTTGGTGCCGAAAATCCAAAAATTGAATGGGCATTTACAGTAGTTGAAAACATATTTGACTACATTAAATCAGTTAATACGATTACAAATGAGCAGTACAATATTTTTGGTCATTCTGCTGGTGGACAATTTGTGCATAGAATGGTAATGTTAATGCCCGAATCGAGAATTGGAACAGCTATCGCTGCCAATTCTGGCTTTTATACGCTTCCAAACGAGAACCTTGAATTTCCGTATGGCATTCAAAGTACAGCAACAGATTTGCAAAAATCCTACAAAAAAAGATTGATTGTCCTTTTAGGAGAATTGGATAATGACCCAAGTTTAGGGACTTTCAGGACAACGGATTTGGCCATGGAGCAAGGAGCACATCGATTGGAACGTGGAACAACTTTTTTTTATGTGAACATGCAATTGGCGACCAAAAATAATTGGAAGTTTAACTGGAAAGTAGACACCATAAAAAATGTTGGTCACGACTATAAAAAAATGTCTGAAAGTGCTATTGATTGGATAAAAAACTAAAGCTAACTATACTCGCATATAAATTTAATCAATAGATTCACTCCCATCCGTCAATTGATAAAGGGTATTGGTCAATTGGCAACTCATATATATTCATCATTTAGGCAATTTTATCCTGTTAAGTCTTTTTGGAATTTATTCGAATGATAAAAAGACTCTTTTAGATAATAGGCTAAAACCAAGTAAAATAAAATGATGAAAAAGATATCGATACTGTTCGCTCTAATGCTTTTAAGTGTTTATACGATGCATGCTCAAGAAGACCCAATCGATTTTAAAATTAATTCCTACTCCATAATTATCAATCATGCCACTTCTGAGGCCATAGAGGCAATCAATACTGCAGAAAAGAAAAATGACATAAATGTTGTGATAGGAAAAGTTGCTAGCCAGCAAGATTTTGATATCGTTTGCGAAAATTTTCCATGGATCAGAAAACTGGAAGTTTCAAGACATAATGAGCAAATTGCAAATATTGATGCGGTTTCAAATTTGGATTCGCTTACTACACTTATTTTCAATGCATTGAAATCGTCCGAAGAAACCCCATTGGATCTTGGGCCATTGGCCAAGTTGACCAAATTAACAGAAATTAATTTTTATGCAACCCGTGTGACTAATACAGAGGCTTTGAGTGGACATGATCAGTTGAAAAATGCAAGTTTTTATATGAGTGATGTGAATTCCATTTCGTTTTTGGAAACAACTCCAAATATTCAAAAGCTTTCTTTATATGGTTTTGGACATACGTTTGAAAATTATGAGCCAATAGCACATCTCAAAGACCTTAAGGAATTGAATATTTACATGAACAAACAAGCTACCGATGAAGCGTTGGAAGTTTTAAAAGGTTTGAACAAATTAGAAGTGGTCAGAATGTCCAATGACAAGGAAGTTACTTCGTTGGATTTTCTTGAAAACAATAAAAATATGCAAGAAGTACATGCCAATTGGTGTGATAGTTTAACCGATTTTTCTGCTTTGTCAAAAATGAAAAATTTAAGGGTGTTGGAAATTTCGGATACAGCAATTGAAAATTTGGATTTGCTCAATGGGTTGACCAATCTTGCTGATTTGGATATTTCCAGAACCAAGGTCGCCGATATTTCTCAATTAAAAAACTGTTCGAATTTAGGTGCAATAAATATTTCCCAAACAGAAATTGAAGATATTTCTCCATTGTTTGATTGTGAACAGTTATGGAAAGTTGAACTAAGTTCCAAGGTGCCCAACAAGCAGATTGAAAAGTTAAAAGAACTCAGGCCTAAAATTAGGATTAAGGTTAGGGATTAGTTCTAAATCCATTTTAATTCATCTTATACACAATCAACGAATTCTCTTGATCCTTGGCAACCAATTCCAATTTTCGGTCGTTGTCCATATCTGTTAGATCAATTAAAGAGCTTCCGTACACTGGAAAACCAGCAAGAGGTTCTGCTTGACTATCAAAAAGATAGATTTGCTGGTTCTGTATATCCGTCACCGACACATAGATTTTATCGTAGATGTAAAATATTTTGGGTTTGGAGTAAACGCCTAAATCCAGTTCAACCTTTTTACCGCGAATGCTCAACACATTATCATCCATAAACACTAAAGTGTTGCTGGTGGCGTACATACCGTGATCTTTATTCAAGTTAAAATTGGTGGCGGTCAGTTTGCCGTTGGTATCAACTTGATGCAGCACCCCAGTTTTGTTGGTTACCGAAATCTTGTTTTTATATAGGAAAACCTCGTTGGTGGAAAAATCGATTTTCTCGGCCACTTTTATGCGATCACTACCTACACGGTGGAGAATTTTAAGGGTTTCGTCCTCCAATTTAAATACGAGATAATCCTTACTTCCCACCCTAAAGTGTTTTGGAGCACCTAAAATATTGCTCGAAGCTTCCTTAAAGGTAAAGCCGTTCACAATCTTCCCTTGGTTGTTATACATAAATACTTTTCGACCTTGGGTGATTACAAAGCGATAGTTTTTGCTGCCGTCATAATCAAAAATGGCCAAAGGGTTCAAGTTGCCACCTTCAAATTCCATTTTAAATGGAGGCACATCATCTCCATTGCGATCCACGATCATAAATTGATTGTCGGTACAAAATGCCAATTGCAATCTTCCATTTTTATAAATGTCTACCTGTTGCATATCCCCTTGAATCTTTCCTTCGAGCTGTTTGGTCCAAAGTACTTTTCCATCCGTGGAAATCAGATACAGCACATTGTTGCGGTCCTGCACCACGATTTCCTGTAGGTTGGTCCTATGATTTTTCATGAATTGGGGTTGGGTGGCTAAATCGGTATCCAATTCCAAAGTAAATAAAGGGGTAACAGTATTGGTCTCTTGCGTTTTACCGATTTTGGATGCCATCACATTAAAATGGGCAAAACCATTGTCCATTACCATTTGGGAGGCAAATGCGTATTCTTTTAAATCGGTATTGCTTAGGTCTTCAAAAACTTCGGATGTCAATTCCTGTTCGGCAAAATGGTTGATTCCTGAATCATCGGCTATAAATAATACACTGGATTCCGTGGCTAAAGTGTTCATCGCTGTCTTGTACACTGCTCCATTGCTCATGGATGAGGTGCTTTTATGATTGCTGATCAAAGTCTGCAAAGTTTCCTTGTCCTCAGTAAAAACAAAACTGTTTTCTAAAATGGTACAAAAATTCGATTCAAAATCAGAAACTAAGGGAGTAAAAGCTTCGGTAATGAAATTCTTTTCTTGAAGCGACATGATTTCACTTCCCTGATAATTTTCGGACCCCACTTTTTGACTATCCAGATAGTCAAAAAGACCTTGGGGGCCATAGGAATGTAATAATACAGCTTTGCTGCTGTTCATATACACCATACCCACTTCTTCAATGGTGTTGAAAAGGGAATCCACAGCTTTGACCCTGTCGAGATACACATTTTGGTTTTTGGCAAAAACCTGATAGTCATCAAATGTATAGGACAAAATAGCTTCGGCATTGAGCGGCGCCAAATTTGGAGTTTTGTTTACCAATGCATTGGTACCTTTAAAAAGGTTGATGAAATTTTTAGTGGAATCGTTTGCCATAGCCACACCACTAAGATTGATGTCATCCGAATTCGCAGTAAAATCCAACGAAACCCAAGAGGAAAATGATTTGCTCTCTGAATTTGATCCTTCTTTTAAGGATAGGAGGGAAGTGTTCCCTTCCATATTCATAAAAAAGGTGGCCGATTTATCTGGAGAATTGGTTTGGTACACTTTGGATAAAATAGGGTCTGTCGGATTTTTGGTTTTGGTGCGTACCAAATTTTCCATCAGCATTTGAGAAGAGCTCATTAAAAGGTTTTGCCCTTCTACCACGCTATAAACTTCTTTGTCGTCCAAAACATATTTTGAGATTGAGGCATTTTCATAGGTCAAGGACTCCACCGATTTATTGCTGATGCTATCCACATTAAATAGACCGGGCTTGTTCGGTGTCACCAAAATAAAATCATAGGTGTCCTTCCCAACTTCATAAAAACCTAAAAGACATTTGGTATCCGTAGAAAGTGGATTTAATCCCTCCAACTTTCCAGATATATCTTGGATATTGGAAAAATCCTCAAGCTTTTTTAAAACCGAGTTGTTTTTAAGTTCACTCTTAAAATTGGTGAGGTTGTTTACCTTAATTATAAGGGCTGGGTTGGGAGGTAGGTGGTCCAGTAGGGAATCTTTGGTCGTTACCTCTTTTGCGCAGGATGCTAAAAAAATGGCGGTCAAACAAAAAAGTACCTTAAATCTCATGCATGAAGTTTCAAACAAAGTTAGAACTTTTAAATATCCAACGATAATTGTTCTGGAAGTTGTCTGAAGCTTTTTCTATGATATTTGGTAAGTCCGTACGCTTTTATCGCCTCTCTATGTTCTTTGGTAGGGTATCCTTTGTTCTTTTTCCAGTTGTACATGGGAAACTCTTCATGAATTTGTGCCATATACGCATCGCGGTAGGTTTTGGCTAAAACAGAAGCTGCGGCAATGCTCATGTATTTTCCATCTCCTTTAATAATGCACTCATGGTCTATGTTGGGGTAGGGTTTAAACCGATTGCCATCCACCAATATAAAACTAGGGGCCTGTTGCAGTTGGTCCAATGCGCGATGCATGGCCAAAAAGGAGGCGTTGAGAATATTTATTTCATCTATCTCGTCTTGAAACACATGTTGGACGGCAAAGGATACTGCTTCTTCTTCCAATATTGGGCGTAAAAGTTCGCGCTTTACTTCGGATAACTGTTTGGAATCGTTGAGAATGGAATTTTTAAAGCTTTCTGGCAAAATAATGGCTGCAGCGGTGACGGGTCCGGCAAGGCATCCTCGACCCGCTTCGTCGGTTCCAGCTTCAGAAAAAGAGCGATAACATGATTTTAACATGAGGGCTAAAACTTTAACACCTGCTTGTCTGGACTTGCTTTTTAGGTTAAATAAATGTGAAATAAATTCCTACAAATCAGGTAATCAGATGATTGACACTTTATTGATTGTTAAAAATAATAAAACAAAATGGAAGATTGTCTCATCCCCCATGGTTGCTGGCCTGTTAAAATTTTTGCAACTCCTCTTTTTATCAAGATTTTTGGCGACGCTAATTCAAAATAAGTAGTAAATGAGAACTAAATTCATGTACGTGCTCATGCCATTTTTGGTATTGTGCATGTCCTTCTCTTTTGGACAAGAGAAAACAATTTCAGGTAATGTAACCGATGCGACCGGTTTGCCATTGCCTGGTGTTTCTGTATTGGTAGTTGGTACTACCGACGGAACACAAACTGATTTTGATGGTAATTATACCATCACTGCCGCCACTGGCCAAGTATTGCGCTTTAGCTATATCGGTCAAAAAACGGTAGAAAGAACCATAGGCGCTTCCAGTACAATCAATGTACAAATGGAAGATGATACCCAAGCCTTGGAAGAGGTTGTGGTAACAGGTTATGGTACTACTTCTAAAAAGAAAGTAACTACTTCTATCTCTCAAGTGAGCTCAGAAGATGTTCAAAAAGTTTCCACTGCTAATATTTCCGGTGCTTTACAAGGTAATGCAACCGGTATTCAAGTAAGCCAAGCGTCTGGTGCTCCAGGTGGTGAGGTAAGATTGAGAATTAGGGGTGCGACTTCCATCAACGGTTCCAACAACCCATTGTACATTGTAGATGGTGTTCAGGTGGAAACAGGTACTACCGTTTCTAACTCGTTTGGTGGTCAGCAGAACAGTGCACTTTCCAGTATTAACCCTAACGACATCGAGTCTATCGAAATCTTGAAAGATGCCGCTTCTGCAGCAATCTACGGATCTAGAGGTTCTAACGGTGTTGTGATCATTACCACTAAAAAAGGTAAAGCTGGTAAGCCAACAATTTCTGTTGGTTCTTACGTAGGTATCCAAAATCCTGTAAACAAGTACGATGTTACCAACTACGGTGAGTGGTTGAGATATGGTGATGCATACTACGCTAACTCTGGAAGATACCCTAACGGTACTTGGTCAACTGCTGTTGACGGTAGTGATGATTTTACAGGATATACTCAAGACGAGTTGGATGCCTTTTATGATTCAGTTGCCGACCAAGGTGATGACTACATGGATGCCATCTACAAGGACAACGCAATTGTTCGTGGTTTGGACGTGAGCATTTCTGGTGGATCTGACAAAACCAAATACTACATTGCTGGTAACTCTTACAAGCAAGAAGGTGTAATCTTGGGTCAGGATTACTTAAGAGAAAGCTTTAGAATGAACTTGAGCCAAGAGTTCACTGACAAATTCAGATTTATCGGTGGTTTTTCTGTTACTGATGAAAAACAAACCTTGGTAAACGGTGACAACAATATCTATGGTGTGTTGTCTACTGCTATCTTGGAATCCCCAGGTAACAGCATTTACAATGAAGATGGAACTTTTGATAGTTCTTCTTGGTTGTTCTCTAACCCAGTACAAAACGCCTTGGCTAACGAAGCTACAGGTGATACTTTTAGAGTATTGGTAAATGCGGAGCTTCAATACGATCTTTTCGATTGGTTGACATTTAGCTCTAAGTGGGGTCTAGACAACTTGGACTTCTACCAAAAAACATACTTGCCTTCAACTTCTACAAGAGGTGCTGGATCAAACGGTTTGGCTGAAGACAGACAGCGTGTGATCAGAAGATTGATGACCACTCAAGGTTTATTGATTGACAAAAGCTTTGATGATTTCACAGTTGGTGGTTTCTTAGGATTTGAGTACAACGGACGTCAGTCTCGTTCTACAGTTGCAGAAAGAACAGGATTTGCCTCTCCATTGTTGAAAAACGTATCTCAAGGTGCTACAGTAACCAATGCAGCAGGATCTTTCGCAGAAGATAACTTGGTGTCTTTCATTGGTAGAGCATCTTTTAGCTACCAAAACAAATATTTATTGGAAGCTTCTTTAAGAGCTGATGGTTCTTCAAAATTTGGACCTAACAATAAATACGGTTATTTCCCATCTGTTTCTGCGGGTTATATCCTTTCAGAAGAAGATTGGTTTAAAAACGACGTACTTACTTTCTTAAAAGTTAGAGGTTCTTACGGTGTAACTGGTAACGACACAGGTATTGGTGCATACGACGCTCTAGCTGGTGTAGGTGCAGTAAGTTATGCTGGTGTTGTTGGTACAGGTATCACAACTATTGGTAACCCAGATGTAAAATGGGAAGAAACTACTCAGCTAAACTTCGGTGCAAGCTTCGGTTTGTGGAACGATAGAATTACTGTTGAGTACGATTACTTTAACAAGGATACCGATGACTTGTTGTTGAACGTTCCACTTCCAGGTAACTCTGGTTTTGGTGTAGGTATCGATGGTGCTTCCGCTGGTATTATCAGCAATGTAGGTTCCATGACAAACAAAGGTCACGAAGTTGGAATTACTGCCAATATCTTTAGAGATGGTGAGTTCAACTGGACTTCTACTGTAGGTTTCAGTACATTGGATAACGAGGTTACTTCTTTGGATGGTAACTCTCCATTTAGCACAGGTTTTGTTAGCCGTATCGAAGAAGGTGCTCCTCTTGGTGCTTTCTATACTTTAGTTGCTGACGGTCTTTACCAATCTGATGATGAAGTTCCTGCTAACCTTGCTGCTAATGGTGTAGGTGCTGGTGATGTTAGATACGTGGATCAAAACGGTGACGGTATTATCAACGATGATGACTACGTAATCGGAGGTAACCCTTGGGCAGATTACACTGCGCACTGGAAAAACACTTTGTCTTTCAAAGGATTCGATTTGGATTTCCTATGGGCAATGTCTCAAGGTAACGATGTATTCAACAGTACATTGCAATTTTCTGGTTCTTCAACCAACCCTAACTATGGTAAGTTCACAAGTCAATTGGATTACTGGACTCCAGAAAACACTGACGCTAGTCTTCCAAGACCTAACGTTGACACCGCTTCTCACAACAACTTGGATTCTACAAGATTTGTAGAGGATGGTTCTTGGATCAAATTGAGAAACGTAACCTTGGGTTATACTTTGCCAAGAGACCTTCTAGGTTTTGATATGGTAAGATTCTATGTGTCTGGTGACAACTTGTTGTTGTTCACAGATTACTCTGGAATCGACCCAGAAGTTAACTATAGTGGAGCTTCTGCAGTAACATCAGGTACTGATTTCTTGACACAGGGAGCTAACAAAGTGTGGAAATTTGGTGTGAATGTTTCATTCTAAAAAAAAAATGATGAAAAAAATAATATACAGTTTAACATTGTCTTTGCTTGTGTTCGCCACAGGTTGTGAAGACTCATTACTAGATCTATCGAACCCAGGTCAGTTGGGTACAGCTGACTTTATCGTAGATGATACTACAGCGGATCAGGCCGTAGTTGGTATTTATAGTGCATTCCAAAACACCAATATCGGTGGTGCGGTGCCAATCCAGGTAACTGGACTTTATGCTGATGAATTGACCCACACAGGATCATTCCCTACGTACACAGAATACAACGTAAACAACATTAGTGCTACAGGTAATACCAACAACACTAATATCTGGGGAAGCTTCTATGCAGGTATCTTTAGAGCCAATTCTGTAATTGCAGCTTTGGATGCCCTTGTGGAAGGTGAAGTTTCTGATGCTGTTAAATCTGCTTCTATTGCAGAAGCAAGAGCACTTAGAGCTTATTTCTACTTTTACTTAGTGCAGACTTACGGAGGTGTTCCAGTTCCAGAAGGATTGGTAACTCAAGAAGGTTCTGCTGCTGGAAATGTAGCTAGATCATCTGAAAGCGAAGTTTATGCTTACATTCAAGCTGATATCGATGCGGCATTGGGTAGCCTTAATGACAATGGTCTTTACAGATTCTCAAACGATGCTGCACGTGTGCTAAAAGCAAAAGTACACATGGCTTTGGGAGAGTATGCTGCTGCCCAAACTACTTTGGAGCCATTGATTGGAAGCTATTCTTTGGTAGACGATTATGCTGATTTGTTCGTGCCTGGCACAAACTCGGAGGCAATATTTAAATTGAACTATTCTACTGACGATAGTAACGCATTGGCATTCTACTTTTATCCATCTGCAGAAGGTGGTAGAAGGGAAACTGCGCCAACTGCTTCCTTGGTTGAAAGTTTTGAAGCTGGCGATGCTCGTTTGGGTCTTATTAGAGATCCAGAAGATGGGACTGCCAGAATCTTGACCAAATACAGCGATGTTGCTACAGGTACAGATCAACCTAATATTTACAGATATGCTGATGTATTGTTAATGTATGCTGAATTATTGGCACGTAACAACGATGCTGCTGCTTCTGACTATATCAACGAGGTAAGATCTAGAGCCAATGTAGGTGATGTAGCTTTAACTTCTGGAAACTTTGTTGACTTGATTGGTCAAGAAAGACTTTTGGAACTTTACGGTGAAGGTCACAGATGGTTCGACGTAAAAAGATTGGGCTTGGCTCAAGAAGTTATCGAATCTAAAGGAATTAGCTATAACGATAACAGATTGTTGTGGCCTATCCCACAGACAGAAATCAATGCAAACGAATCTATTACTCAGGCAGATCAGAATCCTGGTTACTAGAAATAACATTGTTTTTCAAAAAGGAAAGTCCCGCAATTAGCGGGACTTTTTTTGTGCCCTATTTTTTCACATTTCTTTAGAAACAAAACTTTTACCTTTGCCCAACCAATATAGTGGAATGAGATTTTTAACGTTTGCCCTTATCTTTTTTTCGGCTCAGGCCATTTTTGCCCAGCAAGACTCAATACCCCCGCCAAAAGAAAAGGATACCTTAATAGTGGTCTCTGGAGATTCCTTGGCCATTAAACCAGTAGATTCCAAAAAGATGGATTCTTTAAGGGCGGATAAGAGTGCACGAAAAGGAAGGGCGCTGCTCAAAACAAAGGATACCGTATCAATAACCATTGCAGATTATAAAATCATCGATTATAATAGAGCTGCTACCAGTGTAGACACTACCCTTACTATATTTAAGGATTATAAGTACAATTATTTAAGGAAGGATGATTTTGAATTGATGCCATTCGCAAATATGGGTCAGCCTTATAACGAATTGGGTAAAAACTTAAAGACTACACCTTATTATCCTGCCTTGGGAGCTTCAGCGCGTAATTATGGCTATTACGAAAAAGAAGATATAAAATATTATCATGTGCCAACTCCGATGACAGAGCTCATGTTTAAGACTTCAATGGAGCAAGGTCAGTTTCTGGATGCGCTATTGACGTTTAATTTGTCAAGGTCTTTTAATGCCTCAATAGCCTATACTGGTTTTAGATCACTAGGAAAGTATAGGTATGAGGAAGCTCAAGATGAAAAGTTTCGGATAACCTTTAATTATTTATCTCCTAATGAGCGCTATGGTCTACGTGGACATATAGCGTCTCAGAAACTTAGTTCCGAGGAGAGTGGGGGATTATTGGATAGAAGTCAGTTTGAAGACGGACTGGATGATTTTGCCGATAGGGCCAAAATAGATTTACTCTTTGAAAATGCCAACAATCGCATTTTAGGGAAGCGTTACTTCTTTGATCAGCAATTCAAACTGGTCAATCATAAAAAGGATGATGAAGATAAAGAACCAACAACCTTGACCATAGGTCACGAGTTTAGTTACGAATCAAAGCTGTACGACTTTGAACAATCAACCCTCAATAGCGCCTTTGGCGAAGATCCTTTTGTAACTCCCATCGAAGATCGGGCCCGATTAAAGACCATGTTCAACAAAGGCAGTGTGGAGTTTTCCAATAAAACCTTGGGGCGTCTATCAGGGAATGTTAACCTATATAATTACAATTACTTCTTCAATAGCCTTTTAATTACAGAAGAAGAAACCATACAAAACCAATTAAAAGGGGAGGAGATTTCCGCAGGAGGTAGCTATAAAAATAGTTTTGGCCCATTGTCCTTGGAAGGAAATGTGAACTATACGGTGTCAGGAGAACTTACAGGGAATAATTTTGATGCACTGGGCAAATTCCAATTGACCCCTAAACATTTCATATTTGGAGGATTGCACGCCTCCTCAAGAATGCCCGATTTTAATTATTTGTTGTTTCAAAGCGATTACAGGAATTTCAATTGGCAGAATACGGATAATTTCGATAAGGTTCAGACCAAGAGTATCGAATTTGGTTTCGATTCCAAAATCTTTGGTCTATTGCAGGCAGAGTTGAACTCCGTGGAAAATTACACTTATTTTGCTTCTACTATAACAGAGGAAGATATAGTGAATGGGGCATCAGAAACAGCTTTTGTGAAACCATTTCAAGAAACCAATACCATAAATTATATAAAGGTCAAATATCAGAAAGAGTTAAAATGGCGTAAATGGGCCTTGATGAACACAATAATGTATCAAGAAGTAGATCAAGACAGTCAAGTGCTCAACCTGCCACAATTGGTAACGAGAAACACCTTGTATTTTTCTAGTGATGTTTTTGATAAGGCCATGTTCATTCAAACAGGGGTAACCTTTAAATATTTTACCTCTTATAACATGAATGCCTATCATCCATTGTTAGGTGAATTCTATATTCAAAACAACGAAGAGTTCGGAGCATATCCTTTAATGGATGTTTTTATAAATGCCAAGGTGAGACAAACTAGAATTTATTTCAAATTGGAACACCTGAATTCCATTTTTTCAGAGCCTAATTATTACTCCGCACCCAATTACCCATACCGTGATTTTGTGATCAGATTTGGGTTGGTTTGGAATTTCTTTTCATAATTTTTTTGAGAAGCAGATTTAGTGATTACTGAAAAACAAGCACTTATAAATTAATTGATTTTTTTTCGAAAAAAATATCCAAAAACATTTTGTGGAAAGAAAATAACGTGCGTATATTTGCACCCGCTTAGCTGATAAGGCAGGGCGTTAACGAAAGGAAAACAGGAGTAAAATCTTGGTTATTTTGAGTTAAAAAAACAAAGAAGTTCATATACATATTGTAACGACAGCGTAAAGAGAATTAAGAACCATTTTGATGCGGGGACTCTGAGGTTTCCGGATGTCGGAAGACATTCAAGGAAATACAATGAAGAGTTTGATCCTGGCTCAGGATGAACGCTAGCGGCAGGCCTAACACATGCAAGTCGAGGGGCAGCGGGGAAAAGCTTGCTTTTCCGCCGGCGACCGGCGCACGGGTGCGGAACGCGTATGGAACCTGCCCCTGTCAGGGGAATAGCCCAGGGAAACTTGGATTAATGCCCCATGGTATCGTTATATCGCATGATGTGACGATTAAAGATTTATCGGACAGGGATGGCCATGCGTACCATTAGTTAGATGGTGAGGTAACGGCTCACCATGGCAGCGATGGTTAGGGGCCCTGAGAGGGGGATCCCCCACACTGGTACTGAGACACGGACCAGACTCCTACGGGAGGCAGCAGTGAGGAATATTGGACAATGGTCGGGAGACTGATCCAGCCATGCCGCGTGCAGGATGACTGCCCTATGGGTTGTAAACTG